>NZ_CP011454.1:1200000-2400000 GCF_000695095.2 Gemmatimonas phototrophica | reverse complement strand
CGATGTGTCTCGCCTTCGGCGCCATTTTTGAACTGCCGGTGGTGATCGCCCTGTTGTCTGCGCTGGGCATCGTGCAGCCGGAGTACCTGTCAAAGTTTCGCCGCCACGCTGCCGTCGGGTGTCTTATTGCCGCGGCTGTCATTACGCCCGGCAGTGATCCTACGTCGTTGCTCTTGCTGACCATCCCGCTCTACGGGCTGTACGAAGTCTCAATTACCGTCTCAAAGCTCATCGTGCGGCGACGCGAGCGGAGCCTTGCCGCCGAGGCCGCGTGACCAAGTGCCCCACCCGTCGCGGCTGGTGGCGCGCCGGGCTGGCGGTGCTGGCCGGGCTGTTCGTGGCGAGCGCTCCTGCAGAGGCGCAGCGCGCCCCGCAGCGCCCTCAGCGACCGGCAGGCGTGGGGCAGCCTGCGGCCGGGCAGGATAGTACGAGGCCGCTGTCCAAGGATTCGCGGGTGTATCAGTGGACTGCCCCCGATTCCGCCATGCGCGCGCTGCTCGATCTGGAAGGGTACCGAAAGGTGCAGTACCAGGGCGATACGGTGAAGTTCAATGCCAATACGCGCATTCTCATTCTCAAGGGAAAGCCGTCGGCGGTACTTCGCGACGAGACGATGCTGGTGGGCGATTCCATCCAGTACAACGATTCGACGAAGAAGGTCGTCGCGACTGGCGACACGGTACTCCTGCGCGATCCAACGGCGCAGGACGCCGATGACGTGATTTCTTCACGGATCGAATACGATCTTGAGGCGCGGCAAGGGTTCACCAATGGGTTCTCGACATCGGTGGTGAGTGGCCAGCGTCTGTTTCTCACAGCCAAAGAAAGCACGATCCTATCGGATACGCTCGTCAGCGGTCGCCACGTGGTGTTCGCCAAGAACGGCTCGTTTACGTACTGCGATCACGCCGAGCCGCATTTCCATTTCACGACGCGCGACATGAAGTTCGTGTCGCAGAATGTCATGGTGGCGCGCCCGGGGGTGCTGTACATCGGCGAAGTGCCGGTGTTCTGGATCCCGTTCTTCTTCCAGGATGTGCGGTCCGGTCGCCGGAGCGGCATGCTGACGCCGAATTTCGGCGTGGCCGAATTGTTCCGGAACAGCCCGTCGTATCGCCGCAGTGTGCAGAACATTGGCTATTTTTTTGCGATCAATGATTACATGAACGCCGAAGTCTCCATGGACTGGCGTTCGGGAGCCCGCAGTTCCGAGATCGACCCCGGGTTTTTGCGCAGTAATGCCGACATGCGCTACCGCTGGGTGAACCGGTTCATTACCGGAGAGCTGGCCATGTCATACATGGCGCTCCGGAACGGGACCAGCAATACGTCGTGGACCTGGAATCACAACCAGGATTTCTCGAAAAATACAAAGTTGACGGCGCGTATGAACCTGGTGCAGAACACCCAGATTCAACGCAATACGACCGTGAACCCGATGGCCGCCAATGCCACCATCCGGTCGCAGCTGAATTACCAGACCAAGATTGGGCCAGCCTCCATCAACGTGGGTGGCTCGCGAGTGCAATATCCGGGACGTCCGCAAGTGGACATGGACTTCCCGCAGCTCAATGTGACCACAGGGACGCTCGAAGCCGGACCGGTCTCGTGGACGCCATCTTTGCGTTTGGGGATCTCAGGGTCGAGCAAGATCGACCAGGGACTGCAGTTCCCATTTGTCTACAACATCAACAACAGTGGCGGCGTGGATAGTGCGCGCTTCAATGCGAGCCGCCGCAACATGCAGTTCGGATTCGATACGCCCATCAAGCTCTGGGATTTCCAGTGGCAGAACTCGTTCACCGTGACGGAGCAGTACCGCGATTACCCCGAGCAGCGCGAGATCATTGGTGTGCGCGATACGTCGGTGCGGAGCATCCGTGTGTTTGCCCGGACCTTTGAAACCAACGTGGATTGGACCACCTCGTTCAATCTACCGCGGTTCTTTCAGGGCACGTGGAACGTGTCCCCAAGCGTATCGGTGGCCAATGTGGATCAGGGGGGGCTCTTTGTCCGCACCGAACGCAGCGGTGGCAAGTGGGTGTCACAGAGCAAGCGGCTGAGCTACGCCCTGAGTGCGTCTCCCACGCTCTATGCCATGCTCCCCGGCATCGGCCCCATCTCAAAATTGCGGCACGCCATCACGCCGGCGATCAGCTACAGCTATTCCCCCGCGGCCTCGGTAAGCGATGAGTATCTGCAGGCCATCGGACGCACGCGCGTGGGGTACCTGGGGGCGCTGGCGCAGAATCGCGTCTCGCTCAACCTGACCACCAATCTCGAAGCCAAGCTGCGCGCCCCCACCGATTCCGAACCCGATCAGGGACGCAAGATCAAGCTGTTGTCGCTCAATTTCTCGCCGTTGAGTTGGGACTTTGTGCGGGCCGACAGTACCGGCAACGGATTCACCGACAAGATGTTCTCCATTGGCGGACGGACGGATCTGCTGCCGGGGCTCGATTTCCGCGCCAGCTACGATCTCTTTCAGGGTGACCCGGCCTCCGATACGGCGGTCTTCGATCCGTACCGCACCGACATGGGGGTCACGTTCTCCCTGAACAGCAAATCGGCCATCTTTGGCTTTCTGGCGAAGTTGCTGGGCAAGGAGGTGCCGGATCTGGCGGATAGCGCGTCCATCAATCCTCGGCAAACGGCGTCGCAGGAGAACATCACACGCCAAACACGCCAGATGAATGCGGCCGGGGGAGGCGCTATGCGCGGGATGCAGTCGGCGCTGCCGGGTTCGGACCAGGGATGGAACCTCAACATCCAGTACAACGCGGCGCGCCAGCGTGCGCCCGTTGGCAACGGGTTGGTTATCGAGGTGGATCCGGTCAAACAGTGTGAGCCTTTCCGCTCTCAGGGCATCGCTGCGTACGAGCGCTGTTTCCTCAACGCCCAGACGTCGCCACCCACGGGACTCGGGACGGGACAAAGTGCCATTGGTGCCCCGTTTGTTCGCCAGCCTCCGGTGCAGAGTGTGAATGCCAGCATGTCGTTCGGCATCACCCCCAATTGGTCCGCGCAGTGGACCACCCAGTATGATGTGGAGCGGGCTCGCTTTGCCAGCCAACAGATTGGCTTGCAGCGCCAGTTGCACGACTGGAGTGCCGTCTTCTCGTTCTCGCAGACCCCGAGTGGTAACTTCGCTTTCAACTTCTTCATCGCGTTGAAAGCCCAACCTGACCTCAAGTTCAACTACGACCGCCAAACGTATCGGTCGAGCAACTTCTGAGGCACTGCTTCGCCCTTCCGGGCGAGGGAGTCCTGCCTGTGCTGCATCTTGACGGTCGTTCCCTCCGCCTGACCGACCTGCTTGCCGTCGCCGACGCCCGGCGTCCCGTCTCGCTGTCGCCCGAAGCACGTGCGCGCATGGTTGAGACCCGTGCGGTTGTTGATCGCGCGGTGGATCGCGGCGCACCGGTGTATGGCATCAATACCGGCTTCGGCAAGCTGAGCGAGGTGACCATTCCGCTCGAGCAGCTGACGGCGTTGCAGCGCAATCTGGTACGGAGTCATGCCGCTGGCGTGGGAGATCCGCTGCCTGAGCGGGAGGTGCGGGCCATGATGTTGCTGCGGGCCAATGTCCTGGCGACCGCTTACGCCGGCGCGCGCCCCGATGTGGTGGATACGCTGCTGGGGATGCTGAATACCGGCATCTGGCCGGTCGTTCCTGAGCAGGGCAGTGTGGGGGCCAGTGGGGATCTGGCGCCGCTCGCGCATCTGGCATTGGCGCTCATTGGCGAAGGGCCGGCACGATTCGGCGATCGGGAAGATCTCGCCTCGGTGTTCATGACAGAGGTAGGCCTCACGCCGGTGACCTTGGCGGCCAAAGAGGGGCTGGCGCTCATCAATGGCACGCAGGCGCATACGGCGGTGGCCGGGCTGGCGTGTGCTGAGCTGATCAGACTTTGGGGGATTGCCCATGTCGCGACGGCCATGACACTGGAGGCGCTGCTTGGAACGCCCGACGCCTTTGACGCCCGGATTCAGGAGGCACGCGGCCAACTGGGGCAGGCAGAATCTGCCGCGCTGTTGCGCGTGCTCCTGGGGGGGAGTGAAATCCGCGAGTCGCATCGCTTTGGTGATCCGCGGGTGCAGGACGCATATGCGTTGCGCTGCGTGCCGCAGGTCCATGGCCCTGCGCTGGATGCGCTGCGCTTCACGCGTGACATCATCGAGCGCGAGCTGAATGCCGCCACCGACAATCCGCTGGTGCTCGCCACCGGCGAATTGCTCAGCGGTGGGAATTTTCACGGACAGGCCGTGGGCATGGCGAGCGATATGCTGGCCATCATTACGGCCAACCTGGCCGTCATCAGTGAGCGGCGTATTGATCGGCTGGTGCACCCCGATTTCAATCAGGGGCTACCGCCCTTTCTCGCGGCGTCCCCCGGCCTCGAGTCGGGGCACATGATGTCACAGGTTACCGCCGCTGCGCTCGCCAGCGAGTGCAAACTGTTGGCGCATCCGGCGAGTGTGGATTCGATTCCCACCGACGGTAACAAGGAAGATGTGGTTCCCATGGCGATGAACGCAGCGCTCAAGCTTCGTCGCTCCGTGCGAAACCTGCGTCATGTGCTGGCGATCGAACTGATTGCCGGTGCCGAAGCGCTTGAGCATCGCCGGCCGCTGCGGAGCAGCATGGCGGTGGAAGCTGCGCACGCACTGGTGCGTGCGCAGGTGGCGCCCGCCAGTGGTGATCGGTCGCCCGCTCCGGATATTGCCCGGCTTGGTGCCGCCATGGCGTCCGGAGCCTTTGACAGCCTGACGACGTCGGTGGTGATCTGATGACCAGTGGACCGCGACAAGTGCGCGCCCCGCGTGGGGCAGCGCTGCGCTGCAAGGGATGGGAGCAGGAAGCGGCGTTGCGCATGCTCATCAACAACCTCGACCCCGATGTCGCGGAACGGCCCGATGACCTGGTGGTCTACGGAGGCACCGGGCGGGCGGCACGATCATGGGACGCGTTCGATGCCATCGTGCGCACGCTGGAGTCGTTGAACGACGACGAAACGCTGCTGGTGCAGAGTGGCAAGCCGGTGGCGGTCTTTCGCACCCATAGTGATGCGCCCCGCGTGTTGATTGCCAACGCCAACCTCGTCGGGCGCTGGGCCACCTGGAGCGAGTTCCGTCGGCTCGAAAAACTCGGGCTGACCATGTACGGACAGATGACGGCCGGGTCGTGGATTTACATCGGCTCGCAGGGCATCGTGCAGGGGACCTACGAAACCTTCGGCGCGGTCGCGTCGCGGCATTTTGGTGGGACACTGGCGGGACGTTTCGTGGTGACGGCCGGTCTGGGCGGTATGGGTGGCGCACAACCGCTCGCCGCGGCCATGCACGGCGCCGCCGTGCTGGCGGTGGAGGTTGATTCGAGTCGTATCGATATGCGCATCCGCACCCGCTACTGCGATCGCCGCACCTCATCGCTGGACGAGGCCCTGGTCTGGCTGCGCGAGGCGCAGACCGCGGGCGCCGGTCTCTCGGTGGCGTTGCTCGGCAACGCCGCCGACGTACTTCCGGAACTCGTCCGCCGTGGTCTGACCCCGGACGTGGTGACCGATCAGACGAGCGCGCACGATCCGCTGGTGGGATATATCCCGTCCGGGCTCTCCCTCGAAGAGGCGCGCACACTGCGCGAAGCGGATGCGGCCGCGTACCTCGAACGGGTAGATGCGAGCATCGTGGCCCATGTGCGCGCCATGCGCACCATGCAGGATCGCGGCGCGGTGGCCTTCGACTACGGCAACAACATCCGTACGGTCGCCTTCGATGCGGGACTTGAAGATGCGTTTCGTATTCCGGGCTTTGTCCCGGAGTATATCCGTCCCTTGTTCTGTGAAGGGAAGGGGCCATTCCGCTGGGTCGCCCTCTCCGGCGACCCGGCCGACATTGCTCGCACCGATGCGCTGGCGCTGGAGATGTTTCCGGACAACGCGCAGCTCGCGCGGTGGATCACGCTGGCGCAGGAACGCATTGCTTTTCAGGGACTGCCGGCTCGCATCTGTTGGCTGGGACAGGGCGAGCGCGCGCGTTTTGCGCTGGCACTGAACGACCTCGTGGCGCGCGGTGAGGTGGCGGCGCCCATTGTGATTGGTCGGGATCACCTGGATACAGGCAGCGTCGCGTCGCCCTTCCGCGAAACGGAAGCCATGAAGGACGGCAGCGATGCGATTGCCGACTGGGCCATCCTCAACGCGCTCCTGAATGTGGCCAGCGGATCAAGCTGGGTCTCGTTCCATCACGGCGGTGGCGTGGGCATTGGCAATTCGCTGCACGCCGGGCAGGTCATCGTCGCTGATGGAACCGAGCGCATGCGGCGCCGACTGGAGCGCGTCCTGACGAATGATCCGGGCATTGGCGTGGCGCGCCACGCCGACGCGGGCTACGAGATTGCGCTGGACACGGCAGCGCGTGAGGGTATTCGCTTGCCCATGCGCGAACAGTGATGGAGTCCTGATGCTGTCCAGCCGGTATAAGCCGTATCATGTTCCGATCTTTCTGGCCAAGTATGCGTGGTTACGTCTTCGGCGACGGCCGGTCCTGCTGAACTTTGAAGTCACGATGCGCTGCAATGCGCGTTGTGGGTTTTGCGACTACTGGCAGACGCCGGCCAGCGAGAAGCAACGGGAATGGGCCAACTTCGCGCAGATCGCGAAGCACTTCAGTCCCATGCTGGTCACGTTCACCGGTGGCGAGCCCACATTGCGGCGTGATCTTGAAGACATTGTGCGTGCCGTCCGCAGCTCCGTACGCTACACCTATGTGCAGCTCATTACGCACGCCGGCATGCTCTCCCTCGAGCGGGCGCAGTCGCTGTGGGATGCAGGGGTGGACCAATTCAATATCTCCCTCGACTATCTCGATGGTCGACATGACACGGCGCGCGGTATTCCGGGGTTGACCGAAAAGATTCTCGATCTCGTGCCGCGTATGCGGAAGGCCGGCATTGGCGGCGTGCGCTTCAATACCGTGATCAAGAACGACAATCTCGATCAGATTCTCCCTATTGTGGAGAAGGCGGCCGCCATGGGTGGAGGGGTGAATTTCTCCGTCTACACCGCGCTCAAGAATGGCAACGAAGAGCACGTGCTGCAGGCGATCGATCCGGCCGAAGTCCAGCGCGTGGTCGACGCGTTGCTCGCCTACAAGCGCAAGCGCGCCGGCGTCATTACCAACTCTGATTACTATCTCGAACAGATCCCGCGCTATGTCCGCGGCGAAATGAACGAGCCTTGTCACAGCGGGTCCACCACCATTCACATTGACCCGCAGGGGCAGGTACGGCGGTGTCCCGACTTCAAGCCGGACGGCCCGTGGGATTCGTACCGGGGGTATGAGCCCATCAACTGCAACGCCTGTTTCTACGCCTGCCGAGGTGAGGCACAGGCTCCCTTGCGCCTCGCGTCCCGCGTACGGGACGTCATGGCTACAGTCACTCCCACCGAGTAGCGACGCACGGTTGCCATGACCTCTCTCCACGCGCACCCCACGACGCTGTTCGTCAACGCGGCCCAGACCATCACGTGTGCCGGCCCCGGGCGGGCCCGCCGTGGCATCGAAATGCAGGCGGCCGGCGTACATGCCGGGCTGGGGGTGGCGGTGCAGGGGGATCGCATTGTCGCCACGGCGTCAGATGACGCGTTGCGTCGTCAGATTCCCAACGCCGCGGAGGTCGATTGCCAGCGGGGGCTACTGGCCCCCGGATTCGTGGATTCACACACCCATGCGGTCTTTGGCGCCGCGCGATTCAGCGAGCACGAACTGCGCGCCACCGGTGTGCCGTACATGGAAATCGCTAGGCGCGGTGGCGGAATTCACAGTTCGGTGCGCGATCTGCGCGCACGGTCCGATGAGGAGTTGTATGCCTTGGCTGGTCCCCGACTAGCCCGCATCGCCGCCGGGGGTGTGACGACCATCGAAATCAAATCCGGGTACGGTCTCACCCCCCACGATGAGTTGCGGACGCTGCGGGTCATTGCCCGCCTAGCGGCGGAAGGCCCCATGCGCGTCGTGGCCACCTGTCTAGCGGCCCACGAGATCCCCCTGGAGTATCGCGAGCGCACCGATGGGCGTGCGGCATGGATCGAGACCATCACCCGGGACATTTTCCCGCAGGTGGCCTCGGAAGGGCTGGCGACGTTCGCCGACATTTTTTGCGAGCCCGGAGTGTTCAACGCCGAGGAAACGCGGCTGGTGTTAAACGCCGGCAAGCCTCTGGGGCTGCGCCCCAAGATGCATGCGGACGAGTTGCACGACGGCGGGGCGGCGGCGCTAGGGGTGGAGCTGGGCGCAGTGAGCGTGGACCACCTGGCGGCGGTGTCGCCAGCCGGTGTGGCGGCGCTGGCCGCCAGCGACACGGTCGCGACTGTCCTGCCGGCGACGATGTTGTTCCTTGGGACGGGGCGCCAGGCGCCCGTACGCGCCTTGATGGAGGCGGGGGCGGCCGTTGCCTTGGCCAGCGACTTCAACCCCGGGACATCGCCGTTGCAGGCCTTTCCGCTGGTGTTGACGCTCGCTGTCAGTGAATTGCGGATGTCCGCCGCTGAAGCGTGGGTCGCTGCAACGGTGAATGGTGCGGCCGCGCTGGGGCTGGCGGGGGAAACCGGACAGCTTGCCCCGGGATATAAGGCCGATATCGCGGTCCACGCCGTAGAGGACTACCGAGCGTTGCCTTACTGGTTTGGCGAGCGTCTCTGTATCGGGTCGTGGCGCGGCGGACGTGCTTGTCACGTGACAGGTTGAGCCGTAGATAGCTTGGTGTCGCTGCGGCCATTTCCGGCTGTGAACTTTCCTGCTTTCTGGAGCTTGCCCCGAATTCATGTCCAACGCCGCGAAGTATCGGAAGAAGGCGGCTGAGTTCGAGCAGCTCAAGCAGATCGACCGCGCCATTGCCTCGTACGTCAAGGCCATTGAGGAGAGCGAGTCGGCTGGCGAGGACGTAGACGTTGCCCTCTACAACAAGGTGGGCGACCTCGCGCTCCGGCAGGGGCGCGTCCCCGACGCCATCACGTACTACGAGCGGGCGGTAGAGCACTACGCCACGTCCGGCCTCTTCAACAACGCCATTGCCCTCTGCAACAAGATCCTGCGGAATGCACCGGGGCGGGCCAACGTGTACTTCACGCTCGGACGCATCTCGGCGCGAAAGGGACTCCGCGGAGATGCCACCCGGAACTTCCTCGAATACGCCACCCGCATGCAGCAGGATGGGCGAATTGAGGAGGGGATCCGGGCGCTGGCGGAAGTGCTCGATCTCATGCCGGAGCTCAACGACGTGCGCACCATGGTCGATGACCTTGCGGCACGCTCAGGGATTGCCCTTCCGCGCCGCAAGACACCGCTCCGCTCCGACCGGCAGCCCACGCCGGCGTCCAACACGGTGGTGCGTGACCAGAAGTCCCAGGACCTGGTGTTCCTCGATGTGGACTACGGCGAGGCGTCACGGCGCACGCCGGCCAGAACGGCAAAGATTCCGACCCCGGTGTCACAAACGGTGGTGCCCACCGCCTCGGTAATTACGCCGTTGTCGGCGGCGCTGATCGTTACCATGGAAGGGCTGGAGCCCACGGTCGAACCGGCCCCGGCGCTCGCTGACCTCGCTCCCGTCGATGTCGTCGATCCGGTCACGCCAGAGACGGGCGTGGAGCTGGAACCCGCTGCGGTCGATCCAACCATGGCCGACTCGTCCGCCATGGCATTGCCGCTTGAGCTTGACGCACCGGTGATCGACGCGTTGTCGGTCCAATCCGAGCCGTGGGTGGAGCCGTTGGTGGAGCCGTTGGTGGAGCCGTTTGTTGACCGCGCGGCCCCCACGCCCATGGCGAATCGTGCGGTACCAGCGCTTGAGGGGCTGGAGGCCAATGGCGAGTTCGCAGACCTAGAGGGCACGCCCGTGCTGGAGGGCTTTGCCCCCGACGAGGTGCTGAGCCCGGTGCTGGATGTGGATCCGTCTCTTCACGCCACCGATGTGACGTGGATCCTTCCCCCCGATAACGAACCGGACCTTCCCCATCTCGATGACGCTGTCATCGAAGATTACGAGGATTCGGCGAACGACCAGGGGGTGGCCCGGGCGATCTACACCGAGACACCAGCCTACGTGCCGGCCTTTGTTGAGGACGCCGAGATCGATGTCCACGATCTCTCGATCGAGCCACTGGAGGTAGAATCAGTCCCGGAGCTCGATGCCGCCATTGCGGCGGGTCGGGAATTGGTGGAGCTGGCTGAAGACGCGGCGAAAGCGGAAGAGATCCCGGTCCTGCCGATGGTGCTTACGCCCATCGTGCCGATGCCGATGCTGCAGTCGGAGATCGTGGCGCCAGCAATCACGTCCACAGAAGAGGAAGTCGAGGAAGAAGAGCTAGTCATCGACACGGCCGTGGTGCTGACGGAGGTCCCGCCGGCAGCGGTTCTGGCCCACATCGACGACGTAATCGATGAGGTGGAAGAGCAGCTGGAGCCGTACCGGCCGCCGTTCCGGTTGGATCCGCACGATTTCATTCTGCCAGGCGAGCTCCCCCCTCTCCTGCTGGACGACGCCATTGTTGACGCGGGGCTCTCCGTCTCGACGTCTTCGCCGGCTCCCGACACCGACTCGGCAGTCGCTGACGCGCTGAGCGCTCTGCGCGACACGCCCCTGTCGGTGGAGGCGGTCGCCACCGAACCCGCAGATGCGGCCGCCGGCGCCGCGGATCGGCAAGCGCCGGCGTCATGGCCGTTGGCATCGGCCGCCGGGAGGGGATCTGAGGAGCCGGTCGTCGGTATAGACGATACCTTCGACGTCGATGATGATGCGGCCGAGACGATCTTCGACCCCGAAGCCGTTGAGGACGAGGACGCCGGTGCCGACGAGGTGCCTCGCCGACCGGTGAGCGTCACGCCTGCCTTGCCTATTGCTGCCGTGGCTGAAGCGGCAACCAGTGTGGCGTCCTCCCGACGGGATGCGCTCCGCGCAGCGGTGGCCCGGCTGCCGAAGAATTGGCTGCTGCGCCGGCGACTGGCCGAGGCGCTGTTCGAGGCGGGCGAGCGAGACGCGGCGCTGGCGGAGCTGGAAACGGCCCAGACCGGGCTGGTGAATGACGGCGAATTCGTGGCGGCCTCGGATATTGCCGACGAACTGGTGCATGTGAGCCCTGACCGGGTCCCGTACCACCAAAAACGGGTGGAGCTGGCCGTCCGCAGCAATGACCAGCAGCGGTTGCGGCTGGCCTATCTGGATCTGGCCGATGCTCTGGTTCGTATGGCCGAGGAGGGTCGCGCCCGCGCCGTTTATGCTCGGGTGCTCGAAATTGACCCCTACGACGACCGAGCGCGCGAGGCCCTCGGCCCCGCCGCGCCGCCTCCGCCCCCCCCGGCAGTAGCCGCACGGCCCGACGATAGCTTCGTGGATCTCGCCGACTGGCTACGTGATGATGACAAGCCGGTGGATACCCGCATGCGCATGCGGGAGCCGGCCATCAGTGGCGACGAACAGGCGGATTTTGATTCCCTGCTCAGGCACTTTAAGGAGGGGGTCTCGCGTTCATTGGGTGAGGACGATTTCGAGAGTCACTACGACCTTGGGGTGGCATACAAGGAGATGGGACTGCTCGACGACGCGATCGCCGAATTCCAGAAGGCGCTTAGAAGTCGTGCGCACCGGCTACCGGCGTACGAGGCTTTGGGGCAATGTTTCGTGGAGCAGGGGAGATTCCAGGTCGCCGCGACGGTCCTGTCCCGGGCGCTCCACGAACCCGGACTGGATGATGACCAGCGCGTTGGAGTCCTCTATCTTCTCGCATATTCGTGCGAAGCCCTGCAGCGCAGGGACGAGGCCCGTAGCTATTTTCAGCGCGTGTACGCGACCGATATCAACTTCCGTGACGTAGCCGCCCGCTTGGCGGCACTCGAGCAGGCTTCCCGATGACGCTTTCCACGCGGACTCCGTCCGCGCTGGCCGCCGCATTGCGCGACATCCAGGCACCTGTACGCTCCGACCTCACTGCGGTGGGGGAGGAGTTGTGGCGTATCGTCTCGGCAGACGTACCGCTTGTGCAGAATGTCCAGGAGCACCTGATGGGGATGAAGGGGAAACTCTTCCGCCCTACGTTGCTGCTACTGTCGTCCAGTGTCGATGGGGAATCGCCCAGAAAGGCGATCACCTTCGCGGCCATTATCGAACTGATACACCTCGCCACGCTCGTCCACGACGACGCAGTTGATCATTCCGTGCTGCGCCGGGGCATGCCCACGCTGAATGCCCTGTTCAGCCATCAGGTCTCGGTCATCATGGGTGACTTCCTGTACCTGCGGGCCTTGCGGGAACTGGTGACCATCGGAGATCTCGACGCAATGCGAGCGATCACGTTCGCGTCAAACGAGATGACCCTGGGCGAGATCCGACAGTTGGCGCAGTACGATGCGCTGTCGTTCAGTGAGAGCGACTACGAGACACTGATCCGCGCCAAGACTGCCGCACTGTTCATGGCCGCATGTGATGTGGGAGCGCAATGTGGTGCGCCGCAGCATCGCGAGTCACTCACGCGCTTTGGTGAGCGGTTGGGCATGGCGTTTCAGGTCGCCGACGACCTGCTCGACTATACGGAGCAGCAGGAGATGACCGGCAAGCCCAGCGGTCTGGATCTGAAGGAGCACAAAGTCACGCTTCCGCTCATCGCGGCGCTTCGCGAGATGCCTGCGGCCGCGCGGAGTCGCGTGGATGCCCTCTTTGCGTCCCCAGAGCCGGACGATGAAGCCATTGCCGAAGTCGTGGCAATTGTGCGGGATCACGGCGGGTTGGAATTTGCCCGGCGTCGAGCCGATCAGTACTCCCGCGAGGCCGAAGACGCACTGGCCGAGCTCCCGGAAGGACCTTCCAAATCGTCGCTGATGGATGCCATTGGCTACGTGGTGGAGCGTCGCTGGTAATGGCCAAGGGACCATCAAAGCATCGTCCGGTGTTTCACCTGTTGGTACTGGCGTCCGGTTTCGTAAGTGGGGGGCTGCTCACCCAGGTCGCCCGTCGCTTCCTCCCTGCCGGGGCCGTGAAGGAGTTCCTCACCACGGGGGTCACCCCGGCGGTTGGTCCACTTCCCGTGGATCTGATTATATTGAAGTTTGCGGTTGGACCAGTCGCCCTGGATGTCTCCCTGCTGAGCCTCCTCGGGGTATTGATCGCTTACCTGATCGCGCGGTCCCTCTTCTAGGAGCGTTTCCCATGGGTCTACAGAATTTCGGTTTCATGGAGATCATGATCATTCTGGTGATCGTGCTTCTCCTCTTCGGGGCGAAGCGCATCCCGGAAATTGCGGGATCGCTCGGCAAGGGCATCAACGAGTTCAAGCGCAACCTCAGTGATGCGCAGCGACAAATCACGGAGCCGCCGCGCACGGAGCAGCAGATCGCCCCGGGCACCCCGGTTACCGCGGCTCGCGAGGAAGAGCGTCCGGAGCCCAAGCGGTTACTGCAGTAGTCGCAACGCCGTCATCCGGGGTACACAAGAAAGCGCCCCCGCGAGCTCAGCTCGCGGGGGCGCTTTTTCGGTTACTGCGTGTCAGCTATCTGATTGCCGACGCAACTGCGACAGCACTTCCGTGCGACGGTCATCGACCTTCACACTCTCACGCAGGTTGGTCAGGAACTCATCGACTTTCTGCTGGCGGGCCGACTGCAGGAACTGCTGGCGCTGAATGGACTTCTCGGCTTCGAACGCCTGCCGATTCGCTTCCGTACGGGCATCCACCCGCATGACGACCATGGCTTCGAGCGCCGTGAACGGGCCAGCCACCTGACCCACAGGGGCCGCGAACGCCGCACCGATGGCAGGAGTGAACTGACCGAGTCCCGGCACAGCATCCACGCGCGCGAACGGCGCAGACTTCTCGACCTGCAGGTTTCGCTGGGCCGCGACGGCCTCAAGGCTGGACGCTTTGGCCGCCTGGGCCAACTGTTCGCCCATCGGGCGCAGCTTCTCGACGCGCTTGTCACGTGACAGGCGACGACGAATGTCCTCCTTCACTGCCGACAACGGCTGCGGGCCACCCTTCGAGAGTGAATCCAACCGGGCGATGTAATACGCATCCGGCGAATCGAACAGGTCCGAGGTTTCTCCCGGGCGCACGCCGGAGAAGGCCCAGGCGCTGACGCTGGGGACATAGCGGCCGGCGAACGACAGCGGCTCCTTCTCGATCACCACGGCCGCAGCCGCAGTGAGGCCGAGCATCTTGGCGGCCTCGTCAAACGCCTTGGGATCTTCCTGGCTACCCGCCTTGCTGGCCAGCGAGTCGGCCCGGCGATCGGTGCGCGTCGCGCTCGAATCACTCTGGCCAATGGTCACCAGAATGTGCCGGAGGTCCAACGTATCGCCCTTCTTGTCATCAACACGAATGATGTGCCAGCCGAATGGGGTCAGCACGGGCTGCGAGATCTCACCCACCTTCAGTGCGTACGCGGCGTCTTCGAACTTGGGGGTGAAGCGGCCCTTGGGACCACGACCCAGCGCCCCGCCGTTCAGGGCGGAGACCGAGTCAGTGGACGAGCGCGTCGCTACCTCTTCGAACTTGGCGCCACCGGCGATTTCGGCACGCAAGGCGTCGATGCGAGCCTTGGCGTCGCTGGAGTCCGCGGCGGTGACGGACCGGGGAACCGTCAGCAGGGAGACGACCGCCCGTGATGGGCGCTCAAACCGCTTCTTGTTCCGTTCGTAGAAAGCCGAAATCTCCGCGTCTGTGACACTCACGGCCGTATCTGTAAGGGCCGCCGTGGAGAGGACCACGTAACTCACCGTGGCGCTGTCGTGACGGTCACGATACACCTGCCAGAGACGCTCGTCCGAAATGTACGCCCCACTGGCGATCTGGTCGAACAGCTTCTGCTTGGGGATCTCGTTGCGATAGTACGCCTCAAGACCTGCCAGCATGCCCGACTGGCGCGCCATGGGGCTGCTCAACAGCCGGATGTACTTCTGCATGTCGAACTGGCCATCGGTTTGCAGGTCCGGGGACTGCATTGCCTGGGGGGGCGGGGCCATTCGTGCCGCTTGGAGGATTTCGTCGTCAGTAATCGTGATGCCCCGACGCTTGTATTCCTGCTGCAGCAGCAGATCCGTCACGAGTTCGTTGAACGCACGCTCTTCGAGCTGCTGCCGTTCATCGAGCGTGATGGCGCTGCCCAGTTGCTGCTGGCGCTCCTGTTCGAGCGCGGTGACAGCGTTCTGCCAGGTGGTGAGGAGAATTTCCTCGCCATTCACCGTGGCGATGGACGTGGTGGTGGTCACCGGAGCACGACCAGCCAAGCCCGAGGTCTCGTACAGCAGGAAGCTGCCAACGAACGCCACGATGAGGATGATCCAGATGTACTTCGCGGCGCTCCGCATCGATTGCAGCACGGGGCGTGACTCCTTCGGTCGGAAAAAACGGGCAAACGGAAAGGCACACGCACCTCCCTGGAGACGGGCGTGTACCGAAGAGTCTGGAAAGCTAGCCAGCGCGTTCTCCTAAAGGCAAGACACGCCACGACTTCCTATTCACGTGATCACAATTGACTTCCCGCCGGTTGCAGGCGAAGAATTCCCAGTCTTCGCCAGTGCCGCCATGTTTCACCTGCCGGATGCCGCCGGTGTGACACCGGCAACTGCGCGGGATACCACCTTGAGGGCAACGCACGGATGAGCACTGCCGCCCGGATCGACGAGCTCCGGAAAAAGTTCGAGGAGAACCCGCGCCGCTTTTTTGCGCCGCTGGCCAACGAACTCCGGAAAGCCGGAGACTTGACGCAGGCCATCGCGCTCTGTCGCGAGCACCTGCCCAAGCAGCCCGGTCATATGAGTGGGTATATCGTCTTCGGCCAGGCCCTCTTTGAGAGTGGCGAACTGGACGAGGGTCGGGTGGTATTCGAGCAGGCTCTGGCGCTCGATCCCGAGAACCTCATCGCGTTGCACCATCTTGGGCATATTGCCCGGCAGGTTGGTGACACGGCTACCGCACGGCGGTGGTATGAGCGGGCTCTCGAAACGGACCCCCGGAACGACGACATCGCGCATCAGCTGGCCGCTCTGGCGACCCCGATACGTCCCATGGCGGCGGTTCGAACCCCGCCGGTGGCCGTACCCGCGGTGGTAGCCGAGGAGCCCTCGGCCTCTGCGCCGTCCGCCGAGCCCCTTGAGGATCTCGACTTTCTGTCCCTCGGGGCCATCCCGGTGCGGACGGATCTGGGGGCAATCGCGACTCCCCCATATCCGCAAAATGCGGTGGGCGACCTGCCGTTGGCGCCGACCCCTGACGCCGCCATGCGCGCCGTTGACTTCGACGAGGTCAATGCGAGCCTCCGGCATCCGGAGTCGCATGCATTCTTCGATCTGGAAGCTATTGAATCGGCCGGCAATGCCTTGGGGGCAGAGGCGACCGACGCCGCGGTGGTGGAAGTGGAGCTCAGCCACACGCCTGCCGAGCCCATTGACCTTGGCTTCGACCCCCTGACCGAGTCGCCTGCAGCTGAGGCGCCGGTGGCAGAGGAGCCGCTGGCGGCTGACGTCGGTGAATTGGTTGAGGTAGCGTTTGTTGAGGTGGCGGAAGCGCGCCCGATGATTGACGCACCCACTGGTCAGGCGATGGCGGATGATCCCTTCGGCTTCGAAGAAGAGCTGCCGGCCGAAGAGTCCACTCTGGCGCTGACCTCGGCCGAGCCGACCGAGACGCCGGCACCGTCCGATCTGGCGGTTGAATTTGAAGAGGGGTTGGTCACTGCGGATTGGCCGGATACGACGGAGTTCACGTCGCGCCAGCCAACCCCACGGCAGGTTACGCCACTCAGTGTTGAGGTGCTCCCAGAAGCGGCGGAAGCGTTTGGCCGTGAGCCGCGGGATCCAGTCGTCGCGCCTCTGCCGTTGCCCGAACCGGAAGTTCTTGGCGAAGAGGCGGATCTGGTGGCGCTGAGCGCGTCGCCGACACCGGCCTGGTCTACACCAGCGTGGACAACGCCAACGCCAGAAAACGCCCTCCAGTTCATCGATGTCGGGGCTGCCGATGGCCCGACAGTTGAGGTGGCTGTCGATGGCTCGGATACCGTGGTCGATGAGGTGGTCGATGAGGTGGTCGATGAGGTGGTGGGCGAGGCCGGCCCATTGCTGGACGCGGCGATCACGTCCGAGTCGCCGGCCTATGAGGCAGTGCCCATTGGCGCCCTCGACGAAGTCGATGATCTGGTCAGTGCGGCGGACCCGCGCGAAGAGTTGCCGTGGCTGGCCGCCAGTGGAACACCGTCTGACGATGTTGCGGCCATTGTGCAGGCCATGGAGCAAGATGCCCGTGCGAGTGGGGAACCCGACGACGTGTCGGTGGACGAACTGTCGGACGACGAGTCCGCGGATGCGACCGAGTCGGCTCCGGCATTCGTAACGGAAACCATGGGCGAATTGCTCGTCGCGCAGGGATTTGTCGATCGGGCCGTGGTTGTGTACGAGGAGCTGGTACGTCGCCGTCCCTACGATCCCGTGTTGTCGGCGCGCCTGGCAGAACTGCAGGAACAGGTCACGGCGGCGGCGCCCGTGTCGTTGTACACCGCGCGTGAGCGTTTCGCGGCATTGGCGGCCCGACGAGTTCCTCGCCGCACCCCACCGCGGGCGGCCACGCCCGTCGCGTCCGCGTCGGTGACCCCGTTGTCGGCCACGCCCATGCCTACTCCGGCGCTCCAGTCGGAGGGCGTGCCGTCGCCAGACTCGCTCGCGGCCCTGTTCGGTGCATCGGCGGAAGCGCAGGACAATGACGCTGCTCAGGTATTGGCCGACGCGTTCGCGCCAATGCCGTTGGAGACGGGGGCTGTGGGCAATTCGTTCGCCGACAGCTTCTTTGGCGACCCGGGCGTCTCACGGGAGCCCACTCCGGCGTATGGCGCCGTACGTCAGCCCACGCCAATCAGATCGTCCGCATTTCCCACTCCTCACGCGTCATCCCCGGCGGTGTCCGCCGCTGGTCCCGCCACGCCGATGTCAGCACCGGCCGTTGGCAGTGGGGGGGATTTCTCCTTTGACCGGTTCTTCCCCGACCCTGCCGCGAGCAGTGCGGCGGCTCCATCGGCTGAGCCCCCGTCAGCGAGCATGGCGGAGAGCGACCCTTCGGTGCGAACCAGCGACGATCTGGCGCAGTTCTCTGCCTGGCTCAAGGGATTGGGGAACGCGTGATCATTGGCGTGCTGAATGGCCCCAATCTCAACCTGCTTGGTACACGTGAGCCGTCCATTTACGGGACGGCTTCGCTGTCAGACATCCTGGCCGGTCTCGTGCCTGTCGCCGAATCCCTCGGCGTCGAGCTGCGAGACTATCAGGCGAATGGGGAAGGGCAGCTCATTGACCAGCTACACGCCTGGCGCGGGGTGGTGAGCGGTGTCGTGGTGAACGCTGGGGCCTACACGCACACCAGCCTCGCGTTGCGGGATGCCCTGACGGCCACCGCGCTTCCCTTCGTTGAAGTGCATTTGTCCAATATTCACGCCCGTGAACCTGAGCGCCGTCACTCCATGCTCGCGAGCGCGTCGTTGGGGATGGTCTGTGGATTCGGAGCGCACGGGTATGAGTTTGCGCTGCGCGGCCTCATCCATACGTTGCGTTCCCGCGGCTGAAGGCGTAGCATCGCGCCATGCGCGCTGATGCAGAGGTACCCGCTGACTTCCGGCCCCGCCGTCTCGCCGCCCTACGAGACGCGATTGGCCGCGCCGACCTGGATGGCCTGCTCGTCACGGCGCTCCCCAACATCCGCTACCTCACCGGGTTTTCGGGGAGCAGTGCGCTGCTGTTCGTCACGGCGCGCGAATGTGTCCTGTTTACCGATTTCCGCTACGAAACGCAGGTCGGGGATGAAGTAGGCGGGGCCGCTACGGTTCGCATCGAGCCCACCAGCCTTTGGACCGGACTCTGGCCGGCGATTGTGGGGATGGCCGGGGTCGAGCGCATCGGCTTTGAGTCCGCACACCTGATGCACCGTGACTTCGCCCGGTTGCTGGAGCAGGGCAGTCGCTGGCAATGGCGGCCGGCCATTGAGTTGGTGGAGACGTTGCGAGCGGTCAAAGACCCTGGCGAAGTGGCCGCGATTGAGCGAGCGGTCCAAATGGCGCAAACGGCGCTGGAGCACACCCTGAAGGAATTGGTGCCCGGCTTGACGGAGACCGCGGTCGCTGGCCGGTTGGAGCGGCATCTGCGGGAGACTGGAAGCGAGGCGTTTCCTTTTCCTTCCATTGTTGCGTCGGGGCCTCGCTCGGCCCTTCCTCATGCGCGCGCCGCCGATCGCCTGCTCGCCAAAGGTGATCTGGTGCTGCTGGACTTCGGAGCGGTGGCGGACGGATACTGCTCGGATATCACCCGGACGGTTGTTCTAGGGAGCGCGTCTGCGGAACAGCGGGAAGTCTATGACATCGTTCTGGAAGCAAATATTCGCGCTTCGGGTGCGGTTCGGGCCGGTATGCTGGGGATGGCTGCAGATGCGGTGGCAAGAGACTACATTGCCGCGTGTGGGTACGGCGAGGCGTTCGGGCATTCACTGGGCCATGGTATTGGTCTGGAAGTGCACGAGTCGCCTCGTTTGGCCCGAACCGTCGACGCTCCCCTTGCCACTGGTATGGTGGTCACTATCGAGCCGGGCATCTATCGCCCGGATTGGGGTGGGGTGAGAATCGAGGACGATGTCCTGATCACAGACGCCGGGGCCCGGGTACTTACCGGTTTCCCTCGGCAGTTGCTCGAAATCGCCTGATCTCTGCGCTGTCGGCCCTTTGGGTTGCCGCGCATTCCCCAGCCTTTCCCGCCATGATCGACCTGCGCTACGTGAAGAAGCTGATCGAGATGCTCGACGGCTCCACCGTGGATTCCATTGAGATCTCCTCCGACAAGGGGATGAAGCTCCGTATCTCGAAGAGTCCGCAGCAGCGCGGCGTAACCGTAGCGCAGGCCATGCCGGCTGCCATGCCCATGCCCGCACCAGCCGTGTTGCCTGCCGCGCCGGCAGCGCGTCCTGCAGAGGAGGGGGGGACGGTGGTGCCGAAAGCCGAGGCACCGAAGTCTGCGGCCCTCGAGATCAAGTCGCCCATGGTGGGGACGTTCTACACGGCGCCAGAGCCGGGTGCGAAGCCGTACGTGTCGGTCGGCGATCGTATCAGCAAGGGCCAGATCGTCTGCATCATCGAAGCGATGAAGATCATGAACGAGCTAGAGTCGGAGTTCGACGGGGTCGTCCGTGAGATCAGTGTCTCCGACGCGCATCCGGTGGAATACGGCCAAGTCCTCTACCGCATTGATCCAACCGGCTGAGACATGACGACATGACGATGGTCTCCGGCGCCGCGACTGGCGCCGCCCCCAGTGCGACACCGGCGACAGGCCTTGACCTCAAGGCTGCGCTCCAGCGTATGGTGCGAGAAGGGGCGTCCGACCTGCATCTCAAGGTCGGCCGTCCTCCCACGCTGCGATTGCACGGAGACCTCGTTCCCCTCGAAATGCCGCCCATGCGGCCCGAGGAATTGCGAGCGCTGGCGGAACATCTGCTTCCGCCAGCGCAATTGCGCGAGTTCGTGGAGATGCGCGAATCAGACTTCGCCATCAATGTGCCAGGCATCGGTCGCTTCCGCGTCAACGTCTACCAGCAGAAGGGCACCGTGGCGTTCGCCATGCGCGCCATCGCGCACGCGGCGTCCAGTATTCGCGACCTCAATCTGCCCTCGGTCCTCGAGCACATCTCGCTCAAGCCGCGTGGACTGGTGCTGGTGACAGGCGTGACGGGCTCCGGGAAGAGCACGGCGCTCGCGGCCATGATTCAGTACATCAATGAGCGCCGCAACGCGAATATCATCACCATTGAAGATCCCATTGAATTTGTGCACCGTGATGTGAAGTGTCACATCAACCAGCGTGAAGTCGGTACCGACACCTCCTCCTTCTCGCAGGCGTTGCGTCGGGTGCTCCGGCAGGACCCGGATGTCATCATGATCGGTGAAATCCGTGACCTTGAGACGCTGGAGGTGGCACTCAAGGCCGCCGGCACCGGTCACCTGGTCTTTTCCACGCTGCACACCACGGACGCGACCCTGACGATCAATCGGGTGTTGTCGTTCTACCCGCCGCACCAGCAGAACGAGGTGCGTTTCGCACTGGCCAATGCGTTGTCGGCGGTGGTCTCACTGCGACTGGTACCGCGCGCCGATCAGCCCGGCCGCGTCCCGGCCTGTGAAATTCTGGTGAATACGGAAGCCGTCCGCGACCAGATCCGCGACCTGTCTTCGGCGCTGAATATCCCCGACCTGATCAAGGAAGGCAGCGTCGCGTACGGGATGCAGAGCTTCGACCAGTCCCTCATGAACTGGTACTCGCGTGGCGTGATCTCCTACGAGAATGCGCTGTTCAATGCCACCAACCCGGCCGAGTTTGCGCTGCGGGTGCAGGGGGTGGACGGGGCGAGCGACACCTCATTTTCGGGCTTCAAGCCGGGCAGCAGCGCCGGCTGAAGCGGTAACCGGGCGGTGTAAAGGGCTGGCGGCAAGCGCGTTACCTCGCCACCATAGGGGATGTTCAAAAAGGTCCTCATCGCCAACCGCGGGGAAATCGCCCTCCGCGTAATTCGCGCCTGCCGTGAGCTGGATATCCAGACGGTCGCCGTGTACTCGGAAGCTGACCGTGAGTCGCTCCATGTCCGGTACGCCGACGATGACGTGTGCATTGGGCCCCCCTCGGGTCGTGAATCATATCTGAAGATCCCGCGGCTCATTGCGGCCGCGGAAATTACCGGGGCGGATGCGATCCACCCGGGCTATGGGTTTCTGGCCGAAAACGCCGAGTTTGCGGAAACGTGTCGTGCCTCGGGCATCACGTTCATCGGCCCGACCCCCGAGCAAATCCGCGTGATGGGCGACAAAGCGTCGGCCCGGCGGGCAATGCAGGAGGTCGGGGTCCCCATCGTGCCAGGGTCCCCGGGACCGGTGGAAGATCCGGAGGAGGCGCTCGAGTTCGCCCGTGGTATCGGTTTTCCGGTCATCATCAAGGCGGCGGCTGGTGGCGGCGGCAAGGGGATGCGCGTGGCCCGCGACCCCGATGATTTCCTGCGCTCCTTCCAACTGGCCCGTTCCGAAGCGCTCTCGGCCTTCGGCAACGGCGACGTGTACGTGGAGAAGTTCCTTGAACGTCCCCGTCACGTGGAGTTTCAGGTCATGGGGGACATGCACGGCAATGTCATTCACCTCGGCGAGCGCGATTGTTCTGTTCAGCGTCGGCATCAAAAGCTGATCGAAGAAGCACCGTGCCCGGTGATGACGCCCGAGCTGCGGGAGCGCATGGGGGAAGCGGCAACACGTGGGGCCAAGGCCATCAACTACGTTGGCGCGGGCACCATTGAAATGCTCCTCGACGAAGACGGCTCATTTTACTTCATGGAGATGAACACCCGCATTCAAGTGGAGCATCCGGTCACCGAGATGCTGACCGGGGTGGATCTGGTGAAGGAACAGATCCGCGTGGCGGCCGGCTTGCCGTTGTCGGTGAAGGAAGTGCCGCCGTTCCGTGGCCACGTCATCGAGTGCCGCGTGAACGCCGAAGATCCGTCGCGGAATTTCCAGCCGTCGCCCGGCAAGCTTGAAGTGTTTCATCAGCCCGGCGGTCCGGGAGTGCGCATTGATACGCATGCGTATGCGGGATACACCGTGCCACCGTATTATGACTCGATGATTGCCAAGCTCATCGTGCAGGGAAACACGCGCGAGGAAGCCCTCAAGCGCATGCAGATTGCCTTGGAGAGTTTTGTGGTGGAGGGGGTGAAGACCACCATGCCGTTTCTGGCCCGCGTGATGCAACACCCCGGCTTCCAGGCGGGTAAAGTGCACACCAAGTGGCTCGAGTTTGAAGGCGCGGACCTCCTCAGGGACCCGTCTTAGTGCGAATCGACGTGCTGCTCGGCGAGGCCCCCGTGGCGCCCGCCGATGTGGCCGATCGCGTGGTGGTGGTGATCGATGTCCTGCGCGCCGCCACCACGGTGGCGACGGCGTTGGCTAACGGCGCCCGCGCCGTGATTCCGTTCGAGACGATCGAAGAAACCGTCATGCGGGCCAAGGCGTATGCCCGCGGGGAAGTGCAACTGGCGGGCGAGCGGCGCATGGTTCGGCCTGAGAGCTTTGACCTCGGGAACTCGCCGTTGGAGTACACGGCCGAAGCGGTCTCGGGCCGAACCATCCTGTACAGCACCACCAACGGCACAGCCGCGCTGACGTCGGCGCAGGGCGCGCGCAGCTGTTTTTTCGCGGCATTCGTCAATGCGGCCGCGACGGTGGCGGCCGTACGTGAGGCGTTGAATGACGGCGCCGACGTAACGGTGGTGTGTGCCGGTCATGAACGACATCTCGCGCTGGAAGATGTGGTGTGCGCGGGTCGTCTGGTGCGCGGCATTGCCGAGGGTCGGCACGATGTGGTGCGTGGTGATGGCGCGCGCGTGGCCGAGGCCGTCGAGCGTCCCTTTGTGGGTGGAATCGCGAGTGTTGCATTTGAGGCCGCCCATGCCCGCTCGCTCGCCGCGAACGGATTTGAAGCGGATGTACAGGCGTGCTTATCGCTGGACCGTTTTGATGTCGCGGTGCGCTACCATGACCGGCAACTGCAGTTGGCCGGCGTGACGGCGTCGCGCTAGCGGTCGGCGTCCGGAGGAGGCATGGAAAAACAGCTGCTGCGACGCGAACTGGGGGCCATTGGTCTCAGTCTGTTGTCGGTGTTCCTGGTGGGCGCACTGATGTTTCAGCGGACGCCGTCCAGCAGTGTGTCCTGCGGAGATGCCGTTGGACCGTTCGGGCCGGCCGGGACCATCGCACGCTGTATCCTCGTCTCTGCCGTTGGCATCCCCGGCATGGTGCTCATTGCTCTTGGGTGTCTTGTGGTGGCGCTGGCCATGTTCGGGCGCATTCGGCGGGCGGATGATGCCTCCGATTGGACGCTCCTCTTTGCCGGGACGGTCATGTTGGTGCCCGTGGCCATTGGATTGGCTCTGGGTGGTGAACCGGCCGCTTCTGATGGCGCAGGCTTGTGGGGTAGCTTTGCGGCCTTCTATCTGCGAAAAGGGCTGGGGACGGCCGGTGCGTGGATCGCCTTTGTCCTTGCCACCAGTGCCCTGACTGTCGCGACGCTGCGGTGGAACCCCATTCGGTTGCTGGTTGGTCCGGGGACGTCGGGGGCAGAGAAGGCGGCGGGGCCCGCGTGGACGCCGACGCTCGCAGAGCGGCTGGCTCCGGACCCGGAAGAGATGCCGGCGATCGACCCCGCTTTGGCGCGCGATGTGCTGAGTACGTCGCCGACCCGCTCGCGCAACAAGGATGTGGTGGTGGAAGACGCGCCGGCCGAGCCAGCGCGTGACGGCGTAGCCGACCGCAAGGGCCGGAAGGGGAAGGACTCGCGCGAAGAGTCGGTGGAGGCTGCGCTCGACCAGCAGGCGGAACCGGCGGCATTCAGCGAGGACCTGCCGCCCACGGAACTGCTCACGGCAGCCCCTGTGCGCAATGCGGATCAGGGGAAGCGCGAACTCGATCTGGCCGGTGAAAAGCTCATGAACACCTTGCGCACCTTCAAGGTGGACGGTGAACTGGTTGGGCGGACGACCGGTCCGACGGTGACACAGTTCGAAATTGAACCGGCGGCCGGCATCAAGGTACGGCAAATTGCCGCGTTGGCCGATGACCTGGCGCTGGCGATGCGTGCGCCGAGCATTCGCATCGTCGCGCCAATTCCCGGTCGTGGCGCGGTGGGCGTGGAAGTACCAAACCCCACGCCGGAAATGGTCGTGCTACGCGAGGTGCTGGAGGCGGCGGAGTTTCGCTCGGCGCGCGCGGCGCTGCCGATCGCGCTCGGGAAGGATCTGGAGGGGCGGCCGGTGCTGGCTGATCTCGCCAAAATGCCGCACCTGCTGATTGCCGGTGCGACCGGGTCCGGCAAATCCGTGTGCGTGAATACGATCATCACCAGTCTGGTCTATCGGCACACGCCGCGGACACTGCGTTTTCTGATGGTCGATCCGAAGATGGTGGAACTCAGCGTGTACAACACGCTGCCGCATCTCCGGCACAAGGTCATTACTGATAACCGTGACGCCGCGGCGGTACTCAAGTGGGCCGTGATGGAGATGCAGGATCGCTACCGGCTGCTTGAAGCCAACGGCTGCCGGAACCTGCAGGAGTTCAACAAGCGCGTCGCGCAGCACGCGGTTGGCGAGGGGGGGCCAGTGCTCAAGCCCCGCAGTCCCGATGTGGCCTTTGAAGATCGGACGTACACCGCCGGGATTCTGCCGTATATCGTGGTGGTGATTGATGAAATGGCCGACCTGATGATGACGGTGCAAGGCGAGGTAGAGACGCCGATCGCCATGCTGGCACAGAAGGCGCGTGCTATCGGCATTCACCTCATTCTGGCCACCCAGCGTCCCAGCGTGAACGTGATCACAGGGCTCATCAAGGCGAACTTCCCGTGCCGGATTGCCTTTCGGGTCGCCTCGCAGGTGGACAGCCGGACCATCATCGACGGTGCCGGGGCCGAAGCGCTGTTGGGCAACGGCGACATGCTGTTCATTCCGCCTGGGAAATCGGAGCCCTCGCGTTTGCAGGGCGCGTATCTGTCCAGCGAGGATACGGAAAAGTTGCTGCGATGGTATGACGACGCGCGGGCTCGCCTGGAGGCGGATGCGGCTGGCGGTCCCGGTTATTCGGAACCTGACATTCTGGAAACGGTCCGGGCGCAGGAGGCGAAAGCGGCCGGCGACGACGACGATGACGCCACCGGGTCCGATGATCGCGACGCCCGATTCCGGGAGGCGGCGGAAGTGGTGATCCAGCACCGTCAGGGATCGACCTCGCTGTTGCAGCGCCGACTGAAGATTGGCTACGGCCGGGCGGCACGCATTATCGATCAACTCGAAGCTGCGGGGGTGCTGGCGCCTTCGGAAGGTGCGGCCCGTCCACGGGATGTGCTCGTCGGGGTGCAGGATCTGGACCGCATCTGCGGCGAGGCGTAAACTCGGCGCGGCGTCGAAACGCTGGGCATGGCAAGTATTCGACTGGCCCCGTGCTCAGGAGTCCTCCGCCAACGTTTCTGGTTGCTTTAACGCCGCTTTGTCTCGTTTGTGTATTGACGAGTAAGGCTCACTCCGCCAACGTAGGGACATTCCGCATATCCCACCGGCGTACCGGATGAGCGGATTCCTACCTCAGTGGCGGCGAATCATCGTCGCCCCGCCGAACCTCGAAGTTTTTCCCTCCCACACGAGGTGTGTGATGTCCCTGTTTTTCCGTCGTGTAATCGCGTCTGCCGTGCTGGCGCTGGGCATAGTGCCCGTGGCCGCCGCGCAGCTTGACGCGCAGTCGGGCTCGATCACCGGCAAGGTGACCGATGCCTCGACCGGGCGGCCAATCGAAAATGTTGGCGTGAAGGCCCAGGCCGCGGGCGGACAGGCATATGGCGGGATCACCGGGCCGGACGGCAGTTTCCGCGTGGTCGGACTTGCCAACGCCTCGTACACGGTAACGGCGCGGCTGATCGGTTACGAAAGCAAGGCCGTCCAGAATGTCCGTCCCGGTCAGGTGGTCAATTTTGCGTTGAATCAAGCCGTATCCACCCTCTCACAAACCGTGGTGACGGCCAGCCGCGCCCGGCCGGAAAAGGCGCTCGATGCACCGGCGTCGATCTCGGTGATCTCCAGTGAGCGGATCGAGTCCACGCCCGCCGTCACGGTTACCGATCACCTGCGTACCACGCCTGGTGTCGATATCAATCGGGGCGGTATTGCGCAGGCCAACGTGGTGGCCCGTGGTTTCAACAATGCGTTCAGCGGGTCCATGCTCATGCTGCAGGACTACCGCTTTGCCGGCGTGCCGTCGTTGCGCGTGAACGTACCCTTCCTGTTTACGGGCACCAACGAAGACATCGATCGCATGGAGGTGCTGCTCGGGCCGGCGTCCGCGCTGTACGGTCCGAACAGCTCCAACGGTGTGCTGCACGTCATCACGAAGTCGCCCTTCAATTCACAGGGGACGACGATCAGCGTGGACGGCGGCGAGCGTTCGGTGATCCGTACCGGTGTGCGGACGGCGCAGAAACTCAATGAGAACGTGGCCTTCAAGCTCTCCGGCGAATACATGCAGGGGCGCGATTGGGAGTACAACGATCGCAGTGAGCCCACGCTGTTCCCGAGCACGAGCAACGTTCCCGCAGCGCGCCGCGGGCTGGCCAATCAGCGTGACTTTGATCTCCAGCGCTTCACCGGCGAAGCGCGTGTCGATGTTCGGCCCACGGTGAATACCGAAGCCATTACGACGGTGGGCTACACGAAGGTCGGTAGCGGCATCGAACTCACGGGCGCCAATGGATCGGCGCAGATCAAGAATTGGACGTATCTCAGCGTCCAGCAGCGTTTCCGCTGGAACAAGTTCTTTGCCCAGGCCTTCCTGAACAGCAGCAACGCCGGCAATGACGATGCGCAGGATGCCAGTGGCACATACCTGCTGCGTTCGGGCCAGCCCATCGTTGACAAGTCGCGAGTGGCGGCTGGTCAGGTTCAGCACGGGTTCGATATGGGCAAGAAGCAGACGTTCACCTACGGCGTCGATTACATCTGGACGAACCCGCAGACGGGAAACACGATCAACGGCGTGAATGAGGACGTGGACAACGTCACCGAGTACGGGGCGTATGTGCAGTCCACGACGCGTCCGAACAAGTACCTCGAGGTGTTACTGGCGGCGCGTGGTGACGGGAACAATGTCATCAAGGGCCAGTTCTTCTCGCCCCGGGCCGCCATCATTCTCAAGCCGGCGGAAAATCAGAATATTCGGTTCACGTACAACCGGGCCTTCTCGACGCCCGCCAATTTCTCCTTTTTCCTCGATCTCATTCAGTCGCCCAATGTGGGCGGTTCCGGATTCGATATCCGGGCGCGCGGCAATCCGCCAAAGGAAGGGTTCCAGTTCGCGCGCAACTGCAACGGCAGTGCGTTGGGCTCGTTGTGCATGAAGTCGGCCTACGCCAACGGCGGGAACTTCACCGGTACTTCGGCCGCTGCCGCATTCCCCGGCGCCATTCAGGCGCTCTCCCCGCGCTTGATCCCGGGTATTGCGGCCGCCCTGCAGCAGAACGGCTTTACCGCGGCACAGGCGACGGCGCTGGCCACGGGTGCCGTGCAGTACCTGGGGAGCCGTTCTCCCACGTCCGCCGATCTTGCCACGCGCGTGTCGTATATCACCGCCCCCACGACGGCGGTCACCGATGCACAGCTGCAGGATATCCGTCCCCTGGCGGCATCGTTCAACAACACGTTTGAAATCGGGTGGAAGGGCATCATTGGCAACAAGTTGCGCTACGACATTGCTGGCTGGGGCCAGGAACGTGGCGACGTCGGCACCTCCGCGGCCGTTGCCACCCCGAACGTGTTCTTCGGGAACCCGCAGCAGTTGGGTGGATACATGGGCCAGCAGCTTGGGGCGTTCTTCGCCTCACAGCCGTTGGGACTGTCGCTCCAACAGATTCAGGCACTGGCGGGCGGCGTTGCGACGGCGCTGACTCCCAGCGTGGCGGCGCTCCCAGTCGGTGTGGTCACCTTTGCCAACCAGCCGTCTGCGGCCAATGCGATTTATGCCACATACCTCACCTCAGCCGGCAAGATCTGGGTCCGTGGCGTCGACATGGCGGTAGATGTCAGTGCTACCGATCGCGTGACGCTTGACCTCGCCTACAGCTGGCAGAGCCGCAACGTGTTTCAGGGCATCGACGGCGGCAACAACCAGCCGCTTATGTCGAACTCCCCGATGTCCCGTGGCTCGCTCGGCATGCGCTACAAGAACGACGACAATGGCCTGGGCTTTGACCTCCGTGGCCGGTATGCAGAAGCGTATCCGGTGAACTCCGGTGTTTATGCCACCAACGTGGCGTACGCACTGGCTGCCGGGCAGACCGGCGCGGCAGCGAACGCGTCAGGCGGTGCCAATCGCTGCAGCCCGGCACCGGCCGGCACATTCTGCTACGAAAACGTCCCCGAGCAGTTCCTGGTGGATGCGCAGGTTTCCAAGCGCTTTGACCTCGGCGGCCAGCGACTCATGTGGTCGCTGAACGCGACCAACATGTTCGATAACCGTGTACGTACCTTCCCGGGCGTGCCGGAGATCGGCCGCATGATCATGACGCGAATCCAGTACTCTTTCTAACGAGACAGGGTTGGCGTCCCCTCACATCGCATCGGTGTGAGTTGCGACGGGGCGGCACCTTCGGGTGTCGCCCCGTTGTCGTTTTTCGGCGTTGCCGACGGTCCGTTCGGAATACCCGGGCGAGGCATTATCTTGCGCAGATGATCCTGCTTGATCCAGACGCTCGGCCGGTGATTGGTCACCGCGGCAACCGGGCGCACGCCCCTGAGAACACGCTGCCCAGCCTGTTGGAAGCGGTCGCGTTGGGGGTCGATGCCGTGGAGTTCGATCTGCATCTCTCCAAGGACGGCGTGCTGGTCCTGATGCACGATGCGACGTTGGATCGAACGACTGATGCCAAGGGACCGGTGGCCAGCCGAACGGCGGCCGAGTTACGCGACGTGGACGCGGGGGCGCGATTTTCGCGAAACGGGCGCGACTTCCCTTGGCGCGGAAAAAGAGTTGGCGTGCCGACCTTCGATGAGGTTATCGATGCGCTGCCTGCTACGCTCCCGCTCATTATTGAGCTGAAGACGGCCGCCGCGACGTCCATGCTGCAAGCGGCGATTGCCCGTCACAAGCTCGCAGGGCGCATTATCGTCGCCGGGTTTGATCCGGAAAGCACGCGTCCGCTGCGGGGCGGTAATGTGGCATTAGGGGCAAGCCAACCGGAGGCGGCAGGACTGGTGGTTCCCGCATTGCTCCGACGCCCCGTCGCGGCCTCGTGGTATCACGCGCTGTGTATTCCCCCAGCGCATATCGGGATTCCCGTACCCGTAGGGGCCATTGTGCGCACCATGCGTCCGCACCGGATCCCTACGCACATCTGGACGGTGAATAGCGCGTCGCATGCTCATCGGCTGTGGCGAAAGGGCGTGAACGGGATCATCAGCGACGATCCGGGGCTCATTCTCGCCTCGCGCAGCGGGGGGTGAGCGGCCACGGCGCCAGGTCCGTGCGATAGAACCGCATTCACCGCCGACGTGCCGCGTAGCTATCGCACAATGGGCGAAGAAGTGATGCGACTTTTGTCAGAGGGGGGCGGTAAACTCGCTCCATGACGAAAGCGCGGCAGGAACTTGGACTGCTTGGCGAACGCATTGCGGCGCGCTGGCTCATGCGGGATGGATGGCAGGTGGTGGCTCACCGCTTTCGGAGTGGACACCGCGACATCGATCTGGTGGTGCGTCGTGACAATCATGTGGCATTCGTGGAGGTCAAGGCGCGTCGTGGCGTGTCCTTCGGGTCGCCAGTGGAAGCGGTGCACCACCGGAAACAGTGGGAGCTCGGGAAGTCGGCTCGGGTCTGGGTCGATCGGTTCGGCTCCAAAACCACGCAGTATCGCTTCGACGTGGTTGGAGTGCTGATAATCGGTCAAACTGTCCGTGTCAGGCATATACCCAATGCGTTTGAACTGCCCTGAAATCGGGCACTTGCGGTAGTTGTCCACATCGCGTTTTCTTCGTACTTTATTCGGGTCTTGGTCCTGCTCGCGTTCTCCCTAGATTTTCGCGAGCCAGGGCATGGCAGCTTCACCCCTTACGACGGCGGTCCTCATGGCGGGTTCGGTAATTACAGACGACAAGCGCAAGGCCCTGGCGCTCGCGGTCGCGCAAATCGAGAAGAGCTGCGGCAAAGGCTCGATCATGCGGCTGGGCACTGACTCCAAGGTTCGCGTCGAGTCCATTCCGACGGGTGCGATCAATCTCGATGCGGCAATCGGCGTGGGCGGAATTCCGCGTGGTCGCATCACCGAGATCTACGGTCCTGAGTCGAGCGGCAAGACCACGCTCTGTCTGCACGTCGTGGCGAATGCCCAGCGTGCGGGTGGCGTTGCGGCTTACATCGATGCCGAGCACGCCCTCGATACCGAGTACGCCAAGAAGCTTGGGGTGGATATCGAGAACCTGCTTATCTCGCAGCCTGACACAGGCGAACAGGCACTGGAAATCTGCGAGATCCTGGTACGCTCGGGAGCGGTAGACGTCATTGTGATCGACTCGGTGGCGGCGCTGGTGCCCAAGGCGGAAATCGAAGGCGATATGGGCGACTCGCACGTCGGCTTGCAGGCGCGCCTCATGAGCCAGGCGCTGCGCAAGCTGACCGGTGCCATTGCCCGTTCCAAGGTCTCCGTGGTGTTCATCAACCAGCTGCGCGAAAAGATCGGCGTCATGTTCGGCAACCCGGAGACCACCACCGGTGGTAAGGCGCTCAAGTTCTACGCGTCGCTTCGTCTGGACATCCGTCGCATCGGTCCCGTGAAGGAAAAGGAAGACGTCATCGGGTCGCACGTTCGTGTGAAGGTGGTGAAGAACAAGGTCGCCCCGCCGTTCAAGCAGGCCGAGTTTGACATCATGTACGCCGAAGGCATCAGCCATACGTCGCTGCTGGTCGATATTGGCGCCGAGTCCGGCATCATCGACAAAGCGGGCGCCTGGTACAGCTATGGTTCCCAGCGCATCGGGCAGGGGCGTGAGAACGCCAAGATGTTCCTCAAGGACAATCCCGTGCTGATGGCAGAGATTGAGGAGAAGGTGAAAGTGGTGCTGGGCATGACGGCGCCCGCCCCCAATGCACCGGCAGACGAAGTGGAGGAATAGGCACCGCCCGCTCATACCGGACGCGTGTGTGAGGGCCGAGGGGTTGCTCGCGGTGGGAAGTGGTGCCCGGATCACCACTCCTCATCGTGAGTAGCCCCTCGGCTCTTTTTTGCCCATGACTCACTCCGAATCCCTCCTGCTCAAAGAGCTCCGGGAGTCCCCGCGACGCCCCGGTCGCTATCTGTTGTCGCTCAGTGACGGGCGTCAGCTCGTCGTCGGCATTGGTGTAATGGCCGAGACGGGGCTGACCCGTGCCGGAATGCCCATCGAGCCCACGGTCCTCGACCGATTGCTGCACGAGCACGTCATCACCGACCTGGCTGACCGCGCCTTGGACTATCTGGCGCGCGGGCGTCGCACGCGCCGGGAATTGGAGGTCAGGCTCCGTAAGCGCGACGCGACTCCGGCGCAGATCCGCGAGGCCCTTGATCGGCTGGAACAGTCAGGGGTGCTGTCCGATGAGCAGGTCGCACAGGCCGAGGCCTCCGCCCGACTGCGCAAGGGAGAGGCACCGGCCCGGGTGAAGCAGCAGTTACGTCGAAAAGGGGTGGCTGGTCCCACGGTCTCTGAGGCGGTCGCCGACGCGATGCTTGAGGATGGCTTCGACGAGGAGGCGGCCTGTCGGGCCGTCGCCGTAAGGCGCGCCCGTTCGCTTACAGCCGAAGACCCCGCGGCGGCGCAGCGCAAGCTGCTAGGGTTTCTGCTGCGGCGCGGATACGGAGGTACGATTGCCCGCCGTATCGCCAAAGAGGTCTTGCACGAAGGGCACTAGGCCGCTGCAGTCGCTCTCCAAGTTGTCTATATTGAGCCACTTATGCTCGCAGCCGAAATCCGCGCCCGATTCCTGGCCTACTTCGAAAAGAACGGCCACGCCATCCGTCCGAGCTCTTCGCTCGTACCCTCCGACGACCCCACCCTGCTGTTTACGAACGCCGGGATGGTCCAGTTCAAGAAAGTCTTCCTCGGCATGGAGGACGCGCCCGAAGGCAAGCGGCGCGCCACCACGTCGCAGAAGTGCGTGCGCGCCGGTGGCAAGCACAACGACCTCGAGCAGGTCGGCCACACCGCGCGTCACCACACGTTTTTCGAGATGCTGGGCAACTTCTCGTTCGGGGACTACTTCAAGCGCGACGCAATCCGTTTCGCCTGGGAGTTTGTCACCGAAGAGCTCAAGATCCCGCGTGAGCATCTTCGTGTCACGGTCTTTCACGAGGACGATGAAGCGCGTCAGTTGTGGAAGGATGTGGCCAACGTGCCAGACAACCGCATTTACGGTCTGGGGGCGAAGGACAATTTCTGGCAGATGGCCGATACGGGTCCGTGTGGACCGTGTACGGAGATCTACGTTGACCTCGCCAAGATGGCACCTGACTGGGCGTTCCCGGCCGATGCGTCTGGCGAGTGGACGAATACGGACATTGCCGACTATTCACTGGATGCCTTCGTGGAAGGCGCCGAGGCCGGCCGGTTCCTGGAAATCTGGAACCTCGTGTTCATGCAGTATGACCGTCAGGCGGATGGGACGCTGGTGCCGCTCCCCAAGCCCTCTGTGGATACGGGGGCGGGGCTTGAGCGCATCGCGGCGGTCATGCAGGGGGTAACGAACAACTTCCACACGGACGGCTTCCGTCCGCTCATCGAAAAGGTGGAGGATGTTGTTGGAATCAAGTATCCGTATCGCCCGGGTGTTGGTCTTGGCAAGGCGGTGGGCAAGGACGGCAAGGAGATCGATCCGGCCTCGTTCCGCGTGCTGGCGGATCACGCCCGTGCGGTAGGGTTCCTGTTGGCGGATGGTGTGTTTCCCAGCAATGAAGGGCGGGGCTATGTACTGCGCCGCATCCTCCGTCGGGCGGTGCGGCATGCCTGGCTGCTGGGGCGGCGTGAGCCTACGCTCGTGCATGTCGTGGAAACGCTCATTGAGCACATGCGTGACCTGTACCCCGAGTTGCACGTGCGGCGGAAGCACATTCTCGAGACGACGCGTGCCGAAGAAGACCGCTTCCTCGCCACGATCGATGCCGGGATGTCGCGCTTTGAGGAGTTGGCGCCTGAGAACTCCACGCAGGGGTCGCCCCGTTTGCGCGGTACGCTGTCTGGTGAAGATGCCTTCCGTTTGTACGACACCTTCGGTTTCCCGATTGACCTGACCGAGTTGATGGCCCGCGAGCGTGGCTATCTCGTGGACATCTCGGGCTTTGAGCAGGCGTTGGCCGCGCAGCGCAAGCAGTCGCAGGACGAACGGAAGTCGAAGCAGATTGCCGTGAGCGCCGATGACTTCGCCGATCCCACGCAGTGGACGCATGATCAGCAGCACCTCGAGAAGCTTGGGCGGTTCGTGGGGTACGACGTGATCGAAGTCGATACGCTGGTGACGGCGGTACGCCAGCTGGCTGACGGTAGGGTGGCGGTCATGCTGCGCGAGACGCCGTTCTATGCGGAGTCGGGCGGACAGGTGTCCGATCAAGGGACTATCACCGGCGAGGGATGGTCGGTCGTCGTCAACGAAGTTCGCAAGCTTGACGGTCGGATCGCCGCCATCGGGACCGCTTCTGGAGAAATCACCTTTGGCCGTGCGCATGCGGCCGTGCCGCGTGATCGGCGCAAGGATACCGAGCGACACCATACCGCCACGCACTTGCTGCACGCCGCCTTGCGGAAGGTGCTCGGCGAGCATGTGCATCAGGCCGGCTCACTGGTGTCACCGGATCGACTGCGTTTCGACTTCACGCATCACGGACCAGTGACGGCCGAGCAGTTGGCCGCCATCGAGGCCGATGTGAATGCCGGGGTGTGGGCGTCGGTGCCGGTAACGATCGCCGAGGACTCATATACGGCAGCAGTGGCACGAGGCGCGATGGCGTTGTTTGGCGAGAAGTATGGCGATGTGGTTCGCGTCGTCGAGATTCCGTCGTTGTCGGTGGAGCTCTGTGGCGGAACGCACGTGCGCAACACCTCCGAAATCGGTCTGGTGCGCATTGTCAGCGAAGGGGGCGTGGCCGCCGGCGTCCGTCGTATAGAGGCCGTGGCTGGCCCTCGGGCGTTCCAGTTTATGGCCGACCGCGAACGGACGCTGTTGCAGGTCGCGTCGCGACTCAAGGTGCCACTGTCGGGGATGGCTACCGGGCTGGAGCAGATTGACCGGAAGCTCGAAGCGCTGATGGACGAGCGGAAGCAGTTGGAGAAGCGTCTCGATGAGGCCATGCGTGGTGGTGCTCAGGGCGGTGGTCTCGCACAGCAGTTGGTGGCGCAGGCGACCGACGAGGCGGGGGTACGCTATGTCTCCGCTCGCGTGGACGTGGCGGACGTGAAAGCACTGCAGGCGCTCGGTGATGCCGTGCGGGAAGCGCTGGGCAGTGGTGTGGCGGTGTTGGGCGCGGCTTTGGCAGACGGGAAGGGGGCGCTGCTCGCGGTGGTCACGGATGATGTGCGTGATCGCGGATTGCGGGCTGACATCGTTGTGCGTGATGTCGCCGCGACTGTTGGTGGTCGGGGCGGTGGAAAGCCGCACATGGCCCAAGCGGGGGTGGATGCCGCGCAGATCGACCGTGCGCTTTCCGCAGTGGCCGACATCGTTGCGCGGCTGGCGGTGGCGTGATGATGGTGCCCGCTGGCGGCGCGGAGCAAAGCATGGCCACGGCTGCAACGGTTGGTGAGTGGATCGCGCGAATGGATCCCGCACCACCACCCGCTCTCCACCGTCGGCTGAGCACGTTGGTTAGTGCGTCGGCAGCCCGTCCTGTGGCTGAGGTTCCGGAAGCGTGCCTGGAGGCTGGGGAGCAGTTGTTGGATGAACTCCTGGCCTCAGGCTCCACGTCGCGCGCCACGGCGCTCGATCTGTTGGCGGTGGATGCGCTCATCACTTACGCCTTCCAGGCGGCAGCGGACGATCCCGCGCGACTGGAAGAGCGGGCCGCGCGTGCCATGGCGCGCATCGCGGCATTGCCTGAAGCACTCAAGGGGTGACCGGCGCATGTCGCGTCGCGCCAGGCTTGCTCGTGCGGGCTGCAGCGTGGCGCGCCGACGCGCGCACGGTCTGGCCAGGGAGGACGCATGATTGATATCCACACGCACCTGTTGCCTGGTGTGGACGATGGTTCTCCCTCGTTCGACGTGTCACTGCCAGTGCTGGAACGGTTTGCGGCGCAGGGCGTCACCACGCTTGTCTGCACACCGCACCTGAACGCCAGCCAGTCCGCGCACGCACCGATCGAACGCCATCGCGAGCTCTTTGCCCAGTTGCAGCAGCGGGCGCCGGCGGGGCTGGCGTTGCAACTGGGGTGGGAGATCATGCTCGATAGTCCCAACGTGGATCTGAGCGCGCCGCATCTGGCGTTGGGGCAGTCCCGGGCGCTTCTCGTGGAATTCACGCGGGGCGGCCTCCCACGAGGGGCCAGTAGCGAGCTTCGTCGGATCGCCCGCGCCGGACGCACCCCGGTGCTGGCACATCCGGAGCGATATTTCGGCTGCACGCTCGATGCCGTCCGGGAGTGGCGGAGAATGGGCGTCGTCATCCAGACCGATGCGTCGGTCCTCATGGGACGTGGTGTGCCGGCAGATTTGGCGCGAAACATGTTGAGCGAGGGACTCATCGATATCCTGGCCTCGGATAACCATGGCGACGCTCGCTCGTTGGCAAGCGCGCGCGAATGGCTGTTGGAACGTGGTGCGGATGAACAAGTCCACCTGCTCACGTTTGCCAACGCCGACTGCGTATTGCGCGATGAAGACCCGCTGCCGGTGCCGCCGCTCAAGGCCGGACTCATGGAGCGCGTCAAGCGGTTATTCGGTCGATGAGGCTGACCGGTCCTTTCTTCCAATCATGATGACCCGCGAAACTTCCCCCGCCGTGGCGCCCTTGCTGGGCGCTCTCCGTGAATTGGCCACCACCGCGGAACGTGCTGCCGCTCAGCTGGAACAGGAAATTGGCCAGGCGCTGCGCATGGTGCAGGACACCGTGTCCCGAGGGGGGACGCTCCTGTTCTGCGGCAACGGCGGCTCGGCGGCTGACGCGCAGCATATGGCCACGGAGTACGTGGTGCGATACATGCGTAACCGTCGGGCGTATCCCGCCATCGCGCTCACCACAGACACGTCGTTGATCACGGCGACCGGCAACGACTTCGGATTCGATCATATCTTCGAACGACAGATCGAGGCCATCGGGAAGGCGGGGGATCTCCTCATCATCCATTCCACCAGCGGCAATTCCCCGAACGTCTTGCTGGCGGCGGATGCTGCGCGCGCCAAGGGCATTCCTGTGCTGGCCTTGAGTGCCAAGGATGGCGGCGCGCTCAAGGACCGGGCGGATTTATGTCTAGTGGTTCCAACCTCGCGGACCGACCGGGCGCAGGAAATTCACCTGTGCATTCAGCACGCCATCTGTGATGCCATCGAGGCGACGCTATGATCAATCTCACTGGGAAGAAAGCGCTGGTGACGGGTGGGGCTCGCGGTATCGGCGCGGCCTGTGCGCGGCTGCTGGCTCAGGCTGGTGTGGATGTGGGGATTGCGTATCGGTCCCGAGACGAAGAAGCACAGGCGCTTGTCCGGGAACTGACGGACATGGGCGTACAGGCCTTTGCGTACAAAGGCGATCTGGCTACACGCGAAGCCAATGATGCGTTCGTGGCGATGGCTGTGGAGCACTTCGGTCACGTGGATATCTTCGTTGGCAACTCCGGGGTCTGGCCAGACGTACCCGTGCCGGTGAGTGCGCTCGATGATGAGCGATGGCACCACACGCTGGCCACCAATCTCGACGGCATGTTCTTCGGCGCTCGAGCGGCTGTGCGGCACATGCCGAATGGTGGACGGCTGGTGTTCATCTCCAGTACTGCGGGTCAGCGCGGCGAAGCCGGGCATGCCGATTATGCCGCCTCCAAGGGGGCGATGATTTCGTTCGTGAAATCGCTGGCGGTGGAACTGGGTTCGCATGATATCACGGTGAACAGCGTCGCCCCCGGGTGGGTGGATACGGAAGCCGTCATCCGCCCCTTCGCGGCCGATCGTGGTCGAATTGAAGCCAATATCCCGCTGGGACGTGTGGCGAGCCCCATGGACATTGCCGGACCGGTCCTGTTCCTCGCCAGTCCGCTGGCGCGGCATGTCACGGGCGAAATTCTGAACGTGAATGGCGGGAGCGTGCTCTGCGGATAACCCCCCTCCAGGTGCCCGCCTTGCGGCCACCGGGCCAGGTCATTGAAGTCGCGCGGACGTTGCAGAACGCGGGCTTTGAGGCGTGGTGTGTTGGCGGTGCCGTGCGCGATGCGCTCTTGGGGCTGGCGCACCTGGACTGGGATCTGGCCACATCGGCCACGCCGCCGGAGGTCCGTCGCCTGTTCAAGCGGACGGTGCCCGTCGGTATTGAGTTCGGCACCATCGGCGTGCTCGATCGGGATGGGCGCATGCACGAGGTCACCACGTTCAGGCATGATGTTCGCACCGACGGCCGCCATGCAGAAGTGGAGTTTGGGGCCTCCCTTGATGAAGATCTCGCGCGGCGTGATTTCACCATCAATGCGATTGCCTACGACCCCATTGCCCGGGTCCTGCGTGATCCCTTTGAGGGGCAGGCCGATCTGCAGCGAGGGGTGGTCCGCGCCGTCGGGAACGCCGACGCACGCATGCGCGAAGACCGCCTGCGTGCATTACGGGCGATCCGCTTTGCCGCACGTTTTGATTTCGCGATTGAGGAGGCGACGTGGTTGGCCATTGTCGCCAGCGCACCGTTCCTCACCCGGTTGTCTCCGGAACGGGTCAAGCAGGAACTGGACAAAACCATGGAACAGGTGGTGCGCCCTTCCGACGCGTTGGCCCGCTGGCGGGAGAGCGGCGCTTTTGCCTCGCTGGTGCCCACCCTCGCCGACGCGCCAGACAGCCTGTTGCGCGCGGTCGATGCCTTGCCGGTGCCGGGGCTCTCCACGAGACCGTTACGGAAGCCGCTGCGGTTTGCCGCGCTCTTTAGCGGTCACGATGGAAAGGCGGCGGAGCAGGCCATGCGGGCGTTGCGCTTTTCCAATCAGGACATCACCACGGTGTCGGTGCTCGTTGACCGGTATGCGCGTTTTGGTGCTTCGCTTGGCGACCAGTTGGCGTCAGGATCCGCGCCGTCCGGCGCCGATCTGCGCCGTCTGGCAGCGGCCGTGGGGCGACTGCGGGTTGCAGCCTTTCTGCGTCTGTGCGCGGCGCGCTGGGCAACCGACGACCGACGGGTGGAGCCCCGCACCGTGCGTGCGTTGTATCGACAGCTCCTGCGGATCGCGTTCAACGAGGCTATCGAGGTGGCGGATCTGGCGGTGGATGGTGATGACCTCCGACGCGCAGGAATCGCGGCCGGTCCGCATCTTGGGCAGACGCTGCAGCGTTTGCTGGATGCGGTCATTGACGATCCCGCGTGCAATACGCGGGAGACACTGCTGTCGCTCGCCGCACACCCCGCGTAACGCGTCGCCATGAGTGAACTCACCAGTCTCGCCCAGGCGGGCCGACATCGTTTTCGGGACGCGACCGATTGGTTTGTGATGACGTCGCACGAGGGTTTCACCACGACGAAGGTCGGGGCCTCCTCGGAGCGCGTGGTGGATTTGTGGCATGCGCTCAGCGCCTATCTCGATCCGGCGGTCGATGTTCGCCTGCACGATGTTCGCACGGCGCGGACCTGGACGGGATCGCTGCTCGCGCTTCCCGATGTCCGCGAAACCATGGGCCGTCTGCGCCTCCCGTTGTCGGCTTATGGTGGCGTTGAACTCACGGTGGGTACCGGGAACGATCAGCTGTCGCTGACCCCGGAAATGCTGCTGGTGATTTACGCGCGAACGGATCGATGGGGCTTCCTGTTGGATGGGCTGGGCCTCGTAGAGCGGGAGGTCCCGCCACGGCCCACGTGGATCCCATCACGTAGTACCTTGCGTCCAGAATCCCAGCTTGAGCAGGCCTTGCAAACGGCGGCCGAGCGGCTGGGCCTCGCGGAAGTCACCGTATGAGCAAAGGCGCGGGGAAGGGCAGTGAGGGTGAGGGGCCGTCTCTCTTTGGCGGTGCCGGCAAGGCCGAACCATTGGCCGCGCGCCTGCGCCCGGATCGGCTTGAGGACGTGGTGGGGCAGCAGCATTTGCTGGCCCCGGGCCGTCCGCTGGGGGATGCCATTCGGAACGGCACCATTGGCAGTGTGATTCTCACCGGCCCGAGCGGAACGGGAAAGACCACCATCGCCAGTCTGATTGGGCGCTATACGCAACAGACCGTCGTGATTCTGAATGCGGTGACGGATGGGATCCCGCGACTGCGTGAGATCGTGGCGGATGCTGAGCGGCGCCTGAACTTTGACGGGCGTCGCACCCTTGTGGTCGTGGACGAAATCCATCGTTGGGCGAAATCGCAGCAGGATGCGTTGTTGCCGCATGTGGAGAGTGGAGTGATTTCGCTCTGTGGAGCAACCACCGAAGTGCCGGCATTTGCGGTGGTGGGTGCACTCCTCTCCCGCTGTCGGGTCTACGCGCTCCGCCCACTGGTGACCGAGGATGTCGTGCAGGTGGTCGTGAGAGCGATGACCGATGCGGCCAGGGGGCTTGGCGCGCGCGCGTTGCAGGCGCACCCGGATACCGTTCGCTGGCTCGGTGAGCAAAGTGATGGCGACGCCCGCCGGGCCCTTGGTGCACTGGAAGCGGTCGCGACGACGTTGGCGGATGGGGCGGCCATCACCATCGAGGCCCTATCCGCCGCCATGGGGCTACGCGTCGTCGCCTACGATCGCGTGGACATCGATCGCCATGCCATCCTTTCGGCCTTTCATAAGTCCTGCCGAGGCTCGGAGCCGCATGCGGCCCTGTACTGGCTGGCCAGGGCACTGTTGGCCGGTGAAGACGCGCAGATCTTCCTGCGACGGCTGGCCGCCATCGCTACCGAAGACATCGGCCTCGCCGATCCCGAAGCCCTTCCGGTGGTGATGGCCTCCTGGGAGGCCTACCGTCGCCTTGGCCCTGCTGAAGGGGAGCGCGCGGTCGCTCAGGCGACGGTCTACTGCGCAACCGCCCCGAAATCCAATCGGCTCTATCTGGCGTGGCAGGCCGCGCAACAGGCGGCGCAGGGCACGCCCGCGGTACCAGTCCCGGCCCACCTGCTGAATTCGGAAATGCACCTGCGCGCCGATGAGGCACGGCGTGTGCCGTATCAGTATCCACACGATTTCCCGGGTGCCTTCGTGGCGCAGGCCTACCTGCCGGATCAGCTGGAGGGGCAAACGTATTATCACCCCGGTCCGTTCGGGGAGGAGAAGCGCATCGCGCAGCGGTTGGCGTGGTGGGCAGAACGCGGGGGACCACCGGTGGCATCCTCGGGTACGAACAGTTCAGCAGCGACCGCCGACGGTCAGACCCCAACGACAACCTCTGGAGAAAACGCGTGAGCATGCGCATGAAACGAATGGTGACCGCCGTGGTAGTGGCTGTCGTCGCCACCGGCGCTGTTGGCTGTGCCGCTCTTGGGCGGGCGACATTCAAGGAGCCGGATGTGAGGTTGCGGGAGTTCAACATCACCGGCCTCGGGCTCTCGGGCGGCAGCGTGGATGTCGTGCTGTCGGTCTATAATCCCAACGGATACAAACTCGACGCCCTCAAGATGACCTATCAGGTGGACGTCGATTCGATCAAACTGGGAGAAGGGGCGCTCGACAGTCGCTTTGTGGTCCCCGAGAAGGATTCCTCGCTGGTCAAACTGCCGATCCGGTTCACGTATGCCGGTCTTGGGGCTGCCGGACGCGCCCTGATTCAATCGGGCACGGTGAACTACCGGGTACGTGGCGATTTTACGGTCGCCACGCCGCTCGGCAACTTCACCCGTCCGTATGATCAAACGGGACGCTACTCCTCCGTGGCGGGCGCGAAATAGTCCCGCCGCCATTTACGGCATTTTCGAGACATTCAACGCAGGTCGATTCTCATCAGTCGCGAGCCAATCAATCTCACGCTGCCCGTCGAACGGGCCATTCTGGTCAGTGCGCCGTTCAAGCGGAGCTCAGCGAAGCATTTTGTCGATGAGCACCTTCAGGAACTGGCGCGTCTGGCCGACACGGCGGGGGCACAGGTCGTGGGTACGCTCACGCAGCAACTTGATCGACCGCATCCGGGCACGTACCTCGGCAGCGGCAAGGTCGAGGAACTCAAGGAGCGCATCAAGGAACTGGGCGCGACCCTGGTCATCTTCGATGACGAGCTGTCCCCGGCACAGGGAAAGAATGTCGAGTTGATCGTCAATACGCGCGTGATGGATCGTGCCGAGCTCATTCTCGACATCTTTGCCACGCGGGCCCGCTCGAACGAAGCGAGAATGCAGGTGGAGTTGGCGCAGCTGGAGTACCTGTTGCCTCGCCTCACGCGGATGTGGACCCACCTTGAGAAGATGCGAGGTGGTATCGGTATGCGTGGTCCAGGTGAAACGCAGCTGGAAACGGATCGCCGACTCATTCAGCATCGCATCCGCATTCTCAAAGAACGACTGGCCGACGTCGAGCGGGCGCGCGAGGTGCAGCGCCAGGGGCGGCACACTCATTTCCGGGTGGCGCTGGTCGGGTACACCAACGCCGGGAAATCGTCCATCCTGCGCAGCATGGCCAACGATTCCGATGTGTTTGTCGAAGATCGACTGTTTGCCACGCTCGATCCATTGACGCGTGAAGTGGAAGTCGGTGATGGCTATACGGTGTTGTTGACGGATACCGTGGGTTTCATTCGCAAGTTGCCTCACCATCTGGTGGCATCATTCCGGGCCACACTTTCAGAAGCTCGCGAAGCGGATCTGCTGTTGCACGTGATCGACTCCAGTCATCCGGCGTGGGAGGAACAACGTGACGTCGTGGACGGCGTCCTGAATGACCTGGGATTGTCCGAGCGACCACTCACCTACGTGATGAACAAGATGGATGCGATATCCGCCGAGGATGCCTCGTCGGTTCGCGAGCGCGTGGCCAATCTGATGCCGAATTCGCTGTTCGTGTCTGCCCTGGAGCCGGGTGGGCTCGACGGCCTCAAGGCGACGTTGTTGCACAGCATGCGCAATCAGCGCCCCATTCTCGAGGTCCATATCCCGGCCGCCAATGGGCGACTGATCGCCGAAGTGCATCGGGATGGAGAGGTGCTGGATCAGCGCGCCGACGACGATGTCATCGTGCTTCGCGCGCGGCTCGACGAACGCACGATTGGACGGCTTCGGCAGTCCGGGGTGCGGGTCATCGTTACGCAGGGGGTCACGCGTTCCACGTCCCCTAACGTCGCTGCTGTCCCGTTGCCATAAATCGCGCGGGCTTGCTGGTGGGCACAACGCAAACGGCCGGTGATCGTCAGATCACCGGCCGTTCCGTATGGGCGCGCAGGGACTCGAACCCCGGACCTCTGCTGTGTGAAAGCAGCGCTCTAACCAGCTGAGCTACGCGCCCGACACCATGTTTCGCCGCAGGCGACCAGCACCTGACGGATCGAAAACGTAACGGTGCAACTCGGGTGTGGGAAGCCCCCGCCCGCAAAACAGAGAAAAAACGCGCCCCAACCGCTGGGGTCGGGGCGCGAATGGTCCGGGTGGGACTTGAACCCACGATCGATCGATTATGAGTCGACTGCTTTAACCGACTAAGCTACCGGACCGTACCGGTCATGTGACCACGACCGTTCACTGCACCACTGTAGTTTCGGGCGATGGGCGCACTGGCGCCAGTCCCTTTCGCCCCCCGTTGTCGCTAGGCGGACAACAAAGCCCCATCCGCATGATGCGCATCATAGGCTTCGAGTACTTCGTCCGGGGACACCGTGGCGGCGCCGAGTTTGCCGACTTCCACCCCTGCGGCGTAGTTGGCCACGATGGCTGCCTCAAGCGTGTTCGCCCCGGCAGCCAGCATGGTGGCCAGATAGGCGGTGACGGTGTCGCCCGCACCGACCACATCGTACACCTCGCGTGCTGTCGTTGGGACCCGATGCACGACGCCGTCGGCTGACACCAACGCCATCCCGCGTTCGCCAAGCGTGAGCAGCAGGTGTTCGACGCCCAGCCGCGCGAACGTTTCCGGCAGCGCCGCGGGGTGATCGAGGTCCACCGCCGCGCCGAGGGCACTCTCCAGTTCACGCCGATTCGGTTTGAAGACGGTCGCGCCCCGGTAGGCGAAGAAATTCCGGAATTTCGGATCGACCACGATGGGCAACGAGCGGCTGCGTGCCAACGCGATGGCCCCTTCGATGACCGCCGGAACCAGCACGCCCTTGTTGTAGTCCTCGAAGACGAGGGCAGTGGCCTGCGGCAAGGTCCGTTCGATGGCCGCCAGTACACGTTCCACATCGGTGGCGTCAAGATCGGCGTCGTCTTCTTCGTCAAACCGAACCAGTTGCTGCGATCTGGCCATGACGCGCGTCTTGGTGGTTGTCGGACGAGCCACGGTGACCAGCGACCGGGATTGCATGCCGCCGGCATCGAGATGGTCCCGCAGTGTTGAACCGGCCGCGTCATGGCCGACCACTGCCACCAGATCGCAGCCGGCGCCAAGGGCCGCGACGTTCTGCGCCACGTTGGCCGCCCCGCCCAGTGCCAGTTTACGATCGCGGACGCGAACGACGGGCACCGGCGCTTCCGGCGAGATACGGTCCACATCGCCGCGGAGGTACACGTCGAGCATGGCATCGCCCACGATGACCACATGCTGATCGCGTGCGGCCGTCAGAAGCGCCTCGAGCCGGGCGCGAGTGATGATTGGCGTCATGCGCTAAAGCTAAACAATCAGTAGCTTGATCGTGATGACATCCCCCGACGCCGTTCCCGCCGCTCGCGCACGGACATCGCCCCTGCTGGTGCTGGCGGTGTCGGTCGTGGGTATTTCGTTCGCCGCTCCGCTGATTCGCCTGTCCGCCGCTGATCCTCTCGTCATTGCGACGTGGCGGCTCGGTTTCTCGATGATCATCGTGGCGGCGGCCCTGGCGGTCGGTGGCGGGTGGCGGGAGTGGCGCAGCCTTGATCGTCGCGAGTATCTGTTTGCGCTCGGGGCCGGTGTCATGCTGGCCATTCACTTCTGGTCATGGAACGCGTCGCTCCGCTATACGACGGTGGCCGCGTCCGTGTCGCTGGTAAATCTGCAGCCGGTCATCATTGCCATCGTGAGTGTGCTGTGGCTCCATGAGTCGCCGTCACGTGGGCAATGGCTGGGCATCGTGTTGGCGGTTGTGGGAGCCTTGGTGGTTGGCGTGGCCGATGTCCCGGGAGGAGTGGCTGCCATTGGGCCGGCGTTACTGGGGACTGGCGGTAGCGGCAGCTCCCGAGCCTTGTTTGGCAATGCCCTGGCGTTGTTGGGTGGGGTAAGCGCCGCAGGCTATTACCTGATCGGTCGCCGTATCCGGCAGCATCTGGGATTATGGCCCTACGTGGCGCTCGTCTACGGTGCCGCGTTCGTCGTCTGTCTCGTGCTCACGCAGCTCGCGGGCAAGCCCCTCACACCTCAGCCGCCACGTGAAATGGCCATTTTCGCCGGGCTGGCGCTGGGTCCCATGTTGCTGGGGCACACCGGGATGATCTGGGCGTTGGGCCACCTGCCAGCCTTTATCGTGAACCTCACCACTCTGGGGGAGCCCATTGGCGCGACCCTCCTGGCGGCCCTGCTGCCAGGAATTGCCGAGGTCCCAGGGTGGGGCACGATCGTCGGCGGGGCCCTGGTGCTGACCGGCGTGGTGCTGGCGGCACGGAAATAGGCCGCGCCCCGGGTTTTTGACCGCCGGGAAGCCGGTGACTGGCTCGGCCGGGTTATCTTTTGCGGGTGTGGATTCCTGACTCTTTCGCCAAGCCGACGAGCGGTGCCAACCTGCCCGCTGCGCACCATGTGGGCAATGGGTTCGGCCCGCCTTCCCAGACGCGCAGCCTCGACGTGGTGGTCTCACGTGGGGGGACGGTCGAGTCGCTGCATCGCGTGCACGCCGCGGTCGTGTCCGCCGATGGCGTGCTGTTGGATGCCGCTCGCGACCCCGAGCTGCAAGTGTGGTGGCGCTCGTGCGCCAAACCATTTCAGGTCATGCCGCTGCTGCGGAGCGGCGGTTTTGAGTCCCTCGGGTGGGGAGTGGAAGAGCTCGCTTTGGCCTGCGCGTCGCACGGCGGTGAGCCGGAGCATGTGGAGGTGGCCACGCGCATGCTCGCACGGCTTGGCCTCGAGGAAGGCGATCTCGCCTGTGGCCCGCACGAGCCACTGGCCAGTCGTGGCGCCCGCCTGGCCCGGGAGACCGGGCAACGTCTCACCCGTCTGCACAACAACTGCTCGGGGAAGCATGCGGCGATGCTGGCGCGTGCGGCGCAAACGGGAGCGTCTACGGTAGGGTACGAACGTCCCATGCATGCGGTACAGCAGGACTGCCTGTCGGCCGTGGCGCAATGGAGTGGGGTGGATCCGACCGCCATCGGTGTTGGAGTCGATGGCTGTGGCGTCTCCGTGTTCTCTCTCCCGCTGGCCAACATGGCGCTGTCGTACGCGCGGCTGGTCCGCGCTGCCGCGGAGGGAGATGCCGCCAGTCGCCGCGTCGTGAGCGCCATGACGGCGCATCCGTTTCTGGTCGGTGGGACCGATCGGTTCGACACCGTGCTGATGGAAGCGTGCGGTGGGAATGTGCTTTGCAAAATTGGCGCGGAAGGCGTGCACACGTTTGCGATCGTCGATCGGGGAATCGGCTTTGCGCTCAAAGTGGAGGACGGCGCCCCCCGTGCGCAGTATCCCGCGGTGTTGGCACTGCTGGCCGCCTACGACGCGCTCCCGTCGCCATTGCCTGACGCCCTGCGAGAACACATGCAGCGAGCGGTGCGCAATACGCGGGGCGAGCCGGTGGGCGTCGTGCGGGTTGGCCGTGCCGATGTCGGCGATCGGATGGAATTTCCGGCATGAGTGACCACGTGCGTTCGCAGGAACCAACGGCCGACGAATCGATGACAGTACCGACGGCGCCTGACGCTATTCTGTCATCGTTGGATGTGGAGACGGCTGCGTTGGTCTATCTCGCTGCGGTGCTGGCGGGCGGCAGTGAGGCGCAGATGCGCGCCGCGCTGACCGATGCCGCTGGCACAGTGCGGACCGTCTGGGTGGAAGAGGTCATCCTGCAGACGTATCTCTTTGCCGGTTTTCCTCGGGCCCTCAACTCCGCGCGTGAATGGCGCCGTATCAGTGGGTCGAAGGCACCGGCACAGGATGCGTTCGGAGTGGACGACCCGCAGGAGCGGCAGGCAAAGGGCGAAGCCACGTGTGCCACCGTATACGGACGGTTCTACGATCGGCTCCGTGTGAATATTCACGATCTGCACCCGGCGCTCGACCGCTGGATGGTGGAAGAAGGGTACGGAAAGGTGTTGTCCCGGGCGCCGCTGGATCTGGCCCGGCGGGAGTTGTGTGTGGTGGCCGCCTGTGCCATTGCCAAGCAGGATCGTCAGCTGCATTCCCATTTGCACGGGGCGTTACACGCGGGGGCGTCGGAAAGGACGGTCACCGCCGCGTTGGACGTCGTCGCGCCCCTCCTCGATGCCGATGATGTTCGTCGCTATCAGGGGCTCTGGGCGCGCGTGCTCGGGAAGTGAATTTCTTCAAGAGAGTCTAGAGCGTCTTATGTTCGTCGATCGCGTACTCGTAAAAGTAGAAGCCGGCACCGGTGGCTCCGGCCAGACCTCGTTCCGCCGCGAAAAGTATGTGGCCATGGGCGGGCCGGATGGTGGCGACGGTGGGCGCGGCGGCGACGTTATCGTGCAAGCCGACCGCAACCTCACCACGTTGCTCGATTACACCTATCGGGATGCGTGGAAGGCGGAGCGCGGACAGCACGGAGAAGGCTCGAACCGGACCGGTCGTTCCGGCGAAGACATCGTCATGCCTGTGCCTCCGGGCACGATCATCCGTGACGCCGATTCCGGTGAACTGGTTGGCGAAGTCATGGAGCACGGCGATCTGCTCACCGTCGCCAAGGGCGGTCGTGGTGGCAAAGGCAATGCGTTCTTCGTGACCGCCACCCACCAGGCGCCTCGCGAATGGCAGCCCGGGGAAGACGGGCAGGTTCGCAAGCTGGAGTTTGAACTCAAGCTCATTGCCGATGTCGGACTCGTCGGCCAGCCAAACGCGGGGAAGAGCACCTTGCTGTCGGTGATTTCCGCCGCGCGCCCGAAGATCGGCGACTATCCGTTCACCACCCTGTCACCAAACCTCGGCGTGGTGCCGCTCAGCGACCACCGCTCGTTCGTGGTCGCCGATATTCCCGGCATCATTGAAGGCGCCCACGAAGGAAAGGGGCTCGGGTTGCAGTTCCTGCGGCACATTGAACGCACCCGCCTGCTTGCGTTCCTCATCCCCATTGATGCCCTCGACTGGCAAGCGGAATTCGATCAGCTGCGCCACGAAATTGCCGCGTACTCTGACGAACTGGCGAAGAAGCCGTTCTGCGTGGTGTTCTCCAAGCTCGACTTGCTGGGCGAGCACTATATCCCGGAAATCGACGCCAAGGGTGCCTTCGCGATGTATGCCATCAGCGGTGCGGGACGCATGGGGCTCGATACCATGCTGGACGGCTGGTGGCGCCAGATTCTGGCCATGCGTGCCGAAGCGCTGAAGCCGGAGCAGGATGCCCAGCTTCTCCCCTGATTACGACCACGCGGGCGCCGGTTCCAGCGACGCGCGCTGCCTCACGCCCGACGACCAGGGGTATCCCGCGCGATTACGTGACCTCGCGCAGGCACCACGCCAGTTATGGGTACGCGGTACCATGGCCATCGGGGAGCCACCGGCGGTGGCCATTGTCGGTACGCGGCTTGCCACTGGCTACGGCTTGCGGGTGGCGAAGGCAATCAGCACCGCGTGCGCCCGCGCCGGCGTCTGCGTGGTGAGCGGACTGGCCCGCGGGATTGATGCGGCGGCGCATGAGGCCGCCCTCGATGCCCACGGGCGGACGGTTGCTGTCCTCGGCACCGGTATCGATCAGTACTACCCGCGTGCTCATCGCACCCTGCAGGAACGCATTGCCCGCGATGGTCTCGTGATGAGTGAACTGGGCCCGGGGGACACCGGGCACGGGGGCTCGTTCCCGCTGCGAAACCGGCTGATTGCCGCATTAGCCGACATCACCGTGGTGGTAGAGGCGCCCGAGAGCAGTGGTGCCTTGAATACGGCGCGCTACGCGCAAGAGCTTGGCCGTACGCTGGCGGTAGTGCCGCACCCCATCGACTCGCCAAACGGACGGGGGAGCAACGCGCTCCTCAAGCTCCACCATGCAGAACCGGTGTGTCAGCCAGACGATGTGCTCGCTCTCTTGCGCATGTCCGCGTCTCCGTCGGTTGGCATTTGCCTGGAAGGGGATGCGGCCCTGTGCTGGGACGCCTTGCAGCATGGCGTCACCGACGTGAACGCCATGGCACGCCACACCGCATTGTCGCCTCGTCAGATCTCGTCCATTCTGGCGTTACTCGAAATTGATGGGCTGGTGACCTTCGATGCGGCCGGACAGCCGCGCCCCGCTGTTGGACTCGGATGAACGCGGACTCCAGGAAACCACTCCGCGTACCGTTGCAGGCGTTGTCGTCCCGCTACGAACATTTGTATGTGCACGTCCCGTTTTGTGCGCGCCGGTGCAGCTATTGCGATTTCTCGATCGCCGTCCGGCGACAGGTGCCATGGCGGGAATACGCGGCCGCCATTCATCGCGAGTGTAGCATCCGCCAGGTGCAGGACGTGACCGGACCGTTGAGCACCTTGTATTTCGGCGGTGGGACACCGTCGCGTCTGGGCCCGGATGGCGTGCAGGCGATGCTGGATGCGCTGCGTCAACACGTTATGCTCGCGGATAACGCCGAAGTCACACTGGAAGCCAATCCCGAAGACATTACCCCTTCGGCGGTTGAGGCGTGGCGCGAGGCTGGCATCAATCGCTTGAGTATCGGTGTGCAGAGTTTTGATGACCTGGTGTTGTCGTGGATGCACCGGGTACACGATGCGGCGGGTGCTGAGCGGGCCATCGCTGCCGCGCGTGCCGGCGGCATTGACGCGTTCTCCCTCGATCTCATTTTTGCCACACCGGATCGACTGGCGCGTCAGTGGAACGTGGATCTTGAGCGGGTGATTGCTCTCCAGCCGGATCATGTTTCACTCTACGGCCTGACCGTGGAACCGCACACGCCTCTCGGGCGGTGGCATGCGCGTGGGCAGGAATCCGAAGCCTCCGAGGAGCGGTACGAACGGGAGTTCCTGGCCGCCCATGAGCGGTTACAGGCGGCGGGGTTCGAGCACTACGAAGTGTCAAATTTTGCGCGTCCGGGACGACGCGCCCGGCACAACAGCGCCTACTGGCGCGGCGTTCCGTACCTTGGACTGGGGCCGTCAGCGCACGGCTACGATGGCGTAGCGCGGCGCTGGAACGTGGAGGCATACGCCGCCTGGGATCGCGCCGTGCGTGACTTGCAGGATCCGGTGGGCGGTGAGGAAGTGCTGACCGACGAGAACCGGATCGCCGAGGGAGTGTATCTTGGACTGCGGACCCATGACGGGCTTTTCGTGAGCGAGTGTGAACTGGCGCACATGGCCGAGTGGGAACGGGCCGGGTGGATCACCGTCCACCGCGACGCCGATGCACGCCGGGTTGTGTGTACGGCACAGGGGTGGATGCGGCTTGATGCACTGGCCGCAGACTTGACAGCGTTTCGCAGCGGTTCGTAGGCTACCACTCATGGGACGCGACATGGTGCACGGCGGAGAGCTCTCCGAGCGGGAGCGGCAGGTACTGGAGGCGGTGATTCACAGCTATGTCGCAACGGCGGAACCCGCCGGCTCGCGCACGCTGTCTCGTCGCTTCGGCCTCGGCATCTCGCCCGCCACGATTCGAAACACCATGAGTGATCTCGAAGAAAAGGGATTTCTCTTCCATCCGCACACCTCCGCAGGGCGCATCCCTACCGATAAGGCGTACCGGACGTATGTCGATTCACTGATCCGGGTCGATCCCCTTTCGGGCGAGGATCGCCGTCGCCTGGAGGCCGACATTCAGGGCGGGGGCTCGGCCATCGAAACCATTTTGCGGCGGGCCGCGCAGTCGCTGGGGGTGCTTACCCAGGAGCTGGGGGTTGCGCTTGGCCCCCGCCTCGACCGCGCCACGTTGCGGCAGGTGGAGCTGGTTCGTGTCTCGTCCGATCGGCTGCTCATGGTGCTCAGTCTCAGCGGCGGCGCCGTCCGTACGATTTTTGTGGAAGTGCCCGGGATCATTGCCGACGAAGCGTTGATTGGGGTGACCATTGTCCTGAACGAGCGGCTGGCCGGGCTGACGCTCGATCAGGTGCGCACCTCGTTGGCATCGCGCCTGCGCGATGTTGCCACCACGCCGGAAGCGGCGGAGCTGCTGAACATCTTTGTGCAGGAAGGGGAGCAGGTGTTTGGACGGGCGGCGACCGACCCCCTCGATACGGTGGTGCTCGGACAGCCGTCGTTGCTGGCCGACAAGCCGGAGTTTGCCAGTGGCGAGCGGTTGCGGCAGCTGATTGAACTGACGGAAACCCGCCAGCAGTTGGGGACTTTGCTGGGCGCCCGGTCCGGCGGCCCGGGGATTTCCATCACCATTGGCAATGAGCACGGCGACCCCCGTCTTGAGCCGTTCACGGTCGTCACGGCGGAATACCAGGTCGGGAGCCTGAGTGGCGTCATCGGGGTCATCGGCCCCACCCGCATGCCCTACGACAAGGTGATTGCCCTCGTGGAACACACGTCTCGGCTGGTCTCTGACCTGCTCTGCTAGCGCTCCACGATGCATCCGGGTCCCCCCGAGGGCCCCGGCTGCGTTAGCTTTCCAGCTTCCTTCAGCGTCCCTGCGCCCTGCTGCACCATGGGCGCGGGTTCCCAGGCATTCGTAGCACTCGCATCAGATTCTTATGGCTGACTTTTACGCGGTCCTCAGCGTACCGCGCGACGCGTCCGATGACGACATCAAAAAGGCGTATCGTCGCCTTGCGATGCAGTGGCACCCCGACCGTAACGGCGGTTCGAAGGAAGCCGAAGAGAAGTTCAAAACGATCACGGAGGCGTACGATGTGCTTCGTGACCCGCAGAAGCGCGCCGCTTACGATCGCTACGGGGAGGCCGGATTGCGTGGTGGTGGTGGGCAATCCGCCTACGAGCACGTGGATCTGTCCGATGCGCTGAACATCTTCATGCGTGATTTCGGCGGTTTTGGTGATCTGTTTGGGGCCGCGGCCGGCGGTCGTCGATCGGGTCCACGCAGCGGGTCCGACATCAAGCTGCCGTTACCCCTCACGCTGACGGAAGTCGCGACTGGCGTGGAAAAAACCGTCGTGCTCAAGGTGCTGGAAGCCTGCGACAAATGTGAAGGATCGGGCGCCGAGCCCGGGACGAAGCCCCAGAGTTGCGGAACCTGTGGAGGCGCTGGAGAAGTGCGGCGCGCCCAGCGCTCGTTTTTCGGTCAGTTCGTATCGGTGGCACCATGCCCCACCTGCGCGGGTGAAGGCGTGGTGGTGTCATCGCCCTGCAAGAAGTGCCGTGGCGAGGGGCGGACGCGGGCCGAACGGACGCTCAAGATCCAGGTCCCACCTGGCGTCGCCACTGGTCAGTACATGACGCTGCGTGGTGCGGGTAACATTGGTCCCCGCGGCGGTACGCGTGGCGATGTGCTGGTGGTCTTCGAGGTGGACGACGATGAACGGTTTGACCGGGACGGCGAAGATCTGTTCTGCGAAACGCTGGTCACCTACTCGCAACTGGTGTTCGGCGCGGATGTCACGGTTCCCGGGCTCACCGGTGAGTTGTCACTCCGCGTGCCGGCAGGTACCCAAAGTGGTACGGTCTTTCACCTGCGTGGGCGAGGGCTTCCGCGGGTCAATGCATCCGGCACCGGTGATCTGCATATCAAGGTGCAGCTGTGGACCCCCCAGACCGTGGAGGGTGAGGAGAAGCAACTCATCGAGCGGTTGGGCACCATGCAGGGCCAGGCGCCGGACCGCCGGGAAAAGGGATTCTGGTCCAAGATGAAGGAAGCGCTGGGTGCCTGATTCCTTGCGGGGCCCCACGGAGAAGTGGATCAGTGTGCGGGTGCGGCCAGACCGCGCGAGCGGTGCTCGCGAGGCGTGTATGGCCGCGTTGTTCGAGGCCGGGGCACAAGGGGTACACGAGGACGGCACCTCGTTGGTGACGCACTTTCCCCCGGGTACTGATCTGGAGGCCGTTCATCGGATCGTGACCGAGGCCGACGAGCAGGCGGTGATTGAAACCGCTCCGGTTCCCGACGTCGACTGGAGTGAGGCGTGGAAATCGCGCATTACCTCCCACCAGCTGGGACCATTGACCGTGACGCCGCCCTGGTTGGCGGAGGGGATGGATCCCGCCGTCACGATCGTGATTGAGCCCGGAATGGCGTTTGGGACTGGCGAGCATCCCACGACCCGCGGCGTGGTCCGCCTGCTCCCCAATCGCCTTGCCGCTGGGCAGGTCGTCGCCGACCTGGGAGCCGGCAGCGCGGTGCTGGCGATTGCGGCGGCCAAGCTCGGTGCGGCACGTGTGTATGCCATCGAGTTGGACGGCGATGCGATCCCCGACGCCGAACAGAACGTTCAGCGCAATGGGGTGGCCGGGCAGGTGCATGTGTTTGAGGCCGATGCCGGGGCCGTGCTGCCGCTGGTCGCTCCAGTGGACATCATCCTCGCCAACATCATCTCCTCGGTGCTCATCGAATTGATGCCGGTCATCGGCGCCTCATTGCGCGAAGGCGGCAGTGCGATTCTCAGTGGCATCCTTCTCGAGGAGCGTCCCACGATGATCGAGGTGCTGTCGGTGCACGGCTGGACGATTCTGGAAGAAGACGCGGAGGACATCTGGTGGTCGGTGTCGATCGCGAAGGCGTAGCCGCTGGTCGGCCGCAGTTCGTCACGGCGGCGTCCTTTGACGTCGGTAGCACCGTCATGCTGGATGATGCCGCAGTGCGGCACATTCGCGTGCTTCGGCTTGGCGCCGGAGCCGTGGTGGGGCTGCGGGACGGGCAGGGAGGCATTGGCGCCGGACAACTGGTCCTCCTGACCAAGTCACAGGCGCAGGTGGAGGTCACGGCGGTGGAACGGGTCCTTCCGTTGCCCCCGGTCCACCTGCTGGTCCCGGTGGCCGACCGGGATCGCATGCTCTGGTTGGCGGAAAAGGCCTCTGAGTTGGGCGCGACGAGCTGGCGACCGGTGTTGTGGCGTCGGTCGCGCAGTGTATCACCTCGGGGAGAAGGGGTGAGTTTCCAGGCCAAGGTCCGGGCGCGGATGGAAGGGGCACTAGCACAATCAGAAGGGGCCTGGCTGCCACAGCCGTTTCCCGAGGCCAATCTGGAACGGGCCGTGCTCGCAGCCCCCCCTGGGGATCGGGTGGTGCTCGACCCAGCCGGCGCGCCGCTGGTGGGACCGGACGCCGCCGTCCTCGGGCAACCGCTGGTCATCGCGGTCGGCCCCGAAGGCGGCCTCGAACGGGATGAGCTGGCTCAGCTCGAAGGCGCCGGGTTTCGGCGGGTCAGCCTGGGGCCGACCATTCTGCGCTTTGAGACGGCCGCCATCGCGGCCCTTTCCATGGCCCGGACCGCCTTTGGCCGGCAGTGGGCTCCTCACCTTGATCCTGCCGCCGACCGGCCGGAGGGCGCATGAACGAATCCTGTATCTTCTGCCGCATCGTGGCGGGGAGCACTCCCGCGACCATCGTGGCGCACAACGAGCAGGCGCTGGCGTTCCGGGATCTGCATCCAAAGGCCCCGGTGCATGTTCTGGTGATCCCCCGCCGGCACGTGACGTCGTTGGCCGAGGCCACCGATGCCGCCGAGCTGGGCGCCATGATGGTGCTGGCGGCGGACGTCGCGTCGGCGGAGGGGCTGGTCGCGGGGGGATACCGGGTGGTGACCAATATTGGGGCCGACGGCGGGCAGACGGTGCCCCACCTCCACCTGCATGTGTTGGGGGGGCGTTCCATGGCGTGGCCCCCGGGGTGATGGCACACTGGGGCTAAACGCCCACCAGATCGTCAATTAGTTGGCACCGGAGTCCTTGACCGGTGGGGTGGGGATGCCTAACATTATGGGCTGGCCCGCCATGGGTCCTTGTCTTGTTTTTCCGTACCTGTCCGGTGAGGTCGGATGGCCTGCCTTTGGGGTCTCCTTTCGCTCTCCGTTAATTCCCCAGCACATTTCGCGATCCTGATCGCGAACACAACCGAGGTTCAGTTTGTCGGAAGTCATTATCCACGAGGACGAAAACTTCGAGCGTGCGCTCAAGCGCTTCAAGAAGAAGTGCGAAAAGGCCGGTATCCTCTCCGACCTGCGCAAGCATCGTCATTACGAAAAGCCGTCGGAGCGCCGCAAGCGCAAGATGAACGCGGCCGTCCGTAAGAATCGCCGCACCCGGAACGGGTGAGCAGTCCCGTGGACGCCAGCGGCAATACGCTGCTGGCGCGGTTGCAGGGTGATCAGGCGGCCGCCCGACGGGAGCAGCAGAAGGATCGCGTGATGCTCCTCGGCATGATCGTGTCAGAGGTCAAGAATCGCGAAATTGAGCTGCGTCGGGAGCTGACCGACGACGACGTCATCGACGTGATTCGCAAAGGCATCAAGAAGCGCCGCGAGTCGGTTGAGATGTATGCCAAGGCTGGGCGAAGCGACCTGCAGGACAAAGAACAACAGGAAGTGGTCCTGCTTGAAGTGTACCTGCCCGCGCAGGTGGATCCGGCCGAACTCCGGGCGGCTGTGCAATCCGCCATCGCCGGAGGAGCTGCCAACATCGGCGCCGTCATGGCCCGCGTCATGCCGGCCTTCAAGGGGCGTGTGGACGGCAGCGTGATCAACGCCATTGCGCGCGAGGAGCTCGCGCGCGCGTAACGCCGGCGGTTGCCGGCTACCAAGCCGGACTTCATGAACGCGCACGCGCTCGGCATTCTCGAGTTTCCCCGCCTGTTGGCCCACGTGGCCGGACGGGCGTCGTCGGCCCCAGGGGCCGCCGCCGTACGCTCCCTCGTGCCGCGGGTCGATCGCGAGTGGATTGAGGCAGAGCATGCCCGCGTCAACGCGGTGCGCTCGCTCATTCTGAGCGATCTCGGCTGGCCGACAGAGCCCATCCCGGAGCTCGGCGAACCGCTCAAGCGGTTGCGCATCGAAGGGCTTACCTGGACCGCGCTGGAGCTGCTGCAGGGAGCCATGTTGCTCCGTTCCTCGCGGCGCATGCGCGACGCCTTGCGTGACCCGCGCCGACCCTCCATCACGCTCGCGTTCCTCGCGGCGTACGCACAGGGGCTGGTGGACCTGCGTGCGCAGGAAGAGGCCATTACGCGGGCCATCAGTGAGGATGGCACCGTACGCGATGATGCGTCCCCCACACTGCGTCGCGTGCGCAAGGAATTGCGACAGACGGAAGGGGAACTCGTGCGTTTGCTGGAGCGCGAGATGGGAAAGCTCGAGTCCCATCATCAGGTCAGCGATCTGTCCGTGACCATGCGTAATGGGCGATGGGTCATTCCAATGCGCCGCGAAGCCAAAGGCTACGTAGGCGGCATTGTGCACGACAGTTCCGGAACCGGCGCCACCATTTTTGTCGAACCGCCCGCTGCCGTGGAGTTCGGCAATCGGGTACGCGAACTCGAGCTGGAAGAACAGCGGGAAGTCGAGCGGGTGCTGCGTGCCCTCACCGAGCAGTTGCATCCCTATCACGATGCCATTGTCGGTGCCTTCGATGCCTTGGTGGCACTCGACAGTCTGTACGCCCGCGCGCGCTACAGCCTTGAGGCCAATTGTGGCGCACTGACATTCGGTGAACCGTCCAATGGCATGGCTATTGTCGATGGCCGTCACCCGCTGCTGCTCGCCAAGGGGACCACGGTCGTGCCCTTTGACTTGGCGTTGGCTCCCGACGAACGCACCCTGCTGGTTTCCGGTCCCAACACCGGCGGCAAGACCGTGCTGCTCAAGGCCATCGGCTTGCTGTGCATGATGGCGCAGGCGGGGGTGCCGGCGCCGGTCGGGGCAACCAGCTGTCTGCCCGTGTTTGATGACGTGTTCGCCGATGTCGGTGATGAGCAGAGCATCGAGGCGAGTCTGTCCACGTTCAGTGCGCATCTCAAAAATCTCGGAGAGATTCTCCGCTCGGCCACGGCCAATGCTCTGGTACTCATTGACGAACTGGGCTCGGGGACGGATCCGGCCGAGGGCGCCGCGCTGGGTGGGTCCATTCTGGAAACGCTCACGCGTCGCGGCACACTGACGCTCTCCACCACGCACCTCGGTCAGCTCAAGTTGCTGGCCACTGAAGTGCCCGGTGTCGTGAATGCATCACTGCAGTTTGATGCCGTGCAGTTGGCGCCCACGTATCGGTTACTCAAGGGCGTTCCGGGCCGAAGCTATGGCTTGAGTATCGCGCGACGCTTGCAGCTGTCGGAAGAGGTCATTGCCCGGGCGGAAGAGCGCCTGCCACACGGGGAACGGGACATGGCGGTCCTGCTCGCCGACGTCGAAGCCCGAGAGGCGGCGTTGACGACGCGCGAACAGCTCATGGATCGCGAGCAGGAGAAGATGCGGTCGCGGGTGGCTACCGTGACCGACCGCGAACTCAAGGTGCGTGAACGCGAGCGTGATGCGGAGCGCGTGGCTCGGCAGGAGGCGCGCAAGTATCTGCTGGAAGCGCGCGGGCAGGTGGAGCGTGCCATTGCCGACGTGCGGGCACGCGCTGCTGAACAATCGGTCGCGTTTGATGAGGCGGCGCGCGCCGCCAGACGGTCTGTCGAAGAGGCCGCCGCCGTGCAAGGGCAAGCCGTGGAGGCCGTCGAGCAGCGCGCCGCCAAGGAACGCGCTCGTGTCACTCAGAAGCAGCAAGGCAGGCCCACGGACACGACTCCCGCAACCGCGCAACGGACACCCGGCGTCGCGCCAGCACGCGTGGCGCCATTGGCCGAAGGCGATACCGTGCTGGTCTCCACGCTGGGTGACAAGGTGGGGCGCATCGTGTCGGTGCGCGGCAACGATGTCCGGGTGGTGGTGGGCTCGCTGACGGTCACCGTGCCGCTCGCATCATTGTCGCGAACGAAGGCCGCACCGCCCCCCGCGTTCAAGCTGACCCTGTCTGGAGACATGGTCGAAGTGGAGCCGGTGCGTGAGGTGGATGTGCGTGGCATGCGCGTGGACGAAATGGATGACCTCGTCCTGCAGGCGCTGGATGCGGCCGTGCGGAATGACCTGCGCGAGTTGCGGATTATCCACGGGAAGGGAACGGGGGCGTTGCGCGCACGGGTAGGGGAGATGCTGAAGAAGGACACACGGGTCACGGGGTTCCGGCTTGGCGCCTGGAACGAAGGTGGGGCCGGTGTGACGGTGGCAGAACTGAGCTGACGGCAGTTGATTCAGCCTATGGGCCCCTGTGCGTGTGAGCGTGTGCTCTCGTGATTGCTGACGAAACCGTCGAACGTGTACGCCTCGCGGCGGACATCGTCGAGATCATCAGCGAGTACGTGCCGCTCAAGCGATCCGGCGGGACGTGGCGTGGTCCCTGTCCATTTCATCAGGGCAAGAACGCCAACTTCTCGGTCTCACCGGCGCACGGCAGTTATCACTGTTTCGTCTGCCATGAAAGCGGTGATGTCTTCACGTTTGTGCGTAAGCGTCTTGGGCTCGACTGGCCGGCGGCCGTCAAGCTGATTGGGGAAAAGGTGGGCGTCGAGGTCATCGATGCGCCACGCCGTCAGCAGGCGCCGGATCCCAACGCGCCAAACTTTGAAGCACTCGCTGCGGCTGCCGAGTGGTTTCAGCAGCAGTTGCTCGATCATGAGGTGGGCAGACAGGCGCGCGAATACCTCACGTCGCGCGCGCTGGATCCGCATGCGTGGCAGAAGTTCGGGCTGGGCTTTGCGCCGCGCGACGGACAACTGCTCCGGCGGTATCTCCACTCGCTGGGCGTTGATGATGCCCGTCAGCTCGAGGCAGGCATTCTCGTGGTGCGCGAAGGTGACCCGGAGCCGCGGGTGCGATTTCGGGGCCGCATCATGTTCCCCATTCTTGATGAGTTGGGGCGCTCGGTGGGCTTTGGAGGCCGCGCGATGGGTGATGACCAACCCAAGTACCTCAACAGCCCGGAATCGTCGGTCTTTCAGAAGCGGCGCACCCTCTACGGCTTGCACACAGCCAAGCAGGCCATGCGGCGGGTCTCCCGGGCCATTGTGGTGGAAGGCTATCTCGACGCTATTCGCCTGTCGTTGGCCGGGATAGAAGAGGTGGTTGCGCCGCTGGGCACCGCGTTGACGGAGGAGCAGGCCCAACTGCTGGTGCGCTATACGAGCAGCGTGTTCCTGTTGTACGACAGCGACGAAGCCGGACAGAAGGCCACCTTCCGTTCCGGGCTGGAGCTGTTGCGCGCGAAAGCCACCGTGCATGTGGTGTCGCTGCCCGAAGGCGAAGATCCTGACACGTATGTACAGGCCCATGGCCGGGCCGCCATGGAATCGCAATTGGGGAATGCGATTGACCTGTTCGATCGCCAGGTCCAGTTGCTCGAGCGGCGGGGGTGGTTTGCCGACCTGCGTCATCGCCGCACGGCGATCGACAAGCTGCTGCCAACCATTCGTGCGGCGCGTGAGGCTCTCACGCGCGACATGTACCTGGCGCGTTTGTCGGATGCCACGCATGTGGACAAGGCCACCTTGTCGGCGGAAGCGGATGCATTGCCTGAGTCCGGCCTTCGTCGGACGACGGCGCGTGGTGGGGCACCCACCAGCGGGCACCATCCGGGAGACGGACCTCCCTCCTTTGATGGGCCTCCGCCCACGATGGATGAGTACGGGGAGCAGGCCGAGCCAGCCCCTCTCCCACCGCCGGCGTCCGAACAACGGAAGCCGTGGACACCAGGCCGCAAAAAGGGTTACAAGCAGGGACCGGAGTGGCAGGCCACCAACGTGCCACCGCGTCCCCGCCGTGATGAGCCGGTGGAGCGCGCTTTGGTTCGGGCCATGTTGGTGGATCGCGGAGTGGCCGAACGCGTTGCCGAACGGCATCCGCCGGACGCGTTTCGTGAGCCCCGCTACCGGGAGCTGTTTGACACGTTGTTGCACGCGCCGCTGGAGGACGACCTCGAGCAGATTGCCGAGCGCCTGTCGTCTGACACGCTGAACGTGCTGCGTGAGCTGACCGACGCCGGTGGATACGAAGCGGGTGCGGCCGACATCGGCCTCACGCTCGGCAAGCTCGATGCGCGCGTCCTGGAGACGCGGATCAACGAAATCCTCGAAGCGTTGCGGACGGCAACGCGTGAGGAGCAGGATGCGTTGATGCGGGAACGGTTGGAGCTCGAAGCAGAGATTCGTCGCCTGGTGCCCATTCGGTCACCACGCGGAAGGTCACGGGGACAGGGATGACACAGTGGTAAACAGAGAACTGCAAGCGTTACTGGCGGTCCAGGCCGACGACGTGGTGATTCGGGAAATCGACGCACGGCGATCGGCGTTGGCGCCCAAGATGGCCTTGTTGGACGCCACGCAGAAGCGGGCCGTGGAGGAGGTGGCGCGGACCGAGGCATCACTGGAGCGCGAGTTGACGCGTCAGCGTGTACTTGAGGCGCGGCTCGCGGAGACGCGGACCTTGCACGAGAAGTACGTCAGTGTGTTGAACAACGCGGAAAAGTTGCGTGAGGCCACTGCCGCGGCCTCGCAGGTCGAATCAACCAAGCGCGCCCTGGCCGACGGCGAGAGCGAAGCGCTGGTCATTTCGCGTCGCATTGGTGATTTGCGCACGGCACTCGCCGCGCATCGCGAAGTTCTGGCCCAAATCAGTCATGAACAGGGGGCTGCGCGCTCCGAGATGGAGGCCACTCTTGCGGCAATCGATGCGGAGCTGGCGACGGCCAGGGTGAAGCGGCAGCTGTCCGCCGCCGGCGTGGGGCTCGGCTTGCTGTCGAAGTACGATCGCATCGCCGCGCGGCGTCAATCGGCGGCGCTGATCGAATTACGGGACTTTTATTGCAGTGCCTGCGACACCGCCATTCCGCTGCAACGTCGTCCGGCATTCTCGACGGGCTCCGTGATTGAGCCCTGCGAAGGGTGCGGCGTGTTGCTGTTTCACCAGAGCGGGGCGTAAGGCAGGCGCGTTGCGGCAGGCCGGGGCGGCTGCGGGCCATTGGGTGCCTTCTGAACAGCACCTGCCATAGATTGCCAAGGTGACTCCCCCCGCCACCGTTGCTGCGCCTGCCGGCTCCTCCTCTCCCGCGCTCCGCCCAGCGGCGCGTTGGGTTCCTGTGCCGTTGCCGTCAGCGCACGTCGTGGAGGGCCTCCAACGCGATCTGCTCCTCCCCCTCGAAGTGTGCCGGCTCCTGGCGTCGCGGGGCTACGAGACGCCGGAGGCGGCCAAGCGGTTCCTGCGGCCACGGCTGGAGCATGTGGAGCCTACGTCGCAGTTGCACGACGCCCCGCGCGCTGTTGCCCGAATCGCGGATGCTGTGCGACGCCAGGAAGTGATTTTCGTCCACGGCGACTACGATGTTGACGGCATGTCGTCAACGGCGTTGCTCACCCGGGTGTTGCGCGGACTCGGAGCGCAGCATGTAGTGCCCTTTGTGCCCAATCGTCTCACCGATGGGTACGATCTCGGGGCGGCGGGCGTGGCCGCGGCGCGTCAGGCCCAGGCAACGCTGGTCGTTACCTGTGACTGCGGCACCAGTGCGTTGCAGCCGGTGCAGGAGCTCATGCTTGCGGGGGTGGACGTGATCGTCACCGACCACCACCTGCCGGGGCACACGCTGCCCGCAGCGTACGCCATCTGCAATCCCCGGCACCCGTCCTGCGCCTCCGCGGACAAAGACCTGGCCGCGGTCGGCGTGGCGTACAAACTGTCGCTGGCGCTGTGCGACGCCTTGGGGGGATCGCCCGCCCTCGCCCATCGTCAACTGGATCTCGTGGCGTTGGCCACGATTGCAGACGTCGCGCCGTTGCGCGGGGAAAATCGCGTACTGGTCCGCTATGGGCTCAAGTTGCTGGCGGAAACAACGCATCCGGGATTGCGCGCACTGATTCGTTCCTCCGGACTGGAAGGCAAGCCGCTCACCGCCGGACGGGTGGGATTCGTGCTGGCACCTCGGCTGAATGCTGCTGGTCGCATTGCCGACGCCAAGCTGGGGCTCAAGCTGTTGCTTGCCGAACGGGAAGAGGAGGCGAATATCATCGCGCGCGAGCTGGAGGAACTGAATCGGGCCCGGCAGGAACTCGATCGTGCCGTGCTGGATCAGGCGATGCGGCAAGTCGAACAGCCGGACATGCGCGATCGGTATGCGCATGTGTTACACCAGCAGGGGTGGCATGCCGGGGTCATTGGGATTGTCGCGTCGCGAATCGTGGAGGCGACGGCACGACCGGCTGTTCTGGTGGCCGTTGAGCAAGGGGTCGGGAAGGGGTCTGGGCGCTCCATCGGTGCTTTTGACTTGCACAGCGCTCTGGGAGAATGTGCCCCGCTGTTCCAGCGCTACGGGGGGCACCGCGCCGCCGCCGGACTGACGATGGACGCCCGACAGCTCCCGGCCTTTGTTGAGCGGTTCGACGAGGTGGCACGTGCACGCCTGTCTGCTGAGGACCTCGTCCCGATGTTACGAGTGGATCTGGAGGTGCCAATGGAGCAGGTGGGCGAAGCACTGGAGAAGTTGGTCCGTCATTTTGAGCCGTTCGGTATTGGTAATCCGGCCCCGTTGTTCCGGGCCACCGGGGCTCGACTTGCGCGGGCGCCGCGCAAGGTGGGCGCCGATGGCCTCAAGCTGGCGATAGACGCCGGTCATGGAGAGGTGGAGGCGATTGGGTGGGGGCTTGCCTCGCGCGCGGCCCAGTTGGACGTGACCAGGTCGCTCGATCTGGCCTTCAAGTTGGAGCGGGATGAGTACCGCGGTGTTTCACGCCTTCAGCTGCGGGTGGCCGATGTCCGCCACCCGGAGGAGTAATCGATGCGCATCATCTCCGGTCGCTGGAAAGGGCGACGGATACAGGCTCCTCCGGGCGACCAGGTTCGTCCCACCGGCGATCGCGTTCGTGAATCGTGGATGAGCATTGTGCACCCCATTCTTCCGGACGCGCGGGTGCTTGATCTGTGCGCCGGCAGTGGAGCGCTGGGGTTGGAAAGTCTCTCCCGCGGCGCGGCCGAATGTGACTTTGTTGAGCAATCGCTCAAGGTCGTGAAAGTCCTGCAGGCCAATCTCGAAGGGTTGGGAGGACACGAAGGCGCCAGGATCCACCGCGACGAGGCCGTGCGGTTTGTCCAGACACTTCCCGCCGGCGCCTACGATGTGGCCTTTGCGGATCCTCCCTATGGGACCGACATTGCTCACCAGTTGGCGCAACAATGGCTCGAGGTCCCTTTCGCGGCCGTGTTTGCCGTTGAACATTCGTCGGCAGTCGCACTTCCTGCGATTGGCGAAACCCGTCGGTATGGCACCACGGCCCTGACCTTCTTCCGTACCTCGTTGTGACGCCTGATCCGGCTCCCGCGATCGTTCTCAACGCTGTTCGCCCAAGTGGCCCGCTTGTCGCCCTCTACGCGGGGTCGTTCGATCCCATTACGCATGGGCACGAAGACCTCATCAGGCGTACGCTGACGTTTGCCGACCATCTGATCGTGGCAGTGGCGAACAACATGAACAAGCAGCCCCTCTTTTCGGTTGAGGAGCGCATGGCGTTCATTCACGAGTGTACCAACGGGGATCCGCGCATCGAGGTCCGGTCCTTCAAGGGGCTCCTCGTGGAGTTTGCTCGGACGCTGGGCGCCCGCGTCAACGTTCGTGGATTGCGGGCCGTGAGTGATTTCGAGTACGAGTTTCAGATCGCCTTGATGAACCGCCACCTGTACCCGGATCTCGAGACGGTCTTCATGACGCCTTCGCTCGATACCACGTACATCAGCTCCAGTATGGTCCGCGAAGTGGCCAAGTTTGGCGGCGACGTATCCGGGTTGGTTCATCCGGTGGTGGGGAAGGCGCTGGTGGCACGATACCGGGAGCAAGCTGCAGCGAGCGGAGGCACGTCCACATGAGTCAGGACAGCGCCGCCACCACATCGTTTCTTGATTCGCTGCATGAGCGGGCCAGTGCCACTCGGCGGACCATTCTGTTTCCCGAAGCCACCGACCCGCGTACGGTCTCGGCCGTTCTGCGTCTGCAAAAGCAGGGGTCGGTACACCCCGTGCTGGTCAGACGCGGGGATGCTCCGACCGGTGTTGTGCCATCGGGAGGCACGCTGATTGACCCGCTGGAGGATCCGCGGCTGCCGCAGATCGTCGAGCATCTGCTCGCCCGTCGTGGAAGCAAGGGGCTCACGCGGGATGACGCCGAGCGATTGGCCAGAGACCCGCTGTACTTTGCCGATAGCCTGGTGGCGCTAGGTGAGGCCGATGGCTGCGTCGCGGGTGCGGTCCATACCACGGCCGATGTGTTGCGGGCCGCCATCTGGACCATTGGGGCAGCCCCCGGCGTCAAAACGGTATCCTCGTCGTTTTATCTCATCGTACCGCCCTTCCGTGGAAACGAGGCCGAAGTCCTGACGTACACCGACTGTGCGGTGGTCCCCGATCCCACCGCACGGCAACTGGCGGACATCGCCCTGGCCGCCGCCGCTGACCGTCGTCGCATCGTGGGGGATGAGCCACGGGTGGCCTTCCTCTCCTACAGCTCAATGGGCAGCGCCGATGGCCCCTCGGTGAGCAAGGTCCGGGAAGCCGTCGCCATCGTGCGCGAAGAGGCGCCCTTATTGATCGTGTCGGGGGAACTTCAGGTGGATGCCGCGCTCATTCCGGAGCTGGCTCGCCGGAAGGCGCCGGGGGAGCCCGCCGCCGGGATTGCCAACATTCTCGTGTTTCCGTCGCTGGACGCGGGCAACATTGCCTACAAGCTCACACAGCGCTTGGCCCACGGCACGGCGATTGGCCCCATTCTACAGGGGCTCGCGAAACCGTGCAGTGACTTGTCCCGCGGGGCAACTGCCGACGACATTGCACATGTTGCGGCAATCACCGCCCTGCAGGCCGCCGCCCGGCCTGACCTGACCCCCGGACTCTGAGCACAGTATGAGCTTCTCGCTGGAACGCATGGACGACATCGCGATCGTCACGGTGGACGGTCAGTTGGTGGTCACCAATCGGCAGGAGTTCAAGCAGACCATTCTCGACGCGGTCGAGCAGGGGGCCCGTCTGGTCGTGGTGGATTTCACCACCTCCGGGTACATCGATAGCTCTGGGCTCGGCGCTCTGGTGTCGCTGAGCCGGCGACTGCGGGACGCCGGCGGCGATCTGCGCTTGGTGGGATTGAATGAAGATCTGCGCACCTTGTTCGAACTCACGCGCCTGGATGCGCTCTTCCCTCTCTATGCCACGCGCGCCGACGCGCTCGCGGCCCGCTAAGTCTGTGGCCACGCGCATTGGTCAGCGGGGGGCGTCCCCTCGGACAGTGGCGCGAGGAGAGACCGTCGCGGCGCGGGCCTTTCTGGCGGAGATCGCCCCGGAGGCGACGGTGACGCACGTGTCGAAACGGTGGGTGCTGGTTTCTGACCTGCAGTGCATCGGACCGGTGGTGGAGGACATCGTGGCGCTGTGCGCCGCGGCGGGCTTCTCGCCACGACAGTGCCGGCTCAACGTCCCGGTCGCCATCACGGAAGCACTCGCCAACGCGATCCTTCAGGGCAACCGCAATGTCGTGTCGCGGACGGTGGTGGTGCTGGCTGTCGTGAACAGCGAACGCATGGTGGTGGACGTCACCGACGAAGGCCAAGGCTTTGATGTGACGGTCGAGCAGCGCACCCCGGACGATCCTGACTGGCTGGAACGTGAGGACGGGCGCGGCATCTTCCTCATGCGTCAGTTGATGGATGAGGTGGTCAGTGAATGTCTGGAGGCCGGCCATCTCCTCCGCCTCATCCTGCACAAGGCATGACCGAGGTCACCGCCCTTCTGGCCGCATTTCTTGAGGCCACCGGGCGAGAGGCCGCCATCTGGGAGCGACGGGAAGGGGCAGTTATTCCCTCGCTACTTGGCGCCTCTTCGTCCGGCTTCGCGGCACGGACAGAAGCGGGCGCCAGTGCGTGGGATGTGGCCACCTGGGCTCGTTCGCAGGCACTTCACGCTCAGCTGGTGACCACCGGTGACAGCGTTGGGTGGCTTTTTGTCGAACCGGGTCATGCTGCTGATGCCGACCGGCTGCTTGGTCGCCTGCTGCCGGTGGTCCGCCGACTGACCCGTGAGCGCGATGGGGCCACTCGTGAGTTGGCAGAGCGATACGAGGAAATCAATCTCCTGTATGCAATTGGAGAACTGCTGGGGGGCACCACCTCGGTGGAGGACGTGGCCGACACGTTGCTGGTCGAGCTGGCCACAACGGTGGGGGCCAAACGCGCGGTATTTCTGCAGACCAATCGCCCGCAGGGGCTTCTCACCCCCATTGCTTCAATGGGTCTGAGAGACATCACCTACGAACCGGTTTCTCTGGATCGCCACGAGCATGTGGCCGTGCGGGCGTTCCGGTCGGGCAGTGCGTGTACGGAAGACGGTTCGGCTGCCGTTTTCGCCGATCCTGTGCTATCCGGGCGCGGCGCCCCGTTATTGGCCGTCGCCATTACCCGCCCCAGCAGTGGCGTGGGCATCACCGGGACGTTCGCCGTTCCCACTCGACGGGGCGCTGAGGGGGTGGCTCTTCCGCTCGGCGTACTGGTGCTCGGCGGCCGGGAAGGGGGGGCGCCATTCAGCGCTGGCGATCGGAAGCTCGCCGTTGCGGTGAGCACACAGATCGGCACCGCGATGCATAATGCAAGTCTGGTGCGCGCAGCGGTCGAACGTCAGCAGATGGCGCGTGAAATGCAATTGGCCAACGAATTGCAGCTCAAGCTGTTGCCCAATCCCCGTGTGGTTCAGCCGGAAGCTCGAGCGGCCGCCCGGGTGGTTCCGGCCGAGAGTGTTGGGGGGGATTTCTTCCTGCTGGCACGCCTCGATCGAGACCGTACCGGCGTGCTGATTGGAGACGTCTCCGGGCATGGGTATCAATCGGCCCTGATCATGGCGCTCGCGTTGAGCGCGGCGGGCATTCATGTCCAGGCTGCCTTCGACCCGTCCATTGCCCTCGAGGCGGTGCACCGCAGCCTCCGCGATGAACTCGAAAGCACGGAGATGTCCATCTCCATGTGCTATGCCGTCATCGATGCGCGGGCCGGCGAACTGCGTTTTGCCAATGCCGGGCATCCGCACGCGTTTGTCGTAACGGCCGACGGACAATGGACGCGGTTGGCTGCAGTGGCCCCGCCCCTGGGGTGGTGCGACGACACCATCGAAGAGTGTGTCATGACCTGGAAGCCGGGAAGCCGGTTGGTCTTCATCACCGATGGGGTGGTCGATGCGAGGGATGCCCGCGATAACCGGCTGACGGAGCCGGCCATTCTGGACACACTCCGCACCATGACCCACGGGGAAACGCCCGATGCCATACTCGACGCCCTGTTCCAGCAATTATCGGCACACGTTGGCCGCACCCCACTGCGCGATGACTGCACTGTGGTTGTGGTAGACCGACCATGAGGCATTCATGAAACACGGACCATTCGGAAGTGGACGGGGCGGCAACCGTAGCGTTGCGAACAGCGGTGCCAACAGCAAGGCCAGCGTCTCCCGGCCACCGCGACAGGCCGACCGGCTCCCCGGTCCCCGGAAACGTTTCGGTCAGCACTTTCTAGGCGATACCCGGGTGCTCGACAGTATTGTGGACGCGTTGGGCGATCTGTCGCAGCGCACCGTGGTGGAAATCGGCCCCGGTCGCGGAGCACTCACGGATCGTCTGGTCGCGAAAGCCCAGAGGGTGGTGGCGGTCGAAGTGGACCGCGATTTGGTGCAGCACCTTCGGGCACGGTATGCCGACAAGTCGCAGGTGCAGATTGTGGAGGCGGATGTCCTGACGACGAATCTGGCGGAGTTGGCCGGCGGTTCGTACGTGCTGGCAGGTAATGTTCCGTATTACATTACAACGCCTATCATATTCCATGCGTTGGAGTTACCTCGCCCTGACGTCGCTGTCTATTTGGTACAGAAGGAAGTGGCCGACCGGATGGCTGCGCCCCCGGGGGACAAGACCTACGGCGCGCTGAGTGTCAATTTGCAGGCCGTGGTGAACGTCGAATTCATTCGAAAGGTGCCCCCCGGTTCCTTCAATCCTCCGCCCGCGGTAGACAGCGCCGTGGTGCGGGTGACTCCTCGACCGGAGGCGGTGATCGAACCGGAGCTGGAGCCCCGCTTCCGCAGTTTTGTGCTGGCGGCCTTTGGACTTCGGCGGAAACAGTTGGTGCGGGTCGTTCGCACCGTCGCGTCGCTCGATGCGGAACGCGCGCTGGACATCGTGACGTCCTGTGGGCTCAACCCGGAGGCTCGGCCGGAAACATTGTCGCCGGCGGATTTCGCCAGACTCGTGCGCGCCCTCCAGTAACGGAGGAGGGCAGCGCCGACGTCAGGCCACCCCTTCGTCGAGATATCCGGGGTTGGTAAGGGCGAAGGACAGCCCCTCCAGTTCCATCGCCATGTTCACGCTTTTGAGGTTCACGTGCGGCGGCACGGTAATTTGCGTGGGGGCAAAGTTCAGGATGGCACGGACGCCGGCGGCAACAAGGCGGTCCACCACCTGCTGCGCTCCTTCGGCTGGGATGGCGAGCACGGCAATCGGCGCGTCCTCACGCGTGAGATCCGCTTCAATGTCCTCCATCCGACGAACAATGGCCTCGCCCCAGGGTTGTCCCACCTTGAGGGGGTCATTGTCGTAGACGCCGGCCACCTTGAACCCGCGCTGGCGGAACCCACGATAGTTGGCCAGGGCGGCGCCGATCTTCCCGGCGCCAATGATGATGACCTTCCATTCACGCTGCAGTCCGAGGATCTCGCGCAGGTGGGCGGTCAGTTCGTGGACGGGATAGCCGAGGCCTCGCTTCCCGAAGGATCCGAAAAAGGAAAGATCTTTTCGGACCTGTGCCGGCGTGGTCCCACAAAGATGGGCCAGTTCGTCACTGGAAGCGGTTTGCTGGCCGCGCGTGTCCAGATCCTCCAGGTAGCGGAGGTACATGGACAGCCGGCGAACGGTAGAGTCGGCGATGCGTTTCACGTCGTCGTGTTTGGGCTTGTGAAATTCTTCACAAAGACTTTGGTAAGCTAGGAGGGTGACCGCGGCAGCACCAGCGGGGGTGTCATACCTGCTGCTATCTTAGAACTGTGTCTGGACCTTTCCCTGGCGCCCCGCGCCCCTTCGGTACCGCTGCGACCCCGCGACCGACCACGTTGTCGGGGCGCGCGCTTCGTCGCCTGACGGCCGGGCCGCTCGACGCCGTGACGCTCATGCGCGACGTGTGCCAGGTTGATCGTCTGCAGGGCGATGCCGCCGAACGGATGGCGCACGCGCTGCTCGGCAGCCACCCGGAGTTTGTCTGTCTGCCTAGTGGGCATTGGGCATTGGCCGAGGGCGTCGCTGAGGGCTTGGCTGTCCCGTTGCCTGCCCAGGTCGGGAGCACAACGAAGCGTGGCACCGGGAGTGGGCGGGCCCCGGAGAACAGTCCACGGCTGCGCGACATTGCCTTTGCCGTCGTGGACGTCGAAACCACCGGGGGCCAGGCGGCGAGTGGGGACCGCATCACGGAAATCGCCATCGCGCAGGTCCGGGGCGGGGAGGTCACTGACGTCTACAGTCAGCTGGTCAATCCCGAGCGGCCTATTCCGCCGTACATCATGGCGCTCACCCAGATCACGTGGGAAATGGTGCGCGACCAGCCCAGCTTCCGTCACATCGCTGATCAGGTGGTAGAGCACCTGCGTGGCGCGGTCTTCGCGGCTCACAATGCCGCATTTGATTGGCGTTTTGTGAGCGAGGAGCTCCGCCGGGCCGCCGGCCATGAGCTGTCCGGGCCGCGGTTGTGTACCGTGCGGATGGCCAAGGCCTTGCTCCCGCAACTGCCCCGAAGGTCGCTCGACCATGTGACCCGGTACTTCGGCATCGACATCGAGGGGCGCCACCGGGCGGGCGGCGATGCCGTAGCCACCGCCAAAGCGTTGTGTCGGATGCTGCAGGTGGCCGAGGGGGAGGGGGTGAGCACCTGGGCCGAACTGGATGCTCGCCTGAATCCATCGGCCAAGCAACGCCGCACCACGGCCAGTGACCGCCGGCGTCGGGCGTTTCCACTCCCAGCTATTGAGGACGATCCCGCGTGACCGACATGTATGCGTCGTACCCGTTTCCGCAGCCTTTGCACGAGACCCGTCAGCTGGGTCGGCTGCGAATTCACGCCATTCAGGCGGGAGGTCAGCAACTGGACGGCGGCGCCATGTTTGGCGTGGTGCCGAAGACGTTGTGGTCGCGGCGGCTGGCCGCGGACGAGAAAAACCGCATTCCGCTCGGGATGCGGTGTCTGCTGGTGGAGCACGACGACGGGCTTATTCTGGTGGATACCGGGGCCGGCAACAAGGAGACCCCGAAGTTCCATGACATCTATGCCATTGAGAATCGTGGTCACGACGACCGCACGGCGCTGGAAGACGGCATTCGCGCCGCCGGGTTTACGCCGGACGACATCAAAATGGTCATCAACACTCACCTGCATTTTGACCATGCCGGCGGCAACACGTGGCGGACGCCAACGGGTGAGGTGATCTCGGCGTTTCCCAACGCTCGGTATGTCGTGCAGGCGGGCGAACGGGCCTATGCCGAAACGCCCAATGAGCGAACCACCGCGAGTTACTTCCCGCCAAACTGGGCCCCCATCGTGGCGGCCGACCGGTTCGATTTTGTGGAGGGGGAGCGGGAGATCGTCCCGGGGATCATCGTACGGCCAACCCCTGGCCACACGCCGCATCATCAGAGCGTTTTGGTTCGGTCCGCCGGAGAAACGCTCTGTTTTCTGGGCGATGTCGTGCCCACGACCCACCATTTGCCGCTCCCCTGGATCATGGGCTATGACGTGGAGCCGCTGGTCACCTTGGAATCCAAGCGGGCGCTGCTGGCGGAGGCGGTCAGGGAAGAATGGCTTCTCATGTTCGAACATGACGCGCAGGTGGGATTTGGGCGGGTGGCGCACGACGGCAAGGGCTACCGTCTGGCCGAATAGGGGCCACGGGCAGGCCAACGGGGGTTGACGTTGGCCGGTGGTTGTCTAGGTTTATCGTGTTGTAGGTGTTTGTGGTGGTTTTACGGTCGGCCCGGAGGGCTTGTCCGGCTACAATCGAGAAGTGGACGGACATCGATGCCCGTCCCACCCTTCGGCCCTTGCGCGAGGATTTGTCCTCCAAGGCGTGCTGCAGGAGTCCATCGGATCGGCAGCCCTTGCCGTGCGCGCACTTGTGCGTGTGTCAGAGGGCGTGTGCCGTATGCGACGCGGGCTCCTCACAGGGGTCCGCGTTTTCTGTTTCTTCTACCGGAGTACGCACTATTCAGGATTCGACGAAGCGTCCGCCACGGGTGAACCGGCAGATCCGGATCAGTCCCGTTCGCGTGATCGGCGCTGACGGCAGCCAGCTTGGCATCCTCGAAGTGGACGCAGCATTGTCCATGGCGGTGGAGCTTGGTCTCGATCTCGTAGAAGTGGCGGCGGCTGCACGGCCTCCCGTGGTCCGCATCATGGACTACGGCAAGTTCAAGTTCGAACAGGCCAAGCAAGCCCGACTCGCGAAGAAGAAGCAGCACGTGATTCATCTCAAGGAGGTCAAGTACCGCCCTGGGATCGACGATCACGACTTCGATACGAAGACCCGCCATGCCCGGCAGTTCCTCGAAGAAGGCAACAAGGTCAAGGTGACGCTGATGTTCCGCGGCCGCCAGATTGCTCACCCCGAGTTGGGGCGTGCGGTGGTGGAGCGGGTCTCGCAGCAGCTCGCCGATCTGGCCAAAGTCGAGAGTGCGCCAACGATGGAAGGAAAATCGATGACGATGATCCTCGCGCCCAAGTGAACACCATTCGGTGATTGGCGCGTGATCTGACAAAAGGCCGCCCCACATCGGGGTGGTTGACCGCTGACGTGAGTAAAACATGCCGAAGATGAAGACCCACAGCGGCGCCAAGAAGCGCTTCTCCGTGACGGGATCGGGGAAGGTGCGGCGTCTGAAGGCCTACAAGAGCCACATCCTGACCAAGAAGGACAGCAAGCGGAAGCGTAATCTCCGCCGCCCCGCCATCGTCGAGACCAACGGCGAAGCGAAGCGAATCAAGCGTCTCATTCTTGCCTGAGGATCTCCTACTATGCCACGCGTAAAATCAAACGTTGTTCGCCTGAAGCGTAAAAAGCAGATCCTCAAGCATGCCAAGGGCGCCTTCGGTGGCCGCTCCAAGCTGTGGAAGGCTGCCAAGGAAACCGTGGAGCGCGGCTGGCGCTACGCGTACCGCGACCGCAAGAACAAGAAGCGCGACTTTCGTCGCCTCTGGATCGTGCGTATCAACGCCGCGGCGCGCCTGCACGACATGTCGTACAGCGCGTTCATCAACGGGCTGCATGCGGCTGGCCTCGAGATCGACCGCAAGGTGCTTTCCGATCTCGCCATCCGTGAGCCCGAAGCCTTTGCCGCCATTGCCGAACAGGCGCGCAAGGCCCTCGAAGCGAAAGCGGCCGCGTAAGGTCGGCCGTGTTGCGGTGGTGCCGCCACGCGGCCACCGGCAGTGGTTATGTTGCGAGGGCCGGCGTCGAAAGATGCCGGCCCTTCGTGCTCCCGTTTCCGATTCCTCTCGTGATCCTCTCCGATTATCTCGCGCAAGCCGATGCGCTCGCGCTCGAATGCCGTGCGCTGTTGGACGGGCTCGACCCGGCCACCCGGCTTGATGTCGCCAAGGGCCAGCTGAACGCGCTCAAGGACGAGCGGCTTGCCGCGCTTCAGGGCGCGTTGCGCGCGCTGCCGCCCGAGGATCGGCGAACCGCTGGCGGGGCATTCAATACCCTCAAGACGTCCATTCAGGACGCCCTTGAGGCCTTTGGGGCGCGGCAAGGCGCCGCGGCCGGCCCGGCGGCGTTTGATGCCAGCATGCCCGCGCGTCAGTCGTGGCGGGGGTCGTTGCATCCGGTCACCCTCGTCATCGACGAGATCTGCGAAATCTTCCGCGAGCTGGGCTTCACGATTGCCCTCGGGCCGGAAGCGGAAACGGAATGGTACAATTTCGGGGCCCTCAACTTCCCCGCCGATCACCCGGCCATGGAGTTGCACGATACGCTGTATCTGGGCGACGACACGCTGCTGCGGACGCACACTTCGCCCGTACAGGTCCGCACGTTGCAGCGCTTTGCGCCGCCGGTGCGTGTGCTCGCACCGGGGCAGGTGTATCGGCGCGATTTCTTCGACGCCACCCACGCCCCGGCGTTCATGCAGCTGGAAGGATTGGCGGTGGACGAAGACATCAGCTTCGTGGATCTCAAGGCGACGCTGGCCGAGTTTGCGCGTCGCTTCTATGGCTCGTCGCGTCGCGTGCGCTTTGGGCCCTCGTATTTCCCCTTCGTCGAACCGGGCGCCCAAATGGACGTCGAGGTCGATCTGGGAGACGGGAAGGGGCTGCGGTGGGTGGAGATTCTGGGGTGCGGCATGGTGCATCCCAACGTGATCGAAGCCGCCGGACTCGATAGTGAGAAGTACACGGGCTGGGCCTTCGGCATGGGCCCCGCCCGCATCGCCATGTCCCGTTATGGCGTCAACGACATCCGCGTTCTCTACGATTCCGACGTCCGTTTCCTGGAGCAGTTCGCTCGATGATCGTCTCGCACGAGTGGCTCAAACAGTTCGTTCCGCACACGCACTCCGCGCAGGACATTGGTGAGGCGCTCAGTCGCCATTGCGTGACCCTCGACAACATCGAGACGCTTGGCGCCCATCTGTCCTCGTTCGTTGTGGCGCAGGTGGTGGAAGCCGCGCGGCATCCGAACTCCGATCACCTCTGGGTGACGAAAGTTGACGACGGCAGTGGAACGCTGCTCGATGTCGTGTGCGGGGCCCCCAACGTGGTGGCCGGCAACAAGTATCCGTTTGCCCGCACCGGTACCGTGATGCCGGGTGGCCTCAAGATCGAGAAGCGCAAGATCCGCGGCGAGACGTCGAACGGCATGCTCTGTTCGGCGCGCGAGTTGGGCCTGGGTGAAGAGCACAACGGCATCCTGACCCTCGAGACCAACGTTCCGCCGGGGACGCCCATTCTTGAGGTGCTGCCGGTGGGCGATGCACGCCTCGATCTTGATGTGCTGCCGAATCGCCCCGACCTGTTGTCACACGTCGGACTGGCGCGGGAGATCAGTGCGCTCACGAACACGCCGCTTCGGGCCCTGCCAGCGGATCTGCAGGCACCACCGGTTTTGGGTGATACGCTGTGCGGCGCCACGATGGTGCAGGGCACGCATGCCTCTGTGACCCTGGCGGACCCCCAGAGCTGCCCTCGCTACGTGGCGGTGGTCATCAAGGGGGTGCAGGTAGGGCCCAGTCCCGAGTGGCTGCAAAAGCGACTGGATGCAATTGGGGCGCGGAGCATCAGCAACGTGGTCGATGCGACCAATTATGTCCTGCATGGGTTGGGGCAGCCGGTACACGCGTTCGACCTGGCCAAACTCGAGAGCCGGGCCATTGTGGTGCGCCAAACGCGCGAGGGCGAGCGGATCGTCACGCTGGACGGGACGGAACGCCCGCTGGTCGCCGGGACCACCTGCATCTGTGACGGGGCTTCTCCAGTGGCCCTGGCTGGGGTCATGGGTGGGCTGCACAGCGAAGTCACCACGGATACCACCGACATTCTGTTGGAAGTGGCGGTGTTTGACGCGCGCTTCGTGCGGCGCGTGCGCAAGACCGTGGGGCTGAACACCGATGCCAGCTATCGCTACGAACGTGGGATCGACGCCGGTAATACGGCCGAGGTAGCCCGCATGGCGGCGGCACTCATTACGCAGGTCGCCGGTGGGACGGTGGTGGAAGTCCTCGACGTTGGCTCGGCACCCGCCAGCCGCGCTCCGGTCATGCTTCGGCCAGCGCGTCTGGCGCGCCTGTTGGGAGTGGCAATCCCGGTGGACGAGATCGTCCGTCGTCTGGAGTCGTTGGGATGCGTCGTATCGACCCAGGGAGAGGCGTTGGCGGTGCAGGCACCCACGTGGCGTCATGATCTCTTGCTGGAGGTCGATCTCATTGAAGAGGTCGCGCGCCTGGTCGGATTTGATGCGCTCCCCGATGAGCTGCGCCCGTTCCGTCCGGGATCTGCGCCCGACCATCCGCTCCATCTGGCGTCACGTCGGGTGCGCGATGCGCTGGTCGGCGTGGGACTCGCGGAAACGCGTCCAATGCCCTTTACCGCGTCGGGCGGCGACGACACGCCTCGCGTGCGCAATCCGCTCGCGGAGGATGAACCGTTTCTCCGCGGGTCGATCTTGGATACGCTCGCGCGCCGTGCGGAATACAACCTCTCGCACATGCAGGGCAACCTGCGGCTGTTCGAAATCGGCAACGTGTTCACGCCCCGGGCCGGTCGATTGCCCCTCGAGGAAGTGCGGGTGGGCGCGCTCATCATGGGGGCACGTCGCCCGGCGCACTTTACGGAGCCCAATCCTCCCGTCTTCGATATGTGGGATGCCAAGGAGCTGGCCGAGCGCATTGCGGCGTCGGCTTTCCCCGGGCGCCCCGTGCAGCTCGTTGGCGCTTCCGTGCCCGTGCTGTGGACGATCACGGTGCCTGAGGTAGGGGTGGTCGGACGGGTGGAGGCCGTGGCGCTGGACAAGCCGGTTTGGGCAACAGACGCCTGGGGGGTGGAAGTGACCCTGGGGGAGATCTCCTCGCAGGACATCGCCGAGCCCCGCGCGCACGCCCATGCGCCGGCGGATCGTGAGTCGGGAGCCACCAGGGCCGTTCGTTTTGTTCCGCTCCCTACAACGCCGGCGGCGGAGTTCGACCTGGCTCTCCTGGTCCCTGACGGCATAGCGGCCTCGACCGTGGAGTCCGCGCTGCGGACCGGCGGCGGCGAGCTGCTGGAACGTGTTCAGCTGTTCGACGAATTCCGGGGCCCCGGTGTTCCGGATGGGGTGCGGAGTCTGGCCTGGCGGTTGACGTGGCGACACCCGGAGCGCACCCTCCGGGACAAGGAGATTGAGGGGCGCCGATCCCGCCTCCTGGAGCTTCTCGACAAGGAACTGGGTATCCGTCCTCGTGCGACCTGAGACCTCGGCTTTTCGCGAGCTTGACACGCTCGTCCGCAATCTGAGTGACCAGCTGGCCGGATTTCGGCGGCGGGCGCTCGCCGCGGAGGCGCGTTCGCGAGAGCTCGAGCAGATCCTTGCCGGGATGACGGGCAAACTCGATGAAGTCCGCCAGCAGGTAGAGGATACCCAGCAGTCCCGTGATTCGGCGCTGATTCAGGCGCGCACGGTGGAGGCGCAGCTGGCGGCGGCCCGGGCGGATGTCGTCCGGGTACAAGCCGCGTTTCAGGAGGTATCGGCCAAGGCGACTCCTGAAGCCATGGACCAGGAGCTGGCGCGTGAGAACGAGCGGTTGCGCGCGCGCCTCCAGGAAGCCCGAGAGAAGACCACCCAGCTCACGGAACGGGTCCGTTTTCTGCGGCAGCAAATTGGACAGGGGGCGGAGCGATGATGGATCAGCGGACCGTCGTGAAAGTGCGCATCATGGGCGAGGAGTACACGCTGCGCACCGAGGCTTCCCAGGAGCATACCAAGGCCGTCGCCGACCATGTGGACAAGACTATCAAGGCGATCCTCAACGGTAGCGCCACCATGGAAACGCAAAAGGCCGCCATTCTGGCGGCGCTCCAGATCACCGACGATCTGTTCCGGGAACGGATGGCGATGGAAGAGCTGACCGCGGACATCAAACAGTTGGCGGCCGACATTCGTCCCTTGCTGCCCCCCGCGAAACGGGGCGAGGACCTCGGGGCCGCGTAACCCCGTTGCGGCCCCTTCCGTCGAGCCGTACGTTCTTTTCAGACGGTCGTTGGCAGGGCTGCTGTGGGGAGTGACGCGCGCGCGCCGGGTGGCGCGGTACGCGTTTCGTCCCACGCGCGTGCCGTGACTGTCCGACCAATAGATCTTGCGGCTCACGATCCAACCCGCGTTCGGCGCGGTGGAGTATAGATCCCCATGGGTGACATTTCCCTTGCGGCGCTTGTTGGCGCCGTGGGTGTTATCGCGGCCGTCATTGCCTTCGTGCTGGGACGGAAGTCCGGACGCACGATCGAGCTTGCTGCACAGCAGCGGGCCAAGGCAACGGCGGAAGAAACGGCGGCACGGGTGCTGGATGAAGCACGTCGTGAAGCAGAGAACATCCGGAAAGGCGCCGTGGTGGCCGGCAAGGAAGAGATTCTTCTGCTGCGCGAAAATCACGAGCAGGATGTGCGCCAACGCCGCATCGAGGTTGAACGCGAAGAGAAGCGCGTTGTCGATCGTGAGACGCAGCTGGATCGCGCCCGCGAGTCACTGGAAGGTCGCGAGCAGGAGTTGCAGCGGCGGGGCAAGGAACTCGGCGTTCGGGAACAGGCCGCTGGTGGTCGTGAGCAGGAGCTGGAAAAGCTCATCGCTGAAGAACGTCGGAAACTCGAGCAGTTGGCTGGGCTGAGTGCCGATCAGGCGAAGGCCGAGCTGGTACGCCGTCTGGAAGACGAAGCGCTCGCTGATGCGTCCAGCCGTCTGCGGGAAATCCGTGAGAGTGCCAAACGCAACGCCGAGCGTGAGGCCAAGAAGATCGTGGCGCTGGCGGTGCAACGGGTGGCTGCCGAAACAACGGCGGAGAGCACCGTCTCGGCGGTGTCATTGCCCAACGACGAAATGAAGGGGCGGATCATTGGGCGAGAGGGGCGCAACATTCGGGCGTTCGAACTCGCCACTGGCGTCGATGTCATTATTGACGACACGCCGGACACGGTTGTCGTCTCCTGTTTTGACCCGGTCCGACGCGAAACGGCGCGACTCGCGCTCGAGAAGCTGGTCAGTGATGGCCGGATTCATCCGGGGCGCATCGAAGAAGTCGTAGCCAAGGCACGCAAGGAAGTGGATGCGGCCATCATCGAAACCGGTGAGCAGGCTGCATATGATGTGGGGGTCACGGGGCTCCATCCGGAGCTGATCAAGCTCATTGGCCGCATGCGCTGGCGTACCAGCTATGGGCAGAACATCCTCGCCCATTCCAAGGAAGTGGCGTGGCTGGCGGGCATGATGGCGGCGGAACTCGGGCTCGATGTGGCACTCGCCAAACGCGGCGCCCTGTTGCACGACATTGGCAAGGTGCTGACTCATGAGCACGAAGGCACCCATGTACAGCTCGGCGTGGAAGTGGCCACCAAATACGGCGAGAATCCGTTGGTGGTGAACTGCATTGCCGCGCACCATGATGACGTGCCGCACGAGAGTGAAGTCTCCGTGTTGGTCCAGGCTGGTGACAGCATTTCCGGATCGCGCCCTGGGGCGCGTCGTGAAGCGTTTGAAACGTACGTCAAGCGGTTGGAAGGATTGGAGAAAATCGCCTCGAGCTACCGCGGCGTTGAGCGTGTCTTTGCCATTCAGGCCGGACGCGAAGTGCGCGTGGTGGTGACGCCAGAGCAGGTAGACGACGTGCGGATGACGGCGCTGTCCGAGGAGATTGCCCGTCGTATCGAATCCGAGTTGCAGTACCCCGGCCAGATCAAGGTCGTGGTCATCCGTGAAAGCCGGGCGGTGGACTTTGCGCGCTGAGTTGATTGACGGGAAGGCGATTGCGGAAACCATCCGCCACGAAGTGGCGGCGGACGTGACCCGCCTTGCGGCACATGGCATCATCCCCGGACTGACTGTCGTCCTGGTTGGTGATGATGCGGCGAGCGCCACGTATGTGGGCGCCAAGGAGAAGGCCTCGAAGGCGGCCGGCATGCAGGGGGAAACCCTTCGCTTGCCCGCCTCCACCACGCAGGCGGAATTGTTGACGGTGGTGGAGCGGTTGAACGTCGATCCGAGTGTGCACGGCATCCTCGTGCAGATGCCGCTCCCCTCGCACATCGATCCGGACACCGTTATCCGCCACATCCTGCCTGAAAAGGATGTCGATGGTTTTCATCCGGTGAATGTGGGCAAGCTGCTCATCGGCCACACGGATGGCTTCGTGTCGTGTACTCCGGCCGGTGTGATTGAATTGCTCGTGCGCAGCGGCGTGGATACGCGTGGTGCGGAAGCGGTAATCGTTGGGCGGAGCAACATTGTGGGTAAGCCGATGGCGGCGTTGCTGGTGCAGGGGCGCGCCGGTGGCGACGCCACCGTGACCATTTGCCACAGCCGCACCAAAGACCTGGCATTTCATACACGCCGCGCCGACATCCTGATTGCCGCCATTGGCCGCGCCGAGATGATCACGGGCGACATGATCAAGCCGGGTGCCGTGGTCATCGATGTCGGGATGAACACCAAGCCGGATGCGACCAAGGCCAAAGGCACGAGGTTGTGCGGGGACGTGCACTTTGAAAGCGCCGTGCACGTGGCATCGAAGATCACCCCTGTGCCGGGCGGGGTGGGCCCGATGACCATTGCGATGTTGTTGCGCAACACGGTGCGGGCTGCCGAGCGCACACTCGCGGTTGCCGCACGCTGACGCCGCGCTGACCATGGCATCGCGTCGCACCAGCGGGTACGGGCCGTCGGTGCCTGCCGACGAGTCGCCGGGCAGCACACCCGAGGCGGCCATTGCGGTGCATACCTTGACGTCTGCCGCCAAGGATCTGATTGAAGGGGCCTTCCCTCCGCTGTGGGTGCGGGGCGAGGTCACCAACTTCAAGGCACACCGTAACGGGCACTGGTACTTCTCGCTCCGCGATGCCGAGGCGCAGATCAACTGCGTCATTTGGAGCTCTGCGGCCAAGCGCATTCCGGCTCCCCCTGATGAAGGGATGCAGGTCCTGGCGCTTGGGCAGATGACGGTCTGGCCGGTGCGAGGCGATCTGCAGTTCTCTGTACGGGCACTCGAAGCCGCTGGCGATGGACTCTGGCGAAAAGCGCTCGAGCAGACGCGGCTGCGGCTCGAAAAGGACGGGTTACTCGATCCCTCGCGGAAACGGCCGCTGCCGGCGTTTCCGCGGCGGATTGCCGTGATTACCAGCCCGGACGGCGCGGCCATGCACGACATCATTACGGTGGCCCGTAGCCGCAGTGCGGATGTGGAACTGGTGATCATTCCAGCCAAGGTACAGGGCGAGGGCGCCCCGGAATCGCTGGTGGCGGCCATTGGTAAGCTGGCGCGGTGGAATGATGCCGACCTGCTCATCATTGGCCGTGGGGGAGGCTCGCGGGAGGATCTGTGGGCCTTCAACGACGAGCGGGTAGCCCGGGCCTTGGCAGGTTGTCCCATCCCGACGGTCTCCGCCGTAGGCCACGAGGTGGACGTGAGCATCTGCGACCTGGTGGCTGATGTGCGTGCGGCCACGCCTTCTGCCGCGGCGGAATTGGCGGTGCCGTCACGCCGCGAGGTAATTGCACGCGTTGACGCCCTCGGGAAGCGTCTCGCCGCCGCCGCCAAGCGTCGGGAAGACCGCGCCATCGCGTCGCTCACCCAGGTGCAGAAACGCCTCGGGGTCGCGGCCCAGCGTGTCGTGGAGCGACGCCGGGCGCGCGTGGAGTTGGTCGCCGGGCAATTGCAGGCCCTGTCGCCTCTGAGCACACTCGCCCGAGGGTTTGCGGTGGCGCGAACGCCCGGGGGCGCTACTTTGTCCAGTTGGAAGCAGTTACCTGCCGGCGCGCCGTTCGATTTGTGGCTGCGCGACGGCATCGTAGCTGCGACAGCGGGCGACCACCGCCCACTGCCCGATGGCATGATTGGATCGGCCGAGCCCAGCATGGACGACACGCCTCAGACGGAGCGCACATGACCGAGATGACCTTCGAGCAGGCGTTGAACCGCCTCGAGGAGATCGTGCGCATTCTTGAGCGCAACGATTTGGATCTTGAACAGGCGCTCAAGTTGTTTGAGGAGGGGATCGCCCACCTGCGGACCGCGGGCGCATCGCTCAAGACGGTCGATGCACGCGTCCAGCAGCTGGTTGAGGCGGTGGACGGGTCATTCTCCGTGGTTGAGTTGGGAGCCTGATCGATGCCTGTGTCCAGCACGTCGGCGATGACGGAAGACACGGCGCGGACCTTCGCGAGTGAACGCGTGGCGGTGCAGCGCGCGCTCGACGGCTTTTGTGCGCGCTGGCTCGGCGACGTCGCCCCGCTCACGGCGGAGGCCATCCGCTATGCCTTGCTCGGAGAAGGGAAGCGGTTGCGAGCCATTCTGCTGCTCGAGGCCTACCGGGCATGCGGCGGGACGGGGGTGGCGCTCGATCTCGCCGCATCGGTGGAAGTGGTGCACGCCTATTCGCTCGTGCACGACGATCTGCCGTGCATGGACGACGACGATGTGCGCCGTGGGCGTCCAACGGTCCATCGGGTCTACGGCGTGCCGGTGGCGACCGCGGCTGGTCTGGCCATGGTGCCCCTGGCGGCCCGGAGTGCCTGGCATGCCTCAAAGGCCATGGGATTGTCCGATTTGGTGGCCGCAGACATCGTGCGTGACCTCATGGATGCATCCGGGGCCGGTGGCATGATCGGTGGGCAATTGCTCGACCTCGAAGGGGAGGGGGTCCAGCTGACCCTGGAAGCGCTCGAGCGGGTGCACCGGCTCAAGACCGGGGCGTTGATCATGGCGTCGGTGACCCTTGGGGCGAGGGCCGCGGGTGCAACGGAATCGCGTCGCATTGCGCTCGCCCGCTACGGTGCCTCCATTGGCCTGGCATTCCAGATTGCGGATGATGTCCTCGATATTACCTCCACCACCGACCAACTTGGAAAGACGGCGGCCCGCGACCTCGACCTGAACAAGAGCACGTATCCAGCGCTTCTTGGGGTCGAGGGAGCGATTGAGCGCGCTGTTGCGTTGGTGGAAGACGGGTGTGCGGCACTGCAGGAGGAGGGGTTGCTGACCCCCACCCTCGAGCAGTTGGCGCGCTACATCGTGGAGCGCCGGTCCTGAGACGGTGTCCCCGTCGCGAATTCCCGAGTTGTCTTCTCGTTCGAACGCGGTCTCCGCATTCTTCCCGATATGTCCATGTCCATCCTCGAAGGCATCAAGTCCCCCGCCGACGTCCGCCGCCTCTCCCGTGAGGAGCTGCGCACGCTCTCGCAGGACATCCGTGAGCGTCTGATCGATGTGTGTTCGCGTACCGGCGGCCACATCGGCGCCGGGTTGGGCGTGGTGGAACTCACCGTCGCCCTGCACGCGGTCTTTGAGACGCCCGCCGATCAGATCGTCTGGGACGTCGGTCATCAGGGGTATCCGCACAAGTTGCTGACGGGTCGCAACGATCGCATGGAGACGCTGCGTCAGGAGGGCGGGTTGTCCGGCTTCCTCAAGCGCACGGAGAGCGAGTACGACACGTTCGGCGCTGGCCATGCCGCCACCGCCATCTCGGCGGCTCTCGGGATGGCCGCGGGACGCGACGTGATGGGCGAATCGTTCAAGGCCGTCGCCGTCATCGGCGACGGTTCGCTCGGCTCCGGTCTGGCGTACGAAGGGCTCAACAACGCGGGACATTCCGATCGAGACATCATTGTCGTCCTCAACGACAATGAGATGTCCATCGCGCCGAATGTGGGGGCGATGCACAAGTACCTCACCAGCATTCAGCGTAACCCGCTGTACAATCGGTTGCGTTCGCGCATTGGCGATCTGGTGGACAGCGCGCCGCAGCCGTTCCAGTCGGCGGGGACACTGCTCCGGAAGTGGGAGGAAAGCGTCAAGTCGTTCCTCACGCCGGGTGTGTTGTTCGAGGAGCTGGGCTTCCGGTATTTCGGCCCCATCGACGGGCACGACATCGATGCGCTAATGGATACGTTCGCGGCGGTGCGTGAGATGAATACGCCACGCCTCGTGCATGTCATTACGCAGAAGGGCCGTGGGTTTCCCGCCGGCGAACACGGTGAGAAGTGGCACGCGTTGCCGCCTGGCCACGACCCGGCAACCGGCAAGCAGATCACGGTGTCCACGGGCAACCCCGCCTACACGGCCGTGTACGGCAAGGGGCTCGCGGAGATTGGCGCCGAGCGTCGTGACGTGGCTGTCATCACCGCCGCCATGCCTGGGGGCACGGGCACCGCAGCGTTTGCCAAAGCGTTTCCCGATCGGTTTTTTGACGTCGGTATTGCCGAAGGACACGGTGTCACGTTTGCCTCGGGGCTTGCCACGCGCGGTGTACGCCCGATCGTGACGATTTACTCGACGTTTCTGCAGCGTGCCTACGACAACATCATTCACGATGCTGCATTGCAGAAACTGCCCGTGATTTTTGCCATGGATCGTGCTGGTCTGGTTGGCGAAGATGGCGAAACGCACATGGGCCTGTACGACATCCCGTACATGCTCACCGTACCGAACATGACGGTTACGGCGCCCAAGGATGGCACAGAGATGCTGGGCTTGTTGCGTGCGGCGGTGGAGCACACCGACGGTCCGTTTTCCCTGCGTTATCCCCGTGATACGTCGCCTGACGTGCCGGCCGCGATGTCCGAGATTCCCGCCACGCCGTACGCCACGTGGGAAGTGCTGCGCAAAGGCAAGGAGATGGCCATACTCGCCGTCGGCACCATGGTCGGCCCGTCCGTTGCCGCCGCCGAAGCATTGGCTGCGGAAGGCTTCGATGTGACGGTGGTGAATTGCCGCTACATGAAGCCCTACGACGAGGTCACGCTCGCGGCCATTCTTGCCGATCACACGCACATCCTCACGGTGGAGGAGGGCGTGGCCATGAACGGATTCGGGGCGTTCATCAGCTCCATCATTCATCGCCAGTCGCCACAGGTGCGCACGGCTGTACATGGTGTGCCGGACAAAATCGTGTACGCGGCGCCACGCAAGAAGCAGTTGGCGTCTCTCGGGCTCGATGCGGCGGGCATTGCCGATCGGGTGCGTGCGTTGCACGAGTCTGAAGCACTCGCCGGTTGATGCGCGTCGGGATCATTGGACATCGTGGCTATGTCGGTTTGCCGGCCATCCTCGGGACGCTGCTGGACGTAGCGCCTTCGCTCGGGCTAACGCTCGCATTCGAGGATGAGCTGTGGGACATCGCGGAAGGGGGAGAGCGACTTGGTGCACCAGACACGGTGCAGGCGCTCTTCACGTTGGGGGGAGATGGCACGCTGCTGCGTGGTGCCCGTTGGCTCGACGGACACAACGTGCCGATTCTCGGCATCAACCTTGGGCGACTGGGATTTCTCACCAGCAGTAGCGCCACGGACTTCGAAGAAGGGGTGCGGCGGTTTGCGCGCGGGGACTTTGTGTCCGAAGCCCGTATGGCGCTTGAATCCTGCGCCTTGGACCGCGACGGAAACGAACGCTGCGCGTGGCGATCCCTGAACGATGTGGTGTTGCACAAAGGCGGGTTTGCGCGGGTCGTGCGCTTCACCGTGTTTGTGGACGACGAGCCCATCGGGTCGTACTCTGCCGATGGTTTGGTGGTCTCCACGCCAACCGGTTCAACGGGGTATTCGCTTTCTGCTGGTGGTCCGATCGTGGTGCCGACGGTGGAGAGCATCGTGCTCACCCCCGTATCGCCCCACACGTTGGCCATGCGCCCGTTGGTGCTGCCTCCGCAGGTGGAAGTGAAGGTGCGTGCCGATGATGGTCCCGAAGAACTTTTGGTAACGATCGACGGTCAGGTTGGCACTACCTTCACGGGCGGAGAAACGCTCGTGGTGCGGCGGGCCCGCAGCTCGGTGCAGATCGTGCGCTTCCCCGGCACGACGTTCTTTACTCGACTGCGCCGGAAGCTGGGATGGGGAGGTCTGTCCGAGCGCGACGGCGACGCCGCCATCTGATTCGTTCCGACTCTCATCGGTAACGCCGATGCTCGTTGAATTGCGCATTCGAAACGTCGCCGTCATTGACGCGGTCACGCTCCCGCTGGCGGAGGGGTTGAACGTGCTGACCGGCGAAACGGGCGCGGGAAAATCGCTCATCATTGGTGCGCTCGGCATGTTGCTGGGGGAGCGCACTGCGGCCGATCGTGTGCGGAGCGGCAGCGAGAAGGCTACGGTAGAAGGGGTTTTTGATTTCCGTCGTCAGACCCAACTCCGTGCGCTGTTGGACGAACGCGGTATCGAGGCGGACGATGAACTGCTCGTCCTCAAGCGGGAGGTCGGTAGCAACGGCAGGTCGCGCGCCTGGATTAATGGGTCACCAGTAACAGCCGCCGTGCTGGCGGAAATCGGTGCGTGTCTGGTGAGTGTGCACGGACAGCACGACTCGCGTCAGCTGGTGGATGCCGAGCACCAACGCGACGTACTTGATGCGTACGTGCAGGCCGCTGAGGCGCGTGAGCGCGTGAGTGAGGCGTACTCGCAATTGATGGCCTTGCGGGCCCGTGAACGCGAGCTCGAACAACGCCGCCAGGACGCCGCACGTCGGTCCGACTACCTGCGGTACGTGGTGCGGGAAATTGAGGATGTTGCCCCTGTGGTGGGCGAAGACGATTCGCTCGACGGCGATATCCGTCGGCTGTCGCACGCCGAAGAACTGCAAGGGTTGGCCGCGCAGGCAGCGGCGGCGATTACCGGCGATGATCGCGCCGCGCTCACCCGCTTGGCGACGGTGCGTCGTGCACTCACTTCGCTAACCCGCATCGATCCGGAGCTGGAGCGTCTTCAGGCTGGCTTTGATGCGGCGGTGTATGCCCTGGATGAATTGTCCACCGAGTTGGAACATTATGCCGAAACGGTGGAGGCCGATCCCTCGCGGTTGCGCACCCTTGAACGCCGACGGGATCAGCTGCTCGGGCTCATGCGGAAGTACGGTCCCACCATGTCAGACGTACTTGCCACGGGGGCGAGTGCGCGCGCCGAGCTCGAATTGGTCGATGGCGGTGCGCTTGATCTGGCGGCCATTGCCGGTGCGCGTGCCACCGCTGAGGGGGCGTTGTCTGAGGCGGCCGCGGAGCTGACCCGACTACGACAGAGTGGCGCGGCGGAGTTTTCTCGAGCCGTGTCAGCCTTGTTGCCGGAGCTCGGGATGCAGGAAGGGCGCGTGGCGGTGCAGCTGATTCCGCTGGATCAGGTGGGGGTGGCTGGTGCCGAATCCGTGTCGTTTGTCGCGTCCTTGAATGCCGGAAGTGATGTGCGTCCGTTGTCGCGCATTGCGTCGGGAGGCGAGCTCTCCCGTGTCATGCTGGCCCTGAGCACCGTTCTGGCCCAGCTGCAGCAGGTCCCGACGCTCGTGTTCGACGAGGTGGATGCTGGCGTCGGCGGCGCGGTGGCCTGGCAAGTTGGGGCGCTCATGCGACGCGTGGCCTCGCATCATCAGGTGTTGGCCATTTCGCATCTCGCCCAGATCGCCGCGCGGGCGCACCATCACATTGTCGTCCACAAGAGCGCGGTGGGCACCGTTACCACGTCGGATACCACGGTCGTGACCGATGATGCGCGAGTGGTGGAGATTGCCCGGATGCTCGGCGGGGATGCGGATCGCGAAGTCAGTCGTGCACACGCGCGCGAACTCATCGCGCGCGGCGTCGAGATGGTGAGCACCACCAGCACCGGCGAGACCGAGGCCGGTGGACGGCGGCCGGCTCAGCGCCGCGGGAAGCCCGTGTAAATCCGCAGTTCAAGCCGGTCGCTGGAGACCACGGGGACAAATCCGCCGGACGCACCGAGCGGCGTGGTATGCGTGTAAACCACTTCGGCAGGAAATCGCGAACGACCGCGCACGTAGCTGTTGAGCGTGGAGAAGGTCACCCCAACAGCGGCGGCGCTGAACGTCCGCGACGGCGTTGTGAACGGCTCCGTCAGCGACGCTGACGACTCGGCGCGCTCCGTGTCGAAGACGTCCGCGCCCCAGTGCCGAACCAGATACGACGCCGAAAGTCCGAAGAACTGACCGATCGCCATTCGTGGGGCCACTTCGAACTCAAGACGGGTGCCGAGCGTGCGTGCGGCACTGACGATGTCCACCGGCGACGACAGCAGGGACGTCTCATCGCGGAACGGCACCACGACGGCGATTCGATCACCGAAGGGCTTCACGGCACGCACCGTTGCGCTCATCCACGCCCACCTATTGAACAGGACGTCGGTCGTGCTGCGCACCAGCAGAGCGTTCGCCCCTTCGCCAATGGGTACGTCAAACGCATCTTCCGCCCGGTCTGCCCCCGCCGTGCCGAAGCGCCATCCAACCGTCAGATTGCTGCGCAGACCGCGTGCCGGCGACAGCACGCGCTTCACCTGATCAGCGTTGAAGCTGTCGAAGAGGAGATACGTGGCGGTGAGGTCGATGTCGCCAATTCCGGCCCGGCGGGTATCGCCGAGACGTGCGTAGCCCACGTTGAACGTGTCACTGGTAATCGAGCCAATGCTGCCAGGCCCGAAAATGGTCACGGCTGGTTGCGGCTGTGCCGCGGCAGCGATGCTCGTAATGCCGTAGGCGCCAAAGTCCGTTCGCAGCGCTCCGACTGTGGAGACGACGGCGGCGTGCAGTGAGGAGCCGGAAATGGGTACCACCGGCGCGCCAGCCGCGTCACCATCGCCGTACACCGTGGCCAGTGATGATCGGGTTTGGCTCGCCCGTGTCACGAGCGTTTGTGCGCCGGCCGGGTTGGCCCGAATGGCATCACACCCGGTCGCGCTCACATTGGCACAGCGCGAAATTTCCGCCGTCAGCGCAGTCCGTGCCGCATCAATCTGACCGAGCAGCGCCGCGTTGGCGGCACGGGCCTGTTGACCCGCGGTGCCCAGGGCGGGGTTGCGTCCCACGTTGGCGGCGGTGCCGTTGCGGTTGAGGATCAACTGGCTCACATCGCGGGATTCGACGTACGGCACTACTGCGCGCAGAGAGAGCCGTCGACTTACCCCGTAGTCGAGGGCGAACGGTGCGATACTCTGACGCACTTCACCGGCCGATTCAAGAGGGCCGAGTGACAAGGCAAAACTGCTGTTTCCCGTCAAGGCGCGGATGCCCGCCTGCGCGTCCGAGAGCTGGGGCATAAGGTTGACCCCGAGGTTCTCGGTGGCGAGACCGCGGAGCAGTGCCTGTTTGCCTGCGCCGGGGGAGTAGACCTCCCGATAGTCGTTCCAGAGCCCGCCCACCTGGATACGGAAGCCACCGCGCGGAATGGGGATCGCATCGTCTCCAACGCCGCTCACGCTTTGCCCCTGGGCTGCAGCAAGAGGAAAGCACAGCGCCGCGCCCAGGCGCCACGCCCACCCCAGCGGGCAGCGTAGCATGCGCTGGGGCATCAGGGAGGAGGTTTCCCTTGAAAAAAGCATCCGCCGGATTGGCAAGAGCGAGCTGGATATCAAGTGCACGTCAGGTTGACATGGTAAAACCGGCTAGATTACCGCCGTGTGCTTCGCACCTTAGCCCGGCACGGAGTGCCCGTCAACGAAGCGGCGGCGTCTGATGCTGGGATACTCCAGATTCCGCGTCGCGGTCCATGCGCGACGCCTTGGTCCCCATGCGTCCCATTCCGTCCGTTCCCTGGCAGCTGACCGGTAATCACTGGCTCACCATTCCGTGTATCAACCCCATGGACGGGGCCATACATGCGCTCGGCGTGCTGCACCGCGGCGCGCGCGCGGCCATTGAGGTGGCGGGGGCCCCCGATTTTGTGAGCGGGCACGGTGCACCCTTGATGGGGCCGGTGCTGCGGGTGGGGGGAGAAGTGCGGGCGCTCGCGGCCGAGGGGATCGCGTGGGAACGGGCGAATGGTTGGTTACCCACCTTTACGTGCACCGTGGGTTCGCTCGTCGTGCGTGGGACAATCTTTGCCCCGTATGGCCGGGACGCCGACATGGCGGGCGCCGTCTACACATTGGCCGTGGAGAATCGTGGGACGGTCGATGTCGCCATTGAGTTGGCCATGGAGGGGACCCTTGGGCATCGCCAGCAACGGGTGCGCACTGCGCGCCCGTTCGATGATGAGCATGTGGCCAGCCGGGGAGACGACGAGGTCGTCCTGCTCGAGGGAGCCGCGATTCCCGGCATGGTGGCCGTGGCGATTGGCTGTGATGGACCAGCCACGGTAGAGGTGGCCGAGGGCGCTTCGCGCGAGCCGCGCACGTTTGCCTTGCGCCGCACCGTAACGGCGCCGGCCGGAAAGGCCGTGCAGACCGCGTTTTACATCGCGGTCGGGCCGGAGCGTGACGGTGCGCAGGCGACGGTGAGTGTCCTCAGGCGCCGTGGATGGCGATCGCTGCTGACGGCCACCCGGGAAGCGCTGACCGCCCTTGAGCAAACCACCGGCAATGAAAACATCGACCGGTTGCTGAACCGCAACCTGCTCTTTGCGTATTTCTATGCGGTCGGACGCGGTCTCGATGATGCGCACTATTATCTCATGCGCTCACGGGCGCCGTGGCATGGTATTGGGTGCACGGTGCGCGATTGGGAAGCACTCATGTGGACCTTGCCGGCGATTCAGCTGGCGGATACGGGCCTTGCGCGCGAGTTGCTGGTCCGAGCCTGTGAACTCCACGGATATGCGCCGGGGCAGGGAGTCCATTATTTCGACGGCACGCTCTTTCAGCCGGGCTTCGCGGTAGAGGGGCCGGCCGCCTTCGCCATCGCCACCGACCGGTACATCCGCGACACGGGGGACGATCAGCTGGTGGAAGATCCCGTGGTCGCCGATACGCTGTATCTGAGCCACGACGACATCGTGGCGCGACGTGATGAACGCATCCCGCTGTATTCCACCGAAGTTACGGCATCGGGAGCACCGGCGCCCTTCCCATTCACGCTGCATGGGAATGCCGCCGTCGCCATGGCGCTGGATGTGTTCCGGCGCACGCTGGATGAGGAGGCGGCGGCTGCCGTGGAAGATCCGGCCGCCGTTCGTGCGGCCATCCGCCGGCACTTCGCTGTCGAGCGGGGCGAAAAGGCCCGGCTGGCCACCGCGGTAGATCTGGTAGGCGGGGCGGCACTCCACGACGACGCCGCCGGTTCCTTGCTGTGGCTGCCCCTCTATGATGCGCTGGATCGTGATGATTCCCTTTTCCGGCGCACCGTGCGGGCCACTGCCGTCGAGTTGACGTCCGTCAATCCGCTGTTGCTGCAGGTGGCCCGACTCCTGGGTCCCGAGGCACAGGAAGTCATGGGCTGGCTTCGCCGGGCACCGCTCGATGGTGGCATCGCGGCGGAGGTGGTAGACGCCGATGGTCGGGGCTGTGGGAACGGCGGTGATGCGGCGCTGGCCGGACTTCTGGCGCATACGCTCTGGTACGCCTCTCACGCGCTGGGGTTGCGGGATTAGCCCGGGGGTGCTTGTCCGGGGGGCTCGGGCTGGCTAGAATCCTGTCCGTTGCCGACGCGGTGGTCGGTAGACGCGGGAATAGCTCAGTTGGTAGAGCACAACCTTGCCAAGGTTGGGGTCGCGGGTTCGAGTCCCGTTTCCCGCTCTCTTCGGCGTTATGCCGGAACGGTGGTGTGTTGGCAAACGGGAGCGCTCTGGCGCTCCCGTTTTGCGTTTGGCGGGCCAACGGAGTAAGCTGCGCCTGTCGGTCGGCGTTGGACGGTGCACGTGGTGGTGCACAACACCCGGATGGCGAAACCGGTAGACGCGAGGGACTTAAAATCCCTTATCCGCGAGGATGTGCGGGTTCGAGTCCCGCTCCGGGTATAGACTTGCGATCCTCGCCCCCGACTCAGTCTGTCGCGGTCGGGGGAGGATTCAGGGGACGTATCCCCTGAAATGGTGGACGGGCTACATTCATTTGGACCTCACTGAGCGTGAGCGAGCTCGCGATGGCCAGATCGGTCGGCCCCCGGCATTGGGTCGTTCGCTGGCAGTTAGGGCACAATAGTCCCCAGATTAAGTCCATCGCCCTTCGCGGGCTTTTTTTCGTCGGCTTTACGATGCCAAGCCGACGGGCGACTGCTTCAGCCGCCTGGCGTGCTTGCGCAGGCATCTTGTACCGGCCGGTCATGCGCGGGTCGCAATGTCGCATTTGTGCGTGTTTATGCACCGCGGAGACGTTCTCGTCAGCGGCGGTCTGTCCGAACAGGCGCACGATGTCATGCAACCGAAGCTCGCTAACTCCGGACGCCACCTGTTGCAAAGATCCCACCCATGCGCGGATTTCGCCTACGTATCTAGAGCACTATCCGCCCGACCACGTGACAATAGTGCCCAGGTTTGGCACATACCCACTTCTTGCTCACCTGCCCACCGAACACGCTGTCGCTCACCTCGTGCGCATTGAGGAGGCGTCCGCTTTCGGTGGGGGAGAGTGCGGCGATGTAGCGCACGACGGCGGGCTTGGACATGGACGATCAGCCCTCTTCGCCCGGCACACGCTCAGCCACCGGCTCCGGCGCCTTCCGCGCCGCGAGTCGCTCCCGCAACGCCGACGTGCACGTGATCGCGGCCAACACGTGTGTGCTCGTGTCTTCTACCACCGTGACGTCGGCGTCGGCGTCCTCGCACTCAACGGCGTGCTGCATGCGAACAAACAATAAGGGGCGTGCTAAACATGGTATAGACCGGTCAGTCGAAACTAAACAGAACTGCGATGCAGGCACTCAGCGGAAAAAATCTGCACAAGGTTTCTATTGACGACTTCTGTACCGCTTCATATCGTGGCTTCGCGCAAATGGCGCGAATTGTAATAGTCCAGATCGGAGGAATATGTTTTTGCTTCGAAGAGTATCATTGACGTTGTGTATGCTAGTTCTATCCATCACAACTGCGTGTGGCGAAAACCCCACCGCGCCGGCCGATGCAGAGGTATCGTTGTCTCCACGAGCGTCTTGGTCTTGCACCCACACAGTCACGTCTACAGGAACCTACTATTGGCCATGCGAGTGGTACGATCAGCCGTGCGAGGAAGATCCGTCGCAACCGCAATGCGACGATTACTTCCCGGAGGACCCTGAGGCTCCAACCCCCGGCGATGACGGCTCGTGTAATCCGGGTATGCCATGTGGAGGTTCTGAGGGCGGTGGTTCAACGTGCACGGTAGACTGCGGTGGCGGGGGGGAGCCACAACCAACGATTCAGCAACTAATCACCCACTGCGATCCACCCGGATCTTCGACGTGCATCCTTACCCCCGTTCAAGGAGCACTTCGTGACTCAATCATGGCCACTGCGCTACGAATGATGAACTCGAACACTGGCGAATACTGCTTTCGGAGTGGTTATGCGCTGTACAACGCCGCCCAGCAATTTGCCATATACAAGTCATCAACTTGGTTTATGGTGGATGACACGACTGAATCACTCGGAAGAACCCAGTATGCGGCACAACAGGTCGTGCTTAGCGGGAAACGGAAAAGCGGATACACTCCAACAGACGCGGAGTTCGTTCAAATCGCACGCCATGAGGCAGGGCACCTTGGAAACTACTTACATACGCAAATCTATGCTCAGGCGCCAAACTGCAGCCGGTAAGTCGAACGCGCGGCTCCCTCTACCAATCCCAGCCATGCGAACTCTTTGTTTCCAGCTTTCGGCTCTGCTGTTGGCTTGCGCCAGTGTGTCGCACGCACAACCATCGGGGAAAAAGTCCACACCCTCTCCTGCGCTCGTGCGCGCCGTAATCGAGAGTTTCGGTTCGGAACTGTCGTCGTACAGTTTCGTACCACGTCCCCAGTGTTTTCGTGCGGACACGAGTGTGGCCTGCAAGTCCCATGGCAACGCCGCTTATGCGCAATTCAAGAGCTCGTTATCGAAGTCGCGTCCGATGACGGGGCGTTTCTTCAGAGTGAGTCCGCTCCAAGACTCGGCGGGCACGCAGTTTATTGATGTCAGGCTTGAGCTCAACAACATCGAACCTGGTATGATGGGAATTGAACTTTTCCGTCTTACTGTGAGCCCAGACGGACAGCGCGTACTGAGCCGCAAGGTGCTTCGCAGCGACTTAAGTCCCATGCCGACGAAGCGGTAGTCAGGCCTCGGTTTCCCAAGGGCGGTGATATCAGCGTGATGTCACCGCCCTTTTATCGGAGAGTATATGCGGCTTCGGCGTGTACGGACTTCGCAGGTGTGGCAAACCATGCGATCTGATGGGATGGCGCCGTATCGCGACTCGGCGATGACCTGGTGCACCAAGACGGAACGGCCTTTCCGGCCTCCGACGCGAATCGAGCCATACCCTTGGCTATTCTTAGCCTCGTGCCGGATCCAGCACCCGGCGTCGTCGATACGGACGCGCGACATGCCCCGTCTATAACCTCGGGTGACGCCTCGGGGGATGTACGGGCTTCGTTCGGGGTCGATGGCGCCCGATGCAGATTGTGGGTATTCTCGTTTTCTACTCGGTGCGGATAACTGAAGACCGGTCCCGCGTCTATTGAAAAGGGACTTAAAATCCCTTATCCGCGAGGATGTGCGGGTTCGAGTCCCGCTCCGGGTATGGACGCACGGCCACGTCGGTATCGCCGCCGTCGAGCCACGCACCACTGTTTTTTCATCCCTTTCGTCGGAGCTGCGGTGCGCACCGTGTCGGATTCGCAGGGCACCACCTGGATTTGCCTCGAACTTCCTGAAGTACCGGTAGATCAACGTGAAGTCGCGGCCACCATGGCGCCCGACACGGTGGCGATTGAGTGCAACTCCGGTGCACATCGAGTCATCGCGCTGGTGGCGCCCGGTTGGGACGACGACATGGATGATGCCCGGCTGAACGCCGTGATCCTCGAGTTTCTCGTTCGCAGTTGACCACGCGTCCGTAGAAATTCGGAGCAAAAACCGGCGGCGGCGGGGGCGCGCTACACGACGTGGGGCGTGTATCTTGTCGGCATGTCTGATGCCGTTGCTCTCGCCACTGAACTGCTGTCTATCGAGTCCACCACCGGCCGTGAACGGGACGCGGTGGATTTCGTCTCCCGCTGGCTGATTGCCCGCGGATGGAACGTGTCCTTGCAGGAAGTGGAGCCGGCGCGCTCCAATGTCTGGGCGACGCGGAAGGGCGGTGGGGTCACCCTCTCCACTCACCTCGATACGGTACCGCCTTTTGTCCCCCCGCGTCTCGACGGCAATCGCCTCTACGGGCGGGGCGCCTGCGACGCCAAAGGGATCGCGGCGGCCATGATGGTGGCCGCGCAGCGGCTCGCGGAGCAGGGAGAAGAGCGTGTTGACCTGCTCTTCGTCGTGGGGGAAGAGAAAGGATCCCCCGGTGCCCGAGCTGCCAACCGGCTTCCGGCGACCAGTCGCTTTCTGGTGAATGGCGAGCCGACCGAGAGCAAGCTGGCGTCGGGCTGCAAGGGGGCGCAGCGCGTCATTGTGCGTGTGCGCGGGCGAGAGGCGCATTCAGCGTACGCGCACCTCGGCGAGAGTGCCCTCGAGGGGATGCTCGATCTTTTGCCGCAACTGCGGACCGTGACGTTACCGAGTGATCCCATCCTCGGGCAGACCACCTACAACATCGGCGTCCTCCGTGCCGGCACCGAGGCGAACATCGTGCCGGGGTTGGCCGAGGCGGAAATCATGATCCGCCTGGTCGGCGATGTGGAGCCGGTCAAGGCGGCCTTCGCGGCCTGGGCAGGTGATCGTGCCGAGCTGGTGTGGGGCTCGCACATTCCGGCGCAGCATTTTCAGACGATTAGCGGATTCGAGGTGGAACCCGTTGCATATACCAGCGACATCCCGCTGCTCGATCGGTGGGGGACGCCGCTGTTGTTCGGGCCCGGCTCCATTCATGTGGCCCATACGCCCATCGAGTACATCGATGTGGCGGAACTCGACGCGTCGGTTGACGCATACGTTCGCATCGTTCGCACCCTTCTCGCATGACACTCACAGCCACTCGCTGGCCGGTCGCCGTTCTTGGCGCAACCGGCGCCGTCGGACAGGCGTTCATTCGCCTCCTCGACGCGCACCCTTGGTTTGATCTGGTCGAAGTCGCCGCGTCGGAACGAAGCGCGGGCAAATCGTATCGGTCGGCCGCGAAATGGCTTGAAGGCACGCTGCCCGAATCGGTAGCGGCGTTGACGGTGAAGAACTGCACGCCCGACGAGGTCACCGCCCCCATCATCTTTTCGGCGCTCGATTCCGGCGTGGCCGGTGACGTGGAAGCGGCCTTCGCCAGGGCGGGACGCATGGTGCTGTCCAATGCGAAGAACTATCGCATGGATGCCGATGTGCCGCTCGTCATTCCGGAAGTCAATGGTGATCACCTGGAGCTGCTGACGGTGCAGCGCGCGAATCGTGGGTGGAGTGGAGGCATTGTCACGAATGCCAACTGTGCCACCACGGTCATGGCTGCGGCACTGGCTCCGTTGCACCAGGCATTCACGGTCACGAAAGTGTTTGCCACCACCATGCAGGCCGTGTCCGGTGCGGGATATCCCGGAGTGGCTTCGCTCGACATTCTTGGGAACGTGATTCCGTTCATCGGCGACGAAGAGCCGAAGATCGAAACGGAGCTGGTGAAGTTGCTGGGGACGTACCGGCAGGGCGCGATCACGATGGCGGACATCGTGACCAGTGCGCACGCGAACCGGGTGCCGGTTGAGCATGGGCATACCGTATGCATGTCCGTCGCGTTCGCCACCAAGCCCACACCGGAGCAGGCGCTGGAGGTGTTGCGCGGCTGGACGGGATACGAAGCGGTGCGCGGTCTCCCGTCGGCGCCCGAGCCCTCGCTGATCATCCGCGATGAACCCGATCGCCCGCAGCCGCGTCGCGATGCCGGGCGAGGGCGCGGCATGGCCACCACGGTGGGGCGGGTCCGCGCCGATCATCTGTTTGATCTGCGCCTCGTGGCGATGTCGCACAACGTGGTGCGCGGCGCCGCCGGTGGCTCGATTCTGAACGCGGAGCTGTTGGCCAAGACCGGGCAGTTGGCGGGGCTCGCGCGCCAGTGATCGTCTGCAAGTTTGGTGGCACGTCGGTGGCCGATGCCGCCGCCATTTCACGCGTCGTTGAGATCATTACCAACAAGCAGTCGGAACAGCCGGTCGTCATTGTGTCGGCGCTCGGTGGGGCGACCAATCTGCTGCTGGATATCGCCAACAAGGCCGCCGGCGGCGAACTCCTGTCCGCACTGCAGCTCATCGAGCAGTTGCGCGATCGACACCAGCGCGAAGCCCAGGCGCTGCTGGGTGGCAGCACTGAGGCAGAGGAACTGTCGCTCGACATCAGTGCGACATTCGACGAGTTGGCCCATCTGGCCGAGGCGTTTCGAACGCTCGGGTATCTCACGCCGCGCTCTCTGGATGCGGTCGCGGCTATCGGCGAACTACTGTCGTCGCAGATCGTGGCCGCCGCGTTTCGCCATCAGGGGCACCCGGCCGTGTTCGTGGATGCCCGCGACGTGATGCGCACCAACGACTTTTTCACCAAGGCCGAACCGGATACCGACGAGATCCGGCAGCTCGCACAGGCGCGACTGGTGCCACTGGTGCAACAGGGAAAGATCCCGGTGATGGGTGGTTTTGTGGGGGCCACGGCCTCACGGGTCACCACAACACTGGGACGTGGTGGGTCGGACTACTCGGCCTCGTTGATCGGCGCCGCCATTGATGCCACCGGCATCGAAATCTGGACAGACGTGGACGGCATGCTGACCGCCGATCCGCGGGTGATTCCGGCCGCACAACTCATTGAGCGTATCAGCTTTGATGAAGCCGCGGAGTTGGCGGCGTTTGGCGCGAAAGTCCTGCACCCTGCCACCATTGCACCGGCGGTGCAGCGCGGGATTCCCGTGTACGTGTACAACTCACGGAACCCGGGTGGCAAAGGGACGATGATTGCCTTCGATGCCCCTCGCCTGCCCGTACGCGCCATTGCCGGCAAGCGCGCCACCACCATGGTGAAGCTCCGCTCGTCGCGCATGCTGCTCGCCCCCGGCTTCCTGCGGCGGGTCTTTGAGGTGTTTGAAACCCATCGCACGTCGGTGGATGTCGTTACCACCTCGGAAGTCTCCGTGTCCGTCACTCTCGATGATGCGACCAACCTGGCCTCGATCCTCCAGGATCTGGCCGCCTTTGGTGATGTCTCGGTGTCGCCGCGTGCCGGCCTGATTGCCATTGTCGGGGCCGGAATTTCTGATGGCAGCCTGGCCATTGCGCAGGCCATCGCCGCGCTGGGGCCCATTCCCATCCACATGGCCTCGCTGAGCGCCACGGGAATCAATTTCACGCTGGTCATTGACGACGATCAGGTGATCCCGGCCATGCAGCGATTGCATGCGACCTTCTTCGAGTCCGCATCATGAGTGCTCCGGCGGTCAAGGTCGCCCTCGTTGGCATGGGACGCATGGGGCGCGCGCTTGATGCGCTGGCCCCGGAGCGTGGCATCGAGATCGTGGCCCGCCTTGATGCACCGGAGATGGCGCGTGGATTGACCGTGGCAGACTTGGGCGGCGCACAGGTGGCCATTGAGTTTACCACGCCGGAGACCGCGCTCCCCAACGCGGAGGCGCTGTTGGCCCTCGGCTGTCCGGTCGTGATCGGCACGACGGGGTGGAATGCGCAACTCCCGCGTCTTGACGCCGCTGTTCGGGCGAACGGGCAGTCGGCGTTGTGGGCGCCGAACTTCTCGCTTGGCGTGCAGTTGTTCCTGGCCCTTGCCGAGGATGTGGCACGGCGGGCGCGCGAGCTCAGCGGGTTTGATGTGCATGTTGTCGAGACACATCACACCGCCAAGAAGGATGCGCCATCTGGCACGGGCATCGCCATTGGCGAGCGTCTGGAGGCCGGATTGGGTCGAGAGGTGCCCATTACCAGCGTGCGCGTGGGGAGTGTGCCGGGTACACATGAAGTGCTGCTCGACGCGGCCTTCGAACAGATCTCGCTGACGCATACGGCGCGCGATCGACGCGTCTTTGCCGACGGGGCACTGGCCGCTGCCCGGTGGTTGTCCGTGTCGCGTGAACCGGCGGTGTATACCATGCGGGACGTGCTGACGTCTTCGCCAACCCTTACGGACGCGCCATGACGACCACTACGCTCCGCGGCTGCGGGACCGCGTTGGTAACCCCCTTCCAGCCCGATGGGTCGCTCGATGAGCCGGCGCTGCGCGCGCTGGTCCAGTGGCAGTTGGCTGCCGGGGTGCACATGCTGATCCCCTGCGGTTCCACGGGCGAAGCGGTGACGTTGGCGTCCGCCGAGCATCGGCGCGTGGTGGAGATCACGGTGGAAGAGGTCAACGGCCGAGTCCCGGTGATTGCCGGTGCCGGCAGCAACGATACGCAGCGGGCGATCGCCACCTCACGCGAGATGCGCAGCATCGGCGCGTCGCATCTGTTGCACGTGACCCCGATGTATAACAAGCCGCCACAGCGTGCGTTGCTGGCCCATTTCCGCGCCATTGCAGATGCGTGCGATTTGCCCATCATGTTGTACAACGTGCCAGGACGCACCGCGGTGAACATGGAAGCGGCCACCACGCTGGAGTTGGCACGCGACCCGCGGTTTGTGGCGGTCAAGGAAGCCAGCGGCAGCCTGGCCCAGATGACCACGATTCTGCGTGACCGCCCACCGCAATTCGCCGTGTTGTCTGGCGATGATGGGTACACGCTATCGCTCATGGCACACGGTGGCGATGGGATCATCAGCGTCGTGTCCAATGTGGCGCCTTCACTGATGGTTCAGCTGTGCGACGCCATGTGGCGCGGCGATCTTGCCGCCGCGCGCGCGCTGGATGCCACGCTCGCGCCAATCATTGACGCATGCTTCGTGGAATCCAACCCGATTCCCGCCAAGGCCATGCTCGCCGTGATGGGGCGTATGCAGGAGCGCGTGCGCTTGCCGCTAGTGCCTCTGGCCGATGCGCTTCGGCCACGCGTACGCGATGTGCTCGTCCGCGCCGGTCTGCTGGCGTCGTGATTCGTTCGCTTCACTTTCCTCTTCTCTAGGCCGCGACCCGCCATGGCCCTCTCGATCGCCGAACTTGAAGTCCGTCTGAACGATCCGCTGCTGTTGGACAGCGGCGCACCGCTGGTGCACGATGCCCAGTTGCTGTTCGATACTGCCATGGCGCTTTTGGAGCGCGGCGAGATCCGTGCGGCGCGGCGTGATGATGACGGCACCTGGCGCGCCGTTCCCTGGGTCAAACGCGCCATTCTGCTGGGATTCCGCATCGGTCATGTGCAGAGTCTGCCGAGTACGCCGCCGTTCAGTTTTCTCGACAAGCACACGTACCCCACCCGTGAATTCCGGGTGGAACATCAGGTGCGCATTGTGCCCGGGGGATCAACGGTGCGGCGCGGGGCGTATCTCGGCCCCAGTGTGGTCTGCATGCCCCCTATGTACATCAATGTCGGCGCGTATGTCGGGCGCGGCACGATGGTGGATTCTCACGCCCTGGTGGGCAGCTGCGCACAAATTGGTGAACGAGTCCACCTGAGTGCCGCGGCACAGATTGGTGGTGTCCTCGAGCCCATCAACGCGTCGCCGGTGGTGATCGAAGATGATGTGATTGTCGGCGGCAACTGCGGGGTGTACGAGGGCACCGTGGTGCGGACCAAGGCCGTTCTCGGCGCTGGCGTCGTACTGACGCGGGGGACGCCGGTATACGATCTCGTCAAGGAAACCGTCCATCGGGCGTCTGCCGGTTCTCCATTGGTGATTCCGGAAGGGGCCGTGGTGGTGCCGGGGGCGCGCAGGGTCAGCTCGGCTTTTGGTGAGGCGGAGGGGTTGTCGTTGCAGACGCCGGTGATTGTGAAGTACCGCGATGACAAGACCGATGCGGCCACCGCGCTGGAGGCCTGGCTTCGGTGAGTGGGCTCCTGCCGCTGACGGTGCAGGGGACCATTCGTGCTCCCGGCGACAAGTCGATCAGTCATCGCGCCCTGATCTTTGCGGCCATGGCCGACGGCCCCACGCGCGTGCGTGACATTCTGCCGTCGGCCGACGTGCACGCCACGGCGGGGGCGCTGCGTGCCATGGGGGTGGACATTCCGGCGCTGAGTGCAGACTTCGTGGTGCATGGCCGCGGGTTGGCGGCGCTGCATTCGCCGGAGTCAGCGTTCGATTGTGGGAACAGCGGGACGACGACGCGGCTGCTCGCGGGACTGGTCGCCGGCCTCGCTGGGCGTGAAGCCCGTTTTGAAGGAGACGCGAGCCTGAGTCGCCGCCCCATGAAGCGGGTGGCGACGCCCCTGGCGGCCATGGGGGCCACCATTGCGTTTGAGGGCGCCCCGGGGCACGATGGGCTGCCCATGCGCGTCTCCGGGCAACCGCTCACCTCCATTCGGTTCGTAAACACACATGCCAGCGCCCAGGTCAAAGGGGCGCTGCTCTTGGCGGGGCTGGCCGCCGGGGTGGAAGTCACCGTCGAGGAACCCGTCCGGTCACGGGACCACAGCGAGCGCATGCTCTTGGCCCGCGGCGTGGCACTGACTGTCAGCGACGCCGGAGTCACCTTACCGGCCGGGCAGGTGCTGCAGACGGCCGACGTCATGGTGCCCTCCGATCCCTCGTCGGCGACCTTCTTTGCGGCGCTTGCCGCGATGGCCGACGCGGGGCGCCTGCGTCTCGAGAATGTGTGTCTCAATCCGACGCGCACCGGGGCCTTCGATGTGTTGCGTCGCATGGGCGCCGACATTGGGGTGGAAGACGAGCGCATGGTTGGTGGTGAACGGATCGGGACCCTGGTAGTTCGGCCATCACCTCTGAGTGGGACGACTATTTCCGGGGCGGAAATCCCGCGGTGCATTGACGAACTCCCCATGATCGCCTGCCTGGCGGCGCGGTCGCGCGGTGAAACGCGTATCGCCGACGCCCAGGAGCTGCGGGTCAAGGAGAGCGACCGCATTCGCGCCGTGGTGGAGAACCTGCGGGGCCTGGGGGTCGAGGTCGAGGAGTTTCCGGATGGGATGCGCATCGTCGGCTCCCGGTCTGCACTCCGAGGGCATGTGGTCACCCACGGCGATCACCGCCTGGCCATGGCGTTCGGGGTGTTGGGGGCGCTGCCCGGCAATCACATCACGATCGATGACCCGGGATGTGTGGCGGTGTCGTATCCCGCGTTCTGGCGCGACCTGTCGGTCGCGGTGGGTCGGCCGGCCGCGCCGGAAGTGGCGCCGGGCGGTGGGACGCCGCCGCTGGTCATCGCGATTGACGGGCCGGCTGCCTCTGGCAAGAGCTCCACGGCGCAGTGGGTGGCCCAGCTGCTTGATGTGCGCCATGTGGACTCCGGGGCCTTCTACCGGGCCATCACCTTTCTCGCGGTTGCCTCGGGCGCACCGGCCGACCTGTGGACCGAGGCCTCCGTGCTCGAGCAGGCGAACCGGATCACCTGGCGGCTGACGGCCCGCTCCGTCTTGCCGCTCGTGGATGGGATGGAGCAGGATGAGGCACTCCGCGGGACCACCGTAACCCGAAACGTGTCCCGGGTGGCCGCGATGCCAGCCGTTCGGGAGTGGGTCAATTCGCAGGTCCGATCCGCCGGGTCGGCGGTGGACGTGGTCGTGGACGGCCGGGATATCGGAACCGCGGTATTCCCGAAGGCGCAACTCAAGGTCTTTCTGGTGGCGGACACCTGGGAGCGGGCGCGCCGCCGCTTGATTCAGCGGCTGAGCCGGCGCCCCAATGATTCGGAAATTGCCGAAGAGGTGGAGGCGCTGGTGGCCAGGGACGCCCAGGACGCCACTCAGAGCGCGCCTGCCCGCGATGCCATTACCATCGACACGACCACGGTGACCCAGGAAGAGCAGGTGGAACGCATCGTGGCCTTGGGACGGGCCACCCGGGAGCGTCTCCGCAGGTAGGGGGAGGGCTGGGCTTGTACAGGACCCCAAGCCGTTCTATGTTTCGGGGTTCCAGCCTTTCCGTCATTTACCCCTTTTCTCGGCGCGGCGAGTGTAGTTCCGCGAATCTGGAGAAACCGCACCATATGAGCACTGAACTGAGCCCCGAGCTCAACACCGAAGTCGAAGGCGCCGAAGATGACGCGCCCCTCTATGGCAAGCTGACGGCGCGCGAGAAGCGCGATCTGCAGAAGAGCCAGCTCCGCCCCTTGGCGAACCGCCGCCCCGAGCTCTACGAAGAGGACGAGTTCACGTCCGACGAGTACGAGCGGATGTTGGAGCTGTACAACGGCACGCTGGCGTCGATCGAAGAAGGCGAGATCGTCAAGGCGACCGTTCTTGAAATTCGCGAGAACCTCGTCGTGCTGGATATCGGATTCAAGTCCGAAGGCACGATTCCGCTCGAAGAGTTCAAGGACATGCCCGAGCTCAAGGCGGGCGACGAAGTCGAAGTGCTGCTCGAGCACCTCGAGGACCAGGAAGGCTCGGTCGTCCTGTCCAAGAAGAAGGCCGACTTCATGCGCGTGTGGGAACGCATTCGCGTGGCCTACGAAAGCGACATGCCGGTCGAAGGGACGCTGGTCAAGAAGATCAAGGGTGGCGTGGTCGTCGACCTCATGGGCGTCGACGCGTTCCTCCCGGGTTCGCAGATCGCGCTCCGTCGCGTGCCGAACATCGATGAGCTCCTGGGCCAGAAGTACGAGTTCAAGATCATCAAGCTCAACAAGCGTCGCCGCAACATCGTTGTGTCGCGCCGCGTGATTCTTGAGACCGAACGCGCGGGCAAGCGCGAGAAGCTCATGAAGGAGCTGTCGAAGGATCAGGTGCGGAAGGGTGTTGTCAAGAACATCACGGACTTCGGTGCGTTCATCGATCTCGGCGGCGTCGACGGCCTGCTGCACATCACGGACATGTCGTGGGGCCGTATCTCGCATCCGAGCGAGATGGTCCAGATCGGCATGGAGCTCGAAATCAAGGTGCTGGATATCGATTGGGAGCGCGAGCGTATCTCGCTCGGCCTCAAGCAGCTCCAGAGCTATCCGTGGAAGGACGTGGCGGCCAAGTACCCGGTGGGTACGCGCGTGAACGGCAAGGTCGTGTCCATCACGAACTACGGCGCCTTCATCGAGCTCGAGCCGGGCATCGAAGGCCTCGTGCACATCTCCGAGATGAGCTGGACGCGCAACGTCCGTCATCCCTCGAAGATCGTGTCGATCGGCGAAGCCATCGAGGCGGTGGTGCTCAAGGTCGACGAGACCGAAGAGAAGATCTCGCTCGGCATGAAGCAGACCGAGCAGGATCCGTGGGTCATCCTGCCGCTCAAGTACCCGGTGGGCACGCGTATCAATGGCAAGGTTCGCAACCTGACCTCGTTCGGCGCCTTCGTCGAAATCGAGCCGGGGATCGACGGCCTCATTCACATCTCCGATATGTCCTGGACCAAGCGTGTCCAGCACCCGTCGGAAGTCGTGAAGAAGGGCGATGCCGTGGACGTGGTCATCCTCAACATCGATAGCGAAAACAAGCGCATCTCGCTCGGCCTCAAGCAGGCTGAGGAAGATCCGTGGCTTCGCATCGGTGAGACCTACCCGGTCGGCACTGAGCTCCCGGGCAAGGTTGTGCGTCTCATGGACAAGGGCGTGGTCGTCGATCTCGGCAACGACATTGAAGGCTTCGTTCCGGTCAGCCAGCTGAACCCGGAAGGCACCGTCACCAACCCGGCGGACTTCGCCTGGGAAACGATGAACCTCGTCATGCGGGTACTGGAAGTGGATCCCATCCACCGCCGTATCGTGCTCGCCGTGACGTCGGTGCCGGAAGAGCAGCCGCCCAAGCCGGACACGCCGAGCAAGGTGCATAGCTCGGAAGACGAACTCGGCCTCTAAGCCGAACCGTCCGGAAAGGGAACAGGGCCCCGACAGCAATGTCGGGGCCCTGTTTATTAGCCCGTTGCGAGGATACAACATAAAAGCGCCTCCACGCAAAGTGGAGGCGCCGAGACATCAGACCGCTGCGCTAGTGCAACAGTCTTACCCCTCGCGAACCCCGATGATCAATCCGACGTCCTCGCTGCTTTCCTTCCCGGACTTTGCGGAGGAACGACGAGCGGGCGACGAGTTGCCCCGCGGGGCCTTGAAGCTCATCAGCGTGAGAAAGGCGAAGGCCAGAAAAAACACGACGGTGACCAGGCCTACCCGAACCGCGGTGCTGTTGAAGGCGCCGGACATCTGCGTACTGACGATGGTCTTAAGCTGCAGCGCGTCGAGCGCGAACACGACCAGCGAACCGAGCAGTCCGAGAGTGAAAATCGCCGAAACCGCCCCAATGGACCGGGACAGGCCACGGCTCTCCAGGCCGCGGGCCATCAGCATCAGCAAGGAGAGGCCCAGGAAGGGCAACAGGAGGATGCTGGACAACGCGTTGGCTGCCCCGAAGCGCCACTGAATATTGCTGAGCTGCAACGGCCAGATCTGCGCGCCAGCCTGAACGAAGGGCACGGTAACGAGGAGGCCGGCAACACAGTACAGCACGCGCCGCGCGGCGGCGTCGTCATGCAGATCGAGAAAGTCGGACATAGGTGGTGGAGGCGGCAAATGATGATTGAGGGACGTTCAATGGGACCGTGCTGTGCAAAGGACGTTCCAGCAGGCTCGGCCGAAACAGCGCCCGGACGTCCAATTATCCGCGTCGTGTGCCGGGAGTGTGACAATGTACATGCTTCCCGTGAGGAATGCTTCAGCTCCTTCGGAGACCATCCGATAGAGGAAACTGTGTCGCGGCTGGTTCCGACTTCGGGGCTCAGTCAACGATGACCGGCGGTCGGTTGACTGTCCGGAATCCCCCCGTGATTACAGTGAACCCTGAGGATCTTCCTTCATGTCCACGCTTTCGTTCCGTCTTGCCCTCATTCCCGCGATTGCTGCCGCCTTTGTGGCTGGCCCCTTCGTTTCGACAGCACAGGCGCAGGATGACAAGGTCTACGCCATCTCCGATGTGCAGGCCCCGCCCAAGCTCGCCAGCTCGGTGGTCGCCGCCCGTATCATTGCCGATTCGTATCCGGCCGACCTGAAGAGCCGCGGCGTGGGTGGAATGGTCGAACTGCAGTTTGTCGTGGACGCCAAGGGGAAGGTGGATCCGAGCTCGGTCGAGGTGGTGGACGCCACCCAGACCGCGCTGGGCGAGGCGGCCAAGAAGGTGGTCACGAAGCTCGATTTCAATCCGGCCAAAGTGAACGGCTCTCCGGTGCGCGTAAAAGTGACGCTCCCCATTATTTACAAGCCGTAAGCACCGGATGGTCCCGGGAGTTCATCCCGCGTTCATTACGGCAGAGCACCGGAGCCGGCCCCAGTTCGGGTCGGCTCCTCGTTTTTCCCGGATCGCTCGCTAGCTTCCGGCAGCATGACCCAGACCTCCCCGTCTTCTGCCATGCGTGAAAAGCTTGAGCGCCTCGCTGTGGCCCGCGACGCCTCGGAACAAGGTGGCGGCGCTGCCCGCATTGCCCAGCAACACGCCAAGGGTAAACTGTCCGCCCGCGAGCGCCTGGACGTGCTGCTCGATGACGGCTCCTTCGTGGAAATCGATCGCTTCGTCACCTCTCGATCCCTCGCTGAGGGTGAGGCGCCCGTCTATGGCGATGGGGTGGTGACCGGGCACGGGCGCATCGAAGGACGCCTGGTGTACGTGTTTTCGCAGGACTTCACCGTGTTTGGCGGCTCGCTCTCCGAGGCCCACGCGGCCAAGATCTGCAAGGTCATGGACCTCGCCATGCGCAATGGAGCCCCGATCATCGGTCTGAATGATTCCGGTGGCGCGCGCATTCAGGAGGGCGTGGTTTCGCTCGGCGGATACGCCGACATCTTCCTCAAGAATACGCTGGCGTCGGGAGTCATTCCGCAGATCTCGGCGATCCTCGGCCCATGTGCCGGCGGGGCCGTGTATTCACCGGCCATTACCGACTTCATCTACATGGTGCGCGGGACGAGCTACATGTTCGTCACCGGCCCGAATGTCGTGAAGACCGTGACGCACGAAGATGTGACCATGGAGCAATTGGGCGGGGCCGACGCGCACGCCGGCACCAGCGGTGTGGCGCATTTCGCCTGCGATTCCGAACTCGCCTGCCTGCAGCACATTCGCGAGTTGTTTCGCTATGTCCCCGGCAACAACGTGGACAATCCGCCGCGCGGCAGCGGTCGCGACCCGCGAGATCGCCGCGAGGAGTCGCTGCTCGACGTGGTGCCCGACAATCCGAACAAACCCTACGACATGCGCGAAGTCATCACGCGCGTCGTGGACGACGGACTGTTGTACGAAGTGCAGCCCGACTACGCCGCCAACATCCTCGTGGGTTTTGCCCACCTCGGCGGCTACAGTGTTGGTATTGTCGCCAACCAACCCGCCGTGCTCGCTGGCGTGCTCGACATCAACGCCTCCATGAAAGCCGCGCGCTTTGTCCGCTTCTGCGACTGCTTCAACATTCCGCTGGTCACCTTCGAGGATGTACCAGGCTTTCTGCCGGGATTGGCGCAGGAACATGGCGGCATCATCAAGCATGGGGCCAAACTGCTGTATGCGTACTGCGAAGCCACCGTGCCCAAGCTCACCGTCATCACCCGCAAGGCATATGGCGGTGCGTACGACGTGATGAGCTCCAAACACATCCGCGGTGATTTCAATGTGGCGTGGCCGACCGCCGAGATTGCGGTCATGGGTCCCAAGGGGGCGGTTGAAATTCTGTACCGCAAGGAGATTGCGGAGGCGCCGGACAAGCAGGCGGCACTGGATGCGCGCGTCGCGGAGTACACGGAGAAGTTCGCCAATCCCTACATTGCCGCCGCACGCGGCTACGTGGATGACGTGATTGATCCACGGGATACTCGTCCACGACTCATTGACGCGCTGGATTCGCTGCAGGGCAAGCGGGATCGCAACCCGCCCAAGAAGCACGGCAACCTTCCGCTGTGAGCGCCGCCATGTTCAGCAAGGTATTGGTGGCCAATCGCGGTGAGATCGCGCTTCGCGTGATTCGCGCCTGCCAGGAGCTCGGCGTCAAGACGGTTGCGGTGTACTCCGAGGCCGATGCCAGTGCCCCTCATGTGCGCGAAGCCGATGAGGCCGTGTTGGTCGGGCCGGCTCCCTCCAGTCAGAGCTATCTGCTGGGCCACACGCTCATCGACGTTGCCAAGCGCATGGGAGCAGAGGCCATTCACCCCGGGTACGGGTTTCTCTCGGAACGTGCGTGGTTTGCGCGCGCCGTCCGTGAGGCGGGATTGGTGTTCATTGGTCCGCCGGCCGAGGCGATCGAAGCGATGGGCTCCAAGACGGCCGCCCGGCAATTGGCGATCGCCGCTGGCGTGCCCGTGGTGCCTGGCAATGCGGAAGGGGTTCGGGACGCCGACGAAGCCATCGCGATTGCCGAAGCCTACGGCTTCCCGGTCCTGCTCAAGGCCGCCGCTGGCGGTGGCGGCAAAGGCATGCGCATTGTACGCCATCGGGATGATCTGGCCGACGCGTTGGCATCGGCCCGACGCGAGTCGCTGAACGCCTTTGGTGACGACGCGGTGTACGTGGAGAAGTACATCGAAGGGCCGCGGCACGTGGAGATCCAGGTGCTCGCCGATAGTCACGGCAACGTCGTGCATCTCGGCGAGCGGGAATGCTCTGTGCAGCGCCGGCACCAGAAGATGATTGAAGAAGCGCCCAGCGTTGCCGTGTCACCCGAATTGCGGGCACGGATGGGGGCGACGGCGGTGGCCGCCGCGAGAGCGGCGGGCTACGTGAATGCCGGGACCTGTGAGTTTCTGCTCGACCGGGATGGTCAGTACTACTTCCTCGAGATGAACACCCGGATTCAGGTGGAGCATCCGGTGACGGAGCTGGTGATGGGGCTGGATCTGGTGCAGTGGCAGATTCGTATTGCCGCCGGCGAGGTGCTGCCGTTTGCGCAGCGCGAATTCACGCCGCGCGGGTGGGCGATGGAGTGCCGCATCACCAGCGAAGATCCTGCCAACGGATTTCTTCCGAGTACCGGTCGTATCGATTATCTGCATCTTCCCAGCGGGCCCGGTGTTCGGTGGGACGGTGGCATCGAGGCGGGCAGTGAAGTGGGACTGCACTACGATCCCATGTTGGCAAAGCTGATTGTGCATGCGCCGACGCGCCCCCTGGCCATTGCCCGAATGCGCCGTGCCTTGCATGAACTCACGATCGACGGCGTAGAAACGTCGCGCGGGTTTCATCTCCGGGTCATGGATGACCCCGAGTTTCAGTCCGGGGACATTAGCATTCAGTGGCTGGAGCAGCGATTGGCCTCATTGACGGCGCCCAGCACCGATCGCGACACGCTCCGGTTGGCCGCCATCGCCGCCGCGCTGGTCGCGCATGAGGAGCGCACGGCGGGGCGGGTGTCATCAGGGACCGCCGTTGCGGGCGCAGATGCGACGGCGGTGACCGCTCCGCTGGCTGGGTGGGCGGCGGTGGCACGCCGCGAAGGACTTCGTTCGTGATGCATCCTCTCTTTTGCCAGGTGAGCCGGTGACCCGTCGTTCCTTGTCTCGCGGCCGCGGCCGTAACGCGGATCGTTCGCGTTCGTCGCGCCTTCCCGAGTCGGTTGCTACCCTCACCATTGATCGCATTGCGGCCGGTGGCGATGGGGTCGGCCGCCTCGATGGTCTGGCGGTATTTGTGCCGCGGACGGCGCCGGGGGATGTGGTGCAGGTGGCATACGTCACGCATGCTCGGCACGCGCGTGGACGGGTGCTGCAGGTACTCACACCATCGGCCGCACGGGTAGAGCCGATATGTGTCCACTACACGCAGGATCGCTGTGGCGGTTGCCAGCTGCAGCATCTGAACGCCGACGCACAAACCGAGGCCCGGCGCCATATCGTACAGGACACCGTGGCGCGCATTGGCAAACGGGACATTCCGTTGCCGGCGTTGGTGTCGGATGTGGCATGGGGGTATCGCAGCAGACTCACGCTCACGCTGTTGCGACGGAGTGCCGGCTGGGTTGGTGGTCTGCATCCGCACGATGATCCGGCGCGCGTGTTCGCGCTTGAGACCTGTCACATTGCCCATCCGGCGTTGGTGTCCGTCTGGCAGACGCTGCGCCCCCTCATTCGGAAAGGCAGTCCTGCCTTGCCGGTAGGTGAGACGCTCCGGTTGGGTCTGCGGTTGGACGAAAGCCCAGAGGGCGCGGAGGCCACGGCGGCGTTGACGGTTGCCCTCGTCGTTGAGGGCGGGACCCACTGGCCGGATCAGGAGTCGTGGACGGTGGCGGCACGCGCCGCCGACCCGCGCATCAGCGGCGTGTGGTATACCCCAACGGCACCGACCACCGCCGTTCGTGACACGAAGAACGACGCCGCGCCGGCCGAGTACGCGCCGCAGGCGCGTGAGGCGCTGGCATTCGCTCAGGTCAATCCGGTCGTGGCCACGGCTCTGCGCGATTATGTGTTCGACGCCGTGGGGACCTTCGCGCCGACACGGGTTGTGGATGCGTACGCCGGCTCGGGGGCGCTGGCCGCACGATTGGCAACGGCGGGGATTTCGGTGTTGGCCATTGAAGCGGATCCCGCCGGTGCGGCGTCGGCGGTAGAGAAGGTGCAGGTGGCCGCCTCCGGGCCGTCAGCGTCCAGCCGGGTCCTCTGCGACCTGGTGGAGCGTGCGTTGCCATCGCTGGGTTCGGGTGAACGCCCCGACACGGTGGTGCTGAATCCGCCGCGCCGCGGCGTGCACGCCGACGTGACGACCTGGTTGGAGGCAGATGCCCAGCACGGGCTTCGCGGTGTGGTCTATATCAGTTGTGATCCTGCCACGTTGGCTCGGGATCTGTCGCGCCTTCCGTCGTGGCAAGTCGCGGCCGTTCAGTGCTTTGACATGTTTCCGCAGACCGCGCACGTGGAGACGGTGTGCGTGCTGCAGCGGGGGCCCCGATGAAGTATCTCGTGGATGTGAACGGCGAGCGTATCACCGTGGAATTGGAGGGTGCCCACGCAACCGTTGACGGCACGCGCCATGAGGTATTGCTGTCACCGGTTCCGGGAACGCCGGTGCGACTCGTGCGCATCGGGGAACAGGTGCATCGTGTGGTGGCCCGGCGTGGTCAGGGGCGCGGGCACTGGCAGTTGGATGTCGACGGCACCCGAGTGGATGCCGAGGCGCTGGACGAGCGCATGCGGGCCATCAAGGACCTGACGGCCGCCGCCACCGCATCCAGTGGGCCGGCTCCGTTGGTGGCACCAATGCCGGGGCTGGTGGTCCGGATTGCCGTAGCGGTTGGCGACATGGTCACCGCTGGGCAGGGCCTCGTCATGATCGAGGCCATGAAGATGGAGAATGAACTCCGCACCGCGGCCCCCGGCGTGGTCATCGCCGTGCGGGTGACGGCGGGGCAGGCGGTGGACAAGGGAGCCCTCCTGGTGGAACTGGGGCCTCTTCCGGAATAATCCGCCGGGCCAGGGGGCTGGTGCGGGCGACCAGGTTGTCGCTCGCACCCCCGCGGGGCGCGGTCAGCCCTTCGCCGGTTCGTTCCGACGCATGCGATTGACTCCCTTGATGACCAGGAAGAGGGTAAAGGCAACGATGAGAAACGTCAGCACCTGGTTGAGAAACAGGCCGTAGGCCACGGTTGGTGCACCCGCTTTCTTGGCCTCTTCGAGGGTGGCAAAGGTTCCACCACCGACCGTCAGGAAGCGGTTGGTGAAGTCGATACCGCCGGTGAGCAATCCCACCACCGGCATGATGATGTCGCCGACCATGCTGTCGACAATCTTTTGAAAAGCACCGCCGATGACCACGCCAATGGCGAGGTCCATCACGCTGCCCTTCATGGCAAATTCCTTGAACTCCGACATCATCGACATGCAGCTACTCCATGAGGGGTGAGGCGGGGCGTCCTGTCCCCGCGAACCGGGTATTGCGAAGGGGCAGCATGAACCGCCGTACACGCGCTGGCAAGGGGCCAGTGTTGATGGATTGTCGGGCCGCGGAGACGGGAAGGCATTCGTAGTTTTGGAATTTCGACGGAAAAATGACGGTCAAGTGAGGAAACCGGACACAAGCTCCACATTGACAGGCACTTCAGAGCTGTGTAAGCTACGAGTCTGTCCCGTTTTCCCGGGACACGTGTCTGTATGCGTCTGGACAGACGCACCCCCGCCAGCGAGTGCCGGCGGGTCTACACGGTAACCCTTTGCCGGGGGCCGATCCGCGGGCGGAGTGCCCACGGTCCACGGCTTCTCCGCAACACGCACGGATCACGTTAGCATGAAGACCTACAGCGCGACCCCGAAGGATATCGACCGTCGGTGGTACATCGTCGACGCGGAAGGAATGGTCCTTGGCCGGCTCGCGTCGGAAGTCGCGAAGATCATCCGCGGCAAGCATAAGCCCATGTACACCCCGCACATGGACACGGGTGACTTCGTCATCGTGATCAATGCGTCCAAGGTGCAGGTCACTGGCCGCAAGGCGGAGCAGAAGACCTACTTCAGTCACACGGGCTACATGGGCCACGAGAAGCACACGCCCTTCGCCACGATGCTGGCCAAGCACCCGGAGCGGGTCATCGAAAAGGCCGTGTATGGCATGCTGCCCAAGACGGCTCTTGGCCGTCAGGTGCTGCGCCGTAAGCTGCGCGTTTTCGCTGGCGCCGAGCATCCGCACATTGCGCAGAGCCCGGCCACGCTTTCCTTCTCCACCGCCGAGGCCAAGTAATGTCGGAACAGATTCAGGCCGTCGGCCGTCGCAAGGAGGCGGTATGCCGCCTCTATCTCACGCCTGGTACGGGCAAGTGGGAAGTCAACGGCCGTACGCTGGGTGACTACTTCCCGCGTCCGACGCTCGTGTCGGCCATTCAGCAGCCGTTCACGCTCACCGACGCGCTCGGCAAGTTCGACGTCAAGGCGACGCTGAACGGTGGCGGCATGTCGGGTCAGGCGGGCGCCGTGCGCCTCGCGGTGGCCCGTGCTCTCGTCAAGCTTGACGAGAGCAACCGCAAGAAGCTTCGTGAGTTCGGCCTGCTCACGCGCGATGCGCGTGAGGTCGAGCGTAAGAAGCCGGGCCGCGCTGGCGCCCGCAAGCGCTTCCAGTTCTCGAAGCGTTAATCGAGCAAGCCCGGAGCCGCTGGTTCCGGGCACTCAACCAGTACATCTCACACGCGGTCCGAGTTGGTGGCGGGTGCTGTGCCCTTAGGGGGCGCAGTCGCCACGGACGGTGACGACCGCGGACGATTCTACAAAAAACCCTCAGGGCAATTCACCATGGCTAGTCCGTCACTCGAGCAGTTGCTCGCCGCGGGCGTTCACTTCGGGCACCAGACCCGTCGTTGGAACCCCAAGATGCGCCGGTTCATTTTCGCCGAGCGCAACGGCATTCATATCATCGACCTGCAGAAGACGCTCCGTCAGATCGAACTGGCGCAGAAGCTCGTCCGCGAGGTCGTCCTGCGCGGCGAGAACGTGCTGTTCGTCTGCACCAAGCGCCAGCTGGCCGCGATCGTGAAGGACGAGGCCACGCGCTGCGGCGGCATGTTCGTCACGGAGCGTTGGCTCGGCGGCATGCTGACCAACTACCAGACGGTCAAGAAGCAGGTCAAGAAGCTCAAGGAACTTGAGGCCGGTACGGAAGACGGCAGCCTGCTGAACTACACCAAGAAGGAACAGCTCCTCATGTCGCGTCAGCGCGAGAAGCTGTCCAAGTACCTCTCCGGCATCAAGACGATGAACCGCCTCCCGGGGCTGCTGTTCATCATCGACTCCAAGAAGGAACGCATCGCCGTTTCCGAAGCCAACAAGCTCGGCGTGCCGATCGTTGCCATCGTGGACACGAACGCCGATCCCGATCTCATCACGGTGCCGATCGCCGGTAACGACGATGCCATCCGGTCGGTGGAGCTGATCGCGAAGGTCATCGCTGATACCATCGACGAGGCGCGCCGCGAGGCGCCCGCTCGTCCAAGCGACGACGAGCAGGAAGCGTACACGTTCTCCAGCGACCGCGGCGCTGAGCGCGCGGATCGTGGTGACCGTGGCCGTGGCGGTGACAATCGTGGTGGCGGCGACCGTGGCGGTGACAACCGCGGCGGTAGTGGCGGCAACGATCGTCGTCCGCGCCGCCGTCGGGCCAAGCCGGAAGCCATCGCGGCGCGCCTCAAGGTTGGGGAGAGCCCGGCGGGCGACGCCCCGGCTGGTGATGACGCGGGTAGCGCTGAATCTGCCGAGTAAGCACCGGCTGCACGCTCGGAATCCGGACACGGTGCCTTTCGGGGCGCCGACTCACTGGATGCAGGACCGCGACGCCGCCGGCACATTCCCGGCGGCGTTGTTGTAGCAGGACCGTGGCTCCTTTGGGTGTTCTCACCCAGAGAATCACGGCATCAGGCAGGACCCTCTGACGTATTACTCCGCTCACTTCAGCGATAGACAGGAACTGACGATGGCGATCACGGCCAAGGACGTCTCGGAACTCCGCCAGCGCACGGGCGCTGGCATGATGGATTGCAAGAAGGCCCTCGAGGAGACCAGCGGCGACATGGATGCCGCGGTTGAGTATCTCCGCAAGAAGGGCATCGCCAAGGCCGAGAAGCGTGCCGATCGCTCCACGAGCGAAGGCATCGTTGGCGGTGAGGTGTTCAACAATGGCACCTCGGCGGCGCTCATCGAGGTTGCCTGCGAAACGGACTTCGTGGCGCGCAACGAAGATTTCGGCAAGGTCGTGGCCACGCTGGTCGCGCACCGCGTCCAGTCGAGCGCCACGGATCTTGAGGCGTTGCTCGCCGAGCCCCTGTCGTCGAACCCCACCGAATCGGTGGCCGAGTTCGTGAAGGGCGCGTCGGCGCGGACGGGCGAAGCGGTGAACGTGAAGCGCTCGGTGCGCTTCGATGCCGGCGCCAACGGCCAGGTCGGCATGTACAAGCACCACAACGGCAAGCTCGCCACCATCGTGCAGATCACGGCGTCGTCGCCGGAAGTGGCGGCTCACGAAGCCACGCTCGAGTTGGTGAAGTACATCGCGGAGCACGTTGCGGCATCGGCACCGATCGCCGTCGATCGCAACGGGGTGCCGGCGGAAAAGATCGAGAGCGAGAAGCGCATTGCCGAAGAGCAGGCCCGCGAGACGGGCAAGCCCGACGCGATGATCGCGAAGATCGCCACGGGCAAGGTGGAAGCGTTCCTGAAGGACGTGACGCTGTTGCCGCAGCCCTGGGTGCGCGACGCGAGCCTGACCATCGCGCAGCTGGTTGCCGACCACGCGAAGAAGGCGGGCGGTGAGATTACGGTGGACCGTTTCGCCCGTTTGCAGCTCGGCGCCGAGTAATAGCCATGAGCGACGCCGCGAACAGCGGGTCCGACCTGCGCTTCAAGCGCATTCTGCTCAAGCTCTCCGGCGAAGCGCTCGCCGGAGAGCGTGGGGTGGGGTTTGATTTCGATCGGATCGGGTTCTTTGCCGACCAGATCGTCGAAGTGGCCAGGATGGGCGTGCAGCTCGGCCTGGTGATTGGTGGTGGCAACATCGTGCGCGGAACCCAGCTGTCGCAGATGGGGATGGATCGCGTCGGGGCCGACTACATGGGCATGCTCGGGACCGTCATCAATGCCATGGCGTTGCAGGACGTCCTGGAGAAGAAGGGGCTCGATACCCGCGTCATGACGGCCATCCGCATGGAAGAACTCGCGGAGCCGTACATTCGCCGGCGGGCGCTGCGTCATTTTGAGAAGGGGCGTACCGTGATCTTTGCCGCCGGAACCGGGAATCCGTATTTTTCCACGGACACGGCGGCGGTGCTGCGGGCCATCCAGATGAAGGCGGACGTCATCATCAAGGCCACCAGCGTGGACGGCGTGTATTCGGCTGATCCGAAGAAGGATCCGAACGCCATCATGTACGAAACGATCAGCTACCGCGATGTCATGCTTGAGGAACTGCGCGTCATGGACCAAACGGCCATTACGCTCTGCAAGGAGAATCAGCTGCCGATCGTGGTACTCAACCTCCACCGCCCTGGCGCCATCGAACGCGCCATCCGGGGCGAACGCGTAGGGACACTGGTTTCATGAGCACAATTGCGCAGATCCTGAAGGATGCGAAGGCCGGCATGGAAAAGGCCCTCGACAACACGAAGCGTGAGTTTTCCGGTGTCCGTACCGGGAAGGCGTCGCCGAACATGCTCGACACCATCCGGGTCGAGGCGTACGGTGCGCTGGTGCCACTCAATCAGGTGGCGTCGGTCTCCGCCCCCGAGCCGCGGATTCTCCTGGTCACCCCCTTCGACAAGGGGCAAGCCAAGGCCATTGAGAAGGCCATTCGCGAATCGGATCTCGGATTGGATCCGGCCCACCAGAACGGCGTGATTCGCGTGCCGCTGCCCAGCATGACGGAACAGCGTCGCAAGGAACTCGCGAAGGTGCTGCACAAGCAGGCGGAAGATGGCAAGATCGCCATTCGTCATGCCCGGACAGATGCGCGCGACAAGATCAAGAAGGTCGATGGCGTGTCGGAAGACGACAAGAAGCATGCGGAGAAGGATCTCCAGAAGGTGCACGACGACGAGATCGCGAAGCTCGAAGTGCTGCTGAAGGCGAAGGAAGCCGAAATCATGGAAGTGTGAGTCCCTGCGGACTCACGTGCGCTGTAACAATCACCGCCCCCGTCCATCATGACTGACACTGAGTCGGATCTGTTGGCCCGCATTCGCGTGCACGGGGCGGTGCCGCGGCACATTGCAATTATCATGGACGGTAATGGCCGATGGGCGAGGGAGCGTCATATGCCCCGCCCATTTGGCCATCGTTCCGGAATGAAGGCGGTACGCGCGGTGGTGGAGGGCTGTCTGGAAGCCGGGGTGGAGTGGCTCTCGCTCTTTGCGTTCTCACAGGAGAACTGGCAGCGCCCGCCGCACGAAGTCTCGGCCCTCATGTCGCTGCTCGAGGAGTACATCGCGCGCGAAGCCTCAGATCTGGCCGCACAGGGGGTCTGCGTGCATGTGCACGGTGATCTGGAGCGACTGAGTCCAGCCGCTGCCGCGGCGGTCGAACGCGTGCGTCAGCAGACCGCCACCGGAACGCGACTGGGACTCAACCTGTTTATCTCCTATGGCGGACGCTCGGAGCTGGTGCGTGCGGCGCGGCTGCTGGCACATGATGTCCAGAGGGGCGTGCTCACTCCCGACGCCATCGACGAGCATGAATTCCGTAACCGACTGTTCACCGCCGGTTGCCCTGATCCCGACCTGCTGATCCGGACCTCCGGGGAGCAGCGTCTCTCAAACTTCCTGCTCTGGCAGGTCGCCTACGCGGAGCTTTACATCTCCAGCGTCCTGTGGCCCGATTTTGATCGGGCGGCACTGTACGAAGCCATTTGCGACTTCCAACGTCGCGACCGGCGCTTCGGCAAGGTGAGTACGTAATTCCGGCCGCGTCGTGAACGAACTGGGTCGTCGTGCCATTGTGGCGCTCATCGGAGCGCCGCTGGTTCTCGGTGTCATCTGGATTGGTGATGCTGCACTTGCCACGCTGGCTGGAGGCCTGTCCGGGCTCGCCGCGTGGGAGTTCTATCGGATTGCCCGGGAAGGTGGCAGCACGCCCATGAGCGTCATTGGGATCGTACTGGCCGCGCTTATTCCGCTCGGGGTGCATGCCCATTATCTGGGCGTGGTACAGGTCCCGGTGTATGCCTGGGTCCTCAGCGTCGTGGCCGTGCTCGGTGCGGCCATCTGGACGCGTGGGGTGGATGGCAAGCCTCTGGGGGCGGCGAGCACGACGGTATTTGGTGCGTTGTATACCGGAGGCACACTGAGTTTTGTCTATGTGCTCCGGTACCACAACTACGCGGTGGGGGATACCGCCGGGGCCCTGGCCGTGATCTTTCCGGTGGTGTTGACCTGGGCGAGCGATACCGGGGCGTATTTTAGTGGACACCTGATTGGTGGTCGCAAGCTCATTCCATCGGTGAGCCCGGGAAAGACCGTTGCCGGGGCCGTTGGGGCGCTGGTCGTGACCGTGGGCGTGACGTACGCTTTTGTGTATGGGCTGCTGATTCCGAAGGCCCAGTTGGCATTTACCCCGTGGGGGCTGGTGATCTTTGGCGTGGCCATCAGTATCGTCGCGCAGATCGGGGATCTGGCGGAGTCGCTGCTCAAGCGTGAGGCCGGTGTGAAAGACAGCGGGACGTTGTTTCCCGGGCACGGGGGCGTGCTCGACCGTCTTGATTCACTGTTTTTCGTGCTGCCGGCGGCGTACGCCCTGTATGATCTCTTGCTCATTCCCGCACCGGGCGCACGATGAGCGCTTACGCCAGCCGTTCGGAGGCTGCCACCACGGCCGCCCAGCGCCCCGTAGGCGTCGCGTTGCTGGGGGCCACGGGATCCATTGGCACCAGTGCGTTGCGTGTCCTGGAGCGCCAGCAGGAGCGCTTTGTGCCGGTCGCCATGACGGCCAACGGCAATCTGGCCGCATTGGCGGAGCAGGTGGCCCGTTTTTCGCCCGCCTACGTCGGACTGGTGCAGGACTGCCCGGAGGCGCCTGGGGGTTGGGGCCGCGGCCCGTCGTGCCTTGTTGAAGCAGCCACCCACCCCGATGCCCAGGTGGTCATCAATGCCGTCGTGGGCGCGGCAGGGCTGCCCGCGACGCTTGCGGCGTTGCGCCACGGGAAGCGGGTGGCGCTCGCCAACAAGGAGACACTGGTGGTGGCCGGTGACATTGTCACCCGAATGGCCCGTGAGCATGGCGGTGAGCTGGTGCCGGTGGACAGCGAGCATTCCGCCATCCTGCAGTGTCTGGCGGGACGCCAGCCGCATGAGGTCAAACGGCTGATCCTCACCGCCTCCGGTGGGCCCTTTCGCACGTGGCCGGCGGAGCGCATTGCTGGGGCAACCCGGGCGGATGCGCTCAAGCATCCGACGTGGCAAATGGGGAGCAAGATCACCATCGACAGTGCGACACTGGCGAACAAGGCGCTGGAGGTGATCGAGGCGCATCACCTGTTCGGCGTGCCGTATGATCGCATCGATGTGGTTGTCCATCCGCAGAGCATCATCCACTCGTTCGTGGAGTTTGTGGACGGCAGTGTCCTGGCCCAGATGGGGGTGCCAAGCATGGAATTGCCCATTCTGTATGCGCTGACCTGGCCGGAACGCGTGCCCGACAGTGGCGTACCACCATTTGATCCGGTGGCGCTTGGCGGCCTGACCTTTGAGCATGTCCGCCATGATGCCTTTCCCATGCTGGGATTGGGTATCGCTGCGGGGCGTGCCGGTGGTGCCGCGCCGGCCGTCTTCAATGCGGCGAACGAAGTCGCCGTCGCACAGTTTCTGGAGGGCGCACTGCACTTCAGTGGCATCGCCGAGCGGGTGGATGCGGCCCTGCAGGAGTTGGGTCGTCTGCCCGGTGATTCGCTGGAGGCGTTGCTTGCCGCTGATGCGGCGGCACGGCAGCATGTGCAGTCTCGTATTGCCAGGGAGTCCTGAATCGTATGTCGTCGTTGACCGTGTATATCGCGCCGTTGTTGGTGTTCGGGCTCGTCGTGTTTGTGCACGAGCTCGGGCATTTTGTAGCGGCCAAGTTGTGTGGGGTGTACGCCCCGGTGTTCTCGCTCGGGTGGGGGCGTCGCATTTTGGGATGGAAGCGCGGCGAAACTGACTATCGGGTGTCGCTCATTCCGTTGGGGGGCTATGTCCGTATGGCCTCGCGCGATGATGATGCATTGGCCGGTATCGAGGGCGGAGACGCCGACCGCGGGTCGCTGCAGGATGCCCCCGAAAAGCCCTCCAACGTGCCGGGCTCATTGTGGGATCCGCAGGGGATGGCCCCCTTCGGGCCGAAAGCGGTTCCCGCCGATCGCTGGGTGGAAAGCAAGTCCACCTCGGCTCGCGTGTTCATTCTCGCGGCGGGGGTGATCATGAACATTCTGCTCACCATGACGGTGACAAGCGGGATTTACTACAAGTACGGTAACCCGTATTTGCCGGCCGTCATCGATTCCGTGGTGGCGGGTGCACCCGCTGCGGCGGCGGGGCTGGCTGCCGGCGATCGGATTGTGGCAATCAACGGGGAAGCGGTACGGGGCTGGGATGAAGTCCTGGTGCGCGTTTCGCCCGTCACGTCGGGCACGGTAACCATCGATGTCCAGCGTGGCGCCGAGCGTCTGCAGCGCGTGATCACGCCGCAGGTGGCTGATGCCCAGGACCCGGTCACCGGGGCCGCGAAGAAGGTGGGTCGCGTGGGCATCATGGTGCGCGACTCGGTGGTGCGCGAGCCGGTGTCCATGGCGCAGGCCGTGTCCAACGGAACCCGCGCCACGTGGGGGATGGCACGAAACGTGGTCACCGTGTTGGGTGGGCTCGTCTCCGGTGAAGTGTCGGCGAAGAATCTCGGCGGCCCCATTCAGATTGCCCGTACCTCCGTGCAGGCCGCGAAGAACGGCGCTGAGACACTCTGGTCACTCATCGCGTTTCTCAGCCTCAATATTGCCATTCTGAATCTGGTCCCCATTCCTGTACTCGATGGCGGTCAGATTCTGCTGGTGCTCGCCGAGCGTCTGAAGGGCGGATCGTTCAGCATGCGCACCCGGGAAGCGTTCGCCAGAGTGGGCGTGCTGTCGGTGCTGGCTCTCATCCTTCTGGTGACGTTCAACGACCTTCGCTCGGTCTTTACGCGGTGAAACAGCTGATCGTCGTGCTGTGCGCGGCGGTCTTGTTGGCCGGGTGCCACCGGCTTCGGCTTCCAACGTGGAATCGCGTCCCATTCACGGGCACACCGGCAGCCTCAATGCTGCCGCGCATTCCGCGAGATGCCGCCCGGTTCGAGATTGACAGTGTCACCGATTCGACCGCCACCTTCCGGGTGCAGGAAGCCCGTTGGGTGCGCCCGGGGCTTTCGAGTTATGTGGTCGATCCCCTGCAGCGCGACGGCCTGGTAGCGCGGCTCAGAGTCATTGCCCGCGATAGTGCGACTGCAACCGCCCTCGTTACCGGGCAGGTGTCCCGGGTGAAAACGGACCACTTTCTGCTGGTCGTCCGGCCTGATCGCCCCTGGTGGCAGTCGCGGGTTTTCTGGGCGGGGACATTGTTGGGGGTGACAGTGGGCGCTGGCAGCGTGGCGGTCGTGCGGTAGGCGGGAGCGGAGCGCGGCCGGGTGGTGAATCAGCTGCAGACGAGCTTTCTGGGGACGACGGTTGGGAATCCGCCCCTGGTCACCACGACGGTATCGGCGAACTGAATGCAGTAGGGGGCGGCGATGCGCATGACATAGCGGCCGGTGGGCAGGGAATAGGATTCCGTACTGTCGGCTCGCGTTTCGTAGCTGCGGCCGCCGTCCACCGGCACAAAAGTGACGCGGGCATCACGGGGTTCGACCCGGAACCGCACCACCGCGCATCCCCGGACTGGCAGCTCCAGCGTGACGACCTGACCCGCCTTGAGCTGAGTCAGCACGGTATCCCGGAGCGCCGTCCGACAGGTCGTGGGAGCGTCGGGAACCACCGCCTTGACCGCCAGGCGTGCCGTCACCGGCACCTCGCCGCTGAACCGGCCGGTACCCATTAGGCGATTGTCGATGTACAGGAGGGCCGAATCGGTGGTTGACAGCTCAAGGGTCACGGTGCGCGGGAGGGGCGTGCGGGCGCGCCTCCCTGGTGGGGTGTCGCGTTTCGCGGGCAGGCTATCGAGCACGAGAGGCGCCGCCATGGCGGAATCGCCGCCCGCGGCCACCGCGACCGCACTGTCCGAGCGGAGTCGAAGGGTGTCGGTGGCGACGCCCCCCGCATTGACTTGCAGCGGCCGATCCCACGCCATCCAGCCAATGACCGCGCCCACAGACAGCAGGGCGAGCACCGGCCAGAACCGAGAGACGGACGGGAGTGGCGCTCGGAAGGCATCCACCGTGTTGGAGCCCAGGCGGGGAAGCCCGGTACTGCGGTCGGGGGCGGTAGGCAGGGCGGCGAGGGCATCGACCACCTGAAGGGCATTGGTAAACCGCGCGCCGGGCTCCTTGGCCATCAGCCGAAGTAGCAGTGCTCCAAACTCGGGCGTCAGCTCCGGTACCAAGGAGCGAGGGTCCGGGGGGGGCGTCTCAATGTGATCCCGCGCGACGGCGTACCAGTCATCGCCATCAAAGGGCAGGGCACCGGTGGCGGCCCGGTAGAGCGTCACCCCGAGAGAGTACAAGTCACTGCGCCCATCGAGCTCTTTCCCGCGGGCCTGTTCCGGACTGAAGTAGTGCGGGGTCCCCTGCACCTGATTGGTGTCTCCCAGCGACGTCCCGACCGCGAGGGCGCGGGCGAGCCCGAAATCGGCCACGACGGCATCGCCATCCTGGTCCAGCAGGATATTGTCCGGCTTGATGTCGCGATGAACGACCTGGCTGGCGTGGGCGACCGACAGGGCCGCGGCGATCCCGATGCCGAGCCGGACGACATCGGCCTCAGGCAACCGTCCCACCAGATTCAGCCGCCGCCCGAGCGTCAGCGGGTACAGGTCCATAGCCACAAAGGCCGCCCCGTCCACCTGTCCCACGTCGCGCACCGTCACGATGTTCGGGTGCCGCAAGCGCGCCGCCGTGGCGGCCTCCCGTCGGAATCGGGCTTCAGCGAGGTCTTGGCCGGCGTATTCGGGACGGAGAATCTTGAGGGCGACCGGGATCTCCAGATCGAGATCCACCGCCTCATAGACCCACGAAAAGGCGCCCGTCCCCAAATGACGGGTCACCCGGTACTTCCCGATTGTTCGCCCCAGATAGCGGTCGGGCACGTCTTGGTCCTTTACAGGGGGGGCTAAGTCGAGTAAGCTACCGTGCTTCCTGCAATTGCGCGCTCTAAACCCGCGGTGAATGTCACGCACCAACTTGCGCGACGACAGCTCGGATAACGGCTGAGAATACAACGACGATGGCGTTCGACAAGGCTACCACGATCGACAAGTACCGGGCCCACGAAGGGGACACCGGTTCGACCCGCGTACAGATTGCCCTCCTCACGGAGCGCATCAACTACCTGACGGGTCATTTCCGTACGCATGCGAAGGACCATCATGGTCGTCGCGGCCTCCTCAAGATGGTTGGCAAGCGCCGCCGTCTGCTGGACTATTTGAAGCGTACGGACGTGCAGCAGTATCGCACGCTCGTGCAGGACCTTGGACTCCGCTACTAAAAGCGGTTCTGTCACGTCGTCGCGCGGGGGCACCACTGCCTGCCGCGCGATTTGCGTTCTCATGAGGCTACAAAGCAGATGATGCATCGAATCGAGCGGACGTTCGCCGGTCGCCCTCTGGTTATCGAAACCGGACGTATGGCGAAGCAGGCAGCGGGTTCCGCAGTAGTGCAGTTCGGCGAGACCATGGTGCTCGCCGCCGTGACGGTCAGCGAGAACAAGAGCCCGCTCCCGTTCTTCCCGCTGACGGTCGAGTACAAGGAAAAGACCTACGCCGCCGGCAAGATTCCGGGTGGGTTCATCAAGCGCGAAGGGCGTCCGCATGATCACGAGATCCTTGCGGCGCGCATCATCGACCGCTCCATCCGGCCATTGTTCCCGGAAGGCTTCCAGAACGAAGTGCAGGTCTTCATCTACGTCATCTCGGCCGACCAGGAGAATGACGCCGATGTACTCGCGCTCGTCGCGGCTTCCTTCGCGCTGAACGCGTCGAAGATTCCGTTCCTCGGCCCCATCGCCGGCGTGCGTGTCGGTCGCGTGCAGGGACACTGGGTGCTCAACCCCACGTTCCAGCAGCTCGCGTTCTCCGACCTGGAGCTCGTGGTCGCCGGTTCGAAGGATTCCATCGTGATGGTGGAAGGTGGCGCGCTCGAAGTGTCTGAAGAGGACGTGCTCGAGTCGCTGCGCCTGTCGCACGACGGCATTCGTGAGCTTATTGCGGCGCAGGAGGAACTGCTCGCCAAGGTACAGCAGCCGAAAATGTCGTGGACGAAGGCCGAGACGCCGGAAGGCATCGTGGTGCGCGTGAAGGAGCTTGCATCGGGTCGAGTGCGTGAAGCGCTCAATCAGAAGGACAAGCACACGCGCGTCGAGGCCGTGGAGCGCACCAAGAAGGAACTCGCCGAAGGCCTGCTGGCAGAGTTCCCCGACAACGCCAAGGACATTCACACCATCCTCGGCGACGTCGAATATCACGAACTGCGTGCGCAGGTGCTCGATACCAATCTGCGTGTCGACGGGCGCAAGCCGAACGAAGTGCGTGGCATCAGCATCGACAACGGTGTGCTGCCGCGCGCGCATGGCTCGTCGCTCTTCACGCGTGGTCAGACGCAGGCGCTCGTGGCCGCGACCCTCGGTACTGCGAAGGACGCGCAACGTCTCGATTCCATCAAGGAAGCGGGCGAAGTCACGCGCTCGTTCATGTTGCACTACAACTTCCCGCCGTTCTCCACCGGTGAAGTGCGTCCGATGCGTGGCACCAGCCGCCGCGAAATCGGTCACGGCAATCTCGCCGAGCGTGCCATTCAGGGCGTGCTCCCCGACTTCGCCGACTTCCCGTACACCATCCGCATCGTCTCCGACGTGCTCGAGTCGAACGGCTCGTCGTCGATGGCGTCGGTGTGTGGCGGCTCGCTCGCCCTGTTCGATGCCGGCGTGCCCATGAAGGCGGCCGTCGCCGGCGTCGCAATGGGTCTGATCAAGGAAGGCAAGAAGTACGCGATCCTCACCGACATCCTTGGCACCGAAGATCATCTCGGCGATATGGACTTCAAGGTCGCGGGCACGACGGAAGGCATCACGTCTATCCAGATGGACATCAAGATCGAAGGGCTCGACCTCAAGATCATGGAAGAGGCCCTCACGCAGGCCAAGGAAGGACGTCTCCACATTCTCGGTGAAATGAGCAAGTCGCTCGCGACGCCGCGGACGGAGCTGTCCAAGTACGCGCCACGCATCGTGACGGTGCAGATCCCGGTCGACAAGATTGGTGAACTGATCGGTCCGAAGGGCAAGAACATCCGCGGCATTCAGGAAGAGACGGGTGCCGAGCTCACCGTGGATGACGACGGTACCGTGACGATTGCTGCTGTCGGCGGCGAGAGCATGGAGCGCGCGAAGCAGATGGTGCAGGCCATCACCGCGGAAGCGGTGGTCGGTGAGACGTACGAAGGCACCGTGAAGACGGTCACCGCGTTCGGCGCCTTCGTCGAGATCATGCCCGGCACTGAAGCGCTGCTGCACGTCTCCGAGATGAAGTGGGAGCGTGTCGAGAAGCCCGAAGACGTGTGCAAGAAGGGTGATCGTGTCACGGTCAAGCTCGTTGACCGCGATGAGCGTGGCCGCCTGCGCCTCAGCATGAAGGCGTTGCTGCCCAAGCCGGAAGGCATGGCCGACGAGCCGGAGCGCCCCCGTCGTGAAGACGGTGAGCGCAGCGGTGGCGGCGATCGTGGTGGACGTGGTGGACGGAACGGCGGTGGTCGCGATCGGCGCTAAGCCTCTGGGCGCTCCGGCGCCCACGCTGCACCGTACGGACCTTCCCAATGGACTGACCGTGCTCTCGGAAGCCGTTCCGGGAGCGCGGTCGGTTGCTTTCGGCGCCTGGGTTCGCGCAGCGACATTGCATGAACACCCCGAGCAGATGGGGGTCTCCCATTTGCTCGAACACATGGTGTTCAAGGGCACCCGATCGCGGAGTGCCCAGGAAATCGCGTTGTCCCTCGAAACCCTCGGGGGCTCGCTCGATGCGTACACCGAACGCGAGCACACGTCCTATCAGGCTCGTGTGCTCGACGAGCATCTGGCGGAAGCCGCGCATGTCATTGGGGAACTCATCTTTCATCCGCTGCTGCGATCGGAGGATCTCGCGCTTGAGCGCAAGGTGATCCTTGAAGAGATCAGCATGGTGGAGGACACGCCCGACGACATCATTTTCGATGTGCACAACCGTGCGCTGTGGGGAGACCATCCTCACGGCTTCGCGATTCTCGGAACCCGCGACACGGTCAAGACACTCGATGTCCCGGACATCCGGGCCCTCCACGCGCGGGCATATCATCCCGGGCGATTGGTGGTTGCCGCGTCGGGACGTGTTGAGCATGAGCAGCTGCTTGAAACACTGCGACAGACCGGGTGGATGGACATCCCGAAAGGTGATGTCACGCCGTTCCCGGTGGATCCGGTGGAAGTGGCTGGACCGCATGCGGAGCACATCAAGCGCAAGGACATCGGCCAGACGCACATCGTGCTTGGCGGGCAGGGCATCGCTCATGGCGATGATCGCCGTTATGCCTTTGCGTTGATCGACATGTTGTTGGGCGGCGGTATGAGTTCGCGCCTGTTTCAGCGGGTCCGCGAGGAGCTAGGCCTCGCATACAGCGTGCACAGCTTCAGCAGCGCGTACGCCGATACCGGATCGCACGGTGTGTATCTGGCGAGTGCACCGGAGACGGCGCAACAGGCCATCGACGCGGTCCGTGAGGTTCTGCGTGGAGTGGCACTGAATGGTTTGACGGCCAGTGAGTTGGCGGCGGGAAAGCGTCAGTTACGTGGGCAGTTGGTGATGTCCATGGAAGGCGTCTCCTCGCGCATGTATCGGGCGGCAACGACCGCGCTGTACGGCGAGCCGTTCCGCACGATTGACGAGCTGATGGCGCTCGTGGATGCCATCGACGAAGATCAGGTGCGCGACGTGGCGCGCGATTTCTTCGATCCGGATCGACACATTCTCGTCAGTCTCGGCCCCAAAGCGGTCCGCTGACGAACTCCCCCTATCCAGAATCGACTATGCGTATCGGTGTACCGAAGGAGATCAAGACCAACGAGAACCGTGTGGCTTTGGTCCCGGCTGGCGCGGAGGCGCTGGTGGCATCGGGCCACGACGTTTTCATCGAAACCGGGGCCGGCATTGGCAGCGGTTTCGAAGATGCGGCCTACGTGGCCGTTGGCGCTCAGATCGTTCCCGACGCGGCCTCCGCGTGGGGGAAAGCGGAGCTGCTTCTCAAGGTCAAGGAGCCCATCGCGCCGGAGTGGCAGTATCTGCGCCCGGACCTCACGCTGTTCACGTATTTCCATTTTGCCGCCGATGAAGCGCTGACCCAGGCGCACCTGGCCAGCGGAGCCACCTGCATTGCGTACGAGACCGTCGAACTCCCGAATCGCGATCTGCCGTTGCTGATTCCAATGTCTGAGGTGGCGGGGCGCATGGCGGTGCAGGAAGGGGCCAAGTACCTCGAAAAGCTGTATGGTGGTCGTGGCGTACTGCTGGGTGGCGTGCCGGGCGTGGCGCCGGCCAAGGTCGTAATTCTGGGCGGCGGCATTGTGGGCGTGAACGCCGCGAAGATGGCGGCGGGACTCGGTGCCAAGGTGGTGGTGCTCGACCTGTCGTTGGAGCGCCTGCGCTACCTGTCCGACGTCATGCCGGCCAACGTGCAGCTTGTTCACTCCAACCGACACAACATCCTTGAGCAGATCAGCACCTGTGACCTGGTCATTGGTGGAGTGCTCATTCCGGGTGCCAAAGCCCCCAAGCTCGTGCGGCGCGCCGATCTGGCCAAGATGCGTCCGGGAGCGGTAATCGTGGACGTGGCGGTGGATCAGGGTGGTTGCGTGGAGACGATCAAGCCGACCACACATGAGAATCCCACGTACACCGTGGACGGTATCATCCACTATGGCGTCGCCAACATGCCAGGGGCCGTGCCGCGCACGTCCACCTTGGCGCTCACCAATGCGACGTTGCCCTATACGCTGCAGCTGGCGAACAAGGGATGGAAGAAGGCGCTGAAGGACAATGGCGCGCTGCTGAAGGGGCTCAACATGTCCGGCGGAAAGGTCACCTTTCCGGGAGTGGCGGAAGCGTTCGGGATGGAGCTCACCGACCCCTCTTCGTTCCTCTGACCGGTATGGGGGGCCACTGGTGCCCGACGATCGCCTTGGTAGCTGCCCCTGATGGCACGCGGCCGGTCCCTGATGGGACCGGCCGCTTTTTTTGGTGTGACCGCGGAACTTTGCGGCCACCACGGACCTGACCGCTGACGGCGGCAGTGCGCTAGGTCACGATATTCCAACAGCTTGTCCGCTCTGGCGTGAGCCAATACGTTACCGTATACGTCGCTGCCCGTTTTTCACAGGCGCCACCCTCCGGTGTCGCGCCGCCCCGGTCTCTCTGGATGTTCTGGCCCTTCAGTAAGTCGAACTCGTTCTTCCCGGCGAATGCCATCGCCGTAGACCTTGGCACTGCCAATACGCTGATCTATGTGAAAGGCGAGGGGATCGTGCTGAACGAGCCCTCTGTCGTCGCGCTCGACCGTGAGACCAAGAAGATCAAGGGCGTTGGCCTCGAGGCCAAGCGCATGCTCGGGCGGACCCCCGATGGCATCATGGCCGTCCGGCCCATGAAGGACGGCGTGATCGCCGACTTCGATGTGACGGAAAAGATGCTGCGCTATTTCCTGACGCTGGTGATCGACAAGCACGTCTTCAAGGTGAAGCCGCGCGTGATCGTGTGCGTGCCGTCGGGCATTACGGAAGTGGAAAAGCGCGCCGTGCGAGACTCGGCACTCGGCGCTGGCGCCAAAGAAGTCTTCATGGTGACGGAACCCATGGCGGCGGCCATCGGCGTGGGTCTTCCGGTGGAGTCGCCCACGGGCAACATGGTGATCGACATCGGCGGGGGCACCACGGAGATCGCCGTCATCGCGCTGTCTGGCATCGTCAGCGATACCTCCATTCGTACTGGTGGCGATGAGCTGGACATCAGCATCGTGCAGTTCATGCGCAAGAACTACAATCTGCTGATCGGTGAGCCCACGGCGGAGCAGATCAAGATTCAGATCGGTTCGGCGTATCCGGTGGGCGAAGAACGTGAAATGGAAGTGAAGGGGCGCGATCTGGTCTCTGGCATTCCCAAGACGGTGCGCGTGCACTCCAGTGAAATTCGGGAAGCGGTGCAGGAACCCATTCAGCAGATTGTGGATGCGGTGCGGCGCGCGCTCGAAATCACCCCGCCGGAGTTGGCCTCGGACATCGTGGATCGCGGCATCGTGATGACCGGCGGCGGAGCGCTCATTCGCGGACTGGATGTGCTGCTCTCTCAGGAAACGGGGCTGCCCATTCATGTTGACGAGGATCCGCTCACGTGTGTCGTGCGTGGGACCGGCAAGATTCTTGATGATGAAGAGAAGTACTGGTCGGTGTTGACCACCTGAGTCACATCATTCCCCTTTTCACTCGCTGAATACGCGTGGCACGGAACGTTCGCGGCGAAGGGCGTCTCGACACCGGCCTCGTGCTGGTGTGCGTGGCATTGTCGGTCCTGGCTTTTCTTTCTCCGCGGCGCACGCGTGAAGACGTGGCCGCGCTGCTGCGCGCCACGGTGCTGTCGCCGCTGGTGCAACTCGAAGGGCGAGCCGCCACCATTCGCGCCGCTGTGGTGGCGCGCAATGACTTGCTGGTCACACGCGGGCGTGCGGTCACGGACACGCTGAGCCTGCGTGCCATCAGCGACGAGAACAGAACACTCCGCCAACTGCTTGGGTTGTCGGCGCGCTTGCAGGATGGCTTTGTGCCGGCGGAGCTGTTGCCCATTCGTGGTGGGGACGAATTCTCCATTGCGTTAACGGTGGGGAGTGACGTTGGCGTGCAGCCGTATCAGCCGGTGGTGACCGCTGATGGTCTGGTGGGCATGGTGGTTTCTGTCGATCGCACGACGAGCACGGCGCTCACGTGGGCACATCCCGATTTTCGGGTGAGCGTCATGAGTGCTGATCAGAACGCCTTCGGAATTATGCAGCCCCATCTGGCAGAAGGCGCCGAGCGGTGGTTGCTGGAAATGCGGGGCGTGCCGTTTCGCGCCAAACTGGATACCGGAACCCTCATTGTGAGTTCCGGGCTCGGGGCCACCTATCCCCGCGGCATTCCTGTCGGCACGGTGATCGGGGAATTGAGCACACCGGAAAAGTGGGCCCGGACGTATCTGGTGAAACCTGCGGTGTTGCCGGAGAATATTGGTCCGGTGCTGGTCTTGTTGCCGGGACGAGCGCAGCGCGGCGTGAATGGGGTGTGGACAAGCGCGGCAGCAGCGGACAGCGCCGCACGTGCGGTCGCCGCCGCGGGCGATTCGCTGGCGCGCGTCACCGCTCTCGATGAACTGGCCGCCCGTCGTGCCGCGCTGGACTCCCTGAGTGCCGACAGTCTGTCGCTGGCGGATACCATTGGCGGCGGGTTCGGCACCCGTGCCGACAGCAGCCTTCGAGGGGATAGCACGCGGATCCGACGTCCGGACTCCGGCACCGTGCGCGTGCCATTGCCGGTACGCGCTCTGGCGCCGCGTCCCCCCTTGGCCCGTCCCACGGTGCCGCCAAGGGAGCGTCGTTGATGCGGTCCGCTTCACAGTCTCCCGGAATCGGCAGCGCCCTGCGCGCGTGGCTCGGGTTTGCCCTGCTCATTGTCGCGCAGTTCAGCGTGCGTCCACTCATTGCCGGGCGCGCCGCGGCGGACTTCGCCGTGATCGCGGTGCTCTTCTCTGCCGTACGTATGCGTCCGGGGTATGCGGCATTGACCGGCTTTCTCACCGGGCTCGCGCTTGATGCCTTGGCTCCGGGAAGTTTTGGTGCCAGTGCCATTGTGCTCACGCTCGTGGCCTTTGGGGCATCGTGGCTCAAAGCCGTGTTCTTTGCCGACCACGTGGCACTCACCGGGTTGTTTGTCTTTGGCGCCAAGTGGCTGTTTGATATTGCCATGACGTTGCTCACCGGGGTTGGTGCGGGTGTGTCCCTGTTGGTGTCACTGTTGGTCTGGGCGCCACTGTCGGCGGCGCTGACGGCCATCATCGCGGTCCTGTTGCTGGTGTTGTTCCGTCCGTTGTATCGACCACACTCGTTGTAATGGTGGCGCACGGGTGCGCCCCGATCAGGTGAGGATGGCGGCATGAGTTACCATCCCAATTCCGTCTTGCGCCGCGCGCGGGTGGCGCGGGCGCTGCTGGTGCTCATTTTTACCGTGCTTGGCGGTGCGTTCTTCCGCACGCAGGTCTTGCAGAATGCCGAGTTCGTGCTGGCATCGGAAAGCAATCGTTTGCGGGAGGTACCACTTCCGGGGGCGCGCGGCATCATTTACGACCGCCATGGCGCCATCATTGCCGAAAACCTCCCCGGTTACTCCGTCTCGATCCTGAGTCCAACCACGGACTCCTTGCGATCGGCGTTACGGTCCCTGTCGCGCATCATCGAGATCGATTCGGCGCAGCAGGCGCTGGCCATTCGTCGCTATCGGGCAGCGCCAACACGACCGGCCGTGATCTTCAACGATGCCAGCTTTCAAGTGGTGTCCGTGCTGGAGGAGCGACGCTCGGAGTTTCCCGGGTTGATCATTCAAAGCGCACCCAAACGCTACTATCCGGATGCGCAGGCGGTCGCGGCGCTGGTTGGATATACCGGTGAAATTTCCCCGGAGCAGCTCGAGCTGCCGCGCTACGATGCCTACAAGGCGGGACAACAGGTGGGCAAAGGCGGACTCGAACTGCAGTACGAAGAGCAGTTGCGCGCTCGTGAAGGGAGTCGGTTCGTCGAGGTGGATGCGAAGAATCGTGTGGTTCGCGACAATGGCGTGCGCCCGGAGGTACAACCCGAGGCGCCACCGCCATTGCGCACCAACATCGATCTCGATCTCCAGCGGTATTCGCATGAGTACTTCGGCGACTCGCTGCGTGGTGCCGTGGTGGCCCTCGAGCCGCAGACGGGCGGTGTACTCGCCATCTACAGCGCCCCCAGCTACGACATCAACCGGTTCATCGGTGGAGTGTCGAATGCGTACTACAAGGAATTGCAGGAGCACCAGTACACGCCGCTCTTCAACCGCGCGTTGTCGGGGCGATATCCGCCCGCGTCCACCTGGAAGCTGGCCACGGCCGCCCTGGGCATGGAGCTTGGCCTCGTCACCATGGAGACGCACATGGAGACGCCCTGTACGGGCGGCTACTACTACGGGCGTGTCTTCAAATGCTGGGACAAGCGTGGACACGGGGATATCACGCTGGCGCAGGCGATCGCCAAGTCGTGCGACGTGTACTTCTATCAGCTCGGGCTCAAGATCGGCATCACGCGGTTGCTCGCGGGCGGTGTGCGGCTGGGTTTCGGCGAACCCACGGGCATTGATATGCCCGGAGAAAAGCGTTCCATCTGGCCGCGCAGCACGGAGTACTTTGACCGCACGTACGGGCCTCGCGGCTGGAACAAGTCGGTGGTGTTGAGCCTGTCCATTGGACAGGCGGACAACTCACAGACGCCCATCAACATGGCGCGCTTTTATACGGCGCTCGCCACGGACGGCTACGCCGCCACGCCGCAGATTGTCGCGCGTACTCCGGAACGCAAGAAGCTGCTCAATCTCAACGCCGAACAGATCAAGAGCATTCAAGTGGCGCTGGCCGATGTCGTGAGCCGTGGCACGGCGGCGGGTGCCCAGATTCAGGGACTGACCATTGCCGGCAAGACGGGCACGGCACAGGTCACTGGGCAGGAAGACTACGCCTGGTTCGTCGGCTATGCGCCGGCAGACAAGCCGAGAATCGTGCTGGCCATCATTATCGAAGAAGGGCTGCACGGTTCAACGGCCGCCAAGGTTGCCACCAAGCTCATGGAACGCTATCTGAAGGCTAAGCTGACCATGACCGCCGTTACCAACGACTGAGCCAATGGCCTCCACGGGTATCCTCAGGCGGCAGAGTGTTGATGTCCCACTGCTGCTGACCGCCTTGCTGCTGACCCTGTTCGGGTTGGCGATGGTGTTTTCGGCTGGCCAGATGGACGTGCCCGACCCGGCCCTGGAAGGGTTGTGGAAGCGGCAGATCACGTGGGTCGTTCTCGCGCTGGGAGCGGCATGGACCGTCACCCGCGGATCGGTGCGGCTCATTGAGTGGAGCGCCTGGCCGCTGTATCTCATGAGTATCGTGCTGCTGATTGCCGTCTTGTTCGTCGGGAGCGGCGGCGGGACGGCGCGGAGCATGAATGGCTGGCTGACGATCGCCGGTCGGCGGGTCGGACAACCGTCCGAGTTGGCAAAGCTCGCCACCACGCTGATGCTCGCCAGAACGCTGGCCATGCAGCGGGATACCGTCCGATCCTTGCTGGAGCTATGGAAGCCCCTGACGATCGTTGGCGTACCGTGGGTTCTCGTCATGCTGCAGCCAGACCTTGGCACCGGCATGGTCTTTGTCGGCATTTGTTTCGCCATGCTGTTTTGGGCCGGTGTCCCGTGGCCACTGCTGGTGATGCTGGCCAGTCCGGGGGTGAGCCTGATCCTGGCGTTCAGCACCGGGTTGTGGGGGGCGTGGTTTCTCATCCTCGTGGCGCTTGTGCTCTGGTTTCGTCCGTTCCTGGTTGAAGGGGTCGTCCTGATTGTGGCCAACGTGGTCATGGGCGTCGTGGCGCCGCTGCTTTGGGACAAGCTCAAGCCGTATCAGCAGCGACGATTCCTGGTCTTCATTGACCCGGCGTATGACGCGCAAGGTGCCGGCTACAACGTCATTCAGAGCAAGGTGGCCATCGGCTCTGGTGGTTTGTTCGGCAAGGGCTTCACCCTCGGCACCCAGAAACGCCTGAGCTTTCTGCCGGAACGCCAGACCGACTTCATTTTTTCCGTCGTTGGCGAAGAGTTGGGGTTTGTCGGGGTGTGCGTTGCCTTGTCGCTGTTCCTGGCGCTGTTTCTGCGCAGCACCCGGGTGGCAACCCGTGCGGCCGACGCCTTCCCCAGTCTCGTGGCCTTCGGGTTGATGTCCGCGTGGTTCGTTCATGTCATCGTCAATGTCGGGATGACGCTCAACCTCATGCCGGTCACCGGCATCCCGCTCCCCTTCTTCAGCGCCGGTGGCTCATTCCTGCTCGTCAGCTGGCTTTCCGTCGCGGTGCTGCTCCGAATATCCGCAGAGGGGCGGGGGCAACCGGACGCGCTGGGGTTATGACGTCCCCCCCAGCCTTCCCCTCGAAGCAGGGCCGGAGGGCGCAGTTTAACGGGCTGGGCTATTCGCAAGGTCTAGCCTTCCGCGCCCGAAGTTCCGATCTTATCCCTCCTATGGCCTGGTTTCGGAAAGAAAGAAAGCCCCGTCAGCCGCGACGTGAACGCCTCGAGATTCCCCCCGATACGTGGGAGAAGTGCGAGGCCTGTGGGCACACGGATATCCGTGACAAGTTTTTGAGGAACCTCAACGTGTGCCCGGCGTGTGACTTCCACCGGCGCATGCGGGCGTGGGACTACGCCGGGTCATTGATTGACGAGGGGACGCTGAACGAAATCGGGGGCGAACTGCGCTCGGTCGATCCGCTCGGGTTCCCCGATTATCCGGCCCGCCTCAAGCGCGCCCTGGCCAATGCCGGCGACAGTGATGCCATCCTGACCGTGGTCGGCCAGCTGGAAGGGATGCCGGTAGGCATCGGCGTGATGGATTTTGCCTTCATGGGCGGTTCCATGGGCTCGGTTGTGGGTGAGAAAATCGCCCGCCTTGGCCAGCGCTCGCTTGAAAAGAAGCACCCCCTGGTCATCGTCTCGCAGTCGGGCGGCGCCCGCATGCAGGAGGGTATCCTGTCGCTCATGCAAATGGCCAAGGCCTCGGCGGTCTTGTCGCAGCTCGCTGAGCGGCGGATTCCGTACATCTCGGTGCTCACCAATCCCACCACGGGTGGCGTAAGCGCGAGCTATGCCATGTTGGGCGATGCCATTCTGGCGGAGCCGGGCGCGGTCATCGGGTTTGCCGGTCCGCGTGTCATCAAGCAGACGCTTGGCCAGGATTTGCCTGAGGGGTTCCAGACCGCGGAGTTCCTGCTGGAAAAGGGGATGGTGGATCGCGTGGTGCACCGGAAGGAGATGCGCGCCACGTTGTCCCGCTTGCTGCGGCACATGACTGGTCGGCCGTCGGCTGCCGGTTATGACCAGCAGGAAAGCTGACCGGCGAGCGCCCGCTGGACCCACGGGCACCACGGACCGTCGCGCCCCAACGGCCTGACGAAACGGAAACGGCGTACCACGCGGCGCTCCGTCGTCTTTTTGCGCGTACCGGCGGGGCGTGGCGCCTTGGCCTTGAGCGCGTGTCGGCGCTGCTGGCCGACCTTGGCCAGCCACAGGACGCTTATCCGGTCTTCCACGTCGCGGGCACCAACGGCAAGGGAAGTACCGTTGCCACTTTGGATGCCCTGCTGCGCGGTTCCGGGTTACGGGTGGGTCGCTACACGTCGCCACATCTCGTGGACTTCTCCGAGCGCATCGTGATCGATGGTGTGCCAATGTCGCACGCGGCCATTACCGAATGGCTCACCCGTTGGGAACCTCGCCTCACGGAACTGGGGGCCACGTTTTTCGAAGCCACAACGGCGATGGCGCTCAGCTACTTCGCGGCAGCGGGGGTAGATGTCGCGATCGTCGAAGTGGGCCTCGGGGGAAGACTCGACGCGACCAATGTGGTCTCGCCGCTGGCCGCCGGGGTCACGCAGATCGGGTTTGACCACATGGAGTTTCTCGGGGAGACGCTCGAGGCCATCGCGACGGAGAAGGCAGGGATCTTCAAGCCCGTGACCGTCGCGGTCGTTGGGGACACGCAGCCAGCTATTCGCGAGTTCCTGCGGGCGCGGGCGGTCGGCGCGGGGGCGACTCCCGTGCTGGTTACGGGTGAAGACTGGCAGGTCCGTGACGTGGTGGTCGATGCACTTGGCACGAGCTTCACGCTGGCATCGGGGGGGACGGAAAGGCGCCTCACGACGCCGTTGGTAGGACATTTTCAGGCGCACAATACGGCGGTGGCCCTCGCCATGCTTCGTGGGGCAGGGGGGCGCTGGGCCGACATCGAGGCGAATGCCGCCACACTGTTGCCTGGAGTGCATCTGGCGGGGCGGTTCCATCTTGCGGCTCCCTGGCTGTTCGATGTGGCGCACAATGCTGACGGGGCGGCCACGGTGGTTGCCAACCTCGTCGCGGTCGGCCTGCCCCATCCCATTACGGCCGTCGTCTGTGTGCTGCGGGACAAGGACTGGCGCGGTATTCTGACCGCGGTGGCACGAGCGGCGGAAAAGATCGTGGTCACTATGGCCCCGACGGCTCCGGCCAACCGGACGTGGGATCTGCTCGAGGTGGAGTCATGGGCACGGACGCAAGGACTTCCCATCCTTCGTATCGATGATTTCACGAGTGCGCTGGCCCATGCCCGCGCAGAGGCTGCCACTGTCCTGGTAACCGGGTCCTTTCACACGGTAGGGGATGCCATGGAACGGTTGCAGGTGCATCCGTTGGCTCGGTAGCTTTCCCGGATGTCCCAAAAGCCACTGCCCGGTTTCCGCGATTTCTACCCCGAACAATTCGCCGAGCGAGCCCACATCTTCGAAACCTGGCGCCGCATCGTGCGGCGCTATGCGTTTCTGGAGTACGACGGGCCGCCGCTCGAGCCGCTGGAGTTGTACACCCAGAAGAGTGGCGATGAAATCGTCACCCAGCTGTACAATTTTGTGGACAAGGGTGACCGACCGGTGGCCATGCGTCCGGAAATGACGCCGACCTTCGCGCGCATGGTGGGCGCCAAGGCGCAGACACTGCGCAAGCCGGTCCGCTGGTTCTCTCTTCCCCAGCTCTTCCGGTACGAGCGCACGCAGAAGGGGCGATTACGCGAGCACTTTCAGCTCAACGTGGACATCGTGGGCGAGAGCGATGTGCTGGCGGACGCCGAACTGATTTCGATGGCCATCGAAATCATGCGCAGCTTCGGACTGACGAACACGGATGTGCGTGCTCGTGTCAGTGATCGCCGTCTGTTGAACGGCCTGCTGGAACATCTGGCGATCCCCGACACGTCGTGGCCTGCGGTGTATGCGGTGCTCGACAAGCTCGAGCGGCAGCCGCGCGAGGTGTCTGCCGAAAAACTGGCAGCGGCAGGGCTTCCGACCGAAACCGCCGAGATCATTCTGGGTTTCGCGACACTCGATTTTGCAGCGGTGCAGGCCCGATACGGTGAAGCGCCCGCGGTCAAACCGCATCTGGATCGGTTTGCGGAATACCTGGCGCATCTCGACGCGCTGGGCGTCGCCTCGTGGATCCGTTTTGATCTCACGATCGTGCGCGGCCTCGCGTACTACACGGGCATCGTGTTCGAACTGTTTGACAACGTCGGAGAGTTTCGCGCGATCTGTGGGGGCGGTCGGTATGACAATCTGCTCAAGTCGCTGGGAGGGGCCGATCTGCCCGCGCTCGGCTTTGGCATGGGCGATGTGGTCATTGGAGAACTGCTCCGGTCCCGCGGGCTGATGCAGTCACGCGGGACGGCACTCGAATTCTGGATTGCGCAGTCACCGGAGCAGGCGTCAGCGCCCGCTGGTGCCCTGCAGACGGCAACGGCCATGCGCCAGGCCGGCTGCACTGTGGAATACGCCCTCAAGGCGCAGAAGCTCGACAAGCAAGTGGACGCTGGCCGGAAAGCCGGGGCCCATGCTTTTGTCATCGTGGATACCGCCAGCACCGACGCGCCGTGGCGCGTCCGACGTGCCGGACACGACGATCAGATTTTCACCACGCTCGAGGCGCTGTGCGCCTGGGCCTCTCTGCAGAACGGATCCCGGTCATGAGTGACGACAAGAAGCTGACAAGCCGCGCTGAGAACTTCAGCGACTGGTACAACGAACTCGTATTGCGCTCCGAACTGGCCGATTATTCGCCGGTCCGTGGGTGCATGGTGATCCGTCCGCACGGCTATGGCATCTGGGAGCGCATGCAGCGGGCCCTCGATGACATGTTCAAGGCGACGGGCCACGTCAACGCCTACTTTCCGCTGTTCATTCCTGAGAGTTTCCTCTCGAAGGAGGCGGAGCACGTCGAGGGGTTCGCGCCGGAGTGCGCGGTTGTCACGCACGGTGGTGGCAAACTGCTGGAGGAGCGCCTGGTGGTACGCCCGACTTCGGAAACGATCATCTATTCGATGTTCGCGAAGTGGGTGCAGAGCTATCGCGATCTCCCATTGCTCTACAACCAGTGGGCCAACGTGGTACGCTGGGAAATGCGGACCCGGTTGTTCCTGCGTACCATGGAATTTCTCTGGCAGGAAGGGCACACCGCGCACGCCACGCACGATGAGGCGGAGGAGGAAACACGCCGCATGTTGGGCGTGTACCGCGAGTTTATGGAAGGCCATATGGCCATGCCGGTGGTAACAGGTCAGAAGACGGACAGCGAGAAGTTTGCGGGAGCACTGCGCACCTACGCGTGCGAGGCGCTCATGCAGGACAACAAGGCGCTGCAGGCCGGAACGTCCCACAACCTCGGGCAGAATTTCGCGAAAGCGTTCGACCTCACGTTCCAGAACGAAGCCGGGCAGCAGGACTTTGCGTGGAACACGTCGTGGGGCGTCTCCACGCGCATGATCGGCGGGTTGGTCATGACGCATGGGGACGATGCCGGACTGCGGTTACCGCCCAAGCTCACACCCATCCAGATGGTGATTGTCCCCATCTGGAAGTCCGACGAGGAGCGGGCCGCCACGATCGAGGCGGCCAAGCGCATTGCCGAGGAACTGGGCAGTTTCAAGCGCCCCGATCATGAACGGATCCGCTGCCACGTGGACGACCGTATCGGCATCAAGCCCGGCGCGAAGTACTACCACTGGGAACTGCGGGGGATTCCGTTGCGCATGGAGATCGGCCCTCGCGACCTGGCGCAGTCCAGCGGCATGCTGGTGCGCCGGGACACGCGCGAGAAGCGCCCGATTGCTCTTGACGCGCTCCGCACGGAATTGCCGGTCATCCTGGACCAGATTCAGGCCGACATGTTTGCGGCGGCCAAGGCACGGCTGGAAGCCAACAGCATTCGGGAGCCCATCAGCTACGACAAGTTCAAGGAGATCATGGACGGTCCGGGAGCATTCGTGTATGCGGGATGGAATGGCGATCCGGCCGTGGAGGCTCGAGTCAAGGAAGAGACCAAGGCCACCATTCGCTGCATCCCCGATCCGGAATTCCGCTCGCCCGTGGCGCCAACCACGTGCATGGTGACCGGAGAGCCCGCGAAGTACGAAGTGCTCTGGGCCCGATCGTACTGAGCATCCAGGAATACTGCCTCGTGACGTCCACCGGGTTCGACTATCGGGCCGGCGTGCTGCACGCCGAAGAGGTCCCACTGCCGACGATCGCGTCGGCCGTGGGGACGCCCACCTACGTGTACTGCGCCAACACCATCCGCCACCGGTTTCACCAACTGGATCAGGCGTTCCATGGGGTGCCGCATCACATTCATTTCGCCGTCAAGGCCAACTCCAATCTCTCGATCCTGTCGCTGCTGCGATCGCTGGGGGCCGGCGTCGACATCGTGTCCGGGGGCGAGCTGTATCGTGCGCTCGCCGCAGGCTTTCACGGCCGCGATGTGGTGTTCAGTGGTGTCGGCAAGACTGTTCACGAAATCGCGCAGGCGCTCAACGCCGGCGTGCAACTCATCAACATCGAGTCGGAAGCGGAACTGGTCACAGTGAATGCGGTGGCCGAGCGTCTTGGGGTGATCGCGCCAATTGCTATTCGCGTGAACCCCGAAGTCACGGTTGATACGCCGCACGCCTATATCAAGACCGGCGAAAAGGGGCAGAAGTTTGGGATTCCTCGGGATGACGTTTCCCGCCTCGTTGCCTGCCTGCCTGACTTGCCCAACGTGCAGCTGCGTGGTTTGGGGATGCACCTCGGCTCGCAGATCGGTAACGCGGATCCGCTGCGGGACGCCCTCCCGCGCTTGCTGTCAGCGTTGGAACAGGCGAGGGCCGCGGGTCAACCCATTGCGTTTCTCGACGTTGGCGGTGGACTGTCGGTGCCCTACGAAGCGCACGAAACGGAAGCGGACATCGACGACTATGCCCGCATTGTCCGGGCGGCGGCACTCGACACCGGATTGACGCTGCTGCTCGAGCCGGGACGCTTTCTGGTGGCCGAAGCCGGAGTGCTTCTGACCGAAGTGCTGTATCGCAAGCATGCCGCCGGCAAAGACTTCGTCGTGACCGATGCCGGGATGAACGATCTCATTCGCCCGGCACTGTACCAGGCCTATCATGCCATCGACCCGGTGGTGATCACCGATGGGGCTGTGGTGGCTGATATCGTTGGACCGATCTGCGAGTCCGGCGATTTCTTTGCGAAGGATCGAGCCGTTCCCGATGTGCAGGCCGGCGCGCTGCTCGCCGTGCGCACCGCGGGGGCCTACGGTTTTTCAATGGCCTCGAACTACAACTCACGCGCACGCCCCGCCGAGGTGTTGGTGGATGGCGAACAGTTCGCCGTCGTTGGCGTGCGTGAGAGCCAAGAAGATCTCGTGCGCCTTGAGCGCGCACCCCTCCACTGGAGAACTGCCTGATGCGGATCGGCCTGTTGTCGGACACCCATGATCGCGTGCCCGCCATTCGTGCATTACTCGAGCAGATGGTTGCCGGTGGTGTGTCGCTGGTGATGCATGCTGGGGATTATTGCTCACCATTTTCCTTGCAGCCGTTTCATGATCTGTCGCTGCCGCTGTTGGGCGTCTTCGGTCGAAACGATGGAGATCGCGACGCCTTGATGGCCGCTGCGAAGACGGGATTCGGTGCGGCGGAACTCTACGAGTCCCCCCACAGCTTCGATCTTGGTGGCAAGTCGGTGCTGCTGATTCACGATCTCGCCGACGTGCACCAGCGCTCCATCGACGGACATGAGGTCATCGTCCATGGCTTTACGCATGTCCCGGAAATGAAGGCGCGAGGCGAGTCCTTGCTGGTCAACCCGGGCGAAGGCTGTGGCTGGCTGCACGGGGCGCCCACCGGGGCCATTCTCGACCTCGAGACGAAAGCAGTTGAATTCCTCAAGCTCACGGGACCGGAGTGGAAGGTCTGATGCGGAACACGTCGAGTCGCATCCTCATTCTTGACTGCGGATCGCAGTTCACGCAGCTCATTGCTCGCCGGGTCCGTGAAGCGCGGGTCTATTCCGAGATTCATCCGCCCACACAATCGTTGGAGTGGATACGGGCGTGGAATCCCACGGGCATCGTTCTGTCGGGTGGTCCGAGTTCGGTAACGGATGAAGGCGCGCCTACGGTGTCCCGCGAACTGCTTGACATCGCTCCGGTCCTCGGCGTGTGCTACGGCATGCAGCTCATCGCACATCTCGAGGGCGGTGCCGTCGTGGGAGGCGGTCGTCGGGAGTATGGTCGCGCCGAGGTCGTGGTAGACGAACCGTCGGGGCTCTTTGCCGGGTTTGATCAGGGAGAGCGCACGACAGTCTGGATGAGCCATGGGGATCACGTGGAGCAGGTGCCGCCTGGCTATGTCGCCACGGCGCATAGTGGCAGCACGTGCGCGGGGTTCCGCCATGAGCAGAAGCCGATCTATGCTATCCAGTTTCACTCCGAAGTGCACCACACCGTGCGCGGCGCCGAGATCATTCAGAATTTCCTGTTCGGCGTGTGCCACTGCACCCCTGATTGGACGCCGGGGCATTTCATTGATCAGGAAGTCGCCAAGATCCGTGCGCTCGTCGGTGACCGCCAGGTTATTTGTGGGCTTTCCGGCGGCGTAGACTCCAGTGTTGCCGCGGCGCTTGTCCACAAGGCGATTGGCGACCAGCTGACGTGCATCTTTGTGGATACCGGGCTGCTGCGGCTGCATGAGCGCGAGCAGGTCGAACGCACCATGGGACAGCATCTCGGCATGAAGCTCATCACGGTTCGCGCGGAGGACCGCTTTCTCACGGCGCTTGCGGGTGTCGGAGAGCCTGAACGCAAGCGGAAGATCATTGGCGAGCACTTCATCCGCGTCTTTGAAAGCGCGTCGGAGGAGGCGGGAAAGAACGCGGCGTTCCTGGTGCAGGGTACCCTGTACCCCGACGTGATTGAATCCGTGAGTGCCAAGGGCGGACCGTCCGCGACGATCAAGACTCACCACAATGTGGGTGGCCTGCCAAAGGACATGAAGTTCGGTTTGATCGAGCCATTGCGTGAACTGTTCAAGGACGAAGTCCGCAACGTGGGACGCGAATTGGGGCTCCCTGAAGAAATGGTTGGACGTCATCCATTCCCGGGACCAGGACTGGCGATTCGGGTGTTGGGCGAAGTCTCACCCTATGCACTGGATATTCTTCGCCGCGCCGACGCCATCTACCTCGAAGAAATCCGGGCCGCTGGACTGTACCCCGAAATTTGGCAGGCGTTTGCGGTGTTCCTCCCGGTGCGCTCCGTTGGTGTCATGGGCGATGGCCGTACCTATGAACACGTGATCGCGCTGCGTGCCGTGACCAGCACGGACGGGATGACGGCCGATTGGTATGCGTTCCCCCATGATGTGCTGGGGCGGATTTCCAATCGCATCATCAACGAAGTGGACGGCGTGAACCGCGTGGTGTACGACATCAGCTCCAAGCCCCCCGCCACCATCGAGTGGGAGTAATCAGATGCGCCGTCTGAACGTGTTCACGCGTATACTGGCTGCTGGTCTGCTGCTGCTGGATGCGCCGGCGGTCGCGGCACAGACGGCACCTACCCATGGGGTGCGTCCCCGTCGCCTGGCCATCCGGAATGCCATGGTGATTGAAGGGAACGGCACGCCGGCCGAGGGCCCCAAGGACATCATCCTTGAGGGGAACCGGATCATCGACGTGGTGTCGTTGGATCCGGTGGCCGTCAAGATGGGTGAGGTGAAGCGTATTCCCGCTGACGTCGAGATTGATGCCACCGGGAAGTACGTCATGCCAGGGCTCATCAATCTCCATGGGCATGTGCAGGACGAGCGGGGAGGTATTCCTCAGCCGCTGGAGTATCAGCTGAAGTTGTGGCTTGGCATGGGCATTACCTCGGTTCGCGATGTGTCGAGTGAGACGCCAAAAACGCTCCAGCTCCGCACCCGCAGTGCCGCCGGTGAGGTTGCCGCACCTCGCCTGTACGTCTACGCCCGATACGCGTACATGCCCGTTCCCAAGAACGAGGTGGAAGCCAGGCAACGGGTCCGCGACCTCAAGGCACAAGGGGTGGACGGTCTCAAGCTCTTCGGCATGGACAAAGATGTGTACGCGCCTGTTCTGGATGAAGCAAAGAAGCTGGGGCTGCGGACGGCGCACCACATGGCGGTTGATGAAACCAACGCGTGGGATGCGGCCAAAGGTGGACTGACGAGCATTGAGCATTGGTATGGTGTACCCGATGCGGCCTTGCTCAGTGGTGCGCAGCAATTCCCCTCCAATTTCAACTATGCCGACGAAGGCATGCGTTTCCGCTACGCGGGGCGCTTGTGGCGGGAAGCCGATCCCGCGCGCCTGCAGGAGGTGCTGAAGGCGATGGTGCAGGGGGGCGTCGCGTGGAATCCGACGCTCGATATCTATGAGGCGAGTCGCGATCTGCAGCGTGCGGAGACGCAGCCGTGGTTTACCGAGTATCTGCACCCGACGCTCGAGAAGTACTTCCGCCCCGATGCGGCGAATCATGGATCGTACTTCGCGAATTGGAGCAGCACCGACGAAGCGTTCTGGAAAGAGAATTACCAGATCTGGTTCCGGGCCGTGCGTGATTTCGAACGGCTCGGGGGCGTGATCGGTGCGGGCGAAGATGCCGGCTTCATTTATCAGGTTTATGGATTCGGCCTGGTGCGCGAGTTGGAGCTGCATCAGGAAGCCGGCTTTTCCACGCTCAAGGTGTTGCAGCACGTCACGGCCAACAACGCCAAAATTCTCGGTGAGGAGCAGCGCCTCGGTCGTATACGTGCCGGGTTTCTTGCTGATCTCGTGGTGGTGAATGGCAATCCGTTGGAGGATCTCAAGGCCCTCTATCCCCAGCGCGCGGATGCTGCCGCCGGCCCGGGCGGTGGTGTGCAGTGGACGATCAAGGACGGCATCCCGTACGACGCGCCGCGCATGTTGTCCGAGGTCCGTGCGCTCGTGAAGGCGGCGCGTACGCGGTGATCCGTTGCGCGCTGGCGGTGTGACGCAGGATAGAGGGTGGCGGGGCGATCTGCGGGACATGGTGCAGGTCGCTTCGCCGGTAGTCCTTATCAATCTTGGTGTGCAGGCCATGGGTGTGGTAGATACGCTCATGGTGGGCAAGCTTGGCGGCGCGGCGATCGCCGCAGTGGCCTTGGGCAATTTTTACTTTTTCAATGTCAGTGTGTTCGGTATTGGTCTGCTCTTCGCACTCGATCCCGTGGTGTCACAGGCGATAGGGGCAGGAGATCGCGAGGGGGCGGCGCGTGGGGTGCAGCGTGGCCTGCTGCTATCGGCGCTTGTCTCCGTCGTGGTCATGGCCGCGTTGCTTCCCGGCGAGTGGTTGCTCAGTGCGCTCAATCAACCGGCGGAGGTGGTCCAGGAGACGGCGGTGTACGCACGTCGTCGCTTACTCGGCACCATTCCGTTTTTTGCCTTTACCGTGATGCGACAGACCCTGCAGGCCATGGGACCTGTGCGGCCGATTCTCATCGCCGCGTTCATCGCCAACCTGGTGAATGCGGCCGCCAATTGGTTGCTGATCTTCGGGCACGGTGGGGCACCAGCGCTGGGGGTAGAAGGCGCTGGGTATGCCACCGCCATTTCCACGTGGATCATGGCGCTCGTTCTGGCCGTCACGGCATGGTCGCTGCTTCGGGAAATGGTGCTGCCGTGGCGACCGGAATCATTCCTGTGGGCTCCAATGTCGCGGATGCTGCGCATTGGGGTGCCGATAGGGATTCAGTGGTTCTTTGAAGGCTTTGCCTTTGGGCTGACGGCACTCTTCATGGGTTGGATGGGTACCGCGTCCCTTGCTGGCCATGAGATTGCCCTCAACATGGCGGCCCTCACCTTCATGGTCCCACTTGGCATTTCCGGCGCCGCTGCCGCCGTGATTGGTCGCGCCATTGGACGCGGCGATATGGTAGCCGCACGACGAGATGCCATTGCCGCCATCGTGTGCGGCGTGGGATTCATGTGCGTCAGCGCACTGGTCTTCATTCTCGCGCCGGAGTGGCTGACGTCCCTGTACACCGGCGAGACCGCCACGGTCGCCGTGGCGGTGACATTGATCCCCCTGGCCGGGTGGTTTCAGGTCTTCGACGGCCTGCAGGCCGTCACCAGCGGGGTGTTGCGGGGGACGGGCGATACCCGCGTGCCCGCCGTGCTGCACATGGTGGCGTTCTGGGGCGTCGGGATCCCGCTGGGATACTACCTCGGTTTCCACACCGCGCTCAGAGAGCGCGGGCTGTGGATGGGACTCGTGGCCGGACTGGCCACGGCTGCACTCCTGCAAAGCGTTCGCGTGTACTCGCGACTGCAGGATACCCTGACCCGCGTGCGCATCGACCACTGACATGTGGTCGAGCGCGAAGAGAAACTAGACGCGCTTCTCTTCCAGCAGGGCCATGAATTCGGCGGGTGAGGTAATCTCAAGCAGACGACCAGGCACATCACCTTCCTTGCTGAACTGCGCGATCTTTCCGAGCACCGGGAGGTATTGATTGGAGACCTCCAGCGGCGGCGCAACGATCAGGAAGAAGAAATTGACCGGTTTGTCGTCGATGGCCTTGAAATCCACCCCGTCCTTCTTGCGCCCGAACGCCACGCGAAGACGGTTGACGACAAGGGAGCGACAATGCGGAATCGCGATTCCACGACCAATGCCCGTGGACCCAAGATTCTCTCGCCGCTTGAGCATCTTGAACAGCATGCCCTCGGACTTTTCGTCGAGCTTGAGCAGCCCGATCAGTTCCTTGAGAATTTCGTCCTTGCTGGTGCCCTGAAGCTCAAGCTGGACGGCCTCTTCTGAAAAAAACTCGCGAAGTTCCATAGCCCTGTATCCTAACCGCCCAACGCCCGGAGTCAAACGGTCGCGTTGCTCAGGTCGGCCGGGCGCGCTAGCTTCCAGTACATGTCCAAGTCATTGTCGCGCAAGACCTTTCCTTTCAAGGTGCCCCACCAGACGCCATTGTACCTGGCGCCCATGGCTGGCGTTTCGGAATCGCCATTTCGCCGTTTGTGCCACGGACACGGCGCCGACGTCGTGGTGACCGAGTTTTTGTCGGCAGAGGGAATCCGGCGGGAAAACGAAGCCACGATCAGCAAGTTGCGCTTCAATGCCGACGAACATCCTATCGGGGTGCAGATCTTCGGGGCGGACCCAGCAGCGATGGCCGATGCAGCGGCCATGGTCACCGATCTTTTCATGCCGGACTTCGTCGATATCAACTTCGGTTGTCCGGTAAAAAAGGTGGTCCGCCGCAACGGTGGCTCTGGCTGCCTGAAGGACTTGGATCTGGTGCAGGAGATCATTCGTGCGGTGTCGAAGGCGACGCATTTGCCGGTCACGGTAAAGACCCGCAGCGGGTGGAACGAAGAGATGAGAGACCCGGTCGGAATTGCCTTGCGCATGCAGGATGCCGGGGCCCGGGTCTTTGCACTCCATGCCCGTACACGGACGCAGATGTACACGGGGCAGGCCAATTGGGACGAGATCGCAAAAGTGGCTGAGGCGTTGGATATCCCGGTGCTAGGCAACGGCGATATCAAGACCGCCGAAGACGCCAAGCGGATGCTCGACCATACCAAGGCGGATGGCCTGATGATCGGGCGTGGCTCGTACGGCCAGCCGTGGATCTTCCGGCAGACTCGCGCACTCATCAACGGCGAGCCGCTGCCGGCAACCCCTGGCGTCAATGAGCGGTTCGCCGTGGCGCTTGATCATGCCCGCATGGTACAGGATTACGAGGTCGATCCCATTGGCGCGGCGATTGAGTTTCGGAAGCACCTCGGCTGGTACGTGAAGGGGCTGCCCAACTCCGCCGATCTGCGCGCCAAGCTGCATCAGGTCCGTGATTTCGCCGAGGTGGAAGCCATCTTTTCGAACTACCTCACGTTCTATGCCGAGTACGTCGCCCGTGGGCTCAAGTCGGACGATCCGGATGTTTCGTCGATGACCTGCGAAGCGGCCTGACCTGAACGTCAAAGGGGCGCCGCTGTTGCCGGAACCCCCGGTGGTCGTGTAGTGTACAAAGCGGTGGGTTGTGGCAGGACCGTTCGAACCGGGGGTGACTGGCTTCGACGGGGTTGGTGAAGCTCTGGTAGCGTGCCCAGGTCCTCGAGCACCTGGTAAAACACTCGGGAAAATTCCAATCGCGAACAACAACCTCGCGCTCGCTGCCTAACCTTCGGGTTACGTAGCAGTGCTCACGCGGCAGCCCGCCCGGGGCGGCACGTGAGTATCGCAAATCTGGGCTAGTCTTTCGGTGCGCGTTCCGTCAAAAGGCGAAACTCTAGAACGCTTGTCCCGAGGTGGGCTTTCCATTGGCCAGCCAAGGGAGACCTCAATCAATGGAATACGCACGTAGAAGCTGGGGTCGATCTAGTCTCGGACAGGGGTTCGATTCCCCTCACCTCCACTAGCAGCGACAGAAAAAGGCCGGTGCCTCCCGTCTCGGGGGCACCGGCCTTTTTGGCGCATGCGGCGGCCGCTGAGTCGTGGTCAGCGCCCCAGTTGCGACAGCAGGCGACCGCGAAACGCGTGATAGTCCACCGTGATGGTATGACGAGGGGTATCGAGCTGTTCGAAATCGGGAGAGCGAATCTCCCGCTGAATCAACGATGTCAGGTCTCCTGGCGGCGTCCATTGTCCGCGCAGATACCGGGCCAACAATTCGCTCTGCAACTCGGCCGCGGGCCAGATGCATCCGAGTGGTTGGAACAAGCCGATGAACGAAAGCGTGCGATACTGTGCCGGCAGCATTCGCAGATAGAGCGGTACTGCGCCAGTGGAGTAGTCGAGGACATCCGGTGAAAAAAACGGGTGCGCAATCCAATAGCCGGTACACGCAATGATCACATCGTAGTCGCCCTGCGATCCGTCAACGAAGTGCACCGTTGAACCGTCGTAGCGTGCGATGTCGCGCCGCGGAGTGATATGCCCGTGGCGAATGGCGTAAAACAGTTCGGAGTTGATGGTGGGGTGCGTTGCCCCAAACCGGTAGGACGGATCGGGCAAGCCGTACTCCCGATTCCTACCTTGAACAAGGCGTAACAGCCACTCGTTGACTCGCGTCTTGATGGCGCGCGGAAGCCAGAGTGAGCGAGCGTTGATGACGTCGCCGGGCTGGCCGAAGATGAACTTCGGAACGATGTAATAGCCGCGCCGCCACGAAATGTGAGTCGCGGCCGACACTCGCGACGTTTCGACGGCCACATCACAGGCGGAGTTTCCGCCTCCGATGACCAGCACCCGACGTCCTGCAAATGGTGCGGCCCGCTTGTAGTCGTGTGAGTGCAGCAGTTCCCCGGTGAATTGTCCAGGGTAGGCAGGCATTCGAGGTTTCCAATGGTGCCCATTGGCTACCACCAGGGCATCAAACTCCTCGGTGCGTGCCACACCATGCTCCGCAATCTCCAGCCGCCACCGATCGCCGGGGAGGGGCACCGCCTGCCGTACCTCGACGCCAAACGTGACATGACGCGTCACATCGAACCGGTCCGCGTAACCTTGAAAATAGGCGGCTAACTGCGCGTGCGACGGATAGTCGGGATACGACGCCGGCATGGGATACGCATGGTACGACGAGAGCGTCTTCGAACTGATGATGTGTGTGGTTTCAAAGACGCTGGAGTGGGAGGAGTCGGGACGATAGAGCCAGTTTCCTCCCACGGCATCATTCCGGTCAAAGCAGACGACGTGGTCAAATCCCGCCTCACGGAGGTGCTTGACGGCCGTAATCCCCGACGGACCGGCCCCGATGACGGCGATACGCGCGGCAGGAGATAACATGGGGATTGGTGCGGTGAGAGGTGTCGCGTGTCAGCGTCCGGATGGCTTCAGGTACCGCGCGGGAATCGGGTTGTCGGCGCGCTCGGCATCCCAGTACACCGTCATCACCCACCAACGGGTACCGTCGTTCAACAGTTGAATGCTGTTGATGCCGCGTTGAAAGGGAGCGGCATCGGTCGGGAGTCGTTTGGAATCGTAGGCACTGAATACCTGGGTAATCCGGCCGAAGGTATCCACACTGCGACCGATTTCCCGCTCAAAGAAGCCATCGCGCTCCAGACCAGGGGCGGCTCGCAGGACGTATTCATCCGGCGTCAGCACCGTGGCCCGAGCGGGTTGTCCGGCGGGGCCACCCGTTGGAATCAGTCGCGCGCCTGGAGCGAACAGCGAACGGAACCGATCCCAATCCCGCTGCTGGCCGGCCGGGCCGGAAATCACATCGTACAGCGCCGCGAGAATGGCGTCGAGCGACGCGACATCAGCCGGACGTGCCGACACGGCTTTGGCGGGGACGGGGGCCGGTGCTTGCGCATGGGCGGGCGCACCGGCGACGGTCACGGCCGTGGCAACGGCCACGGACAACCAGAGATTACGATGGCAGGTCATGGGTGCCACGTTATCCGCTGGTCAGCCCCATCGCCAGAGTGGGCGATGGGGTTCGCCCCCTCAATCCGCCAGCGACGCGTGCGCGGCCGCCAGTCGGGCTACAGGTACCCGGTAGGGTGAGCAGGACACGTAGTCGAGACCCACCGAGTGGCAGAAGGCCACACTACGCGGTTCTCCACCATGCTCTCCGCAGATGCCAACCTTCAGGCCCGGCTTCGCCTCACGTCCATCACGGACCGCCCATCTTACCAACTTTCCAACGCCCTTGGTGTCGAGCACCTGAAACGGATCATCGGGATAGATGCCACGCTCAACATATTGCGGCAGAAACCGACCAGCATCATCACGACTCAAGCCGAACGTGGTCTGCGTGAGATCGTTCGTACCGAACGAAAAGAAGTCGGCCTCCGCAGCAATCTCATCGGCCGTGAGGGCTGCCCGCGGCAATTCGATCATGGTGCCGATGAGATAGGGAACGCGCTCGCCCATCACCCCCATGACCTGGTCGGCCGCGCGTTCGATGATTGCACGCTGATGGCGGAACTCGGTGACATCAGAGATCAGGGGTACCATGATCTCGGGGTGCACATCAATCCCCCGACGATACGCGCGTACCGCGGCCTCAAAGATGGCGCGCGCCTGCATCTCGGTGATTTCGGGGTACACGATGCCGAGTCGGCATCCGCGATGTCCCAACATGGGATTCGTTTCGCGCAACGACGACACAATGCGCGACAGCTCCTGTCGGGAGAGATGCAGCGACGCCGCCAGGAGTGAACTCTCCTCGCCTCCATGCGGCAGGAACTCATGCAGCGGCGGATCGAGCAGGCGGATGGTGACCGGATAGCCATCCATCGCCTGAAAAATTCCCTCAAAATCCGCCCGCTGCATGGGAAGTAGTTTTTCCAGAGCGCGGCGGCGACCACCCTCGTCGCGGGCGACGATCATCTCACGCATGGCCGTGATCCGATCGCCCTCAAAAAACATATGTTCGGTGCGACAGAGGCCGATCCCTTCGGCTCCGAAGTTGCGCGCCATGCGGGCATCACGAGGTGTATCCGCATTGGCACGCACCCGGAGGCGTCGGTGACTGTCGGCCCATCCCATCAGCTTGGCGAATCCCTGATAGGTGGGCGCATCGCTCTCCGCCTGCTGCCCATTGATGACACGCATCACCTCACTCGGCTGCGTTGGCAGGTCACCGGCAAAGACGCGTCCCGTGCCGCCGTCGAGCGTCAGCCAATCCCCTTCGGCAATCACCGCATCACCGATGCGCATGCTGCGCTGATCGGGAAGAATTTCCACCGCGGTGCACCCCACGATGGCGCACTTTCCCATGCCGCGTGCCACGACGGCGGCATGGCTGGTCATCCCGCCGCGTGCGGTAAGGACCGCGCGCGCTGCGACAATGCCGTGGAAATCCTCCGGGGTGGTTTCCTCGCGCACCAGAATGACTTGCTCACCCTGCTGGTGACGCCGTTCAGCCACGTCGGGATCGAACACGACAATCCCGCTGGCTGCTCCGGGGCTGGCCGGCAGCCCTACGGCGATCGGCGTGGACTGCGAGGTCGTGGCGATGACACGATGCAGGAGTTGATCAAGCTGGTTGGGCTGCAGTCGCAGCACCGCTTCCCGCTGCGAAATCAACCCTTCGGTCACCATGTCGAGGGCAATCTGCAGTGCCGCCGCTGTGGTGCGTTTACCGGTCCGCGTCTGCAGCAGATACAGCGTGCCACGTTCCACGGTAAACTCGATGTCCTGCATGTCACGAAAGTGCCGTTCCAATCGCGCCTGCGTATCGAGCAACTGCTCGTATGCACCTGGCAGGCGTTGCGCCATTTCGTCGATGTGAAGCGGTGTCCGGATACCCGCCACAACATCTTCACCCTGCGCGTTCACGAGAAATTCACCGTAGAACCGATGTTCACCGGTACTCGGATCACGCGTGAAGGCCACACCGGTGCCGGAATCATCGCCCATGTTGCCAAACACCATGGAGACGATGTTTACGCCGGTACCAAGCGTGTGTGGAATACCATTGACCTTGCGATAGTCGATCGCCTTCTTGAGCGTCCATGACTTCCAGACGGCCTCAATGGCGCCCCACAACTGCACCTGAGGATCCATGGGAAAGTCCGCTCCCGTCACGGAGCGCACCAGTTGCTGGTACTCATGGACCAGCGATCGCAGGGCGTCGGCGCTCAGCTCGGCATCTGTCGAGACGCCATTGGTCAATCGCTTGGTGCTCAGCAGCTGCTCGAAGCGATGAATGCTGACACCCAAGACGACGTCTGCATACATCTGTAAAAAGCGTCGATACGAATCGTACGCGAAGCGCGGATTGCCACTGGCGGCCGCCAATCCTTCCACGGTGACATCATTCAATCCCAGGTTCAGGATTGTCTCCATCATTCCGGGCATACTCACGGCTGCACCAGAGCGCACGGATACCAGCAAAGGATTTCCGGCGTCGCCGAACCGTTTTCCGCTGGCGCTCTCCAGCCGCACCAGCGCGTGTTGCACCTCGGTACGCAAGGCCTCCGTGATGCCGCCATGCTCCAGGTACGAGACGCACTGATCGGCTGCAATCGTAAACCCCGGGGGCACCGGGACGCCGAGATTGGTCATCTCGGCAAGGTTCGCCCCCTTTCCACCAAGCACCGCTTTCATCTCCCGCGTGCCGTCAGCCGTGCCGTTCCCGAAGAAGTAGACCGACTGCGTCACGTGGAGATCTCCCAATGAGTGAATGAGGCGGTGCGGGTCAGGCGACGCCAACCGGCACACCGGCGGCGCTGCCAGCACGCAACAGTTCCGGATCGGCCGGCGTGGCCGTGGGATACCGACCGGAGAAACAGGCGTGGCAATAGCCCGAGGGCCCTTCGGGCATGGCTGACAACATCCCGTCGATGGAGAGATAGCCCAGCGAGTCAACGCCGAGATGGCGCACGAGTTCCTCGTGGGTCATCTGCGCCGCGATGAGTTCTTCGCGCCGAGGGGTATCAATGCCGTAGTAGCAGGGACTGATGATCGGTGCACTGGAGACACGCATGTGTACTTCCTTCGCGCCTGCCGCCCGCACCAGCGACACCAACCCACGGGTCGTAGTCCCCCGGACGATCGAGTCGTCCACCATGACGACCTTCTTGCCTTCAATGATTTCGCGCACCGGGTTGTACTTCACCTTGACCTTCGCATTTCGCCCTGATTGCGTTGGCTGAATGAAGGTACGTCCCACGTAGTGATTGCGAATGAGTGCCAGCTCGTACGGGATGCCGGACTCTTCCGCGAAGCCCAACGCGGCGGAGTTTGATGAATCCGGGACGGCAAAAACGACCTCGGCACCAATCGCAGGGCACTCGCGCGCCAACTGACGCCCCAACGCTCGCCGCGAACGATCCACCGATCCCCCAAACACTTTGCTGTCAGGGCGCGCGAAATACACGTGCTCGAACACGCAGCGATTGAGTGGCGCGCTTTCCAGGGCGCGGAGCGAGCGAATGCCGTGACTGTCAACGGCAACGATTTCCCCGGGTTGAATCTCGCGCTCGACGACAGCGCCAACGATATCCAGCGCACAGGTTTCCGAGGCAAAAACAATGCTGTCGGCCAGACGGCCCATCACCAACGGCCGCCACCCGTGGGGATCACGCGCCACAATGACCGTCTCATCGAGTACCACGAGGAGACAGTAGGCGCCTTCTACACCCTGCAGCGCTTCCGCGACCTTCGCCTCAGGTGTGTCGCCCGTTGCGCGGGCAATCCGGTGGACGATGACCTCCGAGTCCATCGTACTGGAAAAAATGGCCCCGTCGTCTTCGAGTGCGCGCCGAAGTTCAACGGCATTCGTGAGGTTCCCGTTGTGCGCCAGCGCGATATGACTCCGTCGCACCCGCGCCAGTACAGGCTGCGCGTTCTCGATGGCCGAGGAGCCCGCGGTGCTGTAGCGGGTATGCCCGATGGCGATGGGGCCCTGGAGGACCGCCATCTCATCGTCGGCAAATCCCTCCGACACCAATCCCATCGCACGACTGACCCGGGCGTGACCGATATCATCCACGGCCACAATGCCCGCTGACTCCTGCCCGCGATGCTGCAACGAGTACAGGCCCAACTGCGTCAGGGCGGCCGCATCCTTATGGCCGTAGACGCCGAAAATACCACACATGGGAGAACTCCCCGTCAGTCGTTGGTAGGAGCGTGCGATGCGGCCACCACATGCTCGGCCGGCGTCTCGCCGTCCATTGCCTGCGGGATCGCTTCATGAAACGCCTTGGCAAGCCAGGCCACGGGCGCCGAAAACGTATCGTCGGAAATGGTGAAACTTGCGCCTGCCGACGCGTCGGTCACCTGACCGATGACGCGAGCCGGTACCCCGTGCCGCTGCGCGATCTGCAGCACCTCGGCGCTGTTCGACGTTGAGACCACCACACGGCCGTGCGCTTCGCCGAACAGCAGCGCCCGGTGGGGGAGCGCTGCCCACGGTGACAGATCGACGGAAAACCCAAAAGTGGCGCCACGCGCCATCATGGCACATTCCGCTAGCGCTACGGCGAGTCCGCCATCACTGCAATCGTGGGCCGAGCGAACGGCTCCCTGCTTGATGGACTCCAGCAGCGCATCAATCAGGCCACGCTCCGCCTTCGGATCGCATACCGGTGGCTCGCCAATGGTGAGCCCATGAATCGACAGCAGGTATTCACTGGCCCCCAGTTCATCGGTGCATTCACCTAGCAGTACGATGTCGTCACCAACCTGCTGAAACGCCGAGGGGGTGACGTGGGCCATGGATTCCACAAGGCCAACCATACCGATGGTTGGGGTTGGATGAATGGCACCCTGCGGATTTTCGTTGTACAGCGAAACGTTGCCACCGGTTACGGGCGTCTCGAGCACGGTGCACGCTTCGCCCATCCCGGCAATGGCTTCACTGAGCTGGAAATACACTTCAGGCTTCTTGGGATTCCCGAAGTTCAGGTTGTTGGTAATCGCCATCGGTCGGGCACCACTGCAGGCCACATTGCGGGCCGCTTCGCACACGGCCGCTCGCCCTCCGTTCCGTGGCGACAGCGCGACATGCCGACCGTTTCCGTCGATGCACAACGCAATGGCCTTGTCGGTGCCGCGCAGACGTACAACGGCAGCGTCGCTTCCGGGACCACGAACGGTGCTCGTGCGGACGGTGGAATCGTACTGCTGCCACACCCACCGCTTGCTGGCGATCGTCGGCGATGACAGCAGCTTCTCGAGTGTCCACGAATGATCCCGTTCCTCGTCCAGCGGTTTCACCGCCAGAGGATCCTTGCCTCGCGCACTCTTGAGCGTCTCGCTTTCCTTCGGCTCCAACACGTACTGCGGACACTCGGTCACGAGGCGTGAACCGGGGAACTCGGCCACCACCGTACTCCCCTCGGTGACACGATACACCGGTTCGGCAATGACCTCACCAATGACGGCCGCTTCAAGATCCCACTTCGCGAGAATCGCGCGAACGTCGTCTTCGTGGCCGAGCTTGGCGACCACCAGCATGCGTTCCTGTGATTCCGATAACAGAATCTCATAGGGCGTCATGCCCTGCTCGCGCACGGGCACCTTGGTGACATCAATCGTGACACCAACATCTCCGCGCTCGGCCATTTCCGCCGACGAGGAGGTCAGGCCTGCCGCTCCCATGTCCTGAATGGCCACGATGAAGCCGCTGCGGATCAGTTCAAGCGAGGCTTCGAGCAGCAGCTTTTCGGTGAACGGGTCACCGACCTGCACCATGGGCCGTTTCGCCTCACTCGATTCCGACAGGTCTTCCGAGGCAAAGGAGGCGCCGTGAATGCCATCACGTCCCGTTCGTGCACCAACCGCCATGATGGGGTTCCCCACACCGGAAGCCACGGCGCGGATGAGTTCATCCTCGCGCATGAGGCCTACACACATGGCGTTAACCAAGGGGTTGCCTTCATACGACGGGTCGAACACGACCTCGCCGCCGACAGTCGGGACCCCTACGCAATTCCCGTAATCGCCAATTCCCTTCACGACACCGGCAAACAGCCAGCGCACTCGCGAGGACGTTAACGGTCCAAAGCGCAGTGAGTTGAGCAGGGCAATGGGACGCGCGCCCATGGTAAAGACATCGCGCAGGATCCCCCCCACGCCGGTGGCAGCGCCCTGATACGGTTCGACCGCCGAGGGGTGGTTGTGCGATTCGATCTTGAAGGCCACCGCCCAGCCATCGCCAACAGAGATCACGCCAGCGTTTTCCCCTGGTCCCTGCAGAACCCACGGCGCCTTGGTGGGGAGCGTCTTGAGCATCGGGCGGGAGTGCTTGTACGAGCAGTGCTCGCTCCAGAGAGCACTGACTACCCCGATCTCGGTGAATGTGGGCGTGCGGCCCAGCATGTTGACCAATCGCTCGTACTCGAACTCCGTGATGCCATGCTCGGCGACCAATGCCGGCGTAATGACCGGATCGCCAGGACGTGAGACAACCGTTGATCCGGTCGCAGATGTGGGGGTGCTCATGCCGGAACGCCTCCGAGCATCGATTCGAGGATGGACCGAAAGAGAGGAAGACCGTCTGTGGAGCCCAGGGCGGTTTCGAGCGCACGCTCCGGATGTGGCATCATGCCGAGGACGTTGCCCTCGGCGCTTACGATACCGGCAATGTTCCGCAATGAGCCGTTCGGATTCGCCGATGTCGTGGCTTCGCCTTCACCGGTGACGTAGCGAAACACCACATGACCTTCACCCTCCAGACGCGCAAGCGTATCCCCATCGGCTGTATACCGACCATCACCGTGAGCCACCGGAATGGAGACTACCTGTCCGAGGTGATACTGTGAGGTGAATGCGGTCGCGATGCTTTCAACGCGCAGCGAGACTGGTGCACTGACAAAGCGCAGTGTGTCGTTGCGCAACAGCGCGCCGGGCAACAGGCCGGCTTCGCAGGCAATCTGGAATCCATTGCAGATCCCCAGCACCAATCCACCACGTTTCGCGTGTTGCACCACTTCCTGCATGATCGGGCTGAACCGCGCAATGGCCCCGGCGCGCAGATAATCCCCGTAGCTGAATCCCCCCGGGAGAATCACCAGATCGACCCCCTGCAGGTCGTGATCCTTGTGCCAGAGATAGACGGCTTCCTGTCCGAGGACATCCGCAACCGCGTGGTACGCGTCCTCATCGCAGTTCGATCCCGGAAAGCGAACGATCCCGGCCTTCACGCCTGCTCCACGCTGGCGATTTCGAAATCTTCCGTCACGGGATTGGCCAGCAATTTCTCGCACATGGCCGTGACCGACGCACGGGCCGCATCTGCCGACGCCGCATCCGTGTCAACGACCACGTAACGCCCAACGCGCACGTCGCCGACGGCGCCGAAGCCCAGGGAGTGCAGGGCATCAGCCACGGCTTTCCCCTGCGGATCGAGGATACCACGCCGCGGAACGATATGAATGGCGCAACGGAAACGGGTCATGCGGGTGACTCCTCGCGACCGGTATCGGAACCGGATTGGTTTCTATTGGGACGCCGCCGCCGGCGACGGCGACGGGGTGGGACATCATCCTCGTCCTCTTCATCGTCATCCGGATGTTCGCGTCCGGGGAGTCGATCCAGCAGGCCAAGAAAGACGGTGCGCAGAATGCCGTACAGGACATACGCCATCGACGCAGGAAAGAAGAACTTCTTCGGCAGGAAAATGACGCCGATGAACGTGCCGGTAACCAGCAGAAATCCGAGAATCCCCTTGAGCGAATGGAAATTCACCGTGGGGACTTTGGCATACTGGACGTTGCTGATCATGAGCATGCCAAGGCCCAGCATGACCCAGCGCAGCATCTGGTGCCACGGGAGATCACCGATGATGGTTTCGGTGTACAACGGGGTCTGGCTGAACCAATAGTAGGTCGCCAGCGTGATGCCGGCAGCAGGGCTGGGGAGGCCTGTAAAATGGGTATTCTTGCGCCCGGCCTGTTCCACGTTGAAACGGGCCAGTCGCATGACGGCGCAGGCCGTGAAAAAGAAGCAGAAGATCCATTCCCATCGACTGCTCTGGAACACGGCGAAGTACATGATCAGCGCCGGTGCGGTGCCAAACGAAATGGCATCGACCAGCGAGTCAAGTTCCTCCCCGAACCGAGAGCCTGACTTGGTGGCGCGCGCGATTCGGCCATCGAGTGTGTCCGCAATGGCACCAAACACGATGAACCGTGCTGCGGCGTCAAAGTCACCGCGGGACGCGGCGACAATTCCAAAGATGCCGAAGAAAAGATTGGCCAGCGTGAACCCGTTCGGCAGAGCGATGGCCGCGGCCTGACGGGGACGCATCCGACGGCGTTCAGGGGTCTCTCCAGCGCTCACCGGTACCTCCATGAAATGATGAGGGTACCCACGGTTGCCGCGAGAGCCATCAACCACACCGGCCAGGAACGCAGACGCAATGCCGCAGCAAACAGCACGACTGCTGCCGTCATGGCGCCAAGAATGACCGGGTAGCCCTCGCGCACAATCATGGCGTTACCGATCCTCGGGAAGACCGAGCGCGGCCAGATCGAGGGCGGCACCGGTCAACCGGAAAAACGCGTCGCGATATCGAAGGCTGGTCGTGCGGATGATCTCGGAGGGAAGCGTTGGGGGCGGCGCGTCGCCGTTCCAGCGTCCGGCCTTTCGCTCCACATCCAGCCAATCGCGCAGGGGCTGTTTGTCGAAACTCGGCTGACCGCGTCCTGGTTCGTAACTGTCGGCCGGCCAAAACCGGGAACTGTCCGGTGTCAGCACTTCATCAATCAGCAGGAGGCGTCCGTCGCGCCAACCAAACTCGAACTTGGTATCCGCGAGGATAATGCCTCGCGGTTCGGCGGTGGCCCGACCGAACTCGTACACGGTCCTGGCCAGACGCTCCAATTCGGCAGCCGTGTCGGCGCCAACACGATCGACCACGGTTCCGATGGTGATGTTCTCGTCGTGTCCCGTTTCCGCCTTCGTGGCCGGGCTGAACATGGGCGGCGTCAGTCGGTCGCTTTCGCGAAGCCCCGACGGGAGCGCCTCACCAGCCAACGTCCCGGTCGCCTGATACTCCTTCCACGCCGATCCGGTGATATACCCGCGAATCACGCACTCAATGGGCACCACCTCGGCCTTGCGTGTCAGCATGGTGCGACCGGCCAGCGTGGCACGAAAGGGCGCCAGCGCCGGCACCGCCGCGATGATGGCGTTGGTGTCGGCGGTGATCAGGTGATGCTCCAGCGTGTCGGCCAACTGCTCCAGCCACCACGCCGTCAACTGCGTGAGCACGACCCCCTTGTAGGGAATGGCTTCCTGCATGACCACGTCAAACGCGCTGATCCGGTCTGTGGTAACGAGCAGCAACCGATCGGCATCCACCTCGTAAACGTCACGTACCTTGCCACGGCGGACGAGCGGCAACGGGAGGTCGGTCTGCATAACCGTGGCCCCGCTCATACCCGCACCTCTTCCACTTCCGTCACCGTGCGCTCACGAGCGAGCCACGGGGCAACATGTTCGTCGAGAAATTCGACGACCTGTTCGGGGGACCGCCCCACGAAACGCGTTGGGTCGGCGACCGCCTGCAAATCCTCAAGCGGAAGTCCGAAGGCAGGATCTGCCGCCAGGCGTTCCAGCATGTCGTTTTTCGGCGCGCCATCCTTCACGGCCCGCGCCGCATCAATGCTGTGCCCGCGGATGATCTCGTGTGCCTCCTGCCGGTCACCTCCGGCCCGGACAAAGCGCACGATCAGCTCTTCCGTGGCCATGAAGGGCAGTTCGTCTTCCACACGGCGGCGGATCCGGGCGGGATGGACCTCGAGTCCCCGCACCACATTCTGCAACAGGACCAGGATGGCGTCGGTCGCGAGGAACGATTCGGGAATGGCGAGCCGGCGATTGGCAGAATCATCAAGCGTTCGCTCAAAATACTGCACCGCGTGGGTCTGGTTCGCGTTGGGTTCGAGCGACAGAACAAAGCGCGCCAACGCGGCAATGCGCTCCGAACGCATCGGATTCCGCTTGTAGGCCATGGCCGAAGAACCAATCTGATTCTTCTCAAACGGTTCTTCGATTTCCCCGAAGGCCTGCAGCATGCGGATATCACCGGAGAATTTCGACGCCGTTGCGGCAATCCCCGCGACCACCCCGAGCACCTGCGCGTCCACCTTCCGGGAGTAGGTCTGTCCGCTCACCGGAATACTGCTCGCGAACTCCATCTTGGCGCACACCATCCGGTCCAGCTCACGCACTTTTGCGTGATCGCCTTCGAACAACGACAGGAAACTGGCCTGTGTCCCGGTGGTCCCCTTCACGCCACGGAACGGCATGGTCGACAGTCGATATTCCAGATCCTCAAGATCCAGTAGGATGTCCTGCATCCACAACGTGGCGCGCTTGCCGACTGTGGTCAGCTGCGCCGGCTGCAAGTGGGTATAGCCAAGGGCCGGCACGTTCTTCCACTCGCGTGCAAAGCCGCCAAGCGCCTCGAGCGCATCGAGCAGCTTCTCGCGCAGGAGTATCAGCCCCCGCCGCATCAGTATCAACTCGGCGTTGTCGGTGACGTAACAGCTGGTGGCACCAAGGTGAATGAACTTGCGCGCTGCAGGCGCGACATCCCCAAAGGCGTGCACGTGCGCCATGACATCATGCCGGAACTTCTTCTCGTACCCAGCGACCACTTCAAAGTCGATGTCGTCCAAATGCTCCCGCATGGCGGCAATCGCTTCGTCGGGAATCGCGATGCCCAACGCCTGTTGGGACTCGGCCAGCGCCAGCCACAGCCGACGCCACAAGCCATAGCGCAGCTGCGGCCCCCACAACGTGAGCATGGCCCGTGATGCGTAACGGTCGGCAAGTGGAGACTGGTAGGTCGATCTATCGGAAGCGGTCACGGCACGATGACAATGGAAAACGGCAAACGATCAGCAACTGATCAGCGGAGGTAAAACGACGACTGGTAATACTGGCGATTGCGTTCGAACACCAGGAACACCGGCCCACGGGCCCCGGTGCGATCGATGGCCGTGGATGCCGCCTCGGCCGAGTTGATGCGTGTTTGCCCGACTTGCGCAATCACATCGCCTTCCTGCAAACCGATTTCGTCACGGATCCGATCGGAAACGCGGTACACCACCGCGCCTGCACGCGACGCGATGCCACGTTCCTGTCGGATGGCGTCGGTAAGTGTGATCAGCTGCAGCTCCTGGAGCACCGTGACTTTGCGAGCCGACACTTCGGGCGCCTCGGCCACCTTGAGCGACAGGCGGATCTCGCGGCCCCCGCGTCGCACCGTCACGGGGAGGGTTTCGCCGACGCGCAGGTCGAGCAAGCGCGCCTCCCAGTCGAACGGGTTCCTTACGGGACGCGTTCCGGCGCCGACGACCTGATCGCCCGTCTGCACCCCGGCGTTCGCGGCCGGTGACCCCGGAACCACTCGCGCCACAATGGCACCGGACTTCGCCACATCGCGGGCACTCTGCGCCTGGGGCGTTTCCAGTCGGATGCCGACCCAAGGCTGCCGCACACTCCCATGCTCGAGCAAGTCCTCGACAATCCGCTTAGTCCGATCAATGGGAATGGCGAAGCCCAAGCCCACCGATCCACCACTGGGCGAATAGATCGAGCTATTCACGCCAATCACCTCGCCGGAGGCGTTGACCAACGGTCCGCCGGAATTGCCGGGATTGATCGCCGCGTCGGTCTGAATCATGTCGATATAGGCGCCACCGCCTTCACCGCGCCCTGCCAGATTGCGACCAACGGCGCTGACCACCCCCACTGATACGCTCGGCTCGTTATTGCCAAGCACGAAGCCAAACGGGTTGCCGATGGCAATTGTCCACTCGCCGACCATCAACTCGGACGAACGTCCAAGTGGAGCGACCGGCAAATCCCTGGCTTTGATGCGTACCACGGCCAGGTCATTCGATTCGTCAGCCCCCACGACGGTCGCGTCGTAAGTTGTGCCGTCGCGCATCGCGACCGAAACGCGCGTGGCGCCAGCAATCACGTGCGCGTTCGTCACAATGACCCCGTCTCCGCGCACGACAAATCCCGAACCGATGCCCGCGTTGCGGCGTTCGCCCGAACGACCGCCCATGAAGTACTCGTAGAAATCCACCGGAATACGTTCCACGGTCTCGGTCTGCACCGTCACGACCGCCGGGGACACCCGTTCCACCGCCGTGGTGATCGCCGTCCGTCGCGACGCGGCGAGGGATTGGGCAGGGACCGGTCCCGCGGGAAGTGGTGCTGCTGGGGGGAGCGTGCGCGACTGCGCTTCTGAACGCGAAGGATTGGCCCCCTCGCAACCCACCAGGGCGAGGGTCAGCAGTCCGATGACTGAGAGGCGTGAAGACATCAGCGTTTGAGGGCGCGACGCGACACGAGGGCTGAGCTCACGCGTCTGCCGCGTAGCACGACGCGGGGTAAATGACCTGACGGAGCGAGAGACCGTGCGGAGGTGCCGGCGGAGCGGTCTCGGCGTTTGTGGACGCAACGAGCAACCGCGCGATGGTACCGCGCGGACGGCGTCCCTGCGCCACATCGATCATCGTTCCAACCAGAAAACGCACCATGTGATGGAGAAATCGGTTTGCCGCAATTTCAAACGTCCAGCCGCCGTCGCGCGGTATCCACGCCGCATGATGAATAAGGCAGCGGTGATGATCGTCGACCGGCGCTGTGTGAGCGACGGCAAAAGCACGAAACGTGTGTTCTCCCAACAGACAGGCGGCTTCCGCATGTAACGCCGCCGGATCGAGAGGCCGAGGGACGGCCCATTCGGTACGCCGACGGAAGGGCGATCGTGCCGATTCGTCTGTCCCCACAAGATAACCATATCGGCGCTCGATTGCGCTCCGCCGGGGATGAAAATCCGGGGTCATCCGGGTCGCTTCGGCCACCCAGATATCATCGGGCAGGAGCGAGTTCATGGCGCGGCGCAGCCGCTCGGGGGTCCAATGGGCCGGGACCCGTACACCAACCCCCTGGCCATGGGCGTGAACGCCGGCGTCGGTGCGTCCCGCCCCGACGGCCGGAATGTGTACCGTACAGAGCCGGCCCAGTACTGCTTCCATTTCGCCCTGAACGGTGCGGGCAACGGGTTGGCGCTGCCAGCCGGCGAAGCGCCCTCCGTCGTACTGGGTTACCAGGAGGATCGGTCGCGGGTCCATGCCGCGAGGAAGCTAGGCACCTCGCTGGTCGGCTTCAACTCATTCGGCACACAAAATCCGGATCCGCCCCCCAAATTGCTCTCTGAACCCCAGGGCACGGTGCCCAACCATTGCGCCGAGACGCCGAATGACGTTTTCTCCACGTCTCCATCCAAACCATGCCTCCACGCTCACTCGCTTCGCTGGCCCATGCCCTTGCGGCGGCCCCCGACCTCGACAACGCCCTCATCGCCCTTGGCGAGTGCCTGGCGGAGTTGGATCGGGGGGCGTCGCTCGCGCTTATCCAGTTTGACGCCCGACGGGAGATGCTCCGGGACCGCTTGACCCCGGTGGGGGCGCAAGTCGTCCGCAGTAGCATGGAGACGACGTTTGACCACCTGCCGGAACCGGTGCGCACGCGAATTCTCGCGGGTGGTCCCTTTATCGACGTGACTGACCGCTCCGCGGACTATGCCCGGCTCTGTGGTTTTTCCACGATGCTGGAGGGTGGAGTGCTGTCCGTACGCGGCGTGAAGGTGGAGGGACTGCTGGGCGCCGTGCTGGCGCTGTATGAGCCTCGGAAGATCTTCGGTACCCGCACCACCGAGCGGCTTGCCCCGGCCATTGCCTTGTTCGACCTCGCCTATGTGCGGCTGGCTGAACGGGATGCCCGTGAAGAGGCCGTACGCACACTCGAAGACGTGACCCAGCGGGTGCACGGCGAATACGTGCGCAAGTTGAGTGTCTTGGAAGCGGAGCTGCGCGAGGTCCGCAATACGCCGCGAGAGGTTCCCGCGATCAATCCGGCCGAAATGATCGCTGTTCAGGCGGAAGCCGCGCGCGCTGTGGAAGAAGCACGGCGAGCAGCCCGCAAAGCCGAACTTGCTGACCAGCAGCTCACGTCGGCCGTGTCGCAATTGGAGCAGGCGCATATCGAGTTACATCGGCGGAGCGAGGCGCTTCGGCAGCGGACGCGCACATTGTACCTGGTGGATCGCGCCCTGACGCTGGACGCCGAAACTACCGACGCCCGTCGTTTGGTTGACGCGCTGCTGGCGCTGGTGGGTGACGATATGCAGGCACAGCGCTGTTCGCTGATGTTGCGCTCGCCGGAGCCGGACTATCTCTACCTGGCCGCGGCCCGCGGGATTGCGCCCAATGTCGTGGAAGGCATGCGCATTCGCATTGGTGAAGGGGTCGCCGGGCGCGTCGCCGCCGCGCGGGAACCGTTGCTTGTGCAAGACGTTCGGGAAGCAGCGCAACATCCGTTGCTCCGTGATCAGTACTTTACCACCGGGAGCTTTATCAGCTTTCCGCTGGTCTATCACGGGGAATTGGTAGGGGTGCTCAACCTCACCAATCGCGCGCAACGTGGGGTTTATACGGACGAAGACGTGGAGCGCGTGCGCCTGCTGGGGCTCGTTATTTCGCTGATCGCCTCACGCAACGGGCTTCCTGATCGACTGCTGGAGACGCTGGATGTCCGGTGAAGCACTGGCGCACGCTGTCAAACGGCTTGCGCAGCACGACCAACTCGATGCCCAGGCGCTGCGTTCAGCATTCGGCGCGATCATGCGCGGTGAGGGCTCCCCCGTGCAGGTTGCGGGATTGCTGATGGGATTGCGCGTGAAGGGAGAAACGGCCGACGAGGTGGCCGGCGTGGTCCAAGCCCTTCGCGATGCCATGATCGTGTTGCCTGCCGAGGCGCCGGAGTCCCTGGTGGATACCTGTGGGACCGGCGGCGGTTCTCTGACCACATTTAATATTTCCACGGCCGCCGCCCTGCTTGCCGCCGGGATGGGCGTCCGTGTGGCCAAGCATGGCAATCGCTCCTTTACATCGCGGTCGGGCAGTGCTGATGTTCTGGAAGCGTTGGGCGTGATTGTTGACATGACCCCCGAAGCCATGGCCAGCACCCTCGAGGAGGCGGGGATCGTTTTCATGTTCGCCCCCCTCATGCATCCGGCACTGCGGCATGTGGGGCCCATTCGCCGAGAGCTTGCGGTGCCCACCGTGATGAACATCGTGGGCCCGTTGGCGAATCCCGCCCGCGCCGGACGGCAGGTGGTGGGTGTTGCCGAACGTGGGCGACTGGCATTACTGGCAGATACGCTCAACGCCTTGGGGAGTGTTCGGGCGATGGTCGTGCACGGTGAGCCCGGGCTCGATGAGATTTCGCCTCTCGGCCCCACCTATGTTCGGGAAATCGCCAACGGGTCGGCGCGCGATTGGATGATTGACCCGGCGGACTACGGCATTCCCGCCGTCAATCTGGAAGATTTGGCGGGTGGCGACCCAACCCAGAACGCCGAGGTCATTGAGGCGGTACTGCAGGGGAACGGCCCGGCCGGCGCGCGTGCCGCCGTGCTGTTGAACGCGGCGGCGGCACGCTACGTGAGCCGGGATGACATGAGCTTCGCCGACGCCGTTGCCGACACACGCCTCGCGCTCGACGCCGGGGCAGGGTTTGCCGCGCTCGGACGGTTACGCGCCGCGTCGCGCACGGCGGCCACCCGCTGGCCGCGCGCACGCTGACAGCGGGCGCGTTGGCCCGTTGTCGGTTCAGTACCGCCGGAGCACGCCGACCACGATTCCCTGAATGCGCACGCTATCCTCATGGACGAACATGGGCTGCATGGTCTCGTTGGCTGGTTGCAGGCGAATGCGACCATCCCGCTCCCGATAATAGCGCTTGACCGTCGCCCCCGACCCGTCCAGCAAGGCGATAACCATTTCCCCGTTATCGGCCGCTTGTTTGTCGTTGATGACCACGTAATCGCCGTCGCGGATCTGCTCCTCGATCATGGAGTCGCCTTTGACGCGCAACACGTAATGACTCCCGCTCTTTCGCAGGAACCCATCGGGCACCGCCATGGTTTCGCCCGTGTGCATCGCTTCCAGCGGCGCACCGGCCGCCACCGAACCAAGCAGCGGAAGCTCTACCGATCGCTGGTAGATCTCCGATGGGAGAATCTCGATGGCACGACTCTCGTTGTACGAGCGCTTGATGTAGCCCTTGCGCTCGAGATTGGTGAGATGCTCGTGGACCGTAGCCAGCGAGTTATAGTTGAACTGCGAGGCGATTTCTTCGAAGCTGGGCGCGTAGCCGTTGGCTTCGTTGTACTCCGACAGGTACGACAAAATTTCCCGCTGTCGCTTGGTAAGCGGCATGGTAGCTCCTCGAAGAGGGGGACTGGTCGTGCCCGAAAACAGGCCGAATCCAACCACCCGCCACGCTAACCGAAGACAGGCCGAAGTGCAAGTGTTTTTTTCATCGACCCCATGGTCCTTTCCCGGCGGCACCCTGGGCGCCTTGACGCAAGACGCCCATGCCCGGGCCGCCGCCGTTCAGGGCAGTCTCGGCGAACTGCGGGCGCGGGCCCTGGATGCGCCGCCGCCCATCCCGTTTGCCAGCGCGCTGCGTGGTCCCCACCTCCAGGTCATCGCGGAGGTTAAGCGCGCCTCGCCCTCCAAGGGGCTCATTGCGCCTGGACTCGACGCCGCGGCGCAGGCCGCCGCGTATGTGGCCGGCGGCGCGGCCGCAATCTCGGTGCTCACCGAACCCAGCCGCTTTGGTGGGACGCTCGCCGATCTGGATGCCGTCGCCCGGGCGGTCGCCGTCCCGGCCATTCGCAAAGACTTTCTGGTACACCCCGTTCAACTCTGGGAAGCCCGTGCTGCCGGGGCATCTGCCGCCCTGCTCATCGTGCGCGCCCTGTCTCCGCAGGAACTGCGTACCATGATCGACGCCGCCGCCGAAGCCGGCCTCTCCACTCTGGTGGAAATCCGCGACCTGGGAGAACTCGACCGCGCGCTCGCCGTGAACGCGACGGTCATTGGCGTCAACAATCGCAACCTCGAAACGCTGGTCATTGATCCGGCTACGGCACCCGGCCTCATCCCCTGCATTCCGGCGCACTGTATCGCGGTCGCCGAAAGCGGAATGCGAACGGTGGCCGATGTCGGTCCAGCGGCAGAGGCCGGCGCGGATGCCATTCTGGTGGGAAGCGCCATCTCCGCCGCCGCCGATCCGGCCGATCAGGTCCGGGCATTGGCTGGCGTGTCCCGGCGCCTCAGTCCACGGCAGGCCGCAGACGCCCGCGACCGAATTGCGGGCTGACCGGACATGGTTTCCGGTGCGTTCCCGTCATCGCCCGCCATCAAAATCTGTGGGCTGACCCGGCCCGCGGACGCCGCTGATGCCGAGCGTCTGGGTGCCTCCTTCCTCGGGGGCATTCTCGCCGGCGGCCCGCGATTGCTCTCGCTCGACGCGGCGCGTGTCGTCCTTGGCCCGCGTCGTCACACCGTGCGACGCGTCGCCGTCTTTGGCGAGCAGAAGGTGGAGGAGATACGCGTCATCGCTCAAGAGCTCGATCTCGATGTGATACAGTTGCACGGGACCCAAACAGTGGACGAGGTAGCGCACCTCGCGCAGATAACGGCGCGGACGGTGTGGCCGGTGCTCCGGGTGGCGGGCAGCACGTTGCCCGGCCATGCGGTGGCATTGGCACGAGCGACGGGCTATCTCGTGCTCGATGCGCATGTGGTGGGACAGTTGGGAGGGACCGGAGTCGCATTGGATTGGTCCGGACTGCGCGCTGCGGTGGAGGCCCTTCGGCAGCAGGTTCCGTTGGTCCAGCTGATTCTGGCCGGAGGGCTGCGGCCCGCAAATGTGGCGCAGGCCATCCAGTTGCTTTCGCCGCAGGTCGTCGACGTATCTTCCGGTGTGGAAGCGGCGCCCGGTGTGAAGGATCCGGCGCTGGTACAACAGTTCGTGACAGCGGTGCGTGGCGCCGCGGAGACGCAGCAATGACGATGGTCGAGAGCGCGGGGACGGCGACAACTGATCGTTTCGGTCCCTTCGGTGGTCGATATGTGCCGGAAACCCTCATACCGGCACTGGATCACCTGGAGGCCTCATTCGAGGCGATCCGTCACGATGCCGCGTTTCAGGCGGAACTCGATGGTTTGCTGCGGGAGTACGTGGGACGGCCCACCGCACTGACCTTCGCACCGCGTCTCAGCGCGCGCATTGGCGCTCCGGTGTGGATGAAGCGCGAAGATCTCAATCATACCGGCGCCCACAAAATCAACAATACGGTAGGGCAGGCGATGCTGGCGCGCCGCATGGGGAAGACGCGCATCATCGCCGAGACCGGTGCCGGTCAGCATGGCGTGGCCACGGCGACCATCTGCGCACGATTTGGCCTGACCTGCGTGGTGTACATGGGCGAGGAAGATATGCAGCGCCAGGCGCTCAATGTCTTTCGTATGCGCCTCATGGGGGCCACGGTGGTGCCGGTTACGTCTGGTACCCGCACACTGAAAGACGCCACCACGGAAGCGATTCGTGACTGGGTCACGAACGTCAACGACAGCCACTACATCATCGGCTCCGTGGTTGGTCCGGCGCCGTATCCCCGCATGGTACGTGAGTTCCAGTCGGTGATTGGCCATGAAGCCCGGGCGCAGATGCTGGCCAAGGTGGGGCAGTTGCCCAAAACCGTGGTGGCTTGTGTGGGCGGTGGCTCAAACGCCATGGGGATCTTTGCTGGCTTTGTGCAGGATCCCGATGTGGAACTGGTCGGGGTGGAAGCCGCCGGAGAAGGGCTGGATACCGATCGCCACAGCGCCTCCATCACCAAGGGGACGCCGGGGGTGCTGCACGGATCACTCTCCTATCTGCTTCAGGACGCCGCCGGTCAGGTGCACCCCGCCCACTCCATCTCGGCGGGACTCGACTATCCCGGCGTCGGCCCCGAGCACGCCTGGCTCCACGATAGCGGTCGGGCCGAGTATGTCGCGGTCACCGATACGGATGCGTTGCGTGGAGTGGCCTTGCTCAGTCGTCTGGAGGGTATCATTCCGGCGCTCGAGACGGCGCACGCCGTGGCGTGGATCGAACGGGAAGCCGGTCGGTGGTCCGAACAGGAACCCGTGCTGCTCTGCGTCAGCGGTCGCGGCGACAAGGATGTCGGTACCATCAGCCAATACACGCTCCCAGAGGTATGACCGTTTCGGCACATGAAGCAGAAGTGATATCGCCGCAGGCGATTTCGGCCGTCGAGGATGCGCTGCGCGCATTCGCGAAGGCGCTTCGTGCCGTTCAGTTGTATCTGCCGAACAACCCGACCCGCGCCCAGAGTCTTGAGCAGGCGAGGCAGGCGTTCATGCGAGTCTGGCCGTATGCATCGCCTCTCGACATTCAGGTGCGCGAAGCCTCGTTCATGTTCGAGGAGCGGGTGGTGTATCAGGATGTCGAGCGGGGCACCGAATCCCTTCCGTGGTTCCTCTATCGCGACGGAATTCGCACGATGTCGTTTCTCCCCGGGTTTGAGGGTGAGGACATCGAGACGGTACTGGGGCTCCTCCACAAGGCACGCACCGCATCCACCGACGATGACGATCTCGTCACGATGCTCTGGGTGGCTGACCTGGCCTGCGTGACCTATCGCTACATCGAGAGCAATGGGGCCACCGACTTGGTCATGGCCTCAGGGGATCGACCGGGCGTTGCGAGTCAGCTGCCTGGTGAACTGCCCCTCGCCGTTCCGCCGGCGGAAACCCAGGCGCCTGGCGACGGCCCTCCGGGGCTGGTGCGCGTGGATGACTTCGACTCCACTCTGTACTTTCTGGAGCCGCGTGAGGCGGCGTATCTGCAGGATGAGTTGAAACGTGAGTATACGGAGGATCAGCGAAAGCTGGTGCTGGCGAGCCTGTTCGACATCGTCGAATTGCAGCCGAAGGCCGAAGCGCAACTGGAAGCGCTGGCCATCCTCGACCAGCTGGTCCTTGAGTGTCTGACGTTGGGGGAGTACGAGTTGGTGGCCTATACTCTGCGCGAAGCCGCGGCCACCGCCCGTCAGGAGTCCGTGAATGTGAAAGTCGCCGACGGGCTGCGGGAACTGCCCGCGCGCCTGAGCGAACCGCACGTCATTGCGCAATTGCTGCATGCGCTCGACGAAAGCGCCCGCACCCCGGTGGCGTCGTTGCTTGAGGGCCTGTTTGCCGAGTTGCGCCCCACGGCCCTTGAGCCACTGGTGGCCTGGCTCGGCGCCGCGCCGTCGTCACCGGCGCGCGCGTCCATTGAACGTGCCTCCCTGCGTCTGGCGGGGGCCAACACGGCCGAACTGGCCAAGCTGCTGGAGCACTCGCAGGATACGGTCGTGCGCGGAGCGCTGCGGTTGGTCTCGCAGCTGGCGACCCCAGCCGCGGTGCCGGGACTGGCAAGAATTCTGCGCGGCGCGGATCCGAAGCTTCGTGCGGAGGCGGTAACGGCACTGGCCGACATCGGATCCCCAGCGGCCTTGCAGTCGCTGGAACGCTCGATCGATGACGCCGACCGTGAAGTCCGAGTGGCAACCTACCGGGCCATTGGTGCCCGGAAGCACACCGGCGCCCTGCCGCGCTTGCTCGATGCCATCAGGCGCAAGGATATCCGTGCTGCCGATCTTGGCGAAAAGATGGCGCTGTTCGAAGCGTTCGGCGGTATGTGCGGGGACGCGGGTGTGGGTGAACTCGACGGTATCCTGAATGCCCGCGGATTACTGGGAGCCAAGGAGCCGCCGGAAATGCGCGCCTGTGCGGCGCGCGCCCTTGGTCTCGTAGGGACACGCAACGCCGTCGCGTCACTGCAAAAGGCCGCCGATACGAAGGACGTGGTGGTTCGCAGTGCCGTGGCCCGCGCCATGCGAGGCGGAACATGACCATGCCGGGGAGTGCGGGAACCATGGCCCGGCCGGACGGAATCGGCGATCCCAGCGGCCAGAAGGCCGCACGCGCCTTCGTCGTCGCCATGAACAGCGCCATTCGCGCGGTGCGTCTGTATCCGGTGGAGAACGCGGCCGTTCAGAAGGCGATCGCCGAACTGGGCAATACCGCAGATCGGGTCCGGGAGTCGGAAGGTGGGTGTGCGTTACGGCGAGTGGGCGACTACCTCTTCGTCAACGAGACACGCCTGCGCCTGACCTTCGACAACTATGCAGCCGTGGCGTCGCTGCTCGGCATGTTTCGCGAAGCGGGCATCGGTGGAATCGGCCTGTTTGACAAGCCGCAGCCTCGGGCGTGGGTGGTGCTGCTGTCGTTTCTGCAATCGCCGCCGCTCGAATACCCTGAAGAAGACCGACTCGCACAACTTTCATCGCGGCTGGATTCCGCGCAGGTGCACGACTTCGAACTCTTCCCGTCTACGGATGAGAACGAGGATCTCGATACTGATCTGGACGCGAAGGAGAAGGCACGGCAAACGTATGTTCGCTCCCTGGACGTCACCCGGGAAGTAATCACGTCAGCGCGGCTCGGACGCAGTCCGGGCCTCAAGCGCGTCAAACGGGCAGTGCAGGGCATCGTGGATTCCATCCTAACGGATTCCGCGTCCATGATTGGTTTGACGACGTTACGCGATTTCGACGAATACACCTTCGTGCACAGCGTCAATGTCTGCATTCTGGCGGTGGCGCTTGGACGACGATTGGGATTGACCAAGATTCAGCTGCTCGATCTCGGATTGGCGGCCTTGCTGCATGACATTGGCAAATCGCGTGTTCCGCTGGATCTGCTGAACAAGCGGGGCCAGTTGGAGCCGGAGGAGCGCCTCGTGTTGCAGACGCATACCTGGCAGGGCGTCCTCGCGATGTTCGCCTTGCCCACCGGCGGCGTACGGCCGTGGCGCTCCATGACGGCGGCCTACGAGCATCATATGCGCACCGACCTGTCCGGCTATCCGAAGGTCGCGCGGCCGCGGAAGCTGTCGCTGTACAGCAAGATCATCTCGGTTGCTGACGGCTTTGATGCCGCGACCACAACGCGCGTCTATCAGGACTCCCCGTGGACGCCCGCGGATGTGCTGCGAGGGATGCGCGACAACCCGCGCCTCGGGCTTGATCCCGTGGTGGTCAAGGCATTCATCAACCTTACGGGGATATATCCCGTAGGCACGGTCGTTGTGCTGGATACGTTTGAATTGGCAATTGTCATGGCGGCCAATCCGGATGCCACGGCATTGTCTCGACCGATCATCCGAATCCTAATGGACGATCGCGGCAATCTGATCGATGATCCCACGCTGGTGGACCTTACGGCGCAGGTGACAACCGGTCAGTTTGCACGGACGATCATCCGCACAGAGGACCCGCAACGCTATGGCATCAACATCGGTGACTACTTCGCCTGACGCTCTTTCGCCTGCCACATCCCGTCTGACGGCGCGCTTTGCGGCGTTGGCTGCGGCGGGGCGGAAGGCTCTCGTCTGTTATGTCACGGCCGGCCACCCGGATCCGGCGCGGAGTGTGGCGCTCATCCGGGGGTTGGTCGATGCAGGTGCCGATGTGATCGAGGTGGGAGTGCCGTTCTCCGATCCTCTGGCAGACGGTCCGGTCATCCAGCAGAGTTCACAGACCGCCCTGGACCACGGCATCACATTGGAGCGCACGCTGGACATCGTGCGTGAGGCGGCCGTTGGTGTGCCCATCGTCCTGTTCAGTTACCTCAACCCCATTATCGCCGGGGGCCCGGAGGTTTTGGCGCGCGCGCGCGCCGCGGGTGTGGATGGGGTCTTGGTCACGGATCTGCCCGTTGGCGCCGATCCCGTTCGTGAACAATGGTTTGGTGCGAGCGGACTGGATTTCGTGCGTTTAGTTGCTCCCACCACGCCAGCGCCGCGCATGGAAGAGATTGGTCGCCATGGCGGCGGATTCGTCTACCTGATCAGTCGATTGGGCGTAACCGGCGAGCGCGCCGCCTTGGCCGATGACCTGCCGGAAACGGTGGCTCGGTTGCGCGCCTCCACCAGCCTGCCGCTGTGCATCGGATTCGGCATTTCCACTCCGGAGCAGGCGCAGGCGGCGGCTCGCCTCGGCGATGGCGTGGTGGTCGGGAGTGCGCTGGTGCGGGCGGCGGGCAACAGTGTGGAGGAAGCCATTGCCCTGACCGTGTCATTGCGCGCGGCGTTGGATGCCCTCTAAGCCCGTCACGGCAGCAATGACTGGGTTGCCCGAATGGGCCATCGTCAGCGATAAGCGACGGGCGCATATCGAGCGCGTCGTTGCGCTGTTGCACCGCTGGAGTGAGGCGATGGGGGTCGATGCGCAAACGCAAACGGCGTGGCGGGACGCCGGGTGGTGGCACGATGCGCTGCGTGACGCCGATGAGGCATCGTTGCGGGCATTCACCGGTGACCTGCAACGTCCCGTTGGCTTGCTTCACGGGCCGGCGGCCGCACTCCGACTGGAGGCGCACGGTGAGACCCGTGGCGATGTGCTGGAAGCAATCCGCTGGCACACGGTGGGCAACCGGCATTGGACTCAGACCGGTCGTGCACTGTACATGGCCGACTTTCTCGAGCCGGGGCGCGCGTTCATGCAGGCCGATCGTGCGTTCCTCGCGGATCGGGTACCAGACGCCTTTGATGCGGTGTTCCGGCAAGTCGTTCGCCTGCGACTCGAGTGGACGCTCCGGGAAGGAAAAGGGCTGAACCCGGAAACCGTGGAGTTATGGAATGTGGTGCGGTAGTCCACGACACCTTGGAGTGTGGGCATGACCGTGGGCATTCCCACGCTTCCGCCGACACCAGGGAATGGACCGGCGCGGAATTGGCGCGGCCTCGTGGCGGTCATGCTGATTGGCGTGATTGCCGCGGGCGCGGGCATCGCATGGTGGCAGACCCGAACACCGGAGGTGTCGGGGAACGAAGGACTTTCCGAGACGAAGGTTGCCGCGCCCAGCGATACAGCGGCACGCGCACCAAGAGACGTCCGGATCCGTGTCCGCGTCGTTAACATCAGCGGTGTCACTGGGCTGGCCCGACGCACGACACAGCATTTGCGCCTGTACGGCTTTGATGTCGTGGATTTTCTGTCCAGCCAGCCGGAGCGAAATGCTTCGACGAGAATTGCCGTACACACGGGCCACGAGGAGTGGGGGCTGCGTGTGCAGAAAGCCTTGGGCTTGGGGACGGTGATCGCCGCCCCCGACAGTTCACGCTACGCCGATCTCACGGTGTTCGTCGGGGGCGACTGGCGCCCGACGGCCAAGTCGCTCCGTCCGTAGTTGCCCACACGCCGCGGCGATATCAAGGCCGCGGCTTCTGCGAACGGCGGTCTCGACACCACGCGCTCGCAAGGCCTTGGCGAACGCCGTAATGACCGAGGTACCAGACGGTGTAAATCCCATCGATCCGCCGGGGTGCAACGGAATGAGATTCACGAACGCACGACAATCGCGCGCGAGTTGCGCGAGTTGCGCCGAATGTTCCGGCTGATCATTCACGCCACCAAGCATGACATATTCGAACGTGACGCGTCGATCAAAACGCTTCGCGGCTTCAATGACGTCACTTAGCGGATACTTCGTGTTCACCGGCATCAACGATTTCCGGAGCGCGTCGCTGGGCGCGTGAATCGAAATGGCCAGGCGGAATTGTTCGGCACGCTCAGACAATGCCACGATACCCGGCAGTACACCGACCGTGGAAATGGTGATATGACGCGCGCCTATGCCCAGCGCCCGTGGGTCGTTCAGCAGGGTTAACGTCGGACTCACCGCTTTCCAGTTCATCAGCGGTTCGCCCATGCCCATGAACACAATATTGGTGGGAAGAATGGGAGGGTTCAGTAGACGCAGCTCCCGCACCTGCCCGGCAATTTCGGCGGGCGTCAGGTTGCGCTGAAATCCCATTGCGCCGGTGGCACAGAACGCACATTGCAGAGCGCACCCGGCCTGCGACGAAATGCAGAAGGTCATACGGTCGCCGTCGGGAATGGCGACCGTCTCGATCAACTGCCCATCGTGCATCCGGAACAGAAACTTTTCGGTGCCATCGGTCGATTTCTGGCGAGTGGCCAGTTCCAGCGACGAGATGCGAAACGATTGCGCCAGCGATTCACGAAGCGCTTTGGGCAACTCCATGATGTCGTCAAAGGCGCGCACCGGACGCTGCCACAGGCGCCCAAACAGCTGCGTGGCCCGATAGGCGGGCTCACCGCGCTCGGCCATCCACGCCCGTAGGAGCGCGATGGCTGCATCGGGCTCAAGATCGAGCAGGTCTGGGAGCGGCGGCACGGCGACGGGTTCGGTCACTTGATGAGCGAGCTGAGCGTGAACTGATACACGGGACCAAGCCCCGAGATGCCTTCCTCACGGGCGATACCGACCACGAAACGTGCATAATACAAGGCGAGCCCCGTGCGTACGCGTGACACCGTACCGGCGCCAGCCGAGCCGCGGAAATAGCCGGCACGCGCTTCAACCCGATCGAACCGTCCCGAGAGATAGGGTCCACGCTCACGCGCGCCCCGATTGACCGCACTCTCGCTGTACCCCATCCGGGCCTGTCTGGTCTCGGCGGCGCCCGCGATCCGAATATCCGCCGCCATCAGGACCGCCGGGCGATCTTCTATTTCGCGCCCGGGACGCCACAGGAAACTGGAGAGCGCCACCCGGGCGTTGCGCCAGGGTAGATCATGCAGGACTGCGCCCAGATCGGCCGCGACCGCATCTCGCGATTCCTGATCGGCCTGTCCGTTACGCCACCGCACGGCGAGGCCAGCGGTCAGGTGCGGTGTCAGACTGCGGGCCGCCGTCAGGCTGACCAGCGTCGTGTTGTAGGCGATGTTGCCCACCGACTGGGGATCGGATTCGGTACGCACCAGCCCGTTGATTGCCGCGCGGGCAACGGAAAAACCCAGGGTATTGCCAGACGGACGGCGCCACGCCCCCGCCAGAAGCTGCCCATCGACACCCTGGGCACTCCCCGTAGCCAGTGAGGCGACCCCAATCCGGAATCGCTCGCCTGGCGGAACGGCCACCGTCGCCGGATTCCACAATCCGGCCCCGGGCTCGTTTGCGAGCGCAGGCGGCTCGAAGATGGCTCCGAGTGGAAACTCCCAAAGATCGCGCGCGGGTACCGGCTGCGCGCGGAGCCCTGAAGCCCAGCCAAACGCGGCAAGCCCGCAGATAAGCATGCGGCGCATACGGGAGACTAAACGGCGCCGAGAGTCGAGGTCAAGCGAAACGACTGAGGAAAATCGCTACCCACACCATCGTAAAGCATTTACTTTTCAACGTTTGCGTAGTGTCTTCCGCCGGTCGGCCGGGTAGGCTTACCCACCGGTGTCGGTCCCGTTTTCGCCCTTGGAGTACCACACCTGATGTCGTCCTCGCCACAATCGTCCGTGCTGTCCACCACCCTGCGTTCCGATCCATGTGGGCTTCTACGCCGCGCGGATGTGGGTCGCACGGTCCAGCTTGGCGGGTGGGTGCACCGGAGCCGAGATCTCGGCGGGTTGGTCTTCATTGATCTCCGGGACCGCACAGGGCTGGTGCAACTTGCCTTTGGACCGGCGTGGTGCGCGGCCGATGTGCAGCATCTGGCCGCGGCGGTCGGTGTTGAATCCGTGGTGCTGTGTGAAGGGGAAGTGGTCGCCCGTGAGACTGAGCGGGTGAATCCGGACATGGGGACCGGCGAAGTGGAAATCCGTGTCACCTCGCTCAAGATCGTGGGACCGGCGGTCACCCCGGCGCTCCCGGTCGCCCGTGGGCGAGGCGAAAAGATGCCGGCCGAAGAGCTCCGGCTGCGCCATCGCTACCTCGATCTTCGTCGGCCGGAACTGCAGGAAAATCTCGTCCTGCGCCACCGCCTGCTGCAGGTCTCACGGCGGTATCTCACGGACCACGGGTATCTCGAACTCGAAACGCCCATCCTCACCAAGCCCACACCGGAAGGCGCGCGCGATTATCTCGTGCCCAGCCGTGTGCATCCCGGTGAGTTCTACGCGTTGCCGCAGTCACCACAGATCTACAAGCAGCTGTTCATGTGCTGCGGGTTCGACCGCTATTTCCAGATTGCGCGATGCTTCCGCGACGAGGATTTGCGCGCCGATCGGCAACCCGAGTTCACTCAGATCGACATCGAAGCGTCGTTCATCGAACGCCCGGATATCATGACGCTTGCGGAAGGGTTGCTCGGCGTCATGTGGCGTGAAGCGGGCCACGCCAATGTGCCGGCGCAGTTCGAGCGCATGACCTACGCGGATGCCATGGAGAACTACGGCTGCGACCGCCCCGACCTTCGCTACGACCTGCGGTTGCGCGACTACAGCTCCGTGTTTGCCGCGCTCGACTTTGCGGTGACGACGAACGCGCTGGCGAGCGGCGCGCGTGTTCGCGGCGTGGTGATCCCGGGGGGCGCGGCCTGGAGCCGGAAGCAGGTTGATGAACTGGAAGCGTTGGCCAAGGGCGCCGGTGCCGGCGGTTTGCTGCGCTTGCGCAAGGCGGACGGGGCCTACGACGGTCCGTTGGCGAAATTCCTTACCGAGGATGCCAAGGCCGCCTTGGCATTGAACGACGGCGATCTCGCACTCTTCGTGGCCGCGGCCGATCGCGTCAGCAGTCCCGCCCTTGATCGAGTGCGTCAGGAATGTGCACGTCGTCTCGAGCTCATCGACGACTCGGCCGAGCGGTTTCTGTGGGTGTTGGACTTCCCCATGTTTGAACAGGATCCGGAATCCGGCGCATTGGCCGCGGTACACCACCCATTCACGGCTCCCAATCCGGAAGATATGGCGGCGTTCCCCGACGAGCCCGCCCGCTGGCGCGCCTTGGCGTACGATGTCGTCCTGAACGGCACGGAGCTCGGCGGTGGGAGTATTCGCACCAGTGATCCCGCCACCCAGTCGCGCATGTTTGGATTGCTCGGCATCGGGGATGCGGAGGAACAGGAACGTCGCTTTGGCTTCCTGCTGGAAGGATTGCGTGCCGGCGCACCGCCGCATGGCGGCATCGCATTCGGGTTTGATCGCATTGCAATGCTGCTCTCCGGCGCGCCGTCGTTACGCGATGTGATTGCTTTCCCCAAGACCACGGCGGCCCGTTCGCTCTTTGAGGGGGCACCGGTATCGGTACCAGCCGACGATCTCGCCCAGTTGCATATCGCCGTACGTGACGCACGCCCGGGTTCGCCCCGTGAGTGACTCACGCAGCGACGGCCGGGGGGATCGGAACGGGGATCGCGTGGAGGTCGTCACGGCCCGCGTATCCGTCGAGGGGGCCGATCTGCAGATGCTGGCCGGAGTGAACGACGGCAACCTGAAGGAACTGGAACGGGCCACCGGAGCGCGGGTGGCACTGCGTGGGGATCACTTGTCCTTAACGGGCGACGGCGAGGCCATCGCCCGTGCCGAAAGCGTTGCCGCGGCGTTGGTGGCGATGGTGCGAGATGGCAAGAGCGTGTCGGCTGACGATGTGCTGCGGCTCTCGCTCACCGAACGGCCGGCAGATACGCCGGGGGCAACCAGCGGGGGACTGGTGTTGCCAGGTTCCCGCCGCGGTGTGCAGGCCAAGACGGCAGGGCAGGCCGAGTATCTCAAGAAGATCGGTGAGCACGATATCGTGGTGGGTATTGGGCCTGCCGGGACCGGCAAAACCTACTTGGCGGTTGCGGCCGCCGTAGATGCGCTTATGCGCAAGCGCGTGCGTCGCATTGTGCTCGCGCGGCCGGCGGTGGAGGCCGGTGAAAGCCTTGGCTTTCTCCCCGGCGATATGCAGGCCAAGATCGACCCCTACCTGCGGCCTCTGTACGATGCACTCGATGATCTGATCCCCTTTGAGCGTATCCAGAAGCTCATCGAGTCGCGCACCATCGAAGTGGCTCCGCTGGCCTTCATGCGTGGTCGCACCCTTGGCGACTCCTTCGTGATCCTCGACGAAGCGCAGAATGCCACGGGAGCGCAGATGAAGATGTTTCTGACGCGACTCGGCGTGAACTCCAAGATCGTGATCACCGGCGACAAAACCCAGGTGGATCTTCCGCGTCGTGAGGATTCCGGCCTGATGCAGATTGAACGGATCTTGCACGGCATCGAAGGCATTTCATTTCACTACTTCAGTGAAGCCGACGTTGTCCGCCATCGGTTGGTGCGTGACATCATCCGAGCATACAACGAAGACGCCGCGGGTGGTGGATGAGTCCGGCCCGATTGCCCAAACCGGAACCGCGTGCTGTGGCCGTGGCCTGCGACGGCGTGCGTATTCCGGTGGCGACCGAACGTCTGGTTGTACTCTCCCGTCAGGTGCTGCGGGCACTCAAGGTACCGCGGGCGATGCTCTCGATCACGTTTGTCTCTGCGCGTACCATGGCCGCGCTGAACCGTCGGCACCTCGGTCATCGGGGGCCCACCGACGTGATTACCTTCGCGCTTGGGGCGGACCCCACCGGCAGTGTGCTGGGAGACATCTACATTTGCCCCGACGTGGCACGGATACAGGCGCGGCAGCATGGCGTCGGCATCCGCGAGGAGTTGGCCAGACTGGTCGTGCACGGCACGTTGCACGCCTGCGGCTGGGAACACCCTGAAGATGACGCCCGAACGTCGTCGCCCATGTGGCGACGTCAGGAGCAGCTGGTGAAGCGCTTCTGGCTGACCCCGTCCCCCAACGCATGAGTGCAGTAGCCTGGGCGCTTGCGGCCGCTGGTGCAGCGGTTGCGGCGCTCTCCGCCGTCGCGGACGGCGCCCTGTTGTCCGAGTCCTCTCTTCCCACGGCGAATGATCGCGGCGGGTTTGGCGCCCCATTGCCGAGCGTGGCCCGCGCGGTCCCGGCGCGAGAACAGACCCATCGCGCCCTGGCCTTCGCGCGAGTCATTGGTCATCTGGCCGCAGGGTGTGGCCTTGCGGTGGCGCTGGATCTCGCCAGTCGTGCCACGCTGCCGATGGTGGCGCTGTTGATGGTGCTGGGGCTGGCCACTGTGCTGGTCGCGGAGAGTGCCGCGCGGGTGCTGGGAGATGCCCTTGGTGACAATGCGGCCGAGCGGTTGCACGTCTACACCCGTGTTGTGGAGCGAGTGCTGGCGCCGGTCGTTGCCCTCGGCAATTGGGTGGATGGCCTTTTCGCCGAAGTCGTCTCCGAGTCCGATGCCACCCAAGAGCGTCGCGAGGAGGCAGCACAGCAGTTCCGCGATGTGGTGACCAGCGAAACCGATGTAACGGGGGATGAACGGGCGCTGCTCCTTGGCGTCTTCGAGTTCGGTGAAACCTCCGCTGCGGAAGTCATGGTGCCGCGCGTCGATATGCTGGGCGTGGAGCGAGATATTCCGTGGTCGGAGATGTTGGATCGAGTACGAAGCATCCAGCATTCCAGAGTGCCCGTGTACGAGGAAACCATCGACGAGATTGTGGGCATTCTTTACGTGAAGGATTTGCTGCCCTCAGTGCTCGCCGATGAGGAACCGGAAGGGGGATGGACGACCCTGATGCGTCCGCCGGTCTTCATTCCCTCGTCGAAGCGCATTGCCGATCTGCTGAAGGAATTCCGTCAGGCGCGACGTCATATCGCCATTGTGGCCGACGAATACGGCGGCACGGCGGGACTGGTCACCATCGAGGATATCCTCGAGGAATTGGTGGGCGAGATCCGCGACGAGTACGATGACGAGGAGCGTCTGGTTGAGAGTGAGGAAGAGACACGCTACTGGGTGTCCGGTCGCCTCACGCTGGACGACCTGTCCAGTGCGTTGGAACACGATTTCACACGTGACGATGTCTCGACGGTTGGCGGGCTCATTCTGGAGCTCCTGGGGCGCGTGCCACGGGCGGGAGAGACCCTGACGATTGGTCGCTTCAAGGTGATCGTGGAGCGGGTCATTCGCCGCAAGATTGAACGGGTATACCTCGAGCGGTTACCAGACCAGACCTCGATTGGCACCGCCGGGGAGGTTGCGTCGTGAGCGGCGTGGTGATCGTCTTCTCGGTAGCCATCCTGGCGGTGTTCACCATGGCCGCGACGACGGTACGCGCCGTCAGCCGGCTATGGCTGCGCCACTGGATTGAGCATCGTGCCGGTGGAGCCGGGACCATGTCCCGCTATCTCGAGCGCCCCACGCGTCTGGTGCACGCGGCCGGGACAGCCGCGATGCTCGTGGTGTTTGCCACGGGCTCGGTCATCGCGATGGACGACGGCCTTCGTGCATGGGTGTTTGTCCGGGATATCCTGGCGTTTCTGGTGTTGCTCCTCGTGTTTGGTCAATTGTTGCCGCGGGCCATTGCTCGGCGTTTCGCACCCCAATTGGTGCCCGCCTTTGTTCCGTTGCTTCGGCTGACCGATTTGTTGCTCACCCCCTTTCATCTCATCGCCAGCGGCGCGCGCCGCCTGGTGTCGAGTCCCCCGGTACTCACCAGTGAGGAGGAACTCCGCGACGGGCTCGAAGAGTTGCTGCGTGATGGGACTTTCTCCGATATTGGCGCGACCGAGGAGATGGCCATCATTTCCGGCGTGGTGCAATTCGGTGACAAGGTGGTGCATGACGTCATGACCCCGCGCAGCGAGATGTTCATGCTCCGTGAGGGATTGCCCCCTGATGAGTTGGCCCGGCAGGTGGCGCAGGCGGGGTACAGCCGAATCCCGGTTTTTCGGGAGTCACCGGAAGACATCACCGGTATGCTGCACGTGTTCGATGTCTTCCGTCGTCGTGGGGAGTCCACCCCGGCGATACGCCCGGTGGCGTTCGCGCGACCTGAGAAGCCGGCCAAGGAGCTGTTGTTTGAACTCCTGCGCTCCCGACGGCAGTTGGCCATAGTGCGCGACGATACCACCGTGGTGGGCTTGGTCACGCTCGAAGATCTCCTTGAAGAACTGGTTGGCGATATCCGCGATGAGCATGACGACACCACCGATTGACGCGGCCATCGCGCGAGTACTGGAACAGTTCCGTGCCGGAAAGACGGCGGCGCTCGCACGCGCCGTCAGCATCGTCGAGAATCATCGCGCCGGGTTTGAACAGATTCTCGCCGCCCAGCATGCCTCGCTAGGGCGGGCCCGACGAATCGGGTTGACCGGCCCGCCAGGCGCCGGGAAGAGCACGCTCACCACCCGGCTGGCCCGTTTGTATCGAAACGAAGGGAAGACCGTTGGCATCGTGGCCGTGGATCCGACCTCGCCGTTTACCGGCGGGGCGCTCCTCGGCGACCGTATTCGCATGGAGGAAATCGCCCTCGATCCCGGGGTGTTCATTCGCTCCATGGCCACCCGTGGCTCGCTCGGCGGCCTGGCCACCGCCACCCGCGAAGTGTGCGATGTCCTCGATGGTTTCGGAATGGACGTGATCATCATCGAAACGGTTGGCGTTGGCCAGAGTGAACTGGATGTGGCGCGCGCTGCAGACTCGACGGTCGTCGTGCTCGTGCCCGAGTCTGGCGATTCCATTCAGACGTTGAAGGCCGGCGTTATGGAAATTGCCGATGTCTTTACCGTCAACAAAGCCGATCGTCCCGGTGCCGATCGGCTACGGAACGACATTGAGCTCATGCTGGGGCTGCGTGCCGGGGCAACGACGCAGAACGTTCCGGCACATCATGGCGTAGATCTCCGGAACATTCCTGATCGGGATGCGCTCCGGGACGCCATGAACCCGGCCCGGGCGGCGCGGGCCGCCGCGCACCTTGAGTCCCCAGAACAGTGGACGCCGCCGGTTCTGCGTTCCATTGCGGCACAAAACGAAGGCATTGCCGAGATCGCCGACGCCATCGCGCGGCATTTCCGTTATCTTGAAGCGAGTGGCGAACTGCGCAAGCGCCGTCGGGCTCGATTGCGTGAGCGGGTGATGGAAGTTGTTGAACAGCAACTGCGCCAGCGGCTCTGGCAGGACACCGCAACACTGGCGTGGCTCGATGCACAGCTTGATGGACTGGAAGATGGTACGCTGGTTCCGTTTGCGGTTGCGGATACGCTGCGTGCCCGCAGTGCCCACCTACTCACTGGCGCGACGTATGCGCCACTGCCGATGCCTACAGGGGCCAGCGCATGACCTCGACCCGTGAACTCGAAGACGTTGTCCGCCAGCAGCAGGAAGAGCTGGAGTCCTTACGCCAGGAAGTGGCGCAGTGGCGCGGACAGTACGATACCGGGCGGAAGCGCGATATCGCGTTTACCAACTCGGCGACCGAGGTGCCGCCGCTGTATACGGCACTGGACCTGGAAGACTCCGCCGGAACGGCGTTCGAAACACCAGGGGCGTGGCCGTTTACCCGCGGGATCCATCCCACGGGCTATCGCGGCAAACTCTGGACCATGCGTCAGTTTGCCGGATTCGGTACGGCACGTGAGACCAACCAGCGCTACAAGTTCCTCTTGTCGCAGGGACAGACTGGTCTATCGGTCGCGTTCGACTTCCCGACGCTTATGGGATACGACAGCGATCATGTACGGTCGGAAGGGGAGGTCGGCAAATGTGGCGTAGCCATTTCGTCGCTGGCCGATATGGAGGCGTTGTTCGAGGGGATTCCCCTCGACAAGGTGTCCACGAGCATGACGATCAACGGCCCGGCGATCATTCTGCTGTGCTTCTATATCGCGGCGGCTGAAAAGCAGGGTGTTGACTCTTCCAAGCTCCAGGGGACGGTCCAGAATGACATCCTCAAGGAGTACATGGCGCAGCATGCGTGGTGCTTTCCCATCGAGCCAGCGCTGCGTCTCATCGTAGACGGCTTTGAATGGTGTGCCTCCAACACGCCGAACTGGAATACCATCTCCATCTCCGGCTACCATATCCGCGAAGCCGGCTCCACTGCGGCGCAGGAATTGGCCTTTACTCTGGCAGATGGCTTTACCTACGTGGAGCGCGGGATTGCCCGCGGTCTGGACGTAGATGAGTTTGCGCCACGGCTGTCGTTCTTCTGGGATATCCACAACGACTTCTTCGAGGAAATTGCCAAACTGCGTGCGGCCCGCCGCATCTGGGCTCGGCACCTCAAGGAGCGCTATGGCGCGAAGAATCCGCGCTCGTGGATGATGCGTTTCCACTCGCAAACAGCGGGCGTAACGCTCACGGCCCAGCAACCCATGAATAACGTGGTGCGCGTCGCGTACCAGGGGTTGGCCGCCGTCCTTGGCGGTACGCAGTCGCTGCACACGAACTCCATGGACGAAACGCTGTCGTTGCCCACCGAAGGGGCCGTTCAAGTGGCCCTGCGCTCGCAGCAGATTCTGGCGTACGAAACCGGGGTGCCCAACGTCATGGATCCGCTGGGTGGCTCGTACTACGTCGAGGCGCTGACGGACCAGCTGGAGCGTGAAGCCGAGGGGCTGTTCGAACAGATTGAAGGCATCGGCGGTGTGGTGAAAGGACTGGAAGAAGGTTGGTTCCAGAAGCGGATCGCCGAGAGTGCGGCGCGTCAGCAGTGGGAAATCGAACAGCGTCGGAAGATCGTGGTGGGTGTCAATGAGTTCGTCACCGACGAGCCCGAACTCACTATTCCCATTTTGCGTATTGGGCAGGAAGCGGAGCGCGAGCAGCGAGAGCAGCTGGCTGCGTTGCGCGCGTCCCGTGACAACGAGGCCTGTGCGCGGAATCTCGAAGCGCTGCGCGCGGCGGCGCGGGGGACGGAGAATGTGGTGCCGCGCATTCTCGACTGTGCGCGCTCGTATTGCACGCTCTTCGAGATCCGGGCGGCGCTCGAGGATGTGTTTGGCGCCTACCGTGAGCCCGTGTTCTTCTAGGTCAACCAACAGCCCCCGAACGCCACTCGGCCCCACGTCGTGTTCTCCCGACGTGGGGCCGCAGTGTTTCAGGCGTAAGGCACCTCGGCGCTTCAGCTGCCGAGTTCGCGTTCCATCTCCGCGAGGTGCTCCAGAAATGTGGCGGCGTGGGCGGCGGCCATGTCCTGTGGAGAGAACACCGACAAACCGGTGTCCGCTTCAAGCATGGCCCGCCGGCGGGCGCTATCGCCATCTTCCCAGTTCACCACCTTCATGGTCCACTCGGGGAAGGCCCGTTGCGCAATCTCTTCCACGGCCATCAGCTGGCAACTGCCATGTCGGGCATCAGCGGCGATCTCGTGGTACAAGGCGTTGACGGCATCGCGCTCGCCTTCGAGCGCCTGGAGGAACTGCCCAGATCCGTAACAGAGGATGCCGGTAATCCCGCGTGCCGTGTTCTTGGTCTGCGCGTGCGCCATGATCCCTACCAAAATACTGTAGGTCATGCCGTCGGCAGCCTGGCTCGAGTACAGGAGGCGAATGAGGGGCAATGGCACAGTCCCGATGCGGCGGATAAAGGTCGGGCCCGGGAGGCAGGAGCGAAAATCTGCTCCAACGCCGGGCGCATGCGGCTTGTGCAGGCTCGTCCCAGTATCTAGCGTCTCCGGATGAAGACGAACAGTCCCTGGTGGGCAACCCAGTTTGACCAGCAGTATCTCCACGAATATGAGCCCCTTTTCGATCTGACCCAGGATCGGCGCGAGGTCGCACGGCTCATGGAGGTACTCGAACTCCCCGCTGGCGCCCGGGTGTTGGACTGCCCGTGTGGCCAGGGGCGCCATGCGCATCTCCTGGCAGAGGCCGGTTTTGACGTGGACGCCCTCGATTACTCCGACGATCTGCTGGCGGTGGCGCGGAAACGGGGGACCGGGAGAACCCTCCGCTATACGCAGGGTGACATGCGGAAACTGCCAGGGAGGTGGACGGGACGGTTCGATGCCGTCGTGAACCTGTTCACTTCGTTCGGATTCTTTGACGATCCGAATGACGATCTGCGCGTGTTGTCCCAGTTCGCCCGCGTTCTCAAGCCCGGCGGCGTATTGATTTGGCATGGGGGTGCCAGAGACGGTGTCATGGCCAAGTTTCTTTCCCGGGATTGGTGGAGCAGCGCCGACGGGACGATGTTTGGTCAGGAACGCTCCTTTGACCCGCTGTCCGGCTTCCTCGAAATCACCTCGACGTGGCGCGGTCCAAAGGGACATGGTGAGCGCTCGCACCGGATACGACTCTACAGCGCGTCGGAGCTCGCCAGGCGCCTGCGCGATGTGGGGCTGGTCGTTGAGCAGGCCTTTGATTCCTGGAGCACACGCCCGCTTGGTCGCACCTCCAGCGAAATGCTGCTGGTGGCCCGCAAGGATGGCTGAGTAAGTTACGTCGTTGTTCTGCGTTCGGACCGATGGACCATGGCACCGCCTGCAGGTTCCTCCCGATTACCCAACCGATGACCCGACCCATTCGCGTGCTGGTGGCCAAACCTGGCCTCGATGGTCACGATCGTGGCGCCAAGGTAGTGGCGGCCGCGCTCCGTGATGCTGGCATGGAAGTGATTTATACCGGCCTGCACCAAACGCCGGAGATGATCGCCACGGCCGCTGTCCAGGAAGATGTGGACGTGGTAGGTCTGTCGATCCTCTCTGGTGCGCACATGACCCTCTTCCCGCGTGTCCGCGACTTGCTGCTCGATGCCGGCCGCGATGACATCCTGCTCACCGGCGGGGGGATTATCCCGAAGGAAGACATGGATTCGCTGCAAGCACAGGGCGTCGCCCGACTCTTTGGCCCCGGTACCAGCACGCAGGACCTCGTGGATTACATCCGCGAATGGTTTGCGTCGCGCGAACAGCAAGGCGCGTGAGCGGTCGACTCCTCCAGCTCGCCGACGACATCCGAGCACTGGAAGCCCGCCTGCGCCTGGGCGGCGGTCCCGACAAGATCGAGAAGCAGCACAAGCAGGGAAAACTCACCGCGCGTGAGCGCGTTGAACGACTGGCAGATCCGAGCACACCATTCCTCGAGATCGGCTTGCTCGTGGCGCACGACCGGTACGACGGACAAGCCCCGGGGGCCGGTGTCATCACCGGCATTGCCATGGTGGAAGGGCGCGAGGTCGTGGTGGTGGCTAACGATGCCACCGTCAAAGCCGGCTCGTGGTGGCCGGAAACGATCACGAAGATTCTGCGTGCGCAGGAAGTCGCCATGCGCTGCCGTATTCCGATCATCTATCTGGTTGACTCGGCCGGCGTCAATCTCCCGTATCAGGGTGGGGTCTTTCCGGGTCAGTACGGGGCCGCTCGCATTTTCTACTACAATTCCATCATGCGGCGGTACCTCCGCATTCCGCAGTTTGCGGCAGTGATGGGGCAGTGCGTTGCGGGAGGGGCGTATCTTCCCGCCTTGAGCGATGTCATTCTCATGGTGAAGGGCACGTCGTTCATGGGGCTGGGTGGTCCCAATCTGGTGAAGGGTGCCACGGGGCAGACCGTGGACGGTGAAACGCTCGGCGGTGCCGTGACCCACACGGAGATTTCCGGGGTGGCGCACTACGCGCTCGACGATGATCCCGCTTGCCTGGACAAGTTGCGCGAGCTGGTTGCGCGTCTGCCGCGCCCGCAGCAGTCCGCACAGATCGCTTGGCGTCCGCCTGCCGAGCCGCCCTCCACTCTGTATGACGTGCTGCCGGCCGACCATCGGATGTCGTATGACATGCGCGCCGTGCTCAAGGCGCTGCTGGATGAAGGGAAGCTCGACGAATTCCAGCCGAACCTGGCCAAGGAGATGATCTGCGGCGATGCGCACATTGAAGGCATCCCCGTTGGGATCATCGCCAATCAGCGCGGCCTCATCAAAGGCCGGCCGGGTGAGCGTCCACGCTTCGGTGGCATCATTTACGCCGAAAGTGCCGAGAAGGTGGCGTACTTCATTGAGCGGTGCGACAAGCAGGGGATCCCGATTCTGTTTGTCCAGGACGTCTCGGGCTTCATGGTCGGGCCGGACGCTGAGCACGAAGGGATCATTCGCGCTGGGGCGCGATTTGTAGAGGCCATGGCGTGTGCGCGTGTGCCCAAGATCGTGCTGACGGTGAATCACGCCAGTGGTGCCGGTTACTACGCCATGGCGGGGCAGGGGTTCGATCCGGATTTCATCCTCTCGTGGCCAACCGGACGTATGGCCGTCATGGAGGGTGAAGCGGCGGTTCAGGCCGTGCATGGTCCAGCGCTCGATGCCGCCAAGAAATCCGGCCAGGAACCGGCGCGTGAGGTGCTCGATGCGGTCGAGGGCATGCGCGTCGATTACGAAACACAACTTGACGCGCGGTATGCCGCGGCGCGTGGCTTCGTGGACACGATCGTGTATCCCGAGGACTCCCGTGATCTGCTCGCGATGGCCTTGCGGGCAGCCAACCAGAACCGCGGTCCACATCTCGGCGCCTTTGTGTTGCCGCCGATGCCGACCGTTGGAGGCGAATGATGTCGGAGTCGCAACAGGAGAAGATCGTTCGCGTCGCGAGCGGTCAGGGGTTTTGGGGGGATTGGCTTGAGGCGCCACGGCGTCAGGTGGAGGGCGGGCCAGTCGATTACCTGATGCTCGACTACCTCGCCGAAGTCACGATGTCCATTCTGCAGAAGCAGCGGGAACGCGATCCGCGCATGGGCTATGCGCGCGATTTTGTCGGTGCGATGGAGAGCGTGTTTCCTGCCGTGGCTGAGCGTGGCGTGAAAGTCATTGCCAATGCCGGCGGTGTGAATCCTACGGCGTGCGCCGAGGCAATTCTCGAGGCGGCATCACGCAGCGGCGTTCGCGGCAAGATTCGCATTGGGGTGGTGACCGGCGACGACATTCTCGATCGTCTGGACACGTTGCTGGCGGCCGGCCATGAGCTGAAGAACATGGATACGGGTGAACCGCTTGCCAACATCCGCGATCGTGTGCTGTCGGCCAACGCCTACATTGGCTCCACACCCATTGTGGAAGCCTTGCAACAAGGCGCCAATGTCGTTGTGACGGGACGCAGCACCGATACCGCGCTCACCATGGCGCCGCTGCGCCACGAGTTCGGGTGGGCCGAAGACGATTGGAATGCGCTCGCGGCGGGAATTGTCGCCGGGCACATTCTTGAGTGTGGGGCGCAGTCGAGTGGCGGCAACTGCCTCCATGATTGGCGCAACATTCCCGATCTGGCCAATGTGGGATATCCCATCGCCGAAGCGCGCGCCGATGGCTCGTTCGTGATCACCAAGCATCCGGGTACGGGTGGTCGCGTGAGCGTGCCCAGTGTTACCGAGCAGCTGGTGTACGAAATGGGCGATCCGCATGCCTACATCACGCCGGATGTCGTGGCCGACTTCACCAGCATCCGCGTTGCAGCCGACGGGGAAAATCGCGTGCGGGTGCATGGGATCACGGGCGGTCCGCCGACACCGTTTCTCAAGGTATCCATCGCCTATCGGGCAGGCTATAAAGCCGTGGGTTCATTGGTGTATTCGTGGCCGGATGCCATGGAGAAGGCGCAATTGGCAGATCGCGTGTTGCGCGAACGGCTCGACAATCTCGGGTTGAAGTTTGATCAGGTGCTGAGCGAGTTTGTGGGCGCAACGTCAACACATGGCGCACTGGCGGGTGACGGTCGTGAGGCCCCCGAGGTGCAGTATCGCATTGGCGTCCGTGGCAGCGATCGTGCCGCCGTGGAGCGCTTTACGCGCGAGATTGCGCCATTGGTGCTCAACGGCCCTCCCAGTGTCACCGGGTTTGCCGGTGGGCGGCCCAAAGTCGAAGAAATCGTGGCCTACTGGCCCGCACTGCTTGATAAGCGGGCCGTGTCCACCGCTGTCTCCATCGTGGAGTAACGCTGATGAAAATCCAACTCCTCGATATTGCCCACGCCCGGAGCGGCGACAAAGGCGATACCGCCAACGTAGGGCTCATCGCATTGCGGCCGGAGTGGTATCCCCTTCTGGACCGCTACGTGACGCGTGAGGCGGTAACGGCGCATTTCAGCGGCCAACTCACCGGCGATGTGGTGCGGTTTGAACTGCCCAACCTGGGTGCGCTCAACTTTCTGTTGCACGGTGCGCTCGATGGCGGCGGCACGCTTTCCCTCAAGACCGACGCACAGGGGAAGGTGTACTCCACCGCCTTGTTGCGATTGGTGATCGATGTCCCGGATGCAGAAGCGAAGGCGGCAGGGGTACCGGGGACACTGTGATTCTTCGTGTACGGATTGCCCTGCTCGTGTTGGGGGTCATCGCATTTTCCATTGCCCAGCAGACCGGGCTCGAATGGCTCCGCTATGTGGGCATTGGCTTCGTCGGGCTGGCGCTGCTGCTCCGGTTCTTCAAGCGCTGATAACGGTGGGGGTGGACCCGGTGCTGTCCAGCGGCACGGTTCCACCCCCTGTTAGTGTTCATGAATGTCCCGGTCTGCCCCAATTCCTGAACTGCTGGCCCCTGCCGGCACCCTCGATGCTGTCCGAGCCGCGGTGGCGAACGGTGCCAACGCCGTCTACCTCGGGGCGTCCATGTATAACGCCCGCGACGAAGGCGCCCAGCTCTCGCTGGAGGAACTCGCACAGGCCTGCGCCATTGCCCACGCCCGCGGCGTCCGGGTCTATCTCACCTTCAATGTGCTGATCAAACCCCACGAACTGCCGGAAGCACTCCGGTATCTCGGGGAATGCATTGACCGGGGCATTGATGCCGCCATCGTCCAGGATCTCGGGGTCGTACGCCTCATCCAGCAGGTGTATCCCCAGCTGGAAGTGCATGGCTCCACGCAAATGACGGTGCACGACAGCAGCGGGGCCAGGGTCATGCAGGCGCTCGGCGTGGAGCGCGTGGTCCTGTCGCGCGAAAATACGTTGGAGGACATCCGCATCATCCGCGAGGAAGTCCCCGAACTGGGCCTCGAAACGTTTGTGCACGGCGCGTTGTGCATTTCGTATTCGGGACAGTGCTTCATGTCCGGCATGATCAGCGAGCGCTCAGCCAATCGTGGCTCCTGCGCCCAGTCATGTCGCAAGGACTACACGCTCAATGATGAGCAGTCGGGAGAGGAGCTGGATCGTGGCTACCTGATTTCCACCAAGGACCTCGCGGCACACGATCATCTTGAGGCCCTCGCGAAACTGGGGGTCGGATGCCTCAAGGTGGAGGGGCGCAAGAAGAAGCCGGAATACGTCGCCACCGTCACCAAGGCGTACCGTGGGTGGCTCGACGGCATTGCGCGCGGCGAGACCGGTCGCATGCCGCTGCTCGAGGAGGTGGAGCCGCTGGTGCAGATCTTCAGTCGCGGCAACACCGGGGGGATGTATGGAGGCCGGCAGGGGCGAGAGTACATCACGCGCACGCAACCTGACAACCGCGGATTGTCGATCGGCACGGTGGCCGGAGCTGAAGGCAGTGACCTGATCCTCGAGGTCACCCGGGCCCTGGCCGTGGGCGATGGACTGGGCTTCGAGGCACCGGAAGCGGGTTCGGCAGCCTCCCTTGGGGGAACGGTGCATTCCGTACGAACCCTTCAGGTGCGCGATGGGGTGCACCGCCTTGTTGTACAGGTACGCAGTGGCCCCAAGCCCATGCGCGTTCCGGAAGGGTGGCGTGTGGTGCGGACCAGCGACGCCACCCTGCTGGCAACATCCCAGCAGTCCTTTGCCAATGTGCCCCTTCCGGAGCGGGTGGGGCTCATTCGCGTGGATGTGCGCTGCTTCGGACACGCCGGTGGCCCGATCAAAACGGTCTGGAGCTACGGCGATGTGGAGCTGACCGTACGCGGTGAGGTGCCGCTGTCTCCAGCGAGCAAACGGGCCCTCGATATGACGCAGCTTCGAGAGCAGCTGGGCCGTCTGGGGGGCACGCCCTTCAAACTGGGCACGGTGGATATCAATGGACTGGCTCCGGGATTGTTCATTCCGGTCAGTGAGCTCAATCGCGTGCGGCAGGATGCCACCGAACAGCTGGAGCAGCAGTTGGGCTGGGCGCGTATGAGCGACAGCGCCATCCGGGACAGCCGCATTGAAGAAACTGTGTCGAACATCCCGGCGCGTGCCCAGATGGCACCGTCGTTGGACATGCCCGCGTTGCGCGTCATTGTTTATGATCTGGAGCAGGCACGGGCGGCGGCGGCTGGTGGGGCCACAGAAATCGTGCTCGATCCGTTTCTCCGTCATCCGTCTCCGCCGCTCGCCCGGGTGAACACGCTCCGGGAAGAACTGGCAGCACAGGGGGTGACGCTGCGCTTGCGCACCCCAACCATTGTTCGTCCTGAAGAACGCCGACGGCTCGACAAGTGGCTCGCGCTCGGGCTGCCCGTTCTGACCGGACATCTCGGGTTGGTTGCCGATCTCGGTGCTGCCGGCGTAGACGTGATTGCCGACTACGCGACCAACGTGTTCAACCAGCATACCGCGGCGCTGATGTTCGAACTTGGCGCGCAGCGCCTGGTGGCCAGCATTGAGTTGACCACCGAGGAGCTCGGGCAGCTGGTTGCGCCATGGGACGGTCGGGGGTTCGATGCACTGGTCTACGGTCGCCCGGAAGGCATGACGATCGAGCATTGTGTGTTGAGCGCCGCCTTTGATCGCGAGCCGACCACCTGTCGGGATCTTTGCGTACAGAAGCACACCAACGTCTCACTCACCGATCCCGCGGGATACACGTTCGCCGTCGCAACGGATAGCGCCTGCCGCAACCGGCTGCTGCATTCGCGGCCCATCGATGGGTCCGAATTCCTGCCGGCGCTGTGGGCTCAGGGGATCCGGGGGTTCCAGATGGTCTTTAACGTTCCGGGGGATCCGGTGCAGGAGATCGTCCGTGCCTATCGCGAGATGTTGGACGCACTTGTTGCCGGTGAGGCGCCGTCGCTGCTTGCGACCCGTCGGTTGCTGAATGGTGAGTTCACGCGTGGGCACTTTGCGAGGGCGGTCTAATATGGGCGGGCTGGCACGTCGATTGGCACCGATTCTTCCTCTTTTGATGTCGGTGTGGTGTACGTACGACGCCATCATGGCGATCCAACAGGGGCGTACCGGTAAAGCGGTGTGGGAGGGGATCAAGGCCCTGTTGTTCATCGGGGTGGCGTACCTGATGCACGATACCGGCAAGCGAATTTCCGAACGCTGATCTCCAACAACGCGGCCGGGGTACGGCAGTGCCCGTGCACGCGTTGTCATGATCCGCGGCGCGTAACGGCGCTCTCGTTCAAAGACGTGCGGGGCCATACCGTGTGGTATGCCCCCCTATGCCCTGCCTGATCGATCGTTGGGCGCGCTGTCCGACGCGCGCCGCGTGTTGCGCGAACAATTCGGATATCCCGATTTTCGCCCGCCGCAAATCCGGGCGGTGCAGGCGGTGCTCTCAGGCCGCGACGCGTTGGTCGTCTTGCCTACCGGCGGGGGAAAGTCGCTCTGCTATCAGGTGCCGGCTCTGGTGCGAGCAGGGCTGACTATTGTCATCAGCCCGCTCATTTCCCTCATGAAGGATCAGGTGGAAACGCTGCGTCGGAAGGGAGTGGCGTCCGCATACATCAATAGCACGTTGAGTCGCAGCGACGTTGCCGATCGCCTTGCTGAGGCACGCGAAGGTCGGCTCAAATTGTTGTATCTCTCGCCGGAGCGCGCAGAAGCCGGACGGATGGTCCAGCAACTGTCACGAATCGGGGTCGCGCTGTTCGCGGTGGACGAGGCGCATTGCATCAGCGAATGGGGACATGATTTCCGGCCGAGTTACCGTCGCATTGCACAGGTGCGTGAGCAATTGGGGAACCCGCAAACCGTTGCACTGACCGCGACCGCAACGCCCAGCGTACGAGAGGATATCATGCGGCAGCTCACGCTCAGCGATCCGGCAATCGTTGTGGCGGGATTTGACCGAACCAATCTCACGTATCATGTGGTACCGGCACGAACGCCGCCGGACAAAGACCGGCTGGCCATTCAGTGGTTGCACGAGGCATCCGGGCCGGCCGTGGTGTATGCACCAACGCGTAAAGCCGTCGAGCGTTTGGCATCGCTGTTGGTACGGGGGCGCATCAAGGCCACCGCGTACCACGCGGGGCTTGATGCGACACTGCGACAGCGCGCGCAGGATGCGTTCATGGAGGAACGCGCTCGGGTGATTGTGGCAACGAGCGCGTTTGGTATGGGAATCGACAAGCCTGATGTCCGTCTGGTCGTGCACCACGCTATGCCCGGCGCCATTGAATCGTATTACCAGGAAGCCGGGCGGGCAGGACGTGACGGGAACCCCAGTACGTGTGTGCTGCTGCATCACCACACCGATCGGTCCACCCACGATTTCTTTCTCGACAGCGCCAATCCGGCCCGCCGTCTGGTAGAGGATGCATGGAGCGCATTGCGTCGTGCAGCCGACGGGACCCGCTTCGTGGCCGCGTCGGCGGAGGGGCTGGCCCGGTCGATGGCTGGTTGTCCGGGTGAACGCCAGGTCGCAGCCGCCTTGCGCGTGCTGATTGGGAGCGGCGCCTGTACGGCCGCCCCCACACTCCCTGGGCGCGTCTGGATTCGCCTGCTTGCATCGCCAGCCCGTATCGGCCGGGAGTTGCAGGGGAGCCGGGATCATGATCGCGAGGTGTTGCGCAGTTTGTGGCGTGCGACGCGCGGCGGGCTGGCCACTGGCGTCACTGTTGATCTTGAGGGGCTTCCACCGGGATTTGGTGGGACGACAGGATTGGTCCCCGTTCTTGAACGGCTGGAAGCGCAGCAGTTTGTTACATGGAATCGTTCCGGGGCGGGATTCCACCTTGCGGCTGCCGCCGTGGATCCCTCTTGGCTTCCCGTGGACTGGTCCGCATTGGAACGGCGTCGTCGGACTGAAACCGCGCGACTTGATGCCATGCAACATTACGCGCAAACTCGCCATTGCCGAAGAGCGTACATCCTGCGCTATTTCGGTGACCCCGATGCACGTGAACATTGTGGTGCCTGTGATCGTTGCCTCGGTCCTGCCGGGTCCGTCCGTGCGTTGCGAACACCGCGTGCGTTGCGATCCCGGTCCCGCCCACGGTCCTGATTCTCTTCCTACCCCGACCGTTTCAGATGGACGACAGTCTGTATTTCTCCGAGCAGCACCTCGCCGTGCGCGATATGGTGAGTGCCTTCGCTCGCGATCATGTGGCGCCAGTCGCCTCTCAGCATGACGATGCTTCCACGTTCCCGTGGGAGAATGTCAAAAAGATGGGAGAGCTCGGGCTGCTGGGTATTCCGTGGTCCGAAGACATCGGCGGTGCCGGCTTTGACACGATCAGTTTCATGATCGCGATTGAAGAGCTGGCAAAAGTCTGTGCCTCACACTCCATCACGATCAGCGCCCATACCACGTTGGGCACGTCGCCGATCGTGAACTTCGGCACGCCGGCACAAATCGCCAAGTACGTTCCCCTGCTGGCCAGTGGACAGGTACTTGGTGGCTTCGGGCTGACGGAAGAAGCCGCCGGCAGTGATGCGGGCGGTACCAAGACCACGGCGGTCAAGAAGGACGGCTACTACCTGCTCAACGGCAGCAAGCGTTTCATCACGCATGCCGGCGTGGGCGAGGTGTTCGTCGTGACGGCGGTCACCGACCCAACCAAGGGCACCAAGGGCATTTCGAGTTTCGTGCTCACGAAGGAGAGCGTGGACATCGAGGCTTGCCGCGTGCTGGGAGTTGGGCACGACGATTCGCTGGCGCCCATGAAGGGGTTCAAGGCCGGAAAGAAGGAGGACAAGCTGGGCTGGCGGGCCTCCGACACCCGGGAGCTGTTATTCGATAATGTCGAAGTCCCGGCGGAAAACCTTCTTGGCACCGAAGGGTTGGGGTTCATCAACTTCATGAAGACCCTCGATGCCGGGCGTATCGGTATTGCCGCGTTGTCGCTGGGCATCGCCCAGGGAGCACTCGATGAGTCGCTCAAGTATGCCAGCGTGCGGAAGCAGTTCGGCGCCGCCATTGCCAGCTTCCAGGGCATCCAGTTCCAGCTGAGCGATATTGCCACCGAAATCGAGGCTGGGCGCCATCTGGTGTACCACGCCGCTTGGCTGGCCCAGAATGGCAAGCCGTTCGGCAAGGAAGCCGCCATGGCCAAGCTATTCTGCTCGGAGATGGCCATGCGTGCCACCATCAAGGCCATCCAGATTCACGGCGGCTACGGCTACACCAAGGATTATCCGGTGGAGCGGTTCATGCGCGACGCCAAGATCTGCGAGATTGGCGAGGGGACGAGCGAGATCCAGCGCATGGTGATTGCCCGACACCTGCTGAAAGGGTTGATGGCGTAGCCGCCGACGTTGCGGGAAACCCTCACCCCGCAGTAGTTTACGGCGTTCACCCACAGCCGTCGCTTCAGGCGCCGGCGGCCCGTGCGACTCGCGGGCCGTTTGCGTTTGTGGATCGGGCCGGCCGGAGCCAGCGAGCCACCGACCGACCCGCCCACTCGTCCCTCCGCATGACACGCCTTCTGCGCGTCGATCGCGGGCGACCACGTACTTCCCGAGGCCTGCGCCTCCCGCCGCTGCCAGCGCGGGATGGTCCGCGACCCGGGCCGTGGCTCGTTCGATCCGATCTCGTTATGCCGGTTGGGGGCGCCTTGTGACGTTCGGTCGTGCGCAGCCGCCGGGCTTCTGCCATTGGCGCGCGCGGTCACTCCGTTGGTCCACCGTGTTCGTCGTCCCCCTCGGTCAAGCGGAGTCGCCGCCGCCCTGGGTGTTCGGCACGTCCTAATGAAGCGAGAGCTCCTGGTGAATGCGACGCCGCGTGAAACGCGCGTCGCCATCATGGAGGATGGTCAGCTGGTGGAGTTGCTGGTCGATCGGCCGGATGCACGTCGCATGGTTGGCGACGTCTATCTCGGCAAGGTCGAGGCAGTGCTCCCAGGCATTCAGGCCGCCTTCGTGAACATCGGCACCGAAAAGTCCGCGTTTCTCCACGCCGCCGATGTGGTGGTGGAGGACGCGCAGGTGGCCGACGATGATGACGAGGATGAGGACGAGGGTGGAGACGAGCAGGGCGGCGGTAGTGCCGGCGGCGGTGGCCGTCGCGGTCGCCGTGAAGTCCGTCCCATTCAGGATCTGCTCAAGCGCGGGCAGGACATCCTGGTCCAGATCACCAAGGAACCCATTTCCACCAAGGGGCCGCGTGTCACGGCGCAGGTGTCCCTGGCCGGGCGTTTCCTGGTGTACATGCCGTTTGCGTCCAAGGTCGGTATTAGCCGGAAAATCGATGAGCGCGCCGAACGGCAGCGGCTGCGCGCCATGGTCGGGGAAATGCTCCCTGACAATTCCGGCGGCGTAATCGTCCGCACCGTCTCCGAAGACGCCACCAAGGAAACGTTCGAGCGTGAATTGAACACGCTCATGAACAACTGGAAGCGGATCAAGCGCAAAACGCAGTTTCTGCGGGCGCCGGCCTTGGTGCATCGCGAAACCAATGTCACGCGCGGGCTGGTGCGCGACTTGTTCAGCGCGAAGGTGGAGCGGGTCTCAGTAGACTCCAAGCAGGTCTACAACGAGATCACCGAATACCTGCAGGGCATTGCGCCGGAACTCGTGGAGCGCGTCAAGCTCTACGAAGAGACGGTCCCGCTCTTCGACAAGGAAGAGATCGAAACGGAAATCCGCGATCTCTTCAAGCGACGGTGTGATCTGCCCAGCGGTGGATACATCATCATTGAGCAGACCGAAGCGCTGGTGTCCATCGACGTGAATTCCGGGCGGTACACCGGCAAGCGCGACCCTGAGAAAACGATCTTCAAAACCAATACCGAAGCGGCGCGGGAAATCGCGCGACAGCTCCGGTTGCGGGACGTGGGCGGCATTATCGTCTGCGACTTCATTGACATGGAGACGCAGGGCAACCGCGACAAGGTACTCCACGAGCTCCGCACACACCTCGGGCGCGATCGAGCGCGCACCAAGGCGTTTGCCGTGTCCGATCTGGGGTTGGTGGAGATGACCCGCCAGCGGGTGCGCCAGAGCCATTACCAGAGTATGACGGAAGCCTGTCCGACCTGCTCCGGGAGCGGGCGGATCTTTACCCCGGAAACCATTGTCCGGCGTACCGAGCGGGCCGTGCGTCGCATGGCCGCCGAGGGCCGTAAGGAATCGGTGGTGCTTCGGCTCCACCCCGAGGTGGCACTCCATGTTCTGGAACAGGAGCACGATTTCGTGAAACGGCTGGAAAAATTGGCCGGTTTCCCCCTGGAGCTGCGGGACGACCCTCTGCTCAAGCCCGACGAGATCAAGTTGGTGGTTCGTGGCGCTCAGCGCGACGTAACCCAGCAGTACGCACTTGCCTGAGCAAATGGGCTGGCTGGTAGTTGACAGCTAACCCGTGGTCTGATAAGCTTCTAGGCTACGTTTGGAACGCACATCACTGGAAAGAACCATGAGCTACGCGATCATCCGCACCGGCGGCAAGCAGTTCCGTGCTGAGCCGGGCAAGACCCTTCGGATCCCTTCGTTGCTGGGTGATGCCGGCACGGCCGTCGAATTCAACGACGTCCTCATCGGCTCCGACGGCACGCAGGTCCGCCTGGGCGTGCCCACGCTCGCCGGCGCGAAGGTGACGGCCGAGATCGTGAAGCACGGCCTCGAAGACAAAATCATCGTCTTCAAGTTCAAGCGCCGCAAGAATTACGCGCGCAAGCAGGGCCACCGTCAGAAGTTCACGGAAGTTCGTATCAAGGACATCACCCTCGGCTGAGCGCCGGCGGCGCGCGGGTAGCCCGCGCGCTTCCTCACTGGAGTATTCGTCATGGCACATAAGAAGGGCGTCGGCTCCTCACGCAACGGCCGCGATTCGAACCCGAAGTACCGCGGCATCAAGAAGTACGGCGGCGAGTTCGTCACGGCTGGCAACATCATCCTGCGTCAGTGCGGCACCAAGTGGCACCCGGGTGCCAACGTAGGTATGGGCACCGACTACACCATCTACTCGCTGGTTGATGGCGTGGTGCAGTTCGCCCACAAGAACAAGAAGGCGTACAAGGTCAACGTCGTCCCCGTCGAGTACGTCGAAGAGACGTCCGAGGAGCTGGTCGAGGCGTAAGCGCTTCGTACCACCAAAGGGGCAGGGCACCGGTCGGTGTCCTGCCCCTTTGTCTTGTTCCCACCGTCCCGGGCTCGTAACCTGACGGGGTGTGCCCCCGTAGTGCCTCTAGATCCATCACCCACGAGGAAATCATGGCAATCTGGGACAAGGTCCGACAGGGCATCGATAAGGCTGGGAAGGCCGCGCAGGACGTCTTCGACGAGGGCAAGCTGCGCCTCGATGCCTATCGCGCTCGGGAGCAGGCCGACAAGGCCGCCGAGGCGTTGGGATACGCGATATTTCGCGCCGCAGAGGCGGGAGGAGAGCTCGATGCCGATGCCCGCCAGCGTCTCACCGACGCGCTCCGTAGCCGGGATACCGATGCGCGGCGGCTGGAAACGGAGCTGGCCGCTGCCAGGGCAGCCGCCGGAATGACGGAGCCACCAGCGGGAGCGCCAGATACCGCTACGCCGCCTCCGCCCCCGACGGACCCGTCGCAAGCGCCGTCCTGATTTCGTCCGGCACATCCGTACACAGGGCATCCACGCCCCACGCCGCCAGCTGGCGCGCGTGGCGCGCACTGTTAACCGTCCAAGCGACGATCTGCAAGCCGGCCTCATGTACCGCCTGCACCAGCCGTTCGTCGATCAGGTCGGCGTGTTGCCAGAACATTGTGGCGCCCGACCCCGATATAACCCCCTGAACGTTAAGGGGGTATGACGCACTCAACAGCCCAATCATGGTCACTGGACGAATGGCACGAACACCGACCGGAATGCGGTGGTCAAAGGCGTGTACCGCACTGCGGACCTCCGGATGCTGGTCGAGCAGTGCCGCCACCATGGGTTCCACATTCGGAGCCTTGACCTCGACATAGACGGTTGCCCGGTCGCCAACAGCCCGGAAGATCTCGTCCAGTGTCGGGATGGGGTCGCCACTCGGCAGTCGGAACTCGGCCAGTTCGGCGGCGGACAAACGAACGAGCGGCACACGTTCCACCGCCTCCCCGTGGTGCATTGGCAGCGAGGCATCATGGTGGACCACCAGTACCCCGTCGCGGGTGGCGTGAACGTCCAACTCTATGCCATCCACCTCAAGCTCCAATGCCCTCTGAAAGGCACGCATGGTGTTCTCCCGGAAGTCCCGGGAGGCTCCCCGGTGGGCGATGATGGCGGGTGCGCGAATGGACATTGGGCGGGGGGAAGGAGGCATGATCGTCAAGCTGCCCCGCAAATCACTGCCGGTCAATCGGCCCCCCCCCGGCCTGATTTTTCGACCGCCTTAACACATTGGGACACCACTCGTCCAATATTCCGAACGTATGATCGATGCCACCCAGCAGGAGGACGCCACGGTTGATGGCGCACTCATCGAACAGTGGAAGGCGGGCGACCAGCGGGCTGCAACGGCACTTGTCGAGCGGCATGCTGAGGCGCTGGCGCGTTTCGCCGGTCGGTTGGGAGTCAGTGATGACGTGGATGAACTGGTACAGGACACCTTCATCCGGGCCTTTTCCGCGATGGACACGTTTCGTGCCGATAGCTCACTTCGCACCTGGTTGTTCACGATTGAACGGCGCCTGGTTATTGATCGGCGGCGCGCGCAAGCGCGACGCGGTCACGACGTGGAGATCGATGACACGCACGCGGCCAGCGGGTTTGACGCGCTCGACGCACTGATGGCTGACGAAGCGGCGCAGCGCGTAGCTGGTGCGATGGCGCAGTTGACGCGCATGCAGCGTGACGTGTTCACGCTGCGGGTGCAGGAAGGACGGAGCTACAAGGACATTGCCGAGATCCTCGGATCTACCGAGGGAGCGGCACGGGTGCATTATCACAACGCCATGCGCGCGGTGAAGGAGTTTCTTCATGACTGAGTGCCGCAGCCCCGAGCTGCAGGATCTGTTGCCGGACTACGTGGCTGAATCGCTCGACGACGTCGGTGCGGCACGGATTGCGTCACACGTGGCCGTGTGCCAATGGTGTGCGGATGACCTTGCCGTGCTCCGCCTGGTGCGGGCGTCGCGGCCCCGAGTGGCCGTTCCCGATGTCGCACGAATTGTGGCGGCGTTGCCGCTGGCCCCCGCCAGTGGCCCGCGACTGGTGCGCGAGGCCGGATCCTTGTCCGCAGCGACCAGTCAGCGGCCGTTGTCACCGCCGTCGATGCATTCGCGAAAAGGACGCGGGCAGGTCTTTGGCATGTCGGTGTGGCGCCTGGCGGCGACGCTCGGCGTGGTCATTGCCGGCGGGACATCAATTCTGGTGGCACGGCGCGGAGTCACGACGGTGCAGTCGCCGGCGGCCAGTACCCTGCAGGTGGGGGAGAGCGCGTCAGTGGTTGCCGCGCAGCTCGCGGGCAAGGCACACCCAGAGACCGTTGCCGTTGCTGCTTCGGTACGGCCAGAGGCACCGGATGTGTCGGTTTCGTACGGTGATCTGGGCGATTACACCGAGGCGGAGTTGCAGCGCATGCTGGACCGTTTGGACCGGTGGGATGGAGCAACAAACACGGAACCGCTACCCGGCGTCCCGATGACCCCGACCAGTGGGGGGACCGCACCATGACCCTGCGTCGCGCAGTTTGGCTTGGCGTGGCGGTGATGTCCCTGGGCCCAGCGCTCATGATGGCCCAGAGTGGGCCACCGGCGGGGCAGCCGCCTACACGCGAGATTCGTGGCAGGCGCGCCGATGATCCGCGCCGCCAGGAGCTCGAAAAGCGCTTTCAGCAGCGGGTGGAGAATATGGTCCGTCAGCGCCTGCAACTGACCGATGAGCAGGCGGTAAAGCTGCGCGAAGTCGCATCGAGGGCCGAAGGGGCACGTCGCGTGCTGCGGCGCGATGAAATGCAAGCCCGCCAGGCGATGCGTGAAGAGTTGCAGGCTGGGGATAGCGCGAATGAAGCGCGGGTCGTGGAGTTGCTGGAGCAAATGCCCCGGCTTGAGCGGCGGCGTCTTGAGTTGCTGGAACAGGAGCAGCGGGAGTTGTCCCGCTTCCTCACGCCGGTGCAGCGTGCGCGGTATTTCGCCCTGCAAGACGAGCTGCGCCGTGGCATGCAGGAGCTTCAGCGGCGGCGGTTGGGGGCGGATAGCTCGGGGAATCCCACCGCTGGGACGGGTACGCCGTATCGACGGCGCCCGCCAGCCGGCATTCCCTGATCACGCAAGATGCCGCAGGAAGTCCCGCCCCGGTGGTAGCGGGAGCACGCGCATCGATGTACACTTGGAGTTCACTGGCGGGCGTCTTCTTGGCGCCCGTTTGTGCGCCCAGATGGCGGAATCGGCAGACGCAACGGACTCAAAATCCGTCGACCGCAAGGTCATGTGGGTTCGACCCCCACTCTGGGCATGCTCGCCTCTTACGAAACAGTTGGGGGGTGCGCACAAGGTGCGGGTCAACGGGTGGTGTGCGTTGCGCGTAGGGGTGGTGCAGACGGAACTCAGTGGGGCAGCGCCGGGAAATGCGCCGGGCTGAGCAGCATTGATGGGGTGTAGCTCAATGGCAGAGCATCCGACTGTTAATCGGACGGTTGGTGGTTCGAGTCCACCCGCCCCAGTTGCATGAAGCCCGATCCCGTCTGGGATCGGGCTTCGTCGTTCCGGGTACATTGCTCGCGGTCTCCGTCTCCCGTCGGGTGGCCATGGAGGTGATCACGCGCTTGCCGCTCGCACGCGATGCCGCCTAGCTTCCCCGAGCCCTGATCCCTGACCGAATCCGGTCGGTGACTGTCCCTTCGCACCAGACTCATGCCGCTCACGTTCTCGCTTGCTCATTTGGCTCCCGCCGCCATTGAGACTCCGTTGCTGGCGATCATCCTCCCCGCCGACCCAACGTTGATCGATGCCTTGGTAGACGTGGATGCGTCATTGCAGGGGGCCCTGGCGCGCACGCTGGCGCGCCGGGATTTCCGGGGCGGCAAGGATGAAACACTTTTGCTCGTTGGTGGTGACGGTGGGGCCCAACGGGTATTGCTGGTGGGGCGTGGCAGCGCCCCTCTGACTCGCACCGCGACGCGTCGTGCAGCGGCCATTGCCGCTCGGCAGGCGGGGAAGCTGGGCACCGGCGCCATGCATCTCTACGTGCCCGATGTCGATGCGGCCGCCATTGAAGGGCTGGCCATCGGCGCTATGGCCGGCAGCTGGAGCTATCCTGATTTGCAGACGCAGCCCCCGGAGAAGGATCGTCGGGCGCGACTCGAACAGGTAACCATACTGGCACCCGATACCGCCGACGTGCGAGCCGCCTTCGAGGCTGGTGTGGCGATTGGTGAAGGGCAGAATATTGCCAAGCGGCTCGGACAGATGCCGGGCAATTACTGCACACCGGACACATTTGTCGAAGTGGGCCAGGAGATTGCCCTACGCCACAGCATGGCCATCACGGTGCTGGGGCGGCGCGAGATGACCGATCTGCAGATGGGATCATTTCTGTGTGTCGCGCAGGGGACCTCACAAGAGCCGCGTCTCGTGGCGCTGGAGTACCGGGGCGGACCTGCCGACCAGCAGCCGGTCGTGCTCGTTGGCAAGGGACTCTGCTTTGACACGGGCGGCATCTCCATCAAGCCGGCACCGGAGATGGAGTGGATGAAGTTCGACATGTCCGGGGCCGGCGGCGTCATGGGTGCGATGGAAACCATCGGCCGTCTGAAGCTGCCGATCAACGTGGTCGGTATCATCGGGTCCACGACCAACATGCCATCGGGTGAAGCGGTCAAGCCGGGCGATGTGGTACGTGCCTCCAACGGCAAGACCATCGAAATCATCAACACCGATGCCGAAGGCCGATTGGTGCTGGCCGACCTGTTGGTTTTCGCCAAGCGCTACAACCCCGCCATCGTCATCGACGCTGCCACACTCACGGGGGCTATTGTGATCGGCCTCGGCGCAAACGCGGTGGGGGTGTTCAGTACCGACAAGGCTGCCGCCGACGAAGTGCTCGCCGCCGGGGCCGCGGCCGGTGAAGCCGGCTGGCCGATGCCCATGTGGGATGAGTACAAGGAGCAGATCAAGAGTGATGTGGCCGACATGAAGAACACCGGTGGGCGTGCGGCCGGCTCCATCACCGCGGCGCTCTTCCTGCAGGAGTTTGTGGACGGGTATCCGTTCGTCCATCTCGATGTCGCCGGTACGGCCTATTCGCAGAGTGATCTGGGATGGATTCCGAAGGGGCCCACGGGGACACCCGTCGGGACCTTCGTGGAGTTCGTGCGGGCCCGCGCGCGGCAGTGACCGTTCGTATGCCAGGGCGGTGCGCCCGCCAGTGGGTGCAGCGGACCGTCGTCGCTCTGGTGACGATGGTCACGCTCGTTGCCGCCGGCGTGTCGTCCGTACAGGCACAGGTGCGCCCCGACACGCTCCGGAAGTCCGATTCCGTGCGCGTCAGCGTGCCGGTGCCGTCGCCGGATAGCGGCGCCGCGCGGAGGTCTCCGGAGGCGGATTCTTCGTTGCGTGCGCGGGCCCGGCAGGTGGCTGACAGTCTGGCCAAGGTGAAAGCCGGGGATACCATCCGGTCGCCGCTGGCACGCTTTGAAACGCCGCGCAACATGGAGACGGTCGATCGCCTTCGGTGGCGCGGCGATTCCATCATGGGATCGGGGGCCATCAATCTTGCCGATCTGCTCGATCGGGTTCCGGGTATCACCACATACCGCAGCGGTTGGTTCGCGGGGCTCCACGGCGCGTCATTGAACGGAGACGCGTCGCGTATTCGTATCTTTCTCGATGGCGTCGAACTTGATGCGGTTGAGCCAAGAAATGGCGGCATGCTCGACCTCACCGATGTCCCCATCTGGAACCTCGATGAGGTGGTGCTCGAACGCTCGCCTGGGGAGGTTCGGGTCTGGCTTCGCTCCAAAACGGTTACGAGTATCACCCCTGCCACACGCGTGGACATCTTCACCGGTGACCTGAACACCAACGCATTTCGTGGTTTTCTCGCGCGGCGATGGCGGAATGGAGCGGTACTGCAGCTCGGCGGACAGCAGATTGCGACACAGTCCGGGCGCGTGTCGGCATTTGGCGGGACCGAAGGCAGCACGCGGTTGCGAAGCGATGGCGAGTCGCAGTCCTTCTATGCACGCGTGGGATGGTCACGCGGCAAGCTGAGCGTCGATGGATTTGCCAATTCCATCGGTCGCGAACGAGACGCCCACACGCCACGGACGGATTATCTGGCGTTGCCGTCGTTCAAGGGACAACGCCGCGAAGGGTATCTGCGAGTTGGCTATGGCGACACGACCCGGGGCTTCTGGTCACAGGCCATCATGAACGCGCTCCGTACCAAGCAACAGGGAAGGGATACGACCATCATCACGGATGGTGATACAGTGGTCGTGGAAGGGGATACGATCCGTGGGCAAACGCAACACGTGGTCGCGGTGGGATATCGCGGTAGTTGGTGGACCGCGTCGCTGACCAATCGACTGCGTCCCCGCGCGGGCACCCTTGAACAAGCACCGGTAGCCCGTGCCCAGGCGCAGTGGTGGAAGCTTGATGCCGGTGCGTGGGTTGAGCGCAACGGTCGGGACTCCACCGATCGTACCGAACTCTTTGCGCGCGTGCGGCCAGTACCATGGCTGGCGGTCGTGGTGGGGCGGAGCAGCCGGTCACCCGACGACACCACGGGGCGGCCAGCGGCCAGCACGCTGCGTGCGGAGGCTGCCGTGAAAGTCAAACGACTCTGGTTTGGCGGTGGCGTGATCCGGGACGATGCGACGGTCTACGGAACGCTGCCGCTGCTGGGCCCCACGCCGTCGGTGATTGCCGCCAATCCCGCGACCGGTGTCACGGTCTCCGCCAACGGTCGGTTGTACAAGGATGTCTACGTGGATGTGCAGGCCGTGAGCTGGGATGCGGCACAATACAATCGCCCCAAGACACAAATCCGCACGGAAATTGCGCTCATCTCCGAGTGGAGGAGCAAGTTCCCCAAAGGGCAGTTCGGCTTCAATGCGCGGTTGATCTTTGACAGTCGGTCCGGCGTGCCGTTCTTCTATGGGCCAGACGAAGATCCGCTGAAATGGACGACAGAGCCGGCGCAGGTGGCCACCGGCCTGCTGGAAATTCGACTCCAGCGCGGAACGCTGTTCTACCAGTATCGCAACCTCACCGGCGGGCAATACGAGCAGATTCGCGGGATCACCATGCCCCCCGCTGTTCAGATGTACGGCGTTCGCTGGGAGTTCTCGAATTGAGGTCGGCATCCCCGTGCTGCCGCCGCGAGGTTATGATTCGGGAATGATTCGCTCCATGACAGGGTATGGCCAGGCGGAAGGAACGGTGGGCGCACTGCGCGTGGTGGTGGACGTGCGAACCGTCAACCACCGTTTCTTTTCGCCCAGCATCAAAGTGCCCGGGGCCTTTGGGCGCTGGGAGTCCGATGTACGTGAAGCCATGCGCCTCAAGGTCGCACGCGGCCACGTCACGCTGACCGCCCGGGCCGAGCGGATGGCCGATGCCCCGGTCGCGATCAATGAAGCGCGCTTTGCCGCCGCGGCTGCGCAGCTGAAGGCGTTGGTGGAAGCCAATGGCCTATCGGGCGGAGTTGACCTCGCCAGTGTGCTGCGCATGCCCGACGTGATGGCCGCACCGCGCGAAGAGGACGATACCGGCACCGTGGCGGAACTGGTTGGCATTGTCGACGCGGCGCTGGACGCGTTGCAACGAGCACGGGCCGAAGAAGGGGAGCGGCTGGCCCTCGTACTCCGGCAACGTCTGGAGGTCATTGAGGGGGCGCTGTCGCGCATTGCTGCCCGTGCCCCGGCACGCATTGTGGCCCATCGCGACCGGCTCCGCGAGTCGGTCCGCGAACTGGCCGACGGTGTCGCTGTTGACGACGTCCGCTTGGCGCAGGAGATCGCCTTGTTGGCGGATCGCATGGATGTTGCCGAGGAGTTGGACCGCTTCCAGTCCCACATCGTGGCGTTCCGCGCCACCCTCAACGAGTCCGAGGGGGAACCGGTCGGCAAGCGATTGGGCTTCCTGCTGCAGGAGATGCTTCGGGAGGCGAACACCACCGGTAGCAAAGCCGCTGACGCCCCGATCCTCCACGAGGTGGTTGGGCTCAAGGAAGAGCTGGAACGAATCCGCGAGCAGGTTGAGAATCTCGAGTGAGCACATTTCCGGTCATATTGTCCGCCCCGTCTGGGGGTGGCAAAACCACAATTGCCCGTCGCCTGCTGGAGCGACGGACCGATTTGGGTTATTCTGTCAGTTGCACGACGCGCGCCCCCCGCGAGGGGGAAGTGGATGGTCGTGACTACCGTTTCCTCTCCCGGGACGCGTTCCATACCGCCGTCGACCGCGGTGAGTTTGCGGAGTGGGCCGAGGTACACGGCAATTTTTATGGGACACTGCGCAGTGAGGTGGAGCGGGTACTGGCCACCGGGCGCCATGTCCTGATGGACATCGATGTGCAGGGGGCGCGGCAGTTTCACACCGCGTTTCCGGATACGGTGCTCATTTTCGTGCTGCCCCCTTCAGGCGAGGTGCTGAAGGCCCGGCTGTCGGCGCGAAAAAGTGAGGATCGTGAACGACTGTTGGTGCGATTGCGCAACGCGCGGGCCGAGTTGGGAGAAGTCGGGCGGTACCACTATGTGGTCGTCAACGACAATCTTGACCGGGCCGTCGATCAGGTGAGTGCGATCGTCGATGCGGAAGGACTCCGGCACGACCGGGTCCATGAGGTCGAAGCACAGGTCGAGGGGCTCATCGCGCAACTCGAGCAGGAAATTCACGTCTTCAGCAAGGACGACTGATGCAGGTTTTTACTCCGAAGGAAGTGGCCAAGCATGCGGCCAACAAGTATCTCAGCGTACTCATCGCCGCGAAGTTTGCGCGCGTGTTGAACGAGTTCCCGCGCGACCGCTCGATCAACGAAAAGAAGCTCACCACGCGGGCGCTCGAAGAGCTCACCTCGGGCGAGATCGATTACAAGGTCGTCCCGCGGCGTCGCCCATCGGCCTGAGTCCCCTGAGGTTGCAGGACCAGATGCCGCGCCGTGACTCCGGTCCCGGCGCGGCGCGTTGTCTCTCCCCCTGTGCGTGGCGCCGCCGCGCGCGCTGACCAACTCCACCCCACCCGCCATCGTGGACGCCAGGGATCGGCTTCGCCGGTATCTCGAACAGCGACGCGAACTCGGTGAATCCGAGTTCGTGCTGGATGGGTTACCCGTGGAGGACGTGCTGAAGCTCGTCGGAATGCGCCAGGGCGGAAGCACGCGTTCCCGGGCATCCACCGGGACCACGTCACGCGGGCGGGAGACCGGCGCGCCGCCCGACGGTTTCGACGAACCGCCGCCATCCCATACTGAGGCCGCGCCAAAAGCGGTACCGCCAATGGCGCCGGCGCCTCCCGTTCCGGAGCGGCGCTTCGATGACCAGGTCAGCACGGACTGGCGCGCTACGCTACGTAACGCCGGGGCGCTCCGACCTGGCGCTACCCCGGCGGTACCACCGGTACCGACGGCAAACACCGACGGGTCGCGCAAGCCACCGGTTGCCGCGGCGGAAGCCGCGGACGCACCGAGGATCCCCGCTGCCAGTGTGCAGGTGACGCTCCCCCCCTGGCTTGATGCCCTGGGTATTCCGGCCGGGCTGGAAGCTGGGCGCTTGCATGTGGCAGAGTTCTCGCCGCACGTCGCGTCGTTGCCAACGCTGCAGGACGTTGTGCAGCACGTCGCCGCCTGTACCGCGTGCGGTCTGCATAAAGGGGCCAGGCACGCGGTGCCGGGCGAAGGCAACCCGCAGGCGGAGTTCCTCTGTGTAGGAGAGGCACCGGGCGCCAACGAGGATGAGCAGGGACGGCCGTTTGTCGGCGAAGCCGGGCAGCTGCTCACGAAAATCCTCAGCGCCATTCAGCTGTCACGCGACGACGTGTACATCTGCAACGTGCTGAAGCATCGTCCACCGGGGAATCGCGACCCCTTGCCCGACGAAGTGCAGGCCTGTCAGCCGTATTTGCTGCGACAGATCGAGCTGGTGCGACCGAAGGTCATCCTCGCGCTGGGCCGATTCGCGGCACAGACGCTGTTGCAGACCACCACGGGCATCGGTGCGCTGCGCGGCAAGGTACACCGCTTCCAGGGGGTCCCGCTCATCGTGACGTATCATCCGGCGGCGTTGTTGCGGAATGAATCCTGGAAGCGCCCCACGTGGGAAGATGTGAAACTCGCCCGTCGTATTCTTGATGCTGCGCGCGCCACCAGCAGTGGTGCGGAGTAACGTGACATGACCAGTCTTGCTGTGACCTCTCCGGGCGCTGGCGGCTCACCGCTGCCGACCGCCCCCACCACCGCGCGGGATCCGTACAAGGAGCGTCGCCCGCCCTGGTCGGAAGAAGCCGAGCAGGCCGTCCTGGGCGCCATGCTGCTCGACGCCGATGCCATTCTGCGCGCCGGCGAGCACGTGGATGACTCCATGTTCTATCGCGAGGGACACCGTCGCCTGTTCCGGGCCATGTTGGCCATCACGGAACGCGGCAGCGTCGTGGACTGGCTCACGCTCGCCGATGAACTCGAACGGCGCGGGGAGCTGGAGCACGCCGGCGGACGCGAGTACCTCGCATTCCTGTTGGATGCGGTGCCCACGGTGGCAAACGTGGAGTACCATGCAAAGATCGTGAAGGAAAAGGCGCTGCTGCGCCGACTGATTGAAGTCAGCACTGAAGTCGTGCAGGAAGCCTTCGAGGGGCGGATCACCGCCGGCGATCTGCTCGACAGTGCAGAGTCCCGCATCTTCGCGCTGGGCCAAAGCAAGGAGAAGGGAGGCTTCTCGCGCATCAAGGAGCTGCTGTGGCCTGCCATGGAGAAGCTGGAGCTGCTGGCCCAGCGTGATCAGGCGATCACCGGGGTGCCGACTGGCTTCACCGAACTCGATCACATGACGTCAGGGTTGCAGCCGGCCGATCTGGTCATCGTGGCGGCGCGCCCCTCCATGGGCAAGACGGCCTTCACGCTCAATATCGCGCAGCACGCCGCGATTACCGCCAAGGTGCCCGTTGCTTTCTTCTCGCTCGAAATGAGCAAGGAATCGCTCGTCCAACGTATGCTGGCGGCGGAAGCGCTCATTGACGCCCAGGCGCTGCGTAAAGGTGGTAGGGCGCTCGACGAATCGATGCCACGTCTGGCGCAGGCCGCTGGTATCCTGAGCCATGCACCCATTTTCATCGACGACACGCCGGGTATCACGCTGCTCGATATGCGCGCCAAAGCGCGACGCCTCAAGGCGGAACACGACCTTGGGCTCATCATCGTGGACTACCTGCAGCTCATGAGCGGGCCGGCCGGTGTGGAGAATCGTCAGCAGGAAGTCTCGCAGATTTCGCGCGGTCTCAAGGCGTTGGCCAAGGAACTCAGCGTGCCCGTCGTGGCGCTGTCGCAGCTCTCGCGTGCCCCGGAACAGCGTACCGGCGATGACAAAGGTCGGCCGCAGCTCTCGGATCTTCGTGAGTCGGGCGCCATTGAGCAGGACGCCGACGTCATCATGTTCATCTTCCGACAGGAAGTGTACGCCGAACGCGATGAGAATGGCCGACTCAAAGATCCGTCCATCGAAGGACGCGCCGAGATCATCATCGGCAAGCAGCGTAACGGCCCCATTGGCAGTGCGCGTCTGTTCTACCACAAGCAATACACGCGCTTCGACAACTTCTCGGCGCGCGAAGCGCCGCCCGAGTACGGTGGCGGTGGCGGCGGCTTTGGCGGGCCCAGGCTCGTGAAGGGTGGGGGGAACGACGACTTCAGCGGTACCCCGTTCTGATGGCCAAAGCGAAGACCGTGTACGCGTGCACGGAGTGTGGTGCGCAGTATCCCAAGTGGGCAGGGAAATGCGACAGCTGTGGCGCGTGGAATACGCTGGCCGAAGAAGTTGTGGCGGCCGCACCCACGAGCAAGCGCACGGCGGCGCGTGCGGCTGGTGGTGTGGCCGGCGCAACGGTGGCGTTGGGGACGGTCACATCCTCTGACACGCCACGGTGGCGCACGGGGCTCGACGAATTCGACTTCGTGCTGGGCGGCGGCATTGTTCCCGGAAGCATGGTGCTGGTCGGCGGCGAGCCTGGTATAGGCAAGAGCACCCTGCTGCTGCAAGTCGCCGCGCGATTGGAAGCAGCGGGACAGCCCACGTTGTATGTATCCGGCGAAGAGAGCGCGTTGCAGGTGCGACTGCGGGCAGATCGACTGGCCGAAGATGCGAGTGCCGTCTCGCTGCTTACGGAAACGTCGCTCGAAACCATCTTGGCGACCGCGGCGCAGCCGGTCGGCAACGGGCGCAAGGTGAACTGCCTGATCATCGATTCGATCCAAACCGTGCACACGGAACTGCTCGAGGGCGCACCGGGCAATGTGGGGCAGGTGCGGGAGTGTGCCGCCCGTCTCATGCGCTTTGCCAAGGATACGAGCACCACGGTGTTCGTCATCGGGCATGTGACCAAAGGCGGCGGCATTGCCGGTCCCAAAACGCTCGAGCACATCGTGGACACGGTGTTGTATTTCGAAGGCGATGGGACCCTCGACCACCGGGTGTTGCGCGCGACGAAGAATCGCTTCGGCAGTGTCGATGAGATAGGGGTGTTTCGCATGGTGGGCGCCGGACTGATCCCGGTGGAGAACCCGTCGGCGCTCTTCCTTGGCGACAGACGGGATGTTGCCAGTGGCAGCGCCGTCTGTGCGCTCATGGAAGGCACCCGTCCCGTGTTGGTGGAAGTGCAGGCGTTGGCCGCGAAAGCCGGCTTTGGTACGCCGCAACGCGTGGCCAACGGCATCGATTCGCGGCGTCTCGCCCTGTTGCTCGCCGTGCTCGACAAGCGCGGCGGGTTCTCGTGCGCGCAACTCGATGTCTTCTGCAACATCGTTGGTGGCATGCGTGTGCAGGAGCCCAGTGTTGATCTCGCCATTGTCGCGGCGCTTGCCTCGAGTGTGGTGGATCGCCCATTGCCGGCACAGGCCATCTTTCTGGGGGAGCTCGGTCTCGGCGGCGAGGTGCGACCGGTGTCGCAGGTGGAACGCCGCCTGGCCGAAGCCGCCAAGCTCGGCATGACCACGGCGTACCTGTCGGATCGGGCGTTGCCACGCCGGGCGCCCGGCGACATGCGGTTGATCGGGGTGCGTACGCTGACCGAGGTGTTGCAACGCACGGTCGGCAAGGATGCCGCGTGAACCTTTCTGGAGTGGCCCATGAGTGACCACGTATCTGACGGGGAGGCCGACACGCACGGCGTGCCCCCCTTATCATCACCTCGTCGTATCATCCCGCCGCCGGTCATTGCCTCGCGGGGGGAAAGCGGGCGCACCGACCCTACGGTCGTCCGCGATGTGGGCGTCGTGATCGTGGCGGGGGGCTCTGGCTCCCGTACGGGTAGCACCGAACTGAAGCAGTTCCGGTGGGTCTCCGGCAAACCGGCGTTGTTGCACAGTGTGCAGGCGTTCATGGCGCGCACTGACGTGGCCGTTGTGGTCGTGGTGTTACCCAAGGCATACGCCGCCGATCCGCCACCCTGGCTCTTTCAGTGTGACGTGGATCGATTACTCGTGTCCGTGGGTGGGCGGGAACGCCACGAGAGCGTCGTCAACGGGCTCGAGGATCTGCCGGAGGAGGTCACGGTTGCCGTCGTGCACGATGCCGCGCGGCCATTGGTCACGGATGCCACGATCGATCGGGTGATAGCGGAGGCGCGCAAGGGCCACGGCGCGGTGGCGGCATTACCGGTCGTTGACACGCTCAAGGAAGTCGATGAGCACGGGCGCATCGTACGCACGGTTGACCGGACCCATTTGTGGCGCGCGCAAACGCCGCAGGCCTTCCCGCGCGTCATGCTCGAAGAGGCGCACGTGGCGGCCCGTCGCGATAGCATCGGGGCCACTGATGATGCGGCGCTGTGCGAACGACTGGGCTTTCCGGTGGTCGTGGTCCGTGGGAGTGAGCGCGGCATGAAGATCACCGAGGAGGCGGACTTTGCGCGCGCCGATGCCCTCAGCCTCCTGGTGGAGTAGCACGTGCCGCATCAGGGGCAGTCGGGGCAGATGACGGTGCCGTTCTGGTCGCCAGTGGAAATTGAAGCGGCGCTTCGAGAGACCATCCACCACCTGAGTGTGCGGCGTGTGCTCGCCTATCCCACGGAGACGGTGTACGGTTTTGGTACGGCGGTGGATCACGAATCAGTGGAAGCCTTGGTGCGCATGAAGGGCCGGCCGCCAGGCAAGCCGTTTTTGCTGCTGATTGGCAACCCGCAGCAGATTGCACGGCTTGATCTGCATCTGCCCACGTATGGCGCCGATCTCGCGGCCCGCTTCTGGCCCGGTCCGCTGACACTGGTGTTGCGGGGCGGCGAGGGGCGGGTTCCGGCTCGGCTTCGCGGTCCTGAAGGCGGAGTCGCTGTGCGCTTTACCCCTCACCCGGGGCTGCAACGACTGCTACAGGCATACGGTGAACCTATTACCAGCACCAGTGCGAACCGTCCCGGGATACCACCAGCGATGGTAGCATCGGAGATTGTTGACCAATGGCCTGACGAAATCCGGCGCGGGCTCCTGCACGTGCTGGACGGTGGCCGCCTTGACCCGTCCAAACCGTCCACAGTCGTGGACTGTACAGGACGACGCGCCCGGGTCATTCGCCCTGGTGTCCTGTCCGCGTCGCAACTGCGCGCGGTTGTCCCGGACCTACTCGGAGATACCTGATGCATTTGCTGTTTGTCTGCACCGGGAATACCTGCCGGAGCCCACTCGCCGAAACGATTGCACGACGCATGATCGCCGACCGCCATCTGGCCGGGATCACGGTCAGCAGTGCGGGGACGAGTGCGTGGCCGGATTCATCGGCCTCTGACGGCGCGTTGCTGGTATCGCTCGAGCATGGCACGGATATCACCGGACATCGGGCGCGACCGCTGTCTCCGGACATTGTCGCGAGCGCCGACGTCATCCTGGCCATGGGCCCGCACCATCTGGAGCGGGCGGAAGCCATGGGCGGGGCCGGACGAGCGTTCCTGCTCACTGCCTTTACCGGTGGCGAGGGGCGTGCCGTCAGTGATCCGTTTGGCGGTGACCTTGATGTGTATCGAGACACGTATCGGGAGCTCGAACAGGAAATCGCTTCCGTTCTCGAGAAGCTGGCTGGCCAGCGCCCGGGCTGAGCACCACGATGCGTCTACCTCGGGCCACGAGACCGCCGGACGGCCTGGTCCTTCTTGGACAGCCAGTGGCGCAGTCATTGTCGCCGCTGTTTCAGAACGCGGCACTGCGCGCGGTGGGACGCGACCTGCTGTACACCGCGCGCGAGGTGACCGCGGTCGATATTCCCCTTGTGCTTGAGGCGTGCCTCCAGAGCAACACCGGTGGCAACGTCACGATGCCGCACAAGCGAGTGGTCTACGAGGCTGCCGCGCAGCGTACGGCGAGCGCGGAGCGAACGGGGGCGGTCAATACGTTTTGGTGGGAGCAGCAAGCCCTTGTGGGACACAACACCGACGTGGATGGGATCAAGGCAACGATCCGGGCACTGTGCGCTGAAGGGATTCACGGAGACGTGGTGGTGTTGGGCGCCGGGGGCGCGGCGGCGGCCGTGCTGGTCGCGATCAGCGAATTACCTGATGCCGTTCACGGTCGCATACACGTCGTCGCGCGTTCGGTGCACAACGCCGACGTCCTGAGTTCCCGTACCGGCGTGCCGGCGGTGTCACAACCGTCCTCTGACGCGGTGCACTGGTCTTCGGTGCAGCTGGTCATCAATGCGACCCCTTTGGGGATGCGCGTCAATGATCCGCTGCCGCTCGATGTCGCCGTGCTCTCAGCGCAGAGCGCTCTGTTCGATCTGGTGTATCGCCGGGAGGGAACCGCGCTGGTACAGGCGGCGCGTGCTCGTGGCCTGCGCGCAGAGGACGGCTTGCGGATGTTGGTGGAGCAGGGCGCCAGTGCGTTCGAGTGCTGGTTCAATACTCCAGCCCCGCGGGGGGCCATGTGGCAATCGCTTGGCCACGCGATGCCCCCGGCACACGAACCGCGCGCGTGAGTGGAACGGCAGTCGGTAGACGCCAGCGCTGATCTGGTGAACGGTCATCGGATGTCCCGCCTCTTGCCCGTGGCTCGTGCACTGGCCCATGGCGCGCTCGATTTCCTGTTGCCGGGCGCGTGTGTGTTGTGTCGTTCTCCCCATCGACCGGATGTCGATGGCATCGTTTGTGCTCCCTGCATGGCCAGATTGGTGCCGTTTTCCTACCCGCTCTGTGACCGATGCGGGCATCCTCGCTTGTCGCTGACCCTTCCGTTGCCTGGCGAGCGCCCCTCAGGTGCCGCCAAGCCGCTTGGGGCTGGCACGACCCTTCCACCCTGTCGGTGGTGTCCCCGGCTGGACCCGGCGCTCCGGGCCGTCCGGTCGGTGGCACGCATGGATAGCGGTACCGGCGGCGATCTGGTGCACGCGCTCAAGTACCAGGGGTGGACACGTGCGGCCGTCCCCATGGCACGTCGGATGGCCCGTCTCGATTGGCCGCAGGATGTCCGGGAGGAGCGGGCGGCCATAATTCCCATCCCGCTGTCCGCCGCGCGCGAACGCGAGCGTGGCTATAATCAGGCGGCTCTGCTGGGCGGCAGGTTGGCGCCGTTCTGGCGCGTGCCCGTCTGGTCCGACGTGCTGGTGCGTGTGCGCGATACGTCATCGCAGGTCCGGTTGACACCTTCGGAGCGCGCAAGCAACGTTGCACAGGCGTTTGTCGTGCCAGTGCAGTTTCAGGAACGACTTCGTGGCCAGCACGTGGTGCTGGTGGACGATGTCATTACCACCGCCGCGACGGTGAACGCCGCTGTCCAGGCGCTCATGCGTGGCGGCGCTCGCATCATCAGTTGTGTGACCTTCGGTCGGGCGCCAGATCCCGGCGACCGTACCGCTCCTGACTCAGACTTCACCCGGAACTGACTCGAATGGGTATACGTGTTGGCATCAACGGCTTCGGCCGTATCGGCCGCCAGGTCCTTCGTGCCGCGAAACAGCAAGGCGTGGCCGACATCGACTTCGTAGCCATCAACGATCTCACGGACACCGCGACGCTGGCGCACCTGTTCAAGTATGACTCGGTGCATGGCAAGTTCGACGGCGAAGTTGGCCACGAAACGGATGCCATTACCGTGGACGGTGATCGTATCCAGATCCTCGCGGAGCGCGATCCCGCGAAGTTGCCGTGGAAGGATCTGGGCGTGGATATCGTGCTGGAGAGCACGGGCCGCTTCACCAAGGCGTCCGACGCGCGGAAGCACATCGAAGGCGGCGCCAAGAAGGTCATCATCTCGGCCCCGGCCACCGATGAGGACATCACCATCGTGATGGGGGTGAACAGCGACAAGTACGACAACGCGTCGCACCATATCATCTCGAATGCGTCCTGCACGACCAACTGCCTCGTCCCGATGGTCAAGGTCATCCGGGACAACTTCGGCTTCGTGCATGGCTCGATGGTCACGATTCACAGCTACACCAACGATCAGAGCATTCTCGATCTGCCGCACAAGGATCTGCGACGCGCCCGCGCGGCGGCCGTGTCCATGATTCCCACCACGACGGGAGCTGCCAAAGCGACCTCGTTGGTCATTCCCGAGGTCAAGGGAAAGATTGACGGTATCGCCGTCCGCGTGCCCACGCCTGACGTGTCGCTCACCGACCTGACCTGCATTGTCGAGCGCCCGGTGACCCGCGACGAAGTCAACGCAGTGTTCAAGGCGGCCTCCGAGAGCACGCTCGAAGGCGTGCTGGGATACAGCGACGAACCGCTGGTCTCGGTGGACTACATCGGCAACCCGATGTCCTGCACCCTCGACTCGGGCAGCACCATCGTGATCAACGGCACCATGGTGAAGATCTCCGGCTGGTACGACAACGAATGGGGCTACTCGTCGCGTTGCGTCGATCTGCTCCGCTTCGTTGGCTCGCGTCTCTGAGTTATCCCCGGTGTTGGCCCCGACCGAAACCGGTTGGGGCGGCGCCAGCAGTACGCCCAGGTCGCAGACGAGAGCTGGTAGTTCTCGCTGCGACCTTTGTGCAGGTTCTGCTCTCAGCGCGCGATGGCCATCTTGGTCGCGCGCCATCCCGAACTGCTCCCGATGAATACCAAGACCATTCGCGACCTGACCGCGGCCGAGATCCAGGGCAAACGCGCCCTGGTACGCGTCGACTTCAACGTTCCCCTCGATGAGCAGGGAGCGGTGGCCGATGACACCCGGGTCACGGCGGCGCTGCCGACGATCAACGCGTTGCGTGATGGAGGCGCCTCAGTCGTCCTCCTTGCCCATTTCGGTCGCCCCAAGGGCGCGCCAGAGGCGAAGTACTCGCTCGCGCCCGTCGCGGCGCGGCTCAAGCAATTGCTGTCGTGCCCTGTGCACTTTCTCGACGTCACCGTCGGCGAGCGGGCGGTGGAGGCAACGCAGAATCTGGCGCCCGGCGACGTGCTGCTGCTGGAGAACACGCGCTTTCTTTCTGGCGAAGAGAAGAACGACGAAGCGTTGTCCTACCAGTTGGCGCAGCTGGGCGACTTTTATGTGAACGATGCGTTTGGCGCGGCCCATCGCGCCCATGCCAGCACGGCAGGGGTGGCGAAGTTCTGTCGTCCGGCCGTCGCCGGTCTGCTCATGGAGAAGGAGCTGGCGTACCTCGGCGGAGCGCTGGCCCATCCCGAGCGCCCCTTTGTGGCCATCCTGGGCGGTTCCAAGATTTCGGGGAAGATCGATGTGGTGGAAGCGTTGTTGCCGAAGGTGGACAAGCTGCTGATCGGCGGCGCCATGGCCTGCACGTTTTTCAAGGCGATGGGCTTCGAAACGGGGAACTCTCTGGTGGAGCCTGATCGCCTCGACATGGCGAAGGATCTGCTCTCACGTGCCGGGGATAAGCTGGTCCTTCCTGTCGATGCCACGATCGCGCCGGCCATGGATGCCGGTGCGCAGGCATCGGCCGTCGGGCGTGATGCCATCCCGGCCGGACAGGCCATGTTTGACATCGGCCCGGAGAGCACGGCGTTGTATCGCGAGTTGGTCGAGAGCGCGCGAACCGTGCTTTGGAACGGTCCCATGGGCGTCTTCGAAAAGCCGCCATTTGATGCCGGCACGCGCGGCGTCGCTGAGGCGATGGCCATCGCCACCGGAAAAGGCGCCACCACGATCATTGGCGGCGGCGACAGTGCCGCCGCAGTGGCCGAGGCGGGGCTCGAATCACAGATGTCGCACGTGTCCACCGGAGGCGGCGCATCGCTGGAATTTCTGGAAGGCAAAGATTTGCCTGGGGTCAGCGCGCTCGACGCGCGCTGATCACCGCTCATTCACTCGGATCCCGACATGCATCTCAAGCCCGTTATCGCGGCCAACTGGAAACTCAATCACACGCCAACGGACGCGAAGGCCTTCTTTCAGCGTTTCCTGGCGCAGGTACCAAAGCTGAACGAACGGACGCTGGTGTTTTTTCCCTCCGCCATCACGTTGACGACGGTCATGGATGCGCTGCGTGACCGTCCGGAGGTTTGGGTAGGTGTGCAGAATGTCCACACGGAAGTGCAGGGCGCGTTCACGGGTGAAAACTCCGTGCTGATGGCGCGGGATGTTGGGGCGCGTGTGGTGCTGGTTGGACACTCTGAGCGCCGACATGTGTTCGGGGAGACCGATGCCATGACGACCCGGAAGATGGCACTTATTGCCCAGGGGCGGCTCACTCCCATGCTGTGCGTCGGGGAAACACTTGAAGAGCGAGAAGCGGGGCGGACGGCTGAAGTCGTCGAACGCCAATTGAGCGCAGGGCTTGCAGAGCTGGATGACGTGCAGGTGGGCGCGATCATGCTGGCATATGAGCCGGTCTGGGCGATTGGGACGGGGCGCACGGCCACGCCAGACGACGCCAGCGAGATTCACGGGGTACTCCGCCGGGCGCTGGTTTCCCGCGTAGGAGAAAAGGCGGCCGCCGGCATTCCCATTCTCTACGGGGGATCCGTAAACCGCGGGAACGCCTCGCAGCTTCTGGCGGCCCCCGACGTGGACGGGCTGTTGGTGGGCGGAGCCTCCCTCGACGCCGACAGTTGGGCGAGCATCGTCCGGGCCTGAGTCCGGGCGATCTGTCCCATCTGACCCAACCTGCTGCCTGCCAAGCACTTGTCTTGGGGCGGGCAGCAGGTGATTTTCAGAGGCTAGGGTTGTACCCCGGCCTTATTCCTCACGGCACTCCGTCTCCGCGACATGTACACGTTTCTGCTGACACTGCTCATTCTCGACGCCATCGTTCTTGCGGCGGCGGTCCTTCTCCAGTCGGGCAAGGGCGGCGGTCTTGCGGCCAGCTTCGGCGGCGCGAGCTCCTCGTCGGACTCGATCATGGGTTCGCGACAGGCCGGCAATCTGCTCACGAAGGCGTCCTGGTGGTGCGGCGGAATCTTCCTTGGTCTGGCGTTCATTCTGCAGATCATGTCCAGCCGCTCGGTCGCACCGAAGTCGGTGCTGGATAAGCTGGCCGCTCCGGCCACCGCGCCGTCGGCGCCAAGCACCGGCAGCGGCACCGCAGCGCCGGCCGCTCCTCTTACCCAGCAGGCTGCCCCGGCCACACCGGCGGCGCCCGACAAGAAGTAAGGCGGCCGGTGCACACGCTGCCGCCCAAGGGGTTCCTCCTCCTCGAGGATGGAACCCTTTTTCACGGTCGACTGGTGGGGCCAACCCTGCCGACCGTAGCCGAAGTGGTCTTTACCACGAACATGACCGGGTATCAGGAGGTCTTCACCGATCCGTCCTACAACGGACAGATCGTGGTGCTGACCGCTCCCCAGATTGGCAACTACGGGATCAATCTTGAGGATCCCGAGTCCGCCCGCCCTCAGGTAGCCGGTGTGGTCGTACGCGAGCTTTCGCCGACCTATTCCAACTGGCGGGCCACGGGTGGCCTGCGAGAGTGGCTTGAACAGGCAAGCGTTCCGGTGCTTACCGAAGTAGACACCCGTCGTCTCACCCGGCACCTCCGCAGTGTCGGGGTGATGAAGGGGGTGATCGGCGTCGGCGAAACGCCAACACGTGAGGCGCTCGCGGTGCTCGAGAGCTGCCCCAGCATGGAAGGGCTCGATCTGGCGACTGTGGTGTCCACCCGCGAGCCATACAGCTGGGGGAAGCCGGACGCGCCGTACCATGTCGTTGCCTACGACTTTGGGATCAAGCGCAACATTCTGCGGCTCTTCGAGGACCATGGGGTGCGCGTCACCGTCGTGCCATCGGACACGTCGGCCGATGCCGTGCTCGCCATGAACCCTGATGGCGTGTTCCTGTCCAACGGACCGGGAGATCCGGCGGCCGTCATGTATGCGCCTGCCGCCATTCGCCAGATTGCCGAGCAGAACGTACCGATGTTCGGCATTTGCCTCGGGCACCAGCTCCTCGGGCTGACCTTTGGTGGCCACACGGCCAAAATGCCGTTTGGGCATCGCGGTGGAAATCAGCCGGTGAAGGATCTCGCCACGGGACAGGTGCTGATCACCTCCCAGAACCATGGTTTTGCGGTCGTGGGATCTCCGGACGGGGTGGATGGTGCCCCGGAGCTGGCCGTGACCCACATCAATCTCAACGATGGCACGGTGGAAGGGCTACGGCATACCCGGCTCCCGATCTTTGCGGTGCAGTATCACCCTGAGGCGGCTCCTGGCCCACACGATGCGGTCCCCCTGTTCGACCAGTTTCTCGTAGCCTTGAGAAATCGTCGTGGGTGAGATGGCCCAAACGCTTGACTGATAAGCACTAAGGCCATACGTTCGCTTCGTGGGCACCGAGCCGTTGCTTGGTGCCCACAGCGTTTCTGCTCCGAAACTTTTCGCCCGCCACATGACCAAAGCCGATCTGGTCGAGAACGTCACGGCTCGTATTGCCCGGACCGCCGGACCGACCATCTCCAAAAAAGACTGCGCGCGCGTTGTTGATGCGTTCTTGGACGCCATCAAAGAGGCGCTGCAGGAGCAGAAAAACATTGAAGTCCGTGGCTTCGGTACCTTCAAGATCCGTCAGCGAAAGACGCGTATGGCCCGAAACCCCCGGACCGGGTCGCCTGTCGAGGTGTCAGCGCGCCCGGTCCCGGTGTTCAAGCCGAGCAAGGAGCTCCGCGCCATGGTTGCCGGCATCGAGGCGCACCTGCTTGACGACGACGACGACTACGGCGACTCGGACAGCTGAGCGGGTACGGCAGTGACCCGCAAACGCGCCTCCAGTTGCCTGGAATCAGGTACTGGGGGCGTTTTGTATGGTCAACGGAATGGACCTTGGTGGAACCGGATTCCCGCTTTGGCGCTATCTTTGTTTTGACATGAGCGTTTCCGTCTTGTTGTTCGCGTCGTATGCCGATGCCTTAGGTGCCCGCCAGATTGAGGTCCCCGTCACTGCACCCTGTGCCGTGGCCGACCTTGTGGCGGCCCTCCGGCAATTGCCCGGCGGGGAGCGGCTTCCCGCCAAGCCGTTGGTCGCCGTCAACCATGCCTTCGCCCAGATGGCAACGGTTATTCATCCGGCCGACGAAGTGGCCCTCATCCCTCCCGTCGCCGGTGGCTGATCCCGTGGCACCTGCATCTACCGGCGTACTCCACGCCGCCATTGTCACCGCCCCGATCGACGTGTCCCATCTGATTGGTACGGCACAGGCTGCGGGCGTCGGGGCCCTCTCGGTCTTTCTCGGTACCGTACGCGATCTCAATGACGGCCGCCCGGTGCAGGGCATGGACTACGAGGCCTATGAAGCCATGGCGGCATCGGAGCTGGCGGCGGTCGCTCGTGAGGTATGCGACAGGACCCCGGGATTGCGGGTTGCCATTGAGCATCGCATCGGCACCCTCGGCATCGGCGAGGTCAGCGTAGCCATCGTGGCCGCACATGCCCACCGCGGGCCGGCGATGGACGGGGCCCGGGAGATTATTGAGTCGCTCAAGCAGCGCGTACCCATCTGGAAGCGTGAGCACTACGTGGATGGTGAGCGCGCATGGGTTGATCCCACTCGCGCCGGACAAGTGCCGCTCGAGGTACCGCGCTGATGCTCGACCAATTCGGGCGCCGCATTGAGTATCTGCGCATCTCCGTGACTGACCGGTGCAACTTCCGGTGTCAGTATTGCATGCCGGTGGAGGGGTTGCCGTGGCTCCCCAAGCAGGAAATCCTGCGTTACGAGGAAATCGCGGAGATTGTTCGGCAGCTCGCGCCATTGGGACTGAAACGGTTGCGGATTACCGGCGGTGAACCAACCATCCGCCCCGATCTCGTCTCGCTCATCCGCATGCTGAAGGCGATTGACGGAATCGAGGATATCGCGCTCTCCACCAATGGCGTGAAGTTGCCCCAGATGGCGTCAGCTCTGGCGGATGCCGGCCTCGATCGGGTGAATATCAGCGCCGATTCGCTTCGTGCCGAGCGGGTCGTGCAGATCGCCCGCCGTGATCTTGGGTTCGATCTGGTGATGGCCGCCAAAGCAGCGCAGGACGCGGGTATTGCGCCCATCAAGATCAATGTGGTGGTCATGCGCGGCATCAACGATGATGAATTGGCGGAGTTCGCCGCGCTTACGCGAGAATTCCCATGGCATGTGCGATTTATCGAGCTCATGCCCGTGGGAGAATTACGCGAGCTGACCTGGGACCATGTCGTACCGAGCGAGGAAGTGCTGACCAGGGTCCGATCGCTCGGACCGTTGGCGGCAGACGCCGGACCGGCCAAAGGGAACGGGCCGGCCGTGTACTATCGCTATGAGGGAGCACCGGGGACGGTCGGCGTGATCACCCCCATGACGCACACGTACTGCGAGACCTGCAATCGTGTCCGTCTTACCGCCGACGGACGCCTGCGGACCTGTCTCTTTGGCGACCACGAAGTCGTGTTGCGCGATGCGCTGCGCCGTGGGGATCCCCTGGCGCCGCTTTTTGCCAAGGCGCTGGCGGAGAAGCCGAAGGAACATGCCCTGCTGCAGATGCAGGTAGGCGGGCTTCGTGCGCTGAGTCAGGTCGGCGGCTGAGGGCGATCCACTCCCGGCCAGAAGAAAGTCGCGTTCGGACTGTCTCGTCCGCATTGCTCGCGTGTGTGCAGCACTCTATGTTGCCCAAACGACACTCCCTGATCGTCGCGCTGAAGTAACCGGCTAAGCTTCTTTTCGCCGGATCGCGCGACGATCCCTCTACTCAACGTTGCAGTACTTCGCTTCGATAGCCGTTCGGAGATCCGGCATAACATGGTCAATAAGATCACGGTCGTTGGCGCGGGAAATGTGGGCGCCACTACGGCGCAGCGCATCGCCGAGAAGTCGCTTGGTCGTACGGTGGTAATGGTCGATGTGGTTGACGGTGTGCCGCAGGGCAAAGGACTCGACCAGTGGGAGTCGGCGCCGGTGGAAGGCTTCGACACCCGCGTCATTGGCACCAACGGGTACGAGGAAACGGCAGGATCGGACATTGTCGTGATCACGGCTGGCATCGCCCGCAAGCCGGGCATGACCCGCGACGACCTGTTGAACACCAACGCCGGCATCGTCAAGTCGGTCTCGGAGCAGATCAAGGCCACGTCGCCGAACGCCATCGTTATCGTCGTGTCCAACCCGCTCGATGTGATGTGCTATGTCGCCAAGGAAGTCACTGGCTTCCCGCGCGAGCGTGTCATTGGCATGGCCGGAGTGCTCGACACGGCCCGCTACCGGTCGTTCATCGCGGAAGCGTTGGATGTCTCGGTGCGCGACATCCAGGCCATGGTGCTTGGTGGGCATGGTGATACGATGGTCCCCCTCATCTCGTACACCACCATCAGCGGGATCCCCATCCGCCAGTTGATGGGCGAAGAGCAGTTGGCGGCCATCGTGCAGCGTGCGCGCGACGGCGGCGCCGAAATCGTGAAGTACCTCAAGACCGGTTCGGCCTACTACGCTCCGTCGGCGGGTGCCGTGGAGATGGTGGACGCCATCGTGCATGACCGCAAGCGGATCCTGCCGTGTGCGGCTTGGCTGGACGGTGAGTACGGCATGAGCGGCCTGTATCTGGGCGTGCCCTGCAAGCTCGGCAAGAACGGTCTTGAGAAGATTCTCGAGATCGAACTGACGGCCGACGAGCGCACGGCGCTCGAGAAGTCGGCGCAGGCTGTGCGCGAACCGATGTCGGTTATCACTCTCTGATTCTGACGAACCCGGCGCGCTCACCACGGTGAGGCGCCGGTTTCTTCTTCCACCCCGCTTATGTACGCTCTCTCGCGTTTCTGGCAGAGCACGATCGGCAAGAAGATCGTGATGGCGGTGACCGGGATCATCGGGATCCTGTTCGTCCTCGGCCATATGTCCGGCAATTTTCTCATGTTCAAAGGGCAGGGCGCCATGCACGATTATGCGCTGCTGCTCCGGACGAGCATGCCTTTGTTGTGGGCCATTCGCCTGGGGCTGATAGCCGCCGTCGCGCTGCATGCGCTGGCAGCCTATCAGCTCACCATGATGTCGCGTGCCGCGCGCCCGCAGGCATATGCACAGCGTCGTCCACAGGTCACCACGCTTGCGGCCAAAACCATCCGCTGGGGTGGCGTGCTGCTGCTGGTGTTCATCGTCTTCCATATCTTGCACATGACGCTGGGCACGGTGCACCCGCAGTTCACGCACCTGGACCCGTACAACAACGTGCGCATCGGGCTTTCCAATCCCGCGGTCGCCGCGTTCTACGTGCTGGCCATGGCGGCGCTTGGGCTGCACCTCTATCACGGCGGCTGGGCGGTCTTTCGCACGCTGGGTGTCGCCCGCCCGTCCACGCAGCCACTCAAGCGGACGCTGGCGTTGCTGATCGCCATCGTGGTAGCCGGTGGTTTCATTGCCATCCCGGTGGCATCCATGGCCGGCCTCTTCCCCGAAGCGCCGGCGCTGCAGGAAGCCAGCGCGGCTCCCTCTCCTACGGCCGCGGCGGAGACTCACTGATATGCTCGATCTGAATCCGAAGATTCCCAGCGGTCCCCTTGAGTCCAAGTGGGATCAACACAAGTTCTCCATGAAGCTGGTGAATCCGGCCAACAAGCGGAAACACCACGTCATTGTGGTCGGGGCCGGTCTCGCCGGTGCATCGGCGGCGGCCACGATGTCCGAGCTTGGCTACAACGTGTCGTGTTTCGTCTTTCACGATTCGCCGCGGCGCGCGCACTCCATCGCGGCGCAGGGTGGCATCAACGCGGCGAAGAACTACCAGAACGACGGCGACTCCGTGCGCCGGCTCTTCTACGACACGATCAAGGGCGGCGACTTCCGCGCGCGTGAAGCGAACGTGTACCGTCTGGCGCAGGTGTCGGTCAACATCATCGACCAGTGTGTGGCGCAAGGGGTGCCCTTCGCACGTGAATACGGCGGACTGCTCGCCAACCGCTCGTTCGGTGGCGCGCAGGTCTCGCGCACGTTCTATGCGCGCGGACAGACCGGACAGCAGCTGTTGCTCGGCGCGTACTCGGCGCTCGAGAAGCAGGTGGCGGCGAAGAAGGTGCAAATGCACACCTTCGAGGAAATGCTCGATCTGGTCGTGGTCGATGGGCACGCGCGCGGCATTGTCACGCGCAACCTGCTGACCGGCAAGATCACCTCGCACGCGGCAGATGCCGTCGTGCTCGCGACGGGTGGATACGGAAACGTGTTCTACCTGAGCACCAACGCCATGTACTCCAACGTGACGGCGTCCTGGCGCGCGCACAAGAAGGGGGCGGCGTTTGCCAATCCGTGCTACACGCAGATTCACCCTACGTGCATTCCGGTGCATGGTGAGCATCAGTCGAAGCTGACGCTCATGTCGGAATCGCTGCGCAACGACGGACGTATCTGGGTGCCGCTCAAGCGCGGCGACAATCGTCCGCCGGCGCAGATTCCGGAAGCAGAGCGGGATTACTTCCTCGAGCGAAAGTATCCGAGCTTCGGCAACCTGGCTCCGCGCGACATCGCGTCACGTGCGGCCAAGGAAGCGTGCGACGATGGTCGCGGCGTCGGGCCAGGCGGGCTCGGCGTGTACCTCGACTTCGCCGAGTCGATCAAGCGTCTTGGCCGGCAGACGATCGCCGAACGCTACGGCAATTTGTTCGACATGTACCAGCGCATCACGGACGAGAATCCGTACGAACAGCCCATGCGCATTTACCCGGCGGTGCACTATACCATGGGCGGCCTCTGGGTCGACTACAACCTCATGAGTACGGTGCCCGGATTGCACGTGGCAGGTGAAGCCAACTTCTCCGATCACGGCGCGAATCGTCTTGGCGCCTCTGCGCTCATGCAGGGACTTGCCGACGGGTATTTCGTCCTGCCGTATACCATCGGCGATTATCTCGCTGGTACCAAGCTGCCCAAGGTTGACACGTCGCATGCGGCGTTCGCCGAAGCCGAAGGCGCTGTGCGCGCACAGCAGAACAAGTTCCTGAGCATCAAGGGCAAGCGGACGGTCGATTCCTTCCACAAGGAACTCGGCAAGATCATGTGGGAGTACTGCGGAATGGCGCGTGACCGGGCCGGTCTGACGAAGGCGCTGGAACTGATTCCGCAACTCAAGGAAGAGTTCTGGAGCAACGTGAACGTGCCGGGCAGCGGCGACTCGCTGAACCAGTCGCTGGAGAAGGCCGGACGCGTGGCCGACTTCATCGAGTTGGGTGAACTGATGTGCCGTGACGCGCTGAATCGTGAAGAGTCGTGCGGTGGTCACTTCCGCACCGAATACCAGGAAGAAGGCGAAGCCAAGCGCAACGACGACGACTACGCGTATGTCGCCGCGTGGGAGTACGCCGGTGAAGGCAAGACTCCGATCCTCAACAAGGAACCGCTGGTGTACGAGAACGTGCACCTCTCCACGCGGAGCTACAAGTAATGAAGCTTACTCTCAACGTCTGGCGTCAGCCCGCCTCACAGGCTCCGGGCAAGCTCGAGACGTACACGCTCGACGGTGTCGGGCCCGACATGTCGTTCCTCGAAATGTTCGACATGCTCAACGAGCAGTTGACGCTCGAAGGGAAGGAGCCCGTGGCGTTTTCGCACGATTGCCGAGAGGGGATCTGCGGCTCGTGCGCCATGATGATCAACGGACAGGCGCATGGGCCGTGGAAGGGTGCGGCCACCTGTCAGTTGCATATGCGGGCATTCAAGGACGGCGACATCATTACGGTGGAACCGTGGCGTGCCTCGCCCTTCCCGGTCGTGAAGGATCTGGTCGTAAACCGCGGCTCGTTTGATCGCATCATTCAGGCGGGCGGCTACATCTCGGTCAATACGGGCGGTGCCCGCGATGCCAACGAGATCCTGATCGGCAAGGATGTGCTCGATGAAGCCATGGACTCGGCGGCGTGCATCGGGTGCGGAGCGTGTGTGGCGGCGTGTCCCAATGCCTCGGCGTCGTTGTTTACCGGCGCCAAGATTTCGCATCTTGGTCACCTGCCGCAGGGGCAGCCGGAACGTGACAAGCGGGCACTGGCCATGGTGGAGCAGATGGATCTGGAAGGCTTCGGACATTGCACACTGGCCGGTGAGTGTCAGGAAGCCTGTCCGAAGGAGATCAGCATTGATGTCATCAAGCGCATGAACCGCGACTATCTCGTGGCGAGTGCCAAGCGGCAGGAGCCGAGAGCTGCTGTCGGTTCAGGCTGAGCGTTCGCGCGCGCGGTATACTCCAAGGGGGGGCGCTGGCAGATCGCTGCTGGCGCCCTCTCTGTCTTCCTGCATATTGAACGTATGAGACTGAGCGGCTCCCTCCTGACCATGGCGCTTCTCTGTGCCGCCCAGTTACCGGCACAGCAACCATCAAGGGTTGGGGGCAATCCGGAGCGAGGGCTGGCTATCATGAGCGCGTTCCGCGATTCGTTGCCGCTCAACAGTGGGAACGCGCTGCGCTGCATGTCCTGCCATCTCGACAATGGTACACGGGCGACGGCCATGCCGTGGAGCGGAACCGCCCTGCGCTATCCCCGCTATCGGTCACGCCCTGGCTACGCAGAATCCCTGGCCCGACGGGTGAACGAGTGCATTGCCCGCAGCCTGGCAGGACGTATGTTGCCGGAGAATGGCCGCGAGATGCGGGACATGCTCGCGTACATCGAAACCCTCCGTGATCGGGCACGGCCTTCTGGTGTGGATACCGTAAAGCTTACCGGAGAGGGTTGGCGCGGCCGTGTACACTATATCAACAGTTGTGCCCGCTGTCATGGTGTAACGGGACAGGGGGACGCGGTCAGTCCCGCTCTGTGGGGGCCGCGCAGTTTTTCCATTGGGGCCGGTATGGCGCGCCAGTTTACGTTCGCAACATTCGTGCGGTATAACATGCCCCTCGATCACAGCATAACGCTCTCGGCGCAACACGCCGCGGATATTGCGGCCTATGTGCTGTCGCTTCCTCGGCAGGATCATCCAGGCAAGGAACGGGATTGGCCTCGCAGTGATCCGCCGCGCGACGTGGCCTATGCCACCGATGGTGCTCGGCGGGCGGGGCGCTCGCTCCCAACACCCCGCCCCTTGCTTGCACGGCGAGTATTCCCTGATTCTCTGAGGAAGCCATGAAGATTCCGGACCGTCGCAGTTTCCTGTCGAAGCTGGCCGCGCTCGGCGCCGCCGTCGGCGTTGGTGCTCCCTCCACCGCACTGGGCGTCGAGCGACCGCTCGTTGAGGACCCCTGGGTGTCCCGTGTAAGAGGGAAGCATCGCGTTGTCTTTCACTCCCACTTGCCCACGGAAGGACTGGCGCTGCGATGGGCACAGACGTTTCTCGATTCCCAGCAGCGCCAGTACGGCATCGTCGAGCAGGATTGTACCGTGGTGGTGGGACTCAACGGCCGCTCCATTGGTTGGCTCTTCAACGATGCCGTGTGGGCGAAGTATCCGTCCATAGGGGAGACGATGGGGGTCGCGTCTGCGAAGAACCCCAACACCTCGTTAGTTGCGGCGCTCGTTCCCCGGGGGGTCATTCTGCTGGCCTGTGCCAACTCGCTCCGCGCGTCTGGCTCACGTTTTTTGCCCGCTCCGGCGCGGAGTGATTCGGCGCAGACCGCGGCTTTTGCAGCAGAGGCCACCGACAATTTGCTGCCAGGCGTCGAAGTTGTACCATCGATGGTGGTCACCTTGCAGCAGGCGCAAGACAGGGGCTGTCGCTACGTATACGCCGGCGGCTGATCCCCACGCGGGCGGGATTTCATCCGCTGGCCGCAGGGCGGCGAAGCGCGAGCGCCATCACTGGGCTTTGGTGACCAGCAAATCAAGACGACGTGTAGGAAAACGGGCGGCCAATCGTGCCCGCAGTCTTGTCTCGTCTACGGGTACCGATTTGTCGAAGTCGAGGTGGACCACCGTCACGGGGGCGGCGGAGCTGTCACTGACACGACGCTGTTCACCAATGGCCACGTTCACGGTTCTCGCCTCCGGGTATTCAGCGCGCAGTTCCGCCAGCAAGGCAATCTGTTCGTTGCGAATAGTCTGTGCGCTGGACGCTTCGACCTGCAATTGCGCCAACTGCCGCTGCAGCACGGAGGTTTGGGCGGTGGCTCCGCGCGTTGTCTGGGTGAGCTCCTCGCGCAATGATTGCAGCGCGGCAGTGGAACTGCCAAGGAATCGGACGTCCACGCTCGCCGTGCGCGCGGTTGGCGACTTCAATTGCGCGGCGAGTTGCGCGGCGAGTCCAGCCGGCGGGACATCGCCACCAAGCGTGAGCGTGAGTCGTCGTTGACGGGCATCGATATCGCTCGCAAGCACGATATACCGAGCGTCCGCCGCGAGTTCGCGCACGAGGCGGGCGGCGGACGCCGAAAAGTATTCCGCCTGAACCAATTGCCAGGCGAGATACACACTCGGCACCAGCATCGCCGTCACTGCACCACCAATCAGAAGACGTGTTCGCCGCCGGACCACCGGATCGATATCGGCACGGGCCGGCAGGCGCAGCACCTTGACGACGAGGAGTGTGGCGAGTGCGATGAAAACGGCATTGATGGAAAAGAGATAGAACGCGCCGCCAAAGAACGCGAGGTTGCGCGTCGCCAATCCGAAGCCGGCAGTGCACAAGGGCGGCATGAGCGCGGTGGCAATTGCCACACCGGGCACCACGTTGGAGAACTCCCGGCGGGTGAGAGCCACAATCCCCGCCGCCCCCCCAAAGAAGGCAATGGCGACATCCCAGACGGTTGGTGTGGTCCGCGCCAGCAGTTCCGACTGTGCCTGCGAGAGTGGACTGACCGAGAAGTAAAGTGTCGCCGTCAGCAGACTTATGCCTACGAAGAGCCCCAACGTGCGCACCGCGCGTTTGATCAAACCGAAATCATTCACTCCGGCGCCGTATCCGATGGCCACAATCGGACCCATGAGCGGCGAAATCAGCATGGCGCCGATGATCACAGCGGTCGAATTGACATTCAGGCCGATTGACGCCACCAGAATGGCGAACATCAGGACCCACAAGTTGGTACCGGCGGAACGAACTCCACCGGTTACCGCCTCATGGATTTCCTCCGCTTCGCGCTGGTCACGGCGAAGATCAAAGGAACGGAGCAAGGCCGGGATCACGGCGCGCTCCGATCGCCAGCTGGCCGCGTCAGATCCGCGGCAGCGTCACTCCATGCTGCCCCTGATACTTCCCCTTCTTGTCTCCGTAGCTCACATCCGGCTCCTCATCGCCGGTAAAGAACACCACCTGCGCGATCCCCTCGTTCGAATAGATCTTGGCTGGCAACGGGGTCGTATTGGAGATCTCGAGCGTCACGTACCCCTCCCATTCGGGCTCGAAGGGCGTGACGTTGGTGATAATCCCGCATCGGGCATAGGTGCTCTTGCCCACCGTCAGGGTGAGCACGTTGCGGGGAATGCGGAAATACTCCACGCTCCGGGCCAGGGCGAAGGAATTGGGCGGCACGATGCAGACGTCTCCCTCAAACTCCACGAAACTCTTGGGGTCGAACTGCTTCGGGTCGACAATGGAACTCAGCACATTGGTGAAGATCCGGTATTCGGACGCCACCCGCATGTCGTAGCCGTATGAACTGACGCCGTAGGAGATGACCCCTTGGCGGACCTGGCGATCCTCAAACGGGTCGATCATGCCGTGTTCGCGCGCCATGCGCGTGATCCAGCGATCTGAGCAGAGCCCCATGGGGTGGGAGAGCAGAGGGTTGGTCGGTACGCACTAGGACCAACCGGTCCATGATGCGCGGCGCGCTTGGCGCCGAAACTCCTCGTTAAGTCTACTCTCGACTAGTGGAGCCTGCCAAAACAGGTTCAACGGTTACTTCACGGAAAAACAATTCCGCACGCTGTTGAGGGATTCTGGTCCCGTTGGTACCTTCCGCTACATCACTTGTGAATTCTTTCACGAAGTCACTCCCCTTCGTGATCTGTCGGATCCTTGCTGCACCGCGATGCTACGTACCTATCTGCCGGTTCTGCTGCTCCTGGGCTTTGTGATTCTGAACGCGGTGCTGATTCTCGGCATCGCGCACCTGACTACGAAGTCGCAGCCCACCGCGGTGAAATCCCAGCCGTACGAGTCCGGTATCAGCCCGCTGGGTGATGCCCGCGAGCGCTTTTCCGTGAAGTTCTACCTCGTGGCCATGCTGTTCATCGTCTTCGATATCGAAACGGTGTTCATGATCCCGTGGGGCGTTCATTACCGGCAGCTCTCCTGCCAGGTACCGCTGGTGTCCAATGCCTGCCCAACGGGACAACTGTCGTTCTTTGGACTCGGCGAGATGCTGGTGTTTGCTCTGATCCTCGTGGTCGGATTCCTCTATGTCTGGAAGAAGGGAGCGCTGACGTGGGACTGATCCCCGCCAACGAATCGCGTGTGGTGCAGGTTGATCCGGGCGCACAGGATGGCTGGATCACCACGCGCCTCGATTTTCTCGTGAACTGGGCGCGCGCCGGCTCGTTGTGGCCCATGCCCTTCGGCACGGCCTGTTGTGCCATTGAGTTCATGGCCACGGCCGCCAGCCGCTATGACCTTGCACGCTTCGGCATGGAGCGCCTCAGCTACTCGCCACGGCAGGCGGATGTGCTGTTGTGCGCGGGGCGGGTGCCGCTCAAGCTCGCGCCGGTCATTCGACGCATCTATCAGCAAATGCCGCAGCCGAAGTGGGTGATCTCCATGGGGGCATGCGCCTCCACCGGTGGCATGTTCGACAACTATGCCGTGGTGCAGGGCATCGATACCATCATTCCCGTCGATGTCTATGTCCCGGGGTGCCCACCGCGTCCGGAAGCGCTGATCCATGGCATCATGATGCTTCAGAAGAAGGTCATGCAGGAGCGCCTCAAGGACAGTACGCGTCACGTCGAAATTGAGCCGGATCCGTCCAGCCAGTTGTACATTCCGCCGTCGCGAATTGACGAACTGTCGGAGCCGTTCGGCAACTCCGTGCATCAGACCCGGTCGGCACCGTGACGGCGCCTGTCCCGGTTCCGCCTGTCACCGCGGCCGCCGCTGACGTCATGGCCGCCGTCGCGACCGACGTGCACGGTATGCCCATGACGCCGGTCAACGTGCCGCGCCACGGGGCCCCCGCCAATCCGACCGCGGCCGTTCTGACGGCCCGGTTCGGTAGCGACGTCCTGCGCACCGAAGTGGTCTGGGGCGAGACGACGGTCTTTGTCACGCGCGACGCCATCCACCGCATCGTCCGGTTCCTGCACGACGAACCGTCGGAGCGATACGACTATCTCGTGGATGTCACCGCGGTGGAATACCGTGACGGGACACGCCCACTGGAAGTGGTCTGGCACTTACGCGCGTTGGGGCATCGCCGCTTTCTGCGACTGAAGGTTGAACTGCCCAAGCGTGGAGCCCTGTGGGTGCCGAGCGTCATGGACATTTATTCGGGCGCTGATTGGCTGGAGCGCGAGTGCTATGACATGTTCGGCATCCGGTTCGAAGGCCATCCGGATCTTCGGCGGCTGCTTATGTGGGAGCAGTACAAGGAAGGGCATCCGTTGCGAAAGGACTTTCCACTGCGGGGCCGCTTCTCGCGCGCCGAGCAGCTCAAGCAGGTACTCGCCGCTGATCCGGAAGCGCGCTACTCGATGGAAGAACTGAGCATCGCCGATGCTTTCGACTCCTTGCCGGAGGACATGAAGCGGCGTCTTGCCGATCGTGCGGCCCACGGCGAGACCGAGGAAGGCGAATGAGCGCGCGTCGAACCATTGAGGTGGCACTCGGCACGAGCGGATTGGATGCACAGGGGCAGCCGCTTCGCGCCGCGTTGGTGGCACAGGGCGGACGCGCCGTCGCGCTGGATACCCCGGCACTGGCGCCAGAGCCGGAGCTCGAGGCTGATCACATGCTCATCAACATCGGCCCTCAGCACCCGGCAACACACGGGGTGTTACGTCTGGTGTTGGAGCTGGACGGTGAGACCGTCGTGCGGTGCATTCCGCACATCGGCTACCTGCATTGCGGGTTCGAAAAGATCGGGGAATACCGCCAGTACAATCAGATCATTCCCTGGACCGATCGCGAGGACTACCTCAACTCGCCTGGCAACAACGTGGCGTTCGTGCTGGGAGCCGAACGGTTGTTCGGGGTGGGGATGACGGAGCGCACCAAAGTGCTGCGGGTCATTCTCATGGAGCTCTCCCGCATCATTTCACATCTGGTCTGGCTGGGCACCACGTCGGTGGACATCGGGGCGTTTACGCCGTTCCTGTGGCTGTATCAGGAGCGCGAGAACGTGTACAACCTCCTGGAAGGGTGGGTCGGCGCCCGCCTCACGACCACCGCCACCCGCGTTGGCGGCATGGCGGCGGATCTTCCCGATGGGTGGCTCGATGGCCTGCGGGCGTTCCTCAAGGGCTTCCCGAAGACGCTCGAGGAGTCCGTGGCGATGCTGGAAACCAATGCCATCTGGGCCGGCCGTACCGTGGGACTTGGTGCAATGAACGCGCAAGAAGCGGTCAACGCGGGGCTCTCCGGCCCCATGCTGCGCGCCTCGGGTGTGGCGTATGACGTGCGCAAGGATTTCCCGTATCTCGATTACGAGACCTACGATTTTGATGTGCCCGTCGGAACCCAGGGCGACGTCTATGATCGGTTCCTGGTGCGTGTGGAAGAGATGCGGCAGAGCGTGCGCATTCTCGAGCAGGCGCTCAAGCGGCTGCCGGGTGGGCCGATCAACATCGATGATCCGCGGCTGATCCTGCCGCCGAAGCACAAAGCCACGAGCGAGATGGAGAGCATGATCCATCACTTCAAGCTCGTCATGGAAGGCCCGCGTCCGTCGGCGGGGGAGTGCTATGTCGCCGTGGAAAGTCCCAAGGGTGAGAAGGGATACTATTTCGTGAGTGACGGGACCTCCAAGCCGGTGCGTTGGCGTATTCGCCCGCCGTCATTCGTCAACCTGTCGGCAATTCCGAAGATGGTGGAGGGACACTTGCTCTCCGACGTGATTGCCATCAACGCCAGCATCGATATCGTGATGGGAGAGATCGACCGGTGAGCCATGGCCCGTCCGCCAGTGGAGGCGCCCTTGTGGCCGCCCCGCCGCATGGCCATCACCACGACGAACCGCATGAACCGGTTTTCGTGGGTGAGGCCCGCACGCAACTCGATACCATTCTTTCGCGCTATCCCACCAAACAGGCCGCCCTGTTGCCGGCGCTCTGGATGTTGCAGGATGCGCGCGGCTGGGTCAGCGACAAGGGGATCGAGGAGATTGCGGCGCTGCTCGCCATTACGCCGGCCTACATCAAGGGCGTGGTGAGTTTCTACACCATGTATCACCAGCACCCGGTCGGCCGGCACTTCATTCAGGTCTGCACGACGACCCCGTGCAACGTCTGTGGTGCGGAAGATGTGGTCAAGAGTTTTCTCGAGCATACCGGGTGCGGTGACCTCGGGCTCACCAGCGCCGATGGCCGGTTCACGGTCATCGAAGTGGAATGTCTGGGCGCCTGTGGCTTTGCCACGCCGGTCATGATCAACAACGATTTCATTGAATCCGTGACGCCCGAGTCGGTGCCACGCATTCTGGCGGAGTTGAAGTAATGGGGTATCCACATCCGTCTCATCCGCGCGAAACACCCATCCTGTCGAAGTACTTCGGCGATGCCGAGGCGCGCACCCTTGAAGGGTGGCGGGCGCGCGGCGGGTATGAGGCGTTGCAGAAAGCGTTGTTTACGGACCCGCAGGAACTGCAGACGATCGTGAAGGACTCCGGCCTACGTGGCCGTGGCGGTGCCGGATTTCCCACCGGCATGAAGTGGTCGTTCATGAAACCCGATGGCAAGACGCATTACCTCTGCTGCAACGCCGACGAGTCCGAGCCGGGGACGTTCAAGGATCGTGAGATCATGCGCTGGACGCCCCATGGATTGGTGGAAGGGGTGGCCCTGGCGGCCCACGCGATCTACGCGCAAACGGCGTACATCTACATTCGGGGCGAGTTCACCGAACCGTACGCGCGTGTCACCGCCGCGGTCGAAGAGGCGTATGCGGCCGGCATCCTCGGCGCCAACGCCATGGGGAGCGGCAAGCAGGTGGACGTCCATGTGCATCGGGGGGCGGGCGCGTACATCTGCGGCGAAGAAACCGCGCTCATGAATTCCCTTGAGGGACGGCGTGGCAATCCGCGCATCAAGCCGCCGTTCCCGGCGGTGGCAGGGCTCTTCGGAAAGCCCACCACCATCAACAACGTCGAAACCCTCACCACCGTCCCGTACATCATCAAGAACGGCGCGGAGTGGTACAAGCAGTTTGGACGCCCGGACAATCCCAAAAGCATCGGCACGAAGTTGTTCTCGGTGTGCGGCAATATCACGCGCCCTGGTAACTACGAAGTCGCGTTGGGCTTTCCGTTCAAGGATTTTCTGTACGACCTCTGCGGTGGGCCGTTGCCGGGCCGCGAGATTAAGGCCGTCATTCCCGGCGGGTCTTCGGTGCCCATTCTGACGCGGGAAGAGGCCGAAGGCGCCATCATGGACTATGAGGGGATGGTCGCCGCGGGAACGATGCTCGGCTCCGGCGGAGCGATCGTCTTTGATGATCGGCAGTGCATGGTCCGGCAGATCGCGCGGCTGACGCGCTTCTACGCGCACGAAAGCTGCGCCCAGTGCTCGCAGTGCCGCGAAGGCACGGCGTGGATTACGCGCATCATGGAGCGTATTCGCGACGGTGAAGGCACCGCGGAGGATCTCGACACGCTGGTGTCCATTGCCGATGGCATGAGTGGCAAGACGATCTGCGTTCTGAGCGACTCCTGCGCCACGCCGGTGATGTCGGGACTGAAGAAATTCCGCCACGAGTTCGAAGCGAAGATTGCGGCGAATCCGGCCATGGTGACTGTACCCGGGGCGCTGCGCGCCTCGGCCGCGTGAGGGGACGATGGCAGACGTGAAGATGGTCTCACTCACCATTGAGGGGCGCCCGGTCACCGTACCAGATGGCATGTCCATTCTGGAAGCGGCCAAGACGGCGGGTGTGCTCGTGCCGCACTACTGCTACCACCCTGGGCTTCCGGTGGCCGGCGTGTGCCGCATGTGTCTGGTCGAGGTGGAGAAGATGCCCAAGCTGGCACCGGCGTGTGCCACTTCGGTCATGGAAGGGCAGGTGGTGCACGTGCATTCACCCAAAGCGCTGGAAGCGCGCAAGGGAGTGCTGGAGTTTCTGCTGATCAACCATCCCCTCGATTGTCCGATTTGCGATCAGGCGGGTGAGTGCGAGCTGCAGGACTATACCTTCGCGGAAGGGCGCGCGGATTCGCGGTATCGCGAACCGAAGCGCTTCAACCCGGTGGAGGATTTTGGTGGTGATGTGCTGTATGTGCAGAACCGCTGCATCCTGTGCACCCGTTGCGTTCGCTTCATGAGCGACGTGGCTGACGAGCCCGTGCTCAATGTGTCTGAGCGCGGTGATCGGGCGTTTATCGGCAAGGCGGAAGGGCATGATCTCACCAACCCATGGGCGGGGAACGTGATTGATCTGTGTCCCGTGGGGGCCTTGCTGAGTAAGGATTTCCTGAACAAGGCCCGTGCCTGGGAACTCGACCGGGCCCCCACCGTGTGCACCGGCTGCAGTCAGGGGTGCAACGCGGTGGTGGAAACGCGGGACAACGTGCCGGTCCGCCTGAAGCCGCGTCCCAACGACGCAGTGAACCAGTATTACATGTGCGAAGTCGGACGACAGTCCTACCGCGAATTCGCGCGTCGGGATCGTGCCGATCAGCCGTTGGTTCGCATCAACGGCACGTTGACGGAAGTCGATTGGGAAGACGCCGTGACCGCGGCCGTGGGCGCGTTGTCCGGGAAGCGTGTGGTCGTGCTGGCCTCGCCGAACCTGTCCAACGAGGCGTTGTTCCTGCTGGAGCGACTGGTCGCACAGTTGAATGGACAAGGTGTTTTCCGAGTCGCGCGCGGCGAGACGGTTCCGTTGCCTGGCGTAGCCGATCTCGCGCTGCGTGAAGAGCGTGCGGCCAACGCGGCCGGGGCGCGTCTGCTGGGCTTTGCCGAGGTGACCACGGTGGGCAGTGCCCTTCGGCATGATGATGCGTTGCTGGTAGTTGGGGATGCGCTCGATGGCGTCACTCCCAGCGAGTTGGCGGCGTTGTCTTCCCTCGTGTTTGTGGGAACGACCATTCCAACCGCTGTTGCCGAACGCGCGGTTGCGGTACTCCCCATCACGAATACGGTTGAGGAAGAGGGCACCTTTACCAATTTGCGTGGGCGTGTGCAGCGCTTCCTGCAGGGACGGACCGCGCCCGGTGTGGCGCGCCCATCCTGGTTTGTGCTGACCGATCTGCTGGCTGCGACCGGCGGTGCGGCGGAATTTCACCTGCCGGCAGATGTGTTTGCCGCGATGGTGTCCACGCATCAGGCGTTCGCGGGGCTCGACTACGAATCGCTGGGCATGCACGGGCTGCCGGTCCTTGCATCCGAGACTGCCACCGCTGGGGCGGCCATATGACGGCGCTGGCGATCGTGGCCGCGCTTGATGTGGCTCAACTGTTTCCGCGTGCCAACCCGCAGTTGGCTCCGGACGCCATCGGGACGTTTGTGGCCGCGAGCGTGGTGAAGATTCTGGTGTTTTTTGGAGTCTACCTGGTCACGGTGGCGCTGCTGACCTTGTTGGAACGGAAGCTGGCCGCCTGGTTCCAGGACCGTCGTGGTCCAAACCGGGCCGGTCCCGGCGGTATTCTGCAGCCAGTGGCTGACGGCATCAAGAACTTCATGAAGGAGGAGACCAATCCGCCTTTTGCGGATCGATGGCTCTTCCTCATTGCGCCGGCGCTCGCATTCATTCCCGCCATGATGACGTGGGCAGTGCTGCCATTTGCGGCCCCGCTCCCCACGCCGTGGGGCTTGATCGAGATGGCCATCGCGCCGTTGCCGGTTGGATTTTTGTTCACCCTGGCCATTTCATCGCTCGGGGTCTACGGCATTGTGCTTGCTGGATGGTCCTCCAACAACAAGTACGCTTTGCTGGGTGGGCTGCGCTCAAGTGCGCAGATGATCTCCTATGAGATCGCCATGGGCATGTCCACCATCCCGGTGTTGCTGCTGGCGGGCAATGTGTCGTTGGGCGCCATCGTCCAGCAGCAGTCGTCCATGGGCTGGAACGTGCTCTCGCTCACCATCGCGTGGTTCACGTTCCTCGTGGCCGCCTTCGCCGAAACGAATCGACTGCCGTTCGATCTTCCGGAAGCGGAATCGGAGCTCGTGGCCGGCTATCACACGGAATACAGCGGGATGAAGTTCTCAATGTTCTTCATTGCCGAGTATGCCAACATGCTGACGGTGAGCGGTTTGACCGCCGTCATGTTCTTCGGCGGATGGGATATCCCCTTCACGCAGTGGGACAATGCCGGGCCATACTCGGTGCTGAAGACCGTGGCCACGCTGCTCATGATGATTTCAAAGATCGGTTTCTTCATCTTCGTATTCATGTGGGTTCGCTGGACGGTACCGCGCTTCCGCTACGATCAGCTCATGTCGCTCGGATGGAGTGTCATGCTGCCCATCGCCCTGGCATACATCGTGGTGATCGCCTCGGCGACACTGGGGCTGGATATGCTCGGGGTAGCTCGCGGTCCCCTGTTCTCGCTGGCTTTGCTGGCGCTGAATATCGTGCTCATCGTGATCCTGCTCTCGTGGCTCGACCGCGGGAAGTTGATCAGCCCGGCCAGCGCGCGAGTGGCGCCGCTGGATCTCGAGCGCCTGCGGGCGCGCGGGTTGGATCTGTCGCGCCGGCAGTTGGTGGCGCAGCACACCACTGCAACCGGGACGCCAGCCGTGGCGACTGCAGGACAGACCCTGATTGCCGAAGGAGTTGACTGATGGCCATCGGCGTGAAGGTCATGGAACGTCCATTGGAGCGGGTGAGCTACGTGCGCGCCACGCTCAAGGGCATGGCCGTGACGCTCAAGCACCTCGTGGATCCGCACAAGGTGACGATGGAGTATCCGGAAACGAAATGGGATCTGTCGCCGCGCTGGCGGGGCACCCATCGCATGCTCACCACTGAAGACGGCAAGGCCAAGTGTGTGGCCTGTGGCCTCTGCCCGACGGTGTGCCCGGCCAATTGCATCAAGCTTACCCCTGGTGAGGACGAGCAGGGGAATCGCTATCCGCTGGTGTTCGAAATCGACGAGTTCCGCTGCATCTTCTGCGGCTACTGTCAGGAAGTGTGTCCGGAAGAGGCGATCCATGTTGGACGCCATTACGAGAACGCCGAGTTCGACCGGGCGTCCTTCGTGTACGATCTGGAGCGCCTCATGGCGCAGACGCACCCGGTCAGTGAATTGTGGGATCCTGCGGACCCGAAGGGCGAATGAACGGATTCTTCGAGTTCCAGTTTTACCTGTTCTCGCTGCTCGCCGTGGCCTCTGCGTTGCTGTTTGTCACGCGGAAGAACCCGGTGCCGGCGGCGTTGTGGCTGGTAAACGTCATGTTCGCGTTGGCAGGCCTGTACGTCATGCTCGACGCCCCGTTCATCGGCGCGATTCAGGTGTTGGTCTATGCCGGCGCCATCATGGTGGTGTTCGTCTTCGTCGTCATGTTGCTCAACCTCGGGCACAGTGAAATCTCCGATCTTCGCAGCCTCGGCTCCCGATTGGGCGCCGGGTTGGTGGGCATAGCCTTGCTGGCCAATCTGTTGGTGGCGCAGCGCAACCGCCTGCCGCGCGTGCCGTCGTCTCCAGCGTCGGACAACGTTGTTGAGCCTGTGGCGGCATCGCTCTTTACGGACTATCTCGTGGCCTTTGAACTCACCAGCCTCGTCCTGTTGGTCGCCGTGATCGGAGCCGTCCTCCTCGCCAAGAAGCGGGTACAGGCATGATCACCGAAGCCCTTATCGTGTCGGCGATCCTGTTCGTGATCGGTGTCGTGGGGGTGCTCACCCGGCGCAACGCCATCATCCTGTTCATGTGCGCTGAACTGATGCTCAACGCCGTCAATCTGAGTTTTGTGGCGTTCGCCAAGATGCATAACGTGACGGGGCAGGTGTTCGTGGTCATGGTGATGACCATCGCGGCGGCCGAAGCGGCGGTGGGACTCGCCATCATCATTTCGATCTTCCGGCACTTTGGCACCGTGGATCTCTCCAACCTCCGGACGCTGCGCGGATGATCGCCACCTTGTTGCCGATCCTGATCCTGCTGCCGATCCTCGGCTTCGTGATCAACGGCGCCATCGCCCTGATGACCAAGCCCGCGGACGGTTCAACGGTCGTGACGACCGCGCGCAATCCGGTCGTGACCATCCTTGGCCCCGGGGTGATCATTGCGGCGTTTGCATTGGCCGTGGTGTTGTTCATGCGTGTTCGAGTGGGCATTCCTGGTCCGGTCGTGGTCACGCTCGGTCAGTGGATGGTGGCCGGCACGCTCGCCGTGGACTGGAGCCTGCAGCTGGATCAGCTCTCCATGTTGATGGTGCTGGTCATTACCGGTGTTGGCTCACTGATTCATCTGTTCTCCATTGGCTACATGCGCGATGACGCGGGATACGCGCGGTACTTTGCGTATCTCAACCTGTTTGTCGCATTCATGCTGGTGCTGGTGTTGGGGGGCAGTTACCCGGTCATGTTTGTTGGCTGGGAAGGCGTCGGGCTGGCGTCGTACCTGCTCATCGGCTTCTGGTTCACCGAAAAAGCCAACGCGGATGCGGGCAAAAAGGCGTTTGTGGTGAACCGCGTTGGTGACTTCGGTTTCCTCGTGGCCATGTTCCTCATCTGGACGACCACGCAAACGCTGGACTTCGTGGGAGCGCATGCCGCCTTGTCGACCATGGCCGGCTCGCCGGTGGTGCTGGCCATTGCGCTGTTCCTGTTCGTAGGCTGTGTGGGCAAGAGTGCCCAGCTGCCGTTGTACATCTGGTTGCCGGATGCCATGGCGGGCCCAACGCCCGTCTCGGCGCTCATTCACGCGGCCACCATGGTGACCGCCGGGGTGTATCTGGTTGCCCGTGCGGCCCCCGTGTTCTCCGGGGCTCCTGAAGCCTCGCTGGTCGTCACTTTGGTTGGCGCGCTGACGGCACTGTATGCCGCCACGATTGCCCTCCGACAGTGGGACATCAAGAAGGTGCTGGCCTATTCCACCGTGTCCCAGTTGGGGTACATGTTCGTAGGCGTCGGCGCGGGGGCGTATACGGCAGGCGTGTTCCATCTGGTCACCCACGCGTTCTTCAAGGCGCTACTCTTTCTCGGGGCTGGCTCAGTGATTCATGCCATGCACCACGCCTACCATCACACGCATCGCCACGACGACCCCCAGGACCTCCGCAATATGGGCGGACTGGCGAAGTTCATGCCCGCGACGGCGACGGCCATGACGTTGGCAACACTGGCGATCGCCGGGATTCCGCCGTTGTCCGGGTTCTTCTCGAAAGACGAAATCCTCGCGTCTGTCATCCTGAGGGCTCAGGGATCTCCGCTCGCTACGGCGTCGCTCTTTGGCATTCCTGGGCAGTCGCTGTTGTATATGGTCTACGGCATGGGGGTCCTGACGGCCCTTCTTACCGCGGTTTACATGACGCGGATGTTGCTGCTCACCTTCTACGGCGAGAATCGCACCGGCGAGTCCGAGCGTGCAGCGCTCCACGAGGCGCCCGCCATCATGACGGTCCCGGTGTTGGTACTCGCGCTCCTCACCGTGGCCGGCGGGTGGCTCAATCTTCCGGCGCTCCTCCCGCTCGGACCGGTCGGTGCCCTTGAGCATTGGCTGGAGCCGGTGACCGGGGCGAGTACCAAGATCCTGGGCGGCACGGGCCACCTCTCGCACAACACCGAGTGGATGCTGGTAGGGATTGCCACGGGAGTGGCCGTGGTGGGCATTGTGATTTCGCTGGTGCTTTACCGCAAACCGATGGCCAATAAGACGGACTCGCCGGTGGACACCAGTCTGCTGGCCCGGGCGTATGGTGTCGATGCCCTGGTCGACACCCTCATCGTTCGCCCGGTGCAACTGGTGGCCAGTGTGGTCCTTGATCGTGGGGTCGATCGTGGGGTTGATCGCGGCTTCAGCGCTGGCGGCTCACTGCTGGCCCGGACCGCGTCGCTCATGGGCGCACGACTGCAAGATGGGGACGTAGGCAAGTATGCCTGGATGCTGGCGGCAGGCGCGCTGGCACTCATTGCGGCGCTGACGCTGAGCTGACGTATGCGAGAACTCCTGTTGTCGATGGGTGTGGACCGCTGGGTGCTTCCGGCAATGCTGTTGTGGCCCATCGCTGCGGCCGCCTTGGTTCGCGTGCTGGGTCGGGATATCGCCCGGGATGAGAGTGGTGCGGAAGCGCCAAGTGGTGGTCCCGATGCCCGGGTGCTCACGCTGGGCGCCCTGGTGATCGAGGCTCTGTTGGCCGTCGCCCTCTGGGGCCTCTTCGATGCCTCGGAACGTGGTTGGCAGGCACGGGTGGACCTTCCTTGGTTGACCGATCTGGGCGCGACGTTCAGTGTGGCCGTTGATGGCCTGTCGCTCCCCATGGTGCTCATGACCGCGATCGTGGCCCCGCTGGCGCTGCTCGGGTCATGGAACAACGTGCGCACGCGAACGCCGGCGTTTGGTGCACTCGCTCTGCTGTTGACCTCCGGGTTGATCGGCGTGTTCGTCACGCTTGATCTGCTGCTGTTCTATCTGGCGTGGGAGCTGATGCTCATCCCCACCTACCTGTTGGTGGGTGTCTGGGGAGCAGTGGGTACCTCGCGGGCCAGCTTGCGCTATGTGCTGTTTACGCTGGTTGGCTCGTTGCTCATGCTGGTGGCGATCATTGCCCTGTGGAATCTTGGTGGCGGCACATCGCTGCACCTCGATACACTGCGCGACGTCGCCCTGTCACCGCGAACGCAGCTGTTCATGTTCCTCGCCTTCTTCTCCGCTTTTGCGGTAAAGTCGGCGCTGGTGCCGTTCCACACGTGGCTCCCGGATGCGCAGAGTGCGGCGCCCACCTTCGCGGCCGTGACGCTGGGTTTGAAGGTGGGAGCCTATGCAATCCTGCGGTTTGCCATTCCGCTGTTCCCGGCGGCCGCCTCCCACGACGTGGTGCGCGGCACCATCCTCGTGCTGTCAGTCATCGCGGTGCTCTACGGGGCGCTCATGGCCATGGCGCAGAGCGATCTGAAGCGCCTCATCTCCTACAGCTCCATCAGCCACCTTGGCTTCATCATGCTGGGCAGCTTTGCGCTCACCCAGCAGAGCGTCCAGGGCGCCGTCTTGAGCATCGTCAACAGTGGCGTCTCCACCAGTGCGCTGTTCCTGATGGCCGGCATGCTGGAGGATCGCACCGGGACGACGGACATGCGCGCATTTGGTGGCCTGGCCCGTGTGGTGCCGTGGTTCAGCGTCATGCTGACCCTGGTGATGCTGTCTACCGTTGCCTTGCCCGGGACCAATGGGTTTGTCGGGGAGTTCCTGATTCTGCTCGGAACCTACGCGGACCTGCCCGTCTTGGCGGTGGTGGCAACGAGTGGGGTCATTTTTGCGGCGGCCTACGGCATGCGCGCATTGCAGGAGCTGTTGTTCGGGCGGCTTGATGTGAGTACCAATGGGGCGATGGCGGACCTCTCGTCGCGGGAGAAACTCGTCATGACGGTCTTCGCGGCCGCCATCCTGTATCTGGGCTTTGTGCCGCAGCAGGTGCTCCAGCGTTCTGAACGTGCGTCTCGTGATCTTGTGGAGTCGGTACGATTTGGTCCGAATGCGCCGACGCTCCTTCCCCCTGTTTCGCTGAACCGATGAGCGAGTTGATGTCTGGCGGCGCGCTGCTGCGCGCGCTTGCACCGGAGCTGCTGCTGTCGGGCGGTGCGATGGTGATGCTTCTGGCCGCCGTGTGGCACCCGCAAAGCCAGCAGGTCGGCGTGGCCGAAGGCGCCGAGCGCACCTCCACCCTGTCGCGATTCGGCATCGTCCTGTGTCTGCTCGTGGGGCTGGTAGTGGTCATCGCCTGGGGAGACGGCGCGTCCGGCACTGCCGACCTGCGCATCGCCGGCGATGGGTTCCGGTGGGCCATTGACCTGGTGATTCTGCTCGGAACGATGCTGGCGCTGGTGCTCATGGAGGCTGACCAGCAGCGCAGCAGCGCCTTCAGCCCGGAAGTTCCGGTGCTGGTGCTGCTGGCAGCCGTTGGCATGATGGTGCTGGCGGCGGCTCGAGATCTCATGTTCGTATTCCTCGGCATCGAACTCATGTCCCTCGCGGTCTACGTGCTGGCCGGAGTGAATCGGCGCAGCAAGCGGGGGGCAGAGTCGGCCGTCAAGTATTTCCTGCTTGGTGCCGTGGCCTCAGGATTCCTGCTGTACGGCATCGCACTGCTCTACGGTGCGACTGGGAGTACGCGACTGGTGGACATCGCGCAGTGGGTTGGCGCGCATCCCACGCTGACCCCGCTTTTTGTCATGGGGGCGGCCTTGCTGTTGGTCGGGTTTGCATTCAAAGTGGCGGCAGCCCCGTTTCATCTCTGGACGCCGGATGTATACGACGGGGCGCCGCTCCCCATCGCGGCGTTCATGTCGGCGACGGTGAAGACCGCCGCGTTTGCGGTGTTCGCCCGGGTCATGGTTGAGGCGCTGGGATCGGCCGCCGCCCGGTGGCACACCGGACTCTGGTGGCTGGCGGTCGTCACCATGGTCGTGGGCAACGTGTTCGCACTGTCGCAGCGCAACCTGGTGCGCCTGTTGGCCTATTCCAGCATCGCCCACGCGGGCTATTTGTTGGTCGCCATCGTCGTGGGTGGAGCGCCGGCCACCACGGCGATCGTGTTCTACATGGTGTCCTATACGCTCGCGACGATGGGCGCCTTCGGCGTGCTGGTGGCCATCAACAACGGTCGCGATGCCTCGCCGACGGTGGACGATATCGCCGGACTCTGGCTGGTACGTCCGTGGCTGGCGTCAGCGATGGCTGTCTACCTGCTCGCGTTTCTTGGCATGCCGCTGGTTGGTGGGATGGGCTTCTTTGCCAAGTGGTATGTGCTGCAGGCGGCGTTGCAGGCGTCCTCCCCGCAGACCATCCTGGCGGTGGTGCTGGTCATCAGCAGCGCCATCTCCGCCGCGTATTACCTGATGGTCATTTCGGCCATGTTCATGCGCCCGCGTCCGGAAGGACAACCGGTGCCGGCCAGCGCTCCCACGCTCCGCTCGCTGATCACCATCACGGCCGTCGCGTTGCTCGCCTTCGGGTTGTATCCCACCCCCGTGGTGCAGCTGGCACGACAGGCGTTGACCAGCAATCAGGTCGCGCCGCTCATCCCCGCCGCGCCAATTCCTGGCGGCCCGCGGGTGCAGGCCGCCGGGTACCTGTTTCCAGACGATCGGCCCTAGGCGCTGAGAATCGGCTCCGTCGGGAGCGCTCCCGCTTGCGCCTCCAGCGATAGTTTAGACGGCGACGCGAATCCTCCATTCCTTCCCACCTGTTCGCCACGGCATGAGCATCAGTCAGACCATTTTCCGGCAGTACGACGTTCGCGGTATTGTGGGCACCGACCTGACCGACGAAGTCGCGTACGGGTTGGGGCGCGGCTACGCCACGTTGCTGGCTGCTCGCGGAATCTCCGGGGCGGTTGCCGTGGGTCGGGACAACCGCCCGAGCGGAAATGCGCTGCGTGATGCCCTCGTACGCGGGCTGACCGAATGTGGGGTGGATGTCGTGGATGTCGGGGTGGTGCCTACGCCGTTACTCTACTGGGCGTTGCACCACGAGCATGTCGTGGGGGGCATCCAGATCACGGGCTCCCACAACCCGCCGGAGTACAACGGGTTCAAGATGTGCCTGGGCACGGCATCCCTGCACGGGGCCGACATCCAGACGCTGTATCAGTACATCGTAGCCGGGCAGCATCCGTCGGGGCACGGGCAGGTCCGGCATGCGGAAGTCATTGATCGGTACGTCGAGGACATCGCCACGCGCATCGGTCGACTCACGCATGCAGATGGCCGTCCCATGCGCATCGTGTACGATTGCGGGAATGGGGCAGCCGCCCTCGTGGCGCCACAGCTGTTCGCCGCCCTGGGCGTTGACGGCGTTGGGCTGTTCACCGAGAGCGATGGCACGTTCCCCAACCATCATCCCGATCCAACCGTCCCCGAAAATCTCGAAGACTGCATTGCCGCGGTGAAGGCCAGCGACGCGGAGCTCGGGGTGGCGTTTGATGGCGACGCCGATCGCATTGGGGTCGTGGACAGGAACGGCCGCATCATTTGGGGAGACCATATCCTCATTCTCTACGCGCGCGATGTGCTGGCGCGGACGGGAACCGGGCAACCCATCATCTTCGACGTCAAATGTTCGCAGGCGTTGACCGACGAAATTGAGAAGGCGGGCGGCACAGCGGTGATGTGGAAGACGGGCCACTCGCTGATCAAGGACAAGATGAAGGCGATGCACGCCCCGATTGCCGGGGAAATGTCCGGGCATATGTTCTTCACCGAGGGGTTCTATGGGCACGATGACGCGCTGTACGCGGCGGCGCGGCTCTTGCGCATTGTTGCCGATAGCGGACAGCGGATCGACGAACTGCTGAGCGATGTCCCCCCGTTTGTGTCCACGCCGGAAATCCGGATCGATACGGATGAGGAGACCAAGTTTGCCGTCATGTCGAAAGCGGTGTCGCATTTTGCCGCGTCGTACGAGGTGATCGACGTGGACGGCGTGCGTGTCCTGTTCGGCGACGGGTGGGGGCTGTTGCGGGCCTCCAATACCCAGCCCGTGATTGTGGCGCGCTACGAAGCGCGGACACCGGAGCGGCTGGAGGAAATTCGCGCGGTCATGGAAGGCTGGGTGCGCGAACAGGGCGTGTCCCTCTGATTACCCGCCGGAAGCACTGACATGGGCGCCCGGGCTTGGCTGCTCATCGGTGCGGCCATTGCCGCCGTGCTCCTCCTTGTGGGGCGCACGGCCACGGCTTTGGTGGTTGATCATGCATGGTTCGCGTCGATCGGTGCACCGGCGCTGTTCTGGGAACAGGTGGTCGATACGCTGTTGCTGCAGGGGGGCGCATGGGTGGCGGGATCGCTGTTTGCCTTTGCGAATCTGCATGCCGTTCGGCAGACCATCCATGCCGTGGCCATTCCCTCACGGGTGGCGAATATCGAGCTGACGGCCATGGTCCCCGGCAAACGACTCCTGTCGGTGACCATTGTGTTGGCGCTGCTGGTTGGCGCGGTGCTGGCCGTGCCGCTCACCAACTGGGAAACGCTGGCACTGGTCCGCCACGGGCTGCCGTTCGGTGAAATTGAAGGGATCTTCGATCGCGATCTCGGCCACTACGTCTACTGGCTGCCATTCGAAGAAACGCTATATGTGTGGTCGCTGGTGAATGTGGTGTCGCTCACGGCCATGGTCCTGGTCCTGTACGCCCTCACCCGGTCCCTCCGCCTGGAAGGACGCCGACTGGCGGCCTCCAATCATGTGCGTCGGCATCTCAGTGTACTCGGCGCGCTGGTACTCCTGCTGCTGGCGTGGAGCTACCGACTGGACGGCTTCGACTTGCTCTTGCAGGGAAGCGGACCCGACGGACTGTTCCTGCGGGTCGATCACCGCGTCACCTTGCGCATGGATGCCGTCCTGTCGTACGGGTCGGCCATCGCCGCGCTGATCATTTTGCGAACCGGGTGGGCGGGACACTTGCGGGCGGCGTTCGTGACCCTGACGATCGTGCTCGTCGCGGCTGTTGGGCTACGGCATGTGGTGCCCGCGGTGTTGGCGCGCGGCGATCTTCTTGGGGACCCCGCGCGACGCGATGGGGATTATGTCGCGGCGCGCGCGCTGTACAGTCGCCGGGCGTTCGATGTGGACGCCATCCGCCTGGTGGCTGCAGACACGGGCGTGGCCGCGCCCGTGCCAACCAGGACCGCGACTCTCCCGCAGCGGACCAGCCTGTGGGATGCGCTGACGCTGGCGCAGGGGCTTGGAGAGGCGGCCTCAGGGGCGCCCCGCCCGGGAGTAGCACAGGGCAGCACGGCGGCCCCCTCTCTGGTCGATGCGGCGGCTCCCGGATGGGCGATGATAAACGGGCGACTGTCGGCGCTGCGCGTTCTTCGGCCACTGTCCGATGTGGAACCGTGGAAACTGTCAGTCGTGGACGCGACACACCCCGTGGTGCGCGACAGCACCGTGGCGCCGTGGGGTACCGCCGACGAAGACGCGCGTGGTCCGTGGCCGCTTGTCGGCCCGGGGGTCCAGGGCGCACGCTTGCTGGATGCCGCGGACGCTCCGGAGGTGCAGGGGGCGATGCTGGACACCCCGCAGGCGCGGCTCGCCCACGCCTGGGCCATGCGCGACCTGGCCCTGCTCAAAGCCGATTCGGTCAGCGGGGCGCCGTTGCTGGTGACCCATCGCGACGTGCGTGAACGCATTCGGCGACTGGCACCGGTGTTTGTGCAGGGGGCGCACGTGTATCCCGTCCGCGACGGGGATCGCCTCTACTGGATCCTGCATCTTTACAGCGCGTCAGATCGCTATCCGCTCAGCCAGCGATGGCAGGTGGCCGGCGGGATCTATTCGTACTTCAAGCGTGCCGCCACCGCGGTGGTAGACGCTGGCACCGGGCGGGTGCGCCTGGTGGCCGCGCCACGTCCCGATGCCCTCGCGCGCACCTGGATGGCCCGTGTGCCGGCGGTATACTCTCCAGCCTCAGCGCTTCCGCTCTCTCTTCTGGCCGCGATCCCCCCGGCAACCGACGGGGCGATCGCGCAACTGCGCACCTTTGCCCGCTTTGGCTCGCGGGCAGATGGCTCTCAGCAGCGCCATTTCCCGGACAGTGCGTTGGCGGGAGGAGAGCCGGCCCCGTTTCTCGTTGAGCAGGGAGCCACGACACGTCTGGCTTGGAGTGTCGCACTCCTGTCCGCGAATGACGACGTGGCGGGGGTGGCCACCGTCACCGGTGGCGCGGACCAGATGGTGTGGTGGAGCCCCGCTGCCGCAGGAGGGCAACGCTGGCCCACACTGCTGGAGCGCCTCCGGGCCTTTAGTGACAGTGCGCAGCCGGCGCCCGCCGACAGCGGCCGGCGTGAGGCGCGCGTACGTCTTGGACGCGCCGAACCTCTGGTCACGTCGCGCGGCCTGCTGCTCGTGCAGACCGTGCAGCTGACACGAGGTGATGGCCGGCTGGTCCTGGCGCGCGTGTTGGTAACCGATGGGGTGGCCGTGGGGGCGGGAGCGACGCTGGCCGACGCGCTGACGATGTTGGGGGAGCGTGTGTCGGGTGGCCTGCTCCCCGGCTCACCCGCCCCGGTGGTCGATTGGGAGGGCACCGATGATGTCGCCGCACGTTGGTACGACGCGATGCGACACGCGATGAAACAAGGAAACTGGAGCGCGTTCGGGGCGGCATTTGACAGCCTCGGACGGGCCTTGGGTAGACCGCCGCAGTGATTGCGGCCGGGAAAGTTGTCGCCGGTTCACGGCAACTTTTCCGTCAGGACGGGCCTGAACAGTTGGCAATACGTGTATTGTTGACGACAGGTACGACCACCTAGCATTGAACCGCTGACATTCCCCAGAACGTGGAGACCACGTGAACCTACACGAGTATCAGGCGAAAGAGCTGTTGCGGGCGGCCGGTGTGCCGATCCCGCCCGGCGAAGTCGCCACGACGCCGGAGCAAGCGGAAGCCATTGCCACGCGCTATGGCACCGCCGTTATGGTCAAGGCCCAGGTCCATGCCGGCGGTCGCGGCAAGGCCGGTGGCGTGAAGTTCTGTCCCACCCCGGAGGCCGCCAAGGAAAAGGCGCAGGCCATTCTCGGGATGACCATCAAGGATCTCACGGTGGAGAAGGTGCTGGTCACCGTGGCCGCGGACATCGGGTCCGAAGCCTACGTGGGCATCATCGTGGATCGCGCGACCAAGAAGCCCGTCTTCATGGTCTCGGCGGCCGGTGGTATCGACATCGAAGAAGTAGCCGCGAGCACGCCGGAAAAGATTCTCTACTATCCGGTGGACACGCGCTACGGCCTACTGCCCTTCGAAGCCATGCGCATGGGCTTCTTTCTGTACAAGGATGTGAAGCTGGCGCGTCAGGCGGCCAAGATCATGCAGCGGTTGTACACGGCGTTCATGAACGCCGGCTGCTCGCTGGCCGAAATCAACCCGCTCGTGATGACGCCGCAGGGTGAGCTCATTGCCGTCGATGGCAAGATGGTGATCGACGACAATGAACTCGATCGCCGCCCCGAGATCTCGGCGCTGCGCGACGAGTCGTCGGAAGCGCCCAGCGAAGTGGACGCGCGCAACGCGAACCTCACGTTCATCAAGCTCGATGGCAACGTGGGCTGCGTGGTGAACGGCGCCGGCCTGGCCATGGCCACGATGGACCTCGTGAAGTACTACGGCGGCGATCCGGCCAACTTCCTCGACATCGGCGGTTCGTCGAATCCGGAAAAGGTCGTGAACGCGCTGCGCATCATCACGTCGGATCCGAACGTGAAGTGCATTCTGTTCAACATCTTCGGTGGCATCACGCGCACCGACGACGTGGCGAACGGCATCGTGACCGCCACCAAGCAGAATCCGCTCAAGGTGCCGATTGTCATTCGCCTCACCGGCACCAACGAGGAGATCGCCCTGAAGATCCTGGAGGAGAACGGTTTCGCCGCCTCGAGCGACATGGATTCGGCCGTGCAGCGCGCCGTGGAACTTGCCACCAAGGGAGGTGCCGCATGAGCATCTTCATCGACAACAGCACCAAGCTGGTGGTGCAGGGCATCACGGGCCGCGACGGCTCGTTCCATGCCAAGCAGATGATCGAATACGGCACGCAGGTCGTGGCCGGCGTCACACCGGGTAAGGGTGGCCAGACGTTTGAGGGCACCGCGCCGATTTTCGACACCGTGTATGATGCCGTGCAGGCCACCGGCGCCAACACGTCCGTGATCTACGTGCCGCCCATGTACGCGGCCGATGCGATCATGGAAGCCGCTGCAGCGGGTGTGAAGTTCATCGTGTGCATCACCGAAGGCGTGCCCGTTTTGGACATGACCAAGGTGTATCCGTACGTGAAGGAGCATGGCGCACGCCTGCTCGGCCCCAACTGCCCGGGGCTCATTACGCCGGGGCAGAGCAAGGTGGGCATCATTCCGGGTCGCATTTGCGCGCCGGGACCCGTGGGTGTGGTGAGCCGCTCCGGCACGCTGACGTACGAAGTGGTGAACGCGCTGACCAAGGCCGGCATCGGCCAGAGCACGTGCGTCGGCATCGGTGGTGACCCGATCAACGGCACCAATTTCATCGATTGCCTCGCGGCGTTCGAAGCTGATCCGAACACCAAGGCCGTTGCCATGATGGGCGAAATTGGTGGCACCGACGAACAGGAAGCGGCGGATTTCGTGAAGAACCACATGACCAAGCCGGTCGTGGGCTTCATCGCCGGTCAGACCGCCCCGCCAGGCCGCCGTATGGGCCATGCGGGCGCGATCATTTCCGGGTCGGCCGGGACGGCGGCGGAGAAGATCGATTCGTTCAAGGCGGCGGGCATGGGCGTCGCCCAGCGTCCGATCGACTTTGTGGAGCTGATCAAGGCGCGGCTTTCCTAAGCGCCCGGGTTGGTTATCTTCCGCGCGGCGGGGGCCACTGGCTCCCGCCGCGCCTGTTTTCCGGCGCCGTCGTTCAACCCTCTGCCCAACACCAGACCATGGCCGGTCGTCGCACCCTTACCATCATCAAGCCTGACGCCTTTGGCGCGGGCAACGCGGGCAACATCGTCGCCCTCCTCGAAAAGCAGGGCTTTGCGGTAAAGGCGGCCCGCGTCATGCACATGACGACGGCCCAGGCCGGCGCGTTCTACGAAGTCCACGCCGCCCGCCCGTTCTACGGCGAACTGGTGGAATTCATGACCAGTGGCCCCTGCATGCCGCTGATCCTTGAGAAGGACGACGCGGTGGCCTCGCTCCGTACGGCCATTGGCGCGACCGACCCGGCTGAGGCCGCCGAAGGCACCGTCCGCAAGCTGTACGCTGAGTCGAAGGGGAAGAACGCCATTCATGCCTCCGACTCCGACGAAAACGCCGCCCGTGAGGCGCGGTTCTTCTTTGCCGAAGCCGACGTGATTGCGTAAGGCGATCCGGGCGGGGCGGTTCTCCCGGCCCGTTGGCTAACTCCGCACGGCGGCGTCACTTGGCGCCGCCGTGCGGGTGAAAAAAAGCGGCGCCAGCCCTTGTGTGACGGGGGCTGGCGCTCTACGTTACACGGCTATGCTGTGCTTTGACATCCGCACGTTGGAATCCCGCGCCGAGAGCGTCGATAGTCTGCTGGACGGGGCGGATTCCGTATGGGGGGAGGGTGATTCACGTCCGGTTGATCCCGGGGTGCACGTGACTGGCCGCCTCTCCAGTGCCGGGCAAGGTCGCTTTTACTTCAGCGGCCGGTTTGAAGGTATGGCGGAGACGACGTGCAGGCGGTGCCTGACCGACGTCACCACGCAGGTGTCGGATGATGTGCAGTTGCTCTTTGCGGAGTCGAATCTCGACGTCGCTGAAGAGGACGATGTCGTGCTGATCCCTGCAGGCGAACGGGAACTCGATCTTCGCCCGGCGTTGCGCGAGGAATGGCTGTTGGCCGTTCCGGCGTTTGCGCTGTGTCGGGAGGAGTGCCAGGGACTCTGTCCGTCCTGCGGTGCCGATCGCAACACGGGGGATTGCACCTGTCCTCCACCCTCTGATCCCCGATGGGACGCTTTGCGCAATCTGCGCTGAGCCCCTTGTCGGTTCTTACGTCTCAAAAAGTCAGGTCAGCATCCCATGGCCGTACCGAAGCGCCGTACATCCAAGCGGCGGAAGCGCGCCCGCAACACGCACAAGACCGCGCCCGCCATCGTGATTCAGTCGTGCCCGCAGTGTGGCACGGCCAAGCGCCCGCACCGCGTTTGCGCGGACTGTGGGTACTATGCGGGTGAGCAGCGGGTAACGGCGCAGGAAGCGTAAGCTTGGCGCGCATCGCTGTGGATGCCATGGGGGGAGACTTTGCCCCCCGGGCCCCCATCGCGGGCGCCCTCCATGCGCTCAGCGCGCTGGGGCCCGACCACCACATTGAGCTCGTCGGCCAAACGGCCGTCATCGAGGCCGAACTCGACGGATTACTCCGTGAGGAGTTTGCCTCGGTCGCTCATGTTCGGGACCGACTGACCATCGTCGAAGCGCCCGAAGTAGTGGACATGACCGACAAGCCGTCGGCTGCCCTGCGTCGAAAACCCAATAGCTCAATGGTCATCGGCATCAAGCGGGTCGCCGAAGGCCAGGCACACGCGTTCGTCTCCGCCGGCAATACCGGCGCGCAGATGGCCGCGTCTTTGGTGTTGCTCAAACTGCACACCGGGCTCACGCGCCCGGCCATCGGGACCATTTTCCCTACCGCTCGGCAGCCCATTCTGGTGCTCGATGTGGGGGCCAATGTCGACTGTGCCCCGGAAGAACTGGTGCAGTTCGCCCGTATCGGGACCGTCTACGCGCAGGCACTGCTCGACCGGAGCAATCCCGCGGTGGGCCTACTGTCCATTGGCGAAGAGCCGGAAAAAGGCAATCTCGCCGTGAAGGAAGCCCACCAGCGTCTGCTCCATGCCGGAATCAACTTTCTCGGCAATGTCGAGGGGCGCGACCTGCCCAAGGGCGTCTGCGACCGCGGTCCGATTGACGTGGTGGTCTGCGATGGGTTTACCGGCAACATCCTCCTCAAGTTCTACGAAAGCATTGGCCCCATGCTGATCGGCATGGTGTCCAAAGTCGCCGGACTCGACGCGCGGGAAGTGGCGGGTTCGCTGAAGGAACTTGATGTGGACGAATACGGCGGCGCGCCGCTGCTGGGCGTCCGCGGAGTCTCCATCATCTCACATGGCAAGAGTTCCCCCAAGGCGATCAAGAATGCCATCCATGTGGCGCTGCGCGCCCACGAATCGGGGATGACCGAACAGATCGGGCGGCGACTGGCTGAGTCGATGCCCGCGACCACTGGCTCCGGAATCACGACATGAAGCGTCCGTTCTCGTATATCGCCGGCACTGGTCACGCAGTGCCGGCCAAGGTCGTTACGAACAACGACCTCGCCGCCATGGGGATCGAAACCAACGACGAGTGGATTATTGAGCGCACCGGTATCCGGCAGCGCCATATCGCGGAGCCGGGAGAGTCGCTCACCTCACTGTGCGCCAAGGCATCGCAGCAGGCCATGGCCAAAGCCGGCGTCACCGCCGGCGAAATCGATGTAATTGTCTGCGGCACCGCTTCGCCCGATCACCTGTTGCCATCGCAGGCGGTTGAAGTACAAACCGCGTTGGGCGCGTCGCGCGCCGCTGCCTTCGACGTAGCGTCCGCCTGCTCGGGCTGGCTGTATGGCGCCATTGTCGGTGACTCCCTGATCGCCAGCGGTTCGGCTGACACCGTGCTTGTCATTGGCGCTGAAAAGCTCAGTGCCATTGTTGACTGGACCGATCGCAACACCTGCATTCTGTTCGCCGATGGTGCCGGCGCCACGGTGTTGCGGCGGGCTCGCGGAGACAAGAAGGACAAGGGCATCATGTCCACCTTCATGCGTTCCGACGGAGCCCTCGCGGAACTGCTCTGGCGTCCCGCCGGTGGCGGTGCCGAGCCGTACTCGCCAGAAGTAGGGAAGCGGCAGTTCATTCACATGGCGGGGCGCGAAGTGTTCAAGCACGCCGTGCGCTCCATGGCCGAGGCTACCGATCGCGCGCTGGACAGCGCCCGCCTCACGGCGGCCGATGTGGATCTGCTCATTCCGCACCAGGCGAATATCCGGATCATCGAAGCAACGGCAAAGCACGCCGGCATCCCGATGGAGAAGGTGTTCGTGAACGTGGACCGGTTTGGCAATACCTCTGCGGCATCCATTCCGATCGCGTTGAACGACGCCATGGAACAGGGACGCATCAAAGAGGGCAGCACTGTGCTCTTTGCCGCCTTTGGCGCCGGCTTTACCTGGGGGTCGATCGTCGCCCGGTTCTGAGGCCGGCACGATCGTAACCTCCAGCTTATATCAGTTCCCGTACCTCCGCCTTTCAGCAACGCGATGGCCATGCAATACGTGTTCCTGCTCCCCGGTCAGGGTTCACAGAAAGTTGGCATGGGCAAGGACCTCTATGAGGCCTTTCCCGCGGCTAGGGATGCCTTTCATGCCGTCGATGATGCCGTTGGCGCCGCGCTCTCGACCCTGGCCTTTGAAGGGCCAGCCGACGAGCTGACGCGTACTCTGAACGCGCAGCCGGCGTTGCTCGCCCACAGTGCCGCCGTTTGGGCGGTGATCGGGAGCGCCATGGATGGTCGCATGGCGGCCGCCGCCGGGCACTCTTTGGGTGAGTTTTCGGCGTACCATGTCACCGGCACCCTCGATCTTGCCGCCGCCGCCCGTATCGTGCGCCGGCGTGGCACGCTCATGTACGAGCAAGGTGTGCAGCGTCCGGGAGCCATGGCGGCCATCCTGGGCGTACTGACGGCCTCCATCGACGGCTTGTGCGCGCAGGCGAGTCGCGAGCGTGGTCTGGTGGTGCCGGCCAACTACAACAGTGAAGAGCAGGTGGTCATTTCCGGCGAGGTTGCCGGCGTGGAGCGCGCCATGGAGTTGGCGAAGGAGGCCGGCGCCAAGCGGTGCTTGCCCTTGCCGGTCAGTGGCGCATTCCATTCGCCCTTAATGGCCCCCGCCGTGGCGGGACTTGCCGAGGCGTTCAGCGCGGAAACGTGGCGCGACCCGGTGGTCCCGGTTGTGGCGAATGTGAACGCCGAACCCATCGCCAGTGCCGAACAGGCCCGTGATCTGCTGCTCCAGCAGCTCACCGCCCCCGTGCAGTGGACGCGCGTCATGCGCACCTTGGCGGAACGCCATCCGGATGCCACGTTCGTGGAGATTGGTAGTGGTGCGGTGTTGACCGGATTGGCACGGCGGATTGCTCCCGCAGTGCGCACCATGACGGTGAGCACTGTGGCGGACATCGAGAAGTTTCTCGAATCGGCCTCTCAGAACTCCTGACCGGACAACGCTTTATGGCGGCTGGCATGCAGATCGAACTCAATGGGCGCGTGGCCCTGGTAACGGGATCAACACGCGGGATCGGGCGAGCCATCGCCACGGCGCTGGCCAAAGCCGGGGCGCGGGTCGCTGTGACTGGCCGTGATCAGGCGAAGGCGGAGGCGGCGGCAGCAGAGATTGCGGCCGCGACCGGAGCCGAGGTAAAGGGGTACGCCACCGATGTGTCCGAGGTTGCGCAGGCCACGGCCCTGGTGGAGGCGGTGGAAAAGGATTTTGGCCAATTGGACATTCTGGTCAACAACGCCGGCCTGACCCGGGACAATCTCATGATGCGTCTCAAGGACGACGATTGGGATGCCGTCATCAACGCCAATCTGCGCGGTGCCTTCGCCACCTGCCGAGCCGCCAGTCGTGGGATGATGAAGCGGCGCTGGGGGCGGATCATCAACGTGGCCAGCGTGGTGGGACTGATTGGCAACAAGGGGCAGGCGAATTATGCCGCCAGCAAGGCGGGGTTGATCGGGATGACGAAATCGATCGCCAAGGAACTGGCCTCGCGGAACATTCTGGCCAATGTCGTGGCGCCCGGCTTCATCGAAACCGATATGACGGCCGCCATGCCCCCGGAGGCGCGAGCGTCCATGAGTGCCGGGATCCCCCTGGAGCGTTTGGGGACACCGGATGATATCGCGGGCATGGTGGTCGTGCTCGCATCCAACCTGACCAGTTATGTAACTGGGCAGGTCTTTGTCGTGGACGGCGGCCTGGTGATGTAAACCGGCGCCTGGGAGGTCACTTCCGCGGGTTTTGTCCCCGCAGACCCTCCCTGTGACGCCTTGCTGTGGCTAAGTTCCGCATTCTCACTTTAACAACTTCAGAGGAACCGTTCCCATGTCGGATAACGCGTCGAAAATCAAGGACATCATCGAGAAGGAACTCGGCGTTGAGCGCGAGAAGCTCACCCCCGAAGCGAGCTTCATCGAAGACCTCGGCGCCGACTCGCTCGACATCGTCGAACTGGTCATGGAATTCGAGAAGGAATTCAACATCGATATTCCCGACGAGGATGCCGAGAAGCTGCGCACCGTAGGTGACGCCATCGCGTACCTCGAGGCGAAGGTCACGGGCTGATGCGTCGTCGGGTCGTCGTCACGGGTCTTGGGGCGATCACGGCCGTCGGGAACGACGTGTCGACGACCTGGCAGTCGCTGCTGGGGGGTGTGTCCGGGGGCGCGCTGATCACCAAGTTCGACGCATCAGACTTCAAGGTGAAGTTTGCATGCGAGGTGAAGGGTTTCGATGTGGGCCTGTACATGGACCGCAAGGAAGCCAAGCGCGCCGATCTGTTCACCCAGTATGCGATGGGCGCTGCCGTGCAGGCCATGCATGACGCGGGCTTCGAGAACGGAGGGTACGTTCCCGAGGAGACCGGCGTCATTATTGGCAGTGGGATCGGTGGGCTGGCCACCATGGAAGACCAGCACTCCACGCTGATAAAGTCGGGGAACCGGCGGATCTCGCCGTTCTTCATCCCGATGTACATCGCCGACATCGCGGCGGGCATCGTGTCCATGCGCTTCAACGCGAAGGGCCCGAACTATGCCACCATGTCGGCGTGTGCCACCAGTGCGCACGCGATCGGTGAAGGGTTCCGCACCATTTCGTACGGCGACGCCGATGTCATGTTGGTTGGCGGGACAGAAGCAGCCGTGTTGCCCATGGCGATTGGCGGCTTCGGCAACATGACCGCCCTGTCGGAGCGGAACGATTCGCCGGCGACGGCCTCTCGTCCGTTCGATGCCACGCGGGACGGGTTTGTGCTCGGCGAAGGGGCAGGGGTGGTGGTGCTCGAAGAACTCGAGCACGCCCTGCGGCGCGGGGCCCGGATCTATGGCGAGGTGATCGGCTACGGCGCCACCGGTGACGCTTATCACCTGACCGGGCAGCCGGACGCGCACGAAGGGCTGCAGCGGGCCATGCGTAAGGCGCTGGCCGATGGCAAATTGGCGCCGTCCGATGTCGATTACATCAACGCGCACGGCACATCCACGCCGCTCAACGATCCCAACGAGATCAAGGCGATCAAGGCGGTGTTCGGTGAGCACGCGTACCAGTTGTCGGTGAGTTCCACCAAGTCCGCCACCGGGCATATGCTGGGCGCGGCGGGGAGCGTGGAATTCATTGCGTGCGCGTTGGCTATGCGGGACAGTATGATTCCACCCACGATCAATTACAGCACCCCCGATCCGGAGTGCGACCTCGATGTCACCCCCAACGTGCCCAAGGCGCGCCAGGTGAACGTCGCGATCTCCAATAGCTCCGGGTTTGGTGGTCACAACGTCTCGATCGCGCTCCGACGCTGGCACGGGTAAGGCCATCGGGGCGTTCATTGAGGTGATGCGCGGTGTGACGCCGCGCCGGAGCCTTGGTACGCCCTGATGCCGCTTGCTGTCCCGTTTGACCTCGAGAAACTGCGCGATCCGTCGCTGCGCCCCATCGGTGAAAAGCTGATCCGGGGAGAGCGTTTGACCGTTGCCGACGGTGCCCTGTTGTACACCTCGCCAGACATTCTGGGAGTCGGGGCCATGGCCGATGCGGCCAACCGTGCGCGCCACGGTGACCGGGTGACGTTCGCCGCCAACCAGCATATCAATCCCACCAATATCTGCGTCCTGCGGAAGACCTGCGTCTTCTGCGGGTATGCGCGCTTGCCCAAAGAAGAGGGGGCATACCGCTACACGCTGGAACAGGTGCTGGCCGAGTCCGACCGCGCCGACGGGACCATCACGCGCGAGTTTCACATTGTGGGCGGCCTCGATATGCAGGCGGGGCTTGAGTACTACCGCACGATGTTCCGCGCCCTCAAGGCACGGCATCCGCAGGTGCACATCAAGGCGTTGACGGCCGTGGAAATCGCCCATCTCGCGCGCATCGAAAAGATGACACGTGAGGAGGTACTGCTCTCGCTCCGTGAGGCCGGGCTGGATACCCTGCCGGGCGGCGGAGCGGAGACATTCAGCGCCGCCGTGCGTGAACAGATTGCCGACAAGAAGTTGGGCGGCATGGACTACATCGACGTTCACCGCACCGCGCACCAGCTCGGCATCCGGTCCAACTGCACCATGCTCTATGGGCATGTGGAAACAATTGACGATCGGATGCAGCACCTCAGCATGTTGCGTGATTTGCAGGACGAGACAGGCGGATTCCTGGCCTTCATCCCGTTGGCATATCACCCCGACGATAACGAACTCGGCAAGACGCTGGGGCGCACCGGTACCAGCACCACCGGTTTCGATGATCTGCGCAATCTGGCGGTGGGCCGGTTGTTTCTCGACAACTTCGAGCACATCAAGACACACTGGATCATGGTGACGCCAGCCTTGTCGCAAATCGCCCTGCATTTCGGGGTGAATGACATTGAAGGCACTGTGGTGCGGGAGAAGATCTATCATGCCGTGGGTGCCAGCACCCCGCAGGGGATGACGCTGCCACAATTGCTGCAACTCATCCGCGGGGCCGGGAAAGCCCCCGCGGAACGCAATTCGTTCTATCAGGTCATTCGGGAGTTCATGCCCGACGACACCGGCGAGGGGATCACCGCGCCGGCCGATGAACTCGTGCCGCTTGGGAGCTGACATGGACGAGACCGGGCATTCACCGTTGCGAGTTGGTCGCATTCGGTACATCAACTGTTTCCCGGTCTACAGTGCCATTGAACGTGGCATCGTGCCGCTGGCAGGCGAATTGGTGGACGGTGTACCGACCCAGCTGAATCGCCTGATGGCTGCCGGTGAAATTGACGTCAGTGTGGTCTCCGCGGTGGAGTATGCGCGGGATGCGCACCAGTTTTTGCTGCTCCCCGAATTGGGGATCACCAGCGATGGCCCAGTGCGCAGTGTCATGCTTTTCAGCAAGCGGGATGCACGCGACCTCGGTGGCCGTCGCGTCGTGGTGAGCAAGAGCAGCATGACCTCCGTACATCTGCTCGAACTGCTGTTCGAGCATGTCTGGAAGTGTCGTCCGGAGTTTGTTCCGGGTGATGCGGAGATGGGCGATATCGCCCGGTTTGACGACGAGCCGCATGATGCCCGACTGGTGATCGGTGATGCGGCGCTGAAGTTGTTTGATGCGGCCAGCCGCGGTGGTATGTGGGCGGAGCGGTATCCGTACCGGGAAGACCTGGGAGCGGCCTGGAAGGCGTGGACCGGCTTGCCCTTTGTCTTTGCCGTGTGGGTTGCACAACGGCGGACGCCGGTCCATGCGTCGCTGTCCGCGCACGCCTCACTGATCGCTTCGCGCGATTGGGGCTTGCAGCATCTGCCGCAAATTTCCGCGCAAGCGGCACTCGCCAGCGGTGTTTCGGTGGAGGCGTGCCGCGAGTATTTCGCGGGGCTTGATTATCGACTGTCGTACCCGCATCTCGCGGGTCTGACGGAGTTCTTCCGGCGGCTTGTTCTGGCCGGCCGCGTGCCTGATGGCTCGCTGGCCTTCCTGCCCGCCGCGTGACCGACTTTCCGTGAGCCAGCATATCCGTCATGCGTGACATCCTCGATTTCTACACCAACGCTCCGTTGCTGGAACTCGGCCTCGAGGCCGACCGCATCCGGGAGCAGAAGCACCCGCACGGTGTGGTGACGTACATCGTTGACCGCAATATCAACTACACGAATGTATGTGTGGCGGACTGCGGCTTTTGTGCGTTCTATCGCCGCCCCAAACACGGGGAAGGGTACACGCTGTCGTACGAGCAGATCGGCGAGAAGATCGAGGAGACGAAGGCCCTCGGCGGCGTCCAGATTCTCATTCAGGGTGGGCATAATCCCTACATCCCGTTTGAGTGGTACCTCGATCTGCTGCGCTACATCAAGACGAATCATCCCATTCACATTCACGGCTTCTCGCCCAGCGAAGTGGATTTCTTCTCCACGCGCTTCCGGATGGATGCGCGCGATGTCATTCGTGAGCTCAAGGCCGCCGGCCTCGATTCCATCCCTGGCGGCGGTGGGGAAATTCTGGTGCAGCGCGTCCGCGACATTGCAGCGCCCAAGAAGGCAGGTGCTGATCGCTGGTTGGAAATCATGGAGCTCGCGCACAACGAGGGGATGAAAACGTCCGTCACCATGATGTACGGCATTGGCGAAACGCTGGCGGAGCGTATCGAGCATCTGCAGCGGGTGCGGGACCTGCAGGCGCGCACCAACGGCTTCACGGCGTTCATCACCTGGCCGCTGCAGCCGGAAAATACGCCCACCATGTCTCACATGCCCAAGACGGACGCAACCACGTACCTGCGTACGGTAGCCATCTCTCGCATTGTGCTCGACAACGTGCCCAACCTGCAATCCAGTTGGGTGACGATGGGCATGAAGGTGGGGCAGATGGCCCTGCGCTATGGCTGCAACGACTTCGGCTCACTCATGATCGAGGAGAACGTGGTGTCGGCGGCCAACACCACACACCGCACCACTGTCCATGAGCTCGACCGGCTCATCACCGACGCCGGGTTTACTCCCGCGCGGCGGCGTCAGGACTATTCGCTCATCTCGAGCGGTGTCACCGCAGCGTCCGACGCGCACGCCACGGTGGCGGCGTGACGGACATCCCGCCATCGACGTTGGTGAACACGCGGGTGGGCATCGGATACGACTCGCATCGTTTCGGTGAGGGTGGGCCCATGCGCCTCGGCGGCATTGACATTGCCGGGGATGTACACTGTGCCGGTCACTCCGATGGGGATGCCATCTGCCATGCCATCACCGATGCGATTCTCGGTGCGGCGGCGTTCGGCGACATCGGCCAGATGTTTCCGGATACGGACTCGGCCAACAAGGGCAAGGATTCGATCGTGATGCTGAAGGCGGCGGTGGAGCGTTTGTGGGACGCCGGTTATCGCGTGCACAACGTCGACGTGACCGTCATTACCCAGCATCCGAAGATCGGTCCGCATCGTGAGGCCATGCGCGCCGTGCTGTGTGACGCGCTTCGCATTCCGCACGATCAGGTGTTTGTGAAGGGCAAGACGAACGAAGGCATGGGATGGATCGGTCGGGAGGAAGGGCTCGCCGTGATGTGCACGGCGACCATTCACGGCGCCTGACCGGCGCTGCGACGCAACTTCAATCCATGCGTGAGTCATGAACGATCTGCTCGCGTGGCTCGCCGGCTTGCCAGACCCGCTGCTATACGGCGCCATTTTGGTGGCAGCGTTCGCCGAGAACGTTTTCCCACCGTTGCCTGCCGATACCGTGATTGCGCTCGGCGCATTTGTGGCCGCACGCGGCAACGGTACCATGCTCGGCGTGTGGGCTGCCACCATGGTGGGAAACGTTGGTGGCGCGATGCTCATGTACGCCCTTGGGCATCGCTTTGGTTTGCCGTGGCTCATCCGCCGTTTCCCCTCAATTGTCACTGAGCAGGCGGCCGGTGAATTCTCCCGGCAGTTCCAGAGGCAGGGGATGGTAGCGGTCGTGATCAGCCGCTTTCTCCCCGGGGTGCGGGCGCTCGTGCCGCCAATGGCGGGCGCGCTTGGCATTGGCGCCGGACGATCCGCGATTGCGATGTCCCTGGCGTCGGGTGTCTGGTACGGAGTCGTGTGCCTGCTGGCCTTCCGGGCGGGCGCCAGCGCCGACCAGTTGCTGGCCGCCATTACCCGGCAGCAACGCACCCTTGGCCTGGTTGCCCTCGGCATCGTGGTCGTAGCGGTCGCGTTTGTGTTTTGGCGTCGGCAGCGCGGGCATCGCCGTTCATGACTATGTCCCCGATGCCCATGAGTGAAGAGGAGCGGACGCTGCGACGTGGCTTCCATCTCCAGGCGTTCGAAGATGCCCTCGCTTTGGAAGACGGGGCCTCACCGCGAACGATTGACGCGTACCGTCGAGACGTCCTGCGCTGTGCCGCGTTCCTTCGGGAGCACGGCATTGCGAGCGCGGCCGCCATTACACCGGCGATCTTGCGGGAGTTTGTCTATCACCTCAAGGATCTCGGGTTGGCGGGCAGCTCCATCCGGCGCAATATCTCCGCGCTAAGGACGTGGTTCCGCATTCTGCTGGCAGAAGGGTTGGTTCACAGCGACCCCACCGAACGATTGGATTCACCGCAGCGCTGGCGGACATTGCCGGAGGTCCTGTCGGTCGAGGAAGTGACGCGCCTCCTGGCCGCGCCACAGCTCGATGAACGGCTGGCCTTTCGTGATCGTGCGATGCTGGAGCTGGCCTATGGGGCAGGGCTCCGGGTTTCCGAGTGGATTGGTCTCGCGCTGAAAGACGTGCTGCTGGAAGACGGCCTCGTCCGCGTGTTCGGCAAGGGGAGCAAGGAGCGACTCGTTCCCATAGGGCGTTCGGCGATTGGTGCGGTGGCCGTGTATGTCCGCGAGCTGCGTCCCGTACTGGAACGAGGGCACGGCAAGGGCATCCTGTTTCTGAATGGGCAGGGGAAACCCCTGACCAGAATGGGCGCCTGGAAAATCCTGCGGAAATACGTGGATCAGGCGGCAATCGAAAAGCCCGTGTCACCGCACACACTCCGCCATTCGTTCGCCACGCATCTTCTGGAAGGGGGCGCGGACCTGCGTGCCGTGCAGGAGATGCTCGGCCACGCCGATATTGCCACCACCCAGATCTACACGCACGTGGACCGTGAGTATCTTCGTAGCGTACACAAGCAATTCCACCCGCGTTCCTGAGCGCCTTATGCTGCTGGTGATCGACAACTACGACTCATTCACGTACAACCTCGTCCAGTATTTCGGGGAACTCGGGGAGGAGTTGGAAGTCCACCGCAATGATCGTTTGACGGTCGACGAAGTGGGCCAAATGGCACCGGACGCCGTTGTGGTATCACCAGGACCGTGTTCACCACGGGAGGCCGGGATCTCGGTAGACGTGATCAGGCGGTACGGTGGACAGATCCCGTTGCTTGGGGTGTGTCTTGGCCATCAGGCCATTGGCGAAGCGTACGGCGGCGACGTGGTGCGGGCCTCGCGGGTCATGCACGGCAAGATGTCCCAACTCGTCCACGATGGGACGGGACTTTTTGCCGATGTCCCGTCTCCTTTTGGCGTGATGCGCTACCACTCGCTGATCGTGAAGCGTGAGACGCTCCCCGATTGCCTGCACGTTACCGCGACGGCCACCGACGACGCCACGGAAATTCACGCGCTGCAGCATCGCGCGCATCCCGTGTGGGGGGTGCAGTTCCACCCGGAATCGATCCTCACGCAACACGGGCGCACGTTGCTGGTGAACTTCCTGCGCATGGCGCGCACCTTCCGTAGGGGAACCGCGGCGTAGTTGCAGACCGGCGCAATCCGCCGGCCGGAATCAACCGCACGTGGTCAGTGCTCGGTCGGGGTCTCACCCTTGGGCGGGATGAGGAGCGACAACACCACGCTGCCGATCAGCACGCCAGCCACGAGACCGAGCGAGACCCCAATGCTGATGGGCTGGATTTCCGACAACAACATTTTGGCGCCCACAAAGGCCAGCACGATCGACAGCCCGTACTTCAGCAAGTGAAACTTGCCGATGATGTTGGCCAGAACGAAATACATTGACCGCAGCCCGAGAATGGCAAACACATTCGATGTGTACACAAGGAATGGATTCCTGGTGACACCAAAAATGGCCGGGATGGAATCGACGGCGAATACCACGTCGGTGGTCTCGACGAGTGCCAGCACGACAAACAATGGCGTCGCCACCAGTTTCACGACGCCACCGGGCTCCAGTGCTTCCCGCACGAAGAACTTGTCGCCGTGGAACTTCGTGGTGAGCGGCATGAAGCGGCGGACCAGCCGGATGACCGGATTCTGCTCGGGTTCAATCTCATTCTCACCGCCGAACGCCATTTTGAAACCGGTGTAGATCAGAAACGCGCCAAAGAGGTAAATGATCCAGTGGAACTTGGCGAGGAGGACAGCGCCCGCCCCAATCATGGCGCCGCGCATCAGCAAGGCGCCCAGAATGCCCCAAAAAAGCACGCGGTGCTGCAGTTCCTGCGGAATCCGGAAGTAGCCGAACACCAGGATGAAGACAAACAGATTGTCTACTGATAGCGCCTGCTCAACGAGGTAGCCGGCATAAAACTCCAGCATCGCCTGTCGCCCCATGGCCTGACCAATCCACAGGCCAAAGCCGACCGCGAGGGTAATCCAGACCGCGCTCCAGCCGAGGGCTTCCTTGACCGAAACGGCATGGGGCTTCCGGTTGAAAATCCCGAGGTCGAGCGCGAGCAGGAAAAGCACCAGGGCGTTAAAGCCGATCCACCACGATGTGGGCATGCCGAAAGCTGAGAGAGACTGAAAACTGCACGGGCGCCCGTTTGCCTTGGCGCACCAAACGGGGTATCTTAATTGGCGTGAATTTTGCTGCAACCACGCCCCCACAAACTGGACAATGGCCGTCCTCGCGGTGATCCCGGCGCGCCTTGGCGCGACCCGACTTCCCCGCAAACCACTTCGCCTCCTGGGGGGCGAACCGCTTGTCGTCCGGGTCTATCAGCGGGTGTTCGCCCTCGGGGTTGCCGACCATGTGGTGGTAGCGACCGATCACGACGACGTCCAGGACGCGTGCCGGTCGCGTGGTATCCCGGTCGTCATGACCCGCCATGACCATCCCAGTGGCACCGATCGGGTGGCTGAAGTCGCCGCGCATCCGGACTTTTCCACCTTCGATGTCCTGCTCAATGTACAAGGGGACGAGCCCTTTGTGTCCCGCGAGGCCTTGGCCGGTGCGGTGCATGTGGTCGCGGCCGGTCGGGCGCCCATTGGTACCGCCGCCGTGCCGGTCACTGCGGAGGCGCTTGGGCAGCCGGATGTGGTGAAAGTCGTCTGCACCGACGAGGGGCTCGCGCTCTATTTTTCACGGGCACCCATTCCGTTTCTTCGTGATCCTTCGGATATCGCGCTCCTCACCCCACTCGTGCACCAGCATGTGGGGGTGTATGCGTATTCCCGGCCCGCGCTGCAACAGTGGGTGCTGTGGCCCCCACACCCGCTCGAACTCGTCGAACGCCTTGAGCAACTGCGTCCGCTCGCCCATGGCCTGGCCATTGGCGTAGCGCTGGTGCCCAGCGCCGACGGCGGGATCGACACCGAACACGACCTGCAGCGCGCCAACGCGCGCTGGGATCAGCTGTATACCGACACCGTGCCGACTGCGTCTGCCTGAGACGCATCGTTCCTGATATCTGCCCTCACCGGGAATCCGCTCATGTCCACTTCGCTCACTCCGACCGGTCAGACGTCCGCGCCGAAGTACATCTTCGTTACTGGCGGCGTCGTATCGTCACTCGGCAAGGGCATCGCTGCGGCATCGCTGGGACGCTTGCTCGTGGAACGCGGGTTCCGCGTCACCATGATGAAACTTGATCCGTACCTCAACGTCGACCCCGGTACGATGTCGCCGTTTCAGCACGGTGAAGTGTTCGTGACCGATGACGGCGCCGAAACCGATCTCGACCTCGGGCACTACGAGCGCTTTCTTGATCGTCCCTTGTCGCAGGCGAACAACATCACCACGGGCCGGATCTACTCGAACGTGATCACCAAGGAACGTCGGGGTGAGTATCTCGGCTCTACGGTGCAGGTCATTCCGCACATCACGGACGAAATCAAGAATGCGGTCAAGCGCATCGCTCCGGGCAACGATGTGGTGCTGGTCGAAATTGGCGGCACCGTTGGCGATATCGAGTCGCTGCCGTTCCTCGAAGCCATTCGTCAGTTCCGGCGTGAAGTGGGCAAGGAGAATGCCATTTTCGTGCATCTCACCTTGGTGCCCTACATCGCGGCTGCCGGCGAGGTGAAAACCAAGCCCACGCAGCATTCCGTGCGTGAGCTCATGGAAATCGGTATCCAGCCGGACTTCCTGATTTGCCGCAGTGAGAAGCCCCTGCAGGATGACGTCAAGCGCAAAATTGCGCTCTTCTGCAACGTGGACTTTGGCGCGGTCATTGAGAGTCCCGATGTGCCGACCATCTACGAAATCCCGCTGGTGTTTGAGCAGCAGGGATTTGCCGAACGGGTCATGGAACGGTTGCGCCTCAGTGCACCAGCTCCTGACCTCTCCGCGTGGCGCGCCATGGTGGGGCGCATCACCAATCCGCGTGAGCGCGTGAAGATCTGCGTCGTCGGGAAGTACACCGACTACATCGACAGTTACAAGAGCGTCCAGGAAGCGTTGATCCATGGCGGCATTGCCAACGACGTTGGAGTGGAACTGGCGTGGACGTCGAGCGATCTGTTCACCAGCGCCGAGAAGGCGCGCGAGATCCTGTCACAGTACCATGGGCTGCTCGTGCCAGGCGGGTTTGGCGTGCGCGGAGTGGAAGGCATGGTGGAAGCCATTCGCGCAGCGCGCGAAATGCAGTTGCCCTTCTTCGGTATCTGCCTGGGAATGCAAGTGGCCATCATTGAGTTCGCGCGCCATGTGCTTGGGCTGACCGATAGCCATTCCAGCGAATTCGCACCGGAGTGCGGCAACCCGGTCATTTCGCTCATGGACACGCAGCGTGAAGTGACCGACAAGGGCGGCACCATGCGACTCGGCGCTTACCCCTGCCGTTTGCAGCGCGGCTCCAAGGCCGCGGAGATCTATGGTCAGGCGGAGGTCAGTGAACGGCATCGCCATCGCTACGAGGTCTCCAATCGGTATCGCGAGCGCTTCATCGAGCAGGGCATGCGACTTAGTGGGTTGTCGCCAGATGATTCGCTGGTCGAGATGATTGAGCTGCCGTCGCATCCCTGGTTTGTGGGGTGTCAGTTCCATCCTGAGCTGCAGTCACGTCCGCTGCGCCCGCATCCGCTCTTTGCCGGCTTTGTGGCGGCCTCCGATCGCCGTCGTCGGGCCGAACTTGAGGCGTCGCAGGCGCCTGACCTCGCGCACGTCAACCAGTGAGTCCGGTGAGTCTCCCGCTCTTTTCCGCGGACCGCCTTTTCTTGATTGCCGGTCCGTGCCAACTCGAAGACGACACGCTCAATCTGCGTGTTGGCGAGGCGTTGGCTCGGCTCGCCGAGCACGTACCGGGCGGCATTATCTTCAAGGCCAGTTTCGACAAGGCCAATCGCTCCAACGTGGATGGAGTGCGCGGTCCTGGGCTGGAAGCGGGGCTGGCGGCGCTGGCACGCGTGCGGGCGGCCACAGGGCTCCCCATACTCACCGATGTGCACGACGCCGCGCAGTGTGCGCCCGCCGCGGAAATTGTGGACGTTCTGCAGATTCCCGCCTTTCTGTGCCGCCAGACGGATCTGCTCCTTGCCGCAGGTGCCACGGGCAAGGCGGTGAACGTGAAGAAGGGCCAGTGGATGCACCCTGAGGGAATGAAGGGTGCCGTCAGAAAGGTGGAGGCCGGTGCCGCCCTGGCTGGCCGGGAGACGGGAGCACTCGCGGTAACGGAGCGCGGCACCTTTTTCGGGTATGGCGATCTGGTCGTAGACATGCGGGCGTTTCCGCGACTGCGCGAAGCGTGCGGTGTCCCCGTCATCTTTGATGCAACCCACAGTGTGCAGCAGCCAGGCAAAGGGCAGGGTGGCAGCAGTGGTGGCGCGCGCGAGTTTATCCCGCCGCTGACATTCGCGGCCATCGCCGCCGGCGCCCAAGGATTGTTTCTGGAGACGCATCCGGAACCGGATCGTGCCCCCAGCGATGGCCCGAACATGATCCCGCTAGACGCACTGCCGGATCTGGTGCGTCGTGCGGTGGACATCTGGGATCGGTCCACGCGTTGATGTCCAGTGGCGAAGGGCTCCCTCCCCTCCTGATTCATCCGGCCCGCCTTGATGTCGCGCTGGCCAAGCGCATCAAGCTGGTTGGATTTGATGTGGATGGCGTGTTGACAGATGGCGGCTTGTATCTGGGAAGTGCGTCCCGGGATGGCGCGCACGTTCCATTTGAACTCAAGCGCTACGATGTACAGGACGGACTTGGTATGGCCATGCTGCGCGACTGTGGACTCAAGGTGGCGATCATCACGGGGCGTGTCTCGGAAAGTGTGGCCATGCGCGCCCGGGAGCTTCGGGTTGATGCCTGCATCCAGGACCCGCAGGCCCGGAAGCTTCCGGCGCTGCGCCGTCTTTGCACCGATCTGGGTGTCGAGCTCGACGAAGTCGCCTTTGTTGGCGACGATCTCCCTGACGTGGCGGTGCTGCGTGCGGTCGGGCTGCCCGTCGCCGTGGGCAACAGTACGCCAGAAGCCGCCCGGGCTGCTCACCTGCGCCTCAATGCCCGGGGTGGCTACGGTGCCGTTCGCGAATTTGCCGAGGCCTTGCTGTATGCCCGTGGGGAGTGGACGGATGCGGTGGAGCGCTATGTGAAGAGTCGCAGTGGGGATGCACACGAAGGATCGGAGGTGCCGCAGTGAGTCCCGGATCAGGGAGTGCCGCCACCCGGTCAATCGATGTGCACGACAGCGCCGTGTTGATCGAGCGTGGACGTCGTGTGCTGGCGCTGGAGGCGGAAGCGTTGCGCGCCAGTGAAGCCGCACTGGGGGACGCCTTTGTGCACGCGGTACGACTTCTGGCGGCCTGTACAGGTCGAGTGATCGTGGCAGGGGTCGGAAAGTCGGGGCTGGTCGGTCGCAAGATGGCCGCCACGTTTACCTCGACGGGTACGCCGGCCATGTTTCTCCATCCTGTGGAGAGTGTGCATGGTGATCTGGGCATTGTCGGTGCCGACGACGTGGCCATTCTCATCTCCAAGAGCGGAGAAAGCGACGAACTGCTGGGGCTCATCGAGGCGCTGGCGCGCTTGGGCGTGAGGCGGATCGCCATGACCGCGGTACCGTCGTCGCGGTTGTCGCGGTTGTCCGATGTCACGCTGGATTTGCTGGTGAGGGAAGAGGCGTGTCCGCATGACCTCGCTCCCACCACCAGCACGACGGTCACCATGGCACTCGGTGATGCGCTGGCGGTCGCGGTGTTGCAGGCCAAAGGATTTCAGGCGGAGGACTTCGCGCGACTCCACCCGGGTGGTGCCCTCGGGCGCCGCCTGCTGACGCGGGTGTCGGATGTGATGGTGCGAGAAACGCTTCCGGTGCTGGCGCGAACCGCCACCATGCGTGAGGCCGTCGTGTTGCTGGCGGAACGCCGGGGAATTGCGGTGGTTGTGGAACAGGGGCGGGTATCCGGGGTCGTCACGGCAGGAGATCTGACACGCCTGTTGGAGCGTCAGCAGGATGTCCTGTCAGTTCCCGTCGAGGCGGTCATGTCCACGTCGCCGCGCCTGGCTGAAGATCACGAATTAGGGAGTGCTGTAGTGCATCGCATGGAAACACACGGCATCATGGCCATGCCGGTTATTGACACCGCGGGGCAGCTGGTGGGTGTGGTGCACCTGCATGATCTCATGCGCGCCGGCGCGGTATGAGCGCGCGTCCAGGCCGTACGGCCCGTTTCTGGATGTATGGTGCCATCAGCGTGCTGCTGTTGGGCGGTGCGGCATGTCCCAAGAAGCCGGCCACCACCAAGCGGGCGCAGCGCTCCGCCATGCCCGACTCGGCAGACCAGATGGGCTTTGGCGTGCGGCACGTCCTGACCAACAGAGGCGTCAGCAATGGCGAGCTGTTGGCCGACACGGCATACATGTACGAAGACGGCACCCGGCTCGAAATGCGCCGGGTGAATATGACATTCTACACGGCGCAGGGCGTGAAGGATGGTGTGCTGACGTCAAAAACCGGCACGTACAACTCCCGTCTGCAGCGATTGGAGGCCCGGGGAGACGTCGTCGTGATTCGCGAAGATGGCAAGCGGTTCAGCTCCCAGCAGCTGGTGTTTGATCAAGTGCGGAACCAGTTCTTTTCCGACTCCGCCTTTGTCCTGAACGAACCCAAGCGCGAACTGTCGGGAATCGGCTTCGAATCGGATCCGAAACTCAACAATTTCAAGTGCCTCAAGAGCTGCAAGGGTATTGCACCGGTCCAGGTGCCCACCCGTTGATGGACACGCGTTCTGGCTTTTCCCCGGGCGCCCGTCGGGTCGTGCTGCTCACGTTGGTGGCGGTGGCGGCCAGCGTAGCGGGCTGTCGAGGAAGCCGTCGGCCGGCGCCCCCTGCCCAGGCGGCGCCGGTCGTTCCCCCGTCGGACAGTGTGAAAGTCGTGGCGCCAGACACGAGTCCCGCCAAGCCAGCGGCACCCGGGGCAGACAGTGCGGCCCTCAAGGCCAAGGCCGATTCGGTCGTCGCCGCCGACACGGTCAAGAAGCCGGTGGCCAAGAAGAAGCCCGCGGTTTCGCGCCCCTGCGTCATGGACTTCTCCGAATCACCGCCGGAGACCCGTTTGTTGTACAGTCGCATCTCCGAGAGCGTGTCCAACACGTTCATCGGGGGGGGATTCGTTGGCCATTGTCAGGGAGAGAACAATCGCCTGCGCGCCGATAGCGCGGAGCAGTTCCAGGCCGCGGGTATTGTGAATCTCTACGGCAATGTGGTGTACGAGGAGCCTCAAAAGGTGCAGATCACCGCCACCCATGCCACGTACTTCACCAAAGAAGGACGACTGTATGCTGACGGCAATGTCGTCGCGACGCAGTTAGCCACGGGCAGTACGTTTTCGGGGCCCAGTATTGAGTACTTCCGCAGCACGCCGGAGCGCCCGCAAGCCCGCTTGATTGCTCCCGCGCGCTCCATGGCCACGTTGATTGAGAAGGACAGTGCGGGCAAACCGCAGCCGCCCACCTACGTCACGGCGAATCGCTTTGAGGACGCCGGTGATTCCCTCCTGATGGCGTGGGGCGATGTGCAAATTGACCGTGAGAAGATCAACGCCCGGTCAGACTCCGCCGCGTTCGACAAAGTGTCGGAGTTGTCCCGGCTCATTCGCAGTGCACGCATCATCAACCGTGATACCGCGCAGCGATTCACGCTCGTGGGCGATACGATTGACATGTTCAGCACCGCGCGGAAACTCAATCGCATCGTGGCACGTCACAAGGCGATTGCGACCAGCACCGACCTGGTGCTGAACGCCGAAAACATCGATATGCGCCTCAAGGAGCAACAGCTTGAGGAGGCCTATGCCTTTGGAAAGGGGCGTGCCAAAGCCACCACGCCTCAGCAGGACGTACTGGCCGATTCCATGCGCATTCGTCTGGTCGATAAGGACGTCCGGGAAGTGCGCGCGATTGGCGATGCCATGGCGATTGGTACGCCCGACACCCTGAAAATGCGGACCAAGGACAAGGATCTGCTGCGTGGCGACAGCATTCTGGCCTTTTTCGACAGCCTAATAACCGCAAAACGGGACACAGCTCCGGGAGCCGCGTCCGACAGTGGCGGGGCGAAAGTGAAGGAGATCCGGGCGCTCGGCAACGCCAGTTCTCTTTTCCATTTTGCGAGTTCCAAAGGGCCAACCGCCCCCCCGTCCATCAACTATGTCCGGGGCGTCCGAATCTTTGTGCACTTCGATTCGGGTACGGTGCGTGATGTTCGCGTAGATTCCGCAGCATCCGGGGTGTATCTCGAACCGGCTCCCGATAGTCTATCCGACACCACCACGGCCAAAGCCAATAGGAATGGTGGCCGGGGACAGGGAAGTGGTCAGCCCGAACGTCCAGGTACCCCCGCACCACAGCCCCCCCGTCGTCCACCAGGCGGAGAGGCCCCCGAATCTCACGACTTCGCCCTTCGTCCACCGTCCGCAGCCCCCCGTCGCCGTCCATGACCGATTCGCCCGCCCCCCGTCCGACCGCCACCGCCAACGACGTGACGTCGCTGGTTGAGCGCGCCGTTCACGGTGATCGGTCACTCGCGATCATCATGGGTGCCGTGATCGATGAATCGGACATGACCGGAGCCGTGCCCCTGCACGCGGTCATTCGCCGGTACATCGAACAAAACAGCGACGGCCGTGCCCTCGCCCCGGACGAGGTGCGCAGCCATCTCCTGGCGGCACTGCTGCCCCGTCTGGCTTCCAGTGGCGTGATTGAACCCATCGAAGTGGACGACGCTGATCACGATCCCGCAGTCCGTGTCGTGTCTTCGGTTTGGCAGGCGCTCCAGCCCCATCGTGCCGAACTGGCACGGGCAATGCGCGCCACGGGTGAGCACCGCGCGGTGCAGGCGCCGGGGAATCCCAGGGCGGCAGTGCCCCCTGATGCGTCCGTCCTTTCGGCCGAAGGGCTGGTAAAGGTGTACCGCAGCCGTCGCGTGGTGAATGACGTGGCGCTGCGCGTTGCCCAGGGGGAGATCGTGGGGCTGCTCGGCCCGAATGGCGCCGGCAAGACCACCACCTTCTACATGCTCGTGGGGCTCATTGCACCGCAGACCGGGAAGATCAACCTCGACGGAACCGACATCACCAACATGCCCATGTACGAGAGGGCACGTCAGGGAATCGGCTACCTGTCACAGGAACCGTCCATCTTCCGCAAGCTCACGGTGGAACAGAACATTCTGGCCATCCTCGAAACGCTGGATCTCAGCGCGTCGGAGCGGAAAGAACGACTGGAAACATTGCTGGATGAATTGAGCATCAAGCACCTGCGACACAGTCGCGCGTTTCAGCTCTCCGGCGGAGAGCGCCGCCGCCTGGAGATCACGCGCGCCTTGGTCACGCAGCCCAAGTTCATGATGCTTGATGAGCCCTTTGCCGGCGTCGATCCCATTGCGGTGCACGATATCCAGCAGATCGTGGCCGGACTCCGCCACCGTGGCATCGGCGTACTCATCAGTGATCATAATGTCGAGCAAACCCTCGACATCGTCGATCGGGCGTACATTATGTACGATGGCGTCGTGAAAGTATCCGGTACGGTTCGTGAACTGGTATTTGACGACACCGTGGCGGAAATCTACCTCGGACCGACGTTGTCGGCCCGACTCCGTGCACGCTTCGCGGAAGCTGACGAGGGAGTACGGGCCTAATGAAAACCGGACTGCAACAAAACGCCGGCCTCCGGCAAGAGCTGAAAGTCAATCCTCGCCTGTATCAGGCGATGGATTTGCTGTACATGCCCCTGCTCGATCTCCAGCAGCATCTCAAACAGGAACTGCTCACCAATCCCTTCCTCGAGTTGGTGGAGCCTGAGGACGAAGACGACGATTCGTCCGATGCCGAAGACACCACGGCGGAAGCTCAGGATCTGGCCGAGCCGGAAACGACAACGGAATCAGAACCGGAGAAGACCGGTGACGATGACGTGGATTGGGAAGCCGTGCTGTTGGATGGTTTTGAAACCGGTGGCCAGCGCGAAGAACACGAGCAACGGGAATGGTATGAGCCCGTGACGGTTGCGACCAAGGATCTTTCGGATCACTTGACCGAGCAGCTGTCTCTCATTGAGCTCACGCCGCTGCAGGCGTTTCTTGCCGACGAATTTGTCGGCAACATCAACGATGACGGGTATCTGGCGTGCCCACTCGAGGAGATCCAGCGCGGTATCAACGAGCTCCTCACGCGTGAAGCCGAAGAGCGCGACCTCGACACCGACGCGCCCGGTTTCTCGGACGCGCAGATGCTGGAAATGCTGCAGATCATCCAGGATCTCGATCCCCCCGGCGTAGGCGCTCGCGACCTCAGGGAATGCCTGTTGCTGCAGCTGCGTGCAGCCGGTCAGCGCGAATCACTGGCGTACCGTTTGGTGGAAGAGGCCTTTGATGAGCTGATCGCCCACCGCTGGAGCGAACTCTCCAAGCGATTCGGAATCAGCGCGCAGGACGTGCAGAGTGCGCACGACGAGATCGCCAAGCTCGATCCCAAGCCCGGGCTGCGCTTCAGCGCCAGCAGCGACAATTACATCATTCCCGATCTCGTGGTCGACAAGATCGACAACGAGTATCACATCTTCCTGAACGACGGCAACCTTCCGCGTCTCAAGCTCTCCCGTACGTATCAGGAAATCGCCCGCGACAAGAAGAAGTTCGATACCGAGAGCAAGGACTTCATCGCGAGCAAGCTCAATTCCGCCAATTGGATGATCCAGGCAATTGAGCAACGGCGTCAGACCATGCTCAAGGTGATGCACTACATCGTTGATCGGCAGAAGGATTTCTTTGAGCGAGGGGTGCAGGCGCTCAAGCCGTTGACCTTGCGCGAGGTCGCCGAGGCCGTCGGCATGCATGAATCCACGGTCAGCCGCGTAACGAACGAAAAATTCGTACAGACGCCCCGTGGAGTCTTGCCCCTCAAGTTCTTCTTTTCGTCCGGGCTCTCAACCGCTGATGGTGACGACGTTTCTGCCCGAGGCATCAAGGATCAGATTGAAAAGCTGGTCGCTGGTGAAGACACCAAGAACCCGCTGACCGATCAGGCCATCGTCGAAATTCTGCAGCAGACTGGCGTCCAGATTGCGCGGCGCACGGTGGCCAAGTACCGTGACCAACTCGGCGTACTCCCCGCGCGTATGCGCAAGCGCGTCTGATCGCGGCTGTCCGTTCGCGCTGACCTCAGCACCACTGGTATGGCTGTTCGCACCCGTCCTTTCCCTGTCGCTGCACGAGCGGGCAACCGCCCCCTCGTGGACGTCAGTGTGCTCGTCCCGGCCAAGGATGAAGCCGGCAACCTCGCCCTGTTCCTCGAGTTGTGCGAGGTGATGATCAGTGCGCAGTCCGCGCAGTACGAAGTCATCGTGGTGGACGACGGGTCGAGCGATGGCAGTTGGGCGCTGCTGCAGGAGCTGCGGGAGCGATTTCCCTTCCTGCATCCCGTCCGCCATCGGGCCCAACGCGGAATCGCCGAAGCACTCCGTACCGGGTACCTGCATTCCCGCGGTCAGGTGCTGGTGTTTTATCCGGCCGACCTGCAATTCAAGCCGGAAGACATCCCAAGCCTGGTGGGTCCCATTCTCGCCGGCGAGTCCGAGATGGTAACCGGATACAAGCAGGGTAAGTATGAGAAGGCGTTTGTCTCGGGCATTTACAACAAGCTCAGTCGGACGCTCTTCCACGTGCCGGTGCGTGATCTCAATAACGTGAAGGCGTACCGTCGGGAGATCATGGCCGCACTGCCCATGCGTCCGGATTTTCATCGGTACATGATTGTCATGGCCGCCGCGCAGGGCTTTACGGTTACCGAAGTCCCCATTCCGCTGTACCCGCGGCATGCCGGGCGCTCAAAGTTTGGCCTGTCGCGCATTCCCATCGGTGTGCTGGACATGCTTGCCGTCTGGTTTGAGCTGCGCTTTGGTCAGAAGCCCTTGCTCGCCTTCGGGATGCTCGGCGTGGCCCTCTTTGCCCTGGGCGTACTCGCTGGATTCGGGGCCCTGGCGTGGCTGCTCATCTCCGGTCAGGGTCAGCGTTGGGCTTGGACCGTGATTCAGACGTGCCTCATGCTTGGCTCGATCTTTTTTGCGACAGGTCTTCTGGGCGAACAGATTGCCCAGCAGCGCTCCGAGGTGCGCGAGTTGCGCCGCGAGCTGGATGAACTGGCCGCTGGCCAGCAGGAGACGGACGAACAGGGACTCGCGCGCGCCACGGTGCGCGACGACGCCTGACGCCGCGACGTTCCGCGTCGCCAATGCGTGCGGCTCCGCGCGTCCTGTTTGTGACGCACAACGCGCCCCGGTTCCCCGGGGATGCCGCCGGTTCGTTTGTCCTCCGCCTCGCCGTTGGCCTTCGGCAACACGGGGCACGGGTAGAGATCATTGCTCCCGGCGCTGCGGGGCTCGCACCCAGCAGTGTCATCGAAGGGGTGCCTGTTCAACGCGTTCGCTATGCCAGCGACGAACGCATGACCCTCGCCTATACGGGGAACATGGCCGAGACGGTCATGGGGTCGTGGAGTGGGCGACTCGCCTTGCTGCAACTCCTCCGCGCCACCCGACGTGCCGTCCGTACCGCCGTGGACGACGCCCGCCGCGCCGGCGATCCGTACGACGTGGTCCATGTCCATTGGTGGTTCCCGTCGGGGCTCGCCCTGTGGGGAGGCCGACGCCCAGATGATCCCCCCATCGTGATCACGCTGCATGGATCCGATGTGCGATTGGCCGAGAAAAAGACGCTCGTGCACCCGGTCATGCGCGGTGTGCTCGGGCAGGCCGGGGCGCGTACTGCCGTGTCTACATGGCTGAAGGACATCGCCCAGCGCATTGCGCCAGATCGCGCGATTGTCGTGGCCCCCATGCCGGTGGACGCCCAACAGTTCCTTGCGCTCCCGCATCTTGACGCGCGGCAGGGCATCCTGTTTGTGGGCCGTCTCAACAGCCAAAAGGGGCTGGCCGACCTTCTCGCGGCGCTGGCATTCCCTTCATTGGCCGGCGTCACGTTGCAGGTCGTGGGCGATGGCCCCGACCGGGAAGCGCTGCAGCAGCAAGCCGCTCACCTTGGCCTGAACAGTCGCATTCAGTGGCATGGCACACTTCCTCAGCCAGCGCTCGCTCCGCTGTACCCATCGGCACGTGCCGTGGTGATGCCGTCGCGAGGTGAAGGCCTCGGCCTCGTCGCGGTGGAAGCGCAGCTGTGTGCCACCCCGGTCATTGCGTACAACAACGGCGGCGTCATCGACGTTGTACAACCTGAACACGGCGGCACCCTCGTTCCCACCGGGGATGTGCAGGCGCTGGCCTCCGCCATCGCGCAGGTCATCGCGAGCGAGAGCACCGTCGAGCGCCTCGGTATGCTGGCCCGCGCCGACATGCTGTCTCGCTTCACACCGCAGGCGGTATCCGCTCGCTACCTCGAGATTTATGGCGAGGCGGTCGCTCAGCAAACGAGGGGAACGTGAGCATTACCGGCGCCCTGCGCTCGCCCGCCTTCAGAGGGCTGTTGCTCCTCGTGACCTTCTGCTTCATTGGGTACACGCTCAGTACCCAATGGGCTGAGGTGCAGCAGTCCGCCCGGGCTCTCGATGTGCAGTGGGGGTGGATCGGTGCCGCCAGCGTGGTCGTACTGGCAACCTATGCGATGCTCATCCAAAGCTGGCGCATGCTCTTGGCGGGCTGGGGAGGGACGCTGGCGTATCCCGCTGCCGTTCGTATCTGGACCATTGCCAACCTGGGCCGATACCTCCCTGGGAAGGTCTGGTCTATTGGCGCCCTTGGTCTGCTGGCATCGCGTGAAGGGGTGTCCGGGCTTTCCGCTACTGGCGCCGCCATTCTTGGGACATCCCTGAATATTGGGGCGGGATTTGCCGTAGCGGTTATTACGGGCGCCCAGGGGTTGGATGCGATTTACCCGGGACTGCGCGCCGTCGCGATTGGAGTGGCGGTGGCGTTTCTGGTCGGCGTTGCCGTATTGCCCTTTGTCCTGCCTGCCATCCTTGACCGTTTCGCGCGCTGGCGAGGACTGCCGTTGGCCGAGCAGCATCTGTCCAAACGTACCGTCTGGCTCGCTGCCGGTATCAATGCGTTTTCGTGGATCAGCTACGGCATTGCGTTTGGATTGTTCGCCCAGGGGGTGACCCCAGGGATCGGTACAGATCCGGTGCTCTACATTGCCGTCTGGGCCACCTCGTACCTGGTCGGCTTTCTCGTGCTGTTTGCGCCAGGAGGGATTGGCTTCCGGGAACTCGCCATCAGTGCCTTTCTGGTCGGGATTGGAGCCGCAGGGCAGGGGGATGTCGCCATCTTGGGGGCGACGTCTCGCGTGTGGCTTACCGTGCTGGAAATCGCCCCCGGGCTGATCGGGCTCCTCCTGATGTCCCCATCGCAACGAGCGGGACTTCGGCGGCCGTAACGAACACCTGCGGGTGCCTGGTCGTTACTTTTGAACCGTCGGTCGGGTTTGGGGGAAGCTGATCAGGAACGAACCGCTTCCCCCAGGGCCGTTCGGGGTATGTATCAGCAAGTATGCACCAGGCGAGTTCGACCCCAAATTGTCGGGGTCGGCATTTGCCGGCCCACACTGCCTCATGATGACACGTATGAAGACCCCGGCACGTGGTGCCCTCGCTGCAGGAGAGCGGGGCATTGTGATCGTGCCTACCTATAACGAAAGCGAAAACGTCACGCGCATCGTGCCGCTGATCCTCCAACAGGATCCACGGCTCGATGTGTTGGTGGTCGACGACAATTCACCTGACGGAACTGGACGGCTGGCGGACCAGCTCGCCGCCGCCGACTCCCGGGTGCATGTGCTGCACCGGGCGGGGAAAGAAGGGCTGGGGCGCGCGTATCTGGCTGGCTTCAAGTGGGCGCTGGAACGGGACTATGCCTACGTCTTTGAGATGGACGCCGACTTCTCGCATGATCCCGCCCACCTTCCGGAGTTTCTTGCCGCCGTGAAGGATGCGGATCTGGTTCTCGGCTCTCGCTACCGCGATGGCAAGGTTACCGTCGTGAACTGGCCGATGACCCGTTTGATGCTGTCGTACGGTGCAAACATCTATGCTCGTGCCATTACAGGACTTCACCTCGGTGATGCGACCGGCGGCTTCAAGTGCTTTCGCCGACACGTGCTCGAAGCGATTCCGCTCGATAAAGTGCGATCCAACGGCTATGCCTTTCAGATCGAGATGAGCTTTCGGGCTTGGAAGCGTGGGTTCCGCATTGCGGAGATTCCCATTGTGTTTCACGATCGCACGGAAGGTGAATCCAAGATGTCCAAGCGCATCGTTCGGGAAGCCATCTGGATGGTCTGGCGGCTGAGGTGGTGGGGCATCTCAGGGCAGTATTGATGTCGTCACTCGCCGACGCGCTCCGGGGCATCGCCTTTGCCAAGATGACGGGCTCTGGCAATGACTTTGTCTTTTTCGACGGTCGTACCGTCCCGATCTCACTTGTCACATCACCTGAGGCAATACAACGTATCTGCAATAGGTATAATGGGATAGGCGCTGACGGCGTAGTCGCCCTAGAGCCCCTGTCGGGCGACGCGGATGTTCGGATTCACTATTTCAACAGCGATGGAACTCCCGCAGATTTGTGCGGAAACGCCACGCTTTGCTCAACGGCACTGTCCGCGGCGATTGGCCTGGCGAGCGCTGATGGGATGCGCCTGACGACGGGAGCAGGCCTTATCACAAGCCGAGTGCGTGGGTTGCCGGAGATTGATTTCCAGCCAGTCCACGAGATGACCAACGACATTGCTGTCCCAATGGCAGACGGCGAAACACGGGTTGGCTTTGTCGTCGCCGGCATCCCACATCTGGTCATCCTGACGGAAAACGCCGAAAACATTGATGTGGCCGTTCGGGGTCCCGGACTCCGCTGGCATCCCGCAACGGGCCCCAGCGGCACCAACGTCAATTGGGTGTCTCCACTGCCGAACGGCCAATGGCGATACCGCACCTTTGAACGGGGGGTTGAAGGCGAGACGCTGGCATGCGGGACGGGCGCGGTCGCCACGGCGGTCATGTTGGCGGAGTGGGGTCTCGCCAAGGAGGAGGTCGTGGGAATCCTCACCAGCTCCGGGAGAACCCTGGAGGTCCGGTTGCCAGCCGCTGCACCGACAAAGACCGGCATGCGAACGGACTACCGGCCCACGTTACGAGGAGAGGGGCGGGTGGTATATCGCGGTGTGATTGAGGACATCTAGAGTATCGAGAGGAGGGACATTCCTCGCCAGGCGGGCAGATGTCTCCCCAGACCACATACATAGAACGGCGCTCATCAGGGCGCCGTTTTTGTCGTCTGACGATGGAAATGGCGACACACCAACAGCTTCCGAATGCGTTACGGACTGTGCCCATGGGGGGCCAAGGGACCACGTGTTGGCAACCAGCCAAAATGATCGCAAATCCATGTGGACAGGTGGACAGTATTGCCATTCGTGAGCTGCCACCGACGGTACAGACGAATCCGGTAAACCCAAAGTATTGTTGAGCATACACTTACGATACATTCCCACATTTCCGGATGATTTCCACGGAAGTTTTTCCCACAGTTATCCACCAACACTAGTTTACATAACATGTATTATACGCATAAAAACAGACAATGCTCGCGCAATCACTGTTCATTTACTGCCATCTTTATGGCACGATACTGACGTCTTCCCTGTCCGCATTACCAAACAGCCACCGACTGCAGCTCATCCGAATTCGCCGGCGGCTCCCCTTCATCCGGAAAAACAAAAAAACGTCGGGCGGACACCACGAAGGTTGTCCGCCCGACGTTTACAATGTTCTCGCGTCTGCTTACCGCTTGGCGGCCAGTTCACCCAGGCGAACATTGGCTTCCTGCTGGATTGGCTCGCCATCCAGTTTGGCCAATTCTTCCCAGATCTTCCGAGCGTCGGCGTCCTTGCCAGCCGACATCAGGCTGCGAGCCTGGCTCGCCTGATACCCGTACTTGTCCGACTTGAAGGTCGAGGCCGCGGCAGCCTTCGCATAATGTTCGGCCGCCTTGCCAAGATCTTTCTTCTGCTCGTAGCCCGCCGCGATCAGCGATTCGAGACTCCCCTTGAAGTCGGCCGACGCGCTGCCGAGCGCCTTTTCGAGCGCCTTGATGCCATCGTCAGGCTTCCCCTGCTCGAAGAACACCTGCGCCAGCAACACCGCCGCCTGCTGCCCGGATGCCGTGCTTCCATACCGGGTGGCAACCTTCTCCAACTCCTTCTGGGCTTCCGGCAGCTTCCCCTGCACGTACGGGGTCTGGGCCGCATACAACGCGACCGATGCCTTTTCACGGGTGGATGCCGTGGAGCTGCGGTACACCAACACCGCGGCAGCTGCGACAGCTACGCCGCCAACCGCCATAAGGATCGGCTTGCTGTTCAGCTGGAACCACGTCGAGACGGACTCGATCGGGTCATCGCTCAGGGAGGCCGAAGAGCCGGCCGAAGTACCTGCGTTGCGGGTCGCCTGCGCCATACGGATTTGCCAACGGTAAAAGGGAGAACTGCCGGGTAGCCTTCAAACATAGCGCATCACGGTGCAGCAAGGCACCCATTCCGGGTCATCTTTCCGGCCGTGTCACATCGCGCTGTGCGTAGGCAACAGAATTCATGAGTGCCCCCGGCAGGGTTCGAACCTGCGACCCCTCATTTAGGAAACGAGTGCTCTATCCAACTGAGCTACGGGGGCGAACCAGCGATGGAGGATACCCCCACCGCACAGCTGTTCAGCAACAGTCACATTCTACAACATGTTGCCCCCGCCGTCAGCGGGTCCCCTGCACCGTCTGCAATTCCTTGTGGCGATCGACGGCTCAGTAGCGGACAACTGGTACCACTCGGCGCCCGGGCAAGCGGCTGCGCCCATCCAGAAATCCCAACTCGACCAGGACCGACACAGCAACCACCTCGCCGCCGAGCCGCTCCACCAGTCGGCACGTGGCCGCCGCTGTTCCTCCGGTGGCGAGCACGTCATCCACCACGAGAACACGGGGGCGACCCGCCCCGGGCATCCCGAGGGTGAGCGCGTCTTCGTGCATCTCAAGGACATCACTTCGGTATTCCAGCGTGTACGCTTCGCGTACGGTATGCCAGGGAAGTTTTCCTGGCTTCCGGGCGGGCGCGAAGGCCACGCCGAGTTCGAGCGCCAATGGCATCCCGAAGAGAAATCCGCGGCTCTCCACCGCCACCACATGCGTGATCCCGGCACCAACAACAGGCTCCGCCATGCTGCTCAGGGTCTCGCGCATCAGCGCGGGATCGGCAAGCACCGGGGTGATGTCCTTGAACAGAATTCCGGCAGAGGGGAAGTCAGGGACATCCCGAATGACCTGGGACAGTCGATCGGTGAGGGTGGGTGTCGTCATTCCTCAACTATAACCGACGCCCCCCCATAGGTCAGCGGAGTCGGACGCCGAGCAGTGCCGCGAGGGCCGCGACCAGGGCAGCCGGTTCTCCCATGCGAGGATCGTAACTGGGCAGCATCAATTCTCCCGCCCGGACGCGACGAGCAAGCACTTCGAGCGCGTGCGCGGCCTCCTCAGCGGTGGCGTCTGCCGCCGGCAGTTCCGGCGCGGGTGGGGCAGCGGCCATTGCTTTGAACACCTGTGCCTCCTCCTGTGCCTTGCGTGCGCGCTCGGCCCACAGATCCCCATCACCCTGCACCGCTGGGTTGGAGAGGGGCGTTTTTCCGGAGTGACGGATGGGCATGATGTCCATCAGATCGTCGTCGCTCCATGCCGGGAGAGGGGCAGGATCGGCGGGCCCCGAAAACAGCGCGTCGGGCGCGAGGGCATCCTGAGCCATCGCATCAGCTTCGGCGGGGGTGGCCGGAATGTCCATCTGTGCACTCAAGGCACGGAATTCCTCGGCCGCGTCCTGTAATGGCCATTCCTCCGCGGGCGGTTCAGCCGCGGCTGCGTCGGGAAGCGTATCCAGTGACGCCGCTTCGACAATCTGGCTCACCAGTGGGGTGGGCACCGACCGCATCGGTACCGCCGGTGTGGCCGCGAGAAACGCTTCGATCCAGGGCAACTCCGACGTGCCATCGGTCGCGAGCGTTGGCGGCGTAACCGCTTCCGGAGCGGGGGCCACCTGCTCCGTTTGCGGGACGTTCCCGACTGCGTCAGCCATTGGCTCATCGTGGTCGGGGACGGCCACTGCGTCTACGGACGAGAGCGTTGGCCGCAACGCCAGAGGCGCCGCAAACTCATTCGTGGTCAACAAAAGCGGCGCAATTTCCCCTTCGTCAACCATGGCGGCTGGTGCCGACGGCACAGGGATGGAGGGGATATACAATGGCGTCCGAATGGCCGGCGTCATGATCGGCGTGGGTCGGAGCGGCCGGTACGGTGGGATCCGCTCGGGCACCTCCATGACCGAGGACACGCCCTCTTCGGCCCGTTCCTCATCCCGCACCACCATCGTGCTCATGAGGTTCGTCACGACCGGAACGACTGGCTCCGCGCCGATCGACTCCACACCGGCTGCCTCCGCCATCACCGCCTCTGACGCTGCCATGGCGGTTCGCCATGGCTCCGGGATGAACGGTCGTACCCGTGGCATGGCCACCGTCATCGGGGTAGCCGGCGCCGGTGCCGCGTAGGGCGGCAAGGCGGACCGGAGTACCGGCGCGTGGGCCGAGGTGAGGGAAGACTGGTACGGAGTGGACATAGGAATCAGGACCGTGGTGCGCGGGGCGCGCCCTCCGAGGCATCCGTGCTTCGGGTGGGCGAAGATGAACTACGGCCAGCCGGGGCGCAATTCCGGCTCGGGGAGAATTATCCCGGCCAACCCTGCGCCCCAATGAGGGGGACGAAGCGGACCGGGGTGATGTCACGCCTTTCCAGACGCCCCGCTCGTTTTGTGAACAGGGTCAGCATCTGCTCCTCCTTGTCGCCGATCGGAATCAGCAGGCGCCCGCCCTCTGCGAGTTGGTCCTCGAGGGCCTGCGGGACATGTGGTGCTCCGGCGCTCACCACAATCCCGTCGTACGGCGCATACTCCCGCCATCCGAGCGTGCCATCACCCAAAGAGAGCGAGACGTTGCGCACATTCGCCTGCTGCAAAATGGGACGCGCCTTGTCGAGCAACTCACGGTAGCGCTCTACGGAGAACACTTGAGCCGCGAGATGCGAGAGCAACGCGGTCTGATAAGCAGATCCCGTGCCGATTTCCAACACCTTCTCTTGGCCCGTGAGCATGAGTTGCTCGACCGACCGGGCGTGAACATACGGTTGGGAAATGGTCTGCCCACTTCCAATGGGCAAGGCCGAGTCTTCGTAGGCGCGGTGACGCACCGTGGACGGCACGAACAGATGCCGCGGCACGGTATCGATGGCGCGCAGGAGTGCGAGATCCTTGATCCCCTTGTCCTGCAGCGCTTCAACCAGACGCCGACGTGGGCCCCGGAATTCCGGCTCTACGGTTCCCGCCACCAATCCGTCGCCGCGTTAAGGACATCCCGATGCGTGAGATCGAGGTGCAACGGTGTGACCGAGATGTAGCCGTCGTGCACCGCCCGGAAATCACTGTCGGCCGCGCCGCTCCACTCCACGCTGCCACCACCGATCCAGAGGATTTCCCGACCCCACGGATCCTTCATCTTCGTGATGGAGTCGCTGAACACGCGCCGGCCCAATCGCGTGAGCTTGATGCCTTTGATCTCGTTTCCCGGGACCGCTGGCAAGTTCACATTCAACAACGTATCGGACGGGAATTGCGGAAGGTGCATGAGATGATCAAGCAACGTCCGGATCTGCGTGACCTGCGTATCGAGAATGGCATCTGCACGCAGCACACTGCCGCCAAAGGACAACGCGATCGCCGGGATACCCAGGGCAAGCCCTTCCATGGCCGCCGCGACCGTGCCGCTGTACAGCACATCCTCACCCATGTTGGGGCCGTGATTGATGCCGCTGATCACGTATTCCGGACGTTCGTCCAGCAGCGCTTCACACGCCAACATCACACAATCCGTTGGCGTGCCGTCCACTTGCCACCGCTTCTCACTGAGCCGCACGGGGCGCAACGGGTGATGCAGTGTGAGCGAGTGGCTCGTGGCGCTTTGCTCGCGATCGGGGGCGACGACGTGAATGTCTCCCAACGGCGTGGCGGCCTGCTCCAGCACGCTCAGTCCCTTGGCCAGAATTCCGTCGTCATTACTCAGAAGAATGCGCATAGGTACGGTATGGGGTCAGCGCAGCGTATCGTCGAGCAGCGCCTGGAGGTCGGCCAGCTCACGTTCAAGACTTTCCAATGCTTCGACTTCGAGTGCGGCTCGCGCGGCCGGACGAAGTGACCCACCTTTGCGGTGCTCATCGAGCTTCTGACGCGCGCCGTCGATAGTGTACTTCTCGGTGTACAGCAAGTGCTTGACCAGCAGAATGAGTTCCACCTCGCGTCGTGAGTAGACGCGATTTCCGCTGCGATTCTTGGCCGGGTTGAGGAGCTTGAACTGACTCTCCCAGTACCGAAGCACGTGCGGCTTGAGCTCAGTGAGCGTACACACGTCACCAATGGAGTAAAACTCCTGGACCAGTTCTCCGCGAGCGCCGGCCACGATCAGTCCCGCTCCGGCCGCAGTTCACGCGCCATGAGCTCCGCCACGGCATCGCGGGGGGACCATCCGTCAAACAGGATGCGATGGGTGGCGTCAACGATGGGCATTTCGACGCCGACCTTGTCGGCCAGTGCCTTGGCACTCTGCGTGTTGAGCACTCCTTCGGCTACGCTGTCCTTTCCGGCGAGTGCCTCTTCGAGACTTTGCCCCTGTCCGATGGCCACGCCCACAGCGCGATTGCGCGAGAGGGCACCGGTGCACGTAAGCACCAGATCGCCAAGTCCGGCCAATCCGGCGAAGGTGTCACTCTTGGCGCCAAGGGCCACCCCCAAGCGCGTCATCTCGGCAAGCCCGCGCGTCATGAGGGCCGCTCGCGGGTTGAAACCGAGGCCAAGGCCGTCCAGAATCCCCGTGGCCACCGCCATGACGTTCTTGAGAGCGCCCCCCAACTCCACCCCCACCACGTCGTCGCTGGTGTAGACACGAAACGCGGCAGCACTCATGGCGGACTGCACCAGCTTCGCCGCCTCATGGTGTGCACACGCTGCGACAACGGCCGTCGGCTGTCCCTGCGCTACCTCAGCGGCAAAGCTCGGACCACTCACGGCCACCACGGCATGCCCGGGGGCCGCCTCGCCGACCACATCGGTCATGAGGGCAAGCGTTTCCCGCTCAATGCCCTTGGTGGCCACGGACAACACGGCCCCCGGCGCGATGTGCTGCGCACAGCTCGCCACCACCGTGCGTAGCACATGGGAGGGCGCGGCATACACCACGAGTTGCGCTCCGTGCAGGGCGGCGGCCATATCGCCACTCGCCACCAGATTGGGAGCCAAGGCGATCGTGGGGAGAAACCGTGGATTCTCATGACGTGAATTGACGGCGTCCACGACGTCCGTTTCCCGCGCCCACAGGATTGTGGCAAGACCATTGCGTGCCAACCGATCGGCGATGGCCGTTCCCCAGGCACCACCGCCAACCACGGTGCACCGCATGGGCGTTTGCGTCACTGGTGCTCCCTCAGAAAGCGGGGGGTGCACGGCGTCATGATCGCGATCCTTCGGACGGCGTTGAGCTGCCGCGGCCGATACGCCGTTCTTCACCACGGAGGAGACGCCCGATGTTCTCACGGTGCGTCCAGAACACAAACGCCGAAATGGCAAGACTCACGAGCATCAGGGGCGTCACCGCACCCGCCTGCACCAGAATGGCCACGGGCAACACAGCGGCCCCCACCAGCGAAGCCAGCGAGACATAGCGTGTCAGGGAGACGACCAGCGCGAACGCAAGCACCGCGAAGGCACCGGCAACTGGTGCCAATGCGAAGAACACGCCACTGGCAGTTGCCACTCCCTTCCCGCCGCCCTTCCCCATGAGGAAAACGGGTTTGACATGCCCCAGAATGGTGAGCACCCCAACGGCGACTCCCCACGGCCACCCACCAGCCGCACCAACGGCCCCGGGCAGAAGCAACGTCGGGAGCAGTCCTTTCAGGCCATCAACGAGATAGACGAGCAGTCCCCACTTCCAACCGAGCGTCCGGAACACATTGGTCGCGCCGAGATTTCCGGAGCCCACCGTGCGAAGATCCACGCCATTGGCCTTTCCCACGATGTACGCCGTGGGAAACGATCCGGCGAGATACGCCGCACCGAATGTCCAGAGTGGCATGGACACACCGCTCAACTGTTCTTTCTCCGCAGAATGATGCGCAAGGGTGAGCCGGTGAATCCCCAGATTTCCCGGAATCCGTTGTGCAGGTAGCGGATGTAATGCTCTGGAATGGCTTCCGGGTTATTCCCGAACACCGCAATGGTTGGTGGTGACACTTCCACCTGTGTGGCGTAATTGAGCTTCACTTCGCGCCCCGCGGCCTGCGGAGGTTGCAGTCGCGCGATCAGCTGTTCCAGCGCGTCATTCACCTGGGAGGTGGAGATGCGACGCGTGCGCTGCTCCTGAACCTGGAGCACGAGATCAAGCGCCTTCGTGACACGCTGACCGGTAATGGCGCTGGTGAACAGGAACGGCACGAACTTGAAATACGGCACTTTTTCGGCCGCATCCTTGCGGAATTTCTCCGCGCTCTTGTCGGTCTTGTCCTCGAACAGATCCCATTTGTTGATCACCATGATCAGACCGCGACCGGCCTCCCAGGCCATCGTGGCAATCTTGAGATCCTGATTCTGCATGCCCTCGGTGGCATCAATCATCAGGATGCACACATCCGACGATTCGATCGCACGCCGGGTGCGCAGCGACGAATAGAACTCCACCCCGTCATCGATCTTGGATTGCCGGCGCAAACCGGCGGTATCGACGAAAATGAGCTCGTTGTCGTGGTAGCGCATGGGCGCGTCGATTGCGTCTCGCGTGGTCCCGGATTCGTCGTGGACCACCAGTCGGTCTTCGCCAAGCAGGCGGTTCACGAAACTGGACTTGCCAACATTGGGGCGACCAATGACGGCAACACGAATTGCTTCCGGGATTTCCTCGTCCGTGACCGGAATGGCGCCAACGACCGCGTCCAGCAGGTCTCCCGATCCTTTGCCGTTGGAGGCCGACACCGGATACACCTCGGTGACCCCCAACCGATAGAACTCGAAATAGTCGGCGCTCTCGGGATTGTCGACTTTGTTGGCGACCAGCAACCATGGCTTCTGGGAGTTGCGCAACAGATCCATGATGCGGGCGTCGCTGGGGTGCACGCCAACCCGCGCATCGCACACGAAGAGCATGAGATCAGCTTCTTCGATGGCTTCCATCACCTGGCGGCGGATCGCCACATCCATGGGCAGGTTGGAATCCTCGACCAGACCACCGGTATCGACCAACCAGAAATCATGACCGGCCCACTCGGCGCGCCCAAAGTGCCGGTCGCGCGTGGTGCCAGCCTCATCACTGACAATGGCCGTTGCCTCGCCAATGATGCGGTTGAACAAATGTGATTTGCCCACATTGGGGCGACCAACGATTGCTACGACGGGAATGCTCATGCGAACGGATCAGGCGGCGGGAACGACCGCCGCATCCCCCTCGGGGACGAGCGCGTCAATGAAGTCGTACGAGGGAAATACCGGCATGGGCAACGACTCGCGTACCGCGATGAACGACTCTTCGTCGAGGAAGAGGCCATTGTCGTTGATGCACTCGGCCGGAATGAGCGCCATATCAAGGTCAGACCGTTCCGCGAGTGCGCGACGGATGTCGGCGCCAACCAGCAGTCCAGCGGTGGTCGTGGTGGGCCCGAACAGCGAATTCTCCGTGGGGATGAGCACGAACTGTGCTCCGGTCGCCTCGGTAAGCTGTGCAAGCAGGTCCGGCATGAGCGGTACCATGGATGTACCGGTCACTACGCCGATGCGGCGGCCATCGAGGCGTGGCAGTTGCGACAGTCCATCACGTACCCGGGCCCGGAGTGAGGTTACGGCCCCCACACCGTTCTCGATCTGAGAGAACTCGCCATAGTGCTCTTCATCCGGCAGCTCCTCGCCGGCCAGCAGATACAGTTCATCGGAACCGAACACCCAGCGGTCGCCGCGCTCTTCGAGGGCCCGCTCTTCCCAGCGGTGCACCGCGTCGAGTAGCCCCCCGGCGTTCCCGGCATCCATGGGCTTGCCGGTGTACAGATGCGAGAACTGCGTGACACCAACCGGAACGAGGGCGATCGACATGACGGCCTCGCCGAGATTCCAGAGATCAGTGAGCGACTGCTCCAAGACCTCACCATCGTTGATGCCAGGCACAATGACCATTTGGCAGTGGAACTGAATACCGCCATCGGCCAGGCGCGTGAGCTGTTCTACGATGTTGGGCACTCGTGGATTGTTGAGCAGCACCTTGCGTGCTTCCCACGGGGTCGCGTGGACCGACACGTACAGCGGAGACAGTCGGTACTCCAGGATGCGCGCGATATCGCGCTCCTTGACGTTCGACAGCGTGGCGAAGTTGCCGTAGGCAAACGACAGCCGGTAGTCGTCGTCGCGTATATAGAGTCCCTTGCGCAGCCCCTTGGGGAGTCCTTCGATAAAACAGAACTCGCAGCGGTTCGCACAGCGCCGAACGGTGGGGGGCGCCAACTCCACGCCCATGGAGTCCCCGTCCGTTCGCTCGATGTCGTATTCGACCACCGTGCCGTCGGGCTGTCGCGCCGAAACCACAAACGACTCTTCGGCCGTCAGAAACTCCCAATCCAGGAAGTCCTCCAACGGCCGTTCGTTGATGGCGAGCAGCTCGGTACCGGGAACGATGCCGACCTGATCGGCAATACTTCCCGGCTCGACGTGTGTGACGCGAACCATGACCCGGGACGAAAACGGGGGCGAGGCCCGATGGCCCTCCCCCGGTAAACCAAACGGGCGACGACAGAAGCGTCGTCGCCCACCTGAGAAAATCTACGAACTGGGAGCCCCGAAGTCAATCAATTTCATGGACTTCGGCGTTCTTCAACACCTTCCTACCACGCGCCTTACTTGATGGGCGCGTATCGGAAGGCCACACCTTTGGGCGCTTCTACCGTCACACTGAAGGTCATCGCCGAGCCGGCCTCAATGGGCCCCACGGCAACCTCACGCGTCGCCACCACCGCCCCGGCCTCGTCCAGAATCTCGAACTTGATCGTCCAGCTGCCCGCAGCCGTCCCGCCATTCGACACCGAGCCCTGAATCTGATACCCCGTCCGGCCAGCCCCAGAGGCGACAATGTCCACCTTGGGATTCACCTTGGACTGCTTATCGAGATAGTACAACGTGGAATCCTGGAACGGCTTCCGCTTGGCTGCGTCCGTTTCCGCCCGCGAGCGCAGCTGCCAGTAGCCGGCCACCAGACGCCATCCACGTTCGAAGTTGGGATCGATCGTCATCAGACGCTGAACGGCCGGCCCCATCTTGGCTGCCTCCTTCATGGAGAACAGGGCGTTGGCATAGTTGTAGAGCGCGTTCCGGTGATTGGGATTCTTCTTGAAACCGGCTTCGAACAATTTGACCGCATCCTCGTCGCGACCGCTGGCTGCAGCGTTTGATCCGGCCTCGAAAAGCTGGTCCGCGGTGAACTTGTCCGGCGTAGACAGTATGTCTCCGAACAAGTTGGCCACGGCCGCCGTATCGCCGGACAGCCGCAACGCGCGGGCGAGCGCCTGAGCCGCATTCGGCTCCCCCGGCGACTCCTTCAGATATTCCTCCAGCAGCCCGCGCGCCTTGCTGATGTCCGCATCCTTGGACGCCCCTGCCCCACTTTCTGCCTTGGTGAGGTTGATGACGGCTAGGTTGTATCGGCTCTGCTGCTTGATGCGCTTGTACAGAGTATCGCTGCCAGCCAGCGCAAGAATGCGTTCCATGGCCATCGTGGCGCTGTCGACCTTGTTCTGCTTGCCATACACCGAGGACAGCACGTTCCACGGGCGCGGATCCGCCGGCGACACCATCAACGCCAGGTTCGCATAGGTCGCGGCCGAGTCATCCTGATTGGCCTGCAGCGACGCCACCGCCTTGTTGTACACGTCGCCGTAGAATTGCTGACGATAGCCCTTGATGGCCTCGGCACACTGCGGAGCAATCTTCTCGAGCGCTGATGCGGCGCTGTCCACCGCCAGCAACAGATTCTGCGACCCCTTCGGATTGGTGGTGTACCCCATGTCCCCGCGGTTCAGCACAAACACACCTTCGTGCTGGCTCCGGAATTGCGCGAACGCACGCAGCAGGAGCCACTGACGGCCGGCTTCGTTCTTGATCTTCTCCGGGCTATCCGTCAGCAGCCGAATCGCATTGGCCAGATGCTTGGGAATTTCATCGTTGTTTCTCGAACTGGCCGCCTTGATCACGTACTGCTTGGCGCCGCCCAACTGAAACGGGCTACCATCGTTCACGCTGCACGTGGCCTGTGAGGCCAGCGGCGACAGCGCGCCACCGACCATTGAAAAGAATGCCACGCCGGCGGCGCGCGTCCACATCGAAACCTTCATCGCTACTCCTCGAAAATCCGTCGAATGCGGCAGGAGCTGACCTGCCGCGCGAAAGATACGGTCATGCGCGGTACGACGCGCCACTGCCCGTGTTGTACACCACGACCTCGGCATCGGATGCAATGCGTCCCGCAACCACCGCATCGCGCAGAACGGACAGGGCACATCCCCCTTCCGGGGCGGCGTCGATCCCGGTGGCGGTCGCCAACCGGAAGGTCCAATCGCGAATGGCCTCCTCCGTGGCGGTACCAGCAACGCCCTGGGTGTCCCGAAGCACTCGGAGCAGCACCCGGTCACCCAAGGGCGACGGGACACGCAGCCCGCTGGCGTAGGTCACCGGATCGACCCAGGGTTCGGCCCGATCTGCACCGGCGGCGAAGGCGCGGGCAATGGGCGCACAGCCGGCCGCCTGCGCCACCACATACTGCGGTTGCACCCGATCGGCGGGAATCCAGCCCCCCGCCGCGAGTTCCTGCAACGCCTTCCAGATCCCAACCGTCCCTTCGCCACCTCCGGTCGGGTAGACGACCACGTCAGGGACCCGCCATCCGAGCTGCTCGGCCATTTCGAAGCCCATGGTCTTCATGCCTTCCACGCGATACGGCTCACGCAACGTCGAAATCGCGAAGTACCCGGATTCTGCGGCATACGCGAGGGCCAGCTTTCCCGCGTCGCCAATGTGGCCGTCGATGCGGATCAATTCGGCCCCCATGGCGTCGATCGTATCGAGAATGGGGCGAGGTGTCGTCCGGGGAGCATACACGCGCACCTTCATACCGGCCGCGGCTCCGTAGGCCGCCAGGGCCGCACCGGCGTTTCCCGCGGTCGGCACCACCAACCCCGGAAAGCCTTCAGCCCGGGCGCGGGTCACGGCGGCGCTCATACCACGCGCCTTGAACGAGGCCGTCGGATTCTGCGCTTCGTCCTTGATCCACAATCGGCGCACGCCCACTGCATCGGCCAACGGCTGGCACTCGATCAGCGGCGTCAGTCCTTCGCCGAGGGTGACCGGTGCTTCCCCCTCGAGCAGTGGCATGAAGGGCGCATACCGCCACATATCCCACCGGGGGCGCAGCTCCGTCGTCGTGGCAACGGGCGCGTAACGGGCAAACAGCGGTTGTCCGCAGGCGCCGCACAGGGAAGCGCGCTCAAGGGCGGCTGGCGTGTCGCACGCCGAGCAGCGGAGCGTCCAGGATGCAGTCGTCATTCGTCGGTGGACGGTGGGGTCGGATCGTCAGGTGGGGCGGCGGACACTTCACCAGAAGCGCCCGCCGTGGGGAGTGGAAGGTCCACCCCAAGCGAGAGTAACACTTTGCGCGCGGTGGACTCGCCGAACCCGGGGACACGCGCAATCTCCTCGAGGGCGGCTTCCTTGACCCCTTGCACACTGCCAAAAACATGCAGCAAGGCGCGCCGTTTGGTGGGGCCGATGCCGGGGATCTTCAGCAGCTCCGACGTGATGGTACGCGCGGCCCGCTTCTGGCGCTGGAACGTCACCGCAAACCGGTGCGCCTCATCCCGCGCCTGCTGCAACATGCGCAAGGCCGGCGAGCGCCGCGGCAATCGTACGCTTTCGCTGCGCCCAGGCAGGAAGATTTCTTCATCCTTCTTGGCGAGACTGATCAGCCCCATCTGGGTCACCCCAAGCGCCGTCAGCGCCTCGCGGGCAGCCCCCAACTGTCCTTTGCCGCCGTCAATCACCGCCAGATCCGGAAGCGGCTTTTCCTCATCCATGCGGCGCCTGAAATAGCGCGTGACCACCTCATGCATGGATTTGAAGTCATCATTCCCCTCAAAAATCTGAATCTTGAACTTGCGGTACTCGCTGCGCTTGGGACGCGCATTCTCAAACCACACGGCACTGGCCACCACATCGGTGCCTTGCGCGTGCGAGATATCAAAGCACACCAGTGACCGCGGAAGACGGGGTAATCCCAGTTCGCGCTGGAGCTCATACACGGGATCTGCGGCGCGCTCTTCCGATTCCAGCGACGCCAGCTTGAACTCCTCGAGCAGATGTTGCGCGTTCTTGTCCGCCAGGTCCACCAGTGCCCGGCGTGGTCCCCGCTGGGGTACGCGGATGGTCGTGCCCTCGAGCGAAGCCTCCAGCACGTCCCGGTCTTCGAAATCAAACGGCACCAGCAGATCACCCGCACGGGCCTCGGCCATGCGATACCACTGGGCCAATGAGGCGCCAAGCACGGCACCATCATCCTCTCCCTCGGCGTGTTCAAGCAGTCGGTGTTCGCGTGCCAACAACTTGCCACCACGAATGCGCAAGATGACCACGCATGCATCCTCGCCATCGCGGGCATACCCCACGACATCACGATCCCCGCCCTCGACCTCCAACACCACCGTGGGTTCTTCCATCTTTTCGAGGTGTCGCAGCGCATCCCGCAATTCGCCGGCGCGCTCAAAGTCCAGTCGCTCCGACGCCTCCATCATGCGCTCCCGCACATGACGGACCACATCGCCGGTGCGCCCCTCGAGGAACCACACGACCTCGTCGATCATCGAGCGATACTCGCCGGTACCCTGATAGCCGACACACGGCGCTTTGCACCGCTTGATGAAATAGTCGAGGCACGGTCGTTCCGGCGCCTCGCGCGGCAATGCGTAATGACAGGAGCGCACCGTAAAGATGCGCTTGACCACATTCAGCGCCCGCCGCATGGCCCCGACATCCGTATACGGACCAAAATAGCGGGCGCCATCGTCCTGCAGCCGACGCGTCACAAGCACCCGCGGGAACGGCTCATGCACCGTGACCTTGATGTACGGATACGACTTGTCATCCCGCAACGCGATGTTGAAGCGCGGGCGGTACTCCTTGATTAGCGTGGATTCCAGAATGAGCGAATGCGCCTCGCTCGGCACCACGATGGTATCGAGGTCCTGCACCTTGCGCAGCAACCCGCGGGTCTTGGGACTGGTGGTGTGATCCTGCGCCCAGTAACTGCGCACCCGAGAACGCAGACGCTTGGCCTTGCCGACATACAGCACACCTCCGTCGGCATCTTTCCACAAGTACACCCCGGGCGATTCCGGCAAATGCGGCAGGCGTCGCGCAACGGCGAGTGGCATTCCGCGCGCCAGCGCCGCACGGGTCCACTCATCGTCCGGAATCGGCAGCGCATCGATGGACACCGAGGCGACAATCTCTCCCGACGACTGCTCGTTAGTGGACATATACGCGCCTCACCCGTGCCTCGATGCACGAGGCGCTCGTCGCAGCCACCGCGCCGCTTCCGCCGATCCCATCCACCACGCCGAGCCCAGGTAGGCCACTGCGAACGCGGCGAATATGGGGAATGCCGCCAGTCTCACATGCAGCGTGGGCGCGAACGCGGTGTGTAGGACCCGCGCGCCCCCACCGACCACGGCGGCACAGAGCGCGGCCACGAGGATTCGTCGCGTTCCCATCCACATGGACGGCGTGTACAACGTTCCCAGTCGCCGGCGCAGTCCACGCGCGAGCACGGCCAGATTCACATACGATCCCATCGCCGATGCCAGAGCGATGCCGGCGGTGGCATACGGTGACGCGCGCAGGGGCACGGCGATGGCCACGGCCGCCGCCGCCGACACCGTGATGCTCGCCACGGACGCTCGCAGGGGGGTGCGATAGTCCTGGAGCGCATAGAACGCCGAGCCCAGCAGCTTGACCGATCCGAAACTCACCAACCCGACGGCATACCCCGCCAGCACCGCGTGCACCACACGCTGCTCGGCTTCACCGAACTGCCCCGCGCGATAAAGCACCCCCACGCAATAATCACCGAGGACGATGAACACGATGGTACTCGGCACCACATAAAAGAGAATGCGCTGCCAGCCACCGCGCAGGCGCTCACGCAGCGCATCCAAGGCCATCGCCCCGCTGTCGCGCGAAAACTCGGGCAGTGAGGCAGCGGCCACCGACACGCCAAACAGACTCACCGGCAACAGCGCCAGCGTGTTGGCATAGGTGATGTTGGTCGCAGCCCCGGCGGGGAGATACGACGCGATTTGCAGATCAACAAACCCGGAGATCTGTACCACACCGAGCGCGGTCACGACCGGCACGATATTGCGCAGCGTCTGCCCAACCCCTTCAGCGGCACGATTCAGCGTAGGGCGCAGGGGACCGGTGAGCCGAAGCACTTCGGGCATCTGACCAGCGACCTGCAAGAGGGCACCTGCCAGCGTGGCCCAGGCCAACCACAGCGACAGTTGCTGCGCATCGTGCGCGCGTGGCCCCCAAACGAGGAGCAAGACGATCTGGGCTACGGACCAGAGAGCCGCACTCGCATACGACCAGAAGAAGCGCCGATGTGAATTCTGAATGCCGAGGCACCATCCGCTCAGCACCATGACGCCCGTCATGGGGAAGAGCACGCGTGTGAGGCGCGTCGCCAGCTGTTGGGTCTCGTGATCAAACCCCGGGGCCAAGACGGCTGTAAGCACGGGCGCTCCAGCAATCCCCACCAAGGTCAGCAGGCTCACGGCGACCAGCAGCAGGCCCAGTACCGCATTGGCCAGCGCGCGCGCCGCCGCCGCATCTCCCTGCCCAAGCAGTCGGCTGTAGACCGGCACAAAAGCGGCGGACAGCGTGCCTTCTCCAAGGAGGTTGCGCACCGCATTCGGAATCTTGAACGCGGCGTTGTACGCATCAGAGGCAGCACCGGCGCCAAAGAAATAGGCGAAGGCCGTGTTTCGCAGCAATCCGACCACTCGACTGATCAGAATGCCCGCACCAACGACGAACGCCGAGCGTCCGCCCCCCGCCTCACTCATGCCGTGGCCGCGGTGCCCGTCACCAGCGCCCGTGCATGTGGTTCCGCCGCTTCGCTCATGCGACGCAACACGCCAGGACCAAAGCGCGCCAGCAGCGGGACCAGATTCAGGACGCGTTCCGGAGACTGCCCGTGTGGACGCAACGCGGCGCGCAACGCAGCCACGTCTCGCAGCACCTCGGTCTCCTGACGTTTCACACCGGCAAGCACCCGTCGCTCAAAACGATCCAATCGGTGCGCAAGATCGCGAGCCAGCCCCTGGACCACATCGCTCGCCACGGGCGCGTCGTCCCCCGCCAACGACTCATGAAGCGCCCGCACCTGCGTCTCGAGCGTGACGCGCAGGCGTTCCATGGTGTCCGCCAGGTGTTCGTTCATCTGCGCCCGTGCAACGATCTGCTCGGCCGCGTGCGGATCGCGCAGCGATGCCTCGCTCAGCCCCAACCGCTCTTGCAGCGCCAGCGTTTCTTCTTCGATGAGCTCACAGGCCCAACGTGGCGCCGCCACCGGCACGGCCGCCCCCAACGCCGACGCAACCGGTGCCACCTGCGCGAAGTAGGCGAACTCCCCGGGACCTGCCAGGTAACACACCGTGGGGAGGACGGCGCGTTCCATGACCGGACGCAGCAAGACATTGGCGCCCAGCGTTCCCGCTTCCGCCGTGCGTGCCACGCTGGCGGCGTCGGCCACCGGGACCCTCTCTCGCACCCGCTGCAGTTCATCGCCCTGGCTGGCAATCTGTGAGCGGAACACGAGCGACAGCCCATCCACGACATCGACCTGCGGTGCAAAGCCCGCCCCCTCGATCTCCTGCACCCGTACGCGCAGGGCTTCGTGCACGGCCGAAGATTGCCGAAGAGCGTGGCGAAGGAATCCATCGGCGGCGTGGCGCAACGCAGGATGCGCCGCATCAAGGACCGCGATGCCCAACGGTTCCAGCAGGGCCCGCATCAGCTGCACATAGGCCGCGCCAATGGTCGCGTGGGGCACGTAGGCGGCATCGACGAGCTCGAGCACTGACGCATGGGCAGCAGACCCGCACCCGGCGGCCAGCACGGCGCGCGCCGGCCGCAGATCCCCCAGGGGCACGTCGCTCATGGCCACGCCTTCCGTTGCCGGGCCCGCCAACGACGCGCTCACCAACCCCTTGGAGGTGGCCACATTGGTGACGGCCGCCTCCATCCAGTCGGCGTCGTCGCTGGCCGCCCAGAACACCGGCGCGACCGGCATCCCCGTCTGGCGCTCCAGCTCATTGGCGAGCGCGAGTGCGCTCATGGCCTTGCTCCACGTATACATGGGCCCCCCGAACAATCCGGGTTGTTGCCCCGTGGTTACCACCACTCCCTCGGCCGCCGCCCGCGCCAGACGCTCAGCGGCCAATCCGGTGGCCGCAAAAGCCGGTGCCAGCCCCGTCAGCCAATCGGTCCCTTCCAGCGATGCCCGAACAGTGCGGGCATGAGCCGCCCATTCGGAAGCCGACGTCGGACGAGGGGCGTACCAGGCATGTCCCACCTGCCCGGATTGAACGGCGCGCGAAAGCGCGCTGCCGCCGAGGGAAACGGTGCGAATGTGGAGGGCGCCGGGGGCGTCCGTCGGACTACTGGTAGCGTGGTCCACCTGGCTCACAGTCACGGGCGATTGATCACGAAAGAACAGGGGGTACGAAGGCTGCCGAAACGATCATTTGTGGTACGGCTCTCCACGCATGATAGTCCCGGCCCGATACAACTGCTCGCTCAACACCAGACGTGCAACCTCATGCGGGAGCGTCCAAGGCGCCAGTGACAGGCGTCGATTGGCCCGCTGACGAACCGCCGTCCCAAGTCCATGAGCCCCGCCAATGACAAACGCCACGCTGCGGGCACCGTCCCGCTGGTCCTGCAGCCAGCGGGCGAAGGCGTCCGACTCCATCACCACCCCGCCCGGGTCGCAGGCCACCAGCACAGTGTCACCGGGGATCCGCTCGGCCAGCCGCTCCCCTTCCCGCTCGCGCACCACATCACCACTCAGCCCCCGCCCCGGCTCCTCTTTGACCTCGATCACATCGAGTGGCCAATAGCGGGCCGCCCGGGTTTCGTAGTCCCGAATGGCATCGGCCAGCCCCGCGTGGCGAGGCCGGCCGATTACCAGCAGCGAAACGCGCACGGCGTGAGCCGCTTAGGCGTAGATGCCACGCAGACGGTGCACGGTGGCCACTCGGCTGATGGACAACATGTACGCCGCCGTACGCATGTTTACGCGATGCTGCTTGGACAGCTGCAGCACATCGCCGAAGCTGCGCGTCATGATGTCGCCCAACCGCTCGTTGACGATGGCCTCGCTCCAGAAATAGCCCATGCGATCCTGAACCCACTCGAAGTACGACACCGTGACGCCGCCGGCATTCGCGAGAATGTCCGGGATGACGAAGATCCCCTTTTCGTCGAGGATGGGATCGGCAGCCGCCGTGGTGGGGCCGTTGGCCCCCTCGCAAATCACCTTGGCGCGGATTCTCGGCGCGTTCTTGGTGGTGATGACGTTCTCGAGGGCGGCCGGCACCAGCACATCCACTTCGAGGGTCAGCAGTTCTTCGGCATCAATGGCATCGCCGCCCGTGAACCCTTCCAACGAACGGTGCTGCTGCACGTGTTTGATGGCCGCATCAATGTCGATGCCCTTCGCATTGTAGAACGCGCCGGCGCGATCGCTGATACCAATGACCTTGGCGCCCTGCTGCGCCATCAACCTGGCCGCAATCGACCCGACGTTGCCGAAACCCTGCACGGCAATGGTCGCACCGTTCAGGTCCATGCCGAGATGGGTCAGCGCCTCCTTGGTCACGAGCATGCAGCCGCGACCCGTCGCTTCCTTTCTGCCCAGCGACCCGCCCATCTCCACCGGCTTGCCAGTGGTGACGGCATTCTCCGTACGCCCCACATGCATGGAGTACGTATCCATCAGCCACGCCATCACACGTTCATTCGTGTTCACATCGGGCGCCGGGACGTCGGTGTCGGGACCGAGCAGCGAAATGATGCCCTTGGTATAGCGACGCGTCACACGCTCCAACTCGCCCACGCTCATGGACAACGGATCGCAAATCACGCCGCCCTTGGCACCACCAAAGGGCAGATTCACCACGGCGCACTTCCACGTCATCCATGCCGCCAGTGCCTTGACCTCTTCCAGCGTCACATTGAGGTCAAAGCGAATGCCGCCTTTGGCCGGCCCACGTGACGTGTTGTACAGCACGCGATAGCCGGTGAACACCTCAACATCCCCGTTATCCATCATGACGGGAACGGATACGATGAGCTGCTTCTCCGGATTGCGTAGAATCTTGTAGATGCCGGGTTCCAGATCGAGTAACTCGGCGGCGCGATCGAAGCGGGACATCATTGCTTCGAACGGGTTCTCTTCGTTCAGAAACCGATCCTTGTCCGGCCGAACAATACTGTCCGTCGGAAGTCGCAGGAGGTCGATGGCCATTGGGCGGGGAGTTTTAGGGTGCCAGCTCAGCCGGCGGTAGGAACCGTGGCTGCGCGCGCCGCCAGAACCCGGTCACATTCCCGCTCCAGGACTTCGGCGCCTCGATCAACCACGAGTGTCTGTGAAAGATACCAAAGCGGAGCGGCAGCGCGAGGCCATAGCGGACCGAGTTTGACGGCATCCTTGAGCGTGCACAGCACGCCATCGCCCCCCTGCGCTGCCTCGACCATCTGTGCCACGTCATGCGGTGTGAAGGCGTAATGATCAGGGAAGCGAATATGCCTCACCACCGGCACACCGGAGGCGACGACTTGCCGTTCAAACGCGTCAGCATCGGCAATGGCAGACGCCAACAGCACGCGCTGGTCGCGGAGCCAGACCAGAGGTTCACCCCAACCTGCGTTTTCAGTAACACCATGCACGGGGTTCGACTGGGGCGCCACACGAATGCGGTCGGGCACCAGGCGAACTACGGCCAGTGGGACATCAGGTGCGGCGCGAGCGACCGCCTCTTCAGTCCGGCGCACCTGGGCCTCGGTTGCGGCCTTCGCCGTAATCACCACGCACGTGGCCCTCCGGAGCGCGTCCAGCCCTTCCCGGTAGGGCCCACAGGGGAGCAGGCGCACATCCGGGGTGAAACGATCGGCGCTCACCAGAACCACGTCAGACACGCGGTCTACCCGGCGGTGCTGAAAGGCGTCATCCAGCACGGCGCAGTCGGCACCATCATGACGCGCGTGCCGTATCGCCTGAAGCCGATCCCTATTGGCCAACACTGGGAGGCCCGGGACCAGCAGTTGGTGTACGCGCCACTCATCGTCGCCGTAGCCGCGCAGGATCAGCGCCGGGTGCGCGCCGCGTGCACGGAGCCGGGCTGCGAACCAGGACGAGACCGGCGTTTTTCCGGTCCCCCCGACGGTCAGATTGCCAACCGACAAGACCGGAAGCGACGAGAGAATGCCTCGACCGCCAACCGACTCGGCATCAAACGCCCGGTTCCTTGCGTTCACGATTCGGGTAAACACCCATTCGCCGGGAGACAGCACTGTCCGCACGGCGGAGGCACCGGCACGGCCCGAATACCATACCCACTCCGCGAAGGCGCGTAACCGGGCATCGGTGGACATTCGAACGCTCAGCTGTCGGCGGGACCGGTCGGCACGGCGGCCGACGGCGTCCCGCTCGTGCGTGCCCCACCCGCCGCCAGCACATCGGCCCGAGCACGATCCTCATGCATGTACTGCGTAAATTCGGCCGCGCGTTCGGCCGCAGCACGCACATCATCACCTTGCACCACTCGTGGCTCGCCATACAGCACGGTGATTCGGGCAAATGGCTTGGGTAGCTCAAACGCGTCCCAACTGCCGAATCGCCACACGCGGTCCACGTGGGCCGTAATGGTGACAATGGGGACCGCGGCGCGATGCGCGAGGATTAAGGCCCCCGGCGCAAAGCTATGGCGCGGCCCACGTGGTCCGTCCGGCGTGAAGGCCATGTGCGTCCCGCCCTTCACCACCTGCACCGCCTCCAGCAACGCCCGCGTTCCGCCACGCGAAGAAGAGCCACGCACGCCGAACATGCCGAACTGTTCCAGAATGCGCGTGATGATTTCGCCGTCCTTGTGTTCACTCACCAGCACGCCTGTGCGAACCGTGTGCCGCCAGAGCAGTGAAAGCATCTGGCCGTGCCACAACGTATACACCACCGGGCCGACATAGCCCGATGGTCGCAGCTGCGCGTCACGACCGTAGGTTCGCACACGCCACGTGCGCCCGAGCAGCGCGACCAGGAGTCCGCCAACCGTGATCGCCAGACGTGTCTTCCAGTCCAGAACCACTCCGGGGCGTGTCCCAGCGGTGGCGGACGCCGTCATGGCGCCAACATCCCCACGATCATCTCAGCCACCCGTCGCGAGGCACCAGCTGTTCCCAGCTTGCCACGGACTTCGGCCAATCCCGCTTCGGCCCGTTGACGCTCGGGGCTCTGCATCTCCAACAAGGGCATCAGCGCATCCGCCACTCGTGCCGGCACAAATGCATCCTGCACAAACTCCTTCGACACTTCACGCCCTGCCACCACATTGACCAAGCCAATATGGGGAATTTTCACCACACGTTTGGCGATGGCATAGGTGATGGGACTGGTCTTGTAGCCGATCACATGGGGCAAACCGGCCACCGCCGCTTCGAGCGTATTGGTGCCGCTCTTGAGCAGCCCTGCCGTGGCGGCGCGTTGCGCCACGAACGACGGCCCTTGCACAAGGGGAAAGGGGCATGCCGCCGGGGGAATCGTGACCGTCGGTGCCGCGCCCACGACCACCTGCACATCGGGACGCCGACGCTGTACCTCTTGCGCGGCTTCAACGAACGATTGCAGGTGACGGGCAATCTCCGCTTTGCGACTGCCCGGAAAGACCGCGAGGACCGGTCGATCAGGGGCCAGCCCAAGCGATTGCCGCGCTTCCTTTGCAGACGGCAGTGACTGGGCCCGATCAAGCAACGGATGGCCCACGAATGTGGCATCCACGCCATGTTGACGCAGCAGCGCCTCTTCAAAGGGCAAGATCGGCGCGGCCTTGGTGACCAGACGGGCAATCGTGGGTAAGCGTTTGGCGCCCCACGCCCACACCTGCGGCGTGATGTAGTACAACACCGGCACACCGGCGCGATGGGCAACCTCGGCCACCTTCAGATTGAAACCCGGATAGTCGAGCAGCACCACAAGCCCGACCCGACCGCTTTCAATTCGCGCGCGCAGACGCTTCAGCAACGCCCAATGCTTGGGCACGTGCTGAAGTACCTCTACAAACCCCATCACGGCCAGGTGTTTGACATCCTCCAAGAGTTCCACCCCTGCCCGCTGCATATGGCCACCGCCAACACCAACCATGTGCACATCGGGAACCAGTTCGCGAAGAATCTCCGCAACCTTTCCCGCGTGCAAATCGCCGGAGGCCTCTCCAACGACGAACAGCACTTCACGCACCGGGCGCCCCACCTGCTGCGACATCCCCGGCTTTCATCACGGCATGTGCCTGCTCAATGGCCGCAACAATGCGGAGCGCGGCCTCGAGGGCTTCACGCCCTTCCTCGCCGGTCACCGCGACCGGATTGCGCCCAATGATGGCACCGAGGAATTGCGAGAGCTCGAGCACCAACGGCTCGCCATCGGGAGCTTCGAGCACCACACGTTCCACAAACTCTTCCAGCGCCCGTGGCGCTCGGGCCAGCAGCATGGGATCAAAGTCACCACGTAACCGGAAGTACTCGCCGGTGCCGGCCGCAAGATCCAGCGACAGGTAACCGCTCCGCTGAAAAATGCGAAGCTTGCGCAGCCGTTCACGCGACACACGACTGGCCGTAATGTTGGCGACCGCGCCGTTGGCAAACGTCAGCCGGGCGTTGGCAATATCCAGCTGCGGTGTCAGGACCGGAATGCCCATGGCCTGCACATCGGTCACGGGTACGCCGACCAAGGTGTGTACGAGATCGAGATCGTGAATCATGAGATCCAGTACGACCGCGACATCAGACCCACGGGGATTGAACGGGGCCAGACGATCGCTCTCGATGAATCGTGGGCCATCCACGAACGGCATGGCCGCCCGGACCGCCCGATTGAATCGCTCGACGTGTCCCACCTGCAGGATGACCCCGGCGGCTCTGGCCTTGTGCAGCAGATCATCCGCCTCGGCGAGCGTGACGGTGAAGGGTTTCTCCACAAAGACATGCTTCCCGCGGGCCAGCGCGGCGGACGCGACGGCGTGGTGCGCAGTCGTGGGCACCACAATCGACACGGCGTCCACTTCATCGAGTAGTCGGTCGAGCGACGGAAACGCGGTTACCTGGTACTGCGCCGCGACCTGAGACGCGCGTCCAGGATGTTCATCAACAAATCCGACAAAGCGCTGCCCGCACAAATCACGCAGGATGCGCACATGATGGATGCCCAGTCCGCCGGCGCCCACGACACCCACCCGAGGTGACGTGGACCGCGAAAACAATTGGTTGTCAGCGACGCCGTTCATGCCTGACTCGTTGGGGTGATCCGGTCAGAAGCCCACACCGCGCTGGCTGGCCTCGATGAAATCCAGGAAGTGCTGCACGTCAGGAATGATGTCCAGCTCGGCTCGCGCCCGTTCAATGCCCTGAGACAGATTGAGATCGGAGCGGAAGCACAGGCGATAAGCCTTCTTGAGTTCCCGCACCACGGGTTCATCAAAGCCACTCCGCTGAAGCCCGACGGAGTTGAGCCCGAACAGCTTGATGGGATTCCCAACGGCCCGCACAAAGGGCGGCACATCCTGCGAGACGCGGGAGCATCCCCCGATGAACGAATGGCGACCGATGCGCGCAAACTGGTGTACCGCACACAGTCCGGAAATGATCGCCCGGTCTTCCACCGTGACGTGTCCGGCGAGCTGCGTCCCGTTTGAGATGATGATGTGATCGCCCAGATGGCAATCATGCGCCAGGTGCACATAGCTCATCAGGAAGCAGTGCCTGCCCACGCTGGTGGTCACCGAATGTGCGGTGCCGCGATTGATCGTGGCATACTCGCGCACGGTGGTGTCGTCGCCCACCTCGACCCACGTTTCTTCCCCGCGAAACTTGAGGTCCTGGGGATCCCCTCCCAGCACGGCGCCCACGCCAATGGTGACGCGCTGCCCCAGTCGGACATTCCGCTCCAGCGTCGCGCGCGCGGCAATGCGCGTTCCGTCGCCCACCGTACATTGCGGCCCAATGAAAGCCCACGGGCCAATCTCGACGCCTTCACCCAGCTGTGCGGTGGGGTCGATGATGGCCGAGGGGTGAACGCGGGTTCCGCTCACGACATCCGGCCCGGCGCTCATCGATCGCGAACCATGGCTGCCATCTCGGCCTCAGTCACGACCTGCCCATCCACGTAGGCCGTTCCCTTCATCTTGCACATGGTGCCACGCTTCTGGAGCACTTCCAACTCGAGGTGCAGCTGATCACCGGGCTTGACCGGACGACGGAACTTCACGTTGTCCAGTGACAGGAAGTACACCACCTTGCTGCCCGGATCCTCAATGGTGCGCATCAGCAACATGCCACCCACCTGCGCCATCGCTTCAATGATCAGCACGCCCGGCATGATGGGATGCCCCGGGAAGTGCCCCTGAAAGAACGGTTCATTGATGGTGACGTTCTTGAGGCCGACAATGCGCTTGCCTTCCTCAAGTTCGAGGATGCGATCAACGAGCAGAAACGGATAGCGGTGCGGCAGCACCTGCATGATGTCTTCGACTGTGTACACGGCGGTTTCCCGAATGGCGTGTTGTACGAGAGCTCGCACCAGTGCCACCGTGCCACGGTGGCTGGGCTTGTGAGCGACAATGCGGGCCCGCACACGCGCGCCCGCAAGTACCAGGTCCCCGACACAGTCGAGGGCCTTGTGCCGGACAAATTCGTCCGGCCAACGCAGAGAAGTCTCCAGTACGCCGGTGCCATCGAGCACAATGGCGTTGGCGGTGGAGGCCCCCTGAATGAGTCCCTTGGCTCGCAGCCCCTCAACTTCGTGCACAAAGCCGAACGTGCGAGCGGCCGCAAGTTCCTTCGTGAAGGAGCGACTGGTCACCATATACTGCCCGCGCTGTTCACCGATGACCGGATGCGGAAAATCGATGGTCACATCCAGACTCAACCCGAAGCACGGGTGTGCCTCATAGACACTCTCGCCGTCCACCACCCGGATGGACTTACGCAAGACCAGCCACTCCGGTCGCCCGGAATGGATGGTCAGCCCCGCGCTGTTGAGCGCGTCGAGAAATGGCACCGCACTGCCGTCCATGATCGGCGGTTCCGGTCCATCCATCTCGATCAGCAGGTCATCAATCTCCAGCCCACCCACGGCGGCCAGCACATGCTCAACGGTGTGGAGTGCGGCTTCTCCGGTCCCAAGCTGGGTGCGACGTTCCGCTTCGACCGCTACGTCCACGCGCGCAGGAATAGGCGCCGTGCCGGGGAGATCAAGACGCTGAAACACGATCCCGCTTCCGGCGGGCGCCGGCTTGAAGACGAGTCGGCACGGACGCCCGAGATGCAGGCCGATGCCTTCCACCACCGCCTCACCGGCAATGGTGCGTCGCCCCATCCCCTGCACAGCGGTCCCCGACGTGCCCGTTACGGGATGACCAAGCGGGTCGCTTGCTCCTGCGCGGGCGATCACGACGAGCTTCCCGTTGCGGAGACGTCTGGGCCCTGGGAGACGGTGGACACTGAAGCCTCCGCGTCGCGCGCCAGGAGACGCTCCAGCGGACGGAGCAATCGGGCAAGGCGAACAAGCGCTGCCTGGGAACGCATTTGCTCCTTATGTGGACGGGCCGGAAAGCCGGACCAGGTCTCTTTCTCCGGAACGTCGCTGATGACACCGGCACGCGCACCGATGCTGGCACCCGCGCCGATCGAAAAATGATTCGCCATCCCTGACTGCCCTCCCATCTGGACACCGTCGCCAATGCGCGATGACCCCGCGATCCCCACTTGCGACGCGAAGAAGCAGAAGCGACCGATCCGTACGTTGTGTCCAATCTGCACGAGATTATCAATCTTCGTTCCAGCACCGATGATGGTATCGTCGATGCTACCCCGGTCCACGCAGCTATTGGCCCCCACTTCCACGTCCTGCTCCAGCACACAGCGTCCCACGTGAGGAATGCGCACGACGCCGGTTGGCCGCGGTACGAAGCCAAAGCCTTCCCGGCCAACCTGTGCCCCGGCGTGCAGCATGACACGGTCGCCTAGTTCTGTGAACGGATACACCACCGCATTGGCGTGCAAGCGCACGTCGCTTCCCAGCACACTCCCGGCTCCCACCTTCGCGCCCGCGCCAATCCAACTCCGGGGACCAATGGTGACCCCCTCTCCAATCACCGCGTACGGATCGATGGTCACGTCCGCACCTATCGTGGCGGTCGCCGAAACGACGGCCGTGGCATGGACCCCGACCGCCCGTGGTTCCGTGCGATGAAAGCGGGACAACAAGCCCACCAGCGCATCAATGGGCTTCTCCACCACGATACGGGTAGACGGCAGCCCAGGCGCATGCTCAAAGGCCGGAGACACCAGAACCACACCGGCGTGTGACTCGGCGAACCACCCGGCATAACGCTGGTCAGAGAAGAAGCTCAACTCATATGCGGCGGCACGATCGAGGGGGGCGACGCCGCGCACTGCAACATCAGGGTCACCAATGAGGCGCCCACCGACCTGTGCCGCAACGGCAGCGGCGGTGATGGGCGTCTGCCCATCACCGCCGCCTGCCTGCGGGGTGTGTGACTCGCCGCTCACGCGGCGATTACTCCGTGGGTGGCTTCTTCGTGATACCAGCAGGCGCCGAGGTCGGGCCAGCGGCCGGCGCCGGACGGGTGGGCGCCGCCTTCGGGGCGGACAGGCGCATCTTCGCCAGCACGCGATCCGTGATATCGAGGTTCTTGTCGGCCGACACAATGAATGCACCCGCCGCGACGTCAAAGATGAAACTGTAGCCACCATCCATCCGCACGTCGTCGAGCACCTTGCGGAGGTTCTCCATGATTGGCGCCATCAACTCTTCCTGCCGCTCCTGCGCCTGCGCCTGCAGCTTCTGCGCCTGCGCACCCCAGGCCTGTTCCTTCTCCCGCATGGTCTTGAGGCGCGCTTCCTTGGCGGCCGGCGACAGCGAGACTTCTTCCTTCGCAAACGCTTCGTTCATGGTGTTGAGCGAATCCTGCAGCTTGGACAGCTGCGTGCGGATGCCCACCATGTCCTTCTCGAACGACGCTTCCGCATCCGCCCGTCCCGGTGCGCTCTGCAGGAGCGCCTGGGAATTGACGAACGCGAACTTCTGGCTGGCCTGGGCCGACGCGAGCGACGGCACGGAAACGAGGAGCGCGCAAGCGCCGATGACAGAAAGGAGACGCATGATGTAGTCCTGAGTTAGAAGAGCTGACCGAGACGGAAATGGAACTGCCACCGCGGGTCCTTCACAATCCGGCCGGAAGTGATGTTCACGGTAGTCCGGTCGAAGCCGTACGCCATATCGAGCCCGAGCGGGCCGAGCGGCGTAACGGTAGATACCCCGAATCCGGCCGAACGGAAGAGGCGAGTGGGATTGATCTGTCGGGCGGAGGCCCAGTTGTTCCCGGCGTCAGCGAAGACGTTGAAGTAGAACATCTGGTTGAACCGGAGCCCGATTTCTCCGGTCATGGTCATAAAGGCATTACCAAACGACGCCGGATCCGAACGGAACTGGTCGGTATTCGGGTTGAATCCCTGCGGCGTAATGGAGAATTCGGGATAGCCCCGCAGCTGCTGGCCGAACATCACACCGCCCACGGCAAACTGCTGCTGGAAGAAGAACGGACCGGAGTTGCCAAAGAGCACCCCGCTGCGCGCCGTCATTCCCATGGTGAGCTTGATGGGCTGCGACCCGGGGTTGCTTCCGCCGAACTGCCCCAGCAAGGCGTAGCCACGCATTTCGGTGGTGAGCCGCTGGAAGTTCACCGTGCCGCCCAACGGCCCACCGCTGAAGTCCATCTGCACGGAGCGCAGCGACCCCTGCGTGGCAAACGGCATGTCCACGCGCGTGTCGTACTGGTACTCCAACCCCACGTTGGACCGGAAGCAATTCCGCGAGCAACTGCCGGCAATCTGCCCCGACGTAAAGGTGGCCGCTTCACCATTGTACGACACGGCGACCGTGCTGAAGTACGACCACGGCGTCGGCAGTCCAAGGCGGAACTGGGAACCGGTGCGGATGTTCTGCCCGAGGTTGCCGACGATGAACCGGGATTGCGTGCGGTAGGCACTCAGGGCCCCCGACAGACGCGTGCCCTTGAGGGCCGGATCCGTGTACGTGGCGGTGAAGTCATTGAAGAAGCGGCCGTACTGCCAGTTCAGCCGTCCCGACTTGCAGAGCCCAAACAGATTGGGCTGCTCCAAGCCAATGAAGCCACCAAAACCCACACCACCCTGGCCCATGGACGCACCAAAGTTTACCGAACCGGTCCGCTTCTCCTTCACACGGAACACGATGTCGACATCGCCCTGCTCGTTGATGGGGCGATAGTCCGGAAAGGGCATCGGCTGCTCAAAGAAATTCATGTTGCCGATGCTCTGGTAACTGCGAATGAGCAACTGCTGATTGAAGGGTCCCCCGGGGACCAGGAAGATCTGCCGACGGATACAGTCATCCGACGTGAAGTCGTTCCCCACAATTTCGATCCGGTTGACGATGGCCGGATTCTTCTCGTCGATTTCCCAGCGCAAGTTGGCGGTGGGCGCCGAATCGGCGCCGACAAACTTGCGCTCCACCACGGGCCGTACGCTCGCGTAGAGGTACCCATTGTCGCGGTACACTCCGTTCACCTTCTCGAGCGCAGCGTCCCACTTCTCCTGATTGAATACGCCTTCCGGCGCTTCAGGACGACGGAACACCAGCCCCTTTGCTCGCTGCGTCAACGTCTTGTTTTCGTTGCCGTCAAACGGATAGAACTTCTTCAGATCTTCCGTATTGAAATGACGGTTACCGGCAATTTCAAAACTGCCGACACGGAACTGCGGCCCCTCGTCCACCGTGATCTGGACCAGCCCTTTGCCCTTGGTGCGGTCGACGACGAGCGTGTCCTTGGTAATCCGGGCATCGACATGGCCGAGCCGGGCGTACAGCGCCGGAATGCGCTCGCCCAAGTCCCCAACGTACTTGTCGTCGTCATACTCGCCCTTCCGGAAGAAGAAGAACCCTTCCGGTTTGGTCTTCATCGCCCCGACGACAGACTTCTCGCGGACCGAGGTATTGCCCAGAATGTCGATGGCGGAAATAGCGAGGCGACGTCCTTCGTCGATACGATAATGCAGCGCAATGCGCCCATCGCTCATGACGGTGGAATCGATGGTCACCTGCGCGAGGTAATAGCCGGCGCCCTCGTACACGGAGTCGATCTTCGCTTTGGCTTTGGCCACCTGCAGCGGGTCAATGCCTCGGCCGATGAGCAGATCGATCTTGTCCTTGATGGAACGCTCGGAGATGGCCTTGGGGCCCGACACCGTGATGTCACCGAGAATGGCGCGCTCCTTGACCTGCACCACCGTGAGCACCTTGCCCGGCACCGTCTCAAGATCGCAGAGGATCTGCACGTCGTCGAACTCGCCCATGTTGTACAACGCTTTGAGGCTGCGCTGCAACGTGGGAAAATTGAGCGGGTTTCCCTTGGTCAGTCCGGCTTCCGTGCGGATGCGCGCTTCGTTCACCCGCAACGCGCCACGAACGGCGATGGAGTCGGTGGTTGTACAACGACCGGCGACTTCCTGCGCAGCCAGCGGGCGCGGCGCGGCAAGAGAAGCCACCGACAAGAGGGCCGATGCAGCGGGGACCGCGAGGCGGGCCGCCCACCGGGCAAAATTCTGGGGAACGCGTTTCAGCATAGCCTTGAAATATAAACGAGCGCACCGAAAGGGCCGACCCCATCTACCCCAAAAAACGGAAAACGGCCGGACCCCCGATGGGGGCCCGGCCGTGAGACACCGAAAGCTACGCCAGCCGTTGCCTGCCCGGAGAAGGTCAGGACGCCTGCGGCGTGGGAGAAAGCACCCGGAATTCGAGCTTTTCCTTCTCGGTGGCCGACACGGCCACCTCGATCTCGTCCCCACGGGAGAACTCGCCCATGAGCAGCTTCTCGGAAAGCGGGTCTTCCACGTACCGCTGGATGGCCCGCTTCAGCGGACGGGCACCGTAATGCTCGTCGTGCCCGTGGTTGACGAGGAACTCGGTCGATTCCTGGGTCAGCTTGATTGTGATCTCCTCCTCCGCCAGGCGCTTCTGCACGTCGGCAAAGAGGATGGATACGATTTGGGAAATGTGATCCTTCCCGAGCGGATGGAAGACGATCACGTCGTCGAGGCGATTGAGGAACTCCGGGTTGAAGACCCGGCCCATCTCCTCCTTCACCTTGTCGGCAATCCGCTCGAAGTCCCCGCGGGCGTCGTTCGTGGCGAAGCCCAGCGACTTCCCGCGCGTGATGTCCTTGGCGCCCACGTTGGACGTCATGATCACCACGGTGTTCTTGAAATCGATGACCCGACCGTAATTGTCCGTCAGGTGACCCTCATCCAGCACCTGGAGGAGGATATTGAAGACATCCGGATGCGCCTTCTCGATTTCGTCCAGCAAAATGACGCTGTACGGCTTCCGGCGAACGGCCTTGGTCAGCGTCCCTGAATCTTCGTAGCCCACGTAGCCCGGGGGGGCACCGATGAGCCGGGAGACCGAGAACTTCTCCATGTACTCGCTCATATCCACCCGGATAAGCGCGGAGGCATCGGCGAACAGGAACTTGGCCAGCGACCGCGCCAGCTCCGTCTTACCGACGCCCGTAGGGCCGGAGAAGATGAAGGAGCCAATCGGGCGACGAGGATCCTTCAGACCAGCGCGGCTCCGGCGAATGGAGCGGGCGAGCGCCTTGATGGCCTCGTCCTGTCCCACCACCGACGTATGGAGTTCATCCTCCATGCGCAGCAGACGGGCCGTCTCGGCTTCCTGCAGACGGGTCACGGGGATCCCCGTCCACCGGCTGACAATGAACGCGATCTCTTCTTCACCCAGCGTGGGGCGGAACGACTGCCGGCGCTGCTCCCACTCTTCCTGTTTCCGGCGAATCTCGCCCTGCAACTCACGCTCGTTGTCACGGAGCGACGCGGCCCGCTCGAAATTCTGATCGCGGACGGCCGCTTCCTTCTCGGTGTTGATCTTCTCGAGCTGTTCCTTGAGATCCGCCACCTCTGCCGGCGGCACCTGCGCCGCCAGGCGGGCACGAGCCCCGGCTTCGTCGATCACGTCGATCGCCTTGTCCGGCAGGAACCGGTCGGTGATGTACCGCTCCGACAGTTTCGCCGCTGCCACCAGCGTCTCATCGGGAATGTTCACCTTGTGGTGATCTTCGTACTTCTTCTTGAGTCCCTGCAGGATCTGCACGGTCTCGTCGATGGAGGGCGGATCCACCACAACCGTCTGGAATCGACGCTCGAGGGCACCGTCCTTCTCGATGTACTTGCGGTACTCGTTCAGCGTGGAGGCGCCGACGCACTGCAATTCGCCGCGCGCCAGCGCCGGCTTGAGCATGTTGCTGGCGTCGATGGCGCCTTCAGCCGCTCCCGCGCCAACCAGGGTGTGCAGTTCGTCGATGAACAGAATGACCTGCTTGTTCTGCGCGATCTCGTTCATGACCGCCTTGAGACGCTCTTCGAACTGGCCGCGATACTTGGTGCCGGCAATGACCGCCGCCATATCCAGTGACAGCACCCGGTTGTCACGCAGGTTCTCCGGGCACTCACCGTTGGCGATCAGCTGGGCCAGCCCTTCCACGATGGCCGTCTTGCCCACCCCGGGCTCACCAATGAGCACGGGATTGTTCTTCTTGCGGCGCGACAGCACTTCCATGACACGCTCAATTTCCTTGGCCCGCCCGATCGTGGGATCGAGCTGCCCTTCGGCGGCCAGTTGGGTGAGATCGCGGCAGAAATGGTCGAGCGCCGGCGTCTTGGACTTCTTGTCGCCCTTGGCGGGAGCGGCCGATGGCGGCGCGCCTGCGCCCGCCTTTTCCGGCGGCGGCGTCGGCCCACCCTGCGGCATTTCGGTGCCCAACAGGCGGAGCGTTTCGGCGCGTGCGGCTTCGAGATTGACCCCGGCGTCGGTCAGGACCTGCGCCGCAATCCCCTTCTCCTCACGGAGCAGACCAAGGAGCAGATGCTCGGTGCCGACGTAGCTGTGGTTGAGATCGCGCGCTTCAGCCATCGCCAATTCGAGGACCTTCTTGGCGCGCGACGTATACGGAAGATCCGGGCCGGTGGCTTGCGCCGCCTTCCCCTTCTTCACCGTATCCTCGATTTTCTGCGTGACGTCGTCGAGATCGACGTTGAGGTTTTGCAGCACTGCTGCCGCAACACCCTCACCCTCGCGGATGAGCCCAAGCAGAATGTGCTCGGTGCCCACGTATTCGTGGTGCAGGCGCGCCGCTTCTTCGCGCGCCATCGCCAGGACTTTCCGCACCCGCTCGGTGAAGTTGTAGCCGTTCATCGCACCCTCAGGGTCGTTGGGAAGCGGATCATTCGACACCGCTGCCTTCGCTCAGCAACACCTGACGCACGTATCGGGCGCGCGCCAGGTTCGTCTCGCTATCCGTCAGCACCTTCCCCTCGAGATGAGCGAGATGGGCTGACTGGGCAAAGATCAGGAGCTTGTTGAGTGTGTATACACTGAGCCCAGTGATCAGTTTCAGGCCGACCGCCAGGCGAACGCCACTCAGGTAATTCATGGCTTCGTCGAACGTGAGACTGCGGGCATACCGCAGCGTCCCGTACGCGCGCCACAACTTGTCCTCGATAATATACCCCGCGTCCCGCACCAGTACACGTCGCGCCTCTTCCTCGCGCTCGATGACGTGGCGCACAACACGGACCAGCAGGTCCTGCAACTCCTCTTCGGAACGGCCCAGCGTGGTCTGGTTGGACAACTGGAAGAAGTTGCCCACTACTTCACTCCCCTCCCCGTATAAGCCTCGGTAGGTGAGCCCCATTTGCTGAAGTCCCGCCAGCACTTTGCCGATTTCCTTGGTCAGGACCAGCCCGGGTAGATGGATCAACACCGAAGCCCGCAGTCCAGTGCCCGCGTTCGTGGGACACGCCGTGAGATACCCGAACTCGCGGTGGAAGGCATACGGCACCTGCCCCCCCAGTTCGCGGTCCAGTCGAGTCACCCCATCAAACGCCTGCGCCACGGCAAACCCACTGCGCAGCGCCTGCAGCCGGAGATGATCCTCCTCGTTCACCAGCAAGCCGACCCCTTCCCCGAGGAACACGGCCGCTCCGGACCGAACGGGGTGCTGCGGGTCCAGGCCGGCCAACTCCTTGCTCACCAAATGGCGCTCATGCAGGAGCTGGCGGTCGACCAGCGGAAGGTCCTCCAAGCGGAGGAGCAGGCTGCCACTCAGCGACGGGACGGCGGACAACGCATCCCGGACCTGGGCCAGCATGCGCAACCGTTCCCCTTCGCGCGCCCGACCCGTGAAGGCGTACCCGGACACATTGCGCGCGAGGCGGATGCGGGTGGAAATGACGACATCACTGTTCGGACCGGAGGCGTCGAGCCAGCGGACGCCACCGTCCGGCAGCAGCGACAAATCGAGACCGGGGCGCGGCTCGCTCATACCGGCTCCGTCTCGAGCGCCTTGATCCGATCGCGGAGCTCCGCGGCGAGTTCGAACTGCTCCCCATCAATCGCCCGCCGCAAACGATCGCGCAGGTCGTGCAGCGTGTCCGGTTTGTCAACCATGTGCGCCACCGGCGCGTCGTAGCGCTGCCCCACATGCCGCGAACTGCCGTGCAACCGCCGCAACAGCTCCCGCAGGCTTTGCTCCATGGCATCGTAGCAGTGCGGGCACCCCAGACGCCCCGTCGCACGGAAGTCGCGCGCCGTTGCCCCGCAAAACGCGCAGGCCGCCGCGTCTTCGCTGGTGGCGGACGCCTGCTGCTGCACCGCCTGCAGAATGTCACCCAGCGGGTGCTGCGGCACCGACAGGGTGGTCTCCACGCCCTTGGCGGCCGCACACTTTTCGCACAGATGGAGCTGCGTGACCGCGTTGTCCACGATCCGCGTCAGGTGCACGACCGCGTCGCGCTCCTTGCAGTTGTCGCAGAGCATCAGCCCCCCTCGTGAACGTCCGAGACCACCAACTGTCCTCCTTCCAACGATAACGCCCGGTCGGCCCGCGCGGCCAGCGACTGGTTGTGGGTCACGACGACCAACCCCAGTTGTTGATCACGGGCCAGTTCGGCAAACAGGTCATGCAACGCTTCAGCGTTATAACGGTCGAGGTTGCCACTTGGTTCATCGGCCAGCAAAACGGCAGGGTGTGCCGCCAGCGCCCGCGCCACCGCCGTGCGTTGCTGCTCACCACCCGACAGCGCGCTTGGCCGGTGATGTACCCGCGATGACAGCCCCACCCGCTCCAGCAGCGCCATTGCGCGCTCACGGGCCCTCGGCACCGTTTCCCCCGCCACCCGCAGTGGCATCATGACATTCTCGACCGCCGAGAATTCGCGCAGCAGATGATGAAATTGAAACACAAACCCCACCGTGCGGTTCCGGAGGGCATCGAGTTGCTCTTCGCCCATGCCTTCGACCGCCTGCCCCGTCAACCGGATGCGACCGGCAGACGGGCGTTCCAAGGCCCCCAACACATGAAGGAGGGTGCTCTTTCCGGCCCCACTGGATCCCACAATGGCCACCATTTCACCACGGCGGACCGTCATCGACACGCCATCCAGAACGCGAATGATCCCACCATCACCGCCCTGGAACTCCTTAACGAGCCCCTCCGCCTCGATGACCGGATCCCCCGCCAGTGCCCCGCCGTCACTATTCATGACGGATCGCCTCGACGGGGTACAACTTGGCGGCCTGCTTGGCCGGATACAGCGTGGCCAGTGCCGCAATCAGCATGCTGGCGGCCACGATCATGAGCACATCCACCGGCTGAATGGACACCGGCAGATGATCGATGAAGTACACACTGGGGTCCAGCGCAATCAAGCGGTACTTCTCCAGCAGCAGCGCCACCGCGAGCCCCAGTACCAGACCGCCGCCAGTGCCTACGGCGCCAACCACCACGCCCTGATACAGAAAGATCCGTCGGATCGATGACGCGGGCATGCCCATGGCTCGCAGAATGCCGATCTCCCGCGTCTTGTCGGCAACCACCATGGTCAGCGTACTCACAATGTTGAACGCCGCGACCACCACGATCAGCAGCAGAATGACACTCATCCCCAACTTCTCCAGCTTGAGCGCCTGGAAAAGCGAGCGGTTCTGCTCCTGCCAATCACGGATGTAGACCGACGACTCCAACTGCGCCCGCAGCGAATCCGCCAACGCCGGCGCGCTCCAGCGATCGGTGGCCCGGACTTCAATACCGGTCACGTCGTTGCCGTAGCCGGCAAACCGTTGACCGGCTTCTAGCGACAAGTACAGGTACGAATCATCGTATTCGTACATCCCCGTCTCAAAGACACCTGACACCACCACACTGTCGGCCCGGGGGATGATCGTCCCGGTGGAGGCGTTCATGTCGAGGCCGGCGGCGCCGAGCAGGACCACCGTGTCCCCGGGAAAGGCGTTGAGTTTGGACGCCAGCAGTTTCCCCAGCACCGCCCCTGGCAACGCCACACTGTCCCGGACAAACGAGAAGTTGCCGAGAATGGCGTGGTTACGAATGGTGGTCACGTTGTCGCCCGGCTGCCCGGACGGCACAATGCCCACCACCTGCGTTCCCACCATGTACCCGCCGAGATTTCGGACCAATCCCTGCGTCTGAACAAACGGCGCCGCTGCTACGACTCCCTGTGACTGCCGCACGCGCGTCAACAATGCCGTGTAGTCGGGCATGCGCATATCCGATCCGTACGGCAACACGCGGAGGTCGGGACTCCCCACGAGAATTTTCTCCCGCAGGTCGCGCTGCAACCCGTTCATGACCCCCATGATCACAATCAACGCACTGACGCCCACCAGCACCCCGCCAATGGCGATGACGCTGATGAGCGACAACAACCGCGAGCCACGCCGGCTGCGCAGGTAGCGCCAGGCAATCGAGAGTTCGAGCTCCCTCACGTTGCCACGCTCACTCGGGGCGCATCGTGGGGAACAGAATCACGTCCCGGATATTCTGCGTATCGGTGAGGTACATGAACAGGCGATCGATGCCGATCCCGACCCCGCCAGTCGGCGGCATGCCGTACTCCATGGCCCGCAGGTAATCCTCGTCCACGCCGCTGGCCTCGTCGTCGCCGGCGGCACGCAAGGCCGCTTGCGCCTCAAAGCGCTCGCGCTGATCGATCGGGTCGTTGAGTTCCGAGAAGGCGTTGGCCAACTCTTTCCCGCGTGCGAACAGTTCAAAACGCTCAGTGATCCCTTCGGGTCCGCCCCGCTTGGGCTTGGCCAGCGGCGAAAGTTCCTTGGGATAATCCACGACAAAGGTGGGCGTATCGATCTGCGATTCCACCAACGCCTGGAACATCTCATCCAGCACTTTGGGCCGGCTGAGCGTCGCCACCTTTGGCACCCCAATGCGCTCGGCCAGCGTGCGCAGCTCCGCATCACTGATCGCCATCACATCGGCGCCCGCCGCTTTGGACAGGCTTGGCACCCACTCAATGCGGGGGAACGGCGTGACCAGATGCGGGACCTTCTCACCCACAATGGGAATGGCGCGAATGGCCTCCGCAGCGCCCACCAGCAATGATTCCACACGGGACATCATGGTGGTGTAATCCGCAAACGCTTCGTAGAACTCGAGCATCGTGAATTCCGGATTGTGCGTCCGGTCGATGCCTTCGTTGCGGAAGTCATGGCCAATTTCGTACACCCGCTCAAAGCCACCCACGATGAGTCGCTTGAGATACAACTCGTCGGCAATCCGCAAATAGAGCGGCATGTCGAGCGTGTTGTGGTGCGTGATGAACGGACGGGCGGCGGCGCCGCCATACAGCGGCTGCAACACCGGCGTTTCCACTTCGAGATAACCGAGGGCGTCAAGCTGGGAGCGAATGGTACGCGTGAGTACCGAACGGGCGCGGAACAGCGCCCGAACCTCCGGGTGCACCGCCAGATCAGCGTAGCGCTGACGCGCGCGCTGCTCCGTATCGCTGAACGCCGAATAGCGAACCACCTGCCCATCGACGAGCTGTTCCTTCCCCAGCGGAAGCGGACGCAGCGACTTCGAGAGCATTTCGACGTGGGCCACCTTCACGGTGGCCTCACCGGTGCGCGTGCGCATCATGTGGCCGCGCACGCCGATCCAGTCGCCAAGATCGTAGTCACCCAGCTGGGCAAAGAGCGCGTCCCCTACTTCGTCCTTGCGGAAGTACAACTGTACGCGGCCGTCCATGTCGGCGAGGTGCCCAAACGCGGTCTTCCCCTGACTGCGCCAGGAGACCAAACGGCCGGCCACGCTTACTTCCGGCCCTTCATCCGCGTCACCCAGCGCCGCGATGGCCTCGGTGGCCGTATGTGACCGCGCGTACGAATAGCCAAACGGCTCGACGCCCGCCTCGCGCAAGCGATCCAGTTTGTCGCGACGCGCCTGCATGAGGAAGTTGAGTTCCTGCTTCTGCTCTCCGGCATCTACGCCGTTGCTCATCGATTCATCGCTCACGACAGCCCCCCTTCCACACCGGCGCTGCTCTCCTGCTTGAGGTACGCCTGAATAAACGGATCGATGTCGCCGTCCATGACCTTCTGTACGTCGGCGATCTTGAGTTCGGTGCGGTGGTCGTTGACCATCGTATAGGGCTGGAAGACGTAGCTGCGGATCTGACTGCCGAAGGACACGTCCTGCTTATTGGCGTCGAGCAGCGCCTTGGCAGCCGCCAACTTGTCGCTCTCGAGCTGGTACAGCTTGTTCTTCAGCTGCTTCATGGCCGTGGCCTTGTTCTTGAACTGCGACCGTTCCGCCTGCGAAGCACATACGATGCCGGTCGGCATGTGCGTAATGCGCACGGCGCTCGACGTCTTGTTGACGTGCTGTCCACCCGCACCCGACGCACGGTACACATCGATTCGCAGATCTTCTTCGCGGATCTCGATGTTGATTTCCTCGTTCACGACGGGATACACGAACACCGACGCAAAGCTCGTATGGCGACGGGCCTGCGAGTCGAACGGCGAGATGCGGACGAGACGATGGACCCCGGACTCCGGACGCAGAAAGCCGTACGCGTACTGCCCCTTGATTTCGAGCACCGCGCCCTTGATGCCGGCTTCTTCGCCTTCAGACAGGTCGAGCATTTCCAACTCGAAGCCCTTGCGTTCCGCCCAGCGCGTGTAGAGCCGTAGCAACATGCTGGCCCAGTCCTGCGCTTCGGTCCCGCCGGCGCCAGCCGAGATTTCGAGCTGGGCGTCGCGGAAGTCATCGCGGCCGCGCAGCAGCCCCTTGAGCTCGAACGCGTCGAGTTCGGTCACGATGCGTTCCACTTCGGCATCGAGGTCCGCGTTCATCGCGACATCGGGCTCCATCCCCAGCAGCTCATCGAGTTCGCGGGCGCTGGCAATGCGCGCGGTGAGAGAGTCCACCGGTTCGACCCACCCCTTGAGGACCTTTACCTGCTGCACAATGTCGCGCGCATGCTCCTGATCATTCCAGAAGGCCGCGTCAGCCATTTCCTCTTCGTAGCTGTTCAGCGTCGAGCGCTTGGACTCGACGTCAAAGATACCTCCGGATGTCCGCGAGTCGTTCGTCCGACTTCGCGAGCACCTTGATCCGTTCGCCATCCTGCATGCGCTTCTCCATGTACGACACGAGCCGCCTTCCGCAGGGGAAAGCGGCCCGAGATTTGCCTGCGGCGTAACCTGCCCTCGAATGCTTGGAAGCTATCGGGTCTGCTCACGCCGGAACAGTCGTATCACGTGCAAAACAGGAGGTATCGGGCGACAACACCCTGCTAGAACAGCCGACGGCCCCCGGCCAGGATTTCGTTCAGGGCTTCCTGAAAGTGAGGCGCCGATTCGGCCACCTCGCGCCCAACCTGTTCCACGTATTCCTCGTAGCTCTTCTTGATCTCTTCGCGAAAGAGCTGACGGAGTGTGCCATCGCGTAGCCCTTCCTCGCGCTTCTGCGGATGGTAGGCCACCAGGTCAGACACCAGCGCCCGCGCCAAGCGGCGGGCGCGCTGCGAGGGGTCCGCTCGAAGGAACGGGTTGATGGGCTTCTTGCCCGCAGCCGGCGTTCCGGCGGCCGGTGTCGCCATGGCCGGGACGGGGTAAGGCGTGGCGGAGGTCACGGTCACCGGCGACGCCACTGGGGCCGCCATTGGGGCTGGCGCCGGTGCGGCCACGGCCGGGGAGGCCAATGGCGTGGCAGGGCGCGACGGGGCCGCCTGTCCGGGCTGTGCCTGTTCGACAACCACGTGAAGGTTGACCGGCGTCGGCTGCGCGGCCATCACGGCTCCAGTCGCTCGCACCGGCGTGGGCGCCTGCACCGCCACTGGTACCTGCGGCGCCAGTGGCGTCGCCCGACGTGCGGCCGGCGCTGCGGTCGCCATTCCGGGCGTCGCTCGCGAGACACCACCAGAAAAGGCTGGGACGGCCGTACTGGCCCCCACCGGCGTCACCGAGACCGGGAGTGTCCCCCCCGCGATCGCGATCACACCACCACACACCGAGCAGCGCGCCCGGACGCCGGTAGCCGGCACCTTGGCCGGATCAACCCGGAATACCGAGCGACATTCAGGACACGACACCGTCATCAGACGCCTCCCACCGACGAACGCTTCTCCCCACGGTCCCGGAGTGGCTCGGCGCCTGGCTGCATCGCCGACGCAGGCTCGTCCCGACGACGATCCACCGCCCACACCGACCCCGGCAACGTCTTCGCATAGCTCTTCATTTCCGTCGCCAACTCGCTGACCTCGATTCCGCGCGTGAAATGGCGCCGCTGGTTGGTGACCACGCCCACGGACAGAGTCATGAGCGGCACCCGATGGAGCTGACCTCGGCGATCCTTGCCAAAGAAATATCCCACGCGACGGTCCTGCTCGGAATACTGCAGCGGTATCAATTCGTCAAAAACATGCACGACTTCATCGCAGACCCGCGGTACGGCCGCCAGCGGAATGGTGAAGAGGAAGTCATCGCCGCCAATATGGCCCACGAAGCCCTCCTCAACGCAGAGCCCCTTGACGACATCGTGCAGGATGCGCGCCACCAGACGGATAACCTGATCGCCGTGGTGGTACCCATACCGATCATTGAACTCCTTGAAATGATCGAGGTCGGCATAGCAGGCAGCAAACTTCTCGCCGGAGGCCACCCGGCGCGACAGCTCGGCTTCAATCTCCCTCGCTCCCGGTAGCCGGGTGGAGGGATGCACATCCGTGTCGCGATCGCTCCGCCGAAGCGTGGCGGTCAGGCGAGCCAACGCTTCCTCGGCGTCCACCGTGTCGCGCACGACCTCGTCGGCTCCTGCGGCAAACGCGTCCGCAAATGCGGTCGGTGGCACGATCATGTACACCGGTACGATTCCGGTGTAGGTGTCCCGCTTGAGTCGCCGACACGCGGCAATGGCGGCGACCGTCCACTCGTCAGTGCCGCACGCGTCGATCACGATGAGACGGGGGCGCGCTTTCAGCGCCTGCTCCATAACCACCACCGGATCCCGGGTGATCTGACACATCCCGTCATAGCTACTCCACCACGCTGCCAACCAGGCGGGCGCGTCGTCATCTCGCGCCGATAACAGCATGGCGTTCTGATCGTTGGTGGAGTGCGTCATGATCTGTGAGGTGGTATGGGCCGCGGCGCCCAGCAGGAACCCTCAGCACGTCCGCTCCCGTGAAGCCGGGACAGAAGGGTGCTCAACAAACAGACGATCATACTCCGCCATTCGGCACGATGTGTCGACCGTCACAAAGTGCGAACCTGCCGTCATTGGGCAGGCGCTTCTGCAGCTGCGCGGCGATCAGTGCAACGATCAGCGCGGTGCGAGCCGTACTCCTGCCTGCCAATTGCCAGAGTAGGCCGACGTGGGCTGGTAGCCGGCATGAACACCATCCACGGCATAGCCCCCGACGCCAACGCCGGCGCCACCAAAGTGACGAATGCGCACGCTCACATAGGCATCGATCAGGCTGGCGAGGTGATTGACGGCGACGACGCCGAGCATGTTCACGGCCCGCTGGTAGCTGCGGTTGGCCCCTCGGATGGTCTGCACATAGACGTCCTGCTGCAACTGTGCGTCCCGCCAGCTCCACCGGAATGCTTCACCGACTGCATTGCGCTGGTAAAAATCGAGGGCCCGCTGATACTCGCTGCTCCCCACAGCCGGTGCTGTGTTGGGGTTGAGCCAATAGGTCTCACGGGCCAACTGCCAGCGGAACCCATTGTACGTCGCGGGATCTGTTTCAGGGTCGAGCGCGCCGCCTGGTACACGATCGTAGGCACCACTCTCGAGGAATTGCTCCAGGCGCTCGTAATAGTCCCAGGTGCCAGGCTGTGTACCCCCAAATGGCTGGCGGGCGACATTCATCGCCAGCGCCCGATAGGCGTCGCGTTCGCGATTGCCATCCCGTCGTGCTGCGAAGTACTGCACCACGAGAAACGCTTCCGCCACCAGATAAGCGACACTCCGCTGTTGCCTGAGTGCGAACTGCCCCGCCCCCGGCACCACTCCAGACGCCACGGGAGCCCACCACGGCGCCCGCGGCGGGTCCGCCGCTGCCGTTAGCGCCGGCTGGAGCCCGGAGGCCATCGTGCCGGAGCCTACGGTATTGGCAGCCACTTCGGTTGCCCGATGCTGAAGGGCCACGGGGGCGTTCTGGGCCCCCATTCGGGGCGCCGTCGTTCCGCTCACCACCGCAACCAGCGCGAGCAGGGATGTCCGGGGGCGCATTAGAAGCGGGCCCGTAGCGAGACGTACGTGGGAGGCTCCCCCAGCTGGGAGGACAGGGCATCAAAGCGCCGGGCGATGTCCACTGCAAAGCCTCCGCGCTGAAAGCCGAACCCGACAGAAGGCCCCGCGCCCTGTCCGCGCTGCAGTTTGTATCCGGCCCGGAGGAAGGCCTGCTCCCTGTACCCCAACGCCAACCCGATCCCGCCGGCGCCGCCGCCCAGCGCGGATGCACTCAGCACATCCGCGGAGACATCGAGCGATGCCTTGGACGCTTCGAGTGACTTTACAGGTATGCGCGCCCTGGCCCCAAACTGAATCACTCTCGGCAGCGGGTCAGCCTGTTCGGCGTCCTTCACCTGCAATGCCGGTCCGAAGTTGCGGGCCGCTATCCCGAGCGTGACCGGTATCTTCGTGGCGAGCGTATACTGCGCGCCCAGATCAAGCGCACTGGTCGAACCGCTGATCACCGGAATGGCCCCACACACGCCGCTACACTGAAAGCGCAGCATGATGAACTTGTACGTGAGCCCGGCATTGAATCGCTTGCCGATGGGGGTCGCGTACGACAGGGCGAGTTGGTAGTTCCGGTTGGTAATGGTGCCAATGGGCGTGCCGGTCTGCGCGTCCGTGGCCTGTTGATCGCCGTAATTCACCAGATACGCCGACGCGGCCATCGTCCCGAGCACCTTGGACGGGATGGCGTACGTCACCATATCGCTGGTGGCGATCACCGTTTGCGAGTGGTGAATGGCCACTTCCCGTTTGGGGAGTCGTGCGAGTGCAGCGGCATTCCACCACATGCCTTCGGTGCCGAGCGTCGTGTCGGCGACGACCGCCTCTCCCTGGCCAACCGCGCGGGCCCCAAAGGGCACGAGCAAAAACAGGCCACCGTTTTGTGCAGTTGCCGTTTGTGCCAGAAGAAGCAGGAGTACGGGAAGCAGCCACCCCATCATGGAGGGTGGACGGCGAGACATTCGCACGATCAGGTGCGCTCGTTCGGCTCGCCGTACCCGAGGCGGAGGACCGCGCTGCGGTTCTTTCGCCAATTCGGAAGCACCTTGACCCACAGGTCGAGGTACACGGGCTGGCCGACGAAGCGCTCGATCTTTTCGCGAGCGCTTTTGCCGAGCTTCTTGATTTGCTGTCCGTTGGCTCCAATCACGATGCGTTTCTGGCTGTCGCGTTCAACATGCAGGACCGCGCGAATGTACAGCGGAGACGAGCCTTCGCGGAACTCCTCGATTTCACAGGCCAGCGCATGCGGCAATTCATCGCCCAGCTGCTCGAGTGCGGTTTCGCGGACGAACTCGGCACAGAAGAAACGAACGGGCTGCGTTGAGATATCGTCGTCGGGATAGAGATACGGACTGACGGGGAGCCGCTTGGTGATGGCTTGCACCAGGTCGTCCATGCCTTCCCCGGTCGCGGCGGCGATCAAGACGGCCTCGGGGTGCTGACGGGCAATCGACTCGCGCTGCTCTGCTGAGAGCAGGTCGACTTTATTGAGCGCGGTAATGAGCGCAGCGCGCGGGGCGGCGGCCAGCTTCGCGGCGTCCTGGAAGCTATCGGGAATGCGAGAGGTGGCATCCACGACGTGCACGAGAACATCCGCATCGCGCACGGCGGCCAAGGCGGCGTTGCGCATGGCGCTGTGCAGCGTGTCCTTGGGCTCCAGCAGGCCGGGAGTATCCAGAATGACCATCTGGGCCTCGCCTTCGGTACGCAGGCCGACGATGCGATGGCGGGTGCTTTGCGGTTTGTTGGAGGTGATGGCGAGCTTTTCCCCCACCAGGCGATTGAGCAGGGTGGATTTGCCGGCGTTGGGGAAGCCGGCGACCGTAACGATACCTGCTCGGGTCATGCCATAGGGATTGGGGGAGTGCGGAGACGAGCGGGGTGAAGGCTAGCGGGTTAACGGAAAAAACAAACAGCCCCCGGGGGGGATCCGAAGATCTCCCCACGGGGGCTGCTCAAGGGTGCCGGCGACGGCCTACTCTCCCGCGAGCTCTCGCCCGGAGTACCATCGGCGCTATCAGGCTTAACGACCGTGTTCGGGATGGGAACGGGTGTGGCCCTGACGCTCTAGTCGCCAGCGAATCGTGCACGCAAGTGTTGCGCGGATTCGACAAACGGGGTGGTGTGATCGTAGGGGATCGGTCGCCTTTCGGGCGAGGCCGATCCATGACAAGCGTGTGCTCTGCGGAATTCCTGTGCCCCACTTGGGAAACCCCAAGGGGGTAAGTCAAGCCACACGGGCGATTAGGACAGCTGCGCTCGGAACGTCTCGCGACGCTTCCACGTGCTGCCTATCGACGGAGTCGTCTCCTCCGGCCCTTCAGGGAGCTCAAGGCTCCAGGGAGAATTCATCTTGGGGGGCGCTTCCCACTTAGATGCGTTCAGCGGTTATCGCCACCGATCATCGCTACCCGGCGGTGCCACTGGCGTGACAGCCGGGACACGAGCGGATCGTCCGACTCGGTCCTCTCGTACTAAAGTCCGCTCCCCTCAATTCTCCAACGCCCACGACGGATACAGACCGAACTGTCTCACGACGTTCTGAACCCAGCTCATGTGCCACTTTAACCGGCGAACAGCCGGACCCTTGGGACCTTCTCCAGCCCCAGGATGTGACAAGCCGACATCGAGGTGCCAAACCGCGCCGTCGATATGAACTCTCGGGCGCGATAAGCCTGTTATCCCCAGCGTACCTTTTATCCGTTGCGCGATAGCCGATCCACACCGGGCTACCGGATCACTACGGCCGACTTTCGTCTCGGCTCGACCCGTCGGTCTCGCCGTCAGGCTGGCTTCTGCCGTTACACTCTATAAGCGCGATTACCGACCGCGCTGAGCCAACCTTCGCGCGCCTCCGTTACTCTTTCGGAGGCGACCGCCCCAGTCAAACTGCCCACCTGCCACGGTCCCGGATCGGGTTTGCCGACCGCGGTGAGGCGTTCACACAGCACAGGGTGGTATTTCACTGATGCCTCCCCGAAAGCTAGCGCCTCCGGCTCAACGGCTCCCACCTATGCTACACAGTCCTATGCAAACGCCAATGACAAGCTACAGTAAAGGTGCATGGGGTCTTTTTGTCCTGTCGCGGGGACTCGGAATCCTCACCGAGACTGCTATTTCGCCGAGCGCGTGGTCGAGACAGTGCCCAAGTCGTTACGCCATTCGTGCAGGTCGGAACTTACCCGACAAGGAATTTCGCTACCTTAGGACCGTTATAGTTACGGCCGCCGTTTACCGGGGCTTCGGCTCAAAGCTTCGGGCTTGCGCCCTAACCTCTCCCCTTAACCTTCCGGCACCGGGCAGGCGTCAGTGCGTATACGGCGCCTTACGCGGCTTGGCACGCACCTGTGTTTTTGCTAAACAGTCGCTTGGGCCGATTCTCTGCGGCCTGCTCGAGCGACCAGCGCGAAGCTGGCTACCAAAGCAGGCATCCCTTCTTCCGAAGTTACGGGATCATTATGCCGAGTTCCTTGACCACGTTTCACTCGTTCACCTGAGGCTACTCGCCTTGCCCACCTGTGTCGGTTTGCGGTACGGACATCTCATACCCTCCCCAGTCCGCTTTTCTTGCCTGCTGACTCCACACGACTTGGCTCGGAGTTGCCCCCTTGCCTCGTACTCAGGTCTCGGCTTGCGCCTACGCCCTTGAACGACCATCCACAAAGTCGCTCGCGCTTCGTTCCAGGGTCCCGGACTGCTTCAACGGATATAAGATGGGGCCGGAATCTTGACCGGCTATCCATCGACTACGCCTCTGGGGCCTCGCCTTAGGGTCCGCCTCACCCTGCGCTGATTGCCATGGCGCAGGAATCCTTGGGCTTACGGTGTGCGGGGTTCTCACCCGCATTTGCGCGTACTTAATCCGGCATCCTCACTTCCCGTCGCTCCATGGGTTGGTTTCCACCCCCACTTCAACGCACCGGGAACGCTCCCCTACCCCTCATACAAAGTATGAAGACCAAGCTTCGGCGGGCTGCTTAATCCCGACCATTCTCGGCGCCATCACGCTGGACTGGTGAGCTATTACGCACTCTTTCAAGGAATGGCTGCTTCTAAGCCAACCTCCCAGTTGTCTCTGCACGACGACATCCTTCGCTATACTCAGCAGCCACTTCGGGGCCTTAGCTGTGGTTCTGGGTTCTTTCCCTCTCGCCGCTGGACATTATCGCTCAGCGACTGCCTCCCGAGGTCCGTTCGTCAGGTATTCGGAGTTTGGTAGGGGTTGGTAGGGTCTACGACCCCCCGCGCCCTTCCAGTCGCTCTACCCCCTGCGAATACGCCTCGAGGCTCTACCTCAATAGATTTCGGGGAGAACCAGCTATCTCCAGGCTTGATTGGCCTTTCACCCCTACCCACAAGTCATCCGAATGGTTTTCAACCCACACCGGTTCGGGCCTCCACTAAGTGTTACCTCAGCTTCACCCTGCTCATGGGTAGATCGCCCTGGTTTCGGGTCGTACCCCCAGATACTCATGCGCCCTCGTGACAGGACTCGCTTTCGCTGTGGCTCCGGTGCTGAGCACCTTAGCCTCGCATCTGAGGAGTAACTCGCCGGATCATAATGCAAAAGGCACGCAGTCAGCCGTGACGCCTTGCGACGCCCAGCCTCCTACCGCTTGTAAGTATGTAGTTTCAGGATCTCTTTCACTCCCCGCACAGGGGTGCTTTTCACCTGTCCCTCACGGTACTCGTCCACTATCGGTCACAGAGGAGTCTTTAGGCTTGGAGGGTGGTCCCCCCGGGTTCACGCCCGATTACTCGGGTCGGGCGTTACTCAGGAACTCAACTACGACAACTACTAGGTTTCTCCTACCGGGCTATCACCGTCTCTGGCGCGCCGTTCCAGGCGACTTCGAATACCGTTCCCTGCCGCGTCCGTTGGTCCTACAACCCCGATCCCACAAGGAGATCGGTTTGGCCTGTACCCCGTTCGCTCGCCACTACTGAGGGCATCTCGTTTGATTTCTCTTCCTCAGGGTACTTAGATGTTTCAGTTCCCCTGGTTCGCTCCACTTGCGTGGTGACGCGCCTCGCGGCACGCCGGGTTTCCCCATTCGGGCATCGCGGGATCAAAGCGTGTGTGCCGCTCCCCCGCGCTTATCGCAGCTTACCGCGCCCTTCATCGCCTCTCTGTGCCCAGGCATCCCCTACATACTTTCGTTCGCTTGACTCTTTCCCTCTTTCAAGCAAAGCACGCGCTATTTTGAACGAGTGAGCGTGTAACAGACGACGTCTTGCGACGCCAATCGGTACTACATGTTACTACGTCTCACTGAGGTTCTTCGTCCTAGCTGCATCCCCCCTGGCCTGTAGCCACAGAGAATGCAGTAGTACCCACGATCACTACCACGTCCGTTGTCAAATAGCGTGATTCCCCCCCGTTGCCGGGCGGAAATCAACAATCAAAAATAAGATCGGGATGTGCAGAGCGGACGACTATCATCCGGGACTTTCAGCCTGCCACCGCTCGCGCGGTCGGCCTACTCGTCGCTCCGGAAAGGAGGTGATCCAGCCGCAGGTTCCCCTACGGCTACCTTGTTACGACTTCGCCCCAGTCACTGCGCTCGCCTTAGGCGGCTTGGTCCCTTGCGGGTTCCGGCACCGACTTCGGGCGCTCACAGCTTCCATGGCGTGACGGGCGGTGTGTACAAGGCCCGGGAACGTATTCACCGTGGCGTCGCTGATCCACGATTACTAGCGATTCCAGCTTCATGCCGTCGAGTTGCAGACGACAATCCGAACTGAGGCTGGCTTTAGGGATTGGCTCCGTGTTGCCACTTCGCAGCCCTCTGTACCAGCCATTGTAGCACGTGTGTAGCCCCAGACGTAAGGACCATGATGACTTGACGTCGTCCCCACCTTCCTCCGGTTTGGCACCGGCAGTCCCCCTAGAGTCCCCGCCATCACGCGCTGGTAACTAAGGGCAAGGGTTGCGCTCGTTGCGGGACTTAACCCAACATCTCACGACACGAGCTGACGACAGCCATGCAGCACCTGTGAATGAACTCCGAAGAGGGGCCCCTGTTTCCAGAGGCTTTCTCATCCATGTCAAGCCTGGGTAAGGTTCTTCGCGTTGCGTCGAATTAAACCACATGCTCCACCGCTTGTGCGGGCCCCCGTCAATTCCTTTGAGTTTCAGCCTTGCGGCCGTACTCCCCAGGCGGGGGACTTAATGCGTTAGCGCCGGCACTCGAGGGGTCGCTCCCCCAAGCACCTAGTCCCCATCGTTTACGGCGTGGACTACCAGGGTATCTAATCCTGTTTGCTCCCCACGCTGTCGCGCCTCAGTGTCAGCTACTGCCCAGCAGGCCGCCTTCGCCACCGGTGTTCTTCCGGATCTCTACGCATTCCACCGCTACACCCGGAATTCCACCTGCCTCTACAGTGCTCAAGTCCACCAGTTCGCACGGCAGACCTGGGGTTGAGCCCCAGGCTTTCACCGCACGCTTAGCAGACCACCTACGCGCCCTTTACGCCCAGTGATTCCGGACAACGCTCGCACCCTCCGTATTACCGCGGCTGCTGGCACGGAGTTAGCCGGTGCTTCCTCACTCGGTACCGTCAGAGCCCTCGAAAAGGCTTGTTCGTCCCGAGCAACAGGGGTTTACACACCGAAATGCTTCATCCCCCACGCGGCGTCGCTGCGTCAGCCTTGCGGCCATTGCGCAATATTCCCCACTGCTGCCTCCCGTAGGAGTCTGGGCCGTATCTCAGTCCCAATGTGGCTGGCCATCCTCTCAGACCAGCTACCCGTCAATGCCTTGGTAGGCCGTTACCCCACCAACTAGCTGATAGGCCGCGAGCTCCTCGTACTCCCCCGGAGGTTTCCTTGTCAAGCGATGCCACTCGACAAGCGTATGCGGTATTACCCGGCCGTTGGGCCGGCTATCCCCCAGAGTACGGCAGATTGCTCACGTGTTACGCACCCGTTCGCCGGTTACCCTTGCGGGCCCCCGTGACTTGCATGTGTTAAGCACGCCGCCAGCGTTCGTCCTGAGCCAGGATCAAACTCTCCAATAGTTTTACCTCTTGGAGCCTTTTGATAGGCTCTTCCTCGCGATCCGCCCAAAGGCGATCGCTCGGAATCACTTAATGAATTCAGGTTGATCTCTCGCTGCAGCCCTGATCAGCCGCAGGTCATTGAGACCGCCCCGCACATCCATCGATCTTATCTTCGATTGTCAAACAGCGTTTTCTAACTGCTCGCAACCCCTTGGGGCTGCGCAAGTTACATCTTTTTGTATTGCCGCCGTTTCAGTGGCAGCCCATATACTTACCAAGTTGAAGCGAGTTTGTCAACACCTTTTTCGCTTCTTTTTGTTGGCGGGCGTCGATAGAGATCGCGCCGCTGCCACCCAAAAACCTTGGCCGCCGAAGCAACTCAAAACTGCCGAGTCACTCGAAGGGTCGCAATAATCGCCCATTCCTTGCGGCTTCGCAACCCTTTTGGCGAAAAAAACTTCAAAGAAGTTTCAGCCAGACACCCTGCACACTGTGACATGCAGACTACCTCCTTCTCCCCCTCTCGCGAGCTCACAGATGAGCTCGCTTTCGGAAAAAAAGCGCGGCGGTCGCTCTCGCGACCGCCGCGAAGTGCACCCTCTAGGACTCGAACCTAGAACCTACTGATTAAGAGTCAGCTGCTCTACCATTGAGCTAAGGGTGCGGAATGCTACATCCGCGGTTCCTACATCGGCCGGTTGACGCGCCAGGAGGGATTCGAACCCCCGACCAACAGCTTAGAAGGCTGCCGCTCTATCCATCTGAGCTACTGGCGCCTGCACACGCTTGGTCACCCTTGCGGGCACCTGACTGCAACTGCCTCACACTAAGTCGGGGCGGCCGGATTCGAACCGGCGACCTCCTGCTCCCAAAGCAGGCGCGATACCGGGCTACGCTACGCCCCGCTCATCAGCACCGCCTTCCAGCGGCGGGGTATGTTATCCCGACCAGGGGCCCGGGTCAACTGGCGACAGCAAATTCATGGAAAGTTTCTCCATTTCCGCGAACAACGCTCTGAACGCACGCCCCCGGTGACTCACGACGGCTTTCGCGTCGCGCGTCGCCTCCGCAAACGTCATCTCAAGTTCGCTGGACCAAAAATACGGGTCATAGCCAAAGCCACCGGCGCCGCGCGGCGCATCCAGCAGCATGCCTGCCGTTGTCCCCAGCTCCACACAGGAGAACCCAGGCCACACACAGGCTGCCGCGCAGACGTACCGTGCCGTCCGCTCTGCCCTTCCCCGCTGGGCCGCCTCCAACAGCGCGTCCTGCAGGTACCGGTTGTTCGCCTCGTCCAGCGCCGGCCCTTCCAACAGGCTTCCCGACCAGCGCTTGCTATGGACCCCCGGACGCCCATCGAGGGCATCCACCGCCAGCCCCGAATCATCGGCCAACACCACGTGCCCTGTACGTTCCGCGAAATACCGGGCTTTCGCCAGGGCATTGGCTTCGAACGTATCAAAGGCTTCCAGTCCGTCCTCGTCCTCGCCGACGGCCACGCCAAGCTCGTCCAACGTCAGCGCACGCCACCCATGCTGCTGCAACAGCGGCCCCAATTCACGCAGCTTGCCGGCACTCCGGGAGGCCAGCACCAGGGGCACACGCTCCACACCGGGCATCAGACAGGCATGGGCAACGGCTGGGCCAGCACCTGCTGCTGCATGCCATCGAGAGTCCCGATGCCATGCACCGCCAAATCCAGTAGCGCGTTGAGTTCCTCGCGTGCAAACGTCCCGTTCTCCCCGGTGCCCTGGACCTCGACGAAGCGCCCTTCACTGCTCATCACGACGTTCATGTCCACCCCCGCACGTACATCTTCCTCGTAGTCGAGATCAAGGCGCGGTTCGCCGTCGATGATCCCCACACTGATGGCGGCCACGCGGCGCCGAACCGGCGACACCGGCAACCGTCCGGTTGCCACCATCCACGCAAAGGCATCCTCGACGGCCACGCACGCGCCAGTGATGGCAGCAGTCCGCGTCCCTCCATCCGCCTGCAACACATCGCAATCCACCTTGACGGTGAACTCCCCGAAAGCGAACCCGTCGAGCATGGCTCGCACACTTCGACCGATCAGCCGTTGGATTTCCTGTGTGCGCCCACCAACCTGCGACCGTTCACGCGACACGCGCGTGCGAGTGGCGCGGGGCAACATGGCATACTCCGCCGTCACCCATCCCTCACCCGACCCTTTCTTCCAGCCTGGCACGCCGCTTTCCACCGACGCGGCACACAGCACACGCGTACGCCCGAAACTCACAACACACGAGCCCTCGGCATACGGCACAGCACCGCGCTCCAGCGTCACCGGGCGCAGATCGCTGTTGGCGCGTCCGACGCGCAGGATACGACTGGTGGTTGGAGAATCAGCCACGAAGTTTCTCGATGATGGAGGTGGTGGATTGACCGCTCACGAGCGGAATGACAACAACACGACCGCCGCGCGCTGTCACAACATCTGCCCCGACAATGGTGTCCGGCGAATAGTCGCCGCCCTTTACAATGACATCCGGCTCGAGGCGCCACACGAGCTCGAGCGGCGTATCCTCCTCGAAGACCACGACCGCATCCACCGACTCCAAGCCGGCCAACACCAGTGCCCGTTCGGCGGTGGAGCGCACCGGCCGCGTGGGCCCTTTCAGCCGTCGCACCGATGCGTCACTGTTGAGACCGACAATCAGCGCGGCGCCTTCGCGACGCGCCATGTCGAGCACTTCAATGTGTCCGGGGTGCAGCAGATCAAAGACCCCATTGGTAAATACCACATTTCCGCGCACGCCTCGGCGCCAGAGCGCGGCGGTGTCCCAGTCCATCACTTTCGAAACGGGATACCGCGGGGCATCACGCGTTACCACTGCGACTGCACTCCTTCCACGATGTCGGTCATGAGGCTTTCCAGCGCATTCTTGCGGCCACTGGCTTCGCCTCCTTCCGCGTATTGCCCTTCACGCGCCAGCCCCTTCTTCGTCAACAGCACCCGACTGGTCGCAGACTCCACAATCTCGATGTCGATGGCCAGCTGCAGACGCCGGCGATTGGACGCCGTGTTCCGTCCGTCGGCCGAGGCGCCCAGCGGAAGATCGACGTCGTAGGTGACGATGGTCCCGCGCACGACCAGGTCGGCCCGCGCCTCAGGGGCTTCCCGAAGATTGAGGCGATCGCGCATGACGTTGCGCAACTGCTCAAACAACTCGCGCTGGAGTTCGGGGGCCGCCGTCTGATTGTCAAACGGCTGGATCGCGACCGTTTTCAGTGTGCGCGGCAGCCCACCGCCACCCGAGAAGCCATAGCAACCTGTGACGGCACACATGGCCAACCCACCAACAGCAAACATCGACTGGCGCAACAGCGCCCGCCGGGACCCGCGAACACGCTCTCGGTCCATCACAGCCCTCTGTTCAGCGGCGGCGCCAGATGGCGTCATCGAAGCCCTCGACAATCGTGGTATCGGTCACAGCAATAGCGAGACGTCGCTTGCCGCGCTCATGAACATACTGCAAACGGAGCGGGCCGTCCTGCCCTACGCTCCGGGTCATCCACTCAATGACTTTTCCGTCTTCGATGCGATCGACGCGTGCCAGCTGGGTTCCGGCGAAGGCCACACGCCAGGCGCGCCCGTCTGCACCGGACGCATCGCGCCCCCGCAGCGTCCCCAGATCGGCCCGCAGCGTGTCACCATCCTGACGGGCCAGCGTGTCCGCCGTTGGCGGTAACGCCAGCCGGCCCAGTGACGCCCAGAGCAGCGGCACAGGGGGCAGCATCCGCTTGACGAGATCGATCCCTGGTATGGTCAACGTATCGCCAACCAGAATGGCGTATCCCCCTGCCATCCCGTTCCGCAAAAAGAAGTCGAGTCGTGCCCGATCCGGCCCAAGTCGGCGGACAGCGCCGTCTCCTGAAGCCTCAAAGGTTTCGTCTTTGTAGGACCAGGTGAAACGCAGCACGGTGGGCGCCGTCGGAATAGCGGAGGGCGGCAAGACGGCACGAGTTGGCGCACCCGTCAGCGGCCGCGCCGCCGGGGCGCAGCCCGCTGACAGCAGGAGGCTCCCCGCCATCGCCATGGTGGCCGAACCACGACGGCTACCCAAGGCATACCACGTCACGGCACCCGGACCTGCAACATCATGTCTCCCTGCACGAGGCGATCCATCACGTCAAACCCATCTACCACGCGGCCGAACACCGTGTATCCACCATCAAGGTGCGGCTGCGTGGAATGGCACATGTAATACTGACTTCCACCCGTATCAGGCCCTGCGGTGGCCAACCCCAGGCAACCACGGCCGTGCCGTTGCCGCGACCAGCTCTCACGCAGTGAGAAAAAGGGTTCCGGATCGCCGGTGCCATTGGTGATGTCGCCGTCCTGCACGACGAAGTTTGGTACCACGCGATGGAAGGTCGTGTTCCGGTACTTGCCCTGTTGGGCCAGCCGGGTAAACGCCTCCACGACCAGCGGCGCCTCCCGCGCGAACAACTGTAACGTGATGGTCCCGTACTCGGTATCGATGCACGCCGTTGGAGGCATGGCACCAGGCTGCCAATAGCGTTGCACGAGCCGTTCGTACTCCGCCAAAGGACGCGGAACAGGTGCCGAGGATCGAGGCGCCACACTCACCGCCGAATCACGGATCCCCATTCGGGATCGCGCGGTGCGACGAACCCGCGCATCAGGATCGGCCACCATTCGACGAGCCAGACTGCTATCGAAAACCGCCCCCCGTTCGCCCGATCCCAATGCGGCCACACGAACACGCCAGTCCGTATTGGTTGCCCACTGCTGCTCGACCCCCTCAAAGATGGGGATTCCCAGCCGACGCGTCTGCTGCAGGAGCACGCGTCGCACGGCAAACATGGTGTCGGTATCCCACGCGCGCTGCCAGCGGGCGATCTCCCGGCCTCCAACATCAGCGAACGTCTCGGCCGTTGCCATTCGTACGTTCCTCGCTGGATCACGGAACAGCGGTTCAATGTCATTGGCCAGGGCCGCCCCGTACGTGGCGGCACTCTGCACCGCATTCACACGCACGCGCTCACTGCTGTCCCGCAGCAAAACCCGCAGCGCCTCGCGCGCCGGTGCCCCCAACGAATCACCGGCGGCACTGCGAGCGAGCGCCCGGGCGACATGCTGTCGCACTTCTTCATCCGGATGGGCACGCACGACCAGCATTTCACGCACGCCGGCGGGCGCGCGAAGACGCGCCACCACATACGCGGCGGCGCGAACAACCTGCTCCGAGCTGTCAGCCAACCATGGGGTGACCAAGGCCATTGGGGCATTTCGCAGCTTCACGGTGGCCAGCACCAGCGCGGCGCGAACGGACGGTCCCCGGCTCCCCACCGGACTCTGTTCCCGTGGCCGTTCCATGCCTTCGCCGAGCCCTTGTGTAATGATCGAGCGTCCCATTTCCCCCATTTCGCCCAGAGCCCACGCGGCTTCGCGCGCCACGGCATCCGGTGCACCACCCACCGCACGCGCCAGCGCCGGAACCGACGCGATGTCCCGGGCAATACCAAGCGCATACGCGGCGTTGGCGGCAATCGCGGTGTCACCATCCACCAGCAACTGACGCAGGCGCCCATAGCGCAACTGAATGCGTGCTTGCCCAATGGCCAGCGCGGTGCGCGCACGACGCACGGGATCCGGATCAGCCAATAACTGGTCCACCAGCGCGGTATCCGGCCGACGCTGGTCGACCATTTCCAGCAGACGGGCATCCGCGCTGAGAGGAGCGGGGGGAACAGATGCGTCCGTTCCACGCATCGTGGCCTGACTGCAACCCGTAGCCGCCGCCATCAAGACCGCCCCGCGGATCACCAACCGAAAAAACTCCCTCATATCGCATGCCCTGTCGCGTCGGACGCGAGGATGGTGGTCACGTCGGATGGTTCGGATTCCTGATGCATGGCCGCCTGCAACCAGTGGCGTACCTCGCGCGGCAATGCACACAGTTTTCCGTCCCGATTGATGGACACCAGTGTCGTTGCCGCTGAGACGAGAAGGGCACCGGTATCCGCCCGTACTATGCGATAGGCAAAGCTCATCCCGCGCGAGCCCACTGTCGTCATCGTCGTGTGGACACGAATGGGATCGTCATAACGTGCCGACGCATGGAACCGCAGGGAGGCATCGGAGACCGCCAGCAACACCCCTTCGCGTTCAAGGTCCGCGTAGGATCGGCCGGCGTACCGGATGAAGTCAGTGCGGCCAATCTCACACCACACGAGGTAGTTGGCATGGTACACCACCCCCATCTGGTCGGTCTCGGCGTACCGCACGCGCAATTCGGAAACGGTTTCAGAAGGCATGCGGGAAAAATGCTCCGGTGAGGCGTTCCACGCACCCAGCCCGCCCTTTGTCGGCGCGCCCTGGACGCGTTAGACTGACGGTGTGCTCCCGACTCCCTGCCATGTGATTGGCGACGTGCACCTTGGCGTCGCGACGCTCGATTCAGAGCGGGCGCTGCTCCGTTTGTTGCGGGACATTCCCGCCCAGGCGCGGTCGGTGGTGATTATGGGCGACCTGTTCGATTTCTGGTTTGCCTGGCGCTACGCGATGCCCCGTATTGGTTTTCGGGTGCTCGCCGCATTGGCCGACCTGCATGATGCCGGAATCCCGGTGCTATGGATTGGTGGCAACCATGATTGCTGGGGCGGCGAGGCCCTGCAGCGGGAAACGGGGGCCAGGTACACCCTCGACCCGTGGCGCGGCCCGATTGGGGCGTGGGACACGCTTCTGGCCCACGGTGACGGGCTTCGCGAGGTTGAAGACGCACCATATCGCCGCCTGCGCACCGTATTGCGACACCCGTGGTCGAATGCCGCCTTCTCGTGGCTTCACCCCGATCTGGCCTCGCGCATTGCCATGCAAAGTTCCAAAACGAGCCGAAAGGGGCGCGCCCGTGATGGAGGCGCCGGACTGCTGGCGGTCGCCACAGCCGCCCTAACGGCTACCGATGGCCCTCGCCTGGTGCTGCATGGACATTCTCATGTTCCCACGCTGGTCCATGCCGGGGCGGGCGTCTACGGCAATGCCGGTGCGTGGTACCTCGATCACCAGTATCTCGTGATTGAGGATGCACGTATTTCCCGAAGGCAATGGGATGACTCAGGTGAACACGTGGTGCTCGACGTGGTTGAGCGGCCGTCCTAGGAATCGGCTGCCGAGCACGAGGAAGTGATGCGGCGCATCGGAGGAAACAAAACGGTGCACTGGCGTGCCGTGATCCGGCGCGAGCCGGTTGCTTTCGCTGAGTACCCGGACCACATCGACGGCGGTTTCCTCGGCGCTATCAATCAAAGCAACCGTTGCCCCCATTTCGTCGGCAATGACATCACGCAGCAGCGGGTAGTGCGTGCACCCAAGCACCAAGGTGTCTACCGCCTGTGCACGTAGAGGCGCGAGATACTGCTGCACAATGAGGCGCGTGGCGGGATGCTCCACCCACCCCTCTTCCACCAGTGGCACGAACAGCGGACATGCCACCGCCTGCACAGCCAGCGGGATGTCGGTGCCCTGGGCGGCCACGCGCAGAGCCTTCACATAGGCCCCCGAGGCAATGGTGCCACTGGTCGCAATCACCCCCACGGCGCCGTGCGTGGTGGTGCGCACAGCCGCGCGTGCCCCAGGGGTAATGACCCCAATCACCGGTACGGGCAGTGCGGCCTGCAGCGCCTCAAGTGCATGTGCGGTAGCGGTATTGCAGGCCACCACGACGCATTTCACTCCCTGCTCCACCAGCCATTCGCCGATCTGCAGCGCGTAACGACGTACGGTGTCCGGGCTCTTGGGGCCGTAGGGCACTCGTGCACTGTCGCCGACGTACACCAGTGACTCGTTCGGCAGCTGCCGAAGCACCGCCCGGGCCACGGTAAGTCCGCCGAGCCCCGAATCGAACACGCCAATGGGGGCGGTGGGCGACGCGGCCCGTGTCATGACAGGCGTGATGTTCAGAAGACGATCGTGGCCATGAAGAGTGGGCCCCCGCGGAGCGGGGCCGCCGACAGCTTGACGGGCACATCCCAGAGCTGGGCCGCCACAAAGGCATCGGCTCCAGCGAACAAATGGTTGAAGCCGATCACGGCGAGCCAATCTTCCACATGCAGGCGGCGGGTCCGCACGAGATCTTCGTCGTATCGGGTAACAAACGATCCCTGGCTGATCAGCCTTTCGCCGGAGACCACAAACGTCGCGGGCAAGGAATCACGGCGAAAGCGTCGGGCTTCCCGCAAGTCGGCGCTGCTGCGGCGGACCATCACCAACGCCGACAACTCCACCGCGGCAAACAGTGCTCCTGACGAGCCTCGATCAAGGCGCGACTGGCCCAAACCGGGGAGCACCGCGGAGAGCAGAAAGGCGCGTCGCGGCGTAATGGGTGGGATGAATCGCCCGGGCAATCCCCCCGCTCGCGCCGCTGCCTTCGTTGGGCCGGAAGCATTCTTGGCCGAATCGGCCGAGGTTCGTGCGCGCGTGGAGTCGGTCGCTTGCGCCTGTGCACTGCCGGGAAGACCGGCAGCACAGAGCGAGCCAAGAGCAACGAGCCGGAACGCGCGCAGAACCATGCCGGTGATACTCCTCAGCGCAGCGGAAGAGCCGCGACGAGTTCCACTTCGACGCTCACGTTGCGCGGCAGGCCAGCGACGGCCACGGTGGAGCGAGCGGGGCGCGCCTCGCCGAGCACACGGGCATACACCGTGTTGAAGGCCACGAAATCATCCATGGTCCGCAGGAAGCAGGTGGTTTTCACCACATCGTTCCAGGTCACTCCTGCTTCAGCAAGTACGGCTGAGAGATTCGCCAGCACCTGCTCTGTCTGTGCCGCCACATCGCCTTCCACGATTTCCATGCTCACCGGATGCAAGGGAATCTGCCCGGCGGTGAACAGGAAGCCGTTGGCCTTTACCGCTTGTGCGTAGGGACCAATCGCCTTCGGGGCATGGTCGGTGTGCAGCGTTTCAATGCTCATGACACAGTGGGTAGTGAGGGTGGGGAAACGTACGAGCAATGCCGTGGCATCAGTCGATGGGCAACGTGAAGAATTGGCGTGTGTTGCGTAATGTGAGCGCGGCCAACGCTTCCGGATCAGTGCCTCGCGCTGCGGCGAGACGTTGAATGGTATGTGGCACCCAGGCCGACTCGTTTCGTTTGCCGCGATTGGGGATCGGAGCGAGATACGGCGCGTCAGACTCTACCAGTAGCCGATCATCGGGCACAATTTGCAGCAGAGCCAGATCGGCCCAGTTGCGAAAGGTGACGATCCCGCTGAACGACACATACCAACCGGCAGCCAATCCGGCTTCGGCGAGCGCGACAGAACCGGTGTAGCAATGCAGCACGCCGACTATTCCGGCCGCCGCCGCTTCACGCAACATGTCGTGCGTGTCGTCTTCAGCGTCCCGGGTATGCAGGATGACCGGCCGCTGCAGTTCCGCGGCCAGCATCAGCTGCGCGTTGAGTGTGCGGCGCTGCACATCACGGGGCGCGTGATCGTAGTGATAGTCGAGACCGCACTCCCCAACGGCGACAGCGCCGAGGGCGACGGCCTCGCGGATGACTGCGGGGTTCCGCTGGTCATCCCACTGCGCCGCGTCGTGCGGGTGTACGCCGGACGTATGAAACACGAGCTCCGGGTACCGCGCCGCAATGGCACGAGCGCGAGTAGCAGCGTCCGGGGACTCACCGATACAGACAAGGGCCCGCGCTCCTGCAGCGCGGGCCCGCTCGATCACGGCCTCCACATCATCTGTGAAGGCCGTGCTGGCCAAATGCACATGGCTGTCAGCCCACGCCCCTACGGTCATTGGCAGGGCCGAAGTACTCACCGCGCGACTCAGCGCGCGGCGAGACGCTCCGCACCACGGCCACCCTTGCTGGCAGACGCGGCGGCCGTATTGCCGGCCCTCGCGGCCATGGCGGTCGCGCTGTCATCGGTGCGCGGATACTTCGATTCGATCCAGAGCAGAATCGGACCGGCGACGTAGATGGAAGAGAACGTCGCGACGAACACACCGAACGCCATTACCCACGCAAAGGGCCGGATGACTTCGCCAGCGAGCAGGAGCAGCGCGATCGTGGCGGCCAGCGTCGTGGCGTGCGTCATGATAGACCGCGGCAACGTTTCGTTGATCGACTTGTCGAGCAGCATGGCGAGCGTCATGCCCTTATGCGGCTTGCGCAGATTTTCGCGGACGCGGTCGAAGATGATGATCGTGTCGTTGGCCGAATAGCCCAGCAGCGTCAGGATGGCCGCGACCACTGTGAGCGACACTTCGATGTCGAACATCTTGATGAACGCGAACGTGACCAGAATGTCGTGTGACGTGGAGAGCACCGCCGCTGCGCCGAAACGCCAGTCGAAGCGGATGGCAAGATAGACCAACGTAAAGAGCGAGGCGATGATCATGGCCGTCACTGCGCCGGAACGCAGCTCGCTCCCGACCTTGGGCCCCACCGCTTCCGTACGGACGATGGTCACATTCCCAGCGCCAAACTGTTGGTCGAGCGCCTGACCGATCTGCTTGGAGATGCCTTCGGCGCCGGCGGCTTGCGCTTCCACCTGCTTCTCATCCCGCGCGCGGATGGTGTATTCAAGCGGTCCGCCAAACTGCTGGATTTCGGCACCCGTGATGCCCGCCTTGTCGAGCGCGCTTCGCACCACGGCCACATCGGGCGCCTGCTTGAATTGCGCCTGCATGAGCGTGCCACCGGTGAACTCGATGCTGTAGTTCACCCCACCGGTGATGCCGAACGTCACCATGCCCGCGACGATAAACGCCGCCGTCAGGATGGCCGCCAGCTTCCAGTGCTTTACGAATTCGTACGAGGTGTTATGAAAAATGCGCAGCATGACGGCCTCAGATGCTCAGCGACTGGGAACCGCGGGCGCGGTCGAGCCAGATCAGGAAGAAGGTCTTGCTCACGAAAAGGGCCGTGAACAGCGAGGCCACGAGGCCAGCGACAAGAGTGACAGCAAACCCACGCACCGGGCCGGTGCCGTACTGATAGAGCACCATACCGGACAGGATGGTGGCTGCCGACGTATCGACAATGGCGCTGAGCGCGTGCCGGAAACCTTCGTCGATGGCCAGTCGCGTGGACTTGCCCGCTTCGACTTCTTCACGAATGCGCTCGAAGATGAGCACGTTCGCGTCAACCGCGATACCAATGGAGAGCACGAACCCAGCGAGACCAGGGAGCGTGAGCACGGCGTTGAAGCCTGCCAGCATGGCGAGCGTGTAGATGAGGTACAGCACCAGCGCCGCCGCAGCCAACACGCCAGAGAGCTTGTAATACCCGATCATAATGGCCAATACGAGGGCGAACGCCACCACGAGGGCAATCATGCCCTTGTTGATGGAGTCGTTGCCAAGGCTGGCGCCAATCTGACGGACTTCGGCCACCTTGAGCGGCACCGGCAAGGCACCGGCACGGAGTACCAGGGCGAGGTCCTGCGCCGCCTGCAACGTGCCGCCACCGAGCGTGATCTGGCCATTGCGACCAATCGCGCTCTGCAGCGTGGGGGCCGTGATCACGCGCTGGTCGAGCACGATGGCCATGTTGTCCTTGACGTGCTTGCCCGTTTCCACCTTGAAGCGACGGGCGCCCTCATTGTTGAGGGTGAACTGCACGACGTTGCCTTCCACCGGATCGGTGTTGGGGCGGGCATCGGTGAGGACTTCACCAGTGATGATCGGACGCGCATCCAGCACGTACAGCGCGCGGAAGCGCTGGGTGCCTGTTCCAAGCGAATCCACACCCCATCGCATGACCTTGCCGGGAGGCATCGCGGCCTGAATGGCCGGCAACTGCAATGCCCGCTCGATGGCCGGGAAAGCCGCTTCGGGGATGATGTACTGACCGGGGATCTGCCCGGGCTGCACGTTCGATGCGAACAGGCCGCCAGCGACCGGCGCCGGGACCGGCTTCGCGGTGTCTGCCGCCGTCGTGCCAGCCGCCGCCGTGGTGTCCTTGCCGCTATCCGCTTTCTGCGTGAGCAGCGAGGTCACCGTCGTGGGCTTGGCCGAATCCGCACCGGCCGTCGCGACCGCGGAGGCTGCCCCCACCGAGATTCCCGCGGCCTTGGCAATTTCGTCGAAACGGGGCGTGATCTTCTCGAGCGCGCTGGTTTCGTCGGTAATCTGGAACTCAAGGAACGCGGACTTCTGCACGACCGACTGTGCGCGTTCGGCGTCGTCGATACCGGGGAGTTCGACGATGATGCGATCATCGCCGACTTTCTGAACCACCGGCTCAGACACGCCGAATTCGTCGATACGCTGACGTACCACTTTCAAGGCACGGTCAAGTGCCTCGGACTTATTGGCAACCGCCTGCTTTGACTCGTCAACTTCGAGCGTCAGGTGCATCCCACCCTGCAAGTCGAGTCCGCGCTTGAGCGGGACACGACGCACGGTGTCATACACGAACACACCATCGCGCTTCACCCGTTCGACGACGGTGCGCGGAAAGAGGGCCCATGCTGAGGCCGCGAAGAGTCCCACAATGAGCAGGACGCGGTACTTCAAGTTCGCCATCGATGCCGGTGGCCAAAGGGAATGACAGCGCGTCTGGGGAAGACGCGAGAAACGGCGCGAAGTGCGCCAAGCCCCTTAACTTAGGGACGCGGTCGCCTATGCGGTAGCCAGCGCGGCGCGCGCGTGCCGTTCATCCTCGGCCAACTGTGCCCGGAGGGCATCCAGACCGGGAAACGGACGGGTGCCACGGAGGCGCGCGATGAAGTCCACGCGGACCTGGGCGCCATACCAGTCGGCACTGGCGTCAAACACATGCGCCTCAATCCGTCGGCCGTGATCCCCCACGGTGGGACGAGGTCCGAGGTTGAGCATGCCGCCGAATTGCCCTTCCGGGAGCTGAACCCGAACCGCGTAGACCCCATCAGGGGGCAGCAGTTTTCGCTCGGAGAGCGGGGCGAGATTCAGGGTCGGGTAGCCAAGGGTCCGCCCCCGCTGGTCACCGCGCACGACCCGCCCGGACACACTGTAGGGGCGGCCGAGACCGGCCGCCGCACGGGCCAGATCGCCCCCCGCGACGGCACGCCGAATAGCCGTCGAACTGATGGCGTGTCCATCGGCGGTGTGCACAGGCGGCAGGACGGTGACCCGGAATAGCCGCGCGGCACCGAGCGCACGCAGCACATCAATATCCCCGAGCCGGCCACGGCCGAAGCCGTGATCATGACCGACCAGCAACTCCCGCATCGCAAACCGCTCGAGAAGCACCTCATCCACGAACCGTTCCGCTTCGTACGCCGCGAGCAGCGGGGTGAAGGGCAACACGGCGACATACGACACGCCGGTTTGCGCAAACATGGCCAGCTTTTCGTGGTGCAGCGTAAGGAGCGGGGGGGCTGCCGCAGGATTCACCACTTCGAGCGGGTGCGGATCGAAGGTGACCACCACGCTGGGCAATCCACGGGCGTTGGCGTGCTGTACCAGTGTGGCCAGTACATCCTGGTGTCCACGATGTACCCCATCGAACGTCCCGACCGTGATGACCGCGCCCTCGGTCAGTGGCAGCCCGATCTCCCGTTCGTGCCCGGTCATGCGTCGTCTCCGAGCATCACCACACGTGGTTGCCAGCGGTTGCGGGCGGAACGTTCCGCGATGGCCACCACCACGCCGTCGCGAAGCAATGCTGCCCGGTGACCGGGTTGCGAAGCCGCGACCTCGCGGCCATGCCTGAGATCGGTGAGTTGGTCGTCGCCGAGGTGTTCGTGGCCGATGTTTCCGAGGAGTGACAGCGGGGATCGCAGCCGAACCCTCCCCTCAGCAATGGCACCGGGGGAAAGGTCTTCGAGCAAAACGGCCTCTCCAACGGTGGCCGGTCCGCTGGCCATCCGCCGCAACGTCCCGCAGTGCGCCGCCGATCCGAGGGCCCGTCCCAAATCACGGGCCAAAGCCCGAATGTATGTGCCGCCGCCGCAGGTGATCCGGGTGCGCAGGGTCTCGTGGTCCCCGGCCAGCCATTCCCAAGTATCCACCCGCACCTGCACAGGGGCCAGCGAAACGTCGCGTCCCTTGCGGGCCAGATCATAGGCCCGTTGACCATCGACGTGCTTGGCAGAATAGCTGGGGGGAATCTGTGCAATGGCGCCGGTGAGCGTGGCTTCGGCGGCCCGCCGTACGGGATCATCGGCGTGTGACAGCCGCGCATTGGGTGGCGCTGGCGCCGTGACCGTAACCGAACCGGTCGCATCATCGGTGTCGGTTTCCGAGCCGAAACGCACGTCGGCTTCGTAGACCTTGGGGTCACCGACGATATACGGGAGGAGGCGGGTGCACGGCCCCACCGCAAGCACGAGCAGCCCGGTGGCGAACGGATCCAACGTTCCCGCGTGACCGACGCGCCTGGTGCGCGCCGCGCGTCGCACGACGGCAACGACATCGTGCGACGACATGCCGACCGGTTTGTCTACATACAAGAGGCCAGACGACAGCGGGGGCCCCGCGTCGTGCGATTCCAGCACGGTGCTGCGTCCGTTCAGTCGGTGGACGGGCCGGCGTCGCCAGTCGCGTCGCCCGGCGCCGTGGGCTCCTGTTGCTCCCGCTCATCGCGAATCTGCGCGAGCAGACTTTCGATGCGCGACGCGCGCGCGACGCTCTCGTCGGCCCGGAAGTGAATTTCCGGGGCCGACCGCAGCCGGAGCGATTTGCCCAGCTTGGACCGGAGGTGGGTGGCCACACTGGCCAACCCCTCCACGGTTTTCTTCTTGTCGGCTTCGTCGCCCATGAGGCTGACAAAGACCGTCGCGTGCCGAAGGTCGCGCGTGACGTCTACCGCAGTGACGGTAACGAACGCGCGGATCCGTGGGTCCTTCGCGCCTTCTGCAAGGAAGGTCGCGACCTCTTCACGAATGGCTTCGGCGACGCGGTCAGGCCGTCGCGGTTCGCCCATAATTTCTCCTCAGGCCTTGGAGGCCTGATCGAGCGTACGCGCCACTTCCTCGGTGCGGTAGCACTCGAACACGTCGCCGATCTTGAGATCGTTGAAGTTCTCGATGCCGATACCGCATTCGTAGCCTTCCTTGACTTCGTTGACGTCGTCCTTGAAACGACGCAGCGAAGAGATGGCGCCGTGGTAGATCTCGACGCCGTCGCGGATGACGCGGATGTGCCCCTTGCGATTGATGATGCCGGAGCGGACGATCGTACCGGCGATGGTGCCGATGCGGGCGACCTTGAACGTTTCGCGGACTTCGGCTTCGCCGAACACCACTTCGCGCTCTTCGGGGCGGAGCATGCCTTCGAGGGCGGCCTTCACATCGGCCACGGCCTCGTAGATGATGCGATAGAGCTTGATGTCGACGCCTTCGCGCTCAGCAGCTTGACGCGCGTTGTTGTCGGGACGGACGTGGAAGCCGATGATGATCGCGCCGGCGGCCTTGGCGAGCAGAATGTCGCTTTCGGCGATGGCACCCACCGCGCGGTGGATGATCTCGACCTGCACTTCGTTGTTCGAGAGCTGCTGCAGCGCGTCAGCGAGTGCTTCCGCCGGACCGCCCTGGTCGGCCTTGATGACGAGGCGCAGCTGACGCTTCTGGCCAGCGGCTGCCTGCGACATGAAGTCTTCGAGCGACACCACACCACGCGTGGTGCGACGGCTCTTGGCTTCACGGTCGAGGCGCTCACGACGCTGCGCGATTTCGCGCGCGGCGGTCGCATCGTCGACGACGAGGAGTTGATCGCCGGCCATGGGCACGCCCGTAAGGCCGAGGATCTGCACCGGAATGGCGGGGCCAGCTTCCTTGACCTGCTTGCCACGCTCGTCGAGCATGGCGCGCACGCGTCCGGAGTAGATACCACAGATGTAGTCGTCGCCGACCCTGAGCGTACCGTTTTGCACGAGAACGGTCGCGACGGGGCCCTTGCCCTGATCGAGCTGGGCTTCGACCACCGAGCCGACGGCACGACGGTTGGGATTGGCCTTGAGCTCGAGAATATCGGCCTGCAGCAGGATCTGATCGAGGAGCTCGGCGACACCGGTGCCCTTCTTCGCCGAGATCAGCGAGTGGAGCACTGTACCGCCGAAGTCTTCGAGCACGACTTCGTGCTGGAGGAGATCCTGCTTGACCTTTTCGATGTTGGCCGTGGGCAGGTCGACCTTGTTGATCGCGATGATGATCGGCACGCCGGCCGACTTGGCGTGCGAGATCGCTTCGACCGTTTGCGGCATGACCTGGTCGTCGGCCGCGATGACGATGACGACGATGTCGGTGACCTGGGCACCACGGGCACGCATGGCGGTGAACGCCTCGTGGCCGGGGGTGTCGAGGAACGTGATGAGACGCTTGCCCGCGACTTCGACGTGGTACGCGCCGATGTGCTGCGTGATACCACCGGCTTCGCCGGCCACCACATTCGCCTTGCGGATGTAGTCGAGCAGCGACGTCTTACCATGGTCGACGTGACCCATGATGGTGACGACGGGCGAGCGGGGACGCAGATCTTCGGGAAGATCGACATCGCCCATGTCGGTGACGTCGGCGGCGTAATCGCTTTCCTTGACGGCCTGGAAGCCGAATTCGCCGGCGATGAGTTCGATCTGGTCGAAATCGAGGCGCTGGTTGATGGTGACCATCAACCCGAGCGACTTGAAAGCGAATCCGACAATTTGTGTAGCGGAAATGCTGAGGATTTGCGCGAGTTCGGACACCGTGATGAACTCGTTCACGCGGACCGTCTTGCGTTCCTTCTCGGCCGCGATCTGACGCTGCTCCTCGGCCTCGGCGCGCATTTCGGCACCGAAGCGACGACCGGGGCGACCACGAGTCGGCGCGCCGCGCATGGCGGTCATCGTCTTCGTGATATTGGCCGACACGGCTTCCTGATCTACCGCGCCACGCTTGCCCTTCTTGCCGCGACGCTGCTGGCTCTGACCGCCGCCCTGCGGCATGCCCTGCTGGGTGCCTGCACCCTGCTGACCACCGCCTTGCTGGCCACCACCGCCTCCACCACCACCTCCACTACCACCGCCAGCTTGCTGGCCAGGACCACCCTGACCGCCGGGACGACGATCATCACGCCGCTGTCCCTGAGACAACCCGCCGCCCGGAGCGGCTGACGCGATGGGGCGTGCGGAGCCGAAATTGGGGGCGCCGCCCTGACGCGGACGCGGGGCGCCCGGCACGACGGGGCGCGGCCGCGGACGATCGGCTGGCAGTGATGCTGTTGGAGCAGGCGTTGCCGGGGCCGGTGCGGCCGGGGCAGCAGGTGCCGCCGGGACGCTGGCCGGCGCGGCTGCTACGGGGGTGACGTCAGCGACGACTGGTGCAGCCACCGGCGGGACCGGTGCTGCCACTGGTGCTTCAACAACAGGAGCCGGCGCGGCCGGTGCGGCGGCAGGAGCGGCAGGAGCCGCCGGGGCAACGGGCGCGAGTTCCGGCTTGGGAGCCACCGGAACGGCCACGATGTCCGGCATCACCACGGGGGCGGGCGTCTCCGCGACCGGCACGGGGGCCGGTGCAGGTACAGCCTTCGCCACCACACGCGGGATTTCGGGCGCAGGCGCTTCGACGACAGGCGTCTCGACGACGGGCGCGGCGACGACGGGCGCAGGCACAGCCACGATATCGGGGAGCACATCACCAGCATGTGCGTCGCCATCATGATCGTGGTGATCGCTGACGTCGGCAGCGCGTCGGCGCCGCACGGCAGGAGCAGGAGCCGCCGTTTCCGGTTCGGGAGCAGCCGGCGCTTCGGCGGCACCCGTGCGACGACGGCGCGGCGCGGCAGCTGGCGCCGGCTGGGCCTTTTCGGCACGGACCCGCTTTTCGCGCTCCCAACGGGCGCGGATACGGGATACCTGATCGTCGGTCAGCAGCGACAAATGGCTGCGAACCGGCACGTCCATCTGGCGCAGCAGCGCGATCACCTCATCAGCTGAGATGCCGAACTCACCCGCCATATCATGCACACGAAGCTTGCTCAACCCATCCTCCTACCGCGAAACCCGCGTCGCGTCGCCTGCCGGGGTTGCCCCGGCCATGGCGCCACGGATACCCCGCGCCAGCGCCTGATCCACGATCCCTATCGTCGCTGTGGTATCCCGCCCCACAGCGCCACCCAACTCGGCCGCACTTGGCCACTCCACCATCTCGACTTTCCGGGCCCGGAGGACCGGCACCACCTTTTCGAGCGAGTGACGCGAGACATCTTGCGCCACCAATACCAACTGCAGACTGCCCTTCTGCGCCGCGATCTTTGTCTGCTCCACACCGATCACCACCAGGCGACCACGCGCGCCGAGCCCTACGAGTCCGAGCACCTTGCGGCGCATCACCTCATTGAGAGTCGGCGGCAAGGTTTCGCCATCACTCACGCGCTGACACCACCTTCGTCGTCTTCGGTCGTGAGTTCATCGATGATCGACATGATGCGGTCTGCCTCTTCAGGCGCGATGCCCGGCAGTCGCAGCAGATCGTCCCGATTGAGATCGAGAATGTCGTTCAGCGTGTTGTAACCCGCTTCCGACAGCACCGCCACCGTGGCCGTTTCGAGGCCATCGATCTCAGTGAGCGGGATATCGGCTTCGGCTTCGTCTTCGGGGAGCGGGGCGAACAACGGCCCCTCACCGCCCTTCTCGAGCCATTCACGGCTTGAGTAGAGGTCGATCTTCCAGCCGGTCAGTTCCGACGCGAGCCGCACATTCTGTCCGTTGCGTCCGATGGCCAGCGACAGCTGATCCTCGTCAACGACGGCCTGAATGGTACGTGACACGGCATCACTGAAGACGCGCGCCACGCGGGCCGGCGCCAGGGCCAGCTTCGCAAACCGCTCAGGATCGGGAGACCACGGCACGATATCGATGCGCTCGCCACCCAGTTCGTTGACGACCGCCTGTACCCGGGCTCCCTTGAGCCCCACGCACGCTCCGACCGGATCGACGGCGTCATCGCGCGACGTGACGGCAATCTTGGTGCGACTTCCGACTTCACGCGCGGCGGCCTTGATCTCCACGATCCCCTGCTGGATTTCCGGCACTTCGAGCTTGAAGAGCGCCTGCACAAACAGGGCGTCGGCCCGGCTCAGAATGAGTCGCGGCCCCTTGGGGGTGTCCTCGACCCGCTTGAGCACCGCGCGCACCGGCTCGCCCTGATGGTAATGCTCACGATGATTCTGTTCACGGTACGGAATAATGGCTTCCGCTTCCCGGAACTTGTTGAGCATGACCACGAGCTTTCCGCGCTCGATCTGCTGCACCTCACCTGACAACAGATCACCGACCCGACCCGCGAATTCATCGCGAATACGGGTCCGCTCGCCTTCGCGCACGCGCTGAATGATGCGCTGCTTCGCGGCCTGAACGGCTGTGCGGCCGAACTCCATGAAGTCGACGGGAATTTCCATGACGTCACCCGCCTGGAATTCCGGATCCATGAAGCGCGCCTCTTCAAGCGTTACTTCACGAGATTCGTCGGTGACTTCATTCACCACCGTCTTCAGCAGCACGATGCGAATGGCGCCCTTGACTTCATCAATTTCGATTTCCGCCTGGACGTTGGCCCCGTGCTTCTTGGCCAGTGCGGCCAGAATGCCGTCCTGGAGAAGCCCGTGCAGCTCCTCGCGCGTGATCTGCTTCAGATTCGACAGCTCACGTAACGCTGTGAGAATTTCCGCCGATCCGGCCATCCGTCTCCCCTATCGTTTCCAGTGAAACGCCAGTCGCGCTTGCGACACCTCGCGGAGCGGCACCTGTACTTCCCGCCCCTTCGGGTCCCGCACCAACGCCACCTCAGCGCCTGACTCGCCATCCAGCGCGAGAATCTCGACTTCCTGTTTTCCACCCGCCAACAACGCACAGGTGACCGTCGCCCGACGACCAATGAACCGGCGCCAATCGGCGGCATGCCGAAGTGGCCGGTCCGCGCCAGGCGAGGACACCTCCAACACATACTGCTCGGCAACCAGCGCATCCGCTTCCAACCGGGCTTCGAGAGCCCGAGAGGCGTGCGCACAGTCGTCGACCGTCACCTTTTCTTCGTCCCGGCGATCGATCCGGATCTCCAGCACAGGACGAGCCTTTGAGCCCCCCCGACGCAGCTCGACCAGATCGAAGCCCAGTGCGTCAAGTTCCCGCGTGACAATGGGTTCGATAGACTCGCCCACCTGCTGACCTCCAAAACGACAACCTGACTGCGACCAGCAGGCACCGTACGGCACCACTGGAATATGAACTCCGCGTAACCCCCAGAGAACAAAAAAGTGTGGGGGCCATCCCCACACTTCTTCCGCCCACGCTAGGCGGACGAGGTCACCAGAGGTTCCATCTCAGACTTGCAAGCTATGGACGGGCTATGGCTGGGTCAAGATGACTGGCCGTTCTTCGGACAATCTGCAGCGTGTTGCCACCATTAAAGCAGCGCGACCACGCCCAGCATGCGACCGGCATCGCCGCCGCGATGGCTGAAGTACCGGTCCTGGTGGCATTTGGTGCACCCGTCCGCGGTCCGAACCGAAGCGACCCGACGGACCGTGGCCTGCTCCGCCAGCACCGCCCGGACGTCAAGGTACCCTTTCGCGTGGTGGAGCGTTCCGAACATGGCGTCGAGGACTTCGGGCCCCACCTCATAACAGTCACGGCAGATCGCCGGACCGAGAAAGACACCACACTCGTCGGGGGCATACCCTTGCTGTTCGAAGAGGTCGAGCCCCCGATCCAGAATGCGCGCCGCGGTACCACGCCAGCCAGCATGAAGGGCGGCCACCGCTCCGCGGGGGTGCCATACGATCACGGGCGTGCAATCGGCAACGGTCACCGCCAGCGCTGTCCCCGGGGTCGCGGTCCAATGGCCATCGATGCCCTGCCCCCGGAGCCAGCCCCGCCAGTCTCCGTGGTGTTGCGCCACCTCGGCCCCATGGACCTGATGGGCCGTGGCCAATCGGGTGACCCCGAGGGCGGCCAACTCCTCCTGCAATGCTCCCCACCGGGACATCACATCGGCGACTGGCTCGGAGGAGCCCAGCCCAAACGACCCGTTGGCGCGCGTGGTAGTCCAGCCGCGCATCCAATCAGGGAGGCCAGTGACTTCCTCCGCCCGGGGCAATACCGCGGTGGTCACGAAGGGAGGGGTTACTGCGCGCTCAGAACCACGCGCTTGATCCGGGCGCCCAGCGCCCCCAGACGGGACTCGATACGCTCGTATCCCCGCTCGATCTGCTGCGCGTTATTGATGACACTGGTGCCGTCTGCACACAGTGCCGCCAGCAACATGGCCATGCCGGCACGGATGTCCGGGGATTCCACCGTTCCACCTCGCAATTGGGTGGGACCGGAGACAATGGCCCGGTGCGGATCACAGAGCACGATGCGGGCCCCCATCCCCACCAGCTTGTCGGTGAAATAGAGGCGCGACTCGAACATCTTCTCATGGAAGAGAATCATGCCTTCGCATTGGGTCGCGGCCACAATGGCGATGGACATGGTATCCGCCGGAAAGGCCGGCCACGGCTGGTCTTCCAGCTTGGCCACGTGTCCGCCCAGATCGTTCTGCATCTGACGCGACTGCTCAGCCGGGACGATCAGGTCGTCGCCGTCGATCTGACAGGAGATGCCCAGCTTTTCAAAGCCCATGAGCGTGCTGCGCAAGTGCTCAACGCCGGCGCGCTCAATGCGCAGGGTGGATCGGGTAACCGCCGCGAGGCCGATGAACGATCCGACCTCGATGTGATCCGGTCCGATTTCATGGGTCGCACCGCCGAGCGGCAGCCCCCCCTCGATGGTATACACGTTGGAGCCGATCCCCTCGATGCGAGCCCCGAGGGCGACGAGGAACCGGGCCAGATCCTGTACGTGCGGCTCGCTGGCGGCATTTCGCAGGATGGTGCGTCCCTTGGCGGCCACAGCGGCCACCAGCGCGTTCTCTGTGGCCGTGACGCTGGGTTCATCGAGGAAGACGTCCGCGCCGACCAGGCCGGGGGTGTCAAAGCGGAACCGGGCGCCGAGCTCGTAGGTGGCGCCGAGGGCCTGCAAGACGTGGAAGTGAGTATCCAGACGACGACGTCCAATGACGTCGCCTCCCGGCGGGGACAGCGTAACGGTCCCGCAGCGTGCCAGCAGCGGGGCGGCCAGCAGGATGGACGCCCGAATGCGCACGCACATGGCCGGATCCAAGTCAGCCGCGCGGACCTCCCGGGCGTGGATGCGCAGGGAATTCTCGCCGTTCCACTCGCAGTCGGCGCCGGTGGTGCGGATCAGCTCCACCAGCGTTTCAATGTCCCGGATACGCGGGACATTGTGCAATTGCACAGGCTGGTCCGTGATCAATGCTGCCGCAACGATAGGCAACGCCGCGTTCTTGTTGCCCGCAGGGCGAATGGTGCCCTGGAGGCGCTGACCACCTTCTACGATGTATTGAACCGCGGACATATGATCTGGGCGAGGCGCGAGATTCGAACGGCGTGAGCAACAAGGTTAGTCACGCGACGCCATGGACACGAGCCTTGGGAGCCCTTAGATCAACAGTATGGCCCTTGTGAGCGCAGTGCCCCAGCTCCTGACGTGGTCCCTGATGCAGGTCGTAAGCCTGCCGGACACGATCATTGCCCGCACCATCCCGGATCGTGGCGTGCTGGAATGGACGAGTGGCATTCTGCAGATCGTCGTGCTCCTGCTTGCCGTTGGTGCGCTAGTGGTCTTCATCCTGCTGCTGGCAGCGCTTCGGGAGGGGGTGAAGAAACTCAATGCGTCGCTGGAGCGCATTGCCACTGATACCCGCCCCATCCTTGCCAACGCCAACGCGATTGTCGGTGATGCGCGGGACATGGTGGCCACGGTCAAGCGAGATGTGCAGGTGGTGAGTGATGCCGCGGCCGCCGTAGGGGACACCATCCTCGATGCGGCCGAGATCACGGCACAGCGGGTTGATGAAGTGAATGCCGTCCTGGACGTGATTCAGGACGAACTGGAGGAAACGGCGATCACGGCGGTGACGGCGATTCGTGGCGTCCGGCTGGGGGCCAACGAAATGCTGTCACGCTTGCCGGGCGGCCGTCGGAAACGTCGGCGTCCCCGCGATGACGGGGGCAGCTCGCGACATCCGACACGGCCCTTGCGGGGCGACGGTGCCAGCGATCCGGATGATCGTGACTGACGGTCGGCGGCTTCCATGGGGCCTTGCCCTGCTGGTCGCTGTAACAGCCGTCGCGATGCTCCCGTCGGCGGCCTGGGCTTGGACGCCAGGAACCCACGTCTTTCTGGGTGACGCGGTCCTTCGCCATTTGCACCTCGTGCCTTCATCCATCGCGGACCTGCTCGCCGCATTCCCGGCGGATTTCCTGTACGGGTCCATTGCCGCCGACACGAGCATCGCCAAGAAGTACGCGGAAGTCGGCCGGCATTGCCATTCGTGGCACGTTGGCCTGGAGATTCACGACGAAGCCGAACCGCCAGCATTGCGGGCCTTTGCGCTGGGCTATTTGTCGCACCTCGCCGCCGACGTCGTGGCGCACAACTTTTTCGTCCCGCGACAGCTGGCGGTCACGTCCAGTACCACCGCACTCGGCCACAGCTATTGGGAGAGCCGAATAGACACGCACATTGGCGATCTGTGGCCTCGCCGTGCCCGCGAACTGCTCACTCTTGATCATTCGCGGGCCGACCAGCACCTCGACCGCATTTTGAGCCCCACGTTGTTCGGCACCCCAACCAACCGGCGCATCTTCCGCGGGATGGTCTATGTCACGGATACCGAATCGTGGCAGCGCATCTTCCAGTTGGTGTCCGAGAATAGCCGATGGGATCTGAGCGATGCCGACGTTGGACGATATCTGTCCCGCTCGTTCGACTATGTGGTGGATCTGCTGAACCGATGGGACGCAAGCGAGCCGTATCGATTTGATCCGTCGGGGGACAAGCCTTTACGCGAGGCCAAGCAGGTGCGCCGCCTCGCCCGAAGGCAAGGCGGCGACATGCGCGCCGCCCTCGAGGCCGACCGCATGTTCGGCATGCCGACCACTCCGCTGCGACATGCTGCGGAGTTGCCGTTACCGCCGTTCAGTCCGCGCGAGCGCCCAGTAGCTGGTTGACCTTCTTGGGGTCGGCTGCGCCTTTTGATTTTTTCATGACGAGGCCGACCAGCACGCCCTGCAGCTTTTTTTCGCCGGAGAGAAAACGGGCGGCCTCCGCAGGGTTTTCGGCAAGGACTTCGTCGATCCAGCCCACGAGGGCCCCGTCATCGCGGACCTGCAGCAGCCCGGCGCCCCGTGCCAGTTCCAGCGGGTCCCCGTCCTGTTGCTCCAGCATAGTGAAGAGCTGACGGGCCGCCGTATTGGAGAGTTCACCGGACGCTTCCATCCGGATCAAAGCGCCGAGACGCTCCGGTGAGACGGGATGCGCAGACAACGGCTGTCCTGAGGCATTCACAGCCGCGAGCACGGGGCCCAGCATCCAATTGGCCGCACGACGCGCATCACCGGCCGCTGCCGCCATGGCTTCAAACCGATCGGCCAACTCGCGAGTGACAACCAGTTGCTCGACCTCTGTCAGGCCGAGCCCATATTGGGCAACGAAACGTTCCCGACGTGCCGGAGGAAGCTCCGGCAGCGCGGCGCCCTGCGCGGCGATGTACTCCGCCGACAGGCGCAATGGCGGCAAATCCGGCTCAGGAAAATAGCGATAGTCGTGACTGCCTTCCTTGCTCCGTGCAGGCCGGACCTGCTGACGCTTGTCATCGTACAGCATGGTCTGCTGTTCGATGATCCCGCCGGCGGCCAGGACCGTGCATTGCCGAACGAACTCAATGTCCACGGCGCGCTCGATGGCCGAGAAGGAATTGAGATTCTTGATCTCTGTTTTGGTGCCGAGGGTCTGCTCTCCGTGGCGACGCACCGAGATGTTCACATCTACACGGAGTGACCCTTCTTCCATGTTCGCGTCGGAGACTTCGGCATACTCGAGGATCTGCTTGAGGCGTCGCGCGTAACTCACGGCGTCCTCGGCACTGCGGATATCGGGCTCGGACACGATTTCCACGAGCGGCGTACCGGCACGATTGAGATCAATGGCCGAGACGTCCGCAAACCGATCATGCACCGACTTGCCCGCGTCTTCCTCCATATGCACCCGATGGACCCGGATGACCCGTGGTATACCAGCGGCATCGTGCCCCACGACGATTGCCCCTTCGGTTGCCAGCGGCCGATCGAACTGGGAGATCTGATATCCCTTGGGCAGATCGGGATAGAAGTAATTCTTCCGTGCAAAGACCGACGTTTCGTGCACGGTGCACCCCAGCGCCAGCGACGCGCGCGTCGCCAGCTCCACGGCGTGCGCATTCAGTACCGGAAGCGCTCCTGGAAGACCCAGACACACGGGACAGGTGTTCGCGTTTGGCGCGTCGCCGAACGACGTGTGGCAACCGCAGAAGATCTTGCTGCGCGTCTTGAGTTGGCAGTGCACTTCCAACCCGATGACGAGTTCCCAATCACTCGTCGCGGTCGTCGTCGCAGTCGCGTTGGTCACTGGTGTGCCTCCGCCCCAAGTACCCGTTCCAGTGCGGCCGCTGCCCGAAGCATGGTGGCCTCATCAAACGGTGCGGCCATGAATTGTCCCCCGACCGGGAGCCCATCGATACGACCGACCGGTAGCGACATGGCCGGAATGCCCGCCAGGTTGGCGGTGACCGTAAAGATGTCGCTCAGATACATCTCGTAAGGATCAGAGACTTCGCCGAGACGAAACGCCGTGGTTGGCGCTGTTGGCGTGAACAGCAGATGCACGCCACTGGCGAAGACCTGCGTAAACTCCTGCGTGATGAGCGAGCGCACGGCTTGTGCCCGCTTGTAATACGCATCGTAATAGCCGGCACTCAGGACGTACGTGCCGAGCAGAATACGCCGCGTGACTTCGGCACCAAAGCCCTGCGATCGTGTTTGCTCGTACAGGGTGCCGAGATCCGCCGCCGGCGCACGATGTCCGTACCGCACGCCATCGTAGCGCGCGAGGTTACTGGAGGCTTCGGCCGGCGCGATGATGTAATACACGGGGATCGCCAACTCGGTACTGGGCAGCGATACGTCACGGACTTCCGCGCCCAAGGCCACCAACGAGGCGAGTGCGCGTTCGCATCGTTCCGCCACGCGTGGATCGAGGGACGCCGGGAAATACTCCCGCGGCTTGCCCACCACGAGCCCCGTCAGTGGACGATCACTGGTGCCAAGATCTGGGACCAGTGAAGGCACGAGGGTGTTCGCACTGGTGGAATCGAAGCGATCGTGTCCGGCAATTACCTGCAGTCCGAGTGCCGCCTCATGGACCGTCGCACCGAAGACTCCCACGTTATCGAGCGACGAGGCGTACGCCACCAACCCATATCGACTGACTCGACCATACGTGGGCTTGATCCCCACGATGCCGCAGAAGGCCGCTGGCTGTCGCACGGAGCCGCCCGTTTCGGAGCCCAACGCGATGCGGACGACCCCGGAGGCCACCGCGGCGGCCGAGCCGCCGGAACTGCCCCCCGGCACGCGCGTGCGATCAACCGGATTGCGCACCGGTCCGTACGCGCTGTTCTCATTGGACGAGCCCATCGCGAACTCGTCCATGTTGGTCTTGCCGATGATCGCAGCACCGGCCTCGCGCAGCTTGCGAACCGCGGTGGCTTCAAACGGACTGATGTAGCCGTCAAGGATCTTCGACCCGCAGGTCGTAGGCATGTGCAGCGTTGCCAGATTGTCCTTGACCGCCACGGGCACGCCGGCGAGCGAACCAGTGGCGTTGCCGACCGCTGTGCGATCGGTGGACAGGAACGCATTGAGTCCGTCGGGACCGGCCTGCACGGCGTCAAAGACGCTCCAGGCGTCGGAGACACGGTGGGCGCGCAGCGCGTCGATGGTCATGCGTCCTCCGCCACCTTGGCCTCCAGGGCCCCATGCGTGGTGAGTCGCGGCACGAGGAAGAAGCCGTCACGCGCTGCGGGCGCAAAGGTTTCGCGCGTGCGCAGCAATGGGTCGGCCGGCAGGGCGTCGTCGCGCAGCGGCGCCGCGTGATACGGCGCGGTGAGTGGCACAGCGGATATGTCGACCTGCTGCAGAACATCCATGTGCCCGAGAATCCCATTGAGCTCCGCCACCAACGAAGGAACGCGGTCCTCTTCCAGGCCGAGCCGGGATAATCGGGCCACGTGCCTGACATCATCCGGTGTTACCGACATATCACTCCCACCCCTTTTCCAGCTTGGCCTGAGCGAGCACGAGCGTCTTTCGCCCGATCTCCTCGTCGTCGAAATCAATGCGCACCTTGGTATCGCGACCGCTGCCGGTGAGTTCGGCGATTGTTCCGGAGCCGAACTTCGCATGCTTCACCCGTTCCCCCGGCGTGAAGCTGGGTGCGTCCTGCGATTCGTCTTCGGGATTGGGCATCTTGTCGCGCCGATTGGGGGCACTGAAGCCACCCGGCGGCGCGGTTTCGAAGGGGATGTTGTTCGGTCGGTCATTGTACGCCGACGAGCCGTAGGGGCCTCCACTCCGACGCGGTGCCGGGGTCCCTGCCCCGCCACCGGTTCTTCCCCAACTGGCATCGCCACCAGCGCGACTACTCCCCAACCCCGAGAACCCGCCACGGCCTTCGTGCTTGGCGCGCGCCGTCATGCCTCGTTCCGCGAGTGACGGCGTAATGACTTTGAGAAAGCGCGACGGCATGGACACCATGAGCTCTCCGTTGCGGCGACGCTGCTCCGCACAGGTGAGATACAGCTTTTCCTCGGCGCGCGTGATACCCACGTAAAACAGACGCCGCTCTTCTTCGAGCTGGCTGGGGTCTTCGCTGGCCCGCGCGAGGGGGAAGAGTCCGTCCTCCAGTCCGCACACAAACACCAACGGGAACTCAAGCCCCTTGGCGTTGTGCATGGTCATGCACACCACGGCATCCGCGTTGGGATCGAGCTTGTCGATACCGGCAACGAGGGTCGATGACTGCAGAAAATGATCCAGCGGCGTGAGACCGACTTCACCGCCTTCGTCGGCCACAACTTCGGCGGCACCGGCAATCATTTCGCGCACGTTTTCAATGCGCTCCTGCCCTTCCGGACCCTCTGCCCGCAGATGGTCCGCGTACCGAATGGCCTGCACGAGGTCACGCAGCAGTTCATCGACGGAAGCGTCCACAGCGGCCGCGCGCAGGCGATGCACCAGCGTGACGAATTCGTCGATGGCTCCACGCGCCGCAGGACGCAACGACGCAATGACGTCGAGGCGCGAGGCGATTTCCAGCAGTGGCTTTCCTTCCAGTGCCGCCTTTTCCACCAGCAGCGCAATGGTCGCATCGCCGAGTCCCCGCTTAGGCACATTGACGGCGCGCCGGAAGGCTTCGTCGTCGGCCGGATTGGCGACCAACTTGAGATACGCCATCAGGTCGCGAATTTCGCGACGGTCGTAGAACCGCACGGCCCCCACGAGACGATATGGAATGCTGCGTCGGCGGAAGGCGTCTTCAATGGCGCGCGACTGCGCGTTCGTGCGGTAGAGCACCGCACAGTCGCGTCGCGCCAGATCCGATTTGGCCATCCGGGTCAGGATGGTTTCGGCAATGAAATCGGCTTCGTCCCGCTCATCAAGTGTTTCGATGAGCGTCACCGGTTCCCCTTCTGGACGGGTCGCCCGCAAGGTCTTGCCGCGGCGTTCGGTGTTCTCGGCAATGACGGCGTTGGCGAGGGCCAATACGTTGGGCGTGGACCGGTAATTCTCCTCAAGGCGCACAATGCGCGCGCCGGGGAAATCCCGCTCGAAATCGAGGATGTTCCGGATATCCGCGCCACGCCAGCCATAGATGGACTGGTCATCGTCGCCCACCACCATCACGTTCCCGTGGAGCCCGCCAATGAGTTGCACGAAGCGGTACTGCGCGGCGTTGGTATCCTGGTATTCGTCCACCAGCACGTAGCGAAACCGCCGCTGATAGTGTTCACGAAGCTGCTGATCGGTTTCCAGGGCCCGTACCGGCAGCACCAGGAGATCGTCAAAGGTGACGGCATTGGTTTGCTGCAGCGCCACCTCGAGATCGCTGTACACCCCAGCAACCGCCATCGTGAACGTATCGCGCGCCGTACGCGCATACTCGTTAGGGGAGACCAGTGCGTTCTTGGCACTGGAGATGGCACTGATGATGGCCTTGGGCGCGAACTGCGTGGGGCTCAGCTTCCGCTTTTCCATGACGCGCTTGATGGCGCCCAGCGTGTCGTCTTCGTCGTAGATCGTGAAGTTCTGTTCGCGACCGACCAATGGGGCAACCCCGCGAAGCATGCGCGCGCCCAGCGAGTGGAAGGTCCCGCACCACATGCCCTTGGGCTCGTGCCCGAGCAGCTTGGCAATGCGTTCGCGCATTTCACCAGCGGCCTTGTTCGTAAACGTGACCGCCAGAATTTCGTGCGGGGCGACGTTCTGCGCCCCAATCAGGCGCGCGATCCGCGTGGTGAGGACCCGTGTTTTGCCGGAACCGGCACCGGCCAGCACCAGAGCTGGCCCGTCGTCGTGAAAGACTGATTCGCGCTGGCCGGGGTTCAGGCCACGCGTAATAGCGTCAAGGTCGAGCGCTGGCGCGGAGGGCGCGGCGTCAAAAAGGGATGCGGTCCAACCCGTCGTCGTCATCCATGCAAGATAACGTCGAACGCGGCGCCACGGTCGGTCTCGGCAAGGATCAGGCGTCCATCGTGGTTTTCTTCGACAATTCGGCGTGCCAGGGAGAGTCCGATGCCCCATCCCCGGTCTTTGGTGGTGAACCCGGCGTCGAAAATGCGCTTGCGGAGCTTGCGCGGGACGCCGGGCCCATCGTCCTGCACCCGGATGCGAGCGCCTCCCTCGGGGAGCGGAGTGGCGGACACAATGACTTCACCGTTGCGCCCACCCAGCGCATCCATGGCGTTCTTGATCAGCACTTCCAATACCCACTCGAGCAAGACCAGATCACCGCGCACCATGACGGGAACACCGGGATGCTCGCTACGAATGGTGACGGTCCGTGCCAAGGTGGGAGCCCGCATCGCGAAGTAGCCCGCAAGACGCTCGACCAGCTCGCTCGCGTCGACCCGTTCATCGCGCGGTGGCCGGCCGATGCGCTCAAACCGGTGCGAGACGCGTTCCAGCCGCTGCAGATCCTGCCCCATCCCCTCGACCGCCCTGGAGGCCGTTGTACCCTGCACCGTGTCGGCCAGTAATTCGATCCAGCCCGCCAGGGCCGACAAGGGGGTACCCAATTGGTGCGCCGCTTCACGCGCCATTCCGGCCCAGACCTTCTCCCGCTCCGCTCGTCCACGCTCAACCAGCGCGTAGATGCCGAACGCGAGCAACAGAACGATGCCGAGTGCCTGCAACAGCGGGATGTACCGCAATCCGCTGACAATGGCACTGTCACCAAAGTGCACTGCGCCAACTGCCGGCTCGACGATAGGGGGATTCTCGCGGTCCAGTTCCATGAGATACCGCCAGAAACTGACACTGTCCTCCGGCACTACATGTGTAGGGAGGTTGGCGGTCGCGGACACGCGCCCATTCTTGTCCGTGAGGACCAGGGGCAAACCGGACTCACGGATCTGCCGCGAGAGGTCGAGAAGCGCGATGGTTGGATCAGCGTTGAGGCTGGTATCCTGCAGTGCCTCGTAGATCCGGGCATACATGCGCCCCTGGCCACCGGCAGCCGCTCGGAGCTGTGTGACCACGTGCTGGGTATAGGCCACGTACCAGCCGAGCAACCCGAGGACGCCCAGCACCATCGCAACCACCGGCCAACGGCGACGGCGCATCGAGGAGGGGGGCGTAATGGGCGGAGGGGAAACTCGGTGCGGCGTCCGGCGCTCAGCGCAGGACGGCGCGTCCGAAATAGGGCTGCAGCGCTTCGGGGATACGGACCGAACCGTCTGCCTGCTGGTGATGCTCCAGGATGCTCGCAATGATCCGCGAAAACGCGAGGGCCGAACCGTTCAGGGTGTGCACGAAGCGCGGTTTCTCACCAGCGGCGGGACGGTACCTGATATTGGCCCGCCGGGCCTGAAAATCAGTGAAGACGCTACAACTCGACACTTCCAGCCATTTCCCGACCGCGGGGGCGTACACCTCAAGATCGTACGTCATCGCACTGGAGAAGCCGGTGTCGCCAGCGGCCAGCAGCACGCGTCGGTAGGGCAGTTCCAGTCGCTCCAGCATTGTTTCTGCATGCTGCGTGAGTAGCTCGAGCTGCTCGCGCGAATTCTCAGGGGTGGCGTATCGCACCAGTTCCACCTTGTCGAACTGGTGCACGCGCAACAGCCCACGCGTGTCTTTCCCGGCCGAGCCGGCCTCGCGCCGGAAGCAGGCACTGTAGGCGCAGAGCCCCTTGGGGAGATCGGCGGCTTCGAGAATTTCGTCGCGGTAGAGATTGGTCACCGGCACTTCGGCGGTAGGAATGAGGAACAGCTCCTCGTCCGGAATGCCGTACATATCGTCTTCAAACTTGGGCAACTGCCCGGTGCCGGTCATGCTCGCGCGATTCACGACCAACGGGACCCACGCTTCCTCGTAGCCGTGCTCCTCGGTATGCGTATCGAGCATCATGTTCATCAACGCCCGGACCAGCTTGGCCCCGGCACCGCGATACACGATGAAGCCGGAACCGGTGATTTTGGCACCGCGGGGCAGGTCAAGCATGCCCAGCTCGGCCCCCTTTTCCCAATGCGGCATGATGCCCGTGGCATCGAGGCGCGGCGCCCCCCACGACTTGACGACCGTATTGTGGGACTCGTCCCCCTCGGGGACCTCGGGGAGCGTGATGTTGGGCAGCTCGTAGAGCATGGCCTGCACAGCCGCCTCCGCCTCATTCTTGCGCTGCTCCAACAACGCAATGGCCTCTCCGATCGCGCGCCCTTCAGCCATCAGGGCAGTCGCGTCGTCACCAGCCTTTCGCTTCTGGGCGACTTCCTGCGTGACCTTGTTACGGCGCGCTTGTTGCCCTTCCAACTCCGTAATCGCGGCACGGCGGTCTCTTTCCAACGATTCCGCACGATCGAGCAGGGAAGCGAGTTCCGCCAGCTTCCCGCGGCGGCGCATGCCATCGCGGAGGTGTTCGAGTTGGTCCCGCAGCAGCCGAATATCGTGCATACCGAGTGAAGAATCAGTTCGAGGGAAGGCCTTCGGAGAGCGCCCGGTAGCCACAATTGCGATTGATCAGGGCCCGCAGCACGATGCGGCGCTCCGCCGCGATAACGCTGTCGACGATGGCCTTGCCGTAATACGGTTCGCCATAAATGCAGCCGGAGCTGGAAAGGCGCACCAACACCACTTCATTGGTAGAGACCACCAATGTGGAGTCGTCGGTATATCCACGATCCGGGGCACGGGAAACCGCCGAAAACGCCGAGGTGGACTTGGTCAACCCCACCGTTGGGGCTCCGGCCGGCGGCTGCGGGACAAACGACCGGGCTGGCATGAAGCGCACCTTGCCGTCGCTCGTGATATCGAAGGCGACTTCGAAGTTTACCGACCCATTGGCCAGAATCTGCGGCCGTTCGGTGGTTTGGGCGCTGAACTGCACGGCGGCTGGCAGGGCCGCGCTGGTGCCGGTTATGGCCCAGATGCTGTAGCTCCTGATGGCGTTTTCTGATGTCGCGGGCGACAGGAAGTTGTTGTTGTCGCCACAGGCGGCGAGAGCGCCGGCCACGCCAGCAGCCAGGCCAAACGATAGAGCGCGCCGAGCGAGGCGGGGCGCGCTGCACAAACGAGCAAACAGGGTGGTGCCCATGGTGTTTCCAGAGGTGATCCGGCGAGGACGCCGGCGTACGACACGCAGCGGAGGTTACCGCTCAACTCGTGTCCGGGCAAGCGCTTCGGACACGTTGTTCTCGCTTGACTTCACCCCGCAGGAGGGACAGCGTTCCGCCATGCCCACCATTCGTGATCTGGTCAGCGCCCTGCGACGCCGGGAAGGCGTGGACGCGGCCATCGTGCTCGGCCGCGACGGCCTGTTGATAGACGGGAACAGCGCGGCACCGCTTGATCCGGAGGGGCTGGCGGCCTTTGTGCCCCCGATGGCCCTCGCGGCCGTAGAAATGGGGCTGGCCTCCCAACGGGGAGATTTCGGCCTGATGGTGCTGGAATACGCCGCCGGCAACGTCGTGGTGACGGTGCTCTCGGCGGACGTCTATCTGCTGGTGCTCCTGCAGCCGACGGCCAATCTGGCGGCGCTGCTCTACGAACTGCGGCGGCATCGCGCTCAGATCGCGGCGCTCGTCTGACCGGCGCCACGGCCGTTCGCATGCCCGAGTCTACCGTGTCCACCGTGACCGTTTTGGTGGTGGACGACGAGCCACACATTGGCAACATCATCCGTACCCGGCTCGAGCAGGATGGCATCGCGGTGCATCTGGCCGAAAACGGCGTGGAAGCACTGTCGACGCTGGCGCGTGACCCGGCCATTGGGCTGCTGGTCCTCGACTTGATGCTCCCTGGTATGTCCGGCATCGACATTTTGCGGATCGTGCGTCAGGACGCCCGCTGGGCCCTCCTTCCCTGCATTGTGCTGACTGCGGCCGGACAAGACGCGCAGCTGCGTGAGGTGGAGACGCTGGGCGTCGCCGAAATCATGACCAAACCGTTCAGTCCCCGTCGCCTGCTGGCGCGCGTTCGCGCCTACACCGCCCCGGATGTCGTGCCACACGACGTCGGGGACGCCGGGGCGCTATGACTCCATTCACACCCGGGTGGGTGCGCTGATGATTCGTTGGAATGTGGTACTTGCCGGTGGCGTGGGTTCGCGATTCTGGCCGCTCTCCACTCCGGAGCGCCCCAAGCAGCTGCTGCCATTGGTTACCGATGCCCCGATGCTGTGCGACACCATCGACCGGCTGCGCCCGTCGGCGCCACCGGAACGGACGCTGGTGCTGACCAACGCCTCCCTGCGCGATGCCGTCCTGCGCCTCGACCCGTCGCTGCCGCCGGAGAATGTGATTGCCGAACCGCGACCGGCCGGGACGTGCGCCGCGCTGGCGTGGGCCGCGCAACTCATTGCGCAGCGGGACGGCAGTGATGCGGTGATGGTGTGTACCCATGCGGACTGGGCCATCGGCGACGTGCCAGCCTTTCGCGCCACGTTGGACCATGCGGCTACGGTGGCGCTGGCAGAACGCGCACTCGTGACGGTGGGCATTGTCCCGTCACGGCCAGATTCGGGCTTCGGCTATATCCAGCCCGGAGCACTGGTCCGTGACGATGTGCGCCGGGTCGCCCGCTTTGCCGAAAAGCCGGACCGCGCCACGGCTGAACGCATGGTCGCCGACGGGTATCTGTGGAATTCGGGGATTTTTGTCTGGTGCGTCGGGGATCTGCTGGAGGAGATCCGGCTGCACACCCCGGAAGTACAGCCGGCACTCGAACAGTCTGAAGGCGACCTCGCGCGATTCTTTGCCGAGGTCACGAGCATTGCGATTGATGTGGGCGTGCTGGAGCGCAGCCAGCGTGTCCTGGTGCTGCCGGGGCAGTTCGGCTGGGACGATGTCGGGACGTGGGCCGCGCTCCATCGGGTGCGCCAGCACGACAGTCAGGAGAACGCCATGCTGGGCCCCAGCGTGGCCTGTCAGGCCACTGGCAACGTGGTGCACGCCGATGGCACGCAGGTAGTGCTGTACGGGGTGCACGACCTTGTGGTGGTCGCGAGGAGCGGCCTGGTCATGGTGACGTCACGCGACAAAGCCGCCGACCTCAAAACCCTGCTCGATGCCCTGCCCCCTGAGGTTCGCGACCGATGATCGTGCTGTATGATGATGCGCCCGCGCGGCGCTTCGAACCGTTTGCCACTACACGTCCTCTGGGTGAGATGCGCGTCGGCGCGTTACTGCAGCGCGAGCGCTGGCAGTACCTGCTGGGCGCTGCGGCGCAGGGGTTCGTGTCGTCTCCGCATTTGGACGGTTTTGAAGAGGGGGAAGCGCCACCGCGCATCCACGGCGAGCTGCCGGTGAACACCTGGCTGGTGAACACGCGGGCGGTGCCGGTGCTGCAAACGGCCTCCAGTATTGCCTCGGTTATGGCCATCGATCATCGAGTGGCCGCCGTGCGGCTGGCCGCCCCCGTGCCACTGGAGCAGCTGCGCGATGCGCAGTTCTCGCTCGAAGATGTGATGCCAAGTACGGGATCGATGGCGAATTTGCCCGGCATCTGGCTGGATGAGGTGTGGGATCTCATCTCGCACCTCCAGACGGTCCTGAGTTCGGACATACCACTGCTGGCGGCCCGCCTTGGTGCCGCGCCACTGTCGGCCACGGATACCACCATCCTTGGCCCCCATCCGGTGTTTGCCGAAGACGGCGCCATCGTAGAGCCACACACCGTGTTCGACACGAGCAATGGTCCCGTTCTCTTGCGGGCGGGCTCCGTCGTGCAGGCGTTTACCCGGATCGTTGGACCGTGCTATGTGGGGCGTCAATCTACGGTCATGGGAGACCGGATCGCCGGATGCGCCATCGGCGATGTGTGCCGGGTGCACGGTGAAGTCTCTGCCTCAATTTTTGTGGGTCACGCCAATAAGGGACACGACGGCTTTGTCGGGCATTCCGTCCTTGGGCGCTGGGTCAATCTGGGCGCCGGCACCATTACGAGTAACCTCAAGAACACGTACGGAACGGTCTCGTTGTGGACCCCCGATGGTGTGCGTGACACGAAATTGCAGTTTCTCGGGACCCTCTTTGGTGACCACGCGAAGACCGGGATAGGCCTACGCCTGACCACCGGGTGCGTGGTGGGAGCGGGCGCCAATGTGTTTGACGCCATGCCACCCAAGGCCGTGGCGCCATTCTCCTGGGGCAGCGAGGCGCCGTACGGCGTCTTTGCCGCCGACAAGTTTGTGGAAGCCGCCGAGCGCATGATGGGCCGCCGGCAGGTGTACATGTCGCCGACGGCTCGTGCGTGGTATCAGCAGCTGCATAGCATGGCTGTTGGTGACGCACGGTGGACGCGCCGATGAGGGGGCCTCTGACCTCGTGGGGGGCGCGGTGATAACGGTGACCATGCTGGGGTCGGGGAGCCGTGGCAATGCCATTCTGATTGACGGCAGTGAAGGCACCGTGCTGGTGGACGCCGGTTTTGGCGTGCGCACGTTGGCCAAGCGGTTTGAAACCGCGCAGCGGGCTCCGGATGATGTGGGCGCGGTGTTGCTCACACACGAGCACGTGGATCATGCGTGTGGCGCAGCGGCCGCGTGTGACCGCTGGTCGTGGCCCATCCATGCGACATCGGCCACGTTGGCGGCACTCAGCGTTCAAGCGAGTGGATCGCCCATGCTCACGGTTCCACTGGCTGAGCGGGGCGCCACGACCGTGTGCGGTTTTTCGGTGGAACATGCGCCGGTTCCGCACGATGCCGCTGATTGTCGCGCGTTGGTGTTGACCGATGTGCGGAGTGGCGCCCGGGCCGGGATCGTGCTGGACGCGGGGCACGTGCCGGATGGCCTATCGGATTTTCTGGACCGACTCGACCTGTTGGTCCTCGAATCGAACCATGACAGCGCCCTGCTGACCAATGGCCCGTACCCGTGGCCGCTGAAGCAACGGATTAGCGGCGGTCAGGGGCACTTATCCAATGCGGAGGCGGCACACTTGGCGGCCGCCTGCGCCCACCGCGGACTTCGGGGCGTGGTGCTGGCGCACCTGAGCGAGACCAACAACACACCGGATCTGGCGCTTGGCGCGTCGCGCGATGCACTACGCAAGGCCGGGTGGAAAAGGGACAGTGTGTCGGCGGCACCGCAGAGGCTGCCGCTCTCACCCGTACGGACAGATGGCGGGGTGGGACGTCCAGCGGCCACACAACTGGCCCTCGGCCTTTAGCCGGACACAGCCGTACAACCGCTTGCCAATCATGTACTTAAGGTACTTCTATACAACATGAAGTATTCTTTAATCCAACAGTATCCGCAACACGCCGTTGCGTGGATTCAACAGAGCCAATTTTTGTGCCACGACGAAAAATGAACTGTTCTTAATTACACAAGGTGTTACGGGGCAGTCATTTGCGATCGTGAACGGTCATTCACGTGGCGCACTCGGCCGTAACGGCAAGGATCTGGCAACGGTCGAGACTGCCACCCGACGATGGGTGGAAGTCCCCCCTCACTTACCAGTCCGGAGTTTGCTTTACATGCGTCATACCCGAATCCTCCTGGTGTCGGCCGCGATGTTGCTGGCCGCGGGTTCACTCGAAGCGCAGACGCTGACGGCGTCCTGCAACCAAACCGCGAAGGCCGATTTCAACAGCACGGCCTGCGCGGTCACGAACACGTTTTCGGCCCTCGTGCCGTATCTCGCGACCGTCAACCATTCGACGTCGTCCGTGACGCTTCCGGCGGCCACGGTGGCGAACATGGATGCCGGCGTCTCGGCCAGCGTGACCGGCCCGACACTCACGGTCCAGAGCAATTTCGGCTACGTCATCACGGCGACGTCCAGTGGTTTCAACACCGTCAGCGGCTACACGAAGGCTACGGGCGATCTCGAGATTGCGACGGCCAACAATTCGGCGGATTTTGTCGCGCTGTCGTCGGGTGTGGTGATTGCCGGTGCTTCCAGCACGACGGCGACGCCGACCAGCACGCGGACACTGCCGTTGTGGTTCCGGGTCCGGTATGACTGGACGAAGGATTTGCCGGGCACGTATGACGCCACGGTGACCTACACGCTGACCGCTCCGTGAAGGGTCGCGGGGAGGGCGCGCATCGCGTGATGCGCCTCCTCCTCGCTGTTTCCCTGTGGGTTGCGCCCCCGGTGGGGGCCCAGAGCACGTGCACGCAGCTGAACACCGCCAGTTGCACGATCGCCGTTGATGCAACCGTATCCCTGCCTCATGCGGCGACGTTAACCGTGTCCTCACCAACCACTTCGGTTGGTCAGGTCACGGCGAGCGTCATTCAGGCCGGAACCCAATCGGTTGCCGGCCCCACCGTGACGGCCCGTGCCAACTTCGCATTCACCCTGCAACTGGCGTCTGTCGAGAGTCAGTGGGCGTACACCGGGTCCTTTGCCGATCCGTCAAAGCCGGTGGGTGATCTGGAGTGGCGCACCACAAGTCTTCCCTGGCAACCGATTGGTCGCAGTCAGGCGGCGCTTGTGGCCGGTGTGCTGCCTGGGAGCACGGAAACAACGAGGACGCTGGAATTTCGTGTGCAGTGGCGCTGGGGCGATACGCCGCCCGGTTACTACGCCATGCCGATACAGATCACACTGGTTGCCCCCTGACCCTCATGCTCTCTCCGCTTTGGCGTCCGACGACGGTCGCCATGCTGTGCGTGTTCCTGCCGACCGTGGCCACCGCGCAGCTTTCCATTGACCGTGGCGAACTTGATCTCGCGCCCACTGGTCCTGCACAGGCGCGCACCGGATTGCTGACCGTTCGCAATGCGGGTACGGCGCGGGTTCAGGGGATGGTGCAGATCGAGGATTGGGATCGTGCCGGTGATGGCGCCAATCGGTTCTTCCCGCTCGGCAGTCAGCCGCTGAGCTGCGGCACCGACCTGCAGGTGTTTCCCCGGACCTTGAGTCTGGCGCCTGGGGAAGTGCAAACGGTTCGCGTTGAATACACTGGCGGGGCGCGTGAGCGGGAATGCACCAGCCTGGTAGTCGTGCAGGACGCGTCCGCACCGTCGCAAGTACGAGGTGCCCTGCGCTTCACCATGCGGATGGGCCTTAAAGTCTACGTCACACCGCCGGGGGCTCAAGGCGGGGGCGATGTCGTGTCTGTTGATGTCACCACGACCTCACCGGATTCGCTGACGGTCGCGGTACTGTATCGCAACGAAGGCTCCCGTCGAGTGAAGGCACAAGGACGGCTTGAAGTGCGACGCGATGATAACAGCGTGGTCTCATCCGCCACCCTTCCCGATGTGTATGCACTGCCCGGCGCCACTATGCGTGTGGGTCGGTCGCTGGCGGCCTTGCCCCCCGGGCGCTACCTGGTGCTGGCCATTTTCGATTACGGCGGCGCCGAGTACGCGGCCGCCCAGCGGGAATTCGAGGTCCGCTGATGTCCGTGATGTGGCGCCGGCGCGCTTGCCGTCTGCTGGGGGATCTGCACGTGCGTCCCCGGTACCTCGCGTGGAGTTTTGCCGCCGCGGTGTTTTTTGCCGTTCCCGTTCACGCACAAACCCTCACCGTCGTGAGTGGTGCGATTGACACGTTGGTCACGGCCACAGCGCTCTCCAGCGGGATCGCGGTGGTCCGACAGATGACCGCATCGATCAGCAATTGCGAACGCCGCGGCGGCACGCGGACGTGCAGCGCGCACATTTCCGTCACCGCCGGTGGGTCCACGCTCTCTGCCACGGACCTGCGTTGGGGGGTCAATGCCGCGGCCTGCACCAATCCCGTGGCGGTATCGACAACGCCACCGCTCGCCAGCACGGCCTTTCCCGCGGTGCTCACCGTAACCGCCATCAACGGCGGAGCGAGCGGCCAGGCCAGTTTTGTGCTCTGCTATGTGGTGGGTTGGTCCACCGCGCCCGCCCGATACACGCCAACGCTGTACTTCCGCGTGGTGAGAGAGTAAATGCGCGACAGGCAGAAGAGTCGCGTCCTTCTGGGTGTGATGGCACTGTGGTGCGCGTCCTTCCCTGCGCAGCTGAACGCCCAACGTCCGACCGCGTTCCGTACGGACGTCGCGGTAACAGAGGCCACGGCGGCACGCCCAAACGACGACGCGCCAACTCGAACAGCCCCCATCACCGCGTCCATTGCGCCGGGTGGTGTTGCGGTCGTGCGCGTTCCCGTTCCTATTGTGCCAGGAGACGCCGCCGCCTCTGCACAGGCGGCCATCAGCTACAGCGTAACGCAAAGCAGCGGCACCCGAATTCTTGGCCCGGCGTTGGACCGTGTGCTGCCGCTGGATCGCGGTCGCACGTCGGTGCCAGTGACCGTGGCCCTCAGCCAACGTCAGGACGCAGGCAGCACTGAAGTGGCACTGGTCACCTTTCGCAGTGCGTCGGCAAGCGTAACCACGGCGGTGGTCATTGAAGTCCCGCGCGTGAACAAACTGAGTCTGGTGGTGACAACACCGCGCATTGCCGTATCCGCCGGCAGTTGGGCCTCGGTACGGGTCCGCATCAGCAATCAAGGCAATCACACGCCGTTACTGCGATTGGGGCTGCGGCTGCCGATCGGATGGAAAAGCCTCACGGATTCTCTCGTGAGTGCTCCGTCTGGCAGCACGCAGGAAGCCGTGTTGCGCTGGCGGATACCGGCGGGGGCGACCGTTGGCCTCCATCCCTCGCGGGTCGTCCTGCTCAGCGAAGGGGTGGTCGTGGCGGAGGCCCCGCTGAGCATCAGTATCACGGTGCCATCCGAAGTTCAGCAGGGGGTAACGGTCGACCTGACAAGCATGGCGATTCATACCCCGACGGCTTCGCCAGCAGCGGGCTACGGTCTCGCAATGCACGGGCAGCTCACCGACTCGGTGCAAATCGATCTTCGAGGCACGTTTGGGTATAGCCAGGATCAGGCCGCGGCCTTCGGACTGGCTCGCGCGGGGCTCCTGACGATGCCTCCGATGTTATCGCTCCAGATGCCGTCCGGCGGGATCAGCGCGGGCGCGCTGAATGTTGGCCTGCGCGATCCCGCGGGAGCCTTCGTGGCGGGATACGGGAGCGAGGTATCGTGGAACCGTCGGCGTTGGCGCCTCGGCGGATTTGGTGGTGTGCCATTTGGCCAGATGCGGGCCATGCACGGGTTGCCGGGCACCGGCCGCGGGACATTGGCCGGTGCGCATCTGGATCGAGGCGTCTGGAGTGGCCGAGTGGGCCTTGAAGCGGCAGCGGTCGATGATGCGCGCATGTGGCAACGCGTCAGGTCACTCACACTCTACGGATCTGACCTGAGCCTCGGCGGCGGGCAATTGTCTGCCGCCGCCGCCGTGCGGTCGCTCGGGAACCTTGATGGCAGCTCGCTGGCCCTTCCCGGATCGCCCTATGAGCAATCGTCATTCGTGCAGGGCCATCGACGAAGTGCCGGTGCGTCGGCCGCCTACTCACGGCAGACGGCGACCTCGGCGTTTGATGTGCGCGTGGTGCATGCACCCGGGACGAATCAGCGCTTCGCCAGAGCCGGCAGTGAAGCATCCGGCAATCTCTCCCATCGTTTTTCAGCCACTACGCAGGTGGCCAGCGGGGGGTGGCTGCAGCATGATGCTGCCTCGGCGATCGGACGCATGCAAACCGTGGGATGGTTTGTGACCCCGAGTTGGTCGCCCACGTCGTGGGGGATTCTCAATGCCGAGTTGCGAGGCTCCACGTTTGCCGTTCAGAGTGGACCTATTGGCTATCACAACGACGAGCAGACCGGAGCGATCAGTGCGGATCTGCAGACGGGCATCTGGTACGCCCGGGTGCGGACATCGTACGGCGTGCTGGCGCGACGTACGTCGGCTGACAGCTTCAGTATTCGAAATGCGCGCGGGCGTCGTGGCGAGCATCAGGTCAGGCTGGGGGTGCGCCACGCACGCGGTACGATTGATGTCTCGTGGGCGGCGCTCGGCTTTCAGGGCATCGCGATGGGGGTAGCACGGCAGGATATCGTGAGTGTCCGGATGGACCGGCTGACCATTGCCCACCTCTTCGACCGGCCGGTGGAACTCATGCTCGACGCCCAGCGTGCGCTGTCGGCGGCCGACAGGGCTGGCGGATGGATGGTGCATAGTGAAGTGGCGATCCCACTGCCGGGCACCACGCGGGTGGTGATTACATCCGATCGCAATCCGTTTCTTCGACTGCTGACGGGTGGCCCACCGCCCATGACGTATGGCGTTCGACTGGAGCAGCGAGCCCGTCTCCCGCAGTTCAGGCGCGGGGCCAGCGGGCGGCGTCGGGTCTTTGTCGATCATAACGGCAATCAACGCTTTGATGGTGGCGATGAACCGCTTCCAGCCATTGCCATTGAGTGCGCCGGGGTCGCCAGCACCACGGATCTTCAGGGGATGTTCAGCTGTCCCGGCCATCTGCGCAGCAGTCTTGACTTGCGAACAGTCCCTCTTGGGCTCGTCGCCCCTGCGAACATTGACGGCCCACACGACGTTGCGCTCCAGCACGTCCAGCCGATCGTGGTCGCGCTGCGGGTATCCGCGGCCGACTCCACGCGACTGGCAGCGAGTGAATTGCGACTGGCGATCCTCAGCGTGCGCGATGATCAGGGAACGCGGTGGCAAGCGCGGATGGAGACGGATGGCCGGTTTATTTTCGACGCGTTGCCCGCGGGGCATTACGTCCTCGACTTCGACCCCGGTGCGATGCGTGAACCCGCAACGCTGGTGGGCGCCCCGCCGGAGATCGTGGTGTCCGGGCAAGCGACACCAGCCTTGCTCACTGTTGACGTCCGGCCGCGTCCCCTGCGTCTGAAGACCCTTGCCCCGATGCCACCGAAATCATGAGACGGTTTCTTCGCCAACTTCTACGTTTGCACCCTGCGGCCACGCGCCTGCTGGTGTTCGGGTGTTTTCTCCTCCCGGCGTTGGCCGAAGCGCAAAGTATTTCGTGTACTGTCCTCGCGAAGGAAAGTGAGCGCACCTGTTCGGCCACTTTTGAACCGCTGGCAAGAATCCCCGTGACGGCACAGATGGAGGCGCCATCTGCGTCGTACGCCCTGGCGCCGGCGAACGGCATAATCACGGCCGATGACTTTGCACGAGGATTCGCGGTTCCGGCGTCTCCTCTCACGCTCACGTGGCGGACCAACGCGAACATCCGCATCTATGTGCGCAGCGCAACTGCGACCCTGACTGGCGGCTGCAACAATAAACCGGCGTCTTCCGTTACCGTGGGCACGACGACATCGACCGCAACGGACGCGCTCCCGAGTACCGGCACAGGCCAGTTGTTGTTCACCCAGGCGAGTCCGACGGGCGGCGGTGCTGGCACCGTGCATTTCCGGGTGGGGCTGAATTGGGCCAGCGACGCACCTGCCGCAACCTGCCTGCTCCCTCTCATTTTTACGGTCGAGCCATACTGATGCGCCATGGCCGTGCGGTGATGATGGTGTGTGGCGTGTCGGTGGTCTCGTTCGCCTTGGTGGGCGCGTCTTTGTTGGGCCAGTCTCGCCCGGTTCAGCAGGTGCAAGGCCAGCCTCGGACAGTCTCCAGCGCCTCCATGGCCGTGCCCTTCGTTCACGACGCACGGACGGCCGGTATTTCGGTGATTGCGCCGAAGCGGGCGAAGTGCGCACCAGGGCGCTGTTTTTCCGTGATGGTACAGGCCAAGGCGAATGCCGCGTGGCGCCTGGAGAGCAAGCTGTGGGGACCACCGCAAGGGTTTTCCCTGGCGATCAGCAGTATCAATGCTCCGGCCGTCCCGGTAGCAGATCTCAACGCAATGGTGTGGAGTAGCGTGCTGCAGGGCGGAGCTGCGACCCGCACCCAGGTGGTTGAGGTGACCCTCTACGGTGCACGACTCAAAGGACCAGGTGGGCGGCTGCCAAGTGAGCTCGACATCGCCTCGCTCCTGCAATTCCGGTTGGTTCGTCAGTAGCGGTACGCTGCCGGAGACCATCGGCGGCGAACGGGCGCGCTACTTTTTTCGTATGGCCCGAAACGAGCCGGACGATTCCACGGATCCGGCCGTGGCGACATCGAACCAACTGCCCCGCAGCGAATCGCCCACGACGCTTGCGACATGACGGCGCGTACTGCCGCCGAGCGTCACGTCGAACTCGACCGTCGTGGCACCAGCCATGCGGCCGCCAACTGGCCCGGCCACTCGTCGTTGCTGTCCCTGGGCTGACGTTTCCAGGACGTCATAGGAGCCGGTAAATCCACTGGCGGAGGTGCTGCGCAGGGTGAGGCCCCCCAGAAATGTGCCCCCTGCCCCACTTGCAGACAGCCCCGACACGTCCCATTGCCCTTCCACCGGTGTGACACCGGGGGGTTCGCTGGTTGACGGGAGACAGGCAGACAGTAGGCAAGCTGTTGCTATTGATACACTTAGCGAACTAACGGCGCGCCGGACCGGGATTGAAATGATCGTCACAGTGGGGAGACGACGCTGGCTGTTCAATAGCAACGCTGGCACTGCTATCACGCGAATCTGCAATTTTCCGGAAGCTGGGTACGACCTTTTACGCATTCAAGTTTTTGTGACGAACAACCGGGGCAGATCTTCTATGAGGTGGCTATCACGTTCCCGGCCCCCCCATACCAACGCCGGGCAGCCAGACGGGGAATCCCCCCGACCACACCCTACTTCCGGAGTAGATCGATGAAGGTCACTCGGATCATCGCCGCGGTCGCCATGTCGACCGTCCTGGCGGGAACCGCTCAGGCGCAAGCCACGAATACCGCCAACTGCACTGGTGGCACTCCCAGCGCCGCTGCCAGTGCTTGCTTCGTCCGTAACACGGTATCGGCCACGATTCCGTGGGTGGCGCGCATGGAAATCACCACGGCCACGACGCTGCCTTCGCCTACGGCTGAAGACTTCGGCGCCCCTGGTGGCAAGAGCACCACGGACCCCACGGCATTGACCGTGAGTGCCAACGCCGGTGTCACTGTAACGGCAACGGCGGCCACCGCCGCCTGGTCGGGACCCTATGCCAAGCCGGCCACGGACCTGCGCATTTTCCTGCCGGCCAACCCGTCCACCTTTCTGACGCTGAGCAACACCGCGGGACAGACTGTGTTCACGTCGACGGCCGCCACTTCGGCCTCGCTGGTCAACATTGGCTACAATGTGCTGTACAGCTGGGGCAGCGACGTGCCGGGTTCGTACTCGCTGGCGATCAACTATACGCTGTCCAGTCCGTGACCTGATTGTCCGGGTGGCGCATGCGCACACGCGCATGACGCCGCCCGGGTCGTCGGGGTCGCCCGGTCATGATCGTGCACGCGAAGTGCGGTGCCCGCTTCCTGTTGGGGAACGTCACTCGTCATAGGTCGAGGATGTTGCACGCCCTTGCTGCCCCTGTGTGGTTGGTGCTGGTGCTGGGAGCGTTCGCTCCGCGCACCGCATCGGCTCAGGCGGCCTGCAATGGGGGCACCTCCTGCTCCGTGACGGTCACGCTCCGCCTGGGGCGACCAGAGGTGTTTCGCCTGTCATTGAGTCAGGCCACCACCGTCGTGCCGGCCCTTACAGCGGCAGACTTTGCGGCGGGCTTGAAGGACGCTCCAGGTCCAGTCCTTACCGTGCTGGCCAACGCTCCGTACCGGGTGACGGTGCAAGCGGCGGCGGCGACCTGGCAGTACACCGGCGCGTCGAGCAATCCAGCGAAATCGTCGGCAGATCTTCGCTGGGCCCGAACGGCGGGCGGTCCGTGGACCAGCTCATCGAGCGCCACGACCATTTGGCCCGCGTCCGGCACAGCGGCTCCGGCCACGGCGGGGCAAACGATTTCTCTGTTCTATCGGACGCTGTGGCAATGGACCGGCAGTCCGCCGGGTGCCTACACGCTCCCTGTGAACCTTACGCTCACTTCCCCATGACTTTCACTCCGCCAGCCCCTCTTCGTACGTCGCGTGTCATGCCGCGTTTCGTTCTGGTGGCCGCACTGACGGCGCTTGTGCCGTCCAGTGCCAGCGCTCAGCTGGCCATCGACAAGCTCGATCTGTTTCTGCGCCCTGACGGGACGGACCAGCGGAGCGGTGTCCTGACCGTCCGCAATGACGGCCAGACGGCCGCACAGGCCGTAGTGCGTCTTGAAGACTGGGATCGAGCCCCCGATGGCAACAACCGGTTCTTCCCCGCGGGTACCGTGCCCGGAAGTTGCGCCCCTTCGCTGCAGGTCTTTCCGCAGGCGCTGACGCTCAAGCCTGGGGAAACACAAAGCGTACGCATCGATTATACCGGTCCAGCATCGAGGGCCAAGGAATGCTGGTCGCTGGTGGTTGTCGAAACGCCGGCACCACGCGCGCAGGCCAATGGGCGTCAATTGCTGTACAACATCCGCTCGGGGCTCAAGGTGTATGTGGCGCCCGAAGGACTCACGCTCCATGGCGAAGTGGAAGGATTGTCGGTCGCGCGTACGAAGTCGAATGGACGTGATCAGGATGTGGCCATTGTCGCCTTTGCCAACAAGGGCGCGCGTCATTTCGTGACCAAGGCCCGCATTGAGATTCGTCGTGAAGACAACAGCCTCGTGCAGACGGTCGATCTCCCTCCCATGTACGCACTGCCAGGCGCCACCATGCACGCCACGGCAGTTTTGCCCACGCTACCGGCGGGGCGGTACCTGTTGATCAGTGTCGTGGACTACGGCGGCAGTGAGATTGCCGCGGGCATGTACACTCACGAGGTACGCTGAGCATGGTGTTCGGCCGTCCCGTCACGTTGCGCCGCATGCTTGTCGCGATAGCGACGGGCACGTTTGCGCTGGCCGGCCGGCCTTCCGTCTCAGACGCGCAAGCGTGCGTGGCGGGAATTTCGAACAGCTGTCTCACCGTAACGTACTCCCCTGTTTCAGCAATCCCGTCCGCTTCAGACTTTGCCAATGGCGTGGCTGTCCTTGGCAGCTTCACGATATCGGTGCTGAAGTGTGGTCGGACGCCGTGTCAAGTGACCCTCGGTGCACAAGGGCAACCGCCAGGTGGGCTTCGCCTTCGCATCGGCGGCGCGGCACCCACGTCGATTGCTGACTGCCCCCTGGATGTTTCGGGCGTTTCCTCGCCGAACGCTTCGCAGGCTCCCGTTCTGATGCAAACCAACGGCGCCACCACCTTTGTGGTATGGGTGTGCCGCCCGTTGAGCTGGAATCCGGCAACAACGCCGATTGGTACGACGTCGACCGAGATGCGGTTCCTGTTGCGTCAGGGGCGATGACGATGTCCGCGGCCGATTTCCCTCTGGTACGGCTCCTGGGGCAACGTGCTGCCCTCGCGCTCGTTCTCTGCGCCGGCAGCGCCTCTGCGGCACAAGCGCAGTGGAGCAACAACGCCGAAACAGCATTTGCCACGCGTAGCGTCACGCGCAGTATCACGCGCAGTTCCATGGGATTGTCCGACGGCATCCCGAATGTTTCGGCAGTCCCGGCGCGGCCCCTGTCTGCTGGTCAGGCGTTCGCCGCGCGGGCGCCATATCGCGTGGCCAGTGATTCGGGCACCATCCCAGTGCGCGCCGATACCAAAGGTGAAGAGGTCACCGTTGTTCGGGTGCCCATTCCTGCCGCCGTGCGCCTGGATGCGGCCATGACGTTGCGGTCGGCCTCCTACCGGCTGGTGGTCGGTCGTCATGTGCAGGTGCTCGGTCCCATCAGTGGCAGCATCAACCCGGTGCGGGACACGGCCATCCTGGTGGCGTTCCGTGTGTCACGTCGCGCCCCGGCGGGGCGATCGCTCGCGGCCACGGCGGAGTTTTCGGTGGGTACCATATCAGCATCGGTCCCCATTGAGCTCAACGTGCCAACCCGGCGCCAGCTCAGCCTTACCATGGAGGCCACGTCGTTGCTGGCCACGCGTGGACGATGGACGTCGATGGCGTTGCGGGTGACCAATGCCGGCAACGTCGAGGAACTCGCCGCAGTTGGCGTTGGGCTTCCGCAGAACTGGCGCGCCGACGTGCGCACGGCGAGTCGCGCCCAGCGCGTCGCGCCAGGGCAAAGCCTTCCCGTGTCGCTGCGCCTCTGGATTCCTGCACAGGCCAACAGCGGTCTGGTCATGCTTCCCGTGCGCCTGGTGCGCCCCGGGGAGCGGGACACGACGGTCCAGTTGCAGGTGGATGTCATGGGTGATTTTGCCCGGGAGCAAGCGGGCACCCGAGTCACCACCTCGGTGATCAGTGGCCACACCGCTGGTCAACCGGGGGCGACTGCCTATGCCGTTGGGATTGCCGGCAACTTGAGTGATTCCACGATCCTCAATGGGCGACTCAGCTATGCCGGTGCGCTCGACGCATCGGGGACCAGTGGGATGCTGCTGGCGCGTTCGGGGATGTTGACCGGTCCGCCGGTTCTTGAGCTTCGGCACCCGGCGTTACACATCCAGGCGGGTAGCGCCATGGTGCCGCAAGCAGAACTCGGCGGTTACAACCTGGCGGGACTGGGTGGTGCGGTGGCGATCGAACGCGCCGGTCTGGTACTCCGCGGTTTCGATCTGCGCCCTCTCGGGACGACGATGAGCACTTCCCTGCTCCCCATTGGCGCAGGGCGTCTGCAAGGTGCCGAGATGGGCTTTACCTCATCACGATTCCGTGCCTCGGCGTTTGGCAGCCGACTCAATGATGAGTTTACGCGTCGGACCCTGACGGCGTACGGTGTGCGGACCGGTATCGGGCAGGCCGGTGGATCACAATTGCAGACGGAAGTTGCCTATCGGGATGCTGGTCTGCAGCGCGGCGTGGGCGTATCCAGCACCTTCCAGCGCACCGGCGCGCGCTCCTTTGTGGAAGCACGAGTGCTTCACGCGCCAGGCGGATCTGCCGGCTTCGCGCGGGCCACAGACGAGGTGAGCCTCGCCGCATCGCGGTCGTTGGGGTCACGCGGGTTTGTGGCCGTGAACGGCTGGCGGCAACGTGATGCGAATCCCTTGCTGGGTGCGCTGCACAACGGCGGGTGGTCGGTGGCTCCTGCCGTGGATCTGCCACGATTCGGGACCTTAGGTCTTGACCTCCGCGGGGGCACCTTCCGTTCAACCGTAGAAAACACGCGCCTGGGAAATACGGAAGTGAGCGGCGGCGGCATGTGGTCCCACACCCTGCTTGGGACATCAGTCATTACACGTTCGTCGCTGTCGCGCATCGACCGTGCGCTCGCCGACAGTACCTTCAACACGCAATCGCGGCAGTGGCGTCTGGATCATTCGGTATCGTTGCTCCGGGGTACTGCCCACGGCACGATGCAGGCCAACTGGACCTATCAGCAGTTCTCGGCGGCAGCGGGCAATCTTCCAGCGCAGCAGTCACTGCACATTCGTGCCGAGCGGGTGCGTCCGCGCCTCTCATCGCCATTGTCGTTTGAAGGCGAGGTGCAGCGGCTGCAGATTGGCGCGAGCGGACCAGCGTTTTGGTCGGCTCGGGCCGCGGCCACGGTGGATTTGCGAATGGGGCTCTCCATTACCCTGGCCGCGGAGCGCAACCCGTTCATGAACATGATTGCGGGTGGTCGCCGCACCCCCATGGCGTACACCCTTCGCGTGGATCGCACCACCTTGCTCCCACGCCTGATGTCGGGCGCACGCAATCAGGTCTTTCGCGATGACAATGGCAACGGCCGCCGCGATCGCAACGAGCGTGGGGTGGGAGGCGTGGTCATCCGTTGCGGCACCCGTCTGCTGCAGACGGACAATAGCGGACGCTTCAGCTGTGCTGAGCGAGAGCAGTCCCTCGATGCACGAACTGTCCCGGTGGGACTGCTCGCCGCCTCTCAGAACGTGACCTATGGCGAACCGGTTGCTTTGCGATTTGTTCGCCCCGTTCGGGTCGCCCTGTATGTGGGTGGGAGCGACAGCTTGCGTTTGCGATCGCTGATGCTGTCCGATGCCGTGGTGTTTGCCCGCGATACGGTCGGGAGCCTCTTCTATGCCCGCGCCGACACGGCGGGACGGTTTGTTCTGGAAGCACTACCCAGTGGCCGGTACACCATTGGCGTCGACGCCTCGACACTCGAGGAACCGTTGAGCATGTCCGACGCTGAGCCGGTGGTGCATATAGGTGGCGCGGATACGCCTGAGCTGGTGACCATCAGCATGCGGGCGCGTCCGATTCGTGTGAAAACGTTTGATGCCTCCTCGCCTGGAGTCCGAATGCAGCCGGGCACTCCGCCGGCACCGACGCGACGGTTGCGGAAAGCCCCTCGATCTCGGATCGAGCGTCCGTCTCCCGCATCTCGCCCGCGAGCACAATGAGGCGCGCCCCGGTGTCCACGACCCCTCTGCTGATGCGTGTGCTTGGGCTGCTGCTGCTCGCCGTGACGCCGTGGGGCGTATCCTTGGCGCAAGGGACCTGCGTCACCGGCACCTCGAACAATTCGTCCTGCCGACTTGAAGTGAATATCAGTTCGACCATTCAGGCCACGCGTCGTCTGGTGGTGACCCCGGGAACAAGTTTCTCCCTTACGCCAGCCAGCGGGCAGCTTGGCGTGGACGATTACACCGCCGGGATGTTCAATGCCAGCGGGTCGATTCAGTTGCTCGTGCAGTCGAATGCCCCGTGGCGCGTCTCAATGCAAGCGCTGAGTGCAACGCTGACCGGTTCCTGCACCAACAAGAGTGCCTCGACGATTCAATGGGGAACGACCTCCGCGACGCGGACGACACCGGTCAGTCTCTCGGCAACAACCGTGTTCAGTGGTGGAACATTCACGACTGGGCAACCGCGTGACGTATTCTTGCGGGTCGGTCTGGGCTGGCTCACAGATGGCCCGGTGTCGGAGGCGAACTGCACGCTCCCTGTCTCCTTTTCGGTGAGTCCCCCGTGAAGGGATGGTCCGTGTGCCAGCACTGCGGACGCCCGCTCCCTGTCTCCCGCCGTCGCGCTACATGTGCCACGGTGTGCTTGGTGGTGGGGGCGGCCATGAGCCCGGCCGCTGGTGTCAGCCAGCCTTCGCCGAGACTGACGACCGGCGCGCCCCTGCCGATAGAGACCGTCACCAGTGTGGTCATCGGAGCGTTTTTCAAGCTTGAACCGACACAGCCGGTGTTCGCCGAAAGCGGTGCCCCGCTTGATCGGTGTGCCCCCCTGACGTGCTTCCGTGCCACCGTGACGCTGCGCAGCAACAGTGGCTGGCAATTGCAGGTGCGACTGGCTCCCACGGTTGGTGTGACGGCACCGATTAGCTGGTGGCCGACGGACGGTAGTGGCCTCCCGGTGAGCGGGACTTGGCTCGCTATCGGCGATGGCTCCACACCAACGCCAGGTGTGCCGGTCTCTCTCCGCTTTACCGCAGGTGGTCCAACGTCGCAGCGTCCTGACGCGGTGGGTTTGTCATCTGCCCTCCAGTTCAGGGTCGTTCCACTGCCCTGACTGGCCTGACGGCTGCGGGCCGTGGCGCGTGTGCGCGTGGTCGTGCCAATGGCTTGAGCGAATCAATCAATCAATGAATCAATGCACAAACGGGCACCCCGATTGGGGTGCCCGTTGTGTTTGGCGTGGTACGGTTGAACGCGAGGCGTTCGACTTAGTACATGCCACCCATGCCAGGGCCGCCAGCCGGCGCCGCCGGCTTGTCGTCCTTCTTCTCGACGATGAGCGCTTCGGTCGTGAGCAGCAGACCGGCGATCGACGCCGCGTTCTGGAGGGCCGTACGCGTGACCTTGGTCGGGTCGATGACGCCAGCCTGCACGAGGTCTTCGTACACGTCCGTGAGGGCGTTGTAGCCGAAGCTCGTTTCCTTGGCCGTACGGATCTTCTCGATCACGATCGAGCCTTCACCGCCAGCGTTCTGCACGATCATGCGCAGCGGCTCTTCGATGGCGCGACGGATGATGTCGACACCGATCTGCTCGTCGCGCTCGGCGACCTTGACGTCCTTGAGGACATGCTGCGCGCGCACGAGTGCGACGCCGCCGCCCGGGACGATGCCTTCTTCGACGGCGGCACGCGTGGCGTGCAGCGCGTCTTCAACGCGGGCCTTCTTTTCCTTCATTTCGGCTTCGGTCGCAGCGCCGACGTTGATGACGGCCACGCCACCGGCTAGCTTCGCGAGACGCTCCTGGAGCTTCTCACGATCGTAGTCCGACGTGCTCTTGTCGATGGCGGCGCGGATTTCCTTCACGCGGCCTTCGATGTCCTTCTGCTCGCCAGCGCCGTCGATGATCGTCGTGTTGTCCTTGTCGATCACAACGCGCTTGGCCGAACCGAGGTCCGTGAGGACCGCGTTCTCAAGCTTGAAGCCGACTTCGTCGGAGATGACCTGCCCCTTCGTGAGCGTCGCGATGTCCTGCAACATCGCCTTGCGGCGATCGCCGAAGCCCGGCGCCTTGACGGCGACGATGCGCAGCGTGCCACGGAGCTTGTTCACGACGAGCGTGGCGAGGGCTTCGCCTTCGACGTCTTCCGCAATGATGAGGAGGGGCTTGCCGAGCTGCGCCACCTTCTCGAGGACCGGGAGGAGGTCCTTCATGGCCGAGATCTTCTTGTCGTGGATCAGGATGAGCGCGTTCTCGAGAACGGCTTCCATCTTTTCCGGATCCGTGACGAAGTACGGCGAGAGGTAGCCGCGGTCGAACTGCATACCGTCGACCGTCTCCAGCGTCGTCTCGAGGCCCTTGGCCTCTTCAACGGTGATGACGCCGTCCTTGCCGACCTTTTCCATCGCTTCCGCGATGAGGTTACCGATCTCGGGGTCGTTGTTGGCCGAGATCGTGCCGACTTGCGCGATTTCCTTCTTGCCCGTGGTGGGCACGGAGATGCGCTTCAGCTCTTCGACGATCGACGCGACGGCCTTCTCGATGCCGCGCTTGAGCGCCATCGGGTTGGAACCGGCGGTCACATTCTTGAGGCCTTCACGGAAAATCGCCTGGGCGAGGACCGTGGCGGTCGTGGTGCCGTCACCGGCGAGGTCGGAGGTCTTGGTCGCGACTTCCTTCACCATCTGCGCGCCCATGTTCTCGATCGGATCGGCCAGTTCGATTTCCTTGGCGACCGTCACACCGTCCTTCGTGACCGTCGGGGCGCCGAACTTCTTGTCGATGACGACATTGCGACCCTTGGGGCCGAGCGTGACCTTTACGGCCTCGGCCAGCTGATCAACGCCACGCTTGAGTGCCGCGCGCGCTTCCGTGTTGAAATGCAGTTCTTTAGCAGCCATGGTAGCTCTTTACGGTTGGAGTGCGGTTCAGTTGATGACGGCGAGAATATCGGACTCGCGCAGGATGAGCAGCTGCTCGCCCTCGATCGTCACTTCGGTGCCGCTGTACTTGCCGTAGAGGATCTTGTCTCCGGCCTTCACGTCCATCGGGACGCGGGCGTCCTTCTCATAGCGGCCGGGGCCAACAGCAACGACGGTACCCTGCTGCGGCTTTTCCTTGGCGGTATCGGGGATGTACAACCCTCCGCGCATCTGCTCCGCCTCTTCGAGCGGCTTCACGACTACGCGATCCGCGAGCGGCGCGACCTTGGACATACGGGTGATCTCCTGCAAACAGTGTCAGGGGACGGACAGTAGGATGTGCTTCACTGTGATTAGCACTCAACACAGGTGAGTGCTAACGAGGTATAACCTAGACAGGGAACGGGGTCCCGTCAAGCGGCGGACGAAGCTGTTAAACCCATTAAAATCAACAGCTTAGCATCAAGCCAGATAGGCAGGCCCGTTTGCCGAGGTGGCACTCGAGACGACAAAACCAGTGATCTCGCTGCCAAATTGGCCGACGTCAGGCGTCCGGCGCGAAGATCAGCGAGCCGCTGTGCAGCACTCGCACCGAGCCCTGCAGGTCCAGAACCTGGACCCCGCCATCGGGGGTAATGCCGCCGACCGTACCGAGAGCTGGTGCGATGACTCGGCGCCCCAGCGCACAATCCCGAGCCGACCACGCCTGACATTCCGTCTGGGTGAGTGGCCCAACTCCAGCGGCGGCACGTCGCAGCGCGGGGACCACGGCAAGCAAGAGCGCGTCGCGCGAAACATCGGCACGAACACAGGCGACGTCGGGAAATGTCGGTGGAACGCGCCGATTGATGCCAACACCAATGGCAACCCACTCGGGTCGTCCATCACGCCAGCGCACTTCGATCAACACGCCAGCCAGCTTGCGATACGCCACCAGCACATCGTTGGGCCATTTGAGTTGCACCACATCGTCAACCAGCGGCGTCAACGCCTCGGCAAGTGCGAGCCCGACGCGCAACGCCAGCACATCGAGGGCGCGCGTATCGAGCGGACGTTCCACAAGGGTGCACCACAAACCGGCATTGGGCTCGGAGATCCATGACTTGCCGCTGCGCCCGCGTCCCGTTTCCTGCGCTGCCGCGAGCACCAGTGTGCCCGCCGGTGCGCCTTGCTCCGCCAGGTCGTGCGCCACATCCATGGTTGACGTGACACGCACATGGTAGTCGAGACGCGCGAGCCCCACTTGGTGAATGAGTGCGGGCGACGGGGCTGTCATGGGCTACCTGTGAACGCGACGCGTCATGAGGGACCGCGGATGGCCAACGTGTAGAACACGACGCCGGCCAACAGCACGCGATACAAGGCGAAGATGCCAAAGCTATGCTTGCTCACGTAGCGCAGGAGTACCGTGATGGCGAGCCAGCTGCTGACGGCGGCAGCCAGTACGCCAAAGACCAACGGCAGGGAGAATCCTTCGACCCGGATCGCCTCCGGAGCCTCCTTGAGTACTGCGGCCACCGTAATGGGCATGCTCATCAGAAAACTGAAGCGCGCCGCGCTCGGGCGATCCAAGTGGAGCAAGCGTCCAGCCGTGATGGTTGATCCCGAACGGGATACACCGGGGACCAGGGCCAGCACCTGCGCGCATCCCACCACGATGGCGTCTTTGAGCGTTATCTCCTCAATACTGCGCGAGCGCACACTCCAGCGATCGATCGCCCACAGGAGTATGCCCAAGACGATGAGCGTAGTACCGATGATGTAGGGCGATCGGAACGTGGTCTTCGCGAGATCATTGAGCAGTAAGCCACCAACGCCGGCGGGCACGGTGGCCACCATGAGGAATACCAGCCGCCGTTCGTGCATGGTCTCAATCCGGCGATGCCGAAGAATGCTGACCGCGCTTCTGGTCATCTCCGCCCATTCCGCCCGGAAGTACCATGCGAGCGCCATCAGCGTGCCGAAATGCAGCGCCACGTCGAACGAGAGCCCGGGATCTTGCCAGCCGAGCAGATACGGTGTCAGCGCCAGATGCGCAGAACTGGACACCGGCAGGAGCTCTGTAAGTCCCTGCACCACCCCAAGAACAATGGCCTGAAAAATCGTCACAGCGAATCGGAGAGAGAGTGCAGAGTAGAAGGCTGCGCGATGGTGCGCTCGTATAAGGCTTCATACTGCGCGACAATGGCCGCTTCACTGAATCGCGTGCGGGCATCTGCCGCAGCCGCTTCGCTCATGGTTTTCCAGCGGTCATGGTCACGCAGCAGCGCAATGCCGGCACTGGCCATGCCATCCACATCCCCCACGGAACGCAGATATCCCGTCACCCCATCGGTTACCACCTCCGGCAACCCGCCGGCATGGGCACCAATGACCGGCACCCCGCTGGCCATTGCCTCCAGTGCACTCAGCCCAAACGATTCCTTGTCGCTGGTGAGCAGAAAGAGGTCGGCTCCTGCCAACAGGGGCGCGATGGCATCAATCTTTCCCAGGAACAGCACGTGCTCCGCCACGCCAAGGTCGCGTGCTTCGGCCTCGGCCTCCACGCGCTCCGGCCCGTCACCGACCATGACCAGTACTGAAGGGACGTCGAGGTTGATGCGGGCAAACGTTTTCACGATATCGCGCACCCGTTTGACGGGGCGGAAATTCGAGATGTGCATGATGACCCGCCGCCCCTTGATGACATCGGCAGGGATCGGGAAGATATGGCGGGTACGATCGTACAGATCGGGATCGATAAAGTTGTAGATGACATCGACCTGACAGCCCACACACCCGAAGGCCCGGTACGTTTCATCTCGCAGGTAATCGGACACGGCTGTTACCGCGTGCGACTTCTCGATGGAAAACTTGGTGATCGTAAAGAACGAGCGTTCCTGCCCCACGATGGTGATGTCGGTCCCGTGCAGCGTCGTCACCACTTTCACGTCACGTCCTTCCTCGCGCAGCATCGAGCGCGCAATCCACGCGCTGGTCGCATGTGGAATGGCGTAGTGACAGTGCAGAATATCGAGCTGGTGGTCGCGGACCACCTCGTGCATACGCACCGCAAGGGCGAGATCGTAGGGCGGATACTCGAACAGCGGATAGCGACCGACATCTACTTCGTGGAAGTAGACGCGCGGCAGGAAGCTGGGAAGCCGGAAGGGCTGTGCGTAGGTGATGAAGTGCACTTCGTGCCCACGGGCGGCGAGGGCGATGCCCAGTTCCGTTGCCACGGCGCCAGAGCCGCCATAAGTGGGATAACACGTGATGCCGATTCTCATCTGTCTGCTCCATTGGACTGTTGCGCCGCGTCCCACCATGCGAGCGCCACATCCAGTGCGTTGTCTTCCAGCGGATTCACGACGGTCACCAGTGGCGCCGGCAACTGATGGCGGAACCACGTGCGCTGACGCTTGGCGTACTGTCGTGTCTCAATGATGACCCGTTCAATGGCCGCACCCCGTGACATGGTCCCTTCGACGGCCGCCCGCATGACCCCGTAGCCACTCGCATTCCAGGCAGGTGCGTCAGCGGGAATCTCCCGGTTCAAACGTTCGACTTCCTCGACAAACCCGGCGGCCAGCATGGCCTCAACTCGCGCGGCAATTCGTGTGGCGAGTGCAGCCCCCGGATCCACCACAAGATAGCGAACCGGTCGTGCTGGTGTGTCGGACTGCCCGAGCCGATCGCTCAACCGAGTCCCATCGAGCAGGGCCGTTTCCACGGCACGCTGGAGTTGAGTCCGCCCCAGATGGGCCCGCGACGGGTCGAGCTGCGCACACCACCGCTGCAATTCCCACAGGGGGAGCGCGGCCAGCCATGGCGCGAGTGCCGCGCGCCGCTGTGCATCAAGTGTGGGGACCGGATCGAGGGGTTGGACCAAAGCCCGGATATACAGGCCGGTTCCGCCCACCACCAACGGCGACGCCCCAGCTTCGTGCGCCTGCTGCATCCACTGCTCGGCCGACTGCGCCCAGCGGTGCGCGGAATAGCGCTCGGTGGGGGACACGACATCCACCCCGAAATGCGACACGCGCGCACGCTCAGCCGAAGTGGGTTTTGCCGTGCCGATATCGAAGCGGCAATACACCTGTCGCGAATCGGCACTGATGATGGCCAGCTGGCGCGCCTCGGCGAGCGCCATGGCCAAGGCACTCTTTCCGGCGGCCGTAGGCCCCACCACACAACAGAGGGGCACGGTCATGCGCGCGCCGCAGTCCCGCTATTTGCGACCAAAGCGACGGTCCAACTCATCCCAGGACAGACGAACGATGGTACTGCGTCCATGCACGTCGTGCGCCGGCAACTTCGTGTCGGCCAGCGCGATGAACAGGGCCCGCATCTCCCCGGGTGACATACTGTCGCCTGCCTTGATGGCGGCTTTGCAGGCAAACGTGGCCGCCAGCCGTTCATGCCGGGCATGACTGCTGGCGTTCCGGTCGCCGGTCATCGCGGCGAGTGTATCCCGTAGGCAGCGCTCCGCATCGAAGCGGGGATGGGGCATGGGGACCGCGTTCACCAACAACGTGTTCCCGCCGAAATGTTCAATATCGAAGCCGAGGCGGTTGAACAGGTCGCGACTGGCCTCAAAGGCCTCGGCCTCATCGGGACCAAGGTGCAGCGTCATGGGGAAGAGCAACCGCTGCGAAGGCGCCTCCCCCCGCTCCAACACCCCAAGGAATTGCTCATACAGTACTCGCTCATGCGCCGAGTGCTGGTCGATGAGCACCACGCCCTCGTCGTGTTCAAACATGAGGTACATGCGACGCAACTGCATAAGCGGCGGGACGCTGACGGGCGCTACCGGCTCGATGGCGGGATCCTCCATTGGAGCTGGGGCCGGCATCCCATCGCCCACCGTTGCTTCGAGGTGGGTTTCCCACGGTGGTGTATCGAACGCCGGGGCGGCGTCTCCGTCGAGTCTGGCGGCAAACAAGCCGTCGAGGGCGGGGGCTGTTCGCAGCGCCGCCGGCTCCATGGCGTGTTGATCCGCACGCCACTCGGGCGCGGGCGAAGGGGACGGCGTCCAGGTCCGCCATCCACCAAGGCCGGCGGAGGCATCGAAGAGCCCTAGCGCCCGTCGAACGGCCTGTTCCACCGCCCGTTCGATCGGCCAGCGATCGCGAAATCGCACCTCTGCCTTGGCCGGGTGGACGTTCACATCCACATCGCCGCCCGGCACGTGTACCTGCAGCACCAGTGACGGTCGCACGCCAGACGGCAGCGTGGATTTGTAGGCCGCCTCGGCAGCGCGAACCAGACCGTGATCGCGAATCAGGCGCCCATTCACAATGAGCAGGATCCGGCGCGTTGCGGTGCCAACATCGGCGGGACGTTCGGCCAATCCGGTGACATGCACAGGGCCCTGTACATCGTCAACATCAACGAAGCGCTCCATCTCCCGAGCGCCCCACAACGCCGCGAGACGCGAACGCAATGTGCCAACAGCCGGCAGGTCGAACGCGACCTTGCCATCATGGCGGAGGGTGAAATGCACATCGCGGCGCAACGTCGCGATGGCCTGCACCGTGTCAACAATCCCCCGCCATTCGCTGCGGGCACTGCGCAGGAATTTCTGTCTGGCAGGCGTATTGAAAAACAGTCGGTGCACCGACACCGTGGTGCCGCGGCGGCGCGCGATATCGCGGGTCTCTTGCAGAATACCGCCGGCCACTCTCACGATCGAGCCGGCGCCATCGTCGGGTGCGGTTTCGATGGTCAGTTCAGACACGGAGGCAATGGCTGGCAGCGCCTCCCCGCGAAAGCCGAAGCTGCGCACCCCCACGAGTTGCTCGGCCGCCGTAATTTTGGAGGTCGCGTGCCGCGACAGCGCGAGCACGGCATCATCACGATCCATGCCGGAGCCATCATCGGCAATGCGTACCAGCTGGCGTCCGCCATCCTCGATGGTGATATCCACGGTGCTGGCACCGGCGTCGATGGCATTCTCGACGAGTTCCTTCACCACCGACGCGGGACGCTCGACGACCTCGCCGGCGGCGATCTGGTCGGCGACAGCGCTGGAGAGAATGGCAATGCGCGGCATGCTGAAGCTTATCGGGTGGCGGTGCCGCCCACGAGTGGCGCCAGGCGTGATGCCGGTACCCATCCGCTGCGCCCATCGATGTGTTCAATGCGGAACCACCCTTCCTGCATAGACGACATCCGCACCAGATCGCCGGTGGACAATCCGCCGGCGGTGTTGGCGTCAAATCCGGGGGCTGACCGCAACGTCTCCGGGCGCCGCACGACGGCCAACCCCGAGCTACTCAGGGCACGGTGCCCCCACCATGCCGTACCGCCAGCCGCAAGCGCCGCCGCCAACAGCAGTGTGGCCACGAGCGACACGGTACCGGACCCGTTGGGGTCACGCCATGCCACCAGGAAGAGCACCCACCCGACCAGCCAGGCGACGGCACCCGCAATGACCAGCGCCGTAACCGGAACCATGGGGACTTCGGCAAACCCGCCGCGGGCTCCTGCAGGGAGCAAGGCAAGACGCTCCTGCGCGTCGGCGGCCAGCGGATCAAGGCGCGCAGCGCGCTGCCAGGCCATGACGGCGGACACCGTATCGCTGGCGGCCCAGGCCGCGTTCCCCCAATTGAGCAGCAGATCGGCGTCGCGAGGACAGATCGCTACGGCCGTCCCCATTCGTTGGGCGGCGGTGGTGAATCGTCCGGCCCGATAGGCGGCCATTCCTTCCTCCACCAGCACGGCCAATCCGGAGGAGGCTTCCGCAGACTCACTCTGGCAGGTTGCGGTAGTGTCAACAACGGCGAGCGGCGCGGCGTGCAGGGTATGCAGCGGCCCACTCATCGCGAGTCCCACCAGAAGCACAGGGAGCAGCGCGCTGGACTGCCTGGCGCGCCGGGACCAGAGCCGCGCGCGGCCATGCGTCACCGCTTCACCGTTGACTTTCGCCAGGAGGGGTTCGGCGCGCTGGTGGGCCAACGGGCGATCCTGATTGGTTCCGGACGGACCAGCGAACCCTTGCGTGGCCAGCTCATCGAGCAAGAGCATCACATCGCGCGTGGTGGCCCGTGTCACGCCACGACGGCGCAGTACCCGCTCTACATCGGCTGGCGTCACGAGGTCTGTAGCTTTGACGTGCAGGCGGAACGCCAACTCCGCCAGCATGGTGCGTCGCGTGCGTCGGGCCATGCCGGCGGGTGAATCGTCATCGATGGCCTCCTCACGCGCGCTGGCGCGCGGCACGTCTGGTCTCTGCGCCGCACGTTGCCGGCGAACGCGTGCGACGAGTGTCACCAACGCCGGCACTGGTGCCAGCAAGAGCAGCACGAGCCCCAGGATACGCCACAGTGGAGCCCATTCGGCAACGGAGCGCGTCTCCCGATGTTGCCAGGTGCGGAGTGGCAACGCATCAGACTCAGGGGCCTCGGCTCCCGCAGCGAGGTTCCCATCAGCCACGCGAACATCGGCCGGGGCCGATTCCGCGTTGGCGTAGGCGCGACGGTACGGATCGAAGTACGCATAGCGTACCACGGGCAAGGTTACGGCGCCGGATTGATTTGGCGTGAGGATGAAATCGAACTCCTTCGCGCCGCGCACCAGCGCGCCGGTGGTATCCACCTGGACCCGCTCGCTGCCCGGCACCACGGACGCCCACGACAGTTCGAGTGCCGGCCGCGGCAACAGCTTTACATTGCCAGTGCCTTCAATGCGAATCGTGAGCACCAGCGGGTCTCCAACACGCACGTCGGCGCCATCGAAGCGGGTAGATGCTCGCAGGACACCAACGGCCCCCGTGAAATCGGATGGCCGCCCCTCTTCGGGAAGCGGCCGGATGACAAGCTGCGCACTTTCCGCGCGAACCACAAACCGCTCTTCACGACTGAAGTAGCTGGAGGACTGCGGCAAACTGTAGGTGAGCTGCGGCGCGGGCACCTTCAGTGTACCAGCGGCGACCCCAAACAGCGCCCGTTGAAATACGTGCGCTTCATACGCCACACCGCCGCCGTAGCTGCGAGCAGGCACACGACGCGGGGTGCCCAACTCGTAGGCCAACAGCCCACGCAACTCGGGAGGGAGAAACTCCGGATTGCGTCGCAACCGACTGCGCGCCTGATCGCTGAGCAGCACCGCCACCTGATAGGTGACCTGTTGCCCGACATAGACGGACTCCGGGAACGCCGCCGCATGGAAGTCGATCGGCTTTCCGTCCGTGCTGCGAATACGGTCAACGATCGCGGTGGGAGACGGCTGTGACGACAGTATCGGTGCCGACGTTACCGGCAGCAGCACCGCCATGGCGATGGCGCTGCGGCAGCGTGCGGTTGCCACAGACACCAGGGTCAGGAACGACCGGCATCGGGAGACACGTGTGTTCACCAGTCTTTCCCGCCCGGCGGGACACGCCCTTGCCGCTGCTTGCGTCCCTGCACGTCCTTCTCTTCACGGGCAGCACTGTTCAGCAGCGCGTCAGCCTGGCGTTGATCGAGCCCTCCTTCGGACTGGGGCTTGTCCTTTTGATCATTGTTTTGATCATTGCCCCCGCCGCCCCCACCGCCGCCGCCACCGCTTTGCGGGGGTTGCTTCCGCAGCGCGAGTTCGTAGTTCCATTTGGCGTCGGCGTGTCCGGGACGTTCCATGAGAAACGCGCGATACGCAGCGCGCGCCGCGGCGAGCTCCTGCTCCCCCTCGGGATTGTTTGGCTGGCGCCCCATTTTGAGGGCGGCAAGACCGGCGTTGAAACGCGCGCGGGCGCGCACTTCGCCGTCGCTGTTCTTCCGCACGGCCTCGAGCAGACCCGCCGCTTCCTTCAACGAATCGGCGCCGAGAATGGCGGTGCCCAGATTGTAGACGGTTCGCGCGCTGGTATCGCCTTTGGCCACCATCATTCGATACGCGGCTATGGCCTCGGCGACCCGGCCTTCGGTGAACAGCGCGGCAGGATCGGGTTCGCTGTTACAGGCGACAAATGTGCTGGGGATGATGGCCAGCAGCAGGGCCGTCATTGCCGTGGCGCTTGCCGGCGATGTCGAGGAGCCCTTGACCGTCCCGCGGTCCTTCAGGTCGGCCCGCGTGCGCCGTACCAGCCGCCATGTGTCGTAGGCGAGCAGCAGCAGCGCAGGCACGAGCAGCCAGAGGAAACGTGGGACGTGATCTTCCCGCGTATCCACCTGCCGCCGCGCGGTGCGCAGCGAACGCAGCGCGCCGCGAATGCGTGAGGCCTTATCCGAGGCATCCGCCGCGATAAAGGTGCCGCCAGCCGCCGTCGCCGCCCGCTCGAGCAATTCGGGAGAGTAGCGCGTTACCACCACATTCCCGTCGTCGTCGGTCTTGGCCTTCACTGATGATCCATCCCGAATGGGAATAGTGCTCCCATTAATGGTGCCGAAGCCCACGGTGACGAGGTTGATCCCCTTGGCACCCGCTTCACGCGCCGCAACCTCCACGTCTTCCACGGCATCGAACGATTCGCCGTCGGTCATGATGACGAGCGCGCGATCGGCACTGCCATCACTGGACAAAAGCAGTTCGGTGCCCTGTCGCACGGCCTTGGCAATGGAGCTTCCCGCCTGCCCCACCACAGAGGGATCGAGATTCTCCAGGAACAGCTCCAACGCCCCATCGTCGGCCGTCAGCGGCGAAAGAATGTAGCTGCGTCCGGCAAACGCAATCAGTGCCACGCGATCGGCCTGCGACATGGCGCGCAGTCGACGGACTTCCTGCTTGACCCGTTCCAGTCGATTGGGCTTGTCGTCCGGGGCCATCATGGAAAGCGACGCGTCGATGGCGATGGCCATGTCGATCCCGCGCGAGCTCATGGGACCGCGGGCGAGCCCCCAGCGCGGCCCACTGAGTGCAAGACCAATCAAGAGCGCAACGGAGACCAGGCGCAGCGTGCGGCGCCCCTCACCGGCATCACGCCCCGTCACCAGCCGGGCGAGTGCTGCGGCATCGGCGTAGCGGGACAGTCGGGTCTCCCGTTGCCGAGCACGCTGCTGACGCAACCACCAGACCAGCAGGGGCAGCGCGATGGCCGCGATCAGAAATAGCGGCGCATCAAAGACCAGTGGCGGGAGATTCTCCCCCAAAGGAATCGTGAGGGGCGCGAGAGGATTCATGCGTTCCTCACGGCAACACTCCACGTCGCGCGCGGAGCCAAAGTTCGGCACAGAGTGCCGCCAGTCCAAAGAGCAGCGGCCAACGGAATCGCTCGGTGTAGCGAATGAAGGCTTTCGCTTCGACCGCCGAGCGTTCGAGTTGGTCGATCTGTTCGTAAATGGCCTGCAACGCCGCCGCATCCTTGGCTCGGAAATACCGTCCACCGGTACTGCTGGCGATTTCCGTGAGGAGAGGCTCGTCGATCTTAACCGGGCGATTTTCGTAGCGCAGCCCGAACAGCCCACGTCCTACGGGGACGGGGGCCATGCCTTCACTGCCAACGCCGATGGTGTAAATGCGAATCCCGAAGGTCCCGGCGGCCTGGGCGGCGGTACGCGGATCAATCGCGCCGCGGTTGTTTTCACCATCGGTGAGTAGCACCATGACGCGTGAGCGTCCCGGTGAATTGCGGAGGCGATTCGCGGCGGTGGCAATGGCCGTGCCGATCGCGGTGCCATCTTCGAGCTGACCGACCTGCAGGTTATCGATGGCCGCCAGCACCACCGGGTAATCGGTGGTGAGTGGCACTTGCGTGAGTGCTTCGCCAGAAAACGCGATGAGTCCCACCCGGTCCGTTTTGCGTCCCAGCACGAAGCGCTTGAGCTTTTCCCGGGCAACTTCCATACGATTCTGCGGCTGAAAATCCTCCGCAAGCATGGAGCTGGAGATATCGACGGTAAGCGCGATATCGATGCCGTCGCTGTTCACCCGTTCGGCGCGTGCTCCGGAGCGCGGCTGTGCCACGGCGAGGATCACGCCCGCGATGGCCAGCATCCGGAGCCACGGCAACCACTTCACCCAGCGTAGGGATGGACGCGGCCCTGCCGCCAGCACGGCGGCACGGGAAAAGGGAATCGTTCGGCGCTGGGATTCGCGCTTCCGCTGCCAGAGAAACCAGAGCGGCAGCAACGCCAGCAGCGCGAGGGATTCGGGGTGACCGAAGTTGAGGCCGAACAGCGTGAGGGCGCTGATCTGCTCGCTCCACCATGTGGCCAGTCCCAGTGAGTCCGCGCCGTTCATACGCCGGCGCCTGATTTGGGTCCACGCGAGGCGCGCGACGCGCGACGCGCCTTGTCTTCGGCATCCTGCTTTTCGCGCGTGGCGGCCGCGGCCGCGGCACGTTGCGCCGCCTCGGCCGCAGCTCGGCGTTCCCGTTCCACCCGATCAATATGCTCAACGATGCTCCGCGCAGCGGCCGCCAATTCGCGGGCACGCACAGGGGACACCGTGCGGGCGGCGAACTTGATGCCGTCAACATCTGCGAACAGCGATTGCAGCCGATCACGCGGAATACGGGTATCGTTTACCAGCACGTCGAGCAGTTCGCCGCTGGTCAGCGACAACATGGCTGCCGGTTCACTGCTCGCAAGGTACAGACGCATGACATCAACCGCGAGTGCGACATACCGACCGGCTTCTCCGGCATCGGCGAGCCCCAGGCGTTCAAGGCGATCGAATTCGTGAATGGCCCGGGCGTATGGATTGAGTGCGCTGACGACGGTTCGGGCGGCGGCAACCCGGCGACGCCGTCTCCACAGCCACCAGAGCAGGCCGAGCGCAGCGAGGATCAACAGAGCGGGCCACCACTGCTGCCACCAGGGGAGGACTCGCGGAAACAGATCGCGGGCCGGCTTGGGAATGTGTTGGGTGCTGTCGCCGGGGAGGACGGTACGCACAAACACCCGCGCGTTCCCGAGCGGGACACGCATGGAGGTGCTGCCATAGTGAACAATCGCGTCCGGCATATTCAATGACTGCGGACCGATATCCCAGGCGCTGAGCGTGTAGATGGCACGTTCACGGCGCGTCGCCACCTTTGTGCCTTCGTCCACGATACGGACTGGTTCACGCATGGAGACGACGGCAGCCGAATCAGCGAGCGTTGGCCATTCCACACGTGCGTTGGCAGGAACGGCAACGGTGACGACGAAGGTGAACGGATCCCCCACTTCCACCGTGTCCGGCTGCACGAGCGTTCCGGCGCGGACCTTGGCGCCGTTCTGCGGCGTGAGGAACACGGTATCCACGCCAACGGAGCGCGTGGGCGTCGCTGGCGGTTGCACGAACGCCGGCGCGGCGGTGCTCATCGACGTGGCACCGCTCGGGATTCCACGGCCAGTGCGGCATCACCCATAGCCCCGCGCGGACCGGTGCGAACCGCACCGTGCGGGCGGCGGGAACGCGCGCGAAAGAAGGCGAGCAACGCGTCCACGTAGCCGTGTTCGGTGTGGACGATGATTTCGTCGAGCCCCAGCCGGCCGAACAGTTTCCGGCGGGCTTCGTCATCGGCGGCGATTCGCTGGGCGAACGCCGAGCGCACCGCCGGATGCGAGGTATCGATCTCCACGACCTCGCCCGTTTCCGGATCTTCCAGACGAGCGGCCCCCACGTTGGGGAGCACGCGCTCGGCGGGATCCTCCAGCGTGACCGCAATGACATCATGCCGTTGCGCGAGGCGGGCGAGCGGCTTTTCCACGTCGGCCGCAATGAAGTCGGAGGCGAGAAACACCACCGAACGGTGCGGCAACAGCCGCATGAGGCGGTCTACCGCAACGGTGAAGGAGGTGCCACGCCCTTTGGGCTGCACCGACAACAGATCGCGAATGAGTCGCAATGCGTGCTTGCGGCTCTTGCGAGCGGGGAGGGCGTGCTCGACCTGATCGCTGAAGAGCATGAGCCCCACGCGATCGTTGTTGCGGACGGCCGCCAGCGAGAGCACGCCCGCCAACTCAATCGCCAGGTCGTGCTTGAAGCGGGCCCGGGTGCCGAAGCGGGCCGACCCGGAGAGATCGACGGCCAGCATGACGGTAAGTTCGCGTTCCTCGACGTACCGCTTGACGAACGGTTTGCCCATGCGGGCCGACACGTTCCAGTCGATGGAGCGCACTTCGTCTCCGGGCTGGTATTCGCGCACCTCGGCGAACTCCATCCCCTGCCCTTTGAACAGCGACCGATATTCACCGGCAAAGCGCGAGTCGACCAGCCGGCGCGTGCGCACTTCGATGCGCCGCACCTGCCGGAGAACATCGGCCGGCGCGATCGCCGTAACGCTCACCGTGACGGCCTCACGGCGCTTCCACCACGGAGAGCAGTCGGGCGACGATCGTGTCGCTGGTCACGCCTTCGGCATCGGCTTCGAAAGAGGTCAGGACACGGTGGCGCAACACATCGGGGGCGATGCTTTTCACGTCGTCCGGCGTGACAAAGGCGCGTCCGCGCAGGAAGGCGTGGGCGCGTGCCGCCTGGCCAAGGGCGATCGTGGCGCGTGGTGATGCGCCGAACTCGATGAGCGGGCGCAGATCGGGAGCGCCCACGTCGGCCGGGAAGCGCGTGGCGTGCACCAGTTCGACGATGTAGTCGACGATGCGTTCGTCCATGTAGAGCTCGGAGATGCGGCGACGGGCATCGAGCAGCTCCTCGGGGGAGGCTACGGGCATGATGTCTACCTTGTCCCCGCCAGCCATGCGGCGGAGAATTTCCTTTTCTTCGGCCCTGGTGGGATACCCGACGCGCAGCTTCATCATGAAGCGATCCACCTGCGCTTCCGGCAGGGGATAGGTGCCTTCCTGCTCGATGGGGTTCTGCGTGGCGAGCACGAGGAACGGCTCCGCCAGTTTGTAGGTGGTCCCGCCGATCGTGACCTGCTTTTCTTGCATGGCCTCGAGCAACGCCGCCTGCACCTTGGCCGGAGCGCGATTGATTTCGTCCGCCAGGATGATGTTGGCGAAGATCGGCCCGTGCTTGACGCGGAATTCGCCAGTGGGCTGATCAAAGATCTGCGTGCCGACGACGTCGGCCGGGAGCAGGTCGGGGGTGAACTGGATGCGCTGGAACGAGGTACGCACGGTTTCAGCGAGCGTGCGGACGGTGAGCGTCTTGGCGAGCCCCGGGACTCCCTCAAGCAGGACATGTCCTCCCGTGAGCAGGCTGATAAGCAGCCGCTCCACCATGTATTCCTGCCCAACGATGCGGCGTGCGACTTCGCGCAGCACGCCCTGTACCAGAGCCGCGTCTTGAGACGGGGCGACACTCGTGGTCACGTCAACCTGCTCCTGTGAGTGAGAACTGCGTGAATCACGCCTGTTTCCCCATACCCCGGCAAGGTTCCGTCTGCTCCATGGACCTTACCTGGTGGGCCCCTGGCCACCCGTCAACCCGGTGAGACCCACCGGCGTCACGCCTTCGGCAGCTGTTCTTTGCTGATGATGGCGTCGAGGACGGTCCGTTCGGCGGCCGTCAGAGCGCGGGCTTCTCCGGAGGGGAGATTCCCCAGACGTACGGGGCCGAAGCTGGTGCGAATGAGGCGCTCCACTTCGAGCTCAAGGGCATCGCAGATGCGCCGGACTTCGTGCGTCTTGCCCTCGGCGATGGTGATCTCGAAGGCCCAGCGACGGGCCCCCAACGGATGCGCCTGGACGTCGCGCGGAGTGACCAGGCCATCTTCCAGCTGCACCCCTTGGCGCGCGCGCTTCGCCGCCGCGAGCGCATCACCGCGCACCGTGGCGATGTAGGTGCGTTCAACCTCGCGACTGGGGTGCGTGAGGGCATGGGCCGCCGTCCCGTCGGTCGTGAGGAGCAACACGCCCTCGGTCATGAAGTCGAGGCGACCCACATAGACCAGTCCGGGCACGTCATCCACGAGATCGAAGACGGTGGTGCGTCCGCTGGGGTCTTTGCGGGTGGTCATGGTGGCGGCCGGCTTGTTGAGCACGATCCACCGATGCGCCGTAACGTGTGTTTTGACCGGCGCCCCGTCGAGCGTAATGACATCGCGGGCGGGATCGACGACCTGTCCAACAAGAGCGACCTGTCCGTTTACCAGCACCCGTCCGTCGGCCACGGCCTGATCGGCCTCTCGCCGCGAGACGGCACCGGCACGAGCGAGGGCGCGCTGCACGCGCATGGGGCCTTCATTCCGCGCCTTGACGGTCCCGCCAGCCTTGTTGATGAACTGCCCGCCCCCCGGGATCATGGCAGGGCGTGGCGGACGGGGGGGGGCCTTCCGCGGCCCCTTGCCTGTCCCCTTCCCTCGCGATTCGCCGGAACGCGAGTCGCTGCCTCGGGATTCGCCACCGCGACCATCGCCGCCGCGCGTGGCCTCGCGCTTACTGCGCGAGGCGGGATTGATATCGGATTTGGCCGACGGCCGCGCCGACGGGCGCGCCGCAGGGCGTCCCGAGGAAGTACCGGAGCTTTTGCGGGGACCGCCACTGCTGTTGAGAGGACCGCCGCTGCCTCCGCCGGAACGACGCGGGGGCGTCACTCGGGCACGACCGCAGTGTTCCCGGCGCCACGCAGGGCGATGGCCAGTTCGTCAGCGCGTGGCAGTTCTTCGAGGTGCCGCAGGGCGAACTGCTCGAGGAACTGGGGGGTGGTGCCATAGAGCAACGGGCGGCCGATTCCTTCACTGCGCCCCACGATATCAATGAGATTGCGCTCGTGGAGTGACTTGAGGACAGAGCCAACGGCCACGCCGCGGATTTCCTCGATTTCCGCGCGACCGATGGGCTGGCGATACGCCACAATGGCCAGCGTCTCGAGCGCCGCCGCCGAGAGCTTGTGGGGGCGCACGGCCACCTGGGCCCGTTCAATGGCTTCGGCGAATTCCGCCCGGGTGAGGATCTGCCACCCGCCACCCTGCTCCACCAGTTCAACCCCGTGGCCGTCCACGTCGTAGTGCTCGCGCAGTTCGTCCAGCGCGGCCGCAACCGCTGCCGGGCTGGACTCCTGGTCGAGGGCCTCCAGTGCCGTCAGCGGGATTGGGCGCGGCGCCGCGAACAGCGCGGCTTCAAGCAGCTTCGCTAATGGCGTCACGACGGATCTCCACAGAGGCAAAGGCACGCGACTGCGCAATGCGCAGTTCACCCATCTTGGCCATTTCAAGCAAGGCGAGCAGCACGGACAGAATCTGCCACGGCTCCGCATCACGGCCCACGAGGTCGGTCCACTGGGCATGCCGACGCATGGCGAGAACGGCGCGCACGGTGACCATGGCGCCCGCCACGTCGAGGGCACGCGGTACGACTTCGTGGATCTTGGGTTCCTTGGTCGTCCGCAGCACGCGGTCGACGGCGGCGAGCAACTCACCAAGGGAGAGCGACAGCGGCGCGTTGAGCGGCGTGATGTCGGCCGCGATGGGGATGAAGCGACGCGGGAACTGGTGGCGACGCTCTTCGCCACGGCGTTCGAGCAGATCCACCACTTCGCGCATCTGTTGATACTCGAGCAATCGGCGGACGAGTTCGGCCCGGGGATCTTCCCAGGACTCTTCGCCGTCGGCGCGCGGGAGCAGCATCTGCGCCTTGATGCGCAACAGGCGGGCCGCCATTTCCAGATAGTCGGCGGCTTCGTCGAGCCCCAGCGTGCTGATGCGCGCCAGGAACTGCTCGGCAATGCGGGCGATGGGGATATCGTAGATGTCCAACTGCTCGTCGCGGATTAGCGACAGCAACAGGTCGAGCGGGCCGGTGAACTGGCTCAGCTCAATGACGAACGACGACGTTTCAGCCTCTAAGGGGCGAAAATTCGGTGCGATCACGCTGGGTTCACGCGTCGAAAGGGTTGGGCAGCAAGTACGGGATATACACCCGCTGAGCGAGACTGTTGAGTGCGAACGCGGGAGTCATCCACAGGTTCACCAACGGCCGCCCGAACGAAAGCAAGGCAAACAACAGCAGGAAGCCCACGGCCCCGATGCGCTGATACTGCAGCGACCAGCGCGGCGGCAAGAGATACTTGAATACATGCGACCCATCGAGCGGCGGGATGGGAATGAGATTGAACGCCGCGAGCACCAGGTTGATGATGATGCCCTGGTTCAGCATGAGTTGCAGAACGAACAGCGGCCGCGCAGCTCCTGGAAACTGCTGTCCGAGCAGCCCGACGCCCATGATGAGCGGAACACACGCAAACGCAATGAGGACGTTGACCGTCACGCCGGCGAGAGACACGATGATGTCGCCCTGACGATAATGCCGGTAGTTCCGCGGATTGACCGGCACCGGCTTGGCACCGCCAAAGATGGGGCCTCCAAGAAACGCCAGCATGACCGGTAAAATGATGGTCATGAAGGGGTCGATATGCTTGGCGGGGTTCCAGGTGAGGCGCCCCAGCTGATACGCGGTCATATCCCCTTGCCGGAACGCCGCATAGCCGTGCGCATACTCGTGGGCGACCATCGAGAAGAGCAAGACTGGAGCGACGAGAGCAAGTTGCTGGGCGAAATCCACCGCGGCAGCCGGGAAAAAATGAGGCGAGAGTCAGTGGCAGCGAACGCCGTCACCAGAAACGCGAATGCAAGCAAATCAGAGTGTGAAGGTAGCGTGGAAGAGGGGCGATGTCAAAAGTATTCCACACAAAAAGTTATCCACATTACTGATGATCGCCGTGGCGAGCTAACTCCATTACCGACCGCCGCTTGACTGGTCTGCCGGTCGTTTCTATGTTTACCAGTCTGTTCCGCCGTGGCCGGATTCCATCCGTCTGCCGGGTGGTTTCCACGTCACTGTTCAACTGGTTCTCAGGAGTTTTTCGTGCCGAATATTCAATCCGCAAAGAAAGATCTGCGGAAGTCGCGTGCGGCTGCGGTGCGTAACCGCGCGCAGCGCTCGGCGCTGCGGACCGCCGTGAAGAAGGCCAAGACGGCAACTGCGGCGGCCGATGACCGTCTTAGCGCCGTTTCGTTGCTTGATCGTGCTGCCCGCAAGGGGCTGATCCACAAGAACGCTGCTGCTCGCCAGAAGAGCAAGCTCGCGAAGCTGGCCAACAAGGCTGTCGCTGCGTAATCGCGCGCGTGCCTGTTGCCACTCAAGAAAAGGCCGGTCTCTTCGCGAGACCGGCCTTTTTGTTGTCCTTCGTCGCCAGGTGGCGGCGCTAGAACGCCGCCAACTCTCCCCCGCACCGCTCACAATACCATTCGGTGGGGAGATTCATCGTACCGCACTCCGTGCAGCGCAGGGTTTTCTGGGGCTCGTGGGCCGACGTCGCCGGCGCTGACGACATAATGGACGGTGCGGCGGGAGGCACGATATCCGCCGAATGTCCGGGTTCGGTGACCGAGCGCAGGAAGGCGAGATCGTCGAAGGGATCGTTGCCGGAGGGAGCCGCCGGGGGTGTGGCGGTCGTGGTGGAGACATCCACACGCGAGCCTCCCTGAGGCGGGGCATCATGATCGGCTTCGATGCCTTCCAGCGACTTGAGGAATTGGGCATCGGCGTCCCCACTTACATCGCCAAACATGGCAAGCGCATCGTCGAATTCCGCCGGGTTCGCTGGCGCGGCGGGCGACGGCGTGGGTTCAGGGACGGCGGTGATGCTCGACGTATCAAACAGCGCCGCGACATCCGCAAGCACGTCCTCATGGCGAGCACTGTGTGGAATCGGGTTGTCTACCATGCCGGACACGTCGATGTCCAACAGCGAATCTTCGTCAGGCTGCGCCAGGAACGCCGCCGCCGGCGTGCCCACTTCGTATGGCGAGCGAGCAGCCCCTTCGACCGTCTCCACCAGCATCCCCGCCGTCTCTGCCGTGGCTTCCGGGAGCGGCGCGGATTCTTCGTACGCGACAACGTCCGTCACCACGAAGTCCGTCTCGACGCGCGTCTCGGTCGTTCCGGCCTCAAGGTCAAAATCCTGAGGCGCGGACGATTCCGCCAGCCAGTCAGCGGCGGCGGCGGCGGTGTCAGTGCCCTCCTCAACGGCCACGGGCGCCTCGGACGCATCGGCGGACGGCGTTTCCAGGAGTTCCGGCTCAGGCGCGGGGTCTGGTTCTGGTTCCGCCTCCGGCTCCGTGCGGGCGCTGGCCAGTAGCGTCTGCACATCCGCCACTTCCACGGCCAACGTAGTTCGTTCGTCGCCGAGCGCGGTGATACGCGCCTCGATTTCCTGACGCACATTGTCCCATCGGTCGCCGTCGTATTCTCCGACCAGATTGCGCAGCATGCCTTCGGCCAGTTCTTCCTCATGCAGCGCCAAACGCGCTTCAAGATCACTGAGGCGCTGCTCGAGGTCATGCCCAATGGCGGACAAGCCGCCAATGTGCGACTGCAGGCGCACGATGACCTCGCGTCGGCGGCCGAGGTAATCGCCGTGTACCCGTTCGAAGACACGGGGCGGAGTTTCGGTCCGCTTGGCCTCCAGCGCGGCCAGCCAATCGTCATAGCGCTGTCGCTCAGCGACCAGCGTGCGCACTTCTTCGATGGACACGACGTTGGACTCCGTCATGAGGAACGAGGGGTGATTTCGGAGAGGCCCTCACTGCAGGCCATCCCGTGAACGGACGATGCGGAACGGAGGGGTGTCACGTGAAGGGCGGCGGTCATGTACTCAACTATGGCAGCCGTGCACACTTTGTGACAGCACGGGGTTGTCAATTGCTCCGCCGCGGCCAACCGGTGTGACCGAAGTCACACCGGTCCGTCCTGACGAGCTCAGGCGTGATCAGCCGTGAGCCGTCACCATTACGCCGTGTACACCACGCGACCGGCAACGATCGTATAGCGCGCCTGCCCCGTGAACGTATGTCCCCCATACGGGGTGTTCCGCCCCTTCGACTTGAACGCCTTCGGATCGCAACTCCACTGGCGATTGGGATCGAAGATGGTCACGTCAGCGATGCCGCCCCGAGCGAGCGTTCCGCCCGGCAGATGGAAGATTTTCGCCTGCTTGCAGCTCATGGCATCGACGATCTGCGGCAGCGTGAGAATACCGGTGTGCAACAGATACGTCGTGTTCACCGCCAGCGCCGTCTCGAGCCCCACGATACCGTTGGGCGCATCGGCGAACTCACGTTCCTTTTCGTCGTAGTGATGGGGCGCGTGATCAGTGACGAGCAGATCGATCGTGCCGTCGGCGAGCCCCTGCTGCAGCGCTTCGATATCCTCGGCGGTGCGCAGCGGCGGATTCATTTTCGCGTTGGTGTTGTAGCCGTCGACGGCATCTTCGGTGAGCGAGATGTGGTGCGAGCACACTTCCGCCGTGACGTTGATGCCGCGTTCCTTGCCCCAGCGCACGAGCTCCACGGACCCCTTGGTGCTGAGGTGGCACATGTGAATGTGTCCGCCGGTGCGCTTCGCGAGCAGGATATCGCGGATGACGTAGATCTCTTCCGCCTCGGCGGGAATACCCTTGAGCCCGAGCTTCGCGCTCATGATGCCTTCGTTCATGCTGCCGCCGCGCGCGAGCGTCATGTCTTCGCAGTGCTCGGCGATGGGCACGTTGAAGGCGCGGGCATATTCGAGCGCGCTGCGCATGAGCTGCGCACTTTCCACCGGACGACCGTCATCACTGAACGCGACGGCACCGGCGGCGACCATCTCAGCCATCTCGGCGAGTGTTTCGCCCTTCTGACCCACCGAAATGGCGCCGTACGGATAGACGCGCGCGTAACCGGCCTGCTCGGCCTTCTGCTTCACGAAGCCGACGACCGCCTGATTGTCGGTAACCGGCTTGGTGTTGGGCATGCAGCACACGGCCGTAATGCCACCCGCCACGGCACTATGCGCACCGCTTGCGACGGTTTCGACATCTTCGCGTCCCGGTTCGCGCAGGTGCACGTGGACATCGATAAAGCCCGGCGCGACCACGAGCCCCGAGGCGTCGAGAATCTCGGCGCCGTCCGGTGTGCTGATGGTGCCTCCACACGCCTCGACGATACCATTGCGCAACAGCACGTCGCCGACGGCATCGAGGCCTTGCGACGGGTCGATGATGCGACCACCACGAATGAGCAGGTCCCGTGACCCGATGGGATACGCCATTATGCCACTCCCTTCTTGGCCGCTTCGGCCAGTTCAGGCTTGCCACCGGCAAGCAGGTACAGGACAGCCATACGGACGGCAACGCCGTTCGTGACCTGATCGAGGATCACCGAGTGCGGTCCATCGGCCACGTCGCTATCGATTTCCACGCCACGATTCATCGGGCCTGGATGGAGGATGAGCAGATCGCGCGACGCCTTCTCCAGTCGTGCACTGGTGACGCCGAAAACGCGATTGTATTCGCGCAGCGACGGGATGTAGCCCGCCTGCATGCGCTCGAGTTGCAAACGCAACACGTTGAGCGCGTCGGCCCATTCGATCGCTTCTTCGATGCGATTGAAGACCGTCACGCCCATCTGTTCGATGGCGTTGGGAAGCAAGGACCGCGGGCCGCAGACCGCGACCTGTGCGCCAAGCTTGGTGAGCCCCCAGATGTTGGAGCGCGCCACGCGCGAATGGAGCACATCACCCACGATGCAGATGCGCTTGCCGGCAAGATCACCGAAGCGGTCACGCAACGTGAGCATGTCGAGCAGCCCCTGCGTGGGGTGTTCGTTGGTGCCGTCACCGGCATTGACGACGTTCGACTCGATGCGTTCGGCAAGGAACTTCGCCGCTCCCGAGCCGCCGTGGCGGACGACGACCATGTCGATCTTCATCGCTTCGAGATTGCGCGCCGTGTCGACGAGCGTTTCCCCCTTCGATACGCTCGACCCGGCGGAGGCCACGTTGACGGTGTCGGCGCTGAGGCGCTTCTCGGCGAACTCGAACGAAATACGGGTTCGCGTGGAGGCCTCGAAGAACAGGTTCACGATCGTTGCGCCGCGCAGCGTGGGGACTTTCTTGATGGCACGTTCCGAGATTTCCCGGAACGGCACCGCGGTGTCGAGGACCAGACGGATCTGGTCGGCCGAGAGCGGCGCAAGCCCCAACAGGTCCTTGCCAAGGGGACCAGCCATACGCTCAGCCCTCCTCGTCGCGGGAGGCAATCTCCACTTCGTCGCGGCCGTCGAGTTCTTCGATGAAGACATCGACGCGTTGTCCGGCGGCCACGTCTATCCGGCGGCCCACGATGTCCGCGTGAATGGGCAGTTCGCGTCCCCCGCGATCGATGAGCACCGCGAGCGCAATGCGTGAGGGCCGTCCGAAATCGGCCAGTTCGTCGAGCGCCGCGCGTACGGTACGGCCCGTATAGAGCACGTCATCGACGATAACCACGCGCTGATCGTCGAGTGCCCACGGGAGCGACGTGGCTCCCACCACCGGGCGGGGCCCAACGGTCTGCAGGTCGTCGCGATAGAGCGTGATATCGAGAGCGCCGGAAGCGACCGTCACCTTTTCCTGGCTCTCGATGATGCGCACGATGCGCTCGGCGAGTTGCACACCGCGCCGCTGGATACCGACGATCACGAGATTATCGGTGCCGGCGTTGAGTTCAACGATCTGGTCGGCCATGCGGCGCAGCGTGCGATCGAGCGCGCGTGCGTCCAGCACTGTGGTGGGCTTGTTGGGCATGGCGGACAAGTTAACAGCGGCCGGGCGCCCCGGGAGACTGTTGCGCGACCCGGGCGAAACACAAAGTGGCGAGCGCCCCCCCGGACGCTCGCCACTTCCCTACTTCACTGCCACTGGAGACTGCGATTTTTCAGAGCGGCCAGCTTACCACTCGTGGTGAGACCGCGGCGGTTCGGTGCCGGCCGCCTTGGGCGACCACAGCCCATGGAGCGGCGACAGGTGACGCGCGGCGGTGCGAGCGGCCCGGAGCCGGGCCTTGTCTACCGGCGGGATATGCGAGGTGGCGGCGTACATGGCGATATCGGACGCGGCCTCCATGGTGGCCTGCGCAAACCCCTGCGACCAATCAGGGCCATACGGGTGCGAGTCCGCCCGTTCCTCAACCCCGCGACCGAACGCCACACACTTGTCGGCCGCTTCCTTGAGCGTGCGACTGGACGCGAGGTGGGCGACCACCACATGCAAGCCGTCGCGGCGACCCATGTGATATGTGGGCGACTGCAGGGCATTCCCGGCCGGTGCCTCAACGACCCCGGAGGCGATGCCGGTGAGCATCACACACAACTGCGAGAAATACCCGCGGATGGGATCGACTGGCGGTTCTTCGAGAATGGGCGACATGAAAACGGTTCCGGCAGAGAGGGATGCATCGCGGCCGCCTCAACGCGGCCTTCGCACACCAGTAGGGCAAAGCGTGTGCCGCGGCCCAAACACCCTTCAAATCACCGTTTTCCCTCTGAAACCACTCGGTATGTGTTTCCACGCAAACGGTTGAGCTTGCCACACGTTGCATCGAAACCACCGGGAGTGAGGCACGGACGCCACAGATCGACCTTCCGTGCCAGCAGTTCCCGCCACCCCGGTATCCGTTATCCGGCGTACAAGTGGAGATCAGTACCCACGAAATCCGCCATGTCCTTGCATGTCTGCCAGTCGGGATGACGCAGCGTCACGTACCCGTCGGACAGCAGGGTGCTTTTCCAATCGCGGCGAGGCGACCCGAGGGTGAGCAGATCAATCGTGCAGATCGCATCACCCAACCGGCTCTTGATGCGATCGAGCCCTTCAATGCGCTGAATACGCCCCTGTCCATGCGCGCGCTTGGTAATGCAGGCGCAGTTATACGGTCGTTCGACGGTCAGGGAGAAGGCGCCGTGCAGCTCGGCCTCGGCCCACCCGGCAAACAGGTCCACGTTGCTGGCAAAGTTCATCAGGTCCACGGTCCGGGCACCGGGCGGGCGGGCACCAATTTCGCCGAACACCACCTCGCCATTGGATTTCCGGTACCACTCCATATGGGTGAATCCGGTATCGTAGCCAAGGATCTTGATGACCTGTTCGCCGAGGGCAATGCCATCAGTCACCCACGGATCATCGAGATGGCGGTAGGACAGCGTCTGCGGCGAGATCCACTCGTTGGTCCGCGCAATGAGCGGACGCGGTCGGTAGTGACCAACGTGGAAGTACTTGATGTCCCCGCCGGCACAAATGGTGTCGTAGGTGAACTCTTCGCCGTCGATGAACTCTTCGACGTCCACCGTTTCAATGTGCCCCAGCTGTGCAATGGCCGCCGCAACGGCTTTGGCGTCATCGCAGCGGAAGGTGTCCATGGATCCCGCCCCGGCGATGGGCTTGATGATGAGCGGGTAACCCACCTGTTCGGCCGCCGCCCAGACCTCGGCGGCGGTACTGGCCACCGCGTGGTGCGGCACCCGCACTCCGCCATCGGCCAGCGCCTGCTTCATGAGGTCTTTATTGCGGAACTTGAGCGACTGCTCATACCCTTGCCCCGGCACGTCGAGCGCTTCCCGGATCTGCGCCGCGAGTTCAATACCGGGCTCCCAGAGACAGCAGACGCGATCGAGGGTGCGAGCCCCCAACCAGCGACGGATCTGGTCAATGGCACTCGGCACGTTGGAGAACAGGTCGGGCACCTGCAAATAGTCGCTCAGATGCCGCCGGGCGAGTTCGGGCAGATCGCTCGCCGGTCCGTCGGCCACCCCCAGCACCGTGGCACCTTGCTCGGAGAGTCCGCGGGTGAACAAGGGCATTTCGCCGGGAAACCCCGGCGTGATCATGAGGACGGTTTTGGATATGGACACTTGGAGGGCCGACGGGTCGGTGGTGGCAGAACGACGACGAAACGTGGTCGCGGCTAACGGAGAATGACCTTCACAGTGGAGATGATACGCGTCAGGGCGTTTTGCACCACCCTAGTGTCGGGGTGGCGCACCATGATGAATCCCTCGCCCTCGTAGCTGCCGGTGGGCGCCTGCCCCGGATAGGGGAGCCGTTCGTCGCAGATCAGGTGATGCAGCTCGCGCCGAACGAGATCAAGCCCTTCCACTGCAGCCACGATTCCCTGCCCCTGTCCTCGCAGGTAGGCTGTGCCAACGGCATACCTGCGCTCGGGAACCGTGAACCGTCCGTCGATCATGAGGCGCATCCAGGCAGTCACGAAATCCATGTCGTTCGCGCGGGACACCATGGTGGTGATGTTGGCGCCAGGTGGCCGGGCCGCAATTTCACTGATGGCGACCGATCCATCGGGGCGCCGGAACCATTCGCAGTGCGACACGCCGGTGGTCATGCCGAGTACCTTGAGCGCCTTGTCGCCCATGGCCTTGATGTCGTCGTACTGGGGGGTATCGATGTCGCGCGGGAGAAGCACCGTCCATTGGATCCACGGGTTCTCAATGACGTCCAGCGGTGTCGGAGCGTATCGTGTCAGCGAGTGCCAGACCGGCGCGCCGTTGATCGTGACCGTTTCCAGCGAATGCTCCGTACCACGCAGGAATTCCTCGGCGAGCATGGGATCCTGCGGCGACGGCGCGTAGCGTTGAAGGGCGGCCTCCAACGACGACGCATCGGTTATGCGCTCGGTGGCCTTGGCGCCAGCGCCGGCCGGCGGCTTGATGACAATGGGGAAGCCCACGTCGGCCACGAATCGTCGGGCGTCGGGAGCATGCTCAACCAATTGGTGTCTGGCAACGGGCACGCCGGCGGCACGCAAGACGTCCTTCATGCGGGCCTTGTCGCGGAAGTTTTGCGCGGCCTCGCTGGGGAGCCCGGGAATTCCCAGCTGCTCCCGGACAGTCGCCAATGGCCACTGCGTTTGCTCGTAGGCGGCGAAACAGCGTGAGACCGCCCCATGGGCCGCGGACAGGCCTTTCACTGCCCACGTCAATTGCCCGGCGTCTGTGACATCGTTCACGCGCCAGTGCCCTACCAGGCGGGCGGCGAGATGAGGAGGCAACTGCTCCAGTGCCTGTTGGGCAATGACCGCGAGGCGGATGTGAGGCAGTGCCAGCGCCGCCTCAATCATTTGCGTGGCGGCGGGGGAAAAGAACGGGGCAACGAAGATTACCAGCATGGCGGCGGGTAGCGGAGATATGCAACGCGGTGCCCCCCAAGCAGGGGAGCACCGCGTGGAGAAACTAGTGCGACAACCATCGTTTCGGCGACCAACAGCCCGGCGATCCGCACGGAGTGGCCTCCGAGCCAACGATTACATGCAGACCCAGGGCGCACCGGTGGACTTGGCCGTGGCTTTCGTTCCCGACGTTTCTTCGGCCGCCGTGAAGGTCACGCTTTCCGTCGTACCCTCGTCCATGGACTGCGTGGTGCACTGGACCGTCTTGCGCAGCACGAACTCGCCCTTGTCATCGACATCGACCACACCAAAGTCCTGCGGGCTGCGCGCGCCCGGCGCGCGAGTAGCGGTAATCTTGAGCTTGGACTTGGCAGGCCAATTCTTCCCCTTGATCACGAGGCGGGCGCCATCCTGCGCGCGTTCACCTTCAATCTTGAGTTCAGCCTTGGGCTGGCCGACAAACGCACTGGCCTGCGAAGTGCCCAACGTGAGGGCCGCAGTTGCGAGAACAGGCACCAGCAAGCGGCGCACGAGATGCTGCATCGTGGGTGACTCCCCTGAAGTGAAGTGAAAAGGTCTGGAAAATGAACGTCAAAAGCGCCCAGAAGTAAATGCCTTGGGCATTATGGGCTGGGGGTGTACTGCCGGATTGTGTGAGCAATCACATCTTTGGCGGTGAATCGCACCGGCTTGAACTCCCCGCGGGCGAACATGGCCGCCTGGTCGGCATGGTGCGGGGACTTGGGATCGGTGCTTTGTCCGTAGGCAAGGATCGAATACGCCCGCGGGGTGCGAGGACCGAACTCCACGGCCAGTACCCACCCATCTCCACTGTTGGCCGCCCGCTTGCCATCAGCCTGTTCTTCGTAGGTGAGGACGCGAAAGCAGCCAAGTGCCCCGCTACAGCCACCCACCGGCACATCCACGCCACCGCGCCGGACCCGGTGAACATCCCCCCAGGCCACATCAGGGCGTCCAAACTTCCGAGTCGTTTCGTTCATGGCCCACAGCAGGGCGTCAACCGCTTTCTCCGGCTGGCCGAGCCCTCGCGGCGTTTGTGTGAGCCGCGCCCACGACCACTTTTCGGCAAAAGCGGAATCGCGCGCCTGCAACAGATACCGGCGCCAGAACGTCTCGAAAAGGACACCGCCGCGGCTGGTCGGAGCGACAGAGTTGTTCCACGCCGCCAGGATGGCGACGGCCAGCATGGCCGTGGAGTCAGTGGCCACCGGCGAACGTTTCACCGCCGCCAGCAGCTCCGGCTTGACACGATCGGCCAGCAGCATCCGCATGGAGTGCTTTTGGCGGACGACGTCTTCCAGCGAAAACTTGCGGGTGTTGGCAATGAGCTGGAGCGCCAGCTGACTGCGGAGCCGCAGTTCGCCGCGCTCCACATTATCGGGATAGCGAGCCGTATCGAGCAGCGCGCGGAGATTGGCAAAATGCGGCGCGTCGTTCTCATTGTGGACGTACCCTCCCGGCGGATTTTGGGTTTGCGGGAGGGAGTCGAGTGTAATAAGCCGGGTCCAGATATCCGCCGAAGTACGCGCCGGAATGGGCACCGAGTCGTGGCCGGACGGATGCGGCAATCGCGGAATCGTGGCCATCCAGATCGTCAGGATGTTTCCGGCGCGGTCGGCATAGGTCAGATTGGATGTGGCGCGCGCGCGCATGGCGAGTGCCTGCTTCCATTCCTTCAGCGACTGCGCGCGCATCATGGCCAGAAACTGCGCACCGGCACGGTATTCCCCTTCGGGGCCCGCGCGGACGATGTACAACTTGTCGTGGCTGCGATGGATGACTGGACCGAGCGGCGTGGTGGCATATCGCCGCGTGGTGGTGCGCAGGCTGTCGCCGTCCCGCGAGACTACCGCGACGTCGTCATAGCGCACCGGCACGCTGGTCCCATCGAACAGGTAATGATCCGGCTGCGTGGCATCGAGCGCCAGTTCATACACCTCGTCGAGATCGGTCGCATTGTTGGTGGTCGCCCATCCGAGCTGCGCATTGAATCCTCCAACAACGGAGAAGGCGCTGCCAATGCGAAAATCACCGTAGAAGTCGAGCTTCCCGGGGAGTGTGACGTGGGCCTCCCAATACCCCGCGTTCCAGTTGAGATGAGGATTCCGCAAGAGGATCGCGCGCCCCGAGGTCGTCCTCGAGGGAGCCAGCGCCCACGCATTGGAGCCCACGTCGGCATCGCTGCCAAGAATGGGGCGTGCCGCAATGTCTGGCTCTTCACGACTGGCGTCGTGTTCGGGCGGTGTGACCCGTGCCAATGAATCCCGACGCAGCCACCGTAGCACCAGATTGCGGGCGGCGGTGGTGTTGGCGGTACCGATGTCACCGGCCGCCACATCATGACCATGGAACACCGGCTGCGCCCATGCCGGGAGGGTACCACGATTGGCCGTGATGTAGCGATTGACCCCTTCGGCGAACCCATCATACATGGCCCGCGTATCGGCATCGAGCAGGTGGTATGTCTGCTGTACCCGGGCATGGATACGCATGGCGGCAAAGTCCGACTCCATGCTGTCCTTGCCGAAGGTGCGCCCCATATACCCCTTGGCTCGCAACAACGAAATGACGACGCGCTCCTGGTAGTCTTCGGCCTGGGCAAAGCCAAGGCCGATGCCCAGTCCCCGGAACGTTGTGGCCTCGATATGGGGTACGCCGAACTCGGTGCGGCGAATCGTGGGCTCGTCCGAGATGGCGGTGCGGTTTGCCCCGCCGAGAAGACATGGCAGCAGCAACGCCGCGGCGAGGCGGCATAGGTGCGAAGGTGCGGACATGGAGAAGGGGAACCGAAGAATGGAACGATGGCAATCCAGTCTGGACAGTTACCGCTCCAGCTTGAAGCCCTCGTCGATCGCGGGACGTTTGGGAGCGTTGGCGACAAACCAGCCGGTGAGATACATCCACTGCGTCATCCGCGTGAGCTTCGGATAATTGATGCGCTCGGGTTTATCGCGGGGGGTGTGGTAATCGGGGTGCAGATTGGTGCTGTACATGACCGCCGGTACATTGAGGCGGGCATACGGCACGTGATCACTGCGGAAGTACCAGCCTTCCGGGTGCGTGGGGCGATCCCAGATGGAATCGAGCTTGAATTTTCCGGTGAGCTCATTGGCCCGCACGGCCATGGCAACCAGATCTGCCGAATTGCGATGGGGTGGCTGGATGCCCAGCAAACTGGCCGAGTCCGGGTGGTTGCGGCCAATCATGTCGCCGTTGAGGACGGTGACGATGTTGCTGAGGGGCACGACGGGATGGGCCGCGTGGTAGCGGCTGCCCAGCAAGCCGCGCTCTTCGGCACCGTGGTAAACGAAGAGGATGGAGCGTTTTCCCGGCTGCCGTGCAAAGGCACGCGCCGAGGCCATTAGGGCCACACTCACGGTGCCATTATCGTCGGCACCGGCCCACACCGAGTCGCCTTCAATTTTGTAGCGCACCCCGTCGTGGTCCTGGTGTGAGCTGTAGAGGACGTACTCGTCGCGCAGCTTGGGGTCCGTGCCACGAATGACGCCAACAATGTTGACGCTAGGCGTTTCGAAGCGTTCGAGGCGCACCTGAATGTCCACCGCCGGCGAGGCCTGCAGGCGCGAGGCCATGGCGCTGCGCACGAGGAAGGCGGGCGTCCCGGCCTGACGTGCCGGCACTGGCACTTCAGCGCGGATGGGTTGGGCGGCGAACCGACGGGCGGCGCGATCGACATCATACGTGCCGCGCGCCCGCAGAATGGCCAGGGCATCAAAGGCAATGTCACTGGTCGCATCGGCCACGAGAATGAGCCCGGCGGCGCCACGGCGTGCGAACCGGGCCTGCGTGGCAGCAATGGCGGCCTGCGTATAGCGCACTTCGGCGCTGTTGGTTGTGGTGCGAATGCTCGCGGGAGACGGGGGCACCATGGCGGTCGCCACGACCTTTCCGCGCACATCTATGGTCGTATCGGCGCTGTTGGCCACCCACACGACGGTTCCGGCCACATCCGCCCCTGAGCCACCGAGCGGAATGAAATCCTTCCAGACCTCAATAGGCTCGCTCCCCAGAGTGCCTCGCGACGAGACGCTGGAGACACGGGTACGAATCATGTTGAACCATTGGAAATAGGAGCCGTCATCCCCCACCGGCTTCACACCAATGGTGCGCAGTTGCTCCGCGACCCACATGGAGGCGCGCATTTCGTCCGGTGTGCCGGCCTCGCGACCACGCATGGCGTCGCCGGCCATGGCGTAGAGATCGCGTTTGAGGTCGGCCTCCTTGATGAGCGACAGCGCCGCGGGCACCTCAGCGCTGCGTACGCCGGTCGATGCCGGTCGACGCTGGGCCCGCGCCGATGCCGGAAGCAGGCCGAGGGAAGCGATGGCCCATCCGATCAGGAGCGCGGATGTTGCCGTGCGAATAGCGGGGTAGGAAGGCATCTCCCAACCTACCGCCGCCACCGCCATCGTGCATTTGCCGGCCTCTTCAGCCTTTTGGAGAACGGTTCGCCAGCGCCGCCGAGCCCTCAGCGACAGAGCTGGAAAGCCGGAAGATGTTTCTCGATCGACGCCCGTCGATTGGCTGTGAAGACCTGCCGAACGTCTGCAGGCAGGTCGAAGGAAAGGAACCGGTCGTACAGCGCTACATTATCCACCTCGGCGGTTGCCGCCGCAGCGCACGCTTCGCGTACGGAGGGAAAACGCGGCACGTTGTCGAGCGTCCACGGACTTTCGGCGACCGGCAGTCCTCGCCCCCGCAACAGGGCCTCCAGCGACGCGGAATGGCGCTGTTCGGCGACCACAATGTTGAAGAACGGGAGCACATTGCCGTGATCGGCGAGCACGCGGAGATAGATCGACTCGGCATGCCGTTCATCCTGAAGGGTGGTGTCGATCGCCGCCACTACGTTGGCGGCCAGCGCCGGAGCCACGGCCGGGGCGGTTGCAGTGGTATTGCAAGCAGCCAGGAACACGCCAAGAGCTGGCCACAGGGAGCGAGTGCCGCGGGAGAATCGAATGGGGTGGCGCATGGGCCCTCCTCGTATCGGAGATGTGGGAATAATCACTCTATATGCATTTACACATAAACAGATACTTACCCCATCAGGATTTCCCCGAGGCCGTGCCATTCAGCCGGTGCGCCAGCGAATCCGCGACGTTGGCAGTATCTCTATGGTACCCCCACCCCCTCAACTCATCCCCACCATGCGCCGATTATCCCTCCTTCGTTCTACCGGTCCCCTTCTGGCGACCGGGGCGTTCCTCGCCCTCCCGATGTTCAGCAGTGCAGCACAGGCCCGTCCGAAGGCCCAAACCGCTCCCGTGGACCCCGCCGTACAGGCACGGCTGGCTGGTGAGCGACGGGAAGATCCCGCCCCTGCCCCGGCCAAACGCGAAGGGGAGGGGCCATTTCAGCGCCTCATCATTCGCGGCGTGAATGTGATTGACGGGTACGGCAGCGCCCCGCGCGGACCGGTGGATGTGGTCGTGGAGGGGAACCGGATTGCCCAGATCGTGAGCGTTGGCTATCCGAAAGTGAAGATCGATCCGGCCAAGCGTCCCACCGGGGCCACCAAGGAAATCGACGCGAATGGCATGTATCTCATGCCGGGGTTGATTGATCTGCATGTGCATCAGGGCACGCAGCAGAAGGCTCCGGAGAGTGAGTACTACAACAAACTGTGGCTGGCGCACGGCATTACGACGGTGCGCGGTGTGCCATTCGCGAGTTTCGACTATTCCGTCAAGGAGCGGGCGCGCAGCGAAAAGAACGAAATTACGGCCCCACGGTACGTGGTGTACCAGCGCCCCGGCACGGGATGGGGGCGTGGCACGCCGCGTACCCCGGACGTGGCCCGTGAATGGGTGCGGTGGGCGAAGGCCAACGGCGCCGACGGTCTCAAGCTGGGAGCCGAGCGTCCGGATCTGATGCAGGCCTACCTCGACGAAGCGAAGAAGCTGGGGCTGGGCACGACGGCGCACCTGCAACAGGGTGGCGTGGCGCAGGTGAATGGCGACGTGGCGACCGCGATGGGACTGGAAGCCATTACGCACTTTTATGGCGTCTTTGAATCGATGTACGACAACAACCAGGTGCAGCCGTGGCCGCTCGACGCGAACCTGCAGGATGAGCAGACGCGGTTTGGTCAGGTGGCGCGGCAGTGGAGCCTGGTAACACCACGCAGTGAGAAGTGGAACCGCTTCCTCAAGAACCTGAAGGACCGTGACGTGACGCTCGATCCCACGATGACGACGTACCTTACGGGGCGCGATGTCAATCACCGGATGTACGCGCCGTGGCACGAGAAGTACACGATTCCCACGCAGCGGGACTTCTACCTCTCCAATCGCGAAAACCACGGCGCGTATTTCTACGACTGGACGACGGCCGATGAAGTGGCGTGGAAGAACTTCTATCGCGTGTGGATGATGTTCCTGAATGACTACAAGAACATGGGTGGCCGTGTGACCGCGAGCTCGGACGCCGGGTTCATCTGGAACACGCCGGGCTTTTCGACCATCGAAGAGTTGGAGCTCCTGCAGGAAGCCGGATTCTATCCGGGTGAAGCGATCAGGGCCGGCACGTACCATGCGGCGGTGGCGCTCAACAAGCCGACGGGACTGCCGATTGAACGCGGCGTGGTAGAGCCCGGTGCGCTGGCTGATCTGGTGATCGTGGATGCGAATCCGTTCACCAATCTCAAGGTGCTCTACGGCACGGGGTGGCAGCGCCTCAATGACGAGACGGGGAAGGTGGAAACGTATGGTGGGGTGAAGTACACCATCAAGGACGGGATTGTGTACGATGCCAAAAAGTTGCTGGCAGACATCGAGGAGATGGGGAACGCCCAACGTCGGGCTCGCGGCGGCAAGTAACGCACCCCTGCCCAACCCACTAACTTTCCCGGTACGGTGCCACACCGTACCGGGATTGTTTTCTGGGGGAGAAAATCCGTGTCTGATTCTGCGTGGGTTGCAAACGCCACCACCGAAACGTTCGAAGCACTCGTGCTTGCCCCATCACACCGCACGCCGGTGCTGGTGGACTTCTGGGCCGCGTGGTGCGCCCCCTGTCGAGCCCTTGGGCCCGTGCTTGAGAAGCTCGCGGAGGAGTACGCGGGCGGGTTCCTGATGGTCAAGGTGGATACTGACCGGGAACAGCAGCTGGCATCGGCATTCAAGATCGCTTCGCTTCCTACGGTCGCGCTCTTCAAAGACGGCAAAGCAACGGCGACCTTTCTGGGAGCACAGCCGGAAGGAAAGATCCGCGCCTTTCTGCGACAGAACGGTGTGGAGGCCGGTGGCGAGGTGCCCACATGGTCGGAGGTGCCCGCCGAACGTGTGGCGCAGATTCGCGACGCCTTGGGGCAGCATCCCACCCGGAGCCCCCTGCAGCTGGAGCTGGCAGTGGCGCTGCTCGACGTGGATGGCGACCAGGAGGCGGGGACGCTTCTTGAAGGACTGCCTGCTGACCTGTACGGAAGTCCGCAGGCGGTGCGTGCGCGTGCGCGCATCTCACTCCGCCGGCGGGTGCATGACCGCGACCCCGGGGACCGTATACGCCTTGGCGCTCAGGCGCTACTTGACGGGCGCGCGGACGAGGGCATTTCGCACTTGCTGGACGCGCTCCGCGATGACAAGAGCGATGAGAGTCCGGCACGCCTCGCCTTGGTGGACGGACTGCAGCTGATCGACGATGACGAGGTGGTGCGCGGCGCTCGCCGACGCATGGCGTCGGTGCTCTTCTCCTAAACGACGGCGCGCGGCGTTACCGCGGTGGTGACCATGCGGTCCGCTGCATGAAGACGCGCTCGGGGGACCGGGCGAGAATCTTGCCGTCGGCTTCACTGGCGTCGCGCACGGCAATCCACTGCGGGTCCGTCCCGAAGTTCCGCCAACTGCGGTCGGCGGCTTCACGACTGTCGTGTGAGATGACGTAGATCAGCGTTGTCGTACGCAAGGCACTGTCGGTCGGAATCCAGTACATCTCGTTGCGCATCCCATGCTTTTCGAACAGCTGCATGGTGTGTTTGGCAAACCGTTGCTCAAGGGCGGGTAACCGCCCCGGCAAGGTGGTATAGGTGCGCAGTTCGTAAACGCGGTCGGTCTGACGATTGCCAACCACGACCCCTGCCGCAAACCCGGTACTGGTCGTCAGGGCAAGGGCGAGCATCCCAAGGGCTATGTTGCGTCTGGTCATGGCAAACATCCGCAGGGGTAAGGTGCTGCAGCGTTTGGGGAGGGCACCCGCCTTCGGGGGCGGACCGGGAAGAAAGCACAAATCCCCGCGCGGTGGTGAGACCGTCGCGGGGATTCATGTTGCAGCGGATGAGGCGAGATTCGAACTCGCGAGAGGCTTTCACCCCCACACGCTTTCCAGGCGTGCGCCTTAAACCACTCGGCCACCCATCCAGGAAGCAGGAACGCACCACCGCGGCAGGCCGTGGCGGCGCGTTCACGCTTGAGAAACAACAATTGTGCAGCGGACAGGGTGAGATTCGAACTCACGATACCGTTGCCGGTATGCCGGTTTTCGAGACCGGTGCCTTCAACCACTCGGCCACCTATCCTAGGGCCCCGCTGCCGAATGGCGGAAGGACTCTCATAGCCTCGATACATAACCGTGAAACAGGTCTGGATCAAGGGCTGCGCCCGTTCACGGTCGAAGACCGCCGCTACGGGGTAACCGCCAGCACGGGTTGGGCCGTGAGCTCGACGGCGGCTCGCAACTGCTGTTCCGAGAATGGCTTAGGAAGCAACGTCACGCGCGGAAAGGCGCGGACCTGCTGCCACAGATCATCCGTGACCAGCCCTGAGACGATGACGACCGGAAGCTCCGGCCAGCGTTCCCTGATTTCCCTCGTCAGAGACAGCCCATCCTGGCCAGGCATATGGAGGTCGGTCACGACCGTCGTGATCCCGTGGTCGGGTTTCGCGAGGAGCGCCAGCGCCTCGTTCGCGGAGCTCGCGGTGAGGGAGCCGCGACCTATACGCTGGGCCAGTCGCATCGCGACGGACCGGACCAGCGGTTCGTCATCCACGAAGAGAATGAATTGCTCTCTTGCCGATGTTTCGCGCACCGCCAGGGGTGGTGGAGCGTCGGCGACCTGGTCGGGGACTGGCAGGTATACGTGAAAGGTACTTCCGGCCCCGGCCACGCTTTCCACGCGAAGGAAGCCGCCATGCCCTTTGACAATGCCAAGCACAGTGGACAGTCCCAAGCCCGTGCCGCGCTCGGGCCCTTTGGTCGTGAAGAACGGATCGAAGATGCGATCGAGATCGCCTTCCGCAATTCCGGCACCCGAGTCCCGCACGGCAACATGCACAAATGGCCCGGGGGTAACGGCCGCGGTACTCACCCGCGACGCCGCTTCGGCATCAACCGACATGACCTCTACCTCGATCACGAGTGCGCCACCTTCCGGCATGGCATCACGGGCGTTCACCGCGAGGTTGAGGAGGATCTGGTGCACCTGCGTGGCATCGCCGAGGATGTTGGGAATCTCGTCCGGACAGTTCACCGCGATCACGAGATTCTTGGGGAACGTGGTACGGATGAGACGTTCGACTTCCTGGATCAATGCGGTGAGATCCACGGACCGCCGTTCTCCTTCGGCTCCTTTGGCATAGGCCAGTAATTGGCGAACCATCTGGGCGGCGCGCTGTGTACTGGAATCGATCAGATCCAGCAGGGCCCCTTCGGAGGGCGCCGCTTCCCGCAGGAGCTCCATTCCCATGACGGCGGGGGACAAGGCGTTGTTGAGATCGTGCGCGATTCCGCCCGCCAATGTCCCAATGGACTCCAGTCGATCCCGCCGAGAACTCAGGCGCTCCAATAGACGCAACTCGGTGATGTCTTCCCCACTACTGAGGACGCCGATCCCGGTCCCCTCTTCGTCGCGCAACAGGACATGGTGCCAGCGAAGCAAGCGGCTACCGGCCTTGCGGGTGAGCACGACATGTTCGGTCCACGGCGCAAGGGGAACGCCGCCGCCAATGACCCTCAGGAATCGCTGCAGCAGCGGGGCACCCTGCGCGAAGATACCGAGGTCGGTAAACCAGTTCCGCCGCAGAATTTGCGATTCGTCGAGGGAAAACAGCTCGCAGCCGGCGTGGTTGATCTGGGTGACGCAGCCAGTGGCATCCACGGAGACGAGAACGGATTGCACCGTATCCAGCACATGCTGCGCCCGATCACGCGATTGCCGAAGCGCCTCGGCCGTTTGGATCATTTCCGACACATCGATGTGGGTACCCGCCATCCAGAGCGGCGTACCATCGTCTGCCCATTCGATGACCTGCCCACGGTCGTGCACCCATACCCAATGCCCCTGCTTGTGGCGCATCCGGCACACAAAATCGTAGTGCGGTGATTGACCCGAGAGGTGCCGCTCCAGCAATTGTGTGGACAGCGGCAGGTCATCCGGGTGTGCAAGTGCATTCCAGGTGGCAATGCTGATGGGATGCAGCTCGTCCAATGTGTAACCCAACATCTCCGCCCAACGCTCATTGAGGCGGGTCTCGCCGGTCGGAATCTTCCACTCCCATGTTCCGGCCCGCGTCCCTTCCAGGATGCCCGACAAGCGTCGTTCAGCGGCACGGACCGCTGAGATATCCATCACATTGGTTTGGAAGCCGATGACCTGCCCACTCGCATCCTTCAATGGTCCGATGGCCAGGGCGGCGTTGAACAACGAGCCATCCTTGCGCCGGAAGACGAGTTCCGAGGCCACGCGTTCGCCACGGTTGAGGGACTCGAGAATATGCGTGACGGCCAACGGTGGGGTATTGGGGGCTACAAGGATCGCGCCCGGATTGATGCCGGCGACTTCCTGCAAGGTGTATCCCGTGGCGCGCACAAAGGCGGCGTTCGCCCAGACAATGCCGTGATCAAGGTCCGTGATATACAGCACCCCCGCGTTCTCTTCGGCGGCACGTGCCAGAAGCTCAGAGGAAATGATCAGGGGTCCTGGAACAGACACAATCGCTGACGGGAAAGGGTTCTCAGCATGACGACAAGGGAAACACACAGTGCCCATTTGGTAGTAGTAACAACCTTGCACATTGCCGAACGCGGTCCCAATCGGCACGTTATCCGCGCCATGACACTTCACTCCCGCCGCCTCCTGCACCGGCCTCTGCCGGTTGCCCTTCTCGCGCTCACGGCCCTACTGAGCAGCGGGTGCACCCCAGCCCCAGACGCTGACGCAACATCCGTGGGGCGCCCCGTTTCGTTCGCCGCAGCGGTCGATGAGTACCTGGATGGATTTGCACGTCGCCATCCGTCCATTGCGGCTGGAAACGGCCTGCACATGCATGATGATCAGCTGGATGACTTCAGCGCCGCAGCCATCGCGAAAGAAATCATCGACCTGAAAAATACTCGTGCCCTTCTGACATCGTTAGACAGCAGCAGCCTCACCGCTGACGAACGGGTGGACCGTCGCATCCTCGAAGGGGTGATCGACGGGTGGCTATTGGAACAGGAAACGCTCGCCAACTGGAAACGCAACCCCATGTTGTACGCCTCGGCGCTCTCCGATGGTGTACACAATCTCATGACCATGGAAAATGCCCCGCCACCCGTGCGGATGCGGTTGGTGATGGGAAAGCTCCGCGGCGTTCCTGCGTTAGTCTCGGCGGCTCGCACGAATATCAGCAACCCACCACGCATTTTTGCGGAACGGGGGCTGGGGATGATGAAGAACGCATCAGCCATGCTGGGCAAGGATCTCGATCTGGCATTTGCCACCGAGCGTGGCACGCCACTCATGGACTCCTTGCGGACCGCGGCCGACTCGGCGCGTCGTGTGATCGATGCCTATACCACGTGGTTTGAACGCGATGTGTTGCCGACGGCGTCGGGCGACTGGAAAGTTGGCGCGGAGGCCGTGGCGCAGCGGTATCGGTCGGAGGAATTGATTGATGTGCCGCTGGCGGAGTTGGTGGCGCTTGGTGAACGGGAACTCAAGGCGTATCAGACCCAGTTCCGGGCGGCGGCGGAGCGCTTGGCGCCGGGGAAGGATCCCTTGCAGACGTGGCTGGTTGTCCGGCGGTCGCACCCCAAGCGCGGAGAGGTCGTGGCCACCACACAGGCCATTGTGGATTCCCTCACGCAGTTTGTGCGCGCGAAAGACCTCGCCGTGGTACCCGAGGGTGAACGGGTTGTGGTGGCGCCGGCACAGCCTTTTGCGTTGGGCTTTGCGTCCATGCACGCGTCGCCACCTCTGGAGAACCCACCGGTGAAGAGCTTCTACTACATCACCGATGCCGATTCCACGCAGCCGGTGGCGGCGCAGGAGGCCTGGCTGGAGCGATACAACTACGCCTCCATTGCCATTACCTCGGCGCACGAAGCCATGCCCGGGCATTGGCTTCATGCGGTGCATATGCGGGAAACGCCGGGCAAGGTTCGCCGGATCTGGATTGGCTTGAACCCCTTTCCGCAGCCGTCCAGCGGACAGGACGGGTGGGCGCACTATACGGAGCAGCTGGTGGTGGAACAGGGCTACAAGAACAGCGATCCGCGCTACGAGTTGGCCCAGCTGAGTGACGCCCTGACCCGCGTGTGTCGCCTGCTGTCTGGGATCCGGCTTCACGCTGGCGACTGGACGCTCGCCGATGCGCAGCGGTGCTTTGAGCAGGATGCGTATGTCGCTGCTCCCGCCGCCAAGCGCGAAGCGGAGCGCGGCACGTACGATCCGACGTACGGTGGCTACTTTTTGGGGAAGCGTGGCATGCTGACGTTGCGCCGAGATGTCCAGGCCAAGGAAGGGGGAGCCTTCAGCCTCAAGGCCTTCCATGAGCGTGTGATGAAGAACGGGATTGCCCCCATCTGGGCACACCGGCAGCTGATGCTGCCGGGCGATACTTCACGAGTTATTCAGTGAGCGCGTCCGTGACGGTGAAGGATTCAGTGGTACAGGTTGGTGTGCTGGGCGCTGGTGCGTGGGCCCAGTTTGCGCACCTTCCCGGGTACACGCGTGACCCGCGATGCAAGGTGATGGCGATCGCCGATCCGGTCATCGAGCGCGCCGAAGCGTTTGCGAAGCAGTTCAACATTCCGCATGTCTACGCGTCACATGAGGAGCTCATTGCGCGCCATGACCTCGATGCGATTGATGTGTGCACGCCAAGTGCCACGCATTTTTCGCTCAGCTGGGCCGCCTTGGAGGCAGGTCGGCATGTGCTGTGCGAAAAGCCGGTGGCCTACGACTACACGGAGACCCGACGTGCCGCCGCGTTGGCGCGGTCGAAGGGATTGAAGACCAAGCTGGGCTTCACGTTCCGGTACAGCCCGGCCATGCGATACATGAAGTCGCTGATCGACGAAGGGTTCATTGGCGAGCCGTTCATCTTCAACGGCTACGAGCAGAACTCGCAGTGGCTCGATCCGCAGAATCCGCTGCGTCAGGTAGATCATACAGCCGACCAGAGGGAGATTCACGTCTCCTCTCTTGAGGGATATGGGGCGCCCATCATGGATATCGGCCACCTCTGCATGGGGAGCCGGTTTGCGCAGGTAGTTGGCACCATGAAGAACTTCATTCCCGAACGCATGGTGCGCGCGACCGGCACGATGATGCGCATGAACATCGACGACGGCGACATCTTCATTGGTGAGTTCGCCAACGGCGCGATTGGATCCATTCAGACCAGCTTCGTGACGGTGGGGAACTATCCCGGCATCGAGGCACGCGTGTACGGCAGCAAGGGCGCGCTGATCTGCCGCATGGTGGAGGAGAACGGCATTGCGGAAACACTGAAGGCCGCGAGCGCAGATTCGGTGGAATTCAAGGAGCTGGAGATTCCACAGCGCTTCTATCCCACCGGTGGCAGCCCGCGCGAGTCATGGCGGTCGTTGTTCTATTCCAATCTCACGCACTCGTTCATCTCCGAAATCCGGGGTGATGTGGACGGCAACGAAGGCAACTTCGAGGATGGCGCGCATGTGCAGGAGCTGATCAACGCCGTGGAGAAGTCGTATCGGGAGCGACGCTGGATCTCCATTCCACTCGCTGCGGATGGCACGCCGTGAGATCGCCGATCGACCAGTTTCTGGAGCAGTATTTCTTCCGCCACCCGGTGAATGCCACGTTCACGGGGATGCGTTTGCATGATCACGAGTTGCCGGACTGGACTCGTGAGGCACGCGATGACGAACAGGACGAGTTTGAAGCGATCACCATTGCGCTCGACGACACGTTCCCGCAGACGGAGGATTGGGGCACGCTGGCGGTCGACGCCATCTATCTGGATGCGGAGCTGGCGCGGGCCAGTCTGGACGTTCGACAGCTGGAGTTCGAGAGCAAGTTCTTTCACGACAAGAACCCGGCACTCTGGACTGGCGAGGCGCTCTTTGGCGTGATAGGCCTCATGTTGCGCCCGCCCACGCCGGTGGAGGATGCATTTGCCTCCATCGCGATGCGGCTGCATGACATGCCGCGCTTCCTGGGTGACCTTCCCGATGCCATAACCGAACCGATGCCGCCGCGGTGGGTGGAGCGGGCGGTTAAGGAGTGTGTGGTAGGCGCCGAACTCCTGCGCCACAAACTGGGGATGTGGCTCGACGCGCACGGGGCCGATGATGCGTCTCGGCTGTGGGTGCTGGAAGCGGGCGAGATTGGTGCCGCCGCACTGGACGCAACGGCACAGTGGCTGCGAGCGCAGCCGCTCGACGACACGGCCTCAACCGCCATTGGCGCAGAGGCCTATGAGATTCTGCTGCGCCGTGGGCACTTCTGTGATGATGATGCCGCATCCCTGCTCCGCCGCGCCCAGGAAGACATGCCGGAAGCGCAGCAGCGGTTCGAATCCATGGCCATTGAAATTGCGGGCAGTGTGGAGGCGCTGGCCGAAGCACTGGCAGATGATCATCCCGATACCTCGGGGTATCTGGCCGCCTATGCAGACAAGTGGGATGCGTGCCGCGAGTTTGCCACCGATCACGATCTGGTGGAGTGGGGTACCTGGCCGCTGCGCTACACGCCCATTCCGGCCTGGGCTGCCGATGCGGCGCCGCAGCTGTACTTCCTCTTCTATCGCTCTCCGGCACCGTATGAACCGCGGGACGAGCATCTGTACCTGGTCACCCCGGTTGATGCCTCGCTTCCCGCGGCCGAGCAGGAGCGCCGCCTGCGGCAGTGGAATCACAGCGCCATTACCCTGAACCATGTGGTCCATCACGGGGCGCTGGGGCATCATGTGCAGAACTGGCATGCGGCCACGCATTCCACCTCCAAGATCGGCACGGTGGCGGCAGTGGATTGCGCCAGTCGTATCGGGCTCTTTCAGGGGGGCTCGATGGCCGAGGGGTGGGCGTGTTACGCCACTGAACTGGCGGATGAGTTGGGATTTTTGACGCCGCTTGAGCAAGCGTCCGAACAGCAAAGCCGTGTGCGTATGCTGGCCCGGGCCATTGTGGACATCTCGCTGCACACTGGCGTGATGTCATTCGACGACGCCGTGGAGTATTACGAGGCGGAGGTCGGTATGGCGCACGCAGCGGCCCTCGGTGAGACCACCAAGAACTCCATGTTCCCCGGGACGGCGGTGATGTACTGGCTCGGCACGCAGGGCATTCTAGCCTTGCGCGAGGCCGTGCGCGCTCGCGAGGGTAGCGCCTTTTCGTATCGCCGCTTCCACGATGCGCTGCTGAGCCGCGGTGCCATTCCGGTGTTGCTGGCGGCCAAACTTCTGCTTGCCGAATGATGATGCGTATGCTTCCACGTTGCCAAACGGTATCAACGCTGCTGCTGACCGCATTGGCGGTCGCGGGGTGTGGAGGTGCCAAGGACACCCAGCGCGATAGTGGCCCGTCCAACGACCTGCTGATTATTGGTTACGATCGGGAGCCGGATACGATGAACCGGTACGCCACGCACATTCTCGAGGATATCGAGTCGTGCGTGGTGGAAGGGTTGGTCACCAATGACGCCCAGATGAAGATCGTCCCAGTACTGGCCGCAGAGATTCCAACGCTCGCGAACAACGGCGTGGTGTTGCGGCCGGATGGTGGTATGGACGTCACCTGGAAGTTGCGACCGGGCGTGAAGTGGCATGATGGCCGCGCGCATACGTCAGCCGATGTGAAATTCACGGTAGACGCGATCAACAAGGGCGACTGGAAGCCGGAGAGTGTGGACGGCTTTGACCGGATCACCAGTGTGGACACGCCGGATTCGCTCACCGCGGTGGTGCACTACAAAGAGATATATGCCCCTTACCAGTTGCAGTTTGTGCGGGGTACGCTGCCCAAGCATGTGCTGGACGGGCGCGACCTGAATACGGCCAACGATTACAATCGGGCACCGCTGGGCACCGGTCCGTACAAGGTGAAAGAGTGGAAGACCGGCGAATACATTTTGCTGGACGCCGTGCCGAACTACTGGCGCGCCAACGGAGAGCCGAAGATCAAGCAGCTGTTGTTCCGGTTCCTAGCCAACACCACCACACGGATCAACCTGCTCAAGTCGGGTGAAGTACACATGGTCGCGCTGTTGCCGTGGGACAAGGTGCGTGAACTCTCGCCCCTGCCGTCGCTGCGCCTCAACAAGGTGGTCGGGAATGGGTACGAGCACGTGACGCTGAACCAACGCCACTTTGCTGCCTTTGCCGATGTGCGGGTGCGGCAGGCGCTGACCCATGCCGTGGACCGTGACCTGTTGGTGAAGACCATTCTGGATGGTCAGGTGGATGTGGTGAACGGCCCCATTCAGCCGCTGTCGCCCGCCTACGAGCCCAACGTGACTCGGTACGCCTATGACACCGCGAAGGCCAATGCGCTGCTCGACGCCGCGGGGTGGCGTCGGGGCGCCAATGGTATTCGAAGCAAGGATGGCAAACCCTTCGCGTTCACGCTCATAACGCAGTCAGGCTTTGCGATTCGCGAGAATGTGTCCCAGTCGTTGCAGCAATCGCTCAAGGCCATTGGCGTGGATATGCAGATCCGCTTGCTGGATGGTACCTCGATCAGCAGCGTCTGGTTCAAAGGCGACTTTGACGCCATGCTGCATTGGTGGCAGATGGGTGCCGATCCGGAGTTGACGCTGTTTTTTGCCCGCGACCGGATGCCACCGGCCGGTCGCAACATCAACTATGTGGACGACGCCGCGCTGACGGCGCTGCTGTACGAGAGTGACCGCACCGCCGATGAGTCCCAGCGCAACGCGTTGCTGCGGGACGCGCAGCGCCGCATTGCCCAGTTGGCGCCGGAGATCGTGCTGTACAACACCGCGAAGGTGGATGCGGTACCGGCCACGCTGAAGGGCTTTACCGGCAACCCAACCAACGCCGGTCCCTTCTGGAATGTGCACGAGTGGGAGATCGTCCCGCGGTGACAGGACGGCTGATTCTCCGGCGGGTGATGCAGGGCGTTCCGCTGCTGCTGCTCATCTCCGTGCTGGTGTTCGGGCTACTGCAGGCGGTTCCCGGCGGCCCGCTGGCGGCGTATCTGGAGAATCCGAACGTTCGTCCGGAAGACATTGCGCGCCTGCGCATAGCGATGGGACTGGACGCGCCGGTGGGCGTGCAGTACCTGCGCTGGCTGGGGGCGTTTGTGCGCGGCGATTGGGGGTATAGCTACGCCGACGGACGGCCCGTCATTGACCGGGTGCTGGAGCGCATTCCCGCCACGATGGAGTTGGTGGGCGCGTCCAGTGTCCTGGCGTTGCTGCTGGCGCTGCCGGTAGGCATTGTGGCGGCGGTACGTCGCGGAGCGGATCGTGTGACCAACGTGGCGGCTACGGCCGGCATTTCGCTGCCGGTGTTCTGGTTCGGGCTATTACTGCAGCTGGTCTTCGCCATTCAACTCGGCTGGCTGCCGTCGTCGGGGCGACAGTCATTCGGCGCTACCGATCTGGCCGATCGCCTTTCCCATCTGATGTTGCCGGCGCTGGTGCTGGCCGCCGTACAGGGGGCCGCGTGGTCGCGCTACCTGCGCCGGGCCATGAGGGAAACATTGGAGCTTCCATTCATTCGCGCTGCCCGAGTGCGGGGGTTTTCAGAAGCGCGGCTTGTGCTGCGCCATGCGCTTCCCAATGCCGTGGCCCCGTTCATTACGGTGGTGTTGCTGGATGCCGCGATGCTGGCCTCTGGCGCCGTGGTCACGGAAAGTGTGTTTGCGTGGCCAGGAGTGGGTAGCCTGTTCACCGAGGCATTGGTGAAGCGCGACTATCCCGTGCTCATGGCATTTCTCATGTGCGGTGCGGTGGCGGTGCTGCTGCTCAACCTGGTGGCGGATCTGGCCGTGCAGCGGCTGGATCCACGCACGCGTGAGGCCGGGGCATGAGCGCGAACGTGGGTATGAACCGCAGCGCCCGTCCGTCGCCGGCGCTGCTGTTTTTGCTGGCCCTTATTGCCGGTGCGATCATCGCTCCGCTGGTGGCGCCTTTTGCGGCCGATGCGCTTGATCTCGCCAACCGGCGTGCGGCGCCTTCGGGCATGCATTGGTTTGGGACTGATGAACTGGGGCGCGACGTACTCACGCGAGTCCTGCTGGGTGCCCGTGTGTCGCTGGCCATTGGCCTGCTCTCGGCGTTTGCCAGCGCGGGGCTGGGGGTGATGATTGGGAGCGTCGCCGCCTTTGCCGGTGGGTGGGTGGATGATCTGCTCATGCGCCTCACCGACGCGATGCTCTCGGTGCCGCGACTCCCGCTGCTCATGCTGGCGGCGGCGGTGGTCCAACCCGGGGTGCCCACCCTCATTCTGCTGGTGGCGTTTACCGGCTGGATGGAAACAGCCCGCGTGGTACGGGCCGACGTCCAGTCGTTAGTGACGCAGGATTTCGTGCAGGCGGCCCACGCCATGGGCGCCACACCCGTTCGCGTGTTGCTGCGACATATTCTGCCGGCCATTGTGCCAACCGCTTCAGTAGCCACCACGCTGGCCATTGGTCGAGCCATTCTACTGGAAAGCACCATGAGCTTCTTTGGTGTTGGCGTACAGCCGCCCACCGCCAGTTGGGGCAACATGTTGTATCAGGCGCAGAGCACCATGAGCTCGGAGCCCTGGCTCGCCATTTTTCCCGGCCTTTTCATTTTTATCACGGTGCTCGCGTGCAACGCCGTTGGTGATGCACTCGGCCGCCGTCCCTCTCGTGCCCTGCCCTGATCATGCCTCTCGCGCTTTCTCTGCCGTTTTCACCACAGCGTGTGGTGATTGGTGCCAACGCGCACGCCGACATTACGACCGCGCTGCGCGCCGCTCGCCCCACGCTGGAGATCCGCGGTGCGCCATTCACTCAGATCACGACAGACGATCTGGCGTGGGCGGATACCTACATTGGCTTCAAGCGCCCGCCGGCGGCCAGCGACATGGGATCGGTACAGTGGGTGCACAGCACCGGCGCAGGCGTGGATGGCTGGCTGGGCCCGGGGCTGGATGAATCGCTTTTGCTTACGCGTTCGCCGGAATCGTTTGGCCCCATGATTGCCGAATGGGCCGTGGCGCGGGTGTTTGCCATTCAACAGCAGGTGGTGTCGCTGATGGACGCGCAACGGGAACAGCGGTGGGCGCCGCGTGATATTGCGCGCGTGGCCGGTACGCGCGCCGTGCTGGTAGGTACGGGGGATATCGGCTCGGCCATTGCCGCGTCATTGCACGCGCTGGGGGTGCATGTCACCGGCGTGTCGCGGTCCGGCGTGGCAACGCATCCGGCCTTTGCCGCCGTGCATACCGTAGACCAGTTACCTCAACTCGTAGGTGACGCCGACTGGATTGTGTTGTGCATTCCGGATACAGCGGAGAGTCGCGGACTGGTGTCGCGCGACGTGCTGTCGCGGTGCCGTGGTGCGGTGTTGCTGAACGCCGGGCGTGGCGCGGTGGTAGATGAGTCGGCCATTCCCGACGCGTTGGACAACGGCTGGCTGCGTGCGGCGGCGCTTGATGTGTTTGTCACCGAACCGCTGCCCACTACATCGCCGCTGTGGAACGACCCACGGGTGATGGTATCTCCGCATATCTCTGGCCTCACGACCATTGCCGGCGCCGCTGAAGGATTTCTCGAGTGTGCAGAGAGCCTTGAGCGGGGCGAGTTACCGAAGTGGACGGTGGACCGGCGGCGGGGATACTAGCACCAGAACTGCGGGTGGAACGTCAACGACGAGCCGACGCTCCATTAGGCGAGCGAGAGAGTTCCACCTCGGCGGCAATCGTGCCGAAGGCGCCCCACTGTCCGCCGTCCACAATGCGACGATACAGCGCTTCGGCTTCGGCGCGACGTCCGTTGTACCAATGCCAGTTGGCCACGCCATAGGCGGCCGAGGCGTCCTGTACGGAGAGCTCCCCTGTCGCGCTTGCAGTAAGTACGGAGTCGGCGGGGAGCAGCCCTTTGTACAGCAGCATGAGTTTGTGGTACGCCTGGTTCTCAATGATGTTCATGTTCCGGCGCATGGGCTGCAGCACCTTGGCAGCATCGGCGGTGCGACCGGCGCGGCGGAGCGACATGTACAGCCAATGGGCCATGGAAACGCGTCGATCATCGTTGGTGGCGGCATCCACTTCGCGCTGCGCCACCTGCGCCGCCTCTCCCCAGCTGCCCTGTAGGTAGTACGCGAGTGCCAGGTGATAGCCGATGTTCGATTTCAGCGTGCCAATGGGGGTGTTCTTCGCATTGGGCTGACCATCGGGTTCCACTTCATCGGGCTTGTCGCGCGTGAGGTCATCGGCGCGCTTGAGATCGGTGACCGCCGACGCGAAATCGCGCACGCTGATGTAGCGATGTCCGCGGTGGCGATAGAGCCATGGATTGTTGGGATACAGCCTGATGCCGCGCGTGTAGATGTCGATGGATTCCCGCAGCTTGCCGAGGTAGCCCAGCCGGCGAGCGTACCAGATGATGGAGTCGACATTGGTGGGCGTGCGCACATACGCCCGTCGTGCGGTGGCCAACTGCGCTTCGTAGCGCGCTTGAACGGCTGGCGAGAGCGGGAGGGCGCGAAGGGTGTCGCCCAACATGGACAGCGCCTGAAACGGCGGGGCGGCGGGCGCACGCGACGACTGCGCGTGCGCGGCCGGGGCCAGAAGCAGGAGGCCGGCCAGCAGACCGGCGGAGGCAGCAGAGGGGAGTGAGCGCATGCCCAGAAAGTGGCACGCGATCAGGGCGAGGTCAAAGCCTGCCCGGCCCCACCCTCGCTGCGGTCAGCGCCGGGTGGCGAAGAATTCCTTCAGTACCGAACTGCACTCTTGCTCGAGCACCCCGCCTCGCACCTCGGGGCGGTGGTTGAGACGGGGGTGTCGCACCACGTCGCCCACGCTGCCGCACATGCCGGCCTTATCATCCCAGGCGCCAAAGACCAGCGTGCCCACACGACCCAGCACGATGGCGCCGGCACACATGGCACACGGCTCCAGCGTCACCACCAGGGTGTAGTCGAGCAGTGAGCGGTCTCCCAACAGCCGGGCCGCTTCACGAATGGCCAGCAGCTCGGCGTGTGCGGTTCCGTCATGATCACGGCGCATGCGGTTCTGCGTGCGCACGAGCAGATCGCCGGTTTGCGAGTGCATCAGCACCGCTCCCACCGGCACTTCGTCGGCGCGTGCGGCTTCCTGAGCTTCGGCCAGGGCTTCACTCATGGCGTGCTGCAGGAGGGGCGAAACAGGGGCCGTAGTCATGCGGGGCGCCAGCCGTAATGTACATCGAGGTACTGCAGCAACGCCGTCACCAGGGCGGAGGCAAAGGCGGCACGGGCCGCCTCACTGTCGCGGACACCGTTGAGATGACATTCGATCTGGATGGCATCAACGGCACCGCCATTGAGCGACCCGTGACGTTCCGTGTTGTATCCGCCTTCAAAAAACTCCTGCCCTGCCTGTGGTGCCGGATCGGACGGCGACGGCACCGCGGGGTAGCCACGGGCCGTGATGAAGGCCCCCAGGCTGCGTGAGCCACGCAGCAGCGGGAGCCCGCGATCAGGTGCCGACGGGGTGTCGCCGGAGAGTCGGGCAATACTGGTACGCGCCATTGCGGCGCTGGCCACGAGAGCGGCATCACCGGAGCGCAGATCCGTGCCGTTGAGGAGGTAGCCCAACTCCAGTCGAGCCACCGCGTGGCCGTGTCCATGCAGGTCAATGAGCAGTCCGCGGGTCGTGCGGCGACCAACGTTGGCTTTGGCGGAATCGATGGCGGCGTGCCACCACGTCCAGGTATTGGCCAGGGCGGCGGTGCCGCCGGTGGCTTCGGCCTGTGCCCGGTTGCCATCAAACTTCCGGCGATGCAATCGGTTGAGCACGAGCGCGGGGCGTGCACCGGTGCGCACGCGAAAGGTGTCCACGATGGCGCGTGCGAGTTCCTGCGTGTTGAGATCGTTGACGGTCACGCAGCCGCTGCAGTTGCGGTCGGGGAGGCCGGCCGGCGATTGTGTGCCACCATGCGGGGCCACGATGATCAGCGGCGCGTCGCCCGGAATAAACTCCACATAGCCACCGGCATCGCTATAGCTCTGCCCTGCCACCAGGGGCCCTATCGGGCCCGCTGGAGGCAGAACGGGCGTAACTGGCACTCCGGGTGCTCCGGGCGGACTTTCGCCGCCACAGGCGCCCAGAGTGGACAGTAACACCACGCTGGCAATCACTCCCCTCCGCCCACCTTGGCTCACGCGCCGGCGAGTGCGGCGTCGATTCGCGCCGCACTGGTATTCGCAGCGTCATAGACGGCCTGCGCCGCAGCGTCCGCAGCGTCGCCGTGACTAAAGCCCAGCGCCTCTTCATTGGGCTGGATGTCGGCCACAATGACGTCGCCGTCCTTGAAGCGCCCTTCGAGCACCGCCAGCGCGAGCGGGTTTTGCAACAGCCGCTGCACGGCCCGCTTGAGTGGACGCGCACCAAAGACGGGATCGTAGCCTTCGTCGGCCAGGCGCAGACGCGCGGCGTCGGTGAGACGCAGCGTGAGCTTGCGGTCGGCGAGCAGCTTGCGGAGATGGCCCAGCTGCAGGTCCACGATATGATCGATTTCGCCGCGGCCGAGCGGGTGGAACACCACCACATCGTCAATGCGGTTGAGGAACTCCGGCTTGAAAACGCCGCGTAGCGCCGAGAGCACCTCCTGCTCCACCGTCTTCCAGGAGTCGCCACTCTGGCCACGCTCGAGGATGTATTGGCTCCCCACATTGGACGTCATGATGACCACCGCGTTGCGGAAGTCCACCGTGCGCCCCTGTGAGTCGGTGAGCCGACCGTCGTCAAGCAGCTGCAGCAGGATGTTGAAGACATCCGGATGCGCCTTTTCGATTTCGTCAAACAGGATGACCGAATACGGACGGCGGCGCACCGCTTCGGTGAGCTGCCCGCCTTCTTCGTAGCCTACGTATCCCGGTGGGGCGCCAATGAGCCGCGCAACGGCGTGCTTCTCCATGTACTCCGACATGTCGATGCGCACCATGGCGTGCTCGTCGTCGAAGAGGAATTCGGCGAGCGCCTTGGCCGTCTCCGTTTTGCCAACGCCCGTAGGGCCGAGGAAGATGAACGAGCCAATAGGGCGATTGGGGTCCTGCAGACCGGCACGCGAGCGACGGACAGCATTGGACACGGCTTTCACCGCTTCCGTCTGCCCAATGACGCGCGTCCCAAGTACCAGTTCGAGCTTGGTGAGGCGCTCACGCTCCGACTCGAGCATGCGTGTGACCGGGATGCCGGTCCACCGGGCCACCACTTCGGCGATATCGTCGGCCGCCACCTCTTCCTTGAGGAATTGCGGACGGCCGTCATGGCTGGCCAACTTGGACTCAGCGTCCTTCATGTCACGCTCGAGCTGCGGGATTCGCCCGTAGGTGATTTCCGCCGCCGTGTTGAGATCACCGCTGCGCGTCGCCTGCTCGGCCTCGAACTTCGTCTGTTCAATTTCCTGCTTGATGCGCCCTACGGCGCCAAGCGTTTCCTTTTCCTGCTGCCACTGCGCGCGCATCCCGGCGGCCGTTTCCTTGCGGTCGGCCAGTTCACGCTCGAGCGTCTGACGACGTTCCAGTGACGCCGGGTCGGTTTCCTTTTGCAGCGCCGCCTTTTCGATTTCGAGCTGCACGATGCGACGTTCCACTTCGTCGATTTCCTGCGGTACCGAATCGATTTCGATGCGCAGACGACTGGAGGCTTCGTCGATCAGGTCGATGGCCTTGTCGGGGAGGAAGCGATCGCCGATGTAGCGGTTCGAGAGCGTGGCCGCAGCGACCACGGCGCCGTCGGTGATGCGCACGCCGTGGTGCGCTTCGTAGCGCTCCTTGAGGCCGCGCAAAATGGCGATGGTGCTTTCGACGCTTGGCTCACCCACGTACACGGGCTGGAAGCGGCGCTCGAGGGCGGCGTCCTTCTCCACGTGCAGGCGGTATTCATCGAGCGTAGTGGCGCCGACGACGCGCAGTTCGCCGCGAGCGAGCATGGGCTTGAGCATGTTGCCCGCATCCATGCTGCCTTCGGCCTTGCCGGCACCAACAATGGTGTGCAGCTCGTCGATGAAGACGATGTACAGCCCTTCGGCGGCGGTGATTTCCTTGAGCACCGACTTGAGGCGCTCCTCGAACTCGCCGCGGAACTTGGCGCCGGCAATCAGGGCGCCGAGATCGAGGGAGACCAGCTTCTTGTTCTTGAGTCCTTCCGGGACGTCGCCGCTGACGATGCGCTGGGCGAGCCCTTCGGCGATAGCCGTTTTGCCCACACCGGGCTCGCCAATGAGCACCGGATTGTTCTTGGTCCGACGGGAGAGCACCTGAATGACGCGCCGGATTTCCTCGTCGCGTCCAATGACCGGATCGAGCTTGCCTTTGCGCGCGGATTCCGTGAGGTCGCGCGTGAACTTCTGCAGCGCCTGGTACTGCTGTTCGGGGGACTGGTCGGTGACCTTGTGGGCGCCGCGCACCAGCTTGAGTGCGTCCAGCAGGGCCTGGCGATGCGCGCCGGCGCTGGTGAGGACGCGGGTGCTGTCGAGTCCCTTGGCGTCGGAGAGGGCGAGGAGCAGGTGCTCGGTGGAAATGAACTCGTCGCCGAGCGTCTTGGCTTCCCGTTCGGCAGCATCAACGACTTGCGTGAGCTCGCGGCTGAAGGTGGGCTGGGCATCGCTCTGCTTGGAGTAGCGCCCGGCCTCGGTTTCGGCCGCGGTACGGATGGAGGTGACGTTGGCTCCCACACGCTGCAGCACCGGGACGACGATGCCTTCGTCCTGCGCCAGCAACGCGAGCAGCAGATGCAGATCGTAGACGAGTGGATTGCCGCCCTTGCGGGCGAGGGCCACAGCGTCGTTGAGCGCCTCAGCGCTCTTCACGGTTAAGCGGTCGGGATTGATCATGCCGGGAAGACGGGGCAATTGGGGTGCCACACAAAGACTGCCAGAGCAGCAGGCAGCGCGACGCTGGTGCCGCTTGGGTGCCGTACGCGCGTGACAATGCTGCAGTGTCAGGGGCCGTTCACCCGCGAAATGGCGGGATCGCAGCTGTGTATGCGAATCAACAGCACATGGCGCCACAATCAATGACGGACAGCAAAATGGCGCTCCGGGTCCGTCCACCCGGGGCGCCACTTTTACTGTTGATTCCTTGGGTCTCGTGGTGCTCGTGTAGCGACTGCTTACTTCACCACGATCATCTTCTTCACCAGCGGCACGCCATCCACCTCGAGGCGATACAGGTACACGCCTGAGGCGGCCTCCCGTCCGGTTGCTTGGACCTTACCATCCCAATAGGCGACGTAGTCACCACACGGAACGGCTATTTTTTCCAGCGGTTGACCACCGGCCACTCCGCTTGTTCCACCCTGCAATACCGGCGTTGCCACCACGTCCGAAAGGACGTTGTAAATCTTCAGGCTGACACGGTACTGCTTACCAGGCTGCGAACAGGTGGGTGAATCACCCACACTAAACGGAATGCGAGTCTCAGGATTGAACGGATTCGGATAGTTCTGTCCGAGCGTTGCTCCATTGCGGCGTTCCTTCCCGTCTTGCGACGTTTGGGCCTCCGCGACTCGTGGCATGAACACGCTGAGAGCGAGCACCAGACCCAGTGCTCCCCACGAACGTTTCATGGTGCTTCTCCGACTGACGAATCAGGTTCTGAGTCGACGTCTCCGTAACAGGGTGAGAAGAGCGGATCCACGGTGTTGGATCCATTGTGAAGCTATAGACGCGTGACCCCGGCCGTCAAGCAACATTCCGTGCCTCCGGAAGGGGTCCAAAACGGCTTAAAGGCCGTAAAAATCGACGTATTCATTTGTGAAACATTCACTTACGGCATTGTCTTTCACGTGTAGCGTGAGCTAAAAACTACCATCCCCCCTGTTCCCACAGCTGAAATGCCTTGAGCGGGCGATTGTCCGGGAGGTGCTGGTGCAGGAACTCGCGGAGCAGACGCTGGTGGGCGCGAATGGCAGGATCCGCGAGGGGGGGCAATCCGCCGTCGAGCCACTGGCGCAGGGTATCGCGGGCCTCCGGGGGGAGCAGTCGGCCACCAGGGATCCGGCGGGCGCAGTGGACGCAGCAGGTGCCGCCGGCCAGAGGATGAAAGCGTGCCTCGCTGGCCGGATCGATGGGCTCATGGCATTCGACACAGCTATCGATCGTGGGGCGGTACCCGACTTCCCCCAGCAGTTGCCAGAGGGCGCCCAAGGTCACGCTGGCCGTATTCTGCGGTTTGGCCGTGGCGAGCCGATCGAAGCTGTCAACAAGCGCCAGATAGACCGACGGCGCTGACTCGTCGTGCACCAGCCGCAACACGCACTCCGCGATGGTGCTCGCCGCGGTGAAGCGCCCGAGGTCGAGCGCGAGGGCTGGTCGGGCACGTGTGACATCGAAGCTGTTGAGGGCGTGGAGGTCGCGCCCCTGCTTGAGCTGCAGCTGCGCCTGCCCTTCCGCAAACAGGTCGACGGCGCTGCCAAAGCGCTTCTTGGACGACCGGGCCCCCCGCGCGACGACGGAGAGCACCCCGGCATCGCGAGTGGCCAGCCGCAGGATGCGGCTGGACTCGAGGTAGTCGGCGACGTGCAGCACGACGGCGTCGGTCTGGAGCAAAGGCATGGCGAACGATGGCGGAAACCACGGCCGTTTTGCACTCCGGGAGGGAATCGTGGCCCTCCCGGAGTACGGCTCCGCATACGCGCGGCGGCTGCCCTTACGGCCGCAGCGCCATATCCACACCGCCCTGGCCGGCCAGCACGCGACGGACTTCCTGGAACGCGGGGGAGAAGACGACAAGCGAGGTCACGGATCCGGTCCCGTTCTGAATGCAATGGAGGCGGCCAAAGGCATCAGCCTGCCCGCTGCCGCAGTTTACCGCGGCACCAGCGGCCGACTTGAGATCAAGGAATGGCGTGGCGCCGTTGGTGACGAAGGAGAGATCGTCCGCGCGCACCTTCAGAATGCGTCCAGCAAAGGCGCTGAGATTCTCATACAGCGAGACATACAGGAAGCCATCGAGGCCGAGCTTGGTGCCGGCCCCGTAGCTGCCGGCGGGCATCTGTCGTGTGAGCTGCACGCGCCGGTTACGCAGGTCAATCCGGGCCACGGAACCGGTGGCCAGTAGTGTGTACGGGAAGCTCGCAAAGCTCGCGTCGCCGCCCGCACTGAGATACGCCACGTCGCCGATGACCAACGCCGAGGCTCCGGAGCCGCGCATTCCAGTCACGTTGATCGTGTCGCGCGTCGTGCCCGTATTGGGGATGCGAATGAGACGCACGTCGCCCTGCACCGCATAGTTGGCCTTGCAGTTGGCATTGGCATCCACCACCCAGGTGGCGTTGTCGTACTGAAACATGTCGGTGGGACAGAGCCCCGCATTGGGAATACGGGTAATGGCCGGCGTGCCGGCACCGGTCACCGCGACCAGCGCAATGGCGCTTGAATCGCGGAGTGCGGCAGCAATGAGCGACTGACCATTGCTGCCACGAAACAATCGCGCGCGCGACGGATTACTGCGGGGCGGGAGCTGCAGGCGACGAAACGTGGATGCACGGACATCAGTGATGTACAGCAGGTCACCGGCCCCGCGGCTTGAAACGGCCAGCACCGTATCGCGTTCCAGCGTAAAGCCGCCGGCATCAAATTCGGTGGAGGGGCCCAGCGCCAGCTTGGTGGAGGCGGTTCCCGTATCGCCAAGAAAAGTCAGGCCGGGCTGAATGAATCCATCGAGCACCAGAATTCCGCGCGGAGGCTGCGGCGTTGTGGTGGTCGGATTGTCGCTACCGCACGCGCCGACAAGAGCGGTGGTCAGCACGAGGCCAACCAGTGTGATTGTACGACGTGAAATAGACAGAGAGAAACCTTGCTTCATCATCGAAAGGCCGATGTGGGGAGTGAGACAACGGTCCTGCAGATGCCCTCGTGCGCATGCGTAACCATGCGCCCGAAGTGCCGACGCGGGTTACGGCCGCGGCTGCAACGTGAGCGAGGCGGACCAGCCGCGCCCGGGCATTGGGAAGCCACGCACTGACTGCCACCGCACGTTGGTGGCATTGTCGAGCCCTGCCGAGAACAGGGCATCGAGGTGCGTGAACAGATGACGGCGGGTGATGGCCACATCGAGCAGCGTCACCGCCGGCAGTTCAAAGAGCGGATTTCGAGGACCGGCCGTGAACGGCCGTCGCCCCTGAAAGCGAATTACGGCACTGAGCGCGTGAGCCCCATGCTGCCAGAGCCCTTGCCCGCCCACGCTGTGCAGCGGGACGTACGGCGTGGGGATGGTGAGCCCACCGCTACGCAGCGTGGGCTGATACCAGGTGTGCCACACCCCCAGCGACAGGGCGAGTGTGTTGAGTTCAACACGCGCCTCTGTGCCGCGCAGCCGCTCGCGCCCGACATTGGCCGGACTCCAGCCAAAGTTGCCGGGGAACCAGACAATGGCGTCGCGCGTGTCGCGCGCAACCGCCTGCAGTTCGCCCGTGGCGCGCCACCGTGGCGTTTGCCAGACGCCCTGTACCCCCGTGCTGGCATCCAGCAGGACACGCTCAGGCGACAGCGCCTGCACATCCAGTCGCTGCGGCGAGGAGAAATACAAGTCGTACAGCGTTGGAACACGAACGGCCTGCGCCACGCGGGACACCAGCCGAACGACCGAACCACTACGTGTACCAGACAGCCTGACGCTGCTGCCGACGGACGCCGTGGGGAGCACGCCACTGCGTTCCACCACGTCCACCCGTACTCCAGCATCAGCGTCCACACGCTGTGCTGCGGCACCAGGGCGTTGCCATCCCCACGCGGCAAATCCGCGCGCCCGCTGCTGCTGCACGTTGCCCGTGGCGGTCAGTCCATCCGCACCACCACCCACCCGCCAGGATCCCCCGGCGACGTTTCCACGCCACTCGGCATCACTGGCCCACGCCGTCGCGCGTGAATCACGCGTTGGACTGGCGGGATCACGGTAGCGCAGCATGAACGCCCGTGCGCCCGTGGAGAGCATGCTGTTCCCAACAGCCGTCTGCCCTCGCACCATGAGCCGCGTGGTGAGTGACCGGTCACTGTCGTATGCGCGCACATTGGCGGGGCCCACCATGCCCCGCTCACCAGTGGAGAACAGCAGGTTCCACTGAGTACGCGCACTAACCAACCCGCCGGTGAAGACCGTGCGCCGCTCGTCGTTGTTGATGCGCGTTTCCGTTACCGGTTGCACACCCGCCGCGTTTACGAATGCAAAGTCATTGCGCGCCGTTCGATGGGAGAGTGCCCCGTGCCAGCGTGTCTGTTGCACCACTCCCGCCCAGGCGCCTTCGGCGACCCGCTGCCCAAAGGCCCCGCTGCGCACGCTGACGGTGCGCTGGGCGCCTGTGGTCAGCGACAACACGCCACCGCTCGCCCCACTGCCGGCGCTCAGCGGATCCGCACCGGGCAATACCGTTGCCGACTGCAGCGCCACCAGCGGGACATCGGAGACATCGGCCAGGCCGGTGGCCGGATCGTTGAGTGGCAACCCATCGAGCGTGATGACCACCTGCTCTCGCCGCGCCCCGCGCAAACTCAATCCCGATTCTCCGCGCGCCGAACGGAGCGACGTGTACGGGAGCAATCCGATCACGCCGTTCATACTGCCCACGCCGCGCTCGCGCGCCTGCTGCGCACTGATCGTTGCGTGCACGCGCGCGCCATTGGCGTCAGCCTGCGCGTTGGCAGTGACACGCTGGGTGGCCAGCACCGCAAACCCGAGGGAATCCCCCACACCACGACTCGTACGGGGGACCAGCATCACGTACACCGTCACGCCGTTACCGCTCAGGACCACCGGCCGCGGCAGATACCCCACCCGCATGATCATCAGTGCCGTGCCCACGCCCGCCCGCACCGTGGTACACGCACCTGCCGCGGTGTGCGTGGCTCCATCGGCGGCGCGCACACTGATCCCTACCACCGCCTCGCCAGTGCGAGCATCCTGCGCGCACACCCGCACAATGTCCGCAGCCGGTCCCTGCAGCAGCATGAAGAGCGCGGCGCTGATCACCGAGACCGCCCCCGGCCGCGCAGGGGCAACAGGGCCGGCACGCCAATGGCCGGATCGCGTGTGACAACCAGTGGCCAATCGTACACGGCTTCCAGGACATCGCCCCGCATCACGTCATCCACCGTGCCCGCCGCGGCCACCTGTCCCTTGTCGAGCAGCACGATGTGCTCAGCGAAGCGCGCGACAAGATTGAGCTGATGACTGACCAGCAACACGGTACGCCCTTCACGGGCGAGCGTGTCTACCAGTTCAAAGACCGCCATCTCGTGCGCGATATCGAGAAACGTGGTGGGCTCATCGAGTACCAATACGCGTGTGTCCTGTGCCAGCGCTCGCGCGATGCGCACCCGTTGCCACTCGCCCCCCGACAACGAGTCCGTGCGACGATCCACGGCGTCGAGAATGCCTGCGCGATCGAGCGCGGAGAGGACGTGCGCCCGATCGTCGGCCGAGGGTCCACCAAAGGCGCTGCGGCGCGGGTGACGCCCCAGCAATACGAACTCGCGCACCGACAGGGGCATCACCGGTTCTTCGCGCTGCGGCACGATGGCCACCTGTTGCGCGAGGTCGCGCGCGGTGCTCTGCGCGATGTTGACGCCGTCCAGTTCGATATGACCGCCAGCCAGCGGTACGCGGCGCAGCAACGCGCGTACCAGACTGCTCTTGCCGCTGCCGTTGGGGCCCACGACGGCCGTGACACATCCAGGCTGCGCGTGGAGCGTCACATTGGACAGCGCGGCAACCTCACGCTGCGGATAGCGCACCGTGACGGCGTGGAACGCGAGCGATGGGGCACCGGCATGACTGGGCGAACCAGACAGGGGTGAGACGCCGCCCGTCATGCGGCCACCTTGCGCAGACGCGACAGAAAGAACGGCACACCCACCAGCGCCGTCACGGCCCCGAGCGGCAACTCGGCCGGTGCGCGCAGCGTACGCGCCAGCAGATCGGCCGCCACCAGCAGCACGGCGCCGTAGACCGCCGACAGCAGCATCATGGGGCGGTGTTGTCGTGCCCCAAGTGCGCGGGCCAGGTTGGGTACCACCAGCCCGACAAAACCAACCAGTCCGGCAGCGGCCACCGTGGCGGCGGCCAGCCAACTGGCCACCAGAAATGTGCGCTGCGAGGCGCGATCCACGTCTACGCCGAGCGCTGCGGCGGGCTCTGCGCCCAGCGCCAACACATCGAGTTCGCGCGCGCGCCACACCAGAATGCCGCCCAGCAGCAGAACCGCCGCACCGCTGCGCAGGACGGCGCCCCACGATGCATCGGCGGCACTGCCCATCATCCACCAGAGCGCACCGCGGAGTCGTTCCGGTGGTGCGTCGGCAAGCGCCACGAGAATGGCCGCATTGGCAAAGGCCCCCACGACCACCCCGGCCATGAGCAACAATCGCGTGTCGCCACTGCCGCCTACCGTGCGTGCCAATGCCGTAACCACCAGCGTGGCTACAGCAGCGCCCGCGAAGGCGCAGGCCGTAATGAGCACAGGCGCCACCACACCAAAGGCCATGGCCATCACGGCGCCCACGGCGGCGCCGCCAGACACCCCCAGCAAATACGGTTCGGCCAAGGGATTGCGGAGCGTGCCCTGCAAGGCGCCGCCGCTCATGGCGAGCCCCGCCCCCACGATGGCGGCGAGCAGTACGCGCGGGAGACGCAAATCGCGCACGATGGAAACAGTGGATGACTCCCCAACGCCCCGGAGGGCATCCAGCACCTGTCCGACGGGCAAGGCGATGGCGCCGAGCGCGATGCCGAGCATCGCGACGAGCACCAACAGCACGCCCCCTAGCACCCATGGCCAGGCGGTACGGTTTTCGCTGTGGGAGGTATCCCCCGATTCAGCGATCACGCAAGGAATCCGCGAGTGCCGGGTGCAATGCCCGGGCGAGTTGAACGGCGGCCATCCCAAGGACCACGGACGGACGCCCGGTAACCACCGGGTCGTGCGTGATGAACCGCTGTTCGCGCACGGCGGCCAGCGCCCGCCAGCTGTCGTTGCGCCCCAGCTCAGTGGCCTGTGTGGCGCTCACAATCACGTAGGCCGGATTGCGGGCCATGACCTCTTCCATGCTCACGGATGGTGAAGGCTGCGCGAGCTCATGGAACACATTGCGAGCCCCGGCGATCTCCAGCAGTTCATCCATGTAGCTGCCCCCGCCAATGACCATGGGCGGGGTATTCCAGACGGGCCACACGACGGTGGGGCGATCGGTCACGCGTGCTGTGAGTGTTCGCACTCGATTTAGGGTGCGCTGCACCGAATCGCTGACGGCAGCCGCGCGTGCCGTTGCGCCCAGCGCCACCCCCAACGCACGCAACTGTGCGTGGAACTGCGCGATGCGGTCGACGCGCAGGGCGATCGTTCGTATGCCAGCGCGGGTCAGCGCGTCAGCCGCCGCGCGGTTCTCGGCGGTGGCATACAGAATGACCAGCGTAGGGCGGGCGGCGAGAATTGCTTCGACCGCCGGGCGAATCCCATCACCGAGCGCGGGGATGCGCTCCACCTGAGCCGGATACTTATCCCATCGGGAACGTCCCACGAGCCGCGCCTCGGCTCCAATGGCAAAGATTGCCTCGGTGGCCGCGGGATTGAGCGATACGACGCGCTCGGCGAACTGCGCATCGGTGGGGAGTGGTGCGCCAAAGTCATCGGTAACGGATGGCGCAGCCACAGACGCGCCCGCCGGTGAGGCGGACGACGCGGCACGATCGCCGGAGCACGCGACCAGCACGCTGCCGAATACCGGCAGCAGGATCGCACGCACCCTGCGTACCAATCGTGGGTGAGGAAACACGAACGGGCATCCTCTCCCACGAGAAGACGCCCGAGCACCCATGACGACGGTAATGACACGACCGCGCAGTCACGTTTGCACGAGCCCCCCCTCGAGGGTCTTCGTCAAAGAGAGAGCGCGGGTCGTCTCCTGGCTCCGGGCGACGTCACTCACCTTCCCAATCTTGCGATCAGTGGTGAACTGAGTGACGCTGCTGTGCAGTCCGTGAGGACCGCAGAGTTACCCGTTACAGTGGCGGGGCCGCACCGGCTTTTCACCGGTTTCCGTGTCCCGTGCTCGAAATCAGTTGTCCGTCGCACCCTGTGTGCGACGATTAGAACCTACCGTCCGGACCCGGCTTCAGCAAGCGCTTGCGTTAGCGCTGCCTTGAGCTCCGCGCGTCGTGCTTGATACGCGGCGGTAACCGCCGCCGACGGATTATCCTGTCGGGCATAGACGGCATCGAGGGCCGCAATCTCCTGCGCGAGCCGATCTCCGAGTGGCGTATCCGGCTCCTGCGGCCGCAGCGTGGGCACCACCTGGCCGCGCTTGCTGGCCGCGCGTTGCATGCTGCGCGTCAGTGCCAGCATCATGAGAAACCCTACCGCGACCAACAAGCCGGCAATGTAGAGATTGCGTCCGGGAGTCCCGCTGGACGGCAATTCGATAACCGCGTCGGCGTCCGGCTTGACGTCCTGCGACAGGAACCGACGGAAGTTGCGCCCTTCAAGTGCGACCGCATCGACTGAGGTGAAGCCCTGCCCTTTCACGGTGCCCTGCGCCTCTTCGAGCAGCACTTCAAAGACCACGGCGCCCGCTTCCGACCGCACGCGCAGTGGGAAGCTGCTGCTGGGTAGTTTGTACGAAAAGGCCACTTGCTTGACGCCGGGCGCGATCGGTGCGAACACCGAGACCCGGCCGTTCTGTGCCGCAAATGCATCGGGGGAGATTTCGCCTTCGTTGGCCCGCACATCGACGGCAGCGGCGGGAATTCCCACACTCCAGGTGGGCGCGGCGTTCGGTACTTCCGCCGCGATCAGCGTGGCGAGGCTGTCGTTGGAGAGCTCGAAGACCTCCACCACCGTGCGCTTGTCGGAACTGTCGGCTTTGCTGACAATGAGGTGTCGCCCCTTTACGGACAGGGGGAACGTGCGCGACGTGGTATCGAAGACGGTGATTTCGGTTTCGTCGCCAGTGGCCTTGGCGGTCTTGAGCGGCGCCGTGAAATAGGCAATGCCGCCGTAGGTGGTTGACGCGAAATAGACCGCGTCGGCATTGCCGAACGGGGTGTAGGTGAAGCGGTACCGACCGTTCGCGTCGCTGCGTACCGAATCGACCGGCCCCGCCGTGTCCTTGCCAACCCGATGCAGGGTGACCCACACGTCGCGGGTGGGGCCCATGCCCGTGGAGTCGGCCCCCTCGCGCACGGGGCGTCGGACGCGGCCTTCAACCGTACGACTGGTGGTCTGCGCGCCAGCCACCGCAGCAGTCATGAGTGTAGCGGCGAGGACGAGCAGGCTGAGCAACGGATGCTTCACGAGACGAAACACGGCACGAAGGTTCGGCACGGGGAACGGTGAACGGAGTCTCAGGGGATGAACTTGCCGAAGTCTTCCGGCCGGAGATTCTCGAGGTAAGCCTGCAATTGCTCGGCGGACAGGCCGTGCACGTCCTCCCCAGTCTCTTGAGGCGTGGGCGACGTGTCGTCGCCATCCACCTCCATGACCGAGAGCAGAGCATCTGGCGCGTAGATCGGGGCATCGAGCCGAAGCGCGATGGCGATACTGTCCGAAGGACGGGCATCGACCTCAATGAGGCCGTTGGCGCCCTCGAGCTGCATCTCCGCGAAGTACGTGCTCTTCTCCACGCGCGTAATGCTGACCCGACGCAGCGTTCCGCCGAGTCCGGTGATGAGCGCTTTGCAGAGATCGTGCGTGAGCGGGCGCTCGCGCTTGAGTTGATTCATCTGCATGAGAATGGATTCGGCCTCCGGCTTGCCGATCCATATCGGCAGCACACGGGTGCCCACCTTTTCGCGCAGGATAACGACGTACGAATTCGTCGCGCTATCGAGGCCGAGGCGGGCCACGGTGACTTCCTGCATCATGCGGACTCCGGGTGGGGATACCGAGAATACCCGCCACGGGAGCAAACCGACCGCATGGCACGCCGCCTTGCCAACATCCGGCGGCGGCGCCCCAGCGGTCGGTTGAGGTCCATGGGCGCCTGTTACAGCGCTTTCTTGAGCGCGGCGACGCGATCGGTGCGTTCCCACGTAAACGTGGTACGCGCCGACTTGCCACGGCCAATGGTTTCGGATTTCCGCCCGAAGTGCCCATAGGCGGCCGTGGCTTGATAAATGGGCTTGCGCAGGTCGAGCGCCTTGCTGATGCCACGAGGCGTCAGGTCGAAGACGGCATTGACCGCCGCTTCGATTTCACGATCAGGCACCGCGCCCGTGCCAAACGTCTGCACGTACACCGACACAGGTTCGGCCACACCAATGGCGTAGGCCACCTGCACTTCACACCGGCGCGCAAGTTTGGCGGCCACGATGTTCTTGGCCACCCAGCGTGCCGCATAGCAGGCCGAGCGATCCACCTTGGACGGGTCCTTGCCGCTGAAGGCACCGCCGCCATGACGCCCCATGCCACCGTACGTGTCCACAATGATCTTGCGCCCCGTGAGGCCGGCATCACCCTGTGGGCCGCCAATGACAAACCGGCCGGTGGGGTTGATGTGCGTCTTCATGCGGCGCGCGATGAACTCTTCGGGGATGGTCGCGTGGATGACGTCGTCGAGGATGGCGCGACGGAGTTTGGTGTTGGACACCTTTTCGTCGTGCTGGGTGGAAATGACAACGGTATCCACAGCCACTGGACGGTCGCCCTCGTAGACCACGGAGACCTGTGCCTTGCCGTCGGGGCGCAGCCAGGGATAGGTGCCGTCCTTGCGGAGCACCGAGAGCTGATGCGTGAGCGCATGCGCCAGCTGGATGGGCAACGGCATGAGCTCCGGCGTTTCGTCGGTGGCATAGCCGAACATCATTCCCTGATCACCGGCGCCGCCCGTATCCACACCCTGCGCGATGTCCGGCGACTGCCGATCGATGGTGCTCATCACGGCACACGTCTTGGCGTCGAAACCGAATTCCGCATTGTTGTAGCCAATGCCATCGATGGTCTGACGGACGATTTCCGGCAAGTGCACGTAGGCCGTGGTCGTGATTTCGCCGGCAATGACAGCGAGGCCGGTCGTGACGAGCGTCTCGCATGCCACGCGCGCGGCGGGATCCACGGTCAGGATGGCATCGAGAACGGCATCAGAGATCTGGTCCGCAATCTTGTCCGGGTGTCCTTCGGTGACTGACTCAGACGTGAAGAGATGACGATCGGCCACGGGGTGCTGGTCTCGGGGTAAGTGAATACTTCGCAAAGTCTTGGGTAGACTAGGGGAGGATCGGGGCAACTGCAACCGTTCCGGGGCCCCGGGGCACGGTGCCACCGGGGGAAACACCCCTAGAGCTGCAACTCGGCCCGAAGGCGCCGTCGCAGCAGGACCTCGGCCTCGCGGGCCGTGCTACAGGCCATGGCGGCTTGGGCGGCGTCGGCGGCCACCTCGGCCCGTACCCCACGAATGATGCGTTTCACGTCAGCGACGGCCCGCGGCGCCACGCTCAACTGGCGCAGCCCCAAGCCGAGCAAGGCGAAGACGGCGAGCGGCTGCGACGCCATTTCGCCGCAGACGCAGACATCGATGCCATGTGCGGCGCCGGTGGCCTGCACCTGTGCCATGAGACGCAGTACGGCAGGATGGAACGGCGTGAAGCGGGGCGCGAGATTGGCGTTGCCACGATCGACGGCCAGCATGTACTGCACCAGATCGTTGGAACCGATGCTGAAGAAATCCACGTCGCGGACCAGCGTATCGCAGGCCACCGCGGCGGCGGGAGTTTCAATCATGACTCCCAGCGGGACGTCATCACGGAAGGGGACGCGTCGCGCCGCCAGTTCATCAATGCATTCGCTGATCAGCTGACGCGTTTCGCGCACTTCGTCCACCGTAACGACCAGCGGCAACATGATGCGCAGATCGCCGTGTACCGCAGCCCGCAACAAGGCCCGCAGCTGCACCTTGAACAGTTCGCTCTCGTCGAGGCACATGCGAATGGCCCGCCACCCCAGGAAGGGATTGGCTTCGTGCGGGAAGCCTCCCACGGGAAGCTTGTCCCCTCCGACATCATACGTGCGGATGATGACCGTCTGACCGGCGAAGGCCTTCACCACGCGCGTATAGGCACGATACTGTTCCTCCTCGTCGGGCATGCTGGCACGCCCCACCACGAGGAATTCGGTGCGCATGAGGCCGACCCCTTCGGCACCACTGCTGGCGCCGTAGTCGGACTCTTCGGGAATATCGACATTGGCGCGGATTACCACGCGGACCCCATCGCGCGTGACGGGTTCGCTCAGCGCCAATTCGCGAATGACGTCGGCGCGCCCTTCCTCTTCGGCCACCCGTTGCCGGGCTTCATCCACTTCGTGATCGGACGGCGAGATCACCATGGTGCCTTCGGCACCGTCGAGAATGACGATTTCCCCGCCGTGCAGCGCGGTGAGGGCGTTACGCAGACCCACCACCGCCGGCAGTCCAAGCGAACGGGCGAGGATGGCCACATGAGCGGTGGCAGTTCCCGCTTCCGTGGCAATGGCGGCAATGCACTCGCGATCGAGCTGCATGGTGAGCGACGGCGTGAGATCGTGCGTCACCAGAATGGTGTTGCTGCCCCGCGGCACATCCACCGGATCGTGATCGGGCAGATCCAGCAGAATGGAGAGCACGCGGATGTGCACGTCGGTGAGGTCGCCCACCTTTTCGCGCAGCATGGGAGCGCTGGAGCGCGCAAAGTGCTGGCGCCACTCCAACAGCACGATGTCGAACGCCTTTTCCGCCCCCAGATTCTGCCGGATCAGCGCAATGGTGCTGTTCGTCAGCTCGCCATCATCGAGAATAGACAGCTGCACATCGAAGATGGCCGCTTCTTCCGGTCCGGCCTGCGCCTCCGTGCGGGCACGCAGCAGTCGCAGCCGCTCGCGCGCGCGTTCCACCGCGGCATGGAATCGTTCGATTTCCTGTTCAATGCTGCTGTCATCCACGAGTCGATGACGCACCTCCGGCACCTCCCATCGCAGGAGGTGCACGGGGCCCACGACGATCCCCGGCGACGCGGGAATGCCGCGGAGAACCGAAAGCACTCAGCTCTCTCCGAAGCGCGCCGCCACCAGTGCGGAGAGCGCCTCCAGCGCGTCGTCCGCATCAGGACCGGCGGCGCGCAGGGTGATGGTGGCGCCGTATTCCGCCGCCAGCATCATGACGCCCATGATGCTCTTGCCGTTCACCTCGAGATCATCTCGCGAGATGGTGATATCGCTCTTGAATTTCGACGCGGCTTTCACCATTTCGGCCGCGGGCCGCGCGTGCAGCCCATGCTTGTTCACGATTTGGACGGATCGTTCAGCCATTAACGGACCACCGAGTAAAGGACAAAAGCCGCGAGCAACAACAGGACGACGCGCCATCCCTCGGCACGGCTTTGCAGTCGCACGAGGAGGACAGCGAGTACCGGAGTAGCAACCGCTACTCCCATGGGGATTGGCGACAACGGGTTCTGACTACCAATGGCCCGATGGACCGCCAGCGGGAGCGCGAGCCCCCCAAGTACGGCCGACACCAGACCAATGTAGCGCGGGCCATGCTGAAGCACCGGATGTCCCAGCGCCGTGGCAACCCGCAGACCGAAACGCCAGCCGGCCCGGAGTCCCCAGTCGCGCAGCGCGAGGTGTCCGATGTTGTACAGTAAGAGGAACCCCACCATGACTCCAAGCGGGGACCAGCCAAAGCCGAAGAGCAGCAGCGCCACGAGGGAGCACGCCGGGAGCCATGCCGCCCAGACCAGACGGTCGCCGACGCTGCCGAGCGGGCCGCAGAGCGCCGTGCGGAACCGTTCAATGCGGACGGGGGGCACCTGGTCCAGTTCAGCGCGCGCCAGGGCGCCGATAGCCAGCGACGCGAGGTACGGGTGCGCGTTGAAGTAGACGGATTGTCGAGCCAACGCCTCCTTGTAGAGCGGCCCATCCACACCACCGGGGAGTTGCCGCAGCGCGGGCTCCACGCAAAAACCGACGCCATTGCCCACCAGAATTTCGTAGTTCCACGAGCCCTGGATGGCCATGCAGCGGAGCAGCATGGAAAGGCGCAAGCCTGTGGGGAGTGGCGCCGCGTCGTGAAGGGGCAATACCGGTGCCGTCCCGGTTGCCGGCGTGGCAGCGACCGGAGGGAGGGGGGACGGATGCAGGTCGGCGTCAGCCACCGGCCACCACGAGCAGTGTCCCCACGGCGAGCGAGGCCACGAACAGGCGCCGTGTGCCGCTAATGGCATGGAAGTCCTTCCAGACCGCCGACGCGGCCACCGCCGCCACACAGGCCACAATGATGGCCCGCGACAGATCTTCGTCCACCGTCCATTTGGTATTCACCATGGCGGCGACCGGGCGCGACAGCAGGTACACCACGGCTCCGATGATGGCCCCACGCATGAGGTCGGCGGTCATCCCGAACACCTGCAGCCCGACGACCGTGTTCCGTGAGCCAGCCGCCAGCTGCCCAAGACGCGGGCGGGCGAAGCGGGCGATCAGCTGGCGATGCTTGACCATGGTCCAACCACCGCCCCAGGCGGTGAGGATTCCCACCAGCACCGCCACCGCAAAGGCACCGACATCGGGGAACGAGGAGTCCGTGGCTCCGACCGCCGCCACCGCGCCCGCCACCACCGAGGCACTGCCCCACTCGGGATAACGGGAGGCCCCCACCGGGAGCGCCTCAAGAGCCAGGCATTCAAGGGCCGTCCCGCAGACCAGCCCGGCCTCCGGCGCCCCGAGAAAGGCCCCGCCCAGCGTGGCGGCCACAATAGGTCGGGAGATCATGGCCTGTGGAAAGCTCACGACATCAAGTCCCGCCACGCCTGCCAGCAGCGCCACCGGTACGAGATCCACGAGCAAGGCCAGGCCGTCCATCAGGCGCCCGGACTGGATTGCAGCAATTCTGCGAGCGGCACCGGGCGCGCGGAGGGAACGTCTTGCGCGGTGACATCCACGCCGTGCGCGGCCATCTCCTTCAGGCCTTCTTCCTCGGCCGGCGTGAGAAACACATACCGCAAGCGGCCAACACGTCCGGGAGAATGGTGCACCCCGCCTACGTTTACGGTTCGCACCTGTCCGGCGGAGGCGGTGACAAGGCGCTGCATGGTGCCAATGTCACCCACCAGGACAATGCCCGGCTTGGGATTGCGCTCAAACTCGGCCAGCTGGTTGGCGGCATCACCAACCGTGTGGAAATACACCGCCATCTCAGGCGGGACGCCCATGCGGTACAGCTCCTGCTCCCACTCACTGGAGGCCACCTCGTCGTCCACCAACACGATGAAGCCCAGCTCAAGCGGTTGCCCCCATCCCACGACCACCTGGCCGTGAATGAGACGATCATCGATACGATAAAGCGCGATGGGCATGCGAACGGTAGGAGGTCGCGACGCAGCGTCGGCGATCAGGCGCCGTGCACGACCATGGAGGCGCGGCCCCGGTCCAGCGCCGCCTGAACGGCATGCGCGGGATCGGCGTCGTCCTGCATGGCAAAGTCGAGCAGCAACGAAAGATTGATTCCGGTAACCAACAGCACACCGGGGCGATCACGAATCATACGGCGCACCGCCATGGTGCAGCTTCCAGCCGGAAGATCGGTGAAGATCACCCGCGCGTGGCTGGCGTCAAGCGCCGCCGCCAGTGTTCCCTGAATATCGTCCAGCCCCAGACCGGTGTTGGAGAAGGCAACGAACTGCCCCCCGCGACCGGTTATCTGGTCAACAGCCGAGATGATACCACTGGCAAAAGTGCCGTGCCCGGCCACGATTGCTCGCACTGGCGTTTCCTGCTCAACCCCATCGGACACTACTCGTCATCCTCCTGCAGGTAGCGCTGCACGTCCGACTTCCGGCGCATCTGGCCAATCAGTCGTTCGTTGAACGCGGTCGCGGTGTCGTACCCGCGATAATAGCGCAGGAGATGGTTCATGGCGATGACTTCGGCGATGACCGTGATGTTTTTTCCGGGGTTGAGATGCACCGTGATCTTGGGGATCTCCACGCCGAGGACGTCGATGGTCTGCACGTCCAGTCCGGTGCGATCGACCTGCGCATCGGCATCCCACTCTTCCAATACCACCACGACTTCGAGCCGCTTCTGCTGACGCACGGCATGGATACCGAAGATGGCCGGAATATCCAACAACCCAACGCCACGAATTTCCATAAAATGACGCTGTAGCTCATGGCCCTTGCCGATGAGCACATCGTTGCCACGGCGCGACACGAATACGAGGTCATCGGCCACCAGCCGATGGCCACGCTCCACCAGATCCAGCACGCACTCCGATTTCCCGATCCCGCTCTTTCCGGTAAAGAACAACCCGACCCCATACACGTCGGCGAGCGATCCATGCATGGTGGTGGTGGGCGCAAACTGGTCGGCGAGAAACGGTTTGATGAGCCGGTAGAACTCGGCGGTCTTGAGACGCGAGCGGAGCACCGTCATGCCGGCGTCATCCGCCAGACGCATGAGTGGCTCAGGTGGCTCGAGCGCCTTGGTGATGAACGCGCAGGGGATGGGGAATCCGAAGAACTGCTCGAGATTGGTGGCGCGCTGCGCCTCGTCGAGCGACTGCAGGTAGGTGATCTCGGTTTCGCCGAGCACCTGAATGCGCTGATACGGAAAGCGATTGATGTAGCCGGCAAGGACGAGCCCCGGGCTTGACGCCTCGGGGCTCGTGATCTCGCGATCGAGACCGGTGGCCGGGCCGAGCAGCTCCAATTCGAGCACATCCTTCATTTGCTCGTAGAGCATGCCTACGGTCAGGCGTTTGCTCACCCGGTGCGATCTCCATTGCGAGGTACCCGGCGGGATCGACGCACGCTGGCCACCTGGCTTTCGAGGCGGTGCACTGCCGTGCTGAGTGCCGGCGCAAAGGCATGCGCGTCGGCCACGGCGAAGAGTTCTCGATGGCGGGTTCCGCGGAGCACGATTTCGACGCGACGGGTGGGCCCGTCACCGACAAATCGTACGATGGCATTGGCGACGTGGTGCAATCGTGTCGCAATGCGGCGGATGGCCGATTCGGCCTGGGTGCGAAGCGACTCCGTCACTTCCGCGTGGTGCGCGTGCAGGATGATCTCCATCAGCGACCTTCCTCCCTTCCCACCACCTCACGGAGGTGGGCTTCGGTCTCCTTCGCGGCGTTCGCCCAGGTAAAGCCCTCGGCGAAGCGTCGTGCATTGGCCCCCAGGTGTTCGACGAGCGTCCGCTCGTCGCTGAGGCGCCGCATGCAACCAGCCATGGCAGCCACGTCTCCGTGTTTCACGAGAAACCCTGTTTCGCCGTGCCTCACGGACTCACGAATTCCCGGGGAGTTCGACGCAATCACCGGAGTTCCGCTCGCTGCTGCCTCCAGGTTCGTAATGCCCCACCCCTCCTTTGGTGATGCGAAAACCGTCGCCCAAGCCCGTCGAAGCAAGGCGCACTTCTCAGTCTCGTCAATTCGTCCTAAAAACCGTACCCGCGAAGCAACCCCAAGGGTTCCCGCCAATTGCTCAAGCTCGGCGCGAAACTCGCCAGCTCCGGCAATCTCCAGCGTGGCCTCGGGAACGTCGCAGGCGGCAAAGGCCCTGAGGACAAGATCTACTCCCTTATACTTCTTTAGGCGACCCAGATACGCAAATGTGGGGCGAGTCGCCCTTTGGGAGGGATCAGGCGTATAGTGTTGGCTATCGATTCCGGGGAAAATGACGCGAATCCGGTCGGCAGCGATGCCGCGCTGCACCAGGTCTTCCTTGGTGCTTTCGCTGATGGCCTCAAAGGCATATCGGCGATAGAACCAGGGCAGCGGCTTTTCGGAAAGCCAGACGGCGGTGGCGAGTGGGGCGGCCAATTCCTGGAAAGCGGTTCCACCAAAGAGGTGGGGGACCAGCGCGACCAGCTTGGGGGCACGCCAGGTTGGCGTGAACAGCGGCACCTTATTGATGTCTTCCACCAGCACATCGAAGCCGCGCGGGGCGAGATGGGTGTGCCAGTAGCGACGGGCCAGAAAGGGGAACGTCTGCCGGGTGCCCACGCGATGCACCTCGATGCCATCAAGCGTGGCGCGGGGCGGACAGCCCGGCCAGCCGCCGCACAGCAGCACGACCTCGTGCCCCATGGCGGCCAACCGTCCGAAGATCTCGTGCAGGTGGATTTCCGCCCCACCAGCCAGGGGATTATCCCGGCATTGCCAATTCACCACGGCAATACGCAGACGCGCGCTCGCCGTATCTCGGCGCGGCGCCACGCCTGCGCTGTTGCTCCCCGCAGCGGTCACAGCTTGCCGAGCTTGCGGGCGTAGGCGTCGAGCACGCCGTTCACGAAGCGTGCACTGCGTTCGGTGCCATAGCGTTCCGCGAGGTGCACCGCCTCCTGCAGCACCACCTTGACCGGTGCTTCGTTGCGGGCGAGTTCCGCGGCCGCAAGACGCAGGACGCTGCGTTCGATGGCACCGAGCCGTTCGAGGCGCCAGTTGTTCGTGACTTCGGCGAGCGCCGCATCGAGCTCTCCGCCGCGATCGGCCACCGTGGCCACAATGCGAGACGCAAACGTCCGCTCGTCAGGATCGATGGCGAGGTCGTCGAACACGGTGGTGGCAATACGACGCAGCTCCGTCTGATCGCCACGCACATCCGCCGCATACAAGGCCTGCAGCGCCCGCGCGCGCCCGCGCGTTTCGACCCGCTCGGCCTTCGTGGTTGGCTTGCCACGCGTGCGCTTTCCCTGCCTGGGGAGCAATGGCTCCTGCGAAGGACCATCCCAGAACGCTTCGTCGCGAAGGTTGCTCATGCGTCGTCATCCTCGCCGAAGCGGTCGTCGGCAAAGGCACGGTCGAACAGGTCGAGCACTTCGAGTGCCGCCAGCGCCGCATCAACGCCCTTGTTGCCATGCGCACCGCCGGCCCGTTCCTCGGCCTGCTCCATGGTATCCGTCGTCAGCAGTCCGAGCGTGACCGGCGCTTCGAAGTCGCGAGAGGCCTCCATGAGGCCGCGTGCCGTTTCCCCGGCCACAAACTCAAAGTGCGGCGTGCCACCGCGAATGACCGCGCCCACCACCACGGCCGCGTCGTACTTCTCGGAGGCCAGCGCACGGCGCACCGCCACGGGCAATTCCCACGCGCCCGGCACCCAGAGCACATCGATGTCCTCGAAGCGAACGCCTTTCTCGACCAACGTGCTTACCGCACCTTCGGCCAGGGGCACCGTGATGCTTTCGTTGAAGCGACTGGCCACGACCACGATGCGTCGGCCTTCCCCGCGGGGATCCCCATTGAATTCAGCCACGGCGATCTCAGACGGCGAAGAGGTGTCCAAGCTTGGTGCGCTTGGTTTCAAGATAGGAAGCGTTCTCACTGGTGGACGGTGCCTCGATACGCACACGATCCTTGAGCACGAGACCGTAGCCGTCGAGCCCCACGAGCTTGCGCGGGTTATTGGTCAGAATCCGAATGGAGCGCACGCCCAGATCGAGCAGAATTTGCGCGCCAATGCCGTAATTGCGAAGATCGGGTTTGAAGCCGAGTTGTTCATTGGCTTCGACGGTGTCGGCGCCGGTGTCCTGCAGTTCGTAGGCCTTGATCTTGTTGAGCAGACCGATGCCGCGTCCTTCCTGATCGAGATACACGATGACGCCGCGCCCCTCGGCCTGGATCATCTGCATGGCGGTTTCCAGCTGCCAGCCGCAGTCGCAGCGGCGGGAATGGAACACGTCGCCGGTGAGACATTTGCTGTGCATGCGCACCAGCACGTCTTCGCCATCGGTTACATCGCCGTAGGCGATGGCGATGTGTTCCCGGTGGTCAACGTCGTTCTTGTAGCCCACAATGCGCCAGTCCCCGTAATTGGTGGGGAGGCGCGCGTCGGCCATGCGATGCACGAGTCGTTCGTGCTGCAGTCGATAGGCCACCAGCTGCGCGATGGTGATGAAGGTGAGGCCGTGTTCCTTGGCGAACACCTCGAGCTGCGGGCGACGCGCGGTCGTGCCATCCTTGTTGAGGATTTCACAGATCACGCCGGCCGGCTGCAGGCCGGCGAGTCGCGCAATATCGACGGCCGCTTCGGTGTGGCCTACCCGCTGCAGCACGCCGCCGTTGCGGGCGCGCAGAGGGTGAATGTGGCCAGGTACCCGCAGGTCCGCGCGCGTGGCGCCGGCAGCGACGGCCACGCGAATGGTGGTGGCCCGATCGCTGGCACTGATGCCGGTGGTGACGCCGTACTTGGCCGCGGCATCAATGCTCACCGTGAAGGCGGTGGACATGGCCTCGGTGTTGTGATCCACCTGCATTTCGAGGCCCAGCCGGTCCGCCAACTCGTTGGTCATGGAAAGGCAAATCATGCCTTTGGCTTCGAGCATGAAGTTGACCATTTCCGGCGTGACGAGCTCCGCACCGCAGACGAGGTCTCCCTCGTTTTCGCGATCTTCGTCGTCGGCCACCACGACAAACTTTCCGGCGGCAATATCGGCAAGGGCCTGTTCGACCGTGCCAAAAACCGGCTCGGCGTCCTGCGCAGTGCCAGTGGGTTCCGTATCCTGCGTCATCACTTCAACTCCGTCAGTGCTGCGGCCAGTGTAGGCGCGTCGGTCGCGCGCAGATAGGGCATCAGCAGTCGTTCGATATGCTTGGCCAGCACATCGGCTTCTACATGCACATTCGCGCCGGCCGCCAGCAGGCCCAGCGTAGTGTGCTGTTTGGTGTATTCGATAATGGACAGCTGCACTCCCGTGGGGAGCAGCTCATTCACGGTGAGGCTCACGCCATTCACCGCGATGGAGCCCTTGTCCACCAGCAGGGGGCGCATGGACGCCGGCAATTCCAGATCGATGAGCCAGGCGTCGCCTTCGTCGCGGGTATCGAGCACGCGGCCAAGTCCATCCACGTGTCCGAGCACCAAGTGCCCCCCCAGCCGGTCGCCGAGCTTCATGGCGCGTTCAAGATTCACCGTGCCGCCCGTTTCCCAGTCGCCGATGGTGGTGCGCCCCAGGGTGGTTACGATCGCGGCCACGGTAAACCAGCCGCGACCACTGGCGGAGATCCCGTGTTCACGTACCGTGAGACAGGCCCCGTTGACGGCGATGCTCTCGCCGTCTGCAAGGTCGGTATACCGGCTGACGATGCGCAATTCGCGCCCGGCCGGCGTGTCGGCGACGTGCTCAATGAGCCCAACGTCGTCTACAAGCCCCGTAAACATCCTGTCTTCAGTCTCCGGAAACAGCGTAACGGGTCATCAGATCGGCGCCGTATCCACGGCGCTCGAGCACGCGCAGGCGGGGCGCCGTATCGGCGTCCTGCCCCGGGAGTGCGGCAAAGGCCGGAACAGCCCCTGCCCCCAGAATGACCGGAGCTTGAAAGATAATCAGGTGGTGTACGAGACCGGCGGCCATGAGCGCCGAGGCGATTTGGGCGCCTCCTTCCACCAACAGATGTCGGACGCCCTGCGCCCCCAGCGCCTGGAGCCCGGCGGAGAGATCGGCGGCATGCAGTACCGTTACACCGGCGTCGCGGAGGCCGTCGGTGCGAGCCGCTGGGGCGTCGGGGGCGGCCAAGACATACACGGGCGTCTCGCGGGCCGTCTGCACCAGCGTACCCGTCGCGGGGAGCCGTGCCTGGCGGTCAAAGACGACGCGTACGGGGGCCACCCGGGGGGCCTGGGCCAGCCGGACCGTCAGGGCGGGGTTATCCGCCAGCGCGGTGCCAATGCCTACGGCCACGGCGTCGGCTGACGCCCGCAGGGCATGCACGGCCGTCTGCGCCTCGGGCCCGGTCAGCCAGGCACGGCGACGCGACGCGCCCACAATGGCCCCGTCGAGGGAGAGGGCCAGCTTGAGGGTGACAAAGGGCAATAGGGCTCCACGGGCGCTGTGGAAGAACGGGGCGTTCTGCAACAGCGCGTCGGCTTCGCAGACTCCCGACAGCACCTCGATTCCCGCCGCCCGCAGCCGCTCGATGCCACCGGCCGCTTTGGGATTGGGGTCCCTCGTGGCGCACACGACCCGCGTAATGCCGGCGGCCACCAAGGCCTCCGTGCACGGCCCGGTTTGCCCCAAGTGATTGCAGGGCTCGAGGCTGACATACGCGGTAGCCCCGCGCGCTTTATCGCCCGCCATGCGAAGCGCGTGCACCTCGGCGTGAGGACCGCCGTAGCGCTGGTGCCACCCTTCGCCGATCACCGTGCCATTGCGCACGATGACGGCCCCGACGAGCGGATTGGGGGCGACCTGCCCCGCCCCACGATCGGCGAGGCTCAAGGCCTGACGCATGAAGCGCACGTCGTCGGGCGTGGTGCCCGGCGCGTGCGCCTCGGAGTGCGGCGGTTGATCGCCAGATGGCGACCGATCAGAATCGAACAGTGACGCCAAGTGAACCGTACCGATACCCTGCGTTGGCGGCACGGCCATCGAAGGTGTTGGTGGTGGGATCACTGTCGCCGGCGGCCGCCCACCCGATTTCACCGACCAGACGCGCAAGGAGCAGGCCCACGCTGGCGTTCACGAACGCCGTATTGCGCGTTGTCGTTTGGCGAAGCGCGTTCAGCGTTACCTGTCCACGCTGCGGTACGCCGAGCACAGTTTCGTTGACCACGGCTTCGACCCCCGCAGTGTTCTCCAACTGGTCGCGACCCACGCCCGCGGCCAGCCCGAAGATGGCGACGCGCTTGCTGGCCACAATGCGAAGACTGTTGGACGTGGCGGCCAGATTGCGTACGCTGATGGTGTCGTTGCTGGAGGCATAGCCTAACGACACCGTGGGCAATTTGCGGCGCATATAACTGACACTCACGCCGGGAACGAGCGAGGACTCCTGCAACGCCCCCACCCGCACGCCGTACGACAGCGCAAAGCTGGACGTTTGCGGCGCGATGGAGAACTCCTCTTCGTCGACTTTGGGCAAGTACGTGGCGCCGAGAAGGAGATCGACACCGCCCACGTTGGTGAGGCCAGCGGGAATACCGGCGAATAGGCCAATAGCTGCGTCAACCGACGGTACCGGCACGGGCGCCCGTGTTGCCCCGAAATTTGACGAAACGGCCGAGCCGCTCAGCGAAATGGGGACGGCGTTATTGGGCAGTTGCCCATCGACGGCCGTCACGCGAAGCGAGATGGCGCGCTTGCCCCAGCCGCCCATGGTGCCGCCTTCTCCCAGGACGGGATTACCACCGGACAGTGCTACACCCGCCTGCGGCATGATGAAGGCGAAAAGATCGCGGGCCTTAGTGCACGCATCCGGTCCGGAGAACGTGTTGAATCCGGCAACAGTGACGGAGCAGGAACCCGCTGTGGTCTGCGCGGCAAGCTCTCGGGCAGGCGGTGTCGCCACCGAGGTAGCGACTAGCGCGGCGGCGCCGATGCCTCGCACGCCGAACCTCATGTCACCTGCCCGTCGAGGCGCACACGGCCACTACCCGGCACGACCGCGCCAAGCTCCCACGCCGCAATGCCGCACGCCGCAGCGCGCGACGTGATGTGTGACACGTTTTCCTTTGGCACGATGACCACCATACCCACCCCCATGTTGAACGCGCGGAACATCTCGAGCGAGGCCACCTGCCCCGCCTCCGCGAGTACACTGAACTCATTGGGGATGGTCCACGTGGACGTGTCCACGCTGGCATCAAGTGTTTCAGGCAACGCCCGGTTGAGATTGCCGGGCAGTCCGCCGCCGGTGATGTGCGCCATGGCGTGAATGTGCCCGAGCACCGGCTTGAGGCACTGCAGATACGAGCGGTGCACCTTGAGCATGACATCGGCCACGCTCGCGCCATTCGCGCCCGGGAACAGGTCGTGCACCCCCAGCTTGAGCCGATCGCTGATGATGCGGCGAGCCAACGAATACCCGTTGGTGTGCAGCCCATCACCGGCGAGCGCCACCAGCACATCGCCGTTCTGCACACGGGCACTGCCCAGGACGGCGTCTTCTTCCACGATGCCGGTAATGAAGCCGGCCAGATCGTAATCGGGGGGCGTATACACACCGGGCATCTCGGCGGTCTCACCGCCGATGAGCGCGCATTCGTTCTCGCGACAGCCGGCAGCGACACCTGCCACCACGCCTTCCACTACGGGCGGCTCAAGCTTGCCGAACGCCACGTAGTCGAGGAAGTAGAGCGGGATGGCGCCCTGCACGAGAATATCGTTCGTGCAGTGATTCACGAGGCAATGGCCAATGGTATCGTGGCGACCAGCTTCGATGGCAATCTTGATCTTGGTGCCCACCCCATCGGCACTGGCCACGAGCAACGGTGCGCGGTACCCCTCGGGCACGCGGAACATGCCGCCAAAGCCGCCAAAGGCGCCACGCGCCCCCGACGTCATGGTACTCTGCACGAGCTTAGCCAAACGATTTTTCGCGTCGTCGGCGGCGTCGATGTCCACGCCGGCGCTGCGGTAGTCCAGCGGTGCCCCGGTCATTCGCCGATCTCCGCGTCAAACGCCACCAACTGCCGGAACTCCTGCACACGCGCGTCAATGTCGGCACGGGTGATTTCGAGCAACCGCTGGTTGGAGAACTTCTCCACGGCAAACGATCCCATGGCCGACCCCACCACGACGGCGCGGCGCATGTTGCTCTCGCTCAGGTCGCCGGTTGCGGCGAGGTAGCCAATGAAGCCACCGGCAAACGAGTCACCAGCACCGGTGGGATCGAACACGTTCTCCAGCGGATACGCCGGCGCAAAGAAGATGCTGTCGCGCGTGAACATGAAGGCACCGTGCTCGCCCTTCTTGATGAGCACGAACTTGGGGCCCTTGTCCATGATCCAGCGCGCGGCCTTCACCAGATTGGTGTGCTCGGTGAGCTGGCGCGCTTCGGCATCATTGAGCGTGATGAGGTCGACATGACCGAGCAACTCCACCAGTTCGGGGCGGCGCGACTCGATCCAGAAGTTCATCGTGTCGCAGGCCACCAGACGCGGCTTCTTGACCTGTTCGAGGACCTGCAGCTGCAGCCGCGGATCGATGTTGGCCAGAAACACAAACGGGGCGTTGCGGAACTGCTCGGGAATGTTTGGCCGGAAGTGCGAGAACACGCCGAGGTGCGTCTCGAGAGTTTCCGCCGAGTTGAGGTCGTGCCGATAGCGGCCTCGCCAGCGGAAGCTGGAGCCACTCACCTTTTCGAGGCCGGCGAGATCAACGCCGCGCGCGGCCAGCGGCTCGAGCTTCTCCACGGGATAGTCGTCCCCCACCACGCCAACCAACTGCACCGGGGTGAAGTGCGACGCCGAGGACGAGAAGAACGTGCCAGAACCGCCCAGGACTTCGTCGGCTTTGCCGAACGGCGTCTCGACCGAGTCGAGGGCCACCGAGCCCACGACGAGGACGGGATTCTTGATGGTGTTGAAGGCAGAACTCACATGCGCTCCGGCGCCGACAGTCCGAGAATGCGCAGGCCGGCGGCGATGCCGAGCTGCGTGGCGCGCGCGAGTACCAGGCGCGCCTGCGTGATGGCCTCGGGTTCCCCGAGGACGTGATGCTTGTGGTACCAGGTGTGCCCCGCGCGGGCGGTTTCCAGCAACCAGCCGGCAATGCGGTGCGGCTCCAGCGTATCGGCGGCGCCCTTCACCATCGCCGGAAAGTCGAGCAGCTGCTTCACCAGCTCCTGTTCGGCGGGCTCGCTGAGCACGCCCAGATCCACGCCGGTGCCCGTCACGGTCGTGGCGTCGATTTCGCCAACGCGGAAGATGCCGCACATGCGAGCGTGCGCCATTTGCACGTAGTACACCGGATTTTCTTCCGACTGACTCCGCGCCAGATCGACGTCAAACACCAACTGCGAGTCGCCCTTGCGCATGAGGTAGAAATAGCGCACGGCATCACGCCCCACTTCGTCAATCAGATCGCGCACGGTGACATACGAACCGGCACGCTTGGAGATTTTCACCTCTTCGCCGCCGCGCATGACGGTCACCATCTGGTGCAACACGTAGTCGGGATATCCTTCGGGGATCCCCACCTTGAGCGCCTGCAACCCCGCGCGTACACGCGTGGTCGTGCTGTGGTGGTCGGCCCCCTGCACGTTGATGGCGCGATGGTAGCCGCGCTCCCACTTGGTCACGTGGTACGCCACGTCGGGCACGAAGTAGGTGTAATCGCCGCCCTTGGCGGCGCTCTTCTTCATGACGCGGTCCTTGTCATCACCGAAGTCGGTGGTGCGCAGGAACAGGGCGCCGTCTTCCTCGTAGGTGTATCCCGACTGCTTCAGGGATTCGACGGTCTTGTCCACCAGGCCGTCGGTGTACAGTGAACTTTCGAGATAGTACGTATCGAACTTGACGCCGAAGGCTTGCAGGTCGAGATCCTGCTCGTGCCGGAGGGCGGCCACGGCGAACATGCGCAAGGCCTCAAGATCATTGCCGGCCGCATCGTGCGGATGCGCCTGCACATAGCGTTCGGCAATTTCGCGAATGTACTCGCCGTGATAACCGCCTTCGGGAATGACCAGCGGCTGGCCCGCCAACTCGCGGACGCGCGCTTGCGTGCTCTTGGCCAGATTGGCGATCTGTACGCCGGCGTCGTTGTAGTAGAACTCGCGGTCAACAGCCCACCCGGTCCATTCCAGCAATGTGCTGATCGCATCGCCGAGTGCGGCCTGGCGCCCATGTCCTACGTGCAGCGGGCCGGTGGGATTGGCGGAGACAAACTCCACGCACACCCGTTCGCCGCGTCCGACATCGAATCGCCCCCACTGTTCGGGGGCAGCGAGGATGGCCAGCAGTCCGCGCGCCTGGAAGCCGGCGTCGAGGCGGATGTTGACGAAGCCTGGGCCGGCGATCTCCGCCGACACAATGCCGACGCTCGGCATATCGAGTGCGGCGATGAGCGCCTCGGCAATGTCGCGCGGCTTCTTGCCGAGCGGCTTGGCGAGGGTCATGGCGAGGTTGGTGGCCCAGTCGCCGAACGACGGATCACGCGGCCGCTCGAGAATGGGGGACACGTCGTCGGGCGCACCAAGAGTGCGCGCCGCGCGCGCCAGTTCGGCACGCAGGGCGTCAGCCTGAGTCACGGAGTGTTCAGAGAGAGAAAGGACGGCACTCGGCCGTCATGCACGGAGGCGTGCACAACGGCCGGCGTCACTCGGCCTTGGGCGCCGGAGGCGCCGCAGGCTTGGAATCACTGGAGGCGGGGGCGGCTGGACGCTGGTCCTTTTTGCCGTCCTTGCCGTAATCGGTGATGTAGAACCCGGAGCCCTTGAACAGCAGGCCGGCACCACCGGAGATGATGCGTGTGGCCACACTGCCGTCGGGCAACTCGACGGATTCAGGGACTTCGCTGATCTTGAAGATCCGCTCGATGATGGAGCCGTCGGGCGTGCGAAACTCGTAAGTTGGCATGGCTACGAAAGTTGGCTAAGGTCAAACAGCCTCGAAACATAGCCAATTCGGGGGTGGGGTTCAATTGGGTTGCCGGGGCATTTCCACGGCAATCCCCCCACTCCCCGGTTTCGCGCGGTCAGGTCACGATCAGCGTGGACGCGCCTGGGGTGTAGCTCACGGTGAGGCGGGTGAGGTCGTCGGTGCGTTGCGGCGAGTTTGGCAGATTGTCGCCGCTGGCATTGAACAGGGCCCCGTGGTTGGGGCAGCGGAAGCTGGCGCCATTCACCACGTTGATGGTCGTGCCGGCATGCGGGCACACCATGGAGAACGCGCTGAAGCTACTGGTGCCAGTACGTACGACCGCCACCGGTCCGCCGTTCACGTTCCCAACGCTGCCGGCAACGCCCCCCACATTGGCCAGGGCGGGCCAGGCGGCCAGGTTCACCACCAGACCGCCAGGCGTCACGGTCAGCGCAATGGCGAGGGTACGCGGCGCGAGCCCGGTGGCCGAAATGGTCACCGTAGCGGTATATGTGCCGGGTGACAGAGAGGTGCTGGTGGGGCGTACGGTGAGGATGGCCGGGGCCGTGGTCTGGTTGAGCGTCACGCTCAGCCAGCCTGTGGCACCGGCGCCGTAGGCCACCTGCGCGGCCAGCCCCGTGACGTTGCCTCCGCCGGCATTGCTGCACTGGACGGTTTGGGCGGCCGGGGCGGTGCCCAGTGGAGCCGAGAACGCGAGCGCTGTGGCCGACAGCTGGAGCGACGCCGGCGTTGTGGGGTCCTGGACCAGAAAGGAGACGGCAATGGTCTGCGCCCCGTTGGTCGCGCCAGTGGCATTGACCGTAACGGTGGCGTTGTAGATGCCGGCCGGGAGTGTGCCTTTGCTGGCCCCCAGGGTCAGCAGGGCCGGCGCGGTGGCCTGATTGAGTTGCACCGACAGCCAGCCGCTGCGTTGGTTGGGGGCGTAGGCCAACCCAACCTGCAGCCCTCCCAGCGACCCGCCGCCAGCATTGGAAATCGCTATCGTCTGGCCGGCCGGGTTGTTTCCGGTCGTCGTGGTCACAAAGACCGCCGAGGTGGCTCCCAACCCGATGGCCGGTGGTGGTGGGGCTCCCCCAATGCTGAGGGTGCCATCGGGGTTGACCCGTACGGCAACAGGCGCGAGGTCCACCGTTTCCTGCCCACCCAGCCACGTACCGTCGGCCGCGAAGCGGGCGCCATGGTTGGGGCAGAGAAACCCGTCGGCTTGCACATTCACGATCGTCCCCCGATGCGGGCACGCCAGCGAGAGCGCCCGGTATTGCGACGCCCCCACCCGCTCCACCAGCACCGGCGATGTGGTGCCGTTCTGCACCACGGTGCGCCCTCCCACCTGCTGCAACGCGGTGACGGTGCGGGGGTCGAGTGTAAACGGAGTGGAAGGAAACGCCGGCACCGTTTCCGGACCGCTGAACACCCCGTCACCGCAGGCCGCCGTGGCCAGCGCGCCCAACGAAAGGACCGATGCCGACGCAAGAAACTGGCGCCGGTCGACACGAGCGCATCCGGCGCACGAAGGAGCCGGGTGTTCAGGACGGATTTCCGACGACATGGGCGTGGGGCAAAGGGCGGGGTTCAGCTCGGGAACGACGCATCGAACAGGCGCTCGCATGAAGTGTGCAGCACGGCACGGTAAAATGGTATTCCACGAGCGGTCCGCTTCGTAAGATGATCGAGGGTCCGGTTGGCGATTGCCGACGCGTTGCTCGTGGACTAATTCCAGTGATGACTTCTCGAATGCTCCTCGTGCTGTCGCTGGCCATGCTGGCCGGTGTCCTGTCCGTTTCTTCGGTACCGGCCCAGTCCGCCGGCGGGCTCGCCGGACCCGGGGTGTCAGCCGAGTTGGCCGCGCGTCGGCGCAGCCAGGTGAGCGCGGTGCGCTACGATCTGGCGTTGACGGTCGGGACGGCGGATACCGCCTCCGGCGCCGTCACCCTGTCGTTTCTGCGGCGGGGCGCGGGCGATGTAATCCTCGACTTCCGGGGAACTGCCGTACTTGGCGGAGCGGTGAACGGACGACCGTGGGCTGGGGCCGCCAGTGCCTGGAACCGCCACCACATCACCGTGCCGAGTGGGTTGCTGCGGGCCGGGCGGAATACGGTCACAGTGGAGTTCCTGACCCCGGTGGCATCTGCCGGTGCCGCCATCATTCGCACCACGGATCCAACGGACAGTGCAACGTATCTGTACACGCTGCTCGTGCCATCGGATGCGAATCTGCTGTTCCCGTCGTTCGACCAGCCGGACCTGAAAGCGCGACTGCAACTGACGCTCACGACACCGCGCGGATGGCGGGCTCTGGCCAACGGGGCCCTGATCGGTGTGGACAGTGCGGGCGATCGTCGCACGCATCGTTTTGCGAACACCAAGCCGCTGAGCACCTATCTCATGGCCTTTGCGGCGGGGCCGTGGCAGGTGCACACGCGACGCGACGTGATCGTGCCGCGTGGCGCACCGGTGCCGATGTCGTTGTACGTGCGCGCGTCGCGAGCCAAGGAAGCGGAGTCGGATACGCTGCTGGCCATGAATGCGCGGGCATTGCGGTGGCTCGGCGAATATTTCGGCGTGGCGTACGGATTCGACAAGTACGATGCCCTGCTCGCTCCGGCCTTCCCGTTTGGCGGTATGGAGCACCCGGGCGCGGTGTTCTACAACGAGGAGAGCTTCATCTATCGGGAGCGCCCGACGACGTCGCAGTTGCTGGGGCGGCAAGCCACCACGTTTCATGAGGTGGCGCACCAGTGGTTTGGCGATTACGTGACCATGCGCTGGTTCGATGATCTGTGGCTCAAGGAAGGCTTTGCCACCTTCATGGCGGCGCGCATGCAGGCCTCGCTCGAGCCGAGCTCCAATGCGTGGAAGACTTTTTATCTGCGCAACAAACCCACGGCGTACGGAACAGATGCCACGTCGGGGACCACGCCCGTGTGGCAATCGTTGGCCAATCTGGATCAAGCCAAGAGCAACTATGGGCCCATTGTGTACAACAAGGCGCCTTCACTGCTCAAGCAGCTTGAGTATCTGGTGGGTGCGCGAGCATTCCAGCGTGGCGTGCAGCGTTTCCTGCGGGAGCATGCCTATGGGAACGCGACCTGGCAGGAGTTGCTCGCCAGCATCGGGGTGGCGTCGGGTCGTGATCTGACCGCCTGGGGCAAACAATGGATGCTGCGCCCGGGTATGCCCATCGTGGAGCAACAGCTGGACGTGCGCGACGGCCGTATTGTGCAATTGCGGCTCGTGCAGCGGCCGGCCCAACCGGCGCTGTCCGGCGCCGGCGCGTGGCCACTCAAGATGCAGGTACGGTTGCATTATCCGAATCGCCCGCCGGTGCAGATCCCCGTGGAGCTGCGCGGTGATACCACCATTGTGCGTGATGCGGTGGGCAGAGAGGCCCCGGCGTTCGTGTATGCCAACGAAGGGGACTATGGCTACGCGATTGTGCTGCCCGATACGATGAGCGTGAACTGGCTTGAGCAGCAGATTGCATCAGTTGACGACGACTTTCTGCGGGCGATGTTGTGGGGCTCGCTGTGGGATCTGGTGCGCGAGGCACGTCTGGCCCCCGGGCGCTTCGTCCGTATGGCGCTGCAGTCGCTCCCCACGGAACGGGATGAGCAATTGGCCGGCACGTTGGTAGGGCGCCTTACGACGGCAGTCAGTCGCTACAGTCCGGCACCGGTACGGGAGGAGATCCTGCCGGAGGTGGAGGCACTCCTGCTGCGTGGTGCGGGCGATGCGACGCGCCCCTACGGCACGCGCAAGGCCCACCTCGATGCGTACATCGGCCTCGCGCAACGTCCGGCCGCCCTGGCCCAGCTTCGTGGATGGCTGAGGGCCGACAGTGCCCTGGGGCTCGCGGTCCGTGCGCCTACCCGCTGGTCGCTGGTGACGCGACTGGTCGCCCGCGGCGCCTCCGACTCGGACTCACTGATTGCGGCCGAGTCGCAGCGCGATGCAACGACCGAGGGGCAACGCCAGGCGTTTGTCGCTACGGCGGCGAAGCCGGACAGCGCCACGAAGGCGCATCTGTTCTCCCGCTGGTTCCGCGACGCCGCATTGAACGAGGAGTGGGTGACCTCAAGCCTCCGCAGCTTTCACGATCCGGAGCAGCAGCGTCTGTCGCGACCGTACCTGACGGCGGCGTTGGATACGCTGCCCTGGATTCAGGCCAACCGTCGGATCTTTTTCCTGGGGAGTTGGCTGGGGGCGACGCTGAGCGGGCAAACTGACCGCGCCGCACTGGAGACGGTGGATGCCTGGCTCGCCGGCCATGCAACGTTGGCTCCCGATCTCCGTCAGAAAGTGCTTCAGGCGCGCGACGATCTTGAGCGCACGGTGCGCATCCGGTCTACCGTTTGGCCAGATCTCCGCACGCGACAATGATGCCCATGGCCGCGGCGCTGTCGTGGATGTTCACGTAATACGTGGTGGTGTCGGCCAGCGGCACCGCCAGCGTGGCTTTACCGCTGGCCTGTCCCTTGGCATCAACGGCCAACGGTGTGTAGACACGCCCCCCGCCCACGACACCGCCACTCTTTGCGCAGGAGCCGGTGTGTACGTGCCAGGGGCGCGTGGCTCCGGGCGTATCCCCCTCAAATGACACAGTCACTACCGTGCCGGTGCCATCTGCGGTGGGTGCCGCGGTGGCCTTCCCCGTGACCTTGCGTCCGTCCTTGCCGGTGAGCGCGGCCACCCAGTTCGCCTGGGAAAGGCGGACATAGGGCGTGGCGGCAATGAGCGATGCCGTGGAGGCGGCGATCAACGTGATGGTCAGTGCGGTGCCGACGGCGCGCATAGGTAACGCTCGTAATCGAGTGGCAAAGCAAACATCACCGCTACGGACGACGACGCGTCCAGTGCGGCTGAGTGGGAGGCGGAACCGGTTTTCGGGGCTTGGGCGTCGGCAATGGACGGCCCCGGCCCGTGTAGTTGGAAGAACGTGCGTCAAGCACAAAGATCAGCACAACCGTGAATAACACCACGGCGAACGCCAGCACCAGCAGTCGCGTGCGAAATTGCCGATCATCGATGAAGAGCGAACCCACCAGCATGGGCATGACGACCAGAAACATCCGGATCATGCGGCGATCGAAGTCGCTGGGGATAATGCGAGTGCCTCGCGGCACCAGCCTGAGCCGGTATTCGGCCTCCGCGGCCAAACGGAAGAGTCCGTCTTCGATCTGACGGAACCAGCGGAGGGGATTGAGCGATAGGCGCCCTTGCGTGCGACTCATGCGAGAACAACAACGCAGGCCATGAATTGGATCCCGCTTCGCATTCAGCTGCGCTCCACGATGCGATCAATCAGGAAGCTCGACTGGACCAACGCTTCGGCCGTAAAGTCCCCAAAGAACGCCCGGACTTCCTCAAACAGGCGGGTGAACGCCGCCTGATCCCCTCCGGCAATGACCTGCGCCAGCTCCTGCACGGCCGTGCCGAAAGCAGCCGTGACGTCGGAACTTCGCGGATTGCGCATTTCGATGGGCCCGTAGAGTCCCGGGTCCTGCGCAAAGTGCCGCGCCGTCACATACAACTCCAACAGATAGGCCGGAGAGGTGAAAGGAAGGGTCTCGGCGAGGGGGACCCCCAGCCTGGCCAGCGTCAGCCCCTGCACCTGCGTCTGGAAATGTGTCAGCACCTGCACCACCGACATCGCACGATCATGCTGCTGTGCAGTGGTTTCGGTAATGACCAGACCGCGTGCGGTGAAGCTGTGCGTCACCCAATCGGCCCAGCGATCACCACGCCCGCGGCACACCACGACGCGTTGTCCTTGCAGCGTGTGCACATTGGGACCGAACATGGGATGGGTGCCCACCACACTGCCAGTCGTGCTGGCCAGCATGGCCTCCATAGGCGCCGACTTTATGCTCGTGACGTCCATGAGCAGGGCATCCGGCCGCACGTGCGGCCCTACCGCGCGAATGACCTCCTCGGTACGGTCAATCGGGACACTGATGACCGTCACATCGGATGCAGCCGCGGCTTCGGCGGCCTCCAGTGTGGTATCGGTATCGACGATGAGCAGGCGGTGCCCGAGATCGCCAAACAGCCGGGCCAGCAGGCGTCCAATCTTTCCGTGGCCACCAATGATGGAGATGGTGTACGGCGTTTCCGAGGCGGGGACCTCCGCCCGCAAGGCGGCCTGATGATCCCGACTGGAGCGGAGGAGGACCCGAAAGATGGACTCGATTTCGCCCGCCGGCAGCCCAAGTTCCAGCGCGCGTTCGTGACGATCACGCAGGACCTCCTGCTCCCGCTGCGCATCGCGAATCTTGATGCCATGCTGGCGCTTGTACGCCGCCACTTCCGCCACCAGCGCCATGCGACGGGCAAGGATCTGCATCAGATCGCGATCGAGCGCATCGATCATGGCCCGCACCACGGCCAGAGGGCGTGGTGCGGCCGACGGGGGAGCAGCGGAGTCAGCGGCGTCGGGCGTCATGGTCGATTACAGGGACGGCTGGTACCGGCCCCAGACCGACTCCAGCGTGTCGGCGATTTCTCCCACCGATGCCCGCAGGCGCACCGCATCAATGATGCGCGGCATGAGCGGGGTACGTGGCCCCGTGTGGGCCGGGAGATACTCAGGCGCGGCATCGGCGATGCGGGCGAGGGCGGCGTGCACGGCCTCATTGTCACGCTGTCCGCGGACCTCCGCAAGACGCGCCACCTGATCACGCTCGAGTTCCTTGAAGTCAGGGGCGGGAATAATGGGCGGCTCCTGACCATCACCGAACTTGTTCACGCCCACCACCACGGTTTCGCCCGCCTCCACACGGAGCTGATACTCGTAGGCGCTCCGGCCAATTTCCTCCTGGAAGAAGCTGGCCTTGATGGCTTCGGCCGCCCCGCCCAGTTCGTCCACCTTATTAAGCAGTTCGACTACGCGGGCTTCGATGGTGTCGGTGAGCTGCTCCACGTACCAGCTGCCGGCGAGCGGGTCCACGGTCTGGGCAATGCCGGACTCGTAGCCCACGATCTGCTGCGTGCGCAGCGCCAGCGTGGCGGCTTCCGCTGTGGGAAGGGCGAGCGCTTCGTCATAGCCGTTGGTGTGCAGCGACTGGGTACCGCCGAGCGTGGCGGCCAGCGCCTGCACGGTGACACGTACGACGTTGCTGAGCGGCTGCTGTGCGGTGAGCGTCACGCCGCCCGTCTGCGTGTGGAAGCGCATGCGACAGCTGGCATCGTTGGCGCCGAAGCGATCTCGCATGAGGCGCGCCCACAGGCGACGGGCCGCCCGGAACTTGGCGACCTCTTCGAACAGATCGTTGTGCGCCGCAAAGAAGAACGAAAGACGCGGCGCAAAGCTGTCTACAGCCAGTCCGGCACTGACCGCCTGCTGCACATAGGCCAAGGCGTCGGCGAAGGTGAACGCCACTTCCTGGACAGCGGTGGCGCCCGCCTCGCGAATGTGGTAGCCGCTGATGGAAATGGGATTCCACTGCGGGACCTCGGCGGCACAGAAGCGAAACATTTCCGCTGTGAGCGCCAACGAGGGCGCGGGCGGATAAATGTAGGTGCCGCGCGCGATGTATTCCTTGAGGATGTCGTTCTGAACGGTCCCGGACAGGGCGGCGCGTGCGATGCCACGTTCTTCGGCCACCACGATATACATCGCCAGCAGCGTGGAGGCCGTGGCGTTGATGGTCATGCTCGTGGAGACCTTGTCAAGCGGAATGCCATCGAGCAACAGGTGCATGTCGTCCACGGTATCGATGGCGACCCCCACGCGTCCAACCTCCCCCGTGGCCCGCGGCGAGCTCGAATCGATGCCCATTTGCGTGGGCAAGTCGAACGCCACGGACAGCCCCGTCTGACCGGCATCGAGCAGCAGCCGGAAACGCTCATTGGTCGCTTTGGCGGTTCCGAAGCCCGCGTACTGTCGCATGGTCCACAGCCGCCCACGGTACATGCTGGGCTGGACGCCACGCGTAAAGGGGAACTGTCCGGGATCACCGAGATCACGGGCGTAGTCAGTGTGCACGTCACCGGGCCGCACGACGGCCGGGATGGGGATGCCGGAAGGGGAGAGTCGCTCGCTCATTTCCGGAATCTATCATGCTGCGCCGAGGAGACGACCCTCCGGCAATGGGCCATGAGCCAAATCCGGTTTGCCTTCCGCCTCCTTGTGTGTCCCACACTACATCCCCTTTCCCGTGCTGACCAACTGGAGAACACCATGCGTCCCCATCATGCCCTGTCGTGGTTGCTCGTGCCCATTGTGGTCGTTGCCATTGCCGCCTGCACCGAAACGAAGGAGGCGGCAACCGAGCCGTCTGCCGTAGCGGAGGAGACTTTTGGCCATGCCACGCACAACATCATCAATGAAAAAAATCTGTCGGCGCAGCAACGGGCGTATCTCGGGCGCCTCCGGAATGCCGTGACGACCATGCAGGACGCCAACGCGATGAAGGAGCAAGGCTGGAACGTGGTGATCAATTGCCGAGAGAAGTCCGGGGCAGGAAGCCAGGGCGTGCACTACATCAATTTCGAGATGGTGAAAAACGGGGTGATAGATGAGCTCCGGCCGAACATTCTCATGTACGAAACGCAGCAGAATGGCAGGAAGCGGCTGATTGGTGTGGAATGGGGTGTGCCGTTGCAGGGCGAGACGCCACCGGACATCCATGGGCTGCCGTTCCACAAGAACACCCGCGACGGTCTCTGGGTGTTGCACATCTGGGTCCCGAGCAACAATCCCAGCGGCCTGTTTGCCGACTGGAATCCCGCGGTGAGCTGTGCCAACGATCAGCCGGCCGACGTGATCAACTGAGCCATGCCCGGCGCAAACAACAGAAGCCCGTCAACTCGCGAATGGAGTTGACGGGCTTCTGTGTCACGAGCCGTGAAATCTCAGGACGCTGACAGCGGGGACGGCGCGCCCCGGGTTGCTCCCCGTCGTTCGGGAATGCCGGGGGCCACGTACTTGGGCAGCGGGAATTCGTTGACGAGTTCCACTTCGGTCTTGCTGCCGATGTACAGGGGCGTGCGTTGATGCAACTCTGTGGGCTCGACATCGAGAATGCTCCCGTAGCCGTCGGTCGCAAGGCCACCGGCCTGCTCAGCGATGAACGCCAGCGGATTGGCTTCGTACAGCAACCGCAACTTGCCACGGTTGGCTTTTTCGTTGGCGGGATAACAGAACACCCCGCCCCCGAGCAGGTTGCGATGAAAGTCGGCGACCAACGAGCCGACGTAGCGCACGTTGAGTGCTTTCTTCTGTCCGTCGAGGCCACGATACCGGCGCATGAGTGCGCGCGTAGGCTCGGGCCAATCCTGTTCGTACGCATCATTCACGGACAGATAGCGCGCCCGCTCGGGAATGCGGATGTTCGGATGCGAAAGCAGGAATTCCCCAATGGATGGGTCGAGGGTAAATCCGTGCGCCCCCTGCCCGGTCGTGTAGACCAGCATCGTGCTCGAGCCGTACAGGATGTAGCCCGCCGCCACCTGTCGACGCCCCGGCTGCAGCAGATCTTCCATTTCGCCGCGCGCCCCGCGAGTGATCTTGCGGAACACGGAGAAAATGGTGCCGACAGGGACGTTGACGTCGATGTTGGATGATCCATCAAGCGGATCGAACAGCAGCACATATTTGCCACTGCGAAAACCTTCGGGGATCTGGATGATGTCGGGCTCTTCCTCAGACGCCATGGCACAGAGCCGCCCCCCGTGATCGAACGCCTTGACGATGATCTCGTTGGCGATGACATCGAGCTTCTGCTGCACTTCGCCCTGCACATTCTCATTGGACGTCGCCCCGAGAATGTCGGCGAGCCCGGCGCTGCGCACCTTGTTGGCGATCATTTTGCCGGCGAGCGCCATGTCGTAGAGGATACCGGACAGTTCGCCGGTGGCCTCGGGAAACATGCGCTCCTGCTCAATGATAAAGCGCTCGATGGTGACGACCGACGTCGCAGTATGCTTGACCACGGTAGGACCCCCGAAGGGTGAACGCGAGACGCTTGCCGCGGCCGTTGCGTGACGCCGCGTGCGCTGCGCGGAAAGCTGTGATGTGCGGGCAAGCTCGTGCAAGAGCAACGCCACGGTTTTTCGTCGGCAAATCGACTGAAACGCATGTAACAAGCATCCACACACGCTCCAGCCGTCCACCTGGTCACCAAACACGCGCAGCGGGGGGAATGATCCAGTGATCAGCGCCCGCCTGCACGGCCAGCCGCTCACCGTTGCTGCGTACCACCACCGTCCCTTCGTGATCGGTACGCAACAGAGGAACCCCCTGCTGGAGCAGCGCCGCCACTGTTTCCGTGGCGGGGTGCCCGTACCGGTTACCGGCCCCCAACGAGGCAATGGCCAGCCGCGGAGCTACCACGGCGAGGAATGGCGCGGATGAGCTGGTCCGGCTGCCGTGATGTCCGACTTTCAGTACATCGGCCTGCAGCAGCGCATGATCCACGTGCGCCAGCATCCATGCCTCTTCCTCCCGTTCCGCATCTCCGGTGAGCAGGAAGCTGTGGCGTCCATAGGCGACACGGAGTACCACCGATGATTCATTGGCATCAGATTGCGCGGCCGTCCACGCCGAGTCGGGCGCCAGCACAGTGAGCGTGACCCCGTCGAGTGTGAATTCGGCCCCGGGACGCACCCGTTCCCAGGCACTGCGCTGCTGCTGCAGCGCCTGAAGCGCCGCGCGGTAGCCCGGGCTGGCCGCCACGAAGGCGGGCTCCCACCAGCGCGGTACCTCGAGCGCCCGCACCACCGACGCCGCACCGCCAACGTGATCGTCGTGCGGATGAGTCATGACAAAGAGTGCCACCTCGCCACCGAGTCGCCGCACATACGGCACGACCGTGCGTCGTCCGGCATCACCACCGTTCCACCGCGGACCGGCATCAACGAGCACCCAGCGCCCCTTCGGGGTGCGGAGGGCAACGGCATCGCCCTGCCCCACATCAAGTACATGGAGTTCCAATTGCCCGCTCCCGCGCGCAACCACGGGTCCCCACAGAGTGACGGCCAGCAGCCCGGCAGCCGCCACGTACCATGGGGTGCTTCGCCGATCAGCCGTGCCCCGTACCACCAGGGCCGCTGCTCCCCCCGCTCCCACGGCCGTCCACAGGGTTGGCGCCACGGGCATGACGGCGCCGGGCACTGCCGCCGAGTACGACGCGATCAGATCGAGGAGCGCCATGAGTGGCTGCGTCGCATCCGGTAACCACTTTGCCAGCGCCGGCGGGGCCAGTTGCGCCCAGAGTAACGCGAGGAACAAGGCGGGCTGCATGACACCCACCACCGGCCCTGCTGCCAGGTTGGACAGTGGAGCGATGAGACTGATTCGGCCAAAAGTCCACGCAATCACCGGTACCGTGACGAGCGTAGCGATGACCCCGGTGAGCACTTCGGAAACCATCCAACCGCCAATCCCCTGGCGCGCGAGCGCCCATCGCCAGCCGTTCGTCAGCCGTCCCGTCAGCGACGGCTGGGACAATGGCCCCTGTCTGGCCTGATGTCGCCAGCGCCGCTTGAGGGCACGCGCAGCGACCAGGGCGGCCATGCCGCTCACACTCAACTGCCACCCGAGGTCGTGCACCACGCGCGGATCGAGGGTGGGGATGACAGCGCCGAGGGCCAGCGCGGTCCATTCATGCACGGGGCGCTGCAGGCGGGCGGTGAGCGACATGACTCCGAGCATGACGGCGCTGCGCACGGCGGGAGCCGGACATCCCAGCAGCAGCACGTAGCCTCCGACCAGCAGCATCGCAGCCGGCTCCACGGCGGCGCGTGGAAGCCGCAGTACTCCGCCGAGCGTCAACAAGGCGCCGGCGATGATAGCCACATGCATTCCGCTCACAGAGAGCAGATGCACCAACCCGGCATCGGCATACAGGTCGCGAAGTTCAGGCGCGATACCGCGTTGGTCCGCAATCAGCAGTGCGCGAACCAGGGGGGCACGTTGCCGGAACGCCTCGTCAATCGTGCGACCAAGTCTGGCCTGCCAGGCCCGCCACGGATTTCGAACACCAGTGGCACGCGTGGTTCTCGCCATGCTGAGCCGCAGCGCACCGTTGGTCCGCAGCGACATAGCGGCAATGCCTGCGGTGCTCCCCGCCGCCGGCAGCGGTTGGCTGTCGAGGGGACTCCACTGCACCGTGGCAGGGACACGGCAACGCGGGGCGTGTACACGTTCGTGCACGACCCCTCGCCCCTGAGCAGCCCGGCGACCACGCGACGGGTGTGTTTCCGCCAACGCGATCCAGACGGTGTCTCCCCGTTGCAGCGACGCATGCAACAGCCCCTGACACCGAGTGAGCTCCACCTGCGCACTCGTCGCCACCACCATGCCGGCAATGGCCAGCAGCGGCTCCACGCGCCGCGCCCGCACCACCACCGCCAACGCTCCCGCCAGCAGCAGCCACGGCGCAGGCGTATGCCGCCACTCGGCGACAAAGAGCCCGGCCAACCACCAGGCGACGGCATGAATGAGCAACGGCATGCTGCATGGTGCATGCGGCATGCCGTTGGACTGTCATCAATTCCTTGCGCACGTCATCCGGAATGCGCACCCGATGCCCCGCGCGCGCAGCGCGGGCGTTCACGTTTACAACGTGGCCATGGGTAGCGGTACGCGCTCCTTCTTGTCGCCGACCGGCGTTCCCGTAAACGTGGCGCCAGTGGTACCGGTCAATTGCACCGTGAGGTAATCACCAATGCGAGCCGAGTCGGCGGGCACCATCACCGTCTTGAAATCACGGGAACGGGCCTGCAGCAGCTCACCATCGCGCGCCACCTTTTCCACGAGCACTTCCGTGGTATCGCCAAGCCGCTTGAGGTTGTTCTCACGCGAAATCCCGCGCACCGTGGCGACCAGCCGTTCGAACCGTTGGGCCACCAGCGCATCCGGAATGGTCCATTCAGGAGGCATCCGCGTAGCCGGCGTACCTTCGCGCGGTGAGAACTTGAACATGAAGGCATCGTCGAAGCGCACTTCGCGCACCAGCGACAGCGTGTCCTCAAATTCCTCGTCGGTCTCTCCTGGGAACCCCACGATGATGTCCGTGGTGAGGGCGAGCCCGGGAATGGCGGCCCGCATGCGGGCCACGCACTCGAGGTATTCCTCGCGGCTGTACCGACGCAGCATGCGCTTGAGCATGCTGGTGGATCCGCTCTGCATGGGCAGGTGAATGTGCTCGCACACCGTGGGCGTTTCCGCCATGGCGGCAATCACCCGGTCGCTGAAGTCGTTGGGATGCGGGCTGGTGTAGCGAACGCGCCGAATACCGTCCACGGCCCCGACAGCCCGCAACAGATCCGCAAAATCATGCGTGCCATCGGTGTAGGAGTTGACCGTCTGGCCGAGCAACACGACCTCTGACAGCCCCTGCTCCACCACCTGCTGCACTTCACGCACCACATCAGGGAGCTTGCGACTGCGTTCCGGCCCACGCGTCGTGGGCACAATGCAGTAGGTGCACCGGTAGTCGCAGCCGCGCTGCACCGGAATCCACGCCTTGACCCCTTCAAACCGGCGAGCCACCACATCTTCGTAGTGCTCTTCGAGATCGAAATCGGTGGCGGTGAACTTTTCGCCGCGACGTGCGCCGTCGAGGAGCGCCGGCAGTGCCCGATAGCCATCCGGCCCCACCACGAGCGACACATGCTTGGCCTGATCGAGCACGCGCGGTCCGAGGCGCTGCGCCATGCAGCCGGTCACCCCAACGATGGTGTCCGGTTTCATGAACCGCTTGAGCTCACCGAGCCGGCCAATCACCCGCGTTTCGGCATTCTCGCGAATGGCGCAGGTGTTCACCAGAATCACATCGGCGCCGTCGGGCAGATCCACCGGCTCGTACCCATGCGCGGCCAACTTCCCGTACATCAGTTCCGAGTCGGCCACATTCATCTGGCAGCCATAGGTCTCGATGTACACCGTGGGCTTGGGCGTGCCAGGCACCGGCACGGCATCATCGAAGTGGAGAACGGGAACGGTCATGACGGGATCACCTTACGGGCGGATCTGAATGCCGGCACCGAGCAACCACGCCGACTCCTTAATGGACGAACCGCCCAGCGAGCGATTGGCACGTTGCAGCGAAAAGTCGATGGACGCGGCATCACGGGCAATGGGAATACCGATGCCACCACCGATGCGCGACTCCGTGACCTGCTCAGCCGAGATGCTGAATGGCAACTGGTTGCGGGAGAAACCGGCGCGCACCATGACCGGAAAGCCGCGCAGTCGTGGACCGGCGACTTCGGCACCCACATAGACGTTCTGGGCATCGCTGGCGACGGTGCGACTGGAGGCAATGCTCTGCATATCCGACCACTTGACCTGCTCGAATCCCACGGAGAACACCGAGCCGGGGATGCCGTCGTAGCGGAGGGCCCCACCAACACGGGTCGGCACTCCACCGCTCGCGCGCGTCGTATCACGGATGCGCGCATCGAGGTCGTTGCCCATACGGTACGACAGGATGGCCGACAGTCCGCTGAAGAGACGCGCTTCGCCACCAAACGAGAGTGCCGTGCCGATATAGGTGACCTTGGAGGAATCGAGTGTACTGCCGAACTGCAGCGTGTCGGCAAACGTTCGTTCACGGGACGCGGTATTGTCGCCGGTGAAGATGTGCCCGCCCAGCCCGACCCGGAAACGCGGATTGATCTGCCATCCCAACGCGCCGCGAATATCACCGATCGCACCACGCATCGTGAGCACTTCGCTGGTGGGGAGCGTATTGCCATCGATCACGGCGGAGCCGGTCGTCGTCGTGGTATACGAGCGATCGAGAAAACCGCGAGCGCTGAACGCCACCGCAAAACCACGACGGGCCGGAAAGACCACGGTAATCAGCGGGATGCGCTGCGACGCCGTCTTTTCACGCACCGCGCCCAAGGTGAGGGTGCGATACTCCGGTTCCACCTGGGCACTGAGGACCGTGCGTCCCAGCCCGCCAATGGCGGACGGGTTGATGGGGGTGAGCGCGTCAAACTCGACAAACGCGCCGGCGGTGCCGGACGCGCGCGTGCTCATGCCGTTCACAGGATAGCCAAATCCGAGCGCTCCCAGAGACCCTTGGGCCAGAGCAGCCTGGGGCGACGCTGACAACGCGGCCGCTACCAATCCGGCCACAGCCAGCGCCGGACGGCGCAACGATGAACTCATCGGGCGGAGGCGCGTCATGGCAGGACAAACTCCGACTTCGGCAGGTAAGTGATGCGCAACTTGGGACGCAACGAGGCAGACGCGCGACTACTGAAGAACCGCAACTCCGCCGGCTGCGCACCTTCCAGCGCAATACGCAGCGCAAAGGCGCGTGGGACACTGGTAGGCAGCGTGCGCCACGAGCGGGCAAGGGCCAACACGTTGAGCGCCTTCTGGCCACTATCGCGAGGCACCAGTCGCGTGGTGTCGATACCGGTAAGCGTTCCTTCCGATGCCAGATCCAGCACGCGCCGGAGGTCGCTAATCTCCGATGTCGTCGTGGGCACGAGCGGAAAGACAGCGACAGAATCCGCGACGTTCCCAAAGCGGCTGGGCTGCTGCGTGAGCAGCAGGTCAGCGCGCACGATGGTGCTGGAATCGGTAATGCGCAGTGGCACGTTGAACCGCATGTAGGTCCGATAGGCCGGATAGCCACCCACCACGAGCCCGGTGGTCTCCGGTGGCAACGACCCCACATCGGTAAGGGCGTACACCGAGTACGCTTGGTTCACATCATCTGGCGCATTGGGCAGCGTGGTGCCCGCGGTGACAATGATGGGGCGGTATGACGTGTCGGTGGCCGCGTCATACTGCAGCGTGGTGCTGCCGGCCCCGAACGTAAAGGCCCGCAACCGCAGTTGGCCGGCCCCACTGAGCCGCATGCCCACTCGCAACCGGCTCTTGGCCGCAATCTTGGCCTGCATGACGGTTTTGCTGATCGGAATGCGAATCGTGTCGCTGGTGGCGTTGGGCGTCAGCGTCAGCGATCCAATGAGCCGATCGGGGCGGAACAGCGCCCGTAAAACCGCCGGGACGGTGTCACTGGCGGTGGTATCGACATCGTAGACCTCCAGCGTGACCGGCGTGGTACCGAGGCGGCCGGTCGTGTCGAGGGGCACCTTGAGGAACACCGAATCCACGGTACTGATGGAGTCGAGGGCGCCGGTGCCGTTGGGGAAGTATGCGGTCGTCAGCAGATCAAACCGCATGATGGCGCGCGTGACCAGCGTGTCGGGCCGGTTGGCGAGCAGGAGATTGGTGCCAAGTCCGAGAGCGGGATAGCCCCCGAGCGACGTGTCGAGGACAACAGCCTCGAACGTGGTGTCGCGGAACTGCTCCGATTGTTCGGGGCAGAGCGAAGGGCAGGCAGCGCCTCCCTCCAGATTTTCGGTACAGGCGGCCGTGACGGCTGACGCCGTGATCATCGACAACACCAGCAACGGGGCGCGAAGACGCGACCACGACCAACGAACGCGCTCAGACATTCTCGAGCGAAGCAGGCGTGAATGGTGCGGGCAGCAACTCTGCCAGCGACCAGCGAGCCGCACGCCCATCGGGCGTGACGGCAACGATTTCCAGCGCAGGGGCGAATTCCACCAACGCCTGACGACAAATGCCACACGGGGGCGTGGGCTCATGCTGCTGTGACGTGATCACTACGCGCACAAACTTCCGCGCACCGGCCGCGATTGCTGAGCCGAGCGCGACGCGCTCCGCACAGGTCCCCGCCGGATACGAGGCGTTCTCCACGTTGCAGCCGGCAAAGACCTGCCCGTCTTCGGTTTCAAGCGCCGCACCGACCGGGAACTCCGAGTACGGAGCCCAGGCGTTGGCGCGGGCCGCATCGGCCAGTTCGCGCAGACGCGTGATGTGTGATGGCAACGGGGTCACGCGTGCAGCAGTTCAGGAAGGAACGACGTGCCGCGTCCGCGCCACGATTGCCCGAACCAGTCGGCCACCGTGGCCCCCAGATCCGAAAAAGTGTCCCGCGTTCCCAGCGAACCACCGCGCACACGGGCGCCCGCGACGAGCAGCGGTACGCGCTCGCGCGCGTGGTCCGTTGACGGCGTGGTCGGGTCGTTGCCATGGTCAGCCGTAATGAACAGCAGGTCGTCCTCCCGGAGGGCAGTAAGCAGTGAAGGGAGCGCTCGATCGAACGCCTCGAGCGCCCCCTGAAAACCCGGGACATCGTTGCGATGCCCGAATTGCTGGTCGAAATCTACCAAGTTGGCAAAGCAGAACCCACGCGGGGCCGTATTCAGCCAGTGAAGAATGGCCTCCAGGCCTTCAGCGTTGTCCTGGGTATGCCGCGACCGGATGCCCCGACCGGCGAAAAGATCGTCCACCTTGCCGACACCGCTGCGGGGGACACCGGCCGCCTCCAGGACGTCCAGCAGGGTGATGCCAGGGGGTTGAATGGAGTAGTCGCGCCGGTTGGCAGTTCGCGCCCACGCTCCCGGGGTACCGCGAAACGGGCGGGCAATGACCCGGGAGACATCGTGCGGGGCCACCAGGAGCGTGCGGGCCACTTCACAGGCCCGGTACAGCTCCTCGAGCGGGATCCACTCTTCGTGAGCGGCCACCTGAAAGACCGAATCGGCGCTGGTATACACAATCCAGGCTCCGGACCGCTGCTGCTCCTCTGCCCAGTCGGCAATCACGGCCGTTCCGCTGGCGACGCAATTGGCAATCACCGGTCGACCGGTGGCCTGCACAAAGGCGTCGATGACGCTTGGGGGAAAGCCGTTCGGGTAGGTGGGGAACGGCATCTCGAGATGCAAACCGGCGATCTCCCAATGACCGGTGGTGGAGTCCTTGCCAGCCGACCGCGGCAACATGACCCCGCAGGCACCGGCCGGACGGGGGACGGGAGGGACCCCCTGTACGTCCGTTGCCGTCCCCAGCCCCAGTTGCTGCAGGTTCGGGAGCGAGAGCCCCCCTACCGCCCGCGCCACGTTGCCGAGGGTGTCGCTCCCGGTATCACCATAGGCCTCGGTATCGGGCGCGGCACCGCAACCAACGCCATCAAGAATGACAATGATGGCCCGTCGCAGCGCCGGATCGGCAGCGGAGACTGTGGTGGGGGGTGTTGCTGTCATGCGAGGCGCGATTCAGACCGAGGATGGAATGGAAGAACGAATGGAGGCATGGTAGACCGCCGGTACCCGCAGAGTGAGCCCGACGAGCAACTCGTAAGGAGACACGCCAGCCAGCCCGGCCACGGTTTCGACGGTCAGACAGTCCTGTCCGTCGTACCCGAGCAGCGTAGCCACCTGTCCCAGGTCGCAGTCCACGGCGGTGACATCCACCATGATCATGTCCATGGTGACCCGTCCCGCGACCGGACAGCGCACTCCGTTGATGAGTACCATGCCGGCGTTGGAAAGATGCCGCCGATAGCCATCGGCATAGCCGCAGGCAATGGTGGCGATCCGGCGTGGGCCGGGCGCCCGCCAGGTTGCGCCGTAAGATACCGACTCCCCCTCGTGAACCGCGCGGAGATCGATAATCCGGGCCCGCAGGTGCACCACCGGCTGCAGTCCGAGCTCCTCACTGAACAGTCCGGCATAGAGGGCAATACCGGGACGGGCGAGATGCCCCGGTGACCCGGCGTGGCGGCTGGCAATCGCACCGCTGTTGTCGCTGTGCCGCAGGACGTCAGGGGGGAGGACATCGTGCAAGACCGCCAGGGCGTCGGCAAAACGGCCGTCCTGTTCGTCGCGTGAAGCGAGCGATTCGTCGGCGGAGTGAAAGTGTGTAAAGACGCCCTGAGGGGGCGCCTGTCGCATGGCATCGCGGAGCGAATCCACCTCGTCCCACCGAATACCGGCTCGGGCCATGCCGGTATCCACGGACAGGTGGTAGGGCGCCAGTGCCTCCGGTGCCCCGAGGGTGGTCCACCGGGCGATATCGGCGGCGCGATGCAATGCCGGGGTAACCCCCAACGCGTGCGCGCGTACCAACTCGTTGGGCAGCAGGGGTTGCAGGCAGACGATGCGCCCCAGGCAGCCCGCCTCGCGAAGCAGTTCCGCTTCGTCGAGCGACGCGATCCCCAGCCCCCAGGGGGCGTCGGCGAGTGCGGGCTGGTCGTCAAAGGCCATACCCAGTGCCCGGGCGACAGCCACTGCTCCCACCCCATAGCCATTGGCCTTTACCATGGGCAGCAACGGCACGCCGGCCCGCGCACGCAGAACGCCGGCGTTGTGGCGCAGGGCGCCGAGGTCGACATCGAGCCAGGCGCGAGCGAAATCGTCGTCGCGGGTCGGGTATATTGGCGAGGCAGCCATACCGGCAATCCTAAGCGCTTTCACGCAGCCCGCACAACGATGGACGCCTCGTCTTCCGAAGGTCCCACTGGGGAGAACTCCCCTGCCCCGCGCTCGCTCGATGACGCGCTGGCCCTCATGAAGGATCTGCGGGCCCGCTGCGACTGGGACCGGGTCCAGACCCACACCACGCTCCGCCCCTATCTGATTGAAGAAGCGCACGAAGTGGATGACGCCATTGCCGGTGGCGACGACGCGGTGCTGCGCGACGAGTTGGGGGACCTGCTGCTGCAGGTACTTTTTCACGCGGTCGTGGCCGAAGACCGGGGAGCATTCACCATGCAGGATGTCGCGGGAGCGCTCATCGCCAAGATGCATGCGCGGCATCCGCACCTGTACGGCGATGGGATCAAGCGGCCGTGGGAAAGCATGAAGGCGCAGAAGGCCAATCGCTCCACGCTTGAGGAGGGGCTGCCGGCGGGGCTCCCGTCATTGCACCGCGCGCACCGGCTGCAGGATCGCGCTGCGGGGGTGGGCTTTGATTGGGACAATGCCTTGGGCCCCCTCGCCAAAGTACGGGAGGAAGTGGAGGAGGTGGCACAGTTGGTGGATCCCGATACCGGTACCGTACAAGACCGCGATGCCTTTGAGGCCGAGCTGGGTGACCTGCTCTTTGCCGTCGTGAATCTGTGCCGCAAGACCGGGGTGCACGGAGCGCTGGCGCTGGACCGCACCAATGCGAAGTTCGTGCGGCGCTACGCGACGATGGAGCGGCTGGCGGCAGCGGATGGCCGCACGTTGACCGCGTTGTCGCTGGAGGAGCAGGACAAGTACTGGGACGCGGTGAAGCGGGGGGAGAAGTAGGACTAACAACTGAGAACTCGAACTGACAACTGAAAACTCCCACTCACAACTGACAACGTTCCGCACCGCGATGAGTTGTCAGTTCTCAGTCAGAGTTTTCAGTAGTCAGTTCAAGTAATCAGTTGTCAGTTGCCACCTTTACGGCGCAATCCGCCCCATCAACCGCGGGAAGGGGATGCACTCGCGGATATGTTCGATGCCGCAAATCCAGGCGATGGTGCGCTCAAGGCCGAGGCCGAAGCCGGAATGCGTGAAGGTCCCGTACTTGCGAAGATCGAGATACCAGCCGTAAGCCTCAACGGGGAGCCCTTCGTGGGTCAGGCGGGCGAGAATCTTGTCGTAGTCATCTTCTCGCTGTGACCCGCCAATGATTTCGCCGCGGCCTTCGGGCGCCAGCAGATCGGCGCAGCGCACCGTGCGCGGATCGGCCGGGTTTTCCTTCATGTAAAACGCCTTCGCTTCCTTCGGGTAATTCACCACGAAGACGGGGCGCTGGTACTCGTCTACAATGAGCGCTTCGTCGGGCGCGCCCAAATCGTCCCCCCACGTGATATCGCTGCCCTTGCTCTGGGCCAACTTCACCGCGTCTCCGTAGTCGAGACGCATGAACGGCTGCGACACGCAATCCAGTTTGCTGGTGTCACGTTCCAGCACCTTGAGCTCTTCCTGTCGCCGCTCGAGGACGCGCTCCACCAGATAGCGGACGAAGTCCTCCTGCAGATCCATGTTGTCGTCCTGGTCGTACCACGCCATTTCCGGTTCAATCATCCAGAACTCGGTGAGATGGCGGCGCGTCTTGCTCTTTTCGGCGCGGAACGTCGGCCCGAACGTGTAGATACGTCCCAGCGATGCCGCGAGCGCTTCGCCGTACAACTGTCCGGTCTGCGCAAGGTACGCGGGGCCTTCTTCGAAGTATTCGGTGCTGAAGAGCCCAGCGCGTTCGCCAATGGCGGCCGTCAGAATGGGCGTGTCACAACGAATGAAATCCCGGGAATAAAAGAAGTCGTGCACGGCCTGTTCCAGCTCGTGTCGCACGCGCATGATGGCGCCTTGCCGCTGACTGCGCAGCCAGAAGGTGCGGTTGTCGAGCAGGAAGTCGATGCCGTGTTCCTTGGGCTGAATGGGGTAATCGAGCGGACTCGCCCCAATGAGCGTGAGCTCCTTTACGCCCATTTCAAAGCCACCGGGTGCACGCGCATCGGCCCGAACTTCGCCCACCAGTGCGACACTCGCTTCCTGCGTCAGCTGCGTGAAGGACTCCCACGCGGCCTCCGACACCTCGGCCTTCACCACCACGGCCTGCATGATGCCCGTTCCATCGCGCATGACGGCGAATCCGAGCTTGCCCTTGGAACGAAGGTGAGTGACCCAGGCGCGCACCGTTACGGTGGCACCTACATGGTGCTTGAGATCGGCAATGCGAGTGGTGGACTTGTTCACGGATCCGGCAGGTGAGAGCGGACAGACAAGGACGCGCGCCGGCACTACCAGCCAACCGGGCCCGTACGACTGCGGTGAATAATGCACGCAGAGGGCAGCCGGAGGGACTGCCGCAGGCTACACCGGCAGGCCGAGGGCCGCTCGTACCCGGTCCACCAGGGCATCCGGGGTAAAGGGCTTGGCGATGTAGGTGTACCGGGCATCGTCAGGCATCTCCTCGCCATCCTGATAGCCGGACATGAACAGCACCGGCACCAGGACCCCCCGCTGTTCGAGGGCGGCGGCCAGTTCCCATCCACCCATGCGCGGCATGACCACATCCGTCAGCACGAGATCAGGCATGGTGTCGATCTGTGTGAGCAGCTCCAGGGCGTCGCGACCATCGGGGGCCACTTCCACCCGGAAGCCCTTGCGCCGCAGGATTTCCCCGACGAGTCGTCGCAGGCCGGCCTCGTCTTCCACCACGAGTACCAGTTCGCCATCAGAGCGGCGGGACATTTCCGGTTCCAGTGCGACCGGTTGCGGGGCGCCCATGATGCGCGGCAGGACCACCGACACCGTCGTGCCCACGCCGGGGGTGCTGTCCACGAACACCTGCCCTCCGGCCTGCGTGACAATTCCGTACACCATGGAAAGGCCAAGCCCGGTTCCATCGCCGATGTGCTTGGTGGTGAAAAACGGCTCGAATATGCGGGACATGATCTCCGGGGACATGCCAACGCCGGTATCCTGCACCTCGATCACCACCCATTCGCCCGGAGGCAACGCGCGAAAGGGTTCCGCAGGGTCCTCCCCGATATGCAGTGGGCGGGTGGCAATGCGGACCGTGCCCCCCGATGGCAGGGCGTCACGCGCATTGACCACCAGATTCATGAGCACTTGCGACAGCTGACCATTGTCAACCAGCACGCAGAGCGGTCCCGCTTCCACCTCGGTGAGCAGATCCACCCGTTCCCCGATGAGCCGCTGCAGCATGCGCTCCAGATCATGCACGATGCCGTTCACGTCATGGCGATCGAGTGTGACCTTCTGGCGCCGGCTGAAGGCGAGCAGTTGGGACGTGAGCAGTGAAGCGCGGTCGGCGGCCTTGAGGATTTCCCCGAGATCAGTGCGCAGCTCCTGCAGCTGTTCGCGCTCATCGTCGCTGGGGGTGCGTTCCTGCAGTTCAGCGGAGTGCTGGTCGGAGAGCTGCGCAAAGCCGGTAATGGCCGTCAGCAGGTTGTTGAAATCGTGCGCAATTCCGCCGGCCAGCGTCCCCACGGCCTCCATTTTTTGCGAATGGAGCAGCCGCTCTTCGAGCTGCAGTCGTTCCGCGACTTCGCGCCGCAACTCGGCGTTGGCCTGTTCAAGCTCGCGGGTCCGATCTTCCACGGCCCCCGCCAACGCCCGCTGGCGGGTGATGATGGTGAGGCTGATGTACATCAGCATCACCCACAGCAGTGCGGAGGCCGTGCGCGTGGTGCGGAGTTCCGTTTCAACCGCCGCCCGCCAGCCAGCCGCGGGCGCCATTCGCAACGTCCACGACACATCGGCAATAGGGAGTACGACGCGGATGGGCGCTGCAATGGAGTCACGCCCCACCAGCAGTCGCCCCCGGTGATCATGGAGCGCATAGGCGATGCTGGCCGGAATGGTGGCCAGTGCCGCCTCGCTGATCATCGACTCCAGGTCAAGCACCATGGCCACCATGTCCGGCCCTTCCGGGCCGAACGGACGCAACTGCTGGCGGGCAATGAACCCCACGCCGCCCTGCAGCAGACTGATGGGCCCTGTGAGGACGACCGATGGAGTCTGCATGGCCCGGCGAACGCCGTCCGACACTTCCGGATTGGGGTGCTGGTACAGGTCCACGCCCACCAGCAACGAATCGTCAAAGTCGGGCCACGAGCGCATAATGCGCCCCTTGCGGACCAGCTGAAACGCCCGCACCCCCGACGCCGCGCTGCTCAAGCCCTCCGCGAAGGTCGGGAAATCGGCGTTGAGGCTTGGCATGGCGGGTTCGGCCTCCACGAAGGCGCGCAACGCATCGAGACGACTGACCCGCCGATCAAAAAAGCCGGAGATTTGCTTGGTATAGGGCGCGGCCAGCGCCTGAATACGGTCGCCCTCGCGCGCAATGAGCGACTGCGCGTACCACCGGTCGAAGGCGATGGCCACCATCACCCCCGCGATGCCCACCATGAGCGCCGCGCTGATTGAGCGCACGCGATGTGTTGCCCCAGCTGTCACAAGACCTCTCAGTGCCGCCCACTGTGCCAGCCGGCCGGCATCGGCGCGTTGTGCACTCCCTGTCGTCTGACGTTACCGACGGCGCCCGCGAACCACCACAAGCCAACCGCCACCCGTCCCACCTACTTTCGCGATACAGAAGAGTCGCACGTGTTCGCCGATCTCTGCGGTGACGTAGCTCACGGGCGGACCGCCACAGCGGCTCGGAACAGCCACGGCGGTTTGGGACGATCAGCCAATCTGAAAGAGTTCGAGGGCACGGGCGTAGCCCACCGTCAACTGGTGCCGCAGCGCATGGTGCGCGGGTAGTTCCAGCAAGGGATCGTCACGAAGGAGACGGTCTGCCACGGTTCGCGCGGTTTCGTTGAGCGCTTCGTCCCGCAACGGATCGGCAATCCGAAACGCCGGTAGCCCGTGTTGCTTTGCCCCGAACAGATCGCCCATGCCACGCAGTTGCAGGTCGGCGCGTGCGATCTCGAATCCATCCTCCGTGGACGCGAACATGCTCAGGCGTTCGGCAGCCTCGGTGCCGACATCTCCCAGCAACACACAATACGATTGTTCGCCGCCCCGTCCCACCCGCCCACGCAGCTGATGCAATTGCGAAAGTCCGAAGCGTTCGGGATGCTCAATGATCATGACGGTGGCATTGCCGACATCAATCCCCACCTCGATGACCGTTGTGGCCACGAGCACCTGTACCTCTCCCTGCACAAACCGGCGCATAATGGCGTCCCGCTCTTCGGCCGGCAATCGCCCGTGCAGCAAGGCTACCTGTCGCGCGGCGAATGGACCGGTGACCAAGGCCTCGTACATGACTGTCGCCGCCTTGAGATCGATCTTCTCGCTTGTTTCAATGAGCGGGTACACCACGTAGACCTGTCGCCCGGCATCGAGTTGCGTATTGGCAAACTCGAACACCTTGGCGCGTCCACTTTCCGGCCGCACGACCGTGGTAACGGGCTGCCGTCCGGGGGGACGCTCGTCGAGCACGCTCACATCGAGATCGCCATACATGGTGAGCGCGAGCGAACGCGGAATGGGCGTCGCACTCATGAGCAGCACATCGGGTGTTTCCCCTTTGCCGCTCAGCACGGCGCGTTGCTCCACCCCAAAGCGGTGCTGCTCATCGATGATGACGAGCCCCAGATTGCCAAAGCGTACATCCGGTTGCAACAGCGCGTGGGTGCCGATCACGAGGACGGCGTCAGGACTGGCCAATCGCGTGAGGGCGAGTCGCTTCTCGCCGGCTGGCAGTCGCCCGGTGAGCAACAGCGGTGTAATGCCCAGCGGAGCGAGCAGGGTACCAATACTGCGCGCGTGCTGTTCCGCCAGCAGTTCCGTGGGGGCCATGAGTGCCACCTGCGCCCCGTTCTCCATGGCCAGCAGGGCGCTGAATACCGCCACCACCGTTTTGCCGGCACCGACATCCCCCTGCAAGAGGCGATGCATGCGCCGCGGGCTCTCCATATCCTGCACAATTTCACGGATGGCGCGCACCTGCGCGTGCGTGAGCGTATAGGGGAGCGCCGTGCGCAACTGACTGGTGAGTTGCCGCCTGTTCGTGAACTGCCGGCCACCGCGCGCGTCACGCGCCATCATGTTGGCCCGACGATGCAGCAGTTGCACACAGAGCAGTTCTTCGAAGGCCAGCCGCGAACGTCCGCGCACGGCTTCTGCCACACTGGTCGGTCGATGCACCATGCGCATGGCATCGCGCAACGACGGGACATCGGCCGCCTGCAGCACCTCGGGCGGGAGCGGCTCCTGCACCAGTGGCAACAGCGCATCGAGATGCTGCTGCACCATGGCCCGCAGCAAGCGAACGGACAGTCCTTCGGTACCGGGATAGACCGCCAGCACTCGCCCTTCACCGGTCCCTTCTTCCTCGGGACCGAGGTTGACGAACTCGCGCGGCTGGAGCCGACGTCCGTGAAAAAAGCGCACCGGTCCGGTGCACAGCAGCCAGTCGTCCTTGTTGATGGTGCGATCGAGAAACGGCTGTCCCGGCCAGGCGATTTCCAGCATGCCGGTGGCGTCCTGAATCACCGCCTGGAAGACACGCAGCCCTTTGCGGGTTGGCAGCACGCCTTTGGCGATCACCCGCCCGAGTACGGTGACGTCGGCGCCCACGTCCGCATTGGCCAATGGCGTGACCGTGGTGGCATCTTCGTAGCGATGGGGGACATGCCGCAGCAGATCGCCCGCCATCGTAATGCCCAGCTTGGCCAGCAGCGTGGCACGCGCCGATCCGATCCCCTTGAGGTACGTAACCGGGGTGTCCAACGTCAGTCGCGGCGCCGGGCGCGCGGGCGGGCGTCGCCGACGCTCCTGCGCATCCGAGTCGCCGCGGAACGTCACGTCTCGACCAGCTCCCGTGCGTAATCACCGGCGTCGAACGGCTCCAGATCGCCGATCTGTTCGCCCAGCCCAACGAACTTGATGGGCACGTCGAGCGCCTCGTGCACCGCCACCACAATGCCCCCCTTGGCCGTGCCATCGAGTTTGGTGACTACAATGCCGGTCACGGGTACCGCGGCCGAGAAGGTGCGCGCCTGCGACAGCGCGTTCTGACCGATGGTGCCGTCGAGTACGAGCAGAATTTCGTGCGGCGCGTCGGGGAGTCGTTTGCCAATCACCCGGTGAATCTTGCGCAACTCCGTCATCAGGTCGTCACTCGTGTGCAGCCGTCCCGCCGTATCGACGATGATCACGTCCACCCCGCGGGTGACACCGGCGTCGACGGCGTCGAACGCCACGCTGGCCGGATCACTCCCGGGGGCGCCGCCCACGAAATCGACGCCGGCGCGCTCAGACCAGACGCGCAACTGATCAATGGCTCCGGCGCGAAAGGTATCGGCGGCGCCCAGCAGCACGCGTTTGCCTTCAGCGCGAAACGCGGCGGACAGCTTGCCAATGAAGGTGGTTTTCCCGGCCCCGTTGACACCAATCACCAGCACCACGGTGGGCCCGCCCGGATTGGTACGCAACGCCGGGTCGCTGTTCCCCTTCCGCAGCGCCGCTTCAACGCCATCGGCGAGCGCCTGGCGAAACTCGCTTTCCGATTTTACGTCGCCGCGCTTGTGGCGACGCTCCACTTCGGCCACCAGCGCCAACGAGGTGGGGACGCCGAAATCGCTCTCAATGAGCAGTGTTTCCAGTGCCTCGAGGGAGCCTTCGTCCACCCCCTTGAACAGCACGGACACATCGGTGCGCACCACGTCCTTGATGCGCTGCCAGAGAGAGCGCTTGGGAACGTCATCCTTTCGGCGGAACAGTCGAGCCATATGCCTGCAACCTGAAAGAAAGCGATAAAGTCAGCCGTTAACGCTGCCCTGCGGCGCGACGCGCGAGCCATTCCGCGCACAGCAACAACAGCGCCAGCACAAACGGCCAGCCCGCGTCGGCAAGACGGGGCGCATCAGAGCCGGCGACGCCTCGCGCCAACGGCCCCGCCTGCACGCCGGGCGCTCTGGGCACCCATTCACGTGACGCGTTGACCACCAGCACACTGGCCCCCCCTGCTGCCTGCACATCGTACACACCAGCCGGAATCATGGCCGACGTGGCCTCGTAGCGTGTCCCGAAGCGTACCGCCACGGAATCACGGGAGGCGCCCGCCGAGGCCCGCCTGGCAAGCCGCACCGGGACCACCGAGTCGGCTCCTCCGCGACGCCACATCACCGGCTCACCAGCGCGCTGCACTCCCGGTACCGGCCGTGCCGCGCGCAGGTCGCCACGACCAGCGGAGACCCAGTCGAATATAGCCCCCCACAGCGCCGTGAACGCGTCGCGATTGCGGCCGGCCCGCAGCGACCATCCGGCGTAGCCGGAGCCCGAAATGACCACGGTGCGCGTACCACCCGCCTCGCGCGTCGCGATGGCGGGCTGCGCGTCCCCACGCTTGCCAAGGCGCATGGTGAGCACGGTTTCCGTACCCTGCGCCGGTCCGGCCAGCGTGACCGGGGGCAACGAATCAAACGGCAGGGCCGAAAGCGCCGCCATGAGCGGCGACGGCGGGGCCGCGGCCGCGTACCACTCGGGCGTGCGCGTCAATTCCCCGGCGCGCGCAATCTGGGTGGGGGGAGCTGGCACCCAGAGAGCCCGCGCGGTCGTCGCCGATGCCGACGGTGCCGGTCGCCAGGCGGTGTCGCCGTGCACGATCAGCATGCCGGCCGCAGCCGCGCGCACCTTGACCTCGGCTTCGCTGATCGGGGCGAGTGAGCCTTCCACGCGCCACACATTGGGTGCGATGCGCAGGTAGGCCCGGGTGGGCACATCGAGGGCGCCGCGGAGAACCGTGAGCACTTCCCGCACGTCGATATCGGGCGCGGTGGAAACAAACACGGCGGTGGGTTTGTCACCCACATCCATGGCCACCGTGAGCGTATCGTTCCGCAGCTCCACATCACTCGCAATGTCGAGGACCGCCTGCACGATGGCAGTGCGGTCGCCGCGTGGCACAACGACCGGAATGGCGATACGGGTGTTCGCATAGGGCGCCAGCGCCGGGACGGCAGCGGTGGCGACTTCGGTACCATCAAGACGGATGTGCAGCGTACCGTCGGGGGTCGCCACACCTCCGGCGGCGACCGTGGCGGCGATGGCGATAGTGTCGGCGCCTGTGGCGGACACCGGCACCGCAAGATCGGCCAGCCCAACGTCACGTCGTGGCGCGTGTGCGAGGCGCAGCACTCGCGATCCCGGAGGCGCTTCAGACAGGGCGTCGGCGTCATCGACTTCGCCGTCGGTGACCAGGACCAAACTGCGTCCCAACGAGGCGGCACGGTCCACGGCCGGCCGTAAACGTGTGGACAGATCCTGCGGAGTAAGCTGTGCTGCGTCCGTGGTACTGGCGTCGCGCAGCGAATCGCCCACGAAGACCACGGGCGCATCACCCGGCAGCCCGGCAAATACCGAGTCGGCCAATTGCTGGCGCCAGGTGCGCACATAGGTGCTTTCATCGCCCACTGCGCGTCGCCATGAGGCCGACACATCGATGGCCACCAACGGCGCCCGCGGGGTGGCCCGCCCCAGGGGGGCCGACAGCAACAGCGCCGCCACAACCGTAACGGCAGCGCCGCGCAGGAGCGCCAGCAACCAGGTCAGTGCCGACTGTGGCGAACGTGCCGTCCCCACGGAACGTCCGTAGGCGAACCACGCCGCCAGCAGGCCAAGGGCTACGGCAATGAGCCAACGAATCACGAAGAAACGCTCACAGGGGGCGCGGACCAGAGAAAGGGCGCGGGGCAGAAGAATGGTGATTCTCCTGCCCCACCGGTGGGAGCAACGACTCCCGTGCTGTTACGCAGTGCCAGCGAGATTTGCTCGTGGCGAGGCGGCGGGGAGTAAATCAGTCGCCGCTGGGGCGCTGGGCGCCGCTGCGAACGGCCGTCGCCGCGGCGGGCTGATCGAGCTGGGCGAACAGCCGGGCCTTGAGTTGGGCGAAGGTGCTACGCTGTGCGGCGGCGAGCGGTTCACCGGTCTCGTTGCGCAGGGCAATGCGGGGATCTTTGTGCACGCCTTTCACCAACACTTCGAAGTGCAAATGCGGCGCCGTGGACAGCCCGGTGGTACCCACTTGCCCGACCGTTTGCGAGATGCTGACCGACTGTCCGGAGCGCACGTTGATGGCGCGCAAATGCCCGTAGCGGGTGACCACACCGTTGGTGTGCCGGATTTCGATGGTCTTGCCGTACCCACCCTTCCAGCCGGCAAAGATCACGCGGCCGTTGCCCAACGCGCGGACGGGCGTTCCCGACGCCGCGGCGTAGTCCATGCCCTGATGCCGGCGCACGGTGCCCAGAATGGGATGGCGCCGGAGGCCGAACACACTGGAAATGCGACGGAAGGCGAGCGGCGCTCGCAGGAAGGCCGCGCGCATGGACTTCCCTTCGCCATCGAAATAGGCCACCCGGGTGCCCTGCGTGAAGCGCATGGTTTCCACGGGCTTGCCGGCCACGGTCAGGCGAGCGGCAATGATGTTGCCCGGACGAACAAGGCCGTTGGGAGCCCTCTGACGCTCCACCAGTACACGGACCGAGTCGTTCTTTTGCAGATCACGGCTGAGATCGACGCGGTACTCCAGGATATCGGCCAAGGCATAGGCGAGCTCAGTACGCTGCCGCTCCGGGAAGGCATCCGCGCCGGCGGCAATGGCCGAGGTGAGGCTGGAAGTGATGACTCCGCCAACGACAACGGTATCCGTGGTCCACTGGAGCTTTTCTTCCTTCTCAACCCAGGTACTGCCGAACGAGCGCGTGAAGCGCACTACGCGATCGATGGCCAGTTGCAGCACGACTTCGGAGGCGCCGGAGTCCGGGTCCACCTTGGTGGTAATGGTGGCGCCAGCCCGGACCTTGGTGGGGTCGAGCGCGGAGGCGACACTCAGGGCTTCAGCGGCCTCTTTCGGTGCCAGCCCGGCCCGCTCAAGGGCCGCGGAGAGCGGTTCCCCCCGACGGATAGTGTCGGTCTTGGTACGCCAGCGGGCAGCAACGGAAACACGAGGCCCCGCCGCCAGAACACTGGCCGCGGGGCGCTCTTGAACGGGACGTCCCAGCGCGATAACAGCCGCTCCGATGCCCAGGCAACCGGCGGCGACGAGCAGCTTTCGCGAGGAAGTCAATCCATCTGTCTCCGTATGAACGTCGGGATTTCCATATCGTCGAGCTCAGGGCTGGACGATGTGGTAGTCGGTGGAACACGCGGGGCGCGCGGGGGCACCCCTTCCCAGGCAGGACGAGCTGGTGGAACTGGAGGTCTCGCCGCGGGCCGGGTGCCGGTGGGGAATGGCAACACGGACGGGGCTTTGGCTCCACCGGTCTGAACATCAGAATGTGGGGCAGCCGCGGCCCGGGGGGAAGGGGCGTAGGGGCTATTTGTGACAGCCGGGGCCGCTACCGTTGGCTGAGTCCCCTGCAAATAGCGATCAAAGCCGGTGGCAATGACCGTGACCCGGATCTCCCCCATCATGGCCGGCTCATGCACGGCCCCGAAGATGATCTCGGCGTCGTCGCCCACGGCGTCATGCACGATGTCGTTGATCTGGTGCACTTCGCCGAGCGTGAGATCCTCACCGCCGGTGATGTTGACCAGCACGCCCGTGGCGCCGGAGATGGAGACGTTGTCGAGCAGCGGCGAGGCAATGGCCTGCTGGGCCGCTTCGGTGGCGCGGTTTTCGCCGCGCCCGATGCCGGTGCCCATGAGTGCCGACCCGCCGTTCTGCATCACGGTGCGGACGTCGGCGAAGTCGACGTTCACCATACCCGTTTCGCTGATGAGCACGGAGATGCCCTGCGTGGCGTGCAGCAGAACTTCGTCGGCCTTCTTGAGGGCTTCGTGGAATGGGATGCCCTTGCCCACGACCGCCAGCAAGCGCTCGTTGGGCACGATGATCATCGTGTCCACATGCTTGCGCATTTCGTTGATGCCTTCTTCGGCCTGACGCATACGCTTGCGCCCTTCGAAGAGGAAGGGACGCGTCACGATGCCAACGGTGAGGGCGCCAGCCTCGCGCGCCAGCTGGCACACCACCGGTGCGGCGCCCGTGCCTGTACCGCCACCCATGCCGCAGGTGATGAACACGAGGTCGGCATTGCCGAGCACACGCTTGGTGTCTTCGCGGTTCTCTTCAATGGCCTGACGCCCGATTTCAGGACGGGCACCGGCACCGAGACCACGCGTGAGCTTCTTGCCGATCTGAATCTTGACGTCGGCCTTCGAATTCATGAGGGCCTGCGCGTCGGTGTTGACCGAGATGAATTCCACCCCTTCGAGGTGTTCCTCGATCATGCGGTTCACGGCGTTGCCGCCGCCACCGCCAACGCCCACCACTTTCATGCGAGCGTTCTGGGATCCGCTCTCTTCGAACTCGAAGGTCATCCGGGGGAGTTCCATAAACAGGCTGGCCGGCGCAAGGAGTGAATGACGCAGGCATCCGGGGTGAGGGGACGCCTCGCGGTCAGGTTGCGGCGAGCTCCACCGGCGTTGGTGGACCGCGCTCCTGACCAATGTGCAAATGTGGAGGAAGCAGTTCGTGGTACGGAAGCTCCCCTAGAATACACGTTCGATTGCCACGCGCAAGCACTGGATTTTGTTGAAGTTGGCGCTTTTTGCCGACGGTCCGGAGCGTCACAAATTCGGCCAATAGTTATCCACAGAAAAGCAACTCGCGATGGTTCGTGACATTTGACATGGCGATTGCCGTGTGAACAATTCCCCGATGTGATCAACGCCGTCTGAACACGATGTACAGGGGCATTTCGCGGTTCGTCGGTGGGCCGGCGAACATCGGAAGAGCGCCACGGAAAAATCGATGGGTCGCCATGCAACCGTGAACCACAAACCCGAACCCACAACCCGGAACTGATCAGTTTCGGGTTATGCGGTTCGGGTTTGTGGTGTTGGGTGGTACGGTCTCCGGCCCAACTACGGCTTCTTGGGCCCCACCACGTCGTTCCAGTTGATCAGGCTGTTGAAGACCATGTTGAACTCCCCGTGGTTCTGCCAGCGGTAAATGGGGTTGTTCGCAAACAGGATCACCCGACCACGTCCGTTTACCGCCTGCGGTACATCCACCGCGAACGGGCGGCTCCTGAGAGAGTCGGCGCCGGTCATCAGCCCTGACAACACGGCCTTGTCCCCCCCCACGTAGCGCGCCAGTACGTTCCCTTCATCCGCGATCCCCACCTTGAACGGGGTGCCGCCCACGTACTTCACGGGAATGGTCGTCTTGCCGAACCCGTAGAACACCGGATGCTCCGGGCGCGTAATGGTGGCTTCCACCAGCGGCCGCTGCGCCGTGAGCCCCACCACCGGGGTCTTGTCCACCGTGCGCGCCCAGCCAAACTCGATGGGCAGTCGCGCGCTCTCGCCAATGGCGATCAGTGTGCCGCCTTCCTCTAAGAAGCTGGCTACGGCATCAACGCCCTTCTGGCCAAAGCCACCCGTGATGTTGTCCGTCTCGCCGTACATGCCCAGGAACGGGTACTTGGGGTCCTTCTTGTACGGCACGGGGCGCGCGGCGGGCGCCTGCATCACCGTGGTCTTCGACAGATTTTGCTCGGCCATCAGAATGACATCGAAATCCCGGCGCAGGTTGCCCTGCATCAGCCGCTCCTTGTAGACGAGCGTGAAGGGGATCTTGAATTCGTCAAACGTGAGCCGATACCAGCCGAGGTTCTGCGTGCCGCTCCACTGCGAATAGATGGCCACCCGTGGCGCCTCGGCATTGTGCGTTCGCACGGTCGGCACCGACGGCAGATATGCCGCCGTGAGACCGAGCGAATCCACCAGCTTGCGTACCACCGTCGCGTGCTTGGCCTCGATAAGGAACGATCCTGCCGGATACGTGGTATCGCCGGCGGCAAAGCCCTGCTCTGCCACCTTCATGGGCACGCTGCGCAGGAGATAGCGGAAGGTGACCATGTGGTTGCTGCCCAGATGCGCCACGGCAATGGTGTTGCCACCGGTGCCCGCGAGTGTCCCCTTGGCAATGGCGCGATCAACGTTGGTGACCGGAGTCTTGAGAATGCTGGAGTCGCCGACTTCCAGTACATCGACGCCCATGGCAAAGCCCATGCTCCAGCCGCTGTCGTCGTACGTGTTCAGTCGCGCGTCAGGATACTGCTGCTTCTCCAGCAAATTCTTGGCGAGGCGGCCATACGGCTGATCGCGCTTGATGATGTACGAACCGGCAGGATACGTGGTGTTGCCCACCTTCACCGGTGCCGTGGCCTGACCGATTTCGATCCGCTGCACCCGCAGCAGGTTCACCATTTCGATCACGCGCGTCATGTCGCGCTGCACCGGGATGACGAATCCGTATGGCGCCTTGTTCTTCCCTTCTTCGATGCTGTTCCGCGTCTTGATGTAGAAGTTCTCCAGCACCGTTTGCGGGAACATGCTGGCCAGCTGCAACGCCGAGATGACGCCGGTCTGCATGTAGTTGGCGTTGGAGCGACGGGTGAACGTGGCAATGTCGTTGAAGCCAATGGGATTGCCGCGATACCACTCGCGATCCTGCGCGCCGCCCCGACCCGTTGGGATGGCACCAGCGCGCCCGCCAAAACCACCACTCGCAGAAGCCGCCCCCACCGCCATGCCACGGCGCGCGTTGGCCATCGCGGTGCTGTCGAGGTCTCGCCCCGACTGTGTTTCGTACATCTTCATGAGGCCGTTGTGGTTGTACGCCACCGAGCCGAGATAGCCGGGCGACCAGCCATCCATGAAGGCGTGCGTGTACACGCCGGGCATGCCCCACTTGGTCATCTGCGCCATTTCCCAATTGCCGAACCACGGCAGTTCGGCGAACAGAATGGGATCGAGATTGGGGTTCTGCGGCGGTCCACCGGTGTACGTATAGAGCAACGGCTGCGCTTCATGCAGGTCGTGCATGATGGGCGGGTACGCGGTGAAATACCAATCAATGATCGCGCGCATCTGCACCAACTTGATGTTGATGTCGCGATTGTTGTCGTGATACACGTACTTGCCCCAGTACGGCACCTGTCCGCCCGCAAAGCCACCCGGAGCGGGAGCGGTGGGGGCCGCCGGCGCGCGGCGTGTGGTGTCATTGGGCGCCGCCGCACTCGGTGCCTGCGCCGTCACGGTAGGCTGCGCCATGGAGAGGTTGCGCAGGAACCAATCGACGTTGCGATCACGCCCATCGGCATCGGCCGCCGGCGTGATGGAGACATACAGCTGTTCGCGGATCTGACTGATAATGGGCGACGTCTCAGCAGCAAGTCGGTAGGCAAGCTCCATGAGTGTTTCGGAGGGGCCCGTTTCTCCCGAGTGCAGTCCGCCCATGAGGTGATAATGCGGCTTGGTCTGCGCCAACAAGGACTTGACCTGGTCCTCCGTCATGCCGCGCGGATCGGCGATGCGCTTCAGGTTGGCGCGGTTCTGCGCGACCTTCTGCATGTTGGCTTCGCTGGAGATCCAGACCACGACCAGCTCGCGTCCTTCGTCAGAGCGGCCAATGGTTTCGACCTTGACGCGTGGCGTCGCCTTTTCAAGTGCACGATAGTAGGCGAGCTGCTTGTCGTAATACGTGAGGATGCGGGGCGCGCCCACGTGATAGCCGAGTACATCACGCGGCGTAGGAATGCCGGGCACCAGTGGCAGGTGATCTACCAGGGGGCTGGAATGCTTGGCATTGGCCAGCCATTCCTTGATGCTCTGCTCAAAAGTGGGATCCTGCTTCTGGGCGGGATCACGCGTATCGAGCGTGAGCTGCTGGGCGGGAATACTGAGCGGCGCGGCAATGAGCAGACCGGTGACGCAGCGCCGAAGAGTGGCAGTGAGAGTGGACACGGGGGCCGGTAGATGGGTGCGAAAAGAGTATCTTCTCCTTTACGCAACATTGCGGACCGGCGTTCGGCTACCACCGTCAAGACGAACGTGCCGCCGGCGCATGCAGGCGGCGGCCTCCCTGCTGATGCGACTAGAAAAAGTCCTGCAGCCAGGTTTTTACACGTGACGCGAACTTGTCCACCCCACCACCGCCGCTGAGAGACGTACGGCGCGAAACGACGCCGCCCAGAGCTGCGCGATGTGCGCCGTACAAGGCCAGTCCGGTCACGGTGGCAAAGCGCGGATCGGCAACGTTCTCCACCAGCCCATCGAGCTTGGCGCCGGGTACGCCAATGCGCACGCCGAGGCCAAAGACATCGGCCGCGAGTTCGTTGATACCTTCGAGCGAAGCGCCACCGCCGGTCAGCACAATGCCGGCGTTGAGCTTGCCCTTGAAACCGGCCTGCTGCACTTCGCGCACGACCTTGTCGAAGATCTCATCCATGCGCTGATGGATGATGTGTGTCATGAGCTCGCGCGAGATGTGGCGTTCCCCGTGCGACCCAGACGCCGGCATGGCGATGACCTGCTCCGGATCGATGAGCGGCTCGTAGGCACACCCGTACGCTTCCTTGAGCTGCTCGGCATCGTGCTGCGTAATGCCCAGCCCCTGCACCAGATCGCTGGTGACGTTGTTGCCGCCATACGGGATGGTGCCAAGATGCCGGATTTTTCCTTCGTGGAAGATGGCCAGATCGGTGGTACCGGCGCCCAGTTCCACCAGCACGACCCCCAATTCTTTCTCTTCCTCGGTGAGGACCGCCAATGCACTGGCCAACGGCTCGAGCACCAGCTCGCGCGTCTTGTAGCCGGCGCGTTCGATGGCCTTGCGCAGGTTCATGGCCGGCGAGCTGCCGATCGTGACGAGATACATCTCCGTCTCGAGCCGCGTTCCGATCATGCCCACGGGGTCACGAATGCCGTCGGCCTTGTCCACGCGATACTCCTGCGGAATGGCGTGCAGCAGTTCGCGGTCCTGCGGAATGGCCATGGCACGCGCCACTTCGTTGACGCGCTCCACATCGGGGCGCGTGATTTCATCGCCGCTGATGGCCACCACACCGGTGGAGCACATGGCCCGCACATGTTCGCCGGCGATGCCCACATACAAGCCGTCGGGCTGCACACCGGCCACACGACACGCTTCTTCGACCGCCTGCCGGATGGAGCGGGTGGCTTCCTCGATGTCACTCACGACACCGCGTCGCAATCCCATGGTGCGCGTCGTGCCCACGCCGAGCACCTTCAACCGCGGCGCACGCGGCACATCCCCATGGACCGCGGCCACGAGGGCGGTGGTGTGGGCGGTGCCAATATCGAGGGCGGCTACAATGGGTTCGGACGTCATGGCTGTCTGGCGATCACCTGGTTACGGAAGCGCAGGTCGAGCTCCACGGCGCGCAGGCGGTTGCGCGCGAGGTCGGCTTCCACCGGTAATATGTCCTTGAAGCGGGCTACGGTCACCTCGGGGGTGGTCCGAACCACAAATGCGTCGAGCTTGATGCGAAATTCATCGGGCGCTGTGCCCGATTTGACCCGGTCGGCGCGCTCCACTCGGGCAAAGAGTCCGGGTTCGGAGCTCCGGAGCCCCTCCAGGAGGTGCATCAGGGTACTGTCGGCCGAAACCGACAGCGGCACATCCATGGGCACCTCGGTGGGATCAATGGGCAAGCGGTGCCCTGCCCCGTCCACCGGGTCCAGCCGCCCTCCCTTGCGACGCACCAGCGCCACGGGTTCGCGTTCGACGACCCGGACCAGCATGGTGCCCGGCAACTGCCGCTCGACCGTTACACTCTGCACCAGGGGATGGTCCTGCAACCGCCCCGCCAGCGGCGGCAGTGGCTGCCACACCGACTGCGTGGTGTCCACCTTAAGCAACGCCATGGCCTCACTGCGGGGCGTATAGCGCATGCCTTCGAACACCACTCGCCGAACCCGGAAGAACTCGAGGGTGGAGAGCCACCGCGGTCCCCACCAGGGACTGGCCAGCACCCCGCCAACAAGCGCCACTAACAGCACCCGGCGCAGCACACGCCACCAGAGGGGCCGCGTGCCATCGTTGGATGAGTCCGCCGTCGTGGCGGAGGGAGTGAGCGTACGAGTGGCCACGCGACTCAGTGGTGTGAAGCCGTCGCGCGCAAACGATCGAGCAGTTCCGGTCCGGTACGGGTGATGTCGCCGGCGCCCATGGTGACCACCACATCGCCTTCCTGGACCATGCCGTAGGCCGCCGCCGCGGCATCGGCGCGAGGCCCCTGCCAGCGCAGGACAGATGGTGAAACGCGGTTGCCAATCAACGCCGAGGTCACGCCGGGCTCAGGCTGCTCCCGGGCGCCGTAGATATCGCAGAGCATCAGCACATCCGCGGCGCTCAGCGCGTCCGCGAATTCCACCTGCAGGTCGCGCGTGCGCGAATAGAGATGGGGCTGAAAGGCCAGTACCAATCGGCGCCCAGGGAAGGCATGGCGGGCTGCCGCAATGGTGGCCTGCACTTCGGTGGGGTGATGCGCGTAGTCATCCACCACCTCAATGCCACGCTCGCTGCCGAGACGCTGAAAGCGACGCTCCACCCCGCGGAAGGCCGCCAGACCGGGGGCCATGGCAGGGACCGTCGCCCCGAGCGCCAATCCGGCGCCAATGGCCGCCAGCGCGTTGCGCACATTGTGCACCCCTGGCACCGCCAACTGAACATCGCCCAGCGCTTCGCCGTCAAACCGCACGGTGAAGCGCGAACCGGCGGTATCGAGCACCAGCGCGTCGGCAATCAGTCGGGCATCGCCGGCATGCGCCGATGGCGCCGTCCCAGGGGCGGTGGCGGAATACGCAATGACCTCGCGGCTCGATGCCACGCGCAGCGACATCGCCCCCGCATCGTCGGCACAGCGCACCAGCGCCCTGGCCGGTGACAGATACATCTCGAACGCGCGCGTGATGTCGTCGAGATCGCGGTAGATGTCGAGATGATCCGCTTCCACGTTCAACACGACGGCCACCTCCGGCTCAAGCGCCAGAAACGACCGATCATACTCGTCGGCTTCCACCACGAACGTTTTGCCACCCAGCCGCAGGTTACCGCCCCACAAGCCCACGCGCCCGCCCACGACCCCCGTGGGATCGTGACCGGCGCTGACCAGCGCTTCCGTGGTCATGACCGTCGTGGTGGTTTTGCCGTGCGTGCCGGCAATACCCACCAGCGTACCGCCACTCACCGCATCGGCCAGCGCTTCCGCGCGACGAATGACGGGAATGCCGGCCGCGCGCGCGGCCACCATTTCGGGATGCGAGACGGGAATGGCTGACGAATAGACCAGCGCGCGCGCCGCGGCTACCATGGCGGCATCGTGCTCGCGAACGGTAATGCCATACTTGGCCAGATCCGGTGCCCCGCCGGGATTGGCGTCGGTCCCCTGGATGATGACCCCGCGGCGTGCGAGCAATTCGGCAAGTGCACTCATGCCGGCGCCGGCAATGCCAACGAAATGCACCGGACGCGGGTCCGTAGCGTCGAGGAGAACGGACCGCGAGGGCGAGTCCTGCTGGGGGGAGACGTCCGAGTGAGCCATCGGTGAAATATGGCGACGAAGGCGCGGCGTCAGAAGCGCGCGCCGTCAGTCGTCACCGGAAGGTCAGCGGGACGTCACGATCTGCAGAATGTGCCGCGCAATGGCGTCGGCCGCGCCGGGATGCGCGCGCCCGGCGGCAGCGGTCCGCATGGCCTGTAGCCGCGCCGGATCCCGCACGAGTTCGCGCACGGTGCTGTCAAGCAGATCCACGCTGAATTGCGCTTGTGGCACATGCAGGGCCGCGCCCACGGCAGCCGTGGCGCGCGCATTGTGGGATTGATGATCCTGCGCCGCGGTGGGAAGTGGAATGAGCAACTGTGGAACGCCCCACGCACACAGTTCGGCAATGGACATGGCACCAGCGCGGGCCACCGCCAGATCGGCGGCCGCATAGGCATCCGCAATGGGTGTCAGATACGGTCGCACGCGCACCATGTGCCGCTCACGATCAAGGTACGCGGCGGCCTGCTGTTTTCCGGTGCCCCAGATAACGGCCACGTTGTCTGGCAAGCCACGATCAATCCAGGCGGCCACCACCTCGTTGAGCGCACGCGCCCCCTGACTGCCCCCAAAGGCGAGCACGACAAACGCGTCCTCGGGCAGATCCCAGACACGGCGCGCCTCGGCCCGCGAGATCCGTGGCGTTGGCGGCGGCTCAATGGGACACCCCAGTGGCTGCACGTCAGTGCGCGTGCCAGCCGTGAGTCGGGTGGCTGCTTCCGGAAACCCGAGGTACAGCGCCCGGGCGCCACCCGCGAACGCCCGCGTGGTGAGCCCCGGATGACTGTCCGGTTCGTGAAGCATCGTGGGCACACCGTGGGCGCGTCCCCAGGCGAGGGCCACTCCCGCCGCGTAGCCACCGGTGCCAACCACTGCGGCCGGTTGCTGCTCGTGAGCGAGCGCGGAGATGGCCCGCCACGCGCTCACAGCTCCGGCCACCGTCTTCCAGTTGTTCCACGGCTGCTGTCGATACAGCGGGTGCAGTTCGAGCAGCGTGTACGGAAATTCGGTGGTGGGCAACACATCGCGTTCAATGCCGCGACGCGCCCCGATGAAATGCGGGGAGACCTGCGGATTGAGACGCACCATGGCGCGCGCGATGGCGAGCCCCGGATAGAGGTGCCCGCCCGTCCCTCCACCAGCAAAGAAGATGCGGGTACTCATGCCCCGTGCATCACAGCGACGGGGAAACCAGCGGGTCGGTGGCCGACACACCATACACGCGTTCGCGGGCACTGCCGATGTTCACCAGAATGCCCGTCATGGCCAGCGTGATGACCAGGTTGGAACGACCGTAGCTCACGAATGGCAGCGTCAGGCCGGTGTTGGGCAGCATGCCAATCACGACCCCCAAATGGATGCAGGCCGTGAAGACGGTGGTGAACGTCAACCCAACGGCGACGAGCGTGAGAAAGGGACTTCGAGCCTCGCGAGCAATGCGGAACCCGAGCCAGCCGTACAGCGCGAACAGTATCGTGATGCCCGCCAACCCGAGAAAGCCAAACTCTTCGCCGACGATGGAGCCGATGAAGTCGTTGTAGGCGAGAGGGAGCCAGCCACGCTGTTGATTCCCCTGGCCAAAACCGACCCCCAGCACGCCACCGGAGCCGACGGCAACGAGTGACTGGTACTGCTGGTCGCCCGTTGGGCTCTTGCGGTTGGCTGATGCCTGCTCGCCCGCCGAGAAGCTGCGCAGCCGCTCCCGTACGTACCGACTGTCGGAAATGATCACGCCCAACAGCAGGGCTCCCACCGCGCCGAAGAAAACGAAGTGTGCAATACGCGCCCCGCCAACAAATAACAGCACCGCCATCAGCAAGCAGAACATCATCGCGACTGAGTAGTCGGGCTCGAGGATGGCGAGGACACACAGACTGCCAATGACCACGGCAAATGGCAGTAACCCTTTGCGGACATCCTTCACGCGTGCCCCCTTCTTCACCAACAGCATGGGGGTCCACACCAGGATGGCAAACTTGGCAATCTCTGACGGTTGGATGGAGCCACCAAACAGCGCGCGGCGAGAGCCGTTGAACTTGCCGGTAATGGCTTCGGTCCCGGGGAGGACCACGAGAATCATCAAGAGAATGCTGATGATCATGATGGGCCACGCCAAGCGGCGCCAGATCTCGGCATCCAGCTTGGCAAGCACCGCAAACGCCACCGCGCCAACGAGCACACCGAGTCCCTGGCGCACTACGAAATGGTAGCCGGGACTGCCGCTGTTGCCCGCCACGAGCGCGCTGGCGCTGTACAGCACCGCCAGTCCGAAGGTGACCAGCACGGCCGTGACCAGCACCAACGCCCGGGCCTCAATGGACATGCGCCAGCGCTCGCGCGTGCCGGCCAGACTTGCCCCGCGCGCCGACGGCGACGGCGCCATATCCGATGAGAAATCCGCCCCCATGACGGTCATGTCAGCGCCTCGGCAAGGCGCGCAAAAGCGCGCCCGCGTTCCTCATAATTGCGGAACATGTCGTAGCTCGAGCACGCCGGTGACAGCAGGAGCGCATCCCCGGCCTTCGCGAGGGAGCGCGCCCGCGACACCACCTGGTCAAAGGTGCTGCCCATGGGCATGAGCACCACCGGCACGGCATCTCCCAAGGCAGGCGCAAGATCGGCTTCGATTTGTGCGCCCGCTTCGCCGTAGGCCACCACAACGCGCGCATGCTGACGCAGCGACGGGGCCAGTGACGTGTACGGTTCGCCTTTGTGCCGTCCTCCGAGCAGCAGCACGGTAGGGCGGGTCATGCCATCGATGGCCACTTGCGTGGACGCCACGTTGGTGGCCTTCGAGTCGTTGAGCCAGAGGACGCCGTGGCGATCCCCCACCGGCTCGAGCCGATGTGCCAGCGCGCGGAACTCGCGCACGGCTTTGGCCAGCACGGCCCGTGCATGCGGCGTCCGGTGTTCGGTATCGGCCACCATGACCGCCAGCACAGCGGCCAGCACATTGGCCACGTTGTGGTCACCGGCCAGCGCCACATCGCGACGCGCCATGAGCGGTGCCCCCAGCACGTGCAACTCACCGCGATCGCGGTCATACCACGCATCCACATCGCTACGCTGCGTGGAGAAGTGATACCAGTTCCCCTGCACGCCACGCACCAGCTGGTGCACGTCGGTGCTGTCGGCCGTCGTGACCCATCGTGATGGCACGGCGGCATTGGCGAACAGCAGCTTCTTGTCGGCGTAGTACTCCGTCACGCTATCGTAGCGATCGAGGTGATCGGGGCTGAGCGTGGTGAGGATGCCCACGTCGGGCGTGACGCCCGGGGTGTCGTGCAGCTGGAAACTCGACATCTCCAGCGCGGCCCAGGTGGGGGGGGCGTCACGCAGTGCCAGTTCGGACACCGGCGTACCAATGTTGCCCACATCCGCGGCATCGTGGCCCAGCGCGCGCAGCAGATGGCCGACGAGCGCGGTGGTGGTGGTCTTTCCATTGGTGCCCGTGGTGGCGATGTAGCGCAACTGCGGCATGAGACGGAGGGCCACCTCCACCTCACTCACAATAGGCAGCCCGGCCTTTCGCGCCGCGACCAGAGGCGGCGCGCCCGGCGGTACCCCCGGGCTCACCACGACAACGGCGGCGTGGGCGATGCGCTCGAGATTGTGCAGCCCGACATCCACGCTGGCCCCATCGCGCTCGAGCTCGGCCGCCGTGGTGCGCACGGCGTCGGTGGCCGAGGCATCGGAGGCGTACACCGAGATGCCAGCCTTCCGAAGGAGGCGTGACGCGGCGACGCCACTGCGTCCCAGCCCGATCACGGCAAATTCGCCGGTACGTTCCGCCAGTCTACGCGCCACGAGGGCGGCGACTTCGTGTGGAGCGAGGGAGTGCGCCATGGTGCCCCCGTTAACGGAGCTTGAGGGTGCTGAGCGCCACAAAGGCGCACAGAATACCAATGATCCAGAAGCGGATCACCACCTGCGTTTCCGGCCACCCCTTCATCTCGAAGTGGTGATGCAACGGCGCGCGAAGAAACACCCGGTGCTTTTGCGCGTACTCCAGACCGAACTTCCGTCGGCGATACTTGAACACCGTCCGCTGCAGAATGACCGACACCGTTTCGGCGAAGAACACCGCACCCACGAAGAGCAGCAGAAACTCGCTCTTGAGCAGAATGGCCACGGCACCAACCGCTCCGCCTAGCGCCAATGAGCCGGTGTCCCCCATGAACACCTGCGCCGGATGGGCGTTGTACCACAGAAACCCTATGCAGGCGCCCACGATGGCCGCGCAAAAGACCGTGAGCTCACCGGCCCCTCTCAGATAGAAAATGAGGAGGTGTGCGCTGGTATCGACGCGCCCAATCAGATAGGCGAAGATGCCCAGCGTGAGCACGGCAATGGCCACCAGCCCCGACGACAAGCCATCCAGGCCATCGGTGAGATTCACCGCGTTGCTGACGCCGGTGAGGATGAACGTGACCCACGGGATGTACAACCAGGCGGCCCACGCCACGGCCGGCACGACCAGGATGTATTTGAAGAACGGCAGCGTGGTGCTGGCGCCGGGGAGCGTCGAGATGGGATCGAGCAGAAGGTACGTGCCGAGGCCAAGTCCGCAGGTGATCTGTCCGGCCAGCTTGTACCGTTCGACGAGCCCTTCGTTCTTGAGCCCTTCGCGCTTCTGCTTGAGCTTGAGATAGTCGTCGAGGAACCCAATGACTCCCATCCATGCCGTCACGGCGACCGCCAGCACCACGTAGCGATTGTCGAGACGCGCCCAGAGCAGCACCGGGAGAAACGTCGCGACCAGAATGATGATCCCGCCCATGGTGGGCGTGGTGCCCTTCCCCGCATGGGAGTCGGGGGTACCGGCACGCACCACCTGATGCACCGCCATGGCCTGCAGCCGCCGAATGATGGCCGGTCCGAAGACAAAGCAGAGTAACAGCGCCGTGACGAATGCCGCCGTCGCCCGGAAGGTGATGTAGTTGAGCAGGTTCAGCACGCCACCATCACGTGCGAGCGGTTGCAGCAGGTAGTAGAGCACGCTGTTTGGTTACGCGGTGGCCCAGGCGGTGAGCTGCGGCACGAGGCGTTCGAGACGCATTCCTCGTGACGCCTTGAGGAGAATAACGGCGTTCGTGTGCAGTCGTGGTGCGAGCAGCGGCCACAGGGCGTCAAGGTCGTTGCTGACGACCACGCGCTGGTCGTTGGGAGCCAGCTCCGTCAACGCGGCTGCAAAGTCGCCAACGCCAACGACGAGATCGGCCGGTGAGGCCAGCGCCGCCTGTGCCACCTCGCGATGCTGCTGCGCCGCCTGAGCACCGAGTTCACGCATGGACCCGAGAATGGCCACGCGCTGCCTCCCCTGCCCCACATCACCCAGCAAGGCAATGGCGGCGCGCATGGAGGCAGGATTGGCGTTGTACGCATCGTTGATGAGCGTGGCCGAGCCCAATGTTTCCCACACGCCACGCATGCTGGGCACGGGCATGGCGGCCAGTCCTTCGGCAGCCTGCGCGAGCGGCACCCCGCAGGCCTGCGCCGCCGCAATGGCCAGCATGGCGTTGGCCGCTTGATGCGCCCCGCGCAGTGGCAGCGCAATGCGGGTGCCGTCCACATCCAGCCACGGTCGTCCTTCGGCGTCCAGCCCCCAGGCTTCGGGCACCACACCCTGTCCGGTCAGCCCGGCGCTGATCACCGCGCGGGCACGGCTGTGGGCGAGTGGTTCCACTTCGGGATGGGCGGCCGGAATGATGGCCAGCGTGACGCCATGAAACACATCACTCTCTTCGCGCAACACGCCGGCGAGATCGCCGAGGCCCTCCAGATGTTCCTCGCCAATGCTGGTGAGCACCGCGACATCAGGAGCGGTCATGGCGCGCAGGGTGGCCACTTCCCCCGGGGTGTTGGTGCCCAACTCCACAATGGCTACCTCAGCGTCGCTGGGGATGGCCAGCAACGTGAGCGGGACGCCAATGAGGTTGTTCAGATTGCCCGTGGTGGCATGCACGGCAAACGTGCGCGAGAACGCCGCCTTGAGCAGTTCCTTGGTGCTGGTTTTTCCATTGGAACCGGCAACCGCAATGACGCTGCGCCCCCACGCCTTGCGCCACGCGGTGGCGAGTTGCCCCAGCGCGACGAGGGTGTCGGGGACGACATAGGTGGGGACCCCCAATCCAACGGCCTTGGTGGCATCGCTCACCACAAACGCGGCGGCGCCGGCCTCACGGGCCTGGGCGAGAAAATCGTGCGCGTCAAAGTGCTCGCCGCGCAACGCGACAAACAGATCGCCACGTCCGATGTGGCGCGTATCCGTACTCACGCCGGCGAGGGCATTGGGCATACTGGGGCCCGTGCCGAGCGCCTGTGCTACCCGCTCGAACGTCCAATACGGGTGCGCCATGGAAGGCGTCACGGCCGGTACGGCCGCGAATGCCGTGCCAGCCTTCAAGCCGCTGGTCATGAGCCCACCTCGCCGATGGCATCGCGATGCACGTCGCGTTCCCGCTCAGCGGCTATTTCACGTGACAGCTCGGCCACGATTTCACTCTCATCAAAGGGATACGATATGGTCCCACGAATCTGATAGGTCTCGTGGCCCTTGCCGGCGAGTACAATCACATCGTGCGGACCAGCCAGTCGCAGCGCCTGCGCAATGGCATCGCGACGATCGGTGATACGCAGATGATCGCGGCGGCTCATGCCGGCTTCGATATCGTCGAGAATTCGTTCGGGATCTTCGGTGCGCGGATTATCGCTGGTGACAATCGCGACGTCGGCCAGCGCTTCCGCAATGCGTCCCATCTCGGGTCGTTTGCCGCGATCACGGTCGCCGCCACAGCCAAAGAGCACAAGCAGGCGGCTGGACTGCTCCTGCGTTTCGCGCGTAAACGGACGCACCGCCCGCAGCGCACGATCGAGGGCATCGGGGGTGTGCGCATAGTCGCGCAGTACGGTCGGCGCGGTGCGCAGCCGTTCCAATCGTCCCGGCACCTGCGGGGCATGCGACAGTTTTTGAGCGATGTCCTGCACCGGCATGCCGAGCGACAGTGCCACCGCTGCAGCGCCCAGCGCATTGGCGATGTTGAAATCGCCAATGAGTGGCAGCTCCACCGGGTGGGCTCCCGTGGGGGTCACCAGCAGGAAGCGGCTGCCCGTGGCCCCGAACTGCACATCCCGCGCGGCCACCTGGGCACTGGCGTCGTGCGTGCCAAAGGTGATGGTACGCGGGGCGTGCGTCACGCCCTTCCAGGCCACATCGTCCGCGTTGAAGACGGCGACGCCATCACGCGCGAGCAAACCAACCAGTCGCAACTTGGCGGCGCGATACGCCTCCATGGTGACGTGGTAGTCGAGATGATCGCGCGTGAGGTTGGTAAAGACCGCGGCGGCAAAGGTGAGCCCGTCCACGCGGCGCTGATCGAGCGCGTGCGACGACGTTTCCATGGCCACCCGCGACACCCCGGCGTTAACCAGCGCGCGCAACAACCGTTGCAGCTCCACCGGCCCGGGCGTGGTGAGACCGCCGCCGCCCGGCATGGGTGTGCCCTCGCTGCCCAGCAGCACGCCCAGCGTGCCAATGGAGGCGGCGCGGTGCGCGGGCCCATCGAGCAGGTGGCGAAGCAATCCAACCGTGGTGGTTTTGCCGTTGGTACCGGTGACGCCCACCAACGTGAGCGCACGCGCCGGCCAGCCGTGGAAGGCGGCGGCACAGAGCGCAGCGGCACGTCGGCCATCGCGCACCTGCACAAAAGGGAGCGCGGCCGCTTCGGCTGCCGCGGCATCTTCGACAATGGCCAACGTGGCCCCGGCGGTGTGTGCGGTGGGCAACCAGGCGTGCCCGTCCTGCGCAGCACCCTTGATGGCCAGAAACGCCGAGCCATCGCGAACTCGCCGGCTGTCGTCTACCAGATCACTCAGGGTAGAGGGCAACGCCTCGCTGTGCGAAACCAGCAGCCCGGCCTCACGCAGCGCGTCGAGCAGAATGGTCACGGACACAGGTTCACCGTGGGCCACGTCCGCCGCCTGGTCACTGTTCACTGGGCAATCACCGGGGAGACTCGAGTTGCACGGTGGATCCCGCGCGGAGCGCAGCCCCCGCAGCGGGACGGGTGCGCACGCTGCTGCCGTCCACCACGCTCACCTGAAAGCCGGCGGCGTACAGAGTGCGCGCCGCCTGTCGCGCCGACAATCCGTACACCGAAGGCACGGTGCGTATGTCGGATGTGATCTTACGACGTGCCCCACTCTTCGCAGCAAAAGGCAGGTCCACGACGATGCGCGAGGGCATGGGCACGGGTTCTACTTTGGGTGGCGCTGGCGCCTTGAGCGAATCGAAGCGCGCCGAGTCACGCTCGGCGATGCGCTGCTGTTCGGGAGTGCGAGGCTTGGGGAGCGGTGCCTGCACCGGGCGCGCGAGCCGGGCCAGTTCGCCGCGGTCGAGCGACGCGTCACGAGTGGCAATGGCCGACTGCAGCAGATCGTTCACCATGGTGCCCGAGACCAAGCCACCGTAGTACGTGCCTTGGGGATCGATGAGACGGGCGACGATGACGTACTGCGGCTTCTCCACCGGAAACATGCCGGCAAAACTCGAGTTGTATTTGCCGAGCTCATAGCCGCGACCGTTGTCCCGCACGCGCCGCGCCGTCCCCGACTTTCCGCCTACATCAAACTGCTGCATGTCGGCCGCGGTAGATGTGCCGCTATCCACCACGCTCTTGAGCATGTCCCGCATGATCTCCGACACTTCCGTCGAGATGACGCGGCGCACCACGGTGCGTGTGTGGCGGTGCACCAGCTTGCCATCGGCGTCGCGCACCTCACGCACCAACGCCGGCTCCAACAGCTCACCGCCATTGGCAATCGCGGCATACGCCGTGGCGATCTGCAGCGGCGTGGCGCTCATGGCATACCCAATGGACATCTGCGCATGATTGAGCTGCGAGTACGGCGGGCGCTTCACGTCGCCGCGTGATTCTGACGGATAGGAGATCCCCGTGGGGACCCCGAAGCCGAAGTCGCGAAGCGCCTCGTATTCTTCGCCATCCGATAGTTTGAGCGAGGCCTGCACCGTGCCGATGTTGCTGGAGAAGCGCACGACATCACGCAACGTCATCTGCTCGGCTTTGTGTGTATCGTCGTACACCTTGCGGCCGAGCTTCCACTTGCCGTTGTAGGTATTAAACACCTCATCCGGCGTCACGCGCTGCAAATCGAGCAACCGCGCCACGATGAACGGCTTCATGACCGACCCGGGCTCGAAGGCCTCGGTGAGTCCGTTACCGGTATACGCCGCCTTGCCGTTGCGAATACCGGCAATGGCCAATACGGCGCCGTCCCGCGGATCGAGAATGAGCACATCACCGCCGGTGGCGTCGGTGCGCGCGCGCGCATTCGCCAACGCTTCTTCGGCGATTTCCTGCAGCTGCTGATTGATCGTGAGCGTAACGTTGTGCCCAGGTCGCGCCGCGATCGCCGACAGCATGGGCGACCCGATCCGACCGCCGACGCCATCGCGCACCACTGAATCGAGTCCGGCCTGTCCGCGCAGCAACTCGTCCAACTCGCTCTCCAAGCCGCTGCGCGCACCGGTGGCCGTGGACGCCACGCCCACGATACCGGCCAGCCCCTGCGGCGTGGAGTTGATGCGATTGAGACTGGAGATCAGCTTGACACCTTTGACGTTCTGCAGGCGCTGCACGTCGGCGGGGGCAAACTTCTGTGGGATCTCCACCCACTTGTATTTCTTGCGGTCGAAGGACCGCTTGATCCACATGTCGGGCACGCGCAAATCCTTCAGCGCCTTGCGCAGAATGGTCCGCGAATCAAGCGTGCGCGTTTTGCCGTCTGCCCCTTTGCGCTTGAACTCGCCAAGGTTATGCGGCTCCACCGCGATGTGCATCTGCTCGCGTGTTTCCACGAGCACCACGCCGGTGGCATCCAGGATGGCGCCACGCGGCGGCGTGACGGCCACGTCCCTCACATGCTGCCGCTCGGCTTCCTGCTGCCAATGTGCATGCTCCACCACCTGCAGCTGGGCCGAGCGGGCCACGACGGCCGCCGCAAAGAGCACCAGCGTGATATGCACAAACGACGCGCGGCCGCGACTGAGCGCGTGCCCTTCGGGCTCTACGGTGCTGGTCATGGTTGCTCCACACTGTCCGGCGCGGCGGCACTCCCGGCTGGCGCTACCAGAAAGCGTACCTGCGCTTCGGAGGGGCGAATCATGTTCAAACGCTTCTGCGCTTCCTGCACCACTGAGCGGCGACTGGTGGCTTTCCGGAGTTCGTTTTCAAAGAACTTTTCCTGCGCCAGGAGTGTGCGCTGCTCTTCACGCAACCGGCCCAATTGCCGCGCCGTCTCGATCCCCGTCGAACGCCGCGTCACGATCGCCGTAGTGATGATGAAAAAAATCGCCAGACCGATAGCCACCAGCGCCCGCCCTTTGAGCGGGGTTCGCGTTTTGCGGGTGCTGGTGCGGCGCGTGGCAGCCATTAACGGGCCAGCCTCCACGCACGGAGGCGGGCACTGCGGGCGCGCGTATTCGACTCCACTTCGTCATCGGTGGCATTGACGGGACGCCGCGTCAGGGTCTCCCCCAGCGGCACACCACGGCACGCGCACATCATGAGCCGTGGCGGGCAGGTGCAGCTGGCGCTCCAGTCACGAAACGCGTTCTTCACCAAGCGGTCTTCACCCGAGTGGTACGAGATGATGGCCAGCACGCCTCCGGGCGTGAGCCGCTCGCGAAGCGCGGGCAGCGCGCGCTCGAGGCCGGCCAGTTCATCGTTCACGGCAATACGCACGGCCTGAAAGATGCGCGCGAAATCGGGGGCGCCGCTGCGCGGTCCCAAAACGGCCCGAATGGCATCCACCAGATCGTCGGCGGTAGCAAAGGGGCGCCTCTCACGACGGCGGATGATCTCCCGGGCCATGCGCGCGGCGCGCGGCTCGTCGGCGTACGCCCGCAGGAGCGCCGACAGATCCACCTCGTCGATGGTATTGAGCAGTTCGGCCGCATCGAGATCGGCGTCGGTCCCCATACGCATGTCCAGCGGGGCACCTTCGCGGAACGAAAAGCCGCGCGACAGGTCGTCGAACTGGTGGGACGACACACCAAGATCCAGCAGAATGCCGTCGAACTTCTCCACGTCGGCCAGGCCGGCCCCGCTGAGATCGGCATAGTTGCCAAGCAGGGCCCGGAACTGCCCAGCCCGTTCGTAGTCGGCCAGCCGCTCACGCGCAGAGGCCAGCGCCCGCGGGTCCCGGTCCACCCCGGTTACCCGCATGCCGCGCTCAAGGAAGGCAGCCGAGTGCCCACCCCCGCCCAGGGTGCAGTCGAGCACCGTGGAGGCGTTGGCGAGCAGATCCTCAATTTCGTGCAACAGCACGGGAACGTGATACGCGCCGACGCGCGCCGCTGAGGGCGTTCGATTCGGGCTCACGCGCGGATTGGGCAAACGAACAGGCGCGTCATGGATACGGCAAAGGCGCCTCGACGGGCGCGTAGAAGAGCGTCGCGACGGGCATGATAGTGAGAAACAGACGGCAGCGTCAACAGATGGCGACGCGTGCAAAAATGTGCATTACCCGTACACTCGCACGGATGTGATGGCGCAACGGTCCATCCTGATTTTCCCGAGTGAAAAAAGAACGGGCCCGCCGTCGCGTAGACGGCGGGCCCGTACTAACCAGCTGGTGCTGATTACTTGCAGTACACCTTGAGACGTGCGTCCGCGGCAGGATCAAGCTGCATGACGGCCCCCATGAGGGTGCGCATCTGTTCCGGGGCGAACGAGCCACCACGCGGCAGCATGATCTGGGCTTCCACGAACAAGTCCTTGGCTTCCTTGGTCAACGGGCAGCTCTTGGCCGCATCGGCCGCCGACAGCTTCGCCTGTCCGAACTGTACATACGTGGCGCCGAGCAGGAACTGCGCCTGCGCCTTCAGGGTGTTGGGCGCGACCGACTCCGCGTACTTGAGCACATCCACCGCCACCGCGAAGTCTTCGAGGCTCTTGCTGCCTGCCGCCTTCCGGTACGCCTCATTGCCGCTCTGCAGGGCAAGGAGACGCAGGTTGGAGGTGGTATCACCGGCGGCGATGGCCGCCTTGATGGCCGGCAGTACTTCGTCGGCCTTGCCAAGGTCCTTGAGGAGCGTGATGCGGAGCGTCGACGCGTCTTCAACCGGCTGCTTGGCCGCAATGGCCTTGTCGAGCGCTTCGAGGGCCTGCTGGTTCTGGCCCGCCGCACGGAGTCCGACGATTTGCTCGTAGATCAGCGCCGAATTCGTGGGGAACTTCGCCACACCCTTCGCGGCCGTCTCCGCCGCCTTCTGGAACTGGCTGTCGGCCGTGTAGGCGCGCGCCGTCCGGATGAAGTACGTGGTGTCAGCGAAGGACGTGTCGAGCTTGACCAGCTCGTCGCCCTGCGCAAAGGCTTCCTTGAACTCGCGGGTGGCGAGCAGGATGAACCAGCGCAGCTTGAGCAGTTCCGGGTCACCCGGGTTGGCCTGCACGGCTTCGTCGATCACCGGGCGGGCCACCTTGGGGTTGGCCAGCACGACCAGCGCGTCCACCACGTCCTTCTGCAGACGCGGGTTCTTGGGGTCAGTGGCCAGCAGACGCGTGAGCGTCACGACCGCCGAGTCGCCCTGATTGGTGTCACGGTACGACTGGGCCAGAATGGCGAGACCCGGACGGCTCTTGGGATCGATGCTCGTGATTTCCTTGGCGATCTCGAGCTGCTGCGCGGCCGGCGCCTTCTGCGTGATGAGCACATTGGCCCAGCAGATGCGCGTCAGCGTGGCCTTGGGGTAGGCCGTGATGCCTTCCTTGGCCGCCGCGATCGCGGCGTCATACTGGCCCTGACGGCCGGCGTTGGTACACTTCTGCTCGAACTCGAGCTGCTTGCGCGCTTCCTTGAGCTCCTTGGCAATGAGGCTGGACGCGTCACCGACGCTCTTGGCCTCATACGTACCTAGCGGCTGCACGAGCGAGTTGTCGCGGGCCAGCACCAAGCTGGCCTCCACCTTTACACCCGTGGCGGTCTTGCTCACCGTGCCGGTGACGTATTCGTCCGCGCGCAGCAGGGTGGCGAGAGCCTTCTGGTCGTGCGGCTCGAGCGCTTCCGTTACCGGGAAGCCTGAGGCTTCAAGCGTGGCCGTGATGTCCTGCTTGGGCAGTACATAGACTTGCTTGAACGGGAACTCGCTGTTCATGCGCGAGCGTACCGCGTCGGCAGCCTGCACCCCCAGGCCCTTCTCGCCGCTGCGGAACACCGCCACCATGACGCGCTTCGCATTCGGATCGGGGACCCGGTTGTACTGGGCCGAAGCCACCGAGGGCACCAGCGTGCCTCCGAGGGCCAAACCGATCCCTGCGATCGCCTGGAAATGCCGTGACATCAATGTCGTAACCTCCGCAACTGAGCCGTGGTACAGGAAAACCCGGGGGATGGAACAACCCGTTGACGGCGAAGTCACGCGGGTCTGGGGGGGTGAAGCTGGGAAACTGCGGCTACCTGCGGCGGTCGGCAAGCTTTTGCCAGCCCCGAGGAGACGGGATGGGCGAAGAGGGATTCGAACCCCCGACCCCCTGTGTGTAAGACAGGTGCTCTAACCAGCTGAGCTATTCGCCCGTGTTACGCCTCGCCAGGACCGCCCGCTGAAATAAACTACATCGTGCGGCGGGGACGGTTCCTGATTGAGACGAACTTTAACCGGATTGTCACGTTTCGGCGGGGGTTGGTCCCTGCCATCGGTAGGAAAACGCGAGCCCCCGAGCCGTCAGCCCTTGAAAATGGCCAGCGGTACCAACACGCAATACCCCAGGACCAGCAGGATCGGAGCAATGGTCTCGCCGCCACGGGCAAGGTCCACGTAGCCGAGCAGGAGGGAGGCAGCCGCCAGCCCCCAGAACAGGAGGGGGCGCGAGCGCGGGGTGTCGTTCGAGGTCATGCGGGAGGATACTGAGGAAAGCGCCCGTCCGGCAAGGACCGGCGGTCAGGTTGCCCCTTCCAGAATGGCCTGCAGGGCGCTCTCGCGGGCTTCACGTTCCTGCTGCGCGTCAGCGGCCCGCATGGCCTCGAGCTTGACGCGGTCCCGTCGCCGGCGCTGGATGAAGAGCGGCACCATGACCAGCGAGAAGAACCCCACGATCAACGACATGTTCGTGACGAAGGCGAGGGCGCCATATCGCGAGCGCGTCTGAGCCCGCCAGTGCTTCTCGAAGCCGTCACCGGTCATGCCATACGCCGACCGGATCCCCTTCTCCAGCGAGCCGGTCTCCTTCCAATACGCCAGCAGGTTGGCAAGACCGGCGGGGCCCCCCAGCGTCTCCAGTTCGCTCACCACCCGGTGCGCCATGGCGTAGCTCCAGGAGGCCTCCATGCCGCCTCCGGCAAAGCCTTGCTCCAGCTGCTCCAGCGTTGGCAATGTGCGCCAGACCATACCCAACGATGTTTCGAACGCCTGTTCCCGCGTCCATTCTCCCGCAGCCACGCTGGCGTAGCCTTCGTTGAACCAGCGGGGGGGCAATCGCCCCATGGCTTCGTAGAGCGCCAGGTGGGCCAGTTCATGACGCAGGACCACACGCGGATCGCCTGCGTCGGAATTGGCGCGGCTCCCCTGCATGACAATCTTGCGTTGGTCGGGAAAGGCAAAGGCGGCCCCCCACTCGGGGGCATTGGGGCCAACCCAGGCGCGTAGCGTCGGGGCATCGGGCGCGATGGCAATGAGCACCCGCTCGCGAGGCCGGGGAAGACCGGGGAACGTGTCGCGGCGCTGCGCTTCCTGCAGGAGCGAGCGGGCCAGTCGTTCGTCGCGCGGTTGCGCCACCACAGTAAACCGGCCGCCATCGAGACGAACGCCGCTTGCCGTTGACGGCTGGGCCGCGCCCGCTCCCGCCACCACCACCAGCAACATCAGGGCACGACTGAATAGGCCCAGCCCGCGCGCGACCATGCGCCAAACGCCGCGCGCTATCCCTCGCGGGAGGGCGCGCCCCCCTGCTCCACCATCTGCAGCACCTCCGCGCAGCGTTTGCCCCATGGACTGAACTTGTTCGCCTCGCTCCCCGTTTTCCACGCCTGCCTCGCCTCATCCGGGCGGCCGGCAAACCACCGGGCCCGTCCGAGCTCGTACCACGCCTGCAGCAGGTTGGGTCCCAGTTCCAGAGCGCGCATAAAGAACGCCTCGGCGTCGTCGTACATCTCCCGCTCCCGGTACACCATGCCCAGATACAGGTGGGCGTAGAGTACGGCGCGGCGATCGGCGTCGGCGCGGATGACGGTGGAGAGGTGCTCAATGGCTTCCCCATACGCTTTCCGCCGGAGGCAGATATACCCCAGGTTTGCGTGGGCCAGGGCGTTATGGGGATCAAGCGACAAGACCGACTGCAGCGTCAGCAGAGCGGCATCGTAGTTCTCCTGCTGCATCTGCGCCCAGCACAGCAACGACTGCGCTTCGAGGCTCCCCGGGGCCAAGTCGAGCGCCCGCCTGAACGCCGCTTCGGCGCCAGGGGCATCCAGCAGCGCCAGCTTGCTCCACCCTTTCTCAAGAAAGGTGGAGGCGCCCAGATGATCGACGCGCCCGGTCGTGGCGGACACGGTGGTTGACGCCACCGGCGTCGGTCGGTGCACCTCGGCACCCGCGCCGGGAACGGTCCCCACGCCGCGCCCGTCCAGATGCTTCCATTGGTCGGCCAGCCCCTTCACCGCCTCCTTCATGGCCTGCGCCTGCTGCAGCGCGGCGTCCGCCTCGCGGAAGAGCGCGATGATCTGCTGCTTGAGCAGTTCGCGCTGATCGGGGGTGACGGGCTGCAGCGTGTGCGCCTGGCAGGCTTGATCGAGGGCCTCCCGCAATGCCTGCAGCCGTTCCGCGAGGGTATACGCCTGATGCGCCGGCATGTGGCGCGGTGTCCCCGAGTCGTGCGGATTCACGCAACCTCTCGCAGCAGTCGTGACGGATCCAGCACCCACACCTCGTGTGCGTCGCGTTCGAAGACGCCACGAATGGCGGAGTGCCGCGCGATATCGGCCGTCGCACCGTCGGTCACCGGGCGAATATGCGCGATTTCCACCGCGAAGACCTCATGGACGCTATCCACCAGGACGGCGCACCCATCGGCGGCGAGCGAGGCATCACGGAGCACCAGCACACGGCGGGTTACCGACGGCACCGGCGCCGCCGTCAGGCCGAGGGACGCGGCCACATCACAGACCGTGAGCGCACGATGCCCGTACGCGAGGGGAGCGTCGGCGCTGTCCGTGGTGTTGCGCAGCACCCGCTCCACCCATTCCACGGGAAAGGCGAGGCGTGAGGCACCAATGGCCGCCACCACAAAGGTCGCCCGCTCCACAGCCGGGCGCGCACGACGCCGGGAGGCGAGGCCGCTGATGGAGCGAAAGGTGTGGGTCACCGGGGGGGTCTCATGCGGATTCCTGGAGAGGCGGCCGTTGCTGCAAGGCGTCCACCTGCGCGACCACGACCGCTGCCAGGTCCTGCAATGAGGCCACGGCGTCGGCGCCGGCCAACTGGCGGGCCGCATCGGGCATCCCCGGGACGATGGCCGACGCATGATCCTGCACGATGCCACGCCCGCCCGCCGTGCGAATGGCACGCAACCCTTCGGCGCCGTCGCGTCCCATGCCGGTGAGTACCAACCCCACCGCTTGTGCGCCGTAGACGCTCGCGGCGGAGTGAAAGAGCGGATCGGCCGCGGGGCGCACCCCCCATACGCTGGGATCATTGCTCAGCACGAGACGGGGCACTTCACGCGGCCCCTGCACCCGCAGGTGCAGCCCGCCCGGCGCGACGTAGGCATGCCCGGCCCGCAACGGCGCGCCGTCGGTGGCTTCGTGCACGGTGAGGGCTGACGCGGCATCGAGGCGTCGGGCAAAGCTGCCGGTAAAGCCCGGTGGCATATGCTGCACAATGAGCACGGCCGTGTCGTTCCAGGCGGGCAGCGCCGGCAGCAGCTGCGCGAGTGCCGCGGGCCCTCCGGTACTCGCGGCAATGCACACCACGCGCGCGGGCGCACCGGCCAGCGGAATCTGCGCCGGCACCGCGCGCGGTGGTGCGGGCGTGTGTCCCGAGGCCAACAACGGATGCGACGTCACCTGCACCGTGGCCGCCGCCCGCAGGGCCTGCAGCAGCTGCTCCTGCACCAGATCCAGATCGAGACTGATCGCCCCCGACGGCTTTCGCACGAAGTCCACGGCGCCGCGTTCAAGGGCGCGCAAAGTGGCATCGGCCCCACCATCGCTACCACCGGCACTCAACATCACCACCGGTCGGGGATGGTCACGCATGAGAAACTCAAGCGCCGCCAGACCGTCGAGTCCCGGCATGTCCACATCGAGCGTGACGAGATCGGGATTGAGCGTTGCCACCTGCTTCAGCGCATCCTGTCCGTCGCGCGCCGTCCCCACGACGCGAAACTCACCGCTGGATTCCACCACCTCACTCACCAGCTTGCGCATGAAGGCGCTGTCGTCCACTACAAGAACCGTTCGGCGCGGGTCGCGAGGAGAGGCGGCACCGAATCCTGGTTCACAGCTCGACATGATCACCTCGCACCGTGCGCACCTGCACGGCCCCCGTGCCGACATGGAAATACACCGACCGGCCCATGGTCCCGCCAACCTCTTCACCAACGATGGGGACAGCGTGGTCGGCGCAGGCCTGTCGCGCCGCTTTCACGTTGCGGACCCCGAGTCCCACGGCGCCGGCCGGCAACAGCGGTCCGAACATGGATGCCCCGCCAATCAGCCGCGCGTGAATCTCCCCGGTGGCCCCGAGGGCGCGCATGCGCGCCAGCATGGCCGGCACAGCGGTGGAGGGAAACTTTCCCTCACGCGGCGCCTGTGACGACAGCGCGGCATGCGGCAACAACACGTGCGCCAGAGCGCCCACCTGCTGCCGGGCGTCGTGCAGCGCGATCGCCACGCAGGACCCCAGCCCGGTGGTCACCAGCGTACTGTCGGCCGTGGCCACCGCGAGATCGGCAATGGGCACGTTGATCAGCGTCGTCATGCGTCCATCCCAAACGCCGCCATGGCATCGTCCCCTTCGGCCGCCGTCGGCACGGCGGCCGCATCGGTGCCCGAAGTCTCCACGGCATGCACGGCCGCGACGGCCGCGCCAATGATGGCGGTTTCGACCACCTCAGCTGGCGCGGTCCGCGGCAGCGCCGAGAGATTGGCTTTCACAATCCGATTCTCAGGATCCAGCACGAGCGCCTGCTCCCACGCGTCGTGCGCCGCGTCAAGGGCTCCACGACGATAGTGGATGTTGCCCAGCTTGAGATAGACATCGGGGCCATGCGCCGGCGCCAGGCGGACCACTCGCGTAAACGCATCGAAGGCTTCATCGTACCGCTGGGCGCGATACAGATAGTCGCCGAGGTTCTTGTGCAGGTGCGCGCAATTGGCGTCTTCGAGCAGGGCATGCTCCAGCGTGCGCGCTGCCAGCTCATAGCTCCCGCGCCGCTCCTGCACCACCGACAGATTGTTGTGCAACGGCACGGCGTGCGGATAGACCGCGAGCCCTTCTTCCAGCAGTGCCGCCGCACGCAAGCTGTCCCCACCCAGTGCCGCCGCGAGGCCGGCTGCATGAAACCATGCCGCGGACGGTTGACGGGCGCCCCAGAGTGCCCGAGCCTCGGCCAGCTGGGCTTCGGCACCGCCCAGATCGCCGGCCTCCAGCAAACTCGTGGCGCGGGACAGCGCCAGCCGGGGATCCGGCATGCCCGCCGCACGGCGCAGGGCTTCGTCGAGTGCCAATGACGCCTGTGCGTGCTCGCCGGTACGCTCGAGCGCGAACGCCAGATTGTGCAACACCGCCGAGGGGGCGTCGGGCTCCTGCGCCGCGCGGGCAAACGTGCTCACGGCGTCGGCCCATTCACCGCGCCGCGCGTGAACCAGTCCGATGTAGAACCGGGAGATCCCGTCGGAGTCGCGCAGCTCCAGCACCCGACGGAACTCGCGCGACGCCTCATCGAGCATGCCGGTCTTGTAGAAGGCAATGCCGAGATTGCGATGTTCCGCCACCCGGCTCTCCGGCGGTGGCTGACGCCGCGCGGCACTGCGTCCGACGCGTTGCGCATACCCGGCCGACAGGAGCCCGTAGAGCGCCTTGCCGGCATCAAATTCACTGAGGCCGGACCGTTCAAGGATGGCGTGCACATCGTGCGTGCCGTCGAGCAGCGGCAGGATGCGTTCCTGCTCCACTGACAGCGGCACTTCCCGTGCAGTGACACGGGCGGCGTCGGCCTCGAAGATGAGATCGAACGATGGGACCTTCTTTTCGATCAGCGACCACTCATCCACGCGGCGCGCCCCTTCGAGCAACAGGGAGTCGGCGCTGATGGAAAAGAGTGGCGTATCCAGCGAAATCTCGTCGTCCGGCTCGAAGGTGAAGGTGCCTTGCGACCAGCTGAAAAGATGGTAGACGGCTTCTTCGACCTGCGTGCGATAGACCTGAACGAGCAACTCACGGTCGATGCGCTCTCCCGCCAGCAGCGCCTTGGCCAGGTCACGATCATCCTGTGGTCCTACCCGCGCAGACAGGCGGGCCAGTTCATCCGCCTCGACGGCGCCAAGGCGCACGAGGCGATCGCCAAGCCGATCACGCCGATTCACGATGGACGCGTGCACCACGCGGCCATCCGCGAAATGGATGGTCCCGAAGCTGCCGTCACGCGCAATACTGAGGCAGCCGGTTTTCTGCCCGAGTGCCAGCAATTGCAGCACGTCGGCGAGGCTCGCTTCGCTGAGATTACCGCGAATGGCCATTACCGGTACTCCTCAATGAGGCGCCCGCCCAGGTCGGGCCAGTGCCACATGGTCTTTTCCTGATCTTCAAAGAATCGGTCCGGCTCACCCGGCGTGCGTCCGGCCAGCTGCTCCAGGCGCTGACGCTCGCGGGCCGGCAGCACCACCACGAGTCCGCCTTCAAACCGTGAACGCAACCGGTCGGCCAACCCCATCATCTCCTTGGGGGCCCGCGTGCTGGTCAGCACGACCTGCGCGTTGCGCCCGACGAGCTGATTGAAGAGGTGGAAGAGCTCTTCCTGCGTGCGTTCCTTGCCTTCGAGCACCTGCAAGTCATCGAGAATGAACAGATCCGCGTGCCGGTAGCGCAAACGCCACCGTTCCACGCCGCCTTCCTGCATGGCCGCGATATACTCTTCGACAAACACCTTGGCCGATACGCAGGCCACCGCGAGGCGGGGCCAGCGTTCTTTGACCGCGTTGCCAATGGCGTGGGCAAAATGCGTTTTGCCGCTGCCGGCGGGGCCGTGCAGCAGCAAGGGATTGTAGCCCTTCCCTGGCTGCTCCACGACCGCGTCGAGGGCGCGCACGGCGAGTTGGTTATCCGGGCCAACCTGCAGGGCGGCGCGGGTAAAGCCCGGCGACGGCTGAGGAAGTGGCAAGGCCGAGGCGATCGCCTGCTGCACCAACTGCTGTGCTGCGGGAATGGCTTCGACATTCCGGAAGGCGGCGTGTCCACGCCATGACGCGTCAAAACTGGCGGCCTGCGCTTCCAACCCGCGCATATGCTCGACGGCCGCGGCATAAGCCCGCAGCAGCCCGTCCACCTCAGGCGCCTGAGGGAGCGTCATGGCGCGCTCCAGCACGCCCACGTTCCACCCTTCCGGGCGATACGTGGCGATCGCTTCGCCGATCTGGACGCGCCACGGCTCCACCCGCTCCTCGACCTCGTGCAGCACGTCGGCCAGAAAGCCTTCGTAGTCGGTGCCGTTGGGAATGATGGCCTGAATGCGATCCGGCGGGGTGGGCGGGAGGGGTGCGACGGTCACGCCCAGCACCGCTCGCACATCGGTGGCCAACACCGCCGTGCCGTCGAGTTGCTGATACGCCGTGATCTTGTTCAGCGCGCCCTTGAGCTCGCGGACATTGCCAAAGGGCAAGCGGGCCACTTCATCGAGCACGCCGTCGCCAAAATCGACCTGTCGATCGCCCGCGACATTGCGCAGAATGGCCAGGCGCATTTCGAAGTCGGGGGCGCCGACATCCACGACCAGTCCACCACTCAGCCGCGACAGCAGTCGCTGATCCACATCGGGAATTTCCGACGGCTGACGATCACTGGTCAGCACCAGCTGTTGTCCACGGGTGAGCAGCACGTTCAACAGCCGGAGCAGTTCGCTCTGCGTTTCCTTCTGGCCGGTGAGGAACTGCACATCGTCGAGGATGAGCAGATCCACCTCACCGAACTCTTCGAGGAACTGCTGCGGCTGTCCCGACGCCACGGCCTGATGCAACAGCTCCGCGACTTCTTCTCCCGACGAGAACCGTACGCGCAGCGCCGACTGCATCTCACGCGCACGATGTGCAATGGCCGCCACGAGGTGGGTCTTGCCGAGCCCGGACCCGCCGTAGATGAACAGCGGGTTGTACGCCTGCCCGGGCGCTTCGGCTACCGCGCGTGCCGCTGAGACGGCCAGTCGATTGGAGGCGCCAACCACGAAGGTGTCGAATCGCAGGGTGCGATCCATGGAGGTGCTCACGCAGCCACTCCGGATCCCTGCGGTTCAGCCACGGCTCCTTCCAACGATCCCTCCGTCAGCGCCGGCGCATACGCGGGCGTGCGCAGCGCGGCATTGGCTCGCTGTCCGGCCGGTGTGCCATCTTCGGCGCCAAGACGGCGCAGCACCTTGCGACCAAGCGAACGCAGCGAATCAAACACCCCAACCCCGTTCAGGGCATCGGCGGCAAACTCGGGAACCCCACGAAAGTTGAGCGCCGCCGAGAGATCAGCCACACTGGCCGCCAGTGACGGCGGCAGATCCTGCTTGTTGTATTGCAGGACGATGGGCAGGTCTCGCGCATCAACCCCGTGCTCGGCCAGGTTGGCGTGCATGTCCTGCAGGCTTTCGATGTTGTCGTCCCACCGGTGGCGCTGGCTGTCGGCTACGAACGCCACACCGTCAGCGCCCTGCAGCACGAGCTGCCGGATGGCCTTGTAGTACGGCTGCCCGGGGACGGTATAGAGCTGGAAGCGCACTTTGTACGCCCCCACGGTCCCCAGGTCCACTGGGAGATAGTCAAAGAAGAGCGTGCGGTCGCGACGGGTGGCAAGCGACGTGAGTGATCCCACCTGCCCGCTCGGCAACGCCGAATGCAGGTACGTGAGATTCGTCGTCTTGCCGGACCGACCGGGCCCGTAATAGACCAGCTTGCAGGTGATCAGCCGTGTGGCGTGATCGACAATGGGCATGCGCCCGCTCCTCTCCCTCGCCATACGCCGGCAACATCACCGGCGCGTCCTCCTCCTGGACGATGCGTTCCCGCACCCCGACTCAGGAGTGCAGCAGCGCGTGCAATCGAGCAGCCAGGGCCACCGCCTCGCGAACGCGTTCGGCGTTCGGCAAAGGAGCGGGTGCCCGCAAGGCCGCGTTCCAGTGCGCCATCGCTCCCACAAGATCGCCAGCGCGTGCCAGTTCGTCACCCTGCTGGCACAACATCCGTCCATCCTGCGTCAGCGTGGCACCCGTCGCCACGACCTCCTGCTGCTCTCCCGGGAAGGACGGTTCAATGGGGGTTGGCGCAACCGACGCCGCCGGAGGCCACGGTGTGTTTTGTCTCGGCAGCCCCTCCGGGGTGAGTACGCCGAGGGCGATGGGATCAAAGAGCGAGTCTTCGTCGAGGTCGCCAAAGGGCTGTGCGGGCAGCCCCCCGCTCAACGACGGGATCCACAGGTCCGGCGCCGTTACGGCGGTGGCACTCCCGGGGGTGAACGCCGAATCGGTACCGGGCGGGGCCGGGATGACCGTCGGGACGGCGGGAGTGGCCGGAGGGGTGGGGTTCTGGCGCGGCGCCGTCTGCCCTTCCCGCAGCGTCAGGAGTCCCGATCCCATGAGATCAAAGACCAGCTTGGCCACTTCGGTGACGTCGCGCTGCATGGCCGTGGCCAGCGCCATCAGATCGCGCTGCCCGTCCACACAGGTAAGGATTTCCCACTGGGGCGGCGAGAGGCGCAACAGCGGCAATTGCTGCGGCTCCACCTCAACAAACGCGGGAATGACGCGGGCATGGGGAACCCGCGATTCAATGTGCCGCCACACCTCGGCGCGCATGGCCGCGTCCATGAGCAGCGGTTCGACCGCCAGGCGCACGGTGGTGTCGTGCGTGGGCCGTTCGCCCGGAGCAAACCGGAACGTACCGTCGCGCCAGAGCAAGACATCCTGCACCGCGTCTTCCATGGCGGTGCGGTCCGACGTGCGACGGCGTGGCGCGGCAAGATCGTTGACCCGATCCACTCCCGCGACATCGGCGTCAATGATGGCGCCGCTGTTGAAGGCAATCTGGGCTCGCCGCCCCTGCAATGGGGCGTGGCAATGCAGCACCCCGGTTTTGCGCCCCAACGCGAGCAGCTGCAGCACCTCGGTGAGGGCGAGATCGCGAAGTCGGCCTTCGAGTGCCATGGTCAGTCTCTCACGCGACGTTTACCACCGGCTCGTCCACACGCACGGCGGGAGAAGGAGCGTCGGGGATGATGGCGAGGTCAAACACGATGTCATGTTCTTCGGCATCGCGAGCGAGGGGGGCCCGGGCGAGCGCCGCACGTGCCCGCGAGCGATACGGTTCAGCATCCGCGAGTTGCGACAGGCGTGTCCATCGCGCCATGGCATCGCGCAGACGCGATTGATCCGTGAGCAGCACACCGTCCAGCCAGAGAGCCGGCGCGTGGTCGGGGTCGTGGCGCAGCAATCGCTCCACGGCCACCCGCGCGTCGTCGGTACGCCCTTCGGCCACGAGAACTTCGGCCAACAGGGTCAGTGCGTCGAGATCGGTGGGAATGCGGCGCAGATGGTCGGCGAGCACCAGACGCGCGTCCGCATGCCGGCCGGCATCCTGATGCACCCGCGCGAGCTCCACGAGGGCCTCGCGCCAGTGCGGAACAGCGGTGAGCGCCGCCACCAGTTCGAGACGGGCCGCCAACAGATCGCCGCGCTCCCGCAACAAACGCGCGATGGCCACACGCGGGGTGGGGCGCATGGGGTCATTGGCCAGCGCCCGGCGATAGAAGCCAAGGGCCAACGATTCATCACGCAACTGCAGCGCGATATCGCCGGCAAAGTGCAGCATCGCGGCGCTCTCCAGATCCTGTCGCATGATGCGCAGCAAGGCACTCCGGGCCTCGTCGCGCAGCGCCGTCCCATCATGATCGGCCAAGGCCGCGGCATAGAGCACCAGGGCTTCCGGCGCGTCCGGCATCCAGGCCACCACGCGACGCAAGAGGGGCAATGCCTCGGCCGCCTTCTGCAGCAGACAGCAGGAGCGGGCTTCCCCAAGGGCGGCGCGATGCCAGAGGGCCATGAGGGAGTCGGCGGGGGCCGTACTCATGGCCTGATCGAGCAGCGTGCGCGCATCGCGATAGCGCTCAACCGCTTCGCCGTGCAGCGTACGCACCGCAAAGTCATCGGCCGCAGTACAGGCGGCGGCGACCCGTTCCTCCAGTGCCGGAACGGGGACGACGGCATGCGGTTGCTCGGGCAACAGACGATCCACCGCGTCGTCGCCCAGCTCGACCCCGGTGAGCGGTGTACCGCCCAACAGGCTGAGCAAATCAACGGGGCCTACGGCGTCAGGGCATTCCCGCTGCAGGTCGATCCCCACCGACAATCGGGCATCCTTGCGGACGGGGGACAGCGTAAGGGCCTGCTGCGTTTCACGCACTGCACCGTCCTGGTCACCCAACGCTTCCAACACCTGCGCCAGGGCATACCGGGCTTCGGCATGCGTGGAGCGCACCTCCACGGCTTTGACGAGGGCGTCACGCGCTTCTTCGGGACGCTGCATCTGCACCAGCACACGCCCCAGCGTGTGCCACACTTCGGCCTCACCCGGATGAAATTCCGCCAGCTCCCGCAGCAGGGCGAGAGCGGCCATGGGATCGCGATGCCTGGCCTGCCACCGGGCCAGATTCAGTCGGGCCAGGACCAAGGTGGGATCCAATTCGGCCGCGCGCGTGAAGGCTTCCCGCGCGGCGGTGCTGTCACCGCGATCCGCTAGGGCCACGCCAAGGTTGTTGTAGGCAATGGCGTGGCGCGGATCGATGCGCAACGAACGCCGATAGCTGTCCGCCGCGGCCGCCACATCACCCGCCTGATGCAGCGCGACACCATGTTCGTTCCAGCAGCGTGCGGATTCCTCGTCGCTGAGCAGCGCTTCGTAGCGCGAGCGGGCAGAGGTGGAATCGCCATCGAGCAGATCCAGTTCCGCGAGGGCGTGCTGGACCAGACGCGGATCTTCCCCCTGCGCGAAGGCCCGGTTGAACTCCTGCCGGGCCTCGCGAAAGTATCCGCGCTGCCGGAAAGCCAGTCCCAAACCGTAGCGCGCGAGGGCGCCATCGGGCTCCACCGACAGCACGCGCGTTTCGACAGCCGAGGCGCCCGGCGCGGGTTCAATCACCAGATCGCCCTGCAGCGCTTCCAGCGCCGGGTTGAGCTGTGCGGCGCGACGGGACGCGGCAATGGCGGATTCGTGGTGCCCCATGTCGCCAAGCACGAACCCTCGCAGCAGATGCGCATCGGCGTGCTCGGGGTGCTGCGCAAGCAGCTGATCCAGCACTTCCATGGCCTGCTCGTTCTGTCCACGCTGATACAGCACTTCGGCGAGATGCAGCCGGGCGTTGCCGAGCGTTCCGGCATTGACGGCGCGCTCAAACCAGCGTTGGGCTCGCCGCAGATCGCCGGCGCGTTGTTCAATGAGCCCGCGCTCGAAGAGCGCGTCCGCGTCATCGGGATCTTCGGCGATCAGGGCATCGAGCTGACGAATGGCATCGGCCGTGTGGCCAATGAGCCGCGTCAGCTGCGCCAGATCGCGCAAGGCAGACCGATCATCGGGATTCTGCGCAATGCGCTCGTCCAGCCGCTGCCGACGCGCATCGCAGGCGCCGGGCAGCGCGGCAGCCAGTTCAAGATTCCGTGCGGCCGTGCGCATGCGCGGGTCAATGGCCAACGCGCGCAGAAAGGCATCCACGGCCTCGGCGTGCAGGCCGCGCGTGTGATACAGCACCCCCAGATTGTTGAACGCTCCTGGATCACGCGGGTCGATGCGATCGACCAGCGTGCGCAGGAGTCCAACATCGGAAGCGTTCTGACTGGCGTTCATCCGCGTGGTCTGACGAACGTCACGCCAGACGGAGCGCGCGCAGCATGACCTGCAGCGACGCCGGATCGGGGAGCAACAGGAAGAATCCCCGCAGCGTGAGATCCGTCTCACGCAACAGAAACTCGCTCTCCACACAGAGGACGGAGTCGGGATCGGGAGCGAATTCTCCGAAGGCGCTCGCCAGCACGGCGGTGGACATATCGATCACCAGCGTGGGGGGCGACGGCAGCAGCAACATGCCCAGAAAATCACTTAGCGCGTTCATGTACGCACCACTCAGAATATTGCCGGTTTCCTTGATGGCCGACGACTCGAGTTCGCTGAAGGCGACCGACGACCCGACCGGGCGTCGCAGCATGAGCTCCGCCAGTCGCATGACCGTCGGCTTGGGAAACACCAGCAACGTACGTCCGGTGAGATCGCCGAGCATGTGCATCATGACGGCTGCCACGGGCTCCTCATGGGGAGCAAACTGCGCCGGCAGCTCTTCAATGCTGGCCACGCTGATGGCCGGCACCTTGATCATGATCGTACTGCCGGTCATCTGCGAGAGCGCTGTTGCCGCATGCCCCGCGCCCATGTTGGCAATTTCGCGCAAGGCGTCCAGCTGAATGCCCTTCAGCGAACGCACCACCGAGCGCGGTGCACCGTCGGGCTGTGATTGGCCCACCTCGTTGTCCTGCATGGTCATTTCCGCCATGAGTGGTTCCTCGCCCTTGCTGCCATCGTTCCTACCACCAGTCTGCACTACAGGGACTGCTTTATACGACACTCGGTACATCAATGATCAGCGCGGGGCTGCCATCACCCAGCACGGTTGCTCCGCTGAACCACGGGGAGGCTCCGCGTACCACATCGAGCGGCTTCACGACAATGTCCTGCTGTGCTACCAAGGCATCCACGAGCAACGCCACCCGGCGTCCCCCGGCCTCCACGATTGCGAGATGCTGATCCACACCACTGCCGGGGGCGGAAGCATTCACGTTCTCCAACGTTGACGAGCGAACCAGCCCAAACCGTTCACCGAGCGCCACGAGCGGAACAACTTCGTCACGAATGGTGACGGCAGGCCCACCGGCGTGATGCACCCGCAGGGATTCGTGATACTCCATGGCCTCTTCCACATGGGTGGCCGGCAGCGCAAAGGTGCTGCCGCGGACCTCCACCAGCAACGCACGGGTAATGGCCAGCGTGACCGGCAACCGCAGCGTCACCACCGTGCCCAGGCCTTCGATGGATTCGATTTCCAGTTGACCGCCCAGCGCGCGCACGCGCGTGTTCACGACATCCACTCCCACGCCGCGACCGGAGAGGTTGGTGACCCGTCGGGCGGTGGAGAAGCCGGGATGGGCGATGACCTGCAGCAGCAGTTCATCGGTGAGCACCGCGGTGTCCGGTGGCACCAGTCCCTGCTCCAGCGCGCGGTGCAGCACCGTCTCGCGATGAATGCCGCGTCCGTCATCCTGCACCTGAATGATCACGGCGGCCCGATCGCGGGCCGCGCGCAGAATGAGTTCACCACGCGGTGCTTTGCCCGCCGCCTCACGCACGGCCGGCTCTTCAATGCCATGGTCGAGCGCGTTCCGCAGCAGGTGCAGAATGGGGTCGCCAATAGCGTCGAGCAGCGAACGATCCAGTTCGATTTCGCGGCCTTCCATGACGAAAGACACGTCTTTCCCCAGTTCACGCGAGACATCGCGTACCAGTCGCGGAAACCGATCAAATACTTGTCCAACCGGCAGCAGTCGTGCCTGCAGCACTTCGTCCTGCATGGCACTCACCAGGCGGGCCGCATCACGAGCCGCCCGCTGCACGTCTCGGTCGGGATGATCCTCGGCCTCAATGGCCCGCAGCAACCGGTCGCGGGTAATGACCAGTTCGCCCACCAGATCGAGCAGCGTATCTAGGCGCCGCGCATCAATGCGCACGGTACGCGTGGCCTCTGGCACACTGGCCGCATCGGCCGCCTGTCGCGCCACCTGCGACGTGAGCGCCGGCAACCGGACCTGCACGCGTGACACATCGCCGGCGGCCATGGCGGCTTGTACGAGGGTGTCTTCGGCCGCGTCGCTCACCAGCGTCACCCGGAAGACGCCGTCGAAGCCGTCCTCCTGCCAGCGGGATTGCTCGGGGTGCGTGGCGCGTACCTGCCCCAACGGTCCGAGCTTGGCCAGCACCAGCATGGCCCGCACACCCTTCAGCGGACAATCGCTGACGAGGCGCACGTCCACATGCCGCACGTTCGCCACGTCAGGTGCCGAATCGGCCATCCCCACTCGTGTCGCAGAATCGGCAGACACTACGCTTGGTGTGCCGCCTACAGGCGCTGCGCCGGTGGACACCGGACGGCGTAGTCGCACGAGCAGCGAGCCAATCGTGGCGGATGGGGTCTCGACCCCCCGCGCGGCGTCATCGATGGCGGTGCGCAGCACATCGGTGCCTTCAAAGATCAGGGCCAGTAGATCGGCGTGTAGCGGCTCATCCCCACTGCGAAGTGGCTCGCACCGGGACTCGAGGGCGTGCGACACTTTCTCCACGGCCGTGTAGCCCATGGATCCGGCCATGCCCTTGATCGTGTGCATACCACGAAACAGGGTGGCCACGTGCGCACTGGTGACCACCGCATCCGCTCCGTCGCGCACCGACGCCTCCAGCGCGAGCAGCGCGGCGTCGAGTTCGGCGAGATGCTCGCGCGCCTCGGCCTGAAACAACGCCGCATAGCGCGCCGCGTCCATGGGAACCGCTCTTATGCGGCGAGCACGCGGTTCACCGCTTCCAGCACCCGGCTCGGCTGGAACGGCTTCACAACAAAATCCTTGGCGCCGGCCTGAATGGCTTCCACCACCAACGCCTGCTGGCCCATGGCGCTGCACATGAGCACGCGAGCCTGTGGGTCGAGCTTCGTGATTTCGCGCACCGCGTCAATGCCGCCCATGTCGGGCATCACGATGTCCATGGTGACCAGATCAGGGCGCAGGTGCTTGTACTTCTCCACCGCCTGCATCCCCGTTTCGGCCTCACCGACAATCTCGAAGCCCGCCTGTGTGAGGATGTCCCCCACCATGGTCCGCATGAAGATCGCGTCGTCGCAGATCAGAACAGTCTTGCTCACCGTGCTCTCTCCTCAGCTGAGTGCAGATACCGCGCGCAGAGCGCGACCGCGTCCAGAACCGTTACGCCGGCGGGGGCATCCGGAGACTCCGGCGTCGCGCCTCGCACATCGTGCACGGTATCCACGACGAGCCCGATTGGCCGGGCCCCGTGCTGAAGCAAGACGATTGATCCCGGCGTAACGGCACGCTCTCCCGTTCGGAGCGCCTGCAGGTCCAAGGCTGTGACGATGGCGCCCCGCACGTTGACGATCCCGGCCTGGATGACAGGCGATCCGGGGACCGGGCGCAAGCCGGCCGGGCGGACGACCTCACGAACCTGCTCAACGGGTATGCCCCACAACACGCCCGCCGACGCGACCACCAGCCATTGCGGCCGGTGGTCATCGTCGTCGTCGGAGAGCTCAGTCGGAAGCCGCCCCGCGGGCGCTTCCGACGGATTCGTCGGTATGGTAGAAGCCGAAGACATCGAGCGGGTCCTGATGCGTGGCGAGTTCCGGCATGTCACTGAGTGCGGCGAGCGACTGCCGTAAGTCCGTAGGCAGAGGTGACCGCAGATCGACAATGGCCCCGGACACCGGGTGCTTGAAGCGAAGCCAGGCGGCATGCAGGAAATGACGACGCGGAGGGAGTCCGGCCAGTTTGCGCCCCCCGCCCCCGCCATAGGTGTCATCACCAATGACCGGGTGTCCCACACTCGACAGGTGGATGCGGATCTGGTGCGTACGCCCGGTGTGCAGGTGCGCGCGCAGCAGGTCCACGCTGTCGAAGCGGGCCAGCCGTGTGAAGTCCGTACGTGCTGCCTTCCCTGTCTGGACGATTGCCATACGCGTCCGGTCTCGCGGATCACGGGCGATCGGCTTATCCACCGTCAGCGAGTCGGCATTCAGGTGTCCCCAGCAGACGGCCACATAGCGCCGGGTAACCTGCCGGGCCGCCAGCGCGCCGCTCAGAATACGGTGCGACTCGTCGGTTTTGGCGACCACCAGCAGACCGGAGGTGTCTTTGTCGAGGCGGTGCACCAGCCCGGCCCGGTCTTCCCCGCCCCCTTCGGCCAGCGGTTCGCCGCGCCCCATCAGGGCGTTCACGAGCGTACCCGACCAGTTGCCCGGAGCCGGATGCACCACCATGCCGGCGGCCTTGTTGACCACGAGGAGGTGTTCATCCTCGTACACGATGTCGAGCGGAATTTGCTCCGGCACCACATCACGCCCGGGCGGCGGGGGGACGGTGACCACGACCGCATCTTCCGGTTCGGCGCGGTAGCTGGCCTTCTGCCGCTCCCCATTCACCAGGACCGTGCCGTTGGCAATGAGGGTGGCCGCCTGCGTGCGCGACAGGTCACCGTGCCGGGCCACCAGCAGATCCAACCGCTCACCGGCGTTATCCGCCACGGTGAACGAGAACGTCAGGCCAGCACTCACGAGGTGGCCTCTTCCCGTGCTTTGAGCACATCCTGCTGCGCCTTGTCTTCATGCCAGAGCGCAATGACCAGACAGGCCGCCCCAATGGTCACGGCCGTATCGGCCACGTTGAACGTCCAGAAGCGCACGGACCCAATGCCGATATCGATGAAATCCACGACGCCTTCGCGGAGCCGAATGCGGTCGAGCAGGTTACCAATGGCCCCGCCCACGATCACCGGTACCCCAAACGCCGCCACCTTCGAGATGCGGGTGAGGTCGGCCGTGGCTCGCATGAGGACGACGACAATCACGATGCTCAGCGCGGCAAAGATCCACCGGGAGCCAGGTCCGAGGTGCATGCCAAAGGCCGCCCCCGGGTTGTAGGCCAAGGTAAAGCGCACCACATCACCAAGAATGCGATGGGGCATGTGCCGAGGCACGAGGTGCTCCACGGCCAGCGCCTTGGTGAAGAAGTCGAGCCCGACGGTCACGACCACCAACACCCAGAACCGCAGGGTCATGGGCGCCGTAGGCACATCGTTGATGACGGCGCTGGCGGTAGCGGCGCGCGCAATGGGCGCCCGGGTGTTCGGCTTCATGACGGCACAGTGATCAGGGAACGAGGTCGCGCGAGTCAGACGAGGCGGCGTTTTCGCGTGCCGCCGCTTCCAACGCCGCGATCTCGCGGCGCTCCTCATGCCAGAGGACGAGGGCGAGCAGGATGGCACCGCTACTCACCGCAATATCGGCCACATTGAATGTAGGCCAGCGATGGGTCCCGAAACCGATATCGATAAAGTCCACGACACCGAATTCCGATCGGATGCGGTCAATGACGTTTCCGACTGCGCCGGCCGCCACCAGCGAAATGGCCAGGACGCGACGAAAGTCACCGTCTTCCGTCTGCTGATACAACTTGCCCAGGATCACCAGCGCGCCACAGGTGAGCCCCATGAAAATCCACCGCGAGTACGGCCCCAGGTTCAGCCCGAAGGCTGCCCCGGGGTTGTACACGAGGGCAAAGCGAAACCACTCCCCGAAGACCGACTTCGGGGTACCCGCGGTGACCATCGTGTTCTCGGCCACCAACTTGGTGATCTGATCGAGAATGACGACGACAAGGAAGACGGGGAACGCGACGATCGCCTTCACGTCATCCCTTCTTCGAGTCTTCCTCGCGCTGCTTGCACGCGATGCAATACCGGGCGTTGGGCAGCGCATCGAGACGCTCGAATGCGATTTCCTCGCCACACTGATGGCACTTGCCGAACATTTCCGGCGCCTTGTACAACCGACGGAGGGCCTGGTCGATGTGGAACAGAAAGCGCCCTTCCTTGGAGGCAAACAGGAAGGCCTTCTCGCGCTCCATGGCGTCAGTCCCCTGGTCGGCCATGTGGAACGAGTAGGCGCTGTTGTCCCCTTCGCTGGCCTCGCCGTTGGGGCCCAGCGTATCGCTGTGGTGGCCGAGCTCCTTGAGCACGCGCTTCCGCTCTTCGAGCAGCCGCTTCTCGAAGTGCTGGAGCTGCTTCTTGGGCATGGGTTTGGGCTTCTTGGTGGCGTCCTTCGTCGACGCAGACTTCGATTCGGCCATCACGACCCTTCCTTGGTGAGCGCAAGCCGGATCGAACGTCCATCGACGTCGCCAGCGTGCGTAGCGGTCCACATGGCGCCGTCTCCAGTGCCGGAGAGCGGCGAACCCACCTCATCGCCGAGCAGCAATCGCGCGGCGAGCACCTCTTCAGCGATACGGCTGCGGTGAGCAGCCACGGCGCCTTCCACCTCAACATCTCCCGACACCGCCAACACAATGCGATCGCTGACCGCCAACTGCGCTTCCTTGCGAAGGCGCTGCACCCGGCTGATGACTTCCCGGGCCAACCCTTCTTCGCGGAGTTCGGGGGTAATGGTGGGGTCGAGGGCGACCCCGTACCCGCCGTTCTCCTGAACGACCGCTGCGCCGGACGCGCGCCGGATGATGGCGACGTCCTCCGGGGCAATCAAGCGCTCAGCCCCGGCAACCTCGATGGTAATGGACTGCCCGGCCGCCAGCGGACGCAGCTGATCGGCCGCCAACGCCGTGACCGCTTCGGCCACCAGCGGCGTTTCCTTCCCGAACTTCTTGCCCAGCGTGCGAAAGTTGGCCTTGGCCTCCAGCGACACCAGGGCGTCGGTCGAGGTGACAAACTCCACCCGTTTCACGTTCAACTCCGACGCCAGCAGCCCGCCCAGCGCCGACACCGCCTCCACATTGCCCGGCACCACGCACTGCAGCGACGGCAGTGGCTGACGCACCTTCACGTCGGCCACATCGCGCGCGGCGTGCGCCAGCCCGGCCAGCGTCCGGAGATCATCCATGGCTGTCTCGAGCGTTTCGTCTACCGGCGTGGGGTGCTCACGCGTGTACGGCGCGAGGTGCACCGAAGTTCCGGTCAGCGCCCGGTGCACCGCGTCGGTCATGAACGGGGCAAACGGCGCCAGCAGCCGGCACGTGACGGTGAGTACTTCATGCAACGTCGCAAAGGCCGCGCGGTTGTCGGCATTTTCCACATCGTAGAAGCGCGCGCGGCTTTGCCGTACGTACCACTTGGACACATCGTCGTCCATGAACTGCATGACCCGACGCGCCGCCAGCGTGGCGTCGTAGTTGTCGAGGTGTGCGTTGACTTCGCGCTCCACCCGCGTGAGCCGCGACAGAATCCAGCGATCGAGCGCCGGACGCTCCGCCACGACCGGATCGTTCGCGCTGGGCTGCCATCCGAAGTTGGCGTACTGCGCGAAGATGCCGTTGTAGACGTTGCGGAACGTGAGCAGGAAGCGCCCCGCCGTTTCGCGAATGGCGTTCTCGTCGAAGCGCCGCGGCACCCACACCTGGCTCGAGGCCACGAGGAACAACCGTACCGCGTCGGCACCGTGGCGCTCCATGACATCCCACGGGTTGACCACGTTGCCCTTCGACTTGGACATCTTCTGTCCCTGCGCGTCGAGCACGAGGTCATTCACCACCACGTTGCGATACGGTGCGGCCTGGTCGTGCCCATTGTTTGGCAGCGCATCGCCCAGGGTGGTGGCAATGGCGAGCAGCGAATAGAACCACCCGCGCGTCTGGTCCACGCCTTCGCAGATGAAGTCGGCGGGGAACTGCGCGGCCACGATGTCCTTGTTCTCGAACGGGTAGTGCCACTGCGCGAAGGGCATGGACCCTGAGTCGAACCAGGTATCAATGACTTCAGGGACGCGGCGCATGGTACCCGTACCGCTTTTGGCCGGCCAGGTGTACTGGTCGATGTGCGGCTTGTGCGGATCGAAATCCTCTGGCAGCGGACGGCCAATGCGCTCGGCGAGGTCGGCATAGCTGCCAATCACGTCGATGTCGGTCGGATCTTCATCGTTGACCCACACCGGCAACGGCGTGCCCCAGTAGCGATCGCGCGAGATGGCCCAGTCCACGTTGTTGGACAGCCACTCGCCAAAGCGACCAGTGCCCACCTCGGTGGGATTCCAGTTCACCTTGGCGTTGCGGCTGAGCAGCGCGTCGCGCAGCGCCGTCGTGCGCACAAACCACGAGCCGCGCGCGTAGTACAGCAGCGGCGTGCCGCAGCGCCAGCAGTGCGGATATGAGTGCACAAATTGGCTGGCCTTCCACAGGACATCCCGTTCCTTGAGCACTTCCAGAATGCGGGCATCGGCCTTCTTCACGAACAATCCAGCCACTTCGGGCGTGCCTTCCACGAACTCGCCGCGCGCATTGACCGGCTGCACGAACGCCAACCCGTGGCGCTGCCCGGCGGCATAGTCGTCGGCGCCGAACGCGGGGGCCATGTGCACCACGCCGGAGCCATCTTCGGCCGACACGAACTCCTCGGGCACGATGATTTCGTGCTGTCCTTCCGCCGGATACTCGACCCAGTCGAGTGGCCGACGATAACGACGCCCGACCAGGTCGGTGCCCTTCATGGTGCCAACCACATCCCACCGATCGGCCCAGTCGCCGCCCAGCACACCGGGCACACGCGCTTCCGCGAGGATGATGGTGAATTCCGCCCCGGACTTCTTGCGCAGCTCGGCGTAGGTGAGATCGGGGTGCACCGCCAGCGCGGTGTTGGACACCAGCGTCCAGGGGGTGGTGGTCCACACCAGGATGCGTCGCCGCATGGCGGGCGGATTGCCGTTGGCGTCGAGCAGATCCAGCGCCACGTAGACGCTGGGATCTTCGACGTCATCGTAGCCCTGCGCCACCTCGTGACTGGACAGCGCCGTGCCGCAGCGCGCGCAATACGGCAGAATCTTGTGGCCACGCACGAGCAAACTCTTTTCGTGCATCGTGCGTAGCGCCCACCACACACTCTCCACGAAATCGTGCGAGTACGTGACGTACGGATTGTCGTAGTCGAGCCAATAGGCGGTGCGGTGCGACAGCTTCTCCCATTCGCCGCGGTACTTCCACACGCTTTCGCGGCACCGGCGGTTGAACTCCGCCACGCCCACCTGCTCGATGAGCTGCTTGCCGCCAAGCTTTGCGATCTCGCTGGGATCAACGCCCTGCCGCTCCGCCTCTTCGCGCTGGAGCTCCTTTTCGACCTCGATTTCCACCGGCAACCCGTGCGTATCCCAGCCGGCCTTGCGGGGCACGTAGTACCCCTGCATGGCGCGGTGGCGGCAGAACAGGTCCTTGATGGTGCGGGCAAACACGTGGTGAATGCCCGGACGTCCGTTGGCTGTTGGCGGGCCCTCGAAAAATACGAACGGCGTCGCGTTCGCACGCGCTGCCTGCGATTGTTCGAACAGCTTCTCGGTATCCCACTGCGCGAGAATGCCGCGCTCAAGCGCGTCAGCGTTGGTTTCGGGGAGCAACGGGTACAGCACGGCGTCCTGCGTCATAGTCACCAGAAGAGGAAAGCGACGAACAGAAAGTGCTACAGCTGGGCGAGCACGCCCTTGACCACGGCCGACAGCTTGGGCTCCGCCCCCTTCGCCACCGCAATGATGTCGGGGAGATGGGCTGGCTTGAGCGAATCGGGGAGGCACTGATCGGTGATGATCGACAGACCCAGTACCCGCATGCCGCCATGGACCGCGACAATGACTTCCGGCACCGTGCTCATGCCCACGACATCGGCCCCGATACCGCGCAGGAATCGGTACTCGGCGCGCGTTTCGAGGTTGGGCCCCTGCACCGCCACGTAGACGCCTTCGCGCAACGCGACCCCATGCTCCAGCGCCACGGCGCGGGCCAGCGTGCGCAGGCCGGCATCGTAGGGTTCCGACATATCGGGAAACCGCGGTCCGAGTGTTTCGTCATTCGGACCGATGAGCGGATTGTCGCCCAGCAGATTGATGTGATCGGCGATGAGCATGAGATCACCGGGCGCCCACAACGGATGCATCCCACCGCACGCGTTGCTCACAATCAGCGTCTGTGCCCCCAGCGCACGAAGCACGCGCACCGGGAAGGTGACCTGCTGGAGCGAATAGCCCTCGTACGCGTGAAAACGGCCCTGCATGGCGATAATCGTTTTCCCGCCCAGCGTGCCACAGAGCAAGCGGCCTTTGTGGGACTCGACCGTGGAGAGCGGAAAGTTGGGGAGGTCACTGTAGTCGATGACCTGCTCCACCTGGATTTCCTCGGCCAATCCCCCGAGGCCAGTGCCCAGAATGATCGCGGCCTCCACCGGCTTGGCAAAGCGCGCGCGCACCGCCTGCGCACACGCCGCGATGCGCTCCCGCGCGTGCAGCCCGAGGGCAGGATGCGAGAGTCCGACGGCGTTGTGTTCCTGCGTGTATTGCAGCTGCGGCCGCGAAGCCGGCGGAGCCTTCCCGGCACCACTCATCGCTGTTCATCCTCCACGATGGCATCGAGCCAGGAAGGCGTTGGCGCCATGTTCCGTTGCGGCAGCTGACGGATCTGGCTCACCACCGACGGATCCGGCTCAACCGCTGAACCGGTTCGCGGTGTGGTGAAATCGGGGACCGGCTCCTGCTCCGCGGAGCTGAGCTCAGCGAGCTGACGTTCCAGCTGGTTGCGCAGTTGGGCCAGGTACGACCGCCGCGTACGCCAGAGGGCCTGCAGTTCCTGCTGCGCACGAGCGACTTCGTCGCGCACCGACTGCAATTGACGGTCTGCTTCCTGTTGGGCCTCGCGCACAATGAGCTGCGCCTCGCGCTCGGCCTGCTCGCGGATGTCTCCGCGCAGCTGCTGCGCACTCACGAGGGCCTCGTTCAACGCCTTGTCGCGCTCCCGGAACGACTTGAGCTGCTCGTGAAAATTGCGCGCCTTCTGGTCGAGCTCTTGGTTGGCGCGCGCCAACCGCTCGAGTTCTTCGGCGACCTGTTCACGAAACTGGTCAACGCGCGCGCGATCATAGCCCCGCAGCGCGTTGCCAAAGTCGTAGCGACGCGCATCAAGCGCGGTGAGATGAAACCCCTGGTGACTTTCGTCGGTCATTCGCTATCCCGGGTGCGTCAGGTCCGACTGCCGAAAAGCACAGTACCGAGGCGCACATGCGTGGCCCCTTCCTCCACGGCGATTTCGTAATCGCCGGACATCCCCATACTCAGCCACTCCGCCGCATGACCAGCCGATTGCAGCGCCGTGCGAACGGCGCGAGCGCCGGCGAACACCTCGCGCAACACCCGCTCGTCGGCATCGAAGGGCGCCATGGTCATGACCCCGCGCACTCGCAGCGCCGGCAGACGGTGCAGCCGTTCCGCGAACGCCGGAACGTCAACCGGCGCCACACCGCTTTTGCTTGTCTCGCCACTCACGTTGACCTGTACCAACACGTCCAGCGACTGCCCAGCCCTGGTGGCCTCGTCATGGAGCGCGACCGCCAACCGCTCACTGTCCATGCCATGGATCAGTGAAAATTGCAGAGCGTTCCTGGCTTTGTTGCGCTGCAGATGTCCAATGAGGTGCCAACGTACCGGGACCGTGACCTGCGCCATCTTGGCCTCCGCTTCCTGCACGCGGTTCTCACCCACATCGGTGACACCCGCGGCATAGGCCGCTTCAACCGCTTCTGGCCCGTGCGTTTTGGTCACCGCGACCAGCGTCACTTCCTGTCCATGTCCGCCACGGGCGCGGGCGTCGGCGATGCGCGTACGCACCTCCGCCACCGCATCCTGAACGGCCCCCCGCAACACGGCCGTGACATGGTCGGAAATTGGCATAGCACATAAGGTTAGACACCGCCACACCCCGACACAAGTAACGAGTCGGCGGGGCCCAACACCTGTGTGCACTGCAGCAGTTCCTGCGCCGTTTGCGCGGCCGGATCGGCACCGGGGGGAAGTGGCGCCAGCGCCCCCATGGGCACCATGCTGCGCTGCCGCCGCAGGGCTGGCAGATCGAGCCCCGTCTGCCCCGCCCCAAGCTGACGGTCGGGCGCATACACCAGCCCCTGCAGCGCCCACCCACCCCCAGGGTCCAGCTGCAGCCGATCCGACCGTTCCAGCAGGGTGCTCACGCGAACGGCGCGTCGGGCACCCTCCGCGTGTATCACGAGTGAACGCAGGACCGCGCCCTGCCCAGGCCACCGCGCAACGGCTGCGACCTCGAGGAGCTGCTGGGCGGCCAACCTCTCGCGATACCACTGTGCTCCGAGCAGCGGGACCGTGATCACGGTGACGTCGGGGCGGTAATCTTCCACCTGTTGCAAATACCAGAGCGGAAAACTGTCGTTGTCCCCGCCAGCAAAGAGCACCCCGCGACGAGGCACGGCATCAAGCAGGAGCCGGGCGTAGGTGCGGGGGAGCGAGGCAACAGGCTCTCTGGAGCGATCGGCCACGGCACGATTGGCCAGCAGCGGTACGACCACCAGCGCCAGTGGGAGCATGGCAACCGGTGCCGGGAGACGGCGCCCCAGCGCACTGGCTATGGCGGACAGCCCCGCTCCCGCGAGCAGTCCCCAGCCCCAGAAGGCAAGGACAAAAAAATAGTCGCGCTCCCGCGCCTCATGCGGCGTGCCCTTGGGGAGCAGTCCCACGCCAAAGGTGGGACCGGCCCGCATGTTGAGCCACAGTGCCACACCTAACGAGGCGCTTAACACGAGCAGGAGCATGGCACGCCCCACCCGGGGGTCATGCCGCCACAGGCGACGCAGTCCAAGTACCGCCAGCCACGCCCAAAGCACCGTGAGCGCCGTGCGCACCGGATGAGCCGTGGGAAACGGATGCAGTCCGTAGGCGACCTGCCAGTCGGACCACTGAAAGACATTCCCCAACTGCAACCAGAGGGGCGCCTGACGCGGCCAGAGTCCAGCAACGGCGTACTGTTCGCGCCGCAACACCGACACCAACGCCCGCCAGCTCTCGGGATTCCCGGAGTCGAGGGTGGGATTTTGCGCCGAGAAGAGCGGCAGCACAGCAATGGCGGACAGCCCCAACGCGGCCAGGGCCACCCACGCCACCACCTCACGCCAAACGGGACGCGGTCCGCGCCAGGCGAACGCCACGGCTGCCGGCAACGCCACGAGCACGGTGAGATGCAGCGGCACCGCCAACCCACACACAAAGGCCATGAGGGCCCGGGCGCGGCGTCGCTCGTGATCGTCCGTATCGGGGCGCCCGGCGAACTCCCCGGTCACGAGCAGGAGCACGCTGACCAGGAGCGACAGCGCGTACACTTCGGTTTCGGTCGCGTTGTTCCAGACGGTCAGCATGGTGCCGGCACTTACGGCAGCCACCACCGCGCCTCGCGCGCCGAGCCAGCGGGCCGCCATGTACGCCGCCGCTCCACCGGTGAGCGCCGCACTCCACACCGACAGCAGGGTAATGGCCCGTGGCGGAGCGGCGCTGCTGAAGAGCATCGACGCCAGTTTCCCCACCAACACCCAGAGCGGGGTGCCGGGGGGATGGGGAATGCCCATCGTGTGCGCCGCCGCCATGAGTTCCGTGGCGTCCCAAAACGTGAGATCGGGGGCGGCGGTGGACAGATAGATGCCCAAAAGCACCATCGTCGCCACGACTGCGGCGACGATGGGGTACGGCACGGTAAAACGACGAGGTGCGTTCAACGCGGCGACAACTTACGCCGGCGAGACCTCAGGGCCGCCCAGGAGCGGCGGTACCACTGGACGCGAGGTGGGAACGGCTGGCGGGGCCAGCGGCGCCGCCGGTGCCGACGGGAAATCGGGGCCAGTGCGCGGTGGCAGCGTGCGCCCGTCCTTGAGCACGAGGATGTCATCGCGCGTGAGGGTTTCGCGCTCCAACAAATTCATGGCCACCTGATCGAGCAGCGCCCGGTGCTCCGTCAGCACCGCCACGGCGCGAGCGTGCGCTTCGAACGCCACCCGCTTCACCTCGGCGTCCACCAGCTGCGCCGTCTGTTCCGACACTTCACGGCGCGACTGGATTTCACGCCCCAGGAACAGCTCCTGCTCGTTGTCCCCCACGAGAATGGGGCCAATGGTATCGGAGAGTCCCCACTGCGTGACGTAGCGCCGCGCAATGTTAGTGGCCTGCTGAATGTCGCTGGCCGCGCCAGTCGTCACCCGGTTGTGCCCGAACACGATTTCTTCGGCGGCACGCCCACCGTAGGCCATGACCAACCGCGCCTCGAGCTGCTCACGCGTGACGGACACACGATCATCTTCCGGCAACGTGAAGGCGATACCCAAGGCCCGACCACGCGGTACGATGGTGACCTTGTGCAGCGGATCGTTGCCATAGACCATCATGGCGCAGACGGCATGACCGGCTTCGTGGAAGGCCGTGAGGCGGCGCTCGTCTTCCTTCATGACCAGCGACTTGCGCTCGGCGCCCAGCATGACTCGGTCCTTCGCCTCTTCGAGATCGCTCATGAAGATCTTGTCGTGATTCTTGCGCGCGGCGAGCAGTGCGCCTTCGTTCACGAGGTTGGCGAGGTCGGCACCAGCCATGCCCGGAGTTCCGCGCGCGAGCGAGGTGACGCTCACGTCGTCGGCAATGGGCTTGTTGCGCAAGTGCACCTTGAGGATGCCCTCGCGACCACGGAGGTCCGGCGCGTCCACCACGATCTGGCGGTCGAAACGGCCCGGGCGCAGCAACGCGGGATCGAGCACGTCCGGCCGGTTGGTGGCCGCAATCAGGATGACGCCGTCGTTGGACTCGAAGCCGTCCATCTCGACGAGCAACTGATTGAGCGTCTGCTCGCGCTCGTCATGACCACCGCCAAGACCGGCGCCACGATGGCGACCAACGGCGTCGATTTCGTCGATGAAGATGATGCAGGGCGCGTGCGCCTTGCCCTGTTCGAACAGGTCGCGGACACGCGAGGCGCCCACCCCGACGAACATTTCGACGAAATCGGAGCCCGACATGCTGAAGAAGGGACGGCCCGCTTCACCGGCCACGGCCTTGGCGAGCAGCGTTTTGCCGGTACCCGGCGGCCCTACCAACAGCGCACCCTTGGGCAGACGGCCACCCAGCTTGGTGAACTTCTGCGGGTCCTTGAGGAATTCGATGATTTCCTGAAGTTCGACCTTGGCTTCATCGGCGCCCGCCACATCGGCGAACGTCACCTTGGGGGTGTCGCCGCTGAGCAGCTTGGCTTTGGACTTGCCAAAGGAGAACGCCTTGTTGCCACCGGCCTGCATCTGGCGGAAGAGGAAGATCCAGAAGCCGATGAGCAGCAGGTACGGCAGCATCGTGATGAGCAGGCTGCCGAAGTTGGCGCGCGGCTCGGCCGCCGCCGTCTTGACGCCGGCCTTGTACAGATCTTCCTGCTCCTTGGGGGCAATGCCGTTCACCAGCCGCACTGTAAACTTCTTGGCCGGCCGGTTGGAAATGCGGACTTCCTGGTTGAACTGCCCGCTGAGGACATTGTCCGTGAACGTGGCCGTCTTGATGTTGCCGGCGGCCAGCTGTTGGCGGTAGTCGGAATAGCCGATCTCCGGCGCGGCCGCTTCGCGGCCATTGCCGTATGACAGGAACGCCACCGGAATGAGGAGAACCAGAATCCAGAACGAGACCGTTTTGGAGATTCTGCCCCAGTTGGTGGGCTTCTTCGGCGAGGGCGTCATGTTTGGTGCCATGGGATAACCGCCTTACTGCAGACTGGCCACGTACGGCAGGTGCCGAAAGTTCTCGGCATGATCCAACCCGTACCCGACCAGAAATTCGTGCGGGGCATCGAACCCGATGAACCGCGTGGGGTGATGGAGCTCAGTCGCAATGTGCTTGTGCAACAACGTGCAGATCTCCAGCGAGCGCGGCTTCCGTTCACCAAGCAGCTCGATGAGACGGTTGAGCGTGCGGCCGGAATCCACGATGTCTTCAACAAGTAGAATGTGTTTGCCTTCCAATTCCGTTTCCGGATCGTAGAGCAAACGTACCACGCCGCTGGATTCCATGGCATCGCCGTAGGACGAGGCGACCAGAAAATCCACCTGCAGCGGCCGTGCCACGTGACGCACGAGATCACTCAGAAAGATAAAGCTGCCCTTGAGCAGCCCAAGCACCAGCAAGTCCCCATCGGGGTAGGCCGCCGTGATGTCCGCCCCCAGTTCCTGCACGCGCTGCTCAATGGCGGCAGCGTCGTAGACGATGCGCTTGACGGCTCGGCCGTCCAGACGGGGATCAACAGAAGGGCTGGAACTCTCAGTCAAACTCGCGCTCACACCGGTACCAAATCAGTTCCGGCCTTCCGGGCCGGGACGGCGCCGCAAGACCGCGGCAAACTCCTGGGATCCACAGGGGCTCCCCCTCCACCAGCAGCACCGGCCAGAAGGGGCGATCCAGGACGGGAACCCGGGACTCCGTAAAATACCGAGTCACGCGCCTCCCTGCTGGTGCCCCCGCCGTTCTGATGCGATCGCCCTCCTTCCATGGCCGGACGACGACCGGTGTGGCCGCGGGCAACCCGATGCACCAGGCATCCTTGGCCAGAGGCTCCACGCCGAGACGTCGAAAACGCCACCGCCCGAACCGGGGTGGCAGCGCATCGGACGATCCGTCGTACACCGTCCAGGTCGCGTGGTGCGGCGCATCCCGACGCACCTCGAACAGTTCACCACGTGCGTCGCGGCGCCGAGCGATGGTGGCCCCACCAGCCAGACTGATATGGGCACCACTTCGCCGCGACATGGTAAACCGGACCGCTTCCCGGGTTCCGTTGGCGTTGAGCGTGACGCCCACCCGGGCACAGAGCGCCGGCCACAAGACCGCCTGTCCTTCGGCGGTCGTCTGTTCCAGCACCCGCGTGGGGACGGTGAGTCGGGTGCCATCGGCGTTCAGGGACACGCCGCAGCTGTCCAAATGGCGTTCAACGTCCCGCCGCCACTGGGCCGCTCGCTCCCCGATGGCCAGCATGGCCTCGGCAAATGCCGGCGCGGCCTGGGCAATGGCCGGCAGCAGTTCGTGCCGGACCCGCCCGCGCAGGAAGTCGCGGGAGGCATTCATGGGGTCTTCGAGATAGGAAAGCCCCTCGCTCTCCACCCACCGCGCCAGTTCGGCCCGCGACACGCCCAACCAGGGACGCAGCACCGAGGTGGGGGCGGCCAGCGCCGCCAGCCCCCGGGCCCCGCTCGAGCGCAGCGCGCGCATGACAATGGTTTCCAGCTGGTCGTCACGCGTGTGGGCGGTAACCACCCGGGCCTTGAAGCCGCGAGCCACCCGGCGCAAGAAGCTCCAACGGGCGTCTCGCCAGGCAGCCTCGCTGCGCCCGGTGGCGCGGGCCCGTTCCCGCACCACGGTCAGTCCCAGCCGGCGGGCCTGGGCCGCCACCAGACTGGCGGCCTCGGTGGCGTAGCTGCCAGTGGCATGATCGAAGGTGGCGACCGCCGCGATGCGCCCGGGCGCCCAGCGTGCCATGGCGTGCAGCAAGGCCATGGAGTCCCGTCCGCCGGAGACGGCCAGCACGAGCGGGCCATCCACCCCCTGCAGCGCCACGTCCAGTACGGCGCGCAGCAGGTCGCCGGGGGCGATGTCGTCGGTGGGGAACTCCGGGGGCAGCCGATCCATTTTGCACAAAAGCCTCGTGGCCCCATGGCGTCAACTGGCGGCGCCAAACCCCTACCATCGGGGCCGGGTCTCGACTACTCTTTTCGTGTTCCGGCGCTCTGCGTCGCCATCATTCGTTTCCGGAGAACCACAGTGGAATCGCACGGCACCCTCGGCACTATCTGGGCTTCGTTCGGGATGACCGCCTACTACATGGCGCTCACCTGGATCAACATCCTGCTCGGCCTGTTCCTGTCGCCGCTGTTTGTCATTCCGCTCACGTGGCTCAAGCAGAAGCAGGGCGGCTTCGAGTCCTAAGACTCGCCGCCCTACGCTAGCACCATCGATGGCCCGCTCCTCGTTGGAGCGGGCTTCTGTTTTCGGCCGGCCTCGCGGACGACTATGCCGTCAATATCGGTACCGAACGACCGTGCGGCATGAAACAAAGTGGCCCACCTCTCACGTGAGGCAGGCCACTTTGCGCATCACCAGCATTCGGTTGCTGCGACCTACGCCACGCGCGGCATACCAGAAAGCTCCGAGGCCGAGAGCACCACGGCATCGCCGAGGGCGGTTTTGCGCCCGGTGAGATCGGAAAGATCGCCACCGTGGTAGGCTTCTTCGCCGTGCTCGGAGATATCGATGCCCTGCACTTCCACATCGACCGTCACGCGCAGCGGCATCACCGCCTGCATGGCGAACAGGATGCCGGTGCTGGCAATGGCGGCGAACGCGATGGTGGCCACAACGGCGAGCACCTGCACCCCGATCAGCGACGCATTGCCATGCAGCAGGCCGTCGGCGCCAAGGGGATTCACCGTTTTACTGGCGAAGACCCCGGTGAGGACGGCGCCCATGATGCCCGCTACGCCGTGGCAGGCGAAGACGTCCAGCGTGTCATCGAGCCGCGTCTTGGGGCGGTAATGCAGCGCGAAGAACGAGAACGGCGCGGCGAGTGCGCCCATGGCGAGCGCAGAAAGCGGCGTGACAAAGCCAGCGGCGGGGGTAATGGCGACCAGTCCCACCACGGCACCGGTTGCGGCGCCCACGGCGGTGGCGCGCTTTCCTTTCACCAATTCCAGCACCAGCCACGTAATCATGCCGGCCGCGGCCGCGGAATGCGTGGTGACCAGCGCATTGGCCGCAATGCCGTCAGCTGCCAGCGCCGATCCGGCGTTGAAACCGAACCAGCCGAACCACAGCAATCCCGCGCCGAGGAGCGCGAACGGCACGTTATGGGGCACATTGGGAATGCGCTTGAAGTCCCGACGGGGGCCGAGGAACAGCGCGAGCACGACGGCCGTGGTACCGGCGGAGATATGCACCACGGTGCCGCCGGCGAAGTCGAGCGCGCCGAGCTGACGCAGCCAACCGCCGTCGCCCCACACCCAATGAGCGAGCGGGTCATAAATGATCGTGGTCCACAGCACGCCGAACGTCAAATAGGCCACGAAGCGCATGCGATCGATGATGGCTCCCGAAAAAAGCGCCACCGTGATACCGGCAAACATGGCCTGAAACGCCGCGAACAAGAGGTGTGGCAGCAGCGGCGAATAGGTGGGATTGGGGGCCCCGGTTACGCCCATGAACCCAATCCATTCGAAGCCGCCAATCCACGACGTTCCCGGCCCGAAGGCCAAACTGTAGCCAAAGAGGACCCACTGTACCGTCACGACTCCCAGCGCCCCCAGGCTCATGAGCATCGTGTTGAGCGCACTCTTGGTGCGAACCAGTCCGCCGTAAAAGAACGCGAGGCCGGGCACCATAAGCAGGACCAGCGCGGTGCTTATGAGGACCCAGGCGGTATCACCGGCCGATACGGTGGACGCGACCGGTTCCTGCACTGACGCCAGCAGCGGCAGTGCCGACAAGCTCCCAAAGGGCATCAGTAGTCTCCCCGTGTGGGCACACGCATTTCGAGTTGCGTCTGGCGCATAACCTCATCGGCGTTGACCGCCGTCAGGGCATTGTTGTCCCGCTCGCCGGTCCGGATGCGGACGGTATGGTCGAGCGGCAGCACGAAGATCTTTCCATCGCCCACGTCGCCGGTGCGGGCGCCGTCGCAGATGGCCTGGATCGTGCGCTCCACATACTCCTCGGAGCAGGCCATTTCGATGCGGACTTTTTCGTGAAACTCCAACACCACGGACTCGCCGCGATACTGCTGCACCACATCACGCTCACCGCCGTGTCCACTGACACGCGAGAGCGTCATGCCGGTGACGCCCACCTGAAACAGGGCACGTTTGACATCCGCCAGTTTTTCCGGCCGGATCACGGCAACAATGAGCTTCATGGGATACCGGTGAATGTGGGACGCCCGAGACGCCGAGCGTTACCGTTTCCGTGCATATTTAGCACGAATCGTAATACAGGAAGGACAGTTTCCCAACCGAAACAGCAGGAACGCACGGACTTTCGCGCACTCCCTGCACGTTTCCAACCGCATCACCGCACACAAGCACCACCCCCCGAACAAATACCGTTCAGCGCACTCCCCTTGTCAGCCGCCTTCTGAACTCATTCCGTTCCCGATTATGAACTCAAAACAGATCGTTCCGGTTCTCGTGGGTCCGGAATACGAAGACCTGGAAGTGTGGTATCCCAAGTTGCGGCTCGAGGAAGCGGGCTTTCAGTCGCCCCTCCTCGGTACCGGGGCGCCGTCGTACACCGGGAAGCACGGGTACCCCTGCCCGGTCGACGGGCATGTGCGCGACCTCGATGCGACCGTTCTGGCCGGTATTGTTGCACCGGGAGGATGGGCGCCCGACAAATTGCGTCGGGATCCGGACGTGCTGTCGCTGGTCAGGAGCGTCTATGCGCAGGGCGGCCTGGTGGCCAGTATCTGCCATGGCCCCTGGATCCTCATCTCGGCGGGGATCGTGCGAGGCCATCGCATGACCGGCTCATTGGGCATCAAGGACGATCTGGAAAATGCCGGCGCCATTTGGGTGGATGCCCCGGCGGTGACCGACGGCCGTATTGTGTCGGCACGCGTGCCGAAGGACCTGCCTGCCTTCATGCAACAGGTGCTTGCGGCCCTTCCGGCGCCGGCCTGAGCGTACGGCCGTGGATTTGCCTTCAGTGCAACGGCTGGACGCCGCTAAGCGACAGGTTGCTGTGCCTTCCGATTTTCCGCGTTTTGGCGCAACAGCGGCACGAGCTGTTCCCGCGGTCCAAGTGCATCAGCCAAGGTCTTGTCTTCGAGGACAGCCAGAAAGGCCTGCAGGGCCTGGTCAAGAACCCCCGACAGCGCACAGACCGGCGCGATGGGGCAGGTGTTGCTGATCGGATCGAAGCATTCCACCAGCGTAAGGTTCTCTTCGGTTTCCCTGACCAGCTTCCCGATAAAGATCTCGTGCGCCGGTCGAAGCAGACGGACACCACCATTTCGCCCGCGTACGGTTTCGACGTAGCCGAGTTCGGCCAGCCGTTGCACGATTTTGACCAAGTGCTCGTACGACATGTTCATGCGCTCGGCAACGGTCTGCACCGTAATGCACTGTTCGGGCTCCAGGCCGAGCACGATCAGGCAGCGCAACGCGTTGTCGGTGAATCTCGTGAGTCTCATAGAGAAAGAGTGTCGGTCGTTGAGAGTTCTCGCTTGACGGGTCCACACCGCATTACGCGATCGTCACGTTCAACGAGCGATGTCGTCACGACGCGGCAAGACGTTCAAACGACCGGCCACGCCAAGCCTTCGGGCGTTTCGCGGTACTGAGCGTCAACCGCCAAGCCGCGGCCAGATCGGAAAGCCACGACAGCCAGAAACTCAGACCGCGTTCGGCATACGAGCCGCTCAGCGCGACCAGCATGAACAGGCGGATAAACAACGCGGATCCGTTCACAAGGAGTAACGCCTGCCAGAGCATAGCGTTGGGCGACGTCATGGGATTGACCACACCAGTGGCGATGAGGGCCCCCAATACCAGTAAAATCGGCAGCGGCAAGCCCTGCACCGCCCATACCAGTGCCACATCGAGCCAGCGACGCCACATGGGAGTGGCGTCCTTCAAGTCGAAGCTGCGTCCCCACTCGCGCCACATTTCGCCGAGCGACGCGTACGAGCGCACTTGAATGATGTTGGAGCCATCGAGAAAGCCCACGCGGGCGCCGTTGGCCGCCAAGTGCCGCGCCAGTGTGACGTCGTCGCACCAAGACGTTTTGGCGCACGAATAGCCGCCATGCTTGAGCAGCAAGTCTCGTCGCGCAATGAAGCACTGACCGTTGGCCAGCACCCGGTCTGGTGGCGGCTGCGTGGCCCCGGCCGCCCCACAGCGATACACAAGCGTACACAACATGGCTGGCTGCACGAAACGTTCGGCGGCCGTTTGATCGCGGAATTGCGGAGAGAAGCTGGCCACATCGTAGCGATCCTGCTCTACGGCGTCGACCACGGCGCCCACGAGTCCCGGCGCCGGCACGGTGTCGGCATCGATGCCCAGCACCCAGTCGCCTTTGGCTTCTCGCAGGCCGTTCTCCAGCGCCCACACCTTCCCCACCCACCCTGGCGGGAGCGGTTCATCGGTCACCAGCCGGATGCGCGGGTCACGGTCGGCAAATGCCTGCACCAGTTCCCGTGTCCCATCAGTAGACCGGCTGTCCACCACCAGCACCTCCAGTAACGGAGCCTGCTGCTGCATGAGCCCCTCCAGACACGGCGCCACGCGGTTCACTTCATTCAGCGTGGTCACCATAACGGTGACGGTGGTATCCGTCCGCGGCGTGGTACGGGGGGCAATGGGCGGCCGACGCGAATAGCCCGGCATGAGCCGAACGAGCAGGACCAGCAGCAGCCACACCTGAATGGCCAGGAGCACGATACCCACGCCGCGGGCCACGTCCACCATAGTCATGGGGCGATGGAGACGCGGTGCACAGCTGGCACCGAGTGACTGTGAGGACCACCGAACGGACGTGCCGGAACCATTGCTTACCCGGAGAGAAGTCGAGGGAGACAGCGCGGGAACGGGCCCGCCGCCCGGAGGTAAACCGGGGAAGTACCCCTGCCGGTTCCGCCGGGGCCGCCACGGCGCGCGTCGGCCGAGGCTCCCCGGGGCCAATGGGAAGGTGGCGAGTTTGGGTCCCGGCGGGTAGCCTCTCCTGTAGTCCCCCGACTGTTTCCGGGTTTCTCCCCTCCCGCCGCCGTGTCTCGCGCTAATCCTTCCCCTGGTCGCCAGTTGCTTGCCAACTGGAAACGCCTTGCCCCTCTGCCCTTCGGCAAGCGGATCTTCAGCTGGGCGGTAGGGCAGACTGCACCGTATACCGGTTCGGTGCGAGGAGTGTATACCGACGTCCGCCCCGGATATGCCCGGGTGGAACTGGCGGATCGGCGGGCAGTCCGTAACCACCTTGCATCGATTCACGCTGTCGCGCTGGTGAATCTGGCCGAAATGACCAGCGGCGTGGCGCTCATGACGGCGCTTCCGCCGGGCGCCCGCGGTATCGTGACGGGGCTGTCTATTGCGTATCTCAAGAAGGCACGCGGTCGGCTGGTGTGCGAAACGCACGCCGACGTGCCGGCTGCGGTATCGGATCACCTGACGCACGATGTGCAGGCCACCATTACCGATGCACAGGGCGATATCGTGGCACAGGCCACGGTGCATTGGCGCCTGTCTCCTCCACCGGTCTGACGTATGACGAGCCTGACGCCCCCACCATCGTTGACCGACACGCCGCTCACCCGGCACGCCCACATTTCGGTGCCCCTCATTTGCGGGCCCATGTATCCGTGCAGCAACGTCGAGTTGGTGGCGGCGGTGAGCAAAGCCGGCGGCCTGGGAGTCGTGCAGCCCATTTCGCTCATGTATGTGCATGGCTTCGATCTGCGTGACGGCCTGCGCCGCATCAACGCATTAAGCGGTGGGGCACCCATTGGCTTCAACGCCCTCATCGAAGCCTCCAGCAAGACGTATCACAATCGCATGGTGCGCTGGGTGGAGACGGCACTGGAAGAGGGCGTGCGATTCTTTCTGACCTCCCTCGGCAACCCGCGATGGGTGTGCGAACGTGTACACGCGGCGGGAGGCGTGGTGTACCACGACGTCACCGAGAAGAAGTGGGCGCTGAAGGGACGCGATGGCGGTGTGGACGGGCTGGTGGCGGTGAACCGCGAAGCGGGCGGGCACACGGGCTCGCGCGATGCCCGGGCGTTGCTGGATGAAGTGGCCGATCTCGGATTGCCCGTAGTCGCGGCGGGTGGCGTGGGCTCCCCCGCACAATTCCGGCTGCTGCTCGAGATGGGGTATGCGGGGGTGCAGCTGGGCACACGCTTCATTGCCACGACCGAATGCAATTCGGACCAGCGCTATAAGGAGGCCATCGTGAAGGCCACCAGCAGCGATGTCGTGCTCACCGAACGCCTCACCGGCGTGCCGGTCTCGGTGCTCCGCACCCCCTACGTGCAGCGACTGGGCACCAGTATTGGTCCCGTCGCCCGGCTGCTGTTCAAGGGGCGCAAGACAAAACACTGGATGCGCACCTGGTACGCGTTGCGGTCTCTGCGCCAGTTGAAGCGCTCGAGTGTGGACGGCGCCAATGGAGACTACTGGCAAGCGGGACGCAGTGTGGACGCCATTCATGACATCCGTCCGGCCAGTGAGATTGTCGCACAATTTGCCGCCGCACTTGCGCCATCCCCTCTCGGATAAGACCCGCCATGCGATCACTCCTCCTCTGTGCCGCGTTGCTGTACGCGCCCTCCATCACTGTGGGCGCGCAGCCCGCCGCGCGCGGCGCGGTGCTGGTGTCGGGGCTCACGGCCCCGGTCACGCTCACCCGTGACAGTGCCGGCATCGTGCACATTGAGGCGCAGAACGAGCACGACCTGTTTTTCGCGCAAGGGTACAGCGCGGCCCGCGATCGGCTCTTTCAGCTGGAGCTGTGGCGTCGGCAGGCAACCGGCACGATGGCGGAAGCGCTGGGGGCGAGGTGGGTGGAGCGTGACCGTGCCGCGCGACTGATGCAATACCGCGGCGATATGGCGGCCGAGTTGGCGCATTATCATCCGCGCGGCGGTGCCATTATCCAGGCGTTTGTGGACGGAGTGAACGCGTGGGTGGAGCGGGTGAAGACAGACCCCACGCTCCTGCCACCGGATCTGGCCGCGCTGAGGATCACGCCGGGCGCGTGGACGCCAGCGGTGGTGGTATCGCGGCATAACGCCCTGGCCAGCAATGCCAGTGACGAAAGCAACGTGGCACGCGCGGTGCGTGCCATAGGTGCAGAAGCGGTGCAGCGTCGTCGCCTCTTTCAGCCGGCGAATGTGCAGCTGGTGCTGGATTCCCTGGTTGCCCAGCTGGTGGGCGATGCCACGGACGCGCGCATGCTGGCGGCATACAGTGGCTCGCGGAATTCGCCAACCTTTCGCGCGAACGAACTCCAGGCGTCGTGGCGCAAGCCGTCGGCCGCCGCAACGGACAGCACCGACGGTCGGGAAGCCGATCGGTGGGAAAGCAACAGCTGGGTGATAAGCGGCAGCAAGACCGCGAGCGGTCGGCCTATTGTCGCCAACGACCCCCACCGCAGCATCACGGTACCATCGTTGCGCTACATGGTGCACCTCAAGGCCCCGGGGTGGGATGTCATTGGCGGTGGTGAACCGGGAATTCCCGGCGTGGCCATTGGCCACAATCAGCATGGCGCGTGGGGGCTGACCATCTTCGGCATCGATTCCGAAGATTTGTATGTGTACGCCCTCAACAGCACGAACAGTGCGTACCGGTATGGCGAGTCGTTTGTCCCCTTTACCACCCTGCGCGACTCGGTGCGCGTGAAGGGCGCGTCCACGCAGTCGGTGGCCTTGCAGTACACTCGGCATGGTCCGGTGCTGTATGTCGACAGCGCGCGCCATGTTGCGGTGGCGTTGCGCGCCGGCTGGCTGGAAAAGGGGGGCGCGCCGTATCTGGCAAGCCTTCGTCTCGATCAGGCGCGCACATGGAGCGAGGCGAAGGCAGCGCTCACCTATGCGCATATGCCCACGCTCAACTGGATCTGGGCCGATACCAGCGGCACCATTGGCTGGCAGACGGCGGGCATTGCCCCGGTGCGCAAGAACTGGGATGGCTTGATGCCGGTTCCGGGTGATGGCCGCTACGAGTGGGACGGTTTTCTCCCCATCGCGCAGCTGCCGAGTGAGACCAATCCTTCGCGTGGGTTTGTGGGTACCGCGAACGCCTTCAATGTGGCGCCGTCGTACACACGGTTTGATGCGCTGGCGCGCTCCTGGGCGGAACCGTTCCGTCACGATCGACTGCAGGAAGTACTCGACAGCACGCGTGCGGCTACGGTGCAGAGTTCCGGAGCGCTCCAGCACGATGCCACGGTGCTCGCGGCCCGCGCACTGGTTCCGCTATTGCAGTCGGTGGAGCTCAAGTCGCCGCTAGCCAAAGCGGCCAGGGATACCCTGCTGGCGTGGAACTACGAACTGTCGGCCGCCTCGCGCGCCGGCGCGATTTACGCGGCGTGGGAACGCCGACTGCTGTCGCACACCGCCGACATCGCGTTGCCGCTGGATGTGCGCCCCATTCTGCGCTCGGTACCACTGACCCGCACCATCCAATGGCTGACCGCTCCCGATTCGCTGTTGGGGGATCGTCCGGTGGATGCGCGCAACTTCATACTCTTCCGCGCCTTCAACGAAGCGGTGTCGGATCTGCGGCGTCGTTTCGGCGACACCATCAGTACGTGGCACTACGGCGATGCCAGGTTGCACCACGCGCGCATTGCCCACCCGCTTGATGCCCTCGTGAACGACTCCCTCAAGCGGGTCCTGTCTCCGGGGCCCGTACCGCGCGGTGGCAACGGCAACACGCTGCTCGCCAGTGGCAACACCGACAACCAGACGCATGGCGCCAGCCTGCGTGTGGTGATGGATCTCGCCAACTGGGACAGCGCCATCGCCACCAATACGCCGGGACAGAGTGGCGATCCCCGCAGTCCGTTTTACACCAATTTGTTTTCGCTCTGGGCCGCCAACACCTTTGTGCCCATGCCCTATAGTCCGGCGGCGGTAAAGGCCCGTACCGCGGACGTTGTTGTGCTCTCCCCGAAGTAACCCTTTCACTCCAGAGGACGCTCCATGTTCGCTCTTACCCTACCGGTAGTTCTCGCAGCCGCCTCATTGGCGGCAGCCCCTGCCACGCGCGCCCTGCCCACCTTTGCGCAGCAGGACATGTCGTTCTTCATCACGAGCGCAGGATCCGGGGACGGTGCAAATCTTGGTGGGCTCGCCGGAGCCGACGCGCATTGCGGAAAGCTGGCGGAAGCGGCTGGCGTACGCGGCAAGACGTGGCACGCCTACCTCAGTCAACAGGCCGCCGGCGGCAAGACGGCCATCAATGCGCGCGATCGCATCGGCGCCGGCCCCTGGAAGAACGCCAAGGGTGTAGTGGTCGCCACCAGCGTGGACGATCTGCACAGCGACGCCAACAAGCTGTCCAAGGACAACAGCCTCACGGAAAAGGGCCAGCCGGTGAATGGCCGCGGCGACACGCCCAACATGCACGATATCCTCACCGGCTCCACGCTGGACGGCCGGGTGCAACCGGGCGACGGTGACAGCACCTGCAGCAACTGGACGAGCAACGGCGAAACGGGTAGCGCGTCCGTGGGTCATCACGATCGCCAGGGCGGCGGCGTGAACCCCACCAGCTGGGTCTTCTCACATCCCTCACGCGGCTGCGGCCAGAAAAATCTGCAGGCAACGGGAGGCAACGGCCTCTTCTACTGCTTCGCCGTCTGAGATCTGGGATCTGAGATCGCCGACCGCCGAGTCGTGATGTTGAGGTGAGAGCGTTGCGACGATCGAAGTGCGATGGATATCGAGGGTGAGAGGCCCGATGAAAGCGAGTTGAGAGGTCCGAGCACTTCGTCCGCGCGACCGTGCCCCACACCACCGTGGTTGAACTGCGGTGGTGTGGGGCACTTCCAGTGCAGACGTCAGCACTCGGCCTTCTCATCGTCGTGGTTATCGGGCCTCTCACCCTCGATATCCATCGCACTTCGATCGTCGCAGCACTCTCATCGTCCAGATCGGAGATCGGCGATCTCAGTTCTCAGTTTTTCCCAATCAGCCAGTGCGAAAACCATTGCCGCAGTCTCCCGAGGCGGTCGACGAGGAGCCAGGGTTCTCCGGTCCGGCTGAGATCATGATTGCTGCGCGGGTAGCGCACCAGCTCCACCGGAACCCCCTGCTTCTTGAGGGACATGAACCAGATCTCCGCGCTGCCCATGGGCGTGCGGTGATCTTCTTCACTTTGCACGATGAGCATGGGCGTCTTCACCTTGTTCACGTAGCGAATGGGCGAGAGCGTATCGTACAGCGCCTGATTGTCCCACGGCTTGCCGTAGAACTCAAATTCGGTGAGTCCCTGGGCATCGCTGGCGCCGTACCAGTAGGTCCAGTCGGTAATGGTCCGATCGGTCTGAATGGCCTTGAAGCGCGTGGTCTTGGTGGCCATCCAGGTGGTCATGAAGCCGCCATAGGAGCCGCCCGTGGCGCCCATCCGCGTGCTGTCCACGTCGGGACGCGCGGCGACAATATCCACGGCCTTCATGAGGTCGTCGTAGTCTTCCATGCCCCAGCGGCCGCGCGTGCTGTAGGTGAAGTCGGCGCCGTAGCCGCTTGATCCACGCGGATTCGTGAAGAGCACGAACATCCCCTGTGCCGCGAGATTCTGGAACTCGTCGAACCAGCCTTCACCGTAGGCCGAGTGCGGACCGCCGTGAATGTAGATCACCATCGGGTACTTCTTGCCGGCCTCGTAGCCGTACGGCTTCATGAGCCAGCCTTCAATTTCCATGTTGCCCACGCTCTTGTACGTGAAGCGATCGGCATCGCTCCACACGACATCGGCGTTGACATCCTTGTTGAATGACGTCAGCTGGCGCTCGCCGGTGCCGTCAGCATTGGCGACGAACAACTCCGTGGGCTTGGTCATGGAAGTGGCGGTATACGCCACGATCTTGCCTGCAGCATCGTAGCTGGCACCGCGCAGCTGGCGCCGACCGCCTACCAGTTCTTTCGGCGCCGTCTTGCCCGTGAGGTCAGCGCGCAACAACGCCGAACGGCCACCAATGTCGGCCGTGAACTGAATCGCCCCCGTCGAAAGCCAATCCATATCCGACGGCTCGTACTGCCAGTCACCCAACAGATTCCGCGGTGCACCACCCGCTACGCTCACGGTATAGATGCGGGCACTCTTCGTACGCACCGGACGCCCGATGAACGCCAGTGACTTGCCGTCGGGAGACCACGTCAGCGCCGATTCGGCCCCCATCCAGTCGATCACCTTTCGTGGCGTGCCGCCATTGGCGTCAATCACGTAGATGTCGGCGTCGTTGCGCTCGGCTTCATCACGCACCTTGTCGTACGGCAGCCGCGCGAGCGAATCACGCTCGAGGTCCGCCACGCTGTCGGAACGGAGGCGCGCATCAGCGATGAACGCCACCCACTTGCCATCGGGGCTCACCACCGCGCCACGATGCGAATACGCGGTGGACGTGATTTGCTTCTTGCTCGTATCACCCACCGACTGCCGGAACAGTTGCTGCGGGCGCCACGTGCGCGGCACGCGCCGTCCCGGGACAAAGCCAGTCCCGTTGTTCTTGTAGTTCATGTCCACGACATGACGTCCATCAAAGCGGGCCGCCGCGGCCGGACGCGTAATGGCGTCGAAAGGCGGACGGGCCATGGCCGGCATGGTATTGAACGGATCGGCAGACGGCACCTGCGGCGCGGGAACCGCCGCATCGGTAAACACGGCGAACGAACCGTCCGTTGGCATGGACCCGGTGGGGTACTCCGGTACCTGCACCGCTTCGCCACTGGGCATGTCCAACCGGATGGCCCACGTGTTGCCGCGCCCACCGGCACGCGTTGACGCGAAGAACAGGTACTTGCCGTCGGGTGACCACCGCGGGGTGCTGCTTTCCGTACTGGGCGCCGTCCATCGCTGCGGTTCACCACCCGCCGTGTTTACGACCCACACCTCACTGTGACGACGATTTTCGCTTTCCACCGCACGCGTCACGGTCATCGCCACACGCTTACCGTCGGGGGAGACCGCCGGCGAGCTCACGTTGACCACGCGATACCAGTCGCCAAGCACCATGGCGCGCGGTCCTTTGGGGAGCGGTGCAACGGCGGCTGCACCGGTCGCGCTGCGGGGGACGGCCTGCGCACCCAGCAACGCGGGAGCAACAACGGCGAACGGCGACGCCATCGCCACGAGGGCGACGCGCAGAGACACAGGAGAGGAGCGCATTGGGAATGCGGGTGGGGGGGGAACCTGCGGAACTAGCTACTGAGTGGCCCTACCGTACCAGGAAGCCGGAGCTCGGCCAGGAGTCCCGTCCAGGTGGGGTGCCGGCGCAACTGATCAAATACGGGGCGAACCCCGACCCACAATAGATCTGCCGCCCGCAACTCCATGGCCCGCTGCACATGCCACAGCGCCGACTGCACATCACCGGTGCGTACCGAGATCTGCGCCAGCAAAACCGGCGACACGTATTCGGATCGCGCCTGCCCTTCAAGCGCCTGCGTCAACGCCAACGCCTCGGCACGCTCCCCGCGCGCCGCCAGCACGGAGGCCAATGCCGCCATGGCCTCAACACTCCCGGAGAGATCCACCGCGCGCTGCAGGGCAGCCTGCGCATCGGGCAACGCTCCGGACTGCTCGAGGGCAAGCCCCAGGAAGAAGTGTCCCATGGCAAACCGGTCATCGACGGCGAGTGCTTCGCGCGCATAGCGTTCGGCCTCGAGGGGCAGACGCGCGTAGTACGCGGCCGCCGCTCGGCTCACCACAATGGACAGTGAGAGCGGATCGAGATCGTGCGCCTTGGACAGCATGTGCTGTGCTTCGGCGAACCGGCCGAGCGGCACCAGCACCGTGCTCGCATACCACTGGTAGGCCGTCGGATACTGCGGATCGGCGCTCATGGCGGCCTTGAAGTCCTGCTCGGCCGCTTCCCAGTCCCATTCGAAGAAGGCCCGCATACAGGCGCGGGCGCACAGCGCGCCGGCCGAATGCGGATCAATGGCCAGCGCGCGATTGGCCGCCTCGCGTGCGGTAGGCGCCACTTCGTGTGGGGCCGCCATGCCATACAGTCCCATGGTGGCGTACGACTCGGCAAGCGCGGCGTAGGCCAGCGCAAAGCGGGAGTCTATGCGCAGCGCATCCTGCAGATGCTCCACACTGCGCTCCAGGGCCGCCTTGGTGCGCTGCCCCCACCAGAAGCGCCCCTTCAGATACTGCTCGTACGCCGCCACGCTGGTTGTGGGCGCCACCTGAGGCTGGCGCGTGGGCAAGCGCTCACCCTCTTCCGCCATGAGCAACGTCCGCAGCTGCGCTGCCACTGCGCCTGCCAGATCATCTTCAAGGGCGAACACGTCATCGAGCGTGCGGTCGAAACGCTCCGACCACACTTCGTGTGCCGTCTCGGCGTCGATCAGCTTGGCAGTCACCCGCAACCGTTGTCCGGCGCGGCGCACGCTGCCCTCCACGACGCGGCGCACCTTGAGGCGCGCACCGATCTCGCGGACATCCAGGGCCTGCCCCTTGAGGGCGAAGGCGGACGTTCGGGCGATGACGCGCAGCCCGGGTACACGGGCCAAGCCGTGCATGATCGCTTCGCTGATCCCCTCCGCCAGATACTCATCACCGGTGTCGGGACTCATGCTGGCGAACGCCAATACGGCCACCGCATTGGCCGGAAGCTTGACCGGTTTGGGGAGCGGCGTGAGCACGGTACCAGTCAGTGCAGCTTCAAGCTCGGAGGCCACATCGGCCGCTCGCGGCACCCTCATATCCGGATCGCGCGCCAGCATCCGCTGCAATACGACATCCACCGCCTCCGGGACGTCGTCGCGCCACTGCGTGAGTGGCGTTACCTCGCCTGACATTTTTGCCGACAGCATGCCCATGGCATTCCCGCCACCAAAGGGGAGCCGGCCGGTGAGCATCTCGTACAGCACACACCCTAAGGAGAAGATGTCGGTCCGCCCATCCACCTCATCGCCCAGCGATTGCTCGGGACTCATATAGGCCGGGGTGCCGACGGCCAGCCCGGCCTGTGTGATGCCCGGCTCCTGGGTGGGCGCCGACGAGGCAATCCGGGCAATGCCGAAATCTGCCACCAAGGCATGGCCGGCTGAGATCAGGATGTTCTCCGGCTTGATGTCCCTGTGGACGATCTCGCGCTTGTGCGCATGCTCGAGCGCACCAGCCACTTCCCTGGCTAAACGGACGGCGTCGAGCAGCGACATGCGTCCATCACGTTTGAGCTTGTCGCGGAGCGATTCGCCCTCAACGTAGGGCATGACATAGTAGGCGTATCCGCCTATGTCGTCGGCGTCGAGCAGCGGCAGAATGTGCGGGTGCTGCAGCTGGGCGGTGACCCGGATTTCCTGCGCAAAACGGGCCGGTTCCACTGCGATATCGCTGCGCAGCACCTTCAGGGCGACCGGTCGGCCGAGCTTTCGGTCCTGCGCCAGATACACCGTGGACATACCGCCGCGACCAAGCTCCCGCTCGATAACGAAGCGGTTGCCGAGTTGGTCAGAAACGTGCGACGGAAGGGTCACAAAGTGGACGAGGGGGGAGCACCGGCGCCGGCACTTTCGAAGACAGGAATGCGAGCGAATCATGCCGAGGAGAGGACCTCGGGGGCAACCCCAGCCCCCGCATTCCCTCTGGGGAACCGTCTTGCAGGGTGAGCAGGGACAAACCGCTCAACTCAGGGCCTGCCATCAGCTTCCGAAATGACGGGACAGGTCAGGAATGTGACATTTGGACATTTCCGGTATTGCTCTTCGGCGGTCCGTGCCCTAGCATGTCTGGCATCGCGGAGGAGCGGCCGCGTAACCGACCGGACCATCCGGCCCCGGCAGCCAGCCGGAGTGCTGTTTCAGAAGGGCGGCGTAGCAAGATCGGCGGTCTATCGTTGGTAGTTCACGCCCGATGTTTCATCCTATCTCGAGGAGGTGATCATTTGTCTAGTTCCAGTCCCTTTGCCGGCTCGTCCTGGGCACGCGATCTCCTGATCGGCGCCCGGTAACACGGGTTCTTCCGGTTCAGGGTCTCCTCGAGCCGGCAGGGAAATCATGAAGGGCCGTCCCGTTTTCGAACGGGCGGCCCTTCGTCGTTGCCGGCATGCCGAATGACAGCCGGTCTTCAGTTCTCGCCGGTGATCTTTCGGGGCTGGCTTTCCTTGAGCATGCGCAACGCTTCTTCGATGGCGGTCTTGAGCTCCCGATCGATGCGCTGCATTTCGTCCATGGGCGTGTTCTTCACCCAGACATCGGGAGGTACGCCCAGGTTCTCGAGATTCACCCCGTAGTTGTTCGGCTTGCTGGGATCGTAGGTAATGACCAGGGAGCCGGGGGTCCGGATGGTACCGCCGTTGATGAGTGCGTAGCTGCCGGTGGCGATGACGGCGGCAGCAGTGGGATTGCCAACGATCCGGCCCAGTCCAAGTTGCCGGAACGCCATGGGCGTGACCTCGCTGTCAGAGCCCGAGCGCGCGTTGATCATCATGACCTTCGGGCCGGCGATAGCCTGCCGTGGCCGACGGCCCCAGGTACGGGCCCCGGTGCGCTGGTTCCAGAACTGGTACGGTTGCCGCTCCAGAATATCGATGATTTCCTGATCGATATTCCCACCGCCGTTGAAGCGGATGTCGACAATGATCCCCTTCTTGTTGGAGAACCGATCGATCTCATTGCGGAAGCGTGCCAGCGATGGTTGGTCCATGGAGCGAATGTGGACGTAGGCGATATCGCCCTTGGTGTCCTTCTCCACCGCATCGCGGTTGTTCTCCACCCACTCTTGGTACTTGATGTCGGTGAGCGACGTAACACTCTGGATGCGCACTGTTCGCGCGCCGTCACCGCTGGCAGCCTTCGCGATCGTGAGCGGGATGTACTCGTTCACGGTGTTGCTGAGGATCTTCCAGTAGTTGTCTCCCGACTTCACGTCCTGCCCGTTGATGGCCAGCACATAGTCGCCGGTGGCAAGCCCCAACCACTCCTTGTCGGCAGGTCCGTCGCGATAGATGTGCCCGATGCGATAGCGACCCGCATCCGTCGGTTCGAGTTCAACTCCGAGGAAGCGCGTGGTGTACACGCGGGGCATGGCGCGCGTCGGGGGACCGTTCACACCGGTGTGTGATGCGTTCAGCTCACCAATCATTTCGTTGGCAAGATCGTAGACATCTTCGTTGGTCCCGACATAGCGCAGCAGCGGCTTGTAGCGTGCCTTGATCGCGTCCCAGTCGCGACCGTGCATCTTCTCGTCGTAGAAGCGGTACTTCATCACGCGCCACGACTCTTCGAAGAGTTGATTCCATTCGGCGCGCCGATCGACCCGGACGCCAAAGGTGAAAGCAACCGGCTCCGTGCGTTGCGGTGTGGCAATAACCAGTTTGGCAATCTCCGTTCCCGGCGCGGCACCTGCCTCTCCCGCACGCGCGGGGCGCCGGAAGTAGATGGCGCGACGGTCTGCGGTGGGGACCATACCTGGATAGATGCCACCGGCAATACGCCGCCGGTTCTGGCCATCGATGCCCATGCTGAAGAGTCCGACGTTGGGATTCTCGGGATCAACGGGTGCGGCATTCTGTCCGCCACCGGGGCCACCGCCACCGCCAACGGTGAACATGATGGTCCGCCCATCGCGCGACAGAAAGAACGCGCCCACCGGGAGCGTCCCCCGCGTGAGCTGCATGGCGCGACGCTCAATGCCCGCGTCGTCGATGCGCATGGGCGCGGCGGACGCCGACACGGGGGCCGCGGGGGCCGCCGAGGAGTCACTACGATCGGCACGGGCGCCATTCGTGCCGCCCGTGGCTCGGCGCTGACGCTCGCGCACCAGCGGATCGTTGGGATCGTCGGTCAGGCGAGCCAGTGACACCACGAACAGTTGAGACACCCCACCATCACGCGTGGAGGTGAACACCACGTGACGCCCATCGGGAGTGAGCATGCCATTCCCGTCAGTAAACGGATTGCGCGTCACGTTCACTGCTTTCTTCGACCGCACATCGAACACGAAGACATCGGCGTTCTGGTCGTCGTCGCGCTTGATGTAGCTCAGGGCCATCCCGTCATTGGCATAGGTGCCAATGGTGAATCCGCCTGCCTGGTTGAAGGCCAGCTCGCGCGGGGCACCGCCGGCCACGTCCACCTCCCACAGGTGGTTGGCGCCGGTATACGCCAGCTTCTGCGAGTTGGGGGCCCAGGTGAGATCTGCCTTGATGGACGCCTGCGTGGTGAGCTTGCGCCGCTGCGCGGTGGCGAGATCGTAGATCCAGATCTCTTCGTCCCCCGACTCGTCGGAGAGGTACGCCAGCCGACGTCCATCTGGGCTGTACACTTGCGAGCGCTCACGCCAGGGAGAGTTCGTCACTTGCGTGCGCTCGCCCACGCCCGGTTCCGTGGGCACGATCATGACCTCGCCATGAAAGTCCACCGCGAGGTAGTCGCCGTTCGGCGAGGGGGAGAATCCGTCCGCCCGGTTGGTGGTCGTCATCAGCTCGATGTCGTTCTCCTTCGGATCGAACGCCATCTGAATGGCGAGCTTCTTTGGGGTTCCGTTCGGAACATCGAGCGTCCACAACTCGAAGTCATTCTCGTAGATCACCCGTCGGCCATCGGGAGAAATGGCCGGAAACTGCACGCCATCCTCCGTGTGCTTTGTCACCTGCTGCGGCGTACCGCCTGTGGGCGCCACCCGCCAGATGTTGAAGGTGCCATCACGCTCCGACGCGAAATAAATCAAGCCATCGGCGCCCCACATGGGATGCACGTCGTGCACAGCCGACTGATAGGCCTTCACATTGGTGTCCGTGAGCTCGGTGATCTCACCGGTCTTGAGATCCTGCACGGCAATGTCGGCGTTGCTGTTGCCGCGATATCCCTTGCGCCAATAGCTGGGGAGCGTGCGATTGAAGGCAATCTTGGTAGCATCCTGCTTGATCATGCCGGCGCGACCCATATCCATGGACATCGCACGCGGTGCCGACCCATCGAGCGTTACCCGATACAGCGGCGCGCCAAAGGGATGCGTCCCGTGCGCGCTCGAAAAGACGATCTCGCGGCCATCAGGGGTCCAGTACAGGGCCTGATCATCACCGGAGTGCCAGGTGAGCTGCCTCGGTTCGCCACCGGCGGCGGGGACCACATACACATCGTTGTTGCCCAATCGATTGCTCGTAAACGCAATCCAGCGTCCATCCGGGGAGAAGCGCGGCATAATATCCCGCGCCACGTGGGCCGTCAGTCGCCGAGGATTCGTCCCGTCCGCGCTGGCCAGCCAGATATCGTCCTGATAGGTGAACGCAATGGTCCCGTCGTTGGCCACGTGCGCGTAGCGCGCAAACTTGACGGGCTCGGGAGCCTGGGCGCGCAGGAGCTGCGGAACCAGGACAGCCGCGGCGATCGCGGCCTCACGGAGTGGGCGGCAAACGAGGCGCATGAGGAGCGGTGTTCGAGGGGACGAACCGGGAGAATCGCTCCTAACGTGCGGCGCGTGGCGTGTCTCCGCTAGTCAGCGCCCCAGCAGGTCGTCGAGCCGTCGCACGAGGGCGGCGGCAAATTCCATGGTCGCCCGAAAGAATGTCGGATCCACCTTGTCGGCATCGTCCCCCGACTTGTGATAGTCCGGATGGTCTTCAACGCCGAGATACAGAAACGGAATACCCTTGGCGTGAAACGCGCCATGATCCGACGAGTTGGTCCAGTCGTCGCCGGGCTTGAGGTCTTTCGTATCGTGACCAAACCGAATGGGAATGCGGCTCTCTTTGGCGGCCGCTTCGGCAACAGGCCGCAGTGATGGATAGTGTGCGGTACCAGAGACCCACAGTGCCCCCCCATCCTGCCGGGCCACCATATCGAGGTTGAGGTTCACGCCAATACGCTCCAGCGGCAACGGCGGGGTGGCGACAAAGGCGCGCGCCCCCTGCAGTCCCCCTTCCTCCGCATCGAAGAACGCCAGAATCACATCATGCTGTGGCGGCTGTACCAGCAGGCGTTCGGCAATCATGAGCAACGTCACGCAGCCACTGGCGTCGTCGTCGGCGCCGTTGAACACCTCGCCATTGCGAATGCCCAGGTGATCGTAATGCGCGCTGAGCACGAGTGTCTTGCCCGAGCCACCGGTGCCGGGAATCCGCGCCACGATGTTGGTGCCCACCGAATCCGGACCCGGCGTGCGCATACGCAGGGCAAAGGGCATTTCGAAACGGGGGCCAAGTGGCTGTACCCCCATGGTCTGCAACTCGCGAATAATCCAGGCACGTGCCCGCGCCCCCCCGGGCGTTCCGGCCCGACGCCCTTCCATGCTGTCGGCCGCGAGCGCAGACAATCGCCGCATGAGCACCGACGTGACGCTATCCTGACCAACCGGACGCGATTGGGCGCGGAGCGACGGCGCGACCGCCAGCAGCAGGGCGAGTGCGCCCGCGTACATCCGTTGACGCTTCACTGAATCCATACTCCACTCTGTCCGGTCAGGAGCGCCCGCACCACGATGGCGCTGGCAGTGGTACTTACCTGCAGAATCTGCACGTCCCGCACGCTGCTGCCCATAACCACGCCGGGGGCCAACGTGCCATTCAGCTTGAAGAGCAATTCGGCCCGTACCGAATCGAGCTGCGCGCCCAGCGGCACACGCCCGCCACTGGTGGCGCGGCGTACCGCCAGCGCGACCAGCGGAGTGGCCAACGTGGTCTTCACCCGCGACAGCGCCCCGCGACTCTGCAGCGTCCAGTCCAGATCATCAAGCCGCAGTTCACGCGCCGTGGCATCCCATCGCAAACGCGAGGTGAGTCCAAGCCGTCCACGGAGCGCACCGGACACCGCCAGATCAACCAGCACGGTATCCCCTGCTCCACGCACGAAGACGGAATCAATCTTCACCGATTGCTGTGCCGTTTCCTCGGCCAGAAGCTGCGTCGCGCGGCGCGCCATTTCCGCGAAGGGAAGCTCCACCGTGACGGGCACGGTGAAGTCTCGCGGAGCCTGCCCCAGCGCCAACGCCGGTAACGGACGGGGACGAACGACGGGTTTGCTACCGGCCACCACCCGCGGCCGCGCGTACAGCACCATGGTCGTGGTGATGTTGATCCCATTGCCAACGAACGGCGTGACCCGCACCGCTTCAGGTTCCAGCAGCAGCCACAGGCTGTTCAGTGAATCCAGCGCGGTGGGCTCGAGAAAACTCCGCCACAGGGAATCGGCGAGGGGGCGAAAATCCGCCGCAACGGGAATGGCCGTGTCGGCATCGGCGGCGAAGGTCTCGAGCTGCCGGTCCACCACGTTCTGCAGCGTGCGCGTCGCGTTTACACCAAAGGCGGTGACGAGACACGGATCACGCAGCGTGGCGGCGAGCCGGGAGTCTTGCGCACCGATACGCCAATCGCGGCGCCAGTACAGGGCCGTGCTCATGGCCAGCGACGCGCGCCGCATCGCTTCGGGGTCGTATCCACAGCTGGCCACCCGGGCGCCTCCCACCACACCGAGGCGCGCACGAAACGCCAGCTCGGTGGTGATGAACAAACGGTTGCCCTCACCGCGCAGCTGCAATGGGTCGCGGCGATACACGTACTGATGGCAGACCAGTCCGGCGGCATTGGCGCAGCGCGCCGCCGACAGGGAGTCGCGCACCGGAAAGATGGAGTCCAACGTGGGGCGCAGCGCCCGCAACACGTAGGTCACCTGTACCGGGACAATCGCCAACCCGGCGTTCATCACCGGCGTTGGTGGGGCGGCAAGAGCCCCCCCCTCAACGCCAGCAGGTACAGGGGCCGGAGCGGGCGCCGGATTACCGGTGCACCCCGCTACCGCACCCAGACACACACTCCACATTGCCTTCCACCGGAAACGCATCACCGTACTACCACCGGACTACCACGGACGTTCTGCACCCGTCCAGTCCACAAACGATCCGGATCGGTCCAACGGCAGGCGTTCCGTCTGCATGATCAGCCCCAGTGCGGCTTCATCGATGGGCACGCGGAAGGCAGGACCGTCGGGAGAGGTGGCGTAGTTGCCGGGGTTGCCCAGACACACCACGATCCCTTCTTGCGACAAATCATGCGCCACGGTACGCGTGAGCATGTTGAGTGCGGCGGCACTGGCGCAGGTCGCGTAATCGCCTCCCTGCGTTTTTCCGGCAAGCGACCCGAGCCACGTACTGATCACGAGCACGCGGGCCTTGTCACCCTTGGCCAGCCAGGGGAGCAGCGTGCGCACGAGCAGCAGCGGCGCCACCGCATGACGACGGAAGTGCTCCGTAAGCCCGGTGCCGGTGAGTGACTGCAGATGCTCGTCGCGTTCGGCACTGGCCAGCGTCTCGTGTGGCCCGGCTTCGGCGGGCCCGAGAATGAGCATATCGAGTGAGTCGGTCAGGCTCTCCAGTACCGGTACGGCATCGGCCACACTGGACGGATCGGCCGGATCGAGCGCGAGAAGTTCGAGACCTCCAAACTCGGCGCGCAAATCGGCCAGCACCGGCACCCGTGCCGGATTGCGACAGGCCGCGTACACCTTGTCGCCACGCAGCAAGGCCTGACGGACCAGCTCTACCCCAAGCGGCTTGGCGGCGCCGGTCACCAGCGTGCGGCGCGGACTGACGGCGTTCATGCCTCTGCTCCTCTGGATGCAGCAATGATGTCGGCGACCGCCTTGACGGTCGCGTCAATCTCCACGGGCCGGTTGGCCTGCGCAAAATCCGTCCGCTCCTGATGCAACTCCACAAGCATCCCTGGATCCTTGAGTACATGTCCGGTCAGCACGGCCACCACGCGGTCGCCCGACCGGATGATACCATCGCGGACAAGCTGCCGTACCCCGGCGACGCTGGCGGCACTGGCCGGCTCACAGCCAACACCAGCGGCATCAATGCGCACCTTGGCGTCGATGATCTCATCGTCGGTCACGCTGAGCACCAGCCCATCGGTTTCGCGAATGGCCCGCACCGCGCGATCCCAACTGGCCGGATCGCCAATGCGAATGGCCGTCGCAATGGTTTCGGCCTGCACGGTGTAGCGCTGCGCAAAGTGGTCGCGGAACCCCTTGGCAAAGGGCGCGGCGCCCGCAGCCTGTACCGATACCAATCGCGGCACACGGGAGATGAGCCCCAGCGCCTTGGCCTCGCGCAGCGCTTTACCAAAGGCCGCCGTGTTCCCGAGGTTACCCGCAGGAAGCACAATGAAATCCGGCGCGTCCCACCCGAGCTGCTGCAGCGTTTCGAACACGATGGTTTTCTGCCCCTCCACCCGCCACGGGTTGATGGAGTTGAGCAGATAGATCCCCAATTCGCGCGAGGCTTCCTGTACCAGACGCAGACAGGTGTCAAAGTCTCCTTTGACCAACAGCGTCTTTGCCCCGTACGCGAGAGTTTGCGCCATCTTGCCAAGCGCCACCTTCCCGGCCGGCACAAACACCAGCCCCGGAATGCCGGCCTGCGCGGCGTAGCTGGCCAGCGAGGCCGAGGTGTTCCCCGTGCTCGCACAGGCTACGGCGGTGGCACCCGTGCGCACGGCCTGCGTGGTGCCCACCGTCATCCCGCGGTCTTTGAAGGATCCGGTGGGGTTGTAGCCCTCGTGCTTGAGCAGCAGCCCGTCGCACCCGGCCCACTCTGAGACCACGCGCCGCGTCATGAGCGGGGTGTTGCCTTCGGGATGACTGGTGATCGCCTCGCCGGCGGTGGGCATGACGAGCGATTCAAACCGCCACACCCCCGATGGATGCCCCATCGGCATGGCGCAGCAATGCTGCGCGAACGTGTGGTGAATGGCCTTGGGTTCGAGCGGCGCCCCCATGATGTCGAGCGGCGCCCGATGAATGATGGCCAGCAGCCCCCCGCACTGCGGACAAGCGGGGCTGGCATCGCGCTCATGCAGATCCTGCCCACAGTCGTCGCACCGCTGCACACTGTGTTGCCCCGGGGCCTCGTGTGCGCTCAGAAAGATCGTGTCGTTGACAGCCATGATCAGGCAGGCGTGAGCTGAAGAATGTCGTTGAGCACACCGGCTGCGGTGACCGCCGGACCGGCGCCCGGCCCGGTGATGACCAGCGGATGCTCACGATAACGCATGGTCGTAAACACAATCTGATTGTCGGTGCCGCGCAATCCGGCCAGCGGATGCGAGGGCGGTACGGCTTGCAGCCCCACCTTCACGGCGGTGGGCGTCGCACGAAGCACATAGCGCAGGACGCGTCCCTGTCGTGTGGCCGTGCCCTGACGGTCGGCCCACATCTTGTCCTGCTGCGTGAGCGTGCTCTTGAACTTCGCCACCGGCATGCTGCGAAAGGCTTCAGGAACCAGCGACTCCACCGTCACATCGGTCAGGTCACCCGTAAAGCCAATGAGGCGCGCGAGAATGAGCGCCTTCCGGGCAACATCCATCCCTGACAGATCATCGCGTGGGTCGGGCTCCGTGTAGCCCAGACGCATGGCATCGCCGAGTGCTTCGCTGAACGGACGCCCCTTGCCGATTTCGGTGAGCAGAAACCCCAACGTGCCACTGGTGCACCCTTCCACGCGCAACACCTTGTCACCGGTTTCCACCAGCTTGGCGTAGCTATCCATGACGGGGAGCCCAGCGCCCACCGTCGTCTCGTGCAGGATGCGGGCGCCATGCTGCTTGGCCAGCGCCTGCAGCGCCTGCACTTCGCCACGCGGTGCCGACAGCGGCTTCTTGTTGGCCAGCACGATGTCCCAGTCGGCCGCGAGGGCTTTGCGAATGGCAGGGAGCGTTTCGTCGGCGGTGAGATCCACCAGCACCGGTCTCGAGAGGGCGTGACGGGCAATCTGTGCCACGGCCTCGGGCGCACTCGCGCGGATAGCGTTGGGCATGGACGTCAGCGCCGCACCGGATTCCTTGTGCGCCACCGCGGCCAGTAATTGCTTGGGCGACAATCCTTCCGGATCAAACAAATAGCCGCTGCGATCGATCAACCCCACAATGGTGGGCTTCACGCGACGTCGGGTGCGCGGCAGGATGCGCAGCAACTCACGACCAATCTGTCCGACGCCCAGTAGCACCACATCAAGTCGATCGTCGCTGCGTACACCGCCGCCACCGATCTTGTCCAGCTGAAATTCATCGTGCACCGAGCGCGCGGCCGCTTCCGCATCCCGTTCGGCAATGACCACGGAGATGTTGAGCTCACTCGACCCCTGCGCAATGGCCACGATGTTCACTCCAGATTGGGAGAGTGCCGTGAACATGCGTGACGCAATGCCGGGCGATCCGGCCATACCCAGCCCGACCACGGCAAGGGTGGCCATGCCCGTCTTCACGTCCATCCCTTCCAGCTCTCGACGCGACAGCTCAAGGGCGAACGTCTGTTCCAGCGCGGCGCGGGCGTGGGCACTGCGTTCGGCCGGCACGCACAGCGAGATGGAATGCTCCGACGACGCCTGCGTGATGAGCGTGACACTGATGCCGGCCTGCTGCAGCGCCGCAAACGTACGCGCCGCAATTCCTGGCACACCAAGCATGCCGTTGCCCGTGACCGTGACCAGCGCTTGCCCACGCACGATGCTCAGCGCCTTCACCGGATACCGTTGCAACGTGTGACGCGTGGAGATCTCGGTACCGGGGGCGCCGGGGTCGGCAAAGGGACGCACGAACACCGGGACCGAAATGTGCGCCAGCGGAATGAGCGCCCGCGGGTGCAGCACCTTGGCGCCGTAATACGCCAGCTCCGCAGCTTCCCGCACATTGAGTTGCGGCACAATGCGGGCGCTGGGCACGAGGCGCGGGTCAGTGGTCATGAGCCCCGGGACATCCTTCCACAACGTGATGCGCTGCGCCTTGAGCGACCGCCCCAGCACCGTGGCGGTGAGATCACTCCCGCCGCGGCCAAGCGTCACCAATGCGCCCTCCGCCCCGCCCCCCACGAAGCCGGGAATGACGGGCAAGACCTTGCGTCGGAGCAGCGGCGTGAGCCGCTCCCGCACCACGCGGTCGGTCGCCGCCAGATCGGGAAAGGCGTTGCCAAACACACCATCCGTACGGATGAGTTCGGCAGCCTCCACATACTGCGCCTTGGCACCGCGCCCAAGCAGCCCGGCTACCACCAGCTGGGCCGAGAGCTGCTCCCCGCGGGCCACGAGATAGTCGCGCGTGCGGGGGGTGAGTTCGCGCAAGGTGGCCACCCCGTGGGCCAGGGTGCGTAGCTCGTCAAACGCGGTATCCAACTCCTTGACCAAAGCTTTACGTGCCCGCTGGGTGGTCAGAATCCCCTCGGCAACAGCCCGGTGCCGGGCGCGGAGCCGGTCCACGGCGACATCGACGGCCTTGGTGTCTCCCACCCGCGCCCATTCGGCAATGGCCAGCAGCGCATCGGTGACACCCGCCAACGCCGACACCACTGTAACAGTTCTAGAAGGGCGAGGCGAAAGAATAATGCCAATGGCGTGACGGACGGCGGACGCGTCGGCCAGCGACGCCCCGCCAAACTTGAAGACGTCAACCGCCGATTTCTTGACCGGGCGGGAGGATTTGGTGGCGCGAGCAGGCATTGAAGAGTCAGTGGCGAGTCGTGTCTCGGCGGGACGGACCGGGACCATTCGACACTAGCCCCGCCCGCTTTCCCTGTCCACACCCGCGTACACGGGCATACCTTTCCTGTGTACCGGTGCTAAACTCAGATCAGGCTGTTTCAGAAACAAAACTGCTCCCTTCTCATGACATTACTCGCCGACGCGCCCCAGATCCCCTTCATCCAGACCCCCCCGGCCCTCCCCGGACGCCTGGCTGGTCTGGCGCACCTGGCCCAGAACCTCGCCTGGAGCTGGAATCGTGATGCCCGGTCGCTTTTCAAGGCCATCGACGAAAGCCTCTGGAATCGCACCCGCCACAATCCCATTCGCCTGCTGCAGCTCGTCGAGCCCGGGCGCCTGGACACACTGGCCACCGACCCGGTCTTCTGTGCGCGTTACGACCGCGCCATGCAGTGGCTCGCCTCGGAGCGTTCGGACGAGCACACGTGGTACGCCCGCACCTTCCCCGAACTCCGGGGCCGCACAGTGGCGTACTTCTGCGCCGAGTTCGGTATTCACAACTCGGTGCCCATCTACTCGGGTGGACTCGGCGTGCTGGCCGGTGACCATCTCAAGACGGCCTCCGATCTGGGCATTCCTCTGGTGGCGGTAGGTATTCTCTACCGCAACGGCTACTTCGATCAGCGCATCCGGGTGGATGGCTGGCAGGAAGACAGCGACGCCCGCATTGAGTTTGACGGCGTGCCGCTGGTGCCGTTGCCGGGGCGCAACGGTGCCCGCCACCTCGTCACGGTGAACACCTTCGGACGCGACATTCACATTCGTGTCTGGAAGATGCAGGTGGGGCGCGTGCCGGTGTACCTGCTCGATTCCGATCTCGAGGAGAATCACCCCGAAGACCGTCCTCTGCTCTCCAAGCTCTATTCCGGCGGACCGGCCATGCGGCTGCGTCAGGAATGGTTGCTGGGCGTAGGCGGTGTGCGGGCGCTCCGCGCGCTGGGTATTGATCCGGCCGCCTGGCATGCCAACGAAGGACACGCGGCGTTCATGATGGTGGAGCGTACCCGCGAACTGGTCGCCAACGGACTGTCATACGCCGATGCGGTGAAGCAGGTGCGTAACTGCAGCGTCTTCACCACCCACACACCGGTACCGGCCGGCCACGACCACTTCTCCGTCGACGAAGTGCGGCAGTGCGCCAACGGCTACTGGCAGGAAATGGGCATTGATGCCGAGGCGTTTCTGCGCATCGGGTATCATCCGGAGTCTGGCTCGGGGGTGTACCACATGACCGCCGCGTCGGTGCGTCTGTCGCGTCGCGTGAACGCGGTGTCGCGCCGCCACGGGATCGTCACCCGCGAGATGAGCCGGTCGCTGTGGCCCAATCGCCCGGCCGAGTCGATTCCGGTGGGGCATGTCACCAACGGCGTGCACCTCGCGACGTGGATGTCCAACCCCATCATGAAGATGCTCGACGAGCACCTCGGACCGGGGTGGGGTCACAGCAGTGACCCGGCGTTGTGGGAACAGGTGCTCACGCTCGACGACGAGACCCTGTGGTACACGCACCAGCGTCTCAAGAACACCTTCATGCGCATGGTACGCGAAGAGGCGCGACGCGCTTTTGCTGCCCGCGAAATGGAGACCACGCAGCTGGTGGGTGCGGGGACGTTGCTCGACCCCAATACGCTCACCATTGGTTTCGCGCGCCGCTTCGCCACGTACAAGCGCGCCAACCTCATCTTCCGTGATGTCGAGCGCCTCAAGCGTCTCGTGACCAACACGCAGCGCCCGGTACAGATCGTCTTTGCCGGCAAGGCGCACCCGGCGGACACGCCGGGCAAGCAGATCCTGCAGAACGTCTATCAGTTCACGCGTGATCCGCAGTTCGAGGGGCGAGTTGCCTTCGTGGAAGACTACGGCATGCACCTCGCGCACTTGCTGGTGCAGGGTGTGGACCTGTGGATGAACATGCCGCGTGTGCCCCTCGAAGCGTCGGGCACCAGCGGTATGAAGGCCGCCCTCAACGGCGTGCCGCAGCTCTCCACAATCGACGGCTGGTGGGAAGAAGGCTACGAAGGCAACAACGGGTGGGCCATTGAGCCGGAAGTGGATGACGACGCCGGCCTGAACACGGCCAATCGTCTGTACGAGTTGCTCGAGCAGGAAGTGGTACCCCGCTATTACGATCGCGACAAGAGCGAACTGCCGCGTCGTTGGCTCACCATGATGAAGCATGCCATCCGGGTGGGGGGCCAGCAGTTTACGGCCCGTCGCATGGTGGAGCAGTACGCTCGTGCGTACTACGCCCCCTCCATTCTCGGCGACTCCTTGCCGGACGATCCGCCACTCGCGTGAGTGCCGGATCCGGATATTCCGTGCCTGCAGCCTCATGACCATCCCGCGCGGTGTCCCGGTGCTTCCGAGACACCGCGCGGGATTCTTGTTCCCCGACGTTAGAATTGAACGTATGACATCCCCATCGATGCCCACCCCCAGTTGGGGCTCGCCCCTCGTTCGTGCGCCGCGGACCGGTGCGCCAACCATCGTGCATCTCACGGCCGAATACAGCCCCTTCGCTCGTTCGGGCGGATTAGCTGAAGCGGTCATGGGGCTGGCCAATGTGCAGGTAAAGGGCGGGGCCAATGTGGTGGTGTTTCTCCCGCTCTACCGCACGGTGCGCGACCACGCCCCTGATCTGGCCCCCTTGGGCCGCCCCATTCCGGTCAGCCTCGGCTTCCGCACGGAAGAGGTGCGCTTCTTCCGGGAAGTGCACGCCCCCAAAGGGCCCAAGGTGGTGTTCGTGGACATCCCGTCGGCCTTCTCGCGTGGCGGGCTCTACGGCGAAGGGGGACGCGACTACACCGACAATGCGCGCCGCTTTGCCCTCTTCTCCCGCGCCGTGCTGGACGCCATTCCGCGCCTGATAGCGGGCCCGGTTCTGGTGCACGCGCACGACTGGCACACCTCGCTCGCGCTGATGTACATGCGGAGCTACGCCGATTTGCGCGAACGCTTTGCCACCACGCCCACGGTGCTGACGGTGCACAACGGCGGCTATCAGGGCCACTTCTCGGCCTCGCTGCTCAACGACTGCGGCATCCCGCCGGAGCTGTTCACCTTCCGGCACGTAGAGTGGTATGGCCTCATCAACTTCCTCAAGGCGGGACTCACGCACGCCGACATGGTGGTGACGGTCAGTCCCAATCATGCCACCGAACTGCGCACCCCCGATGGTGGCTTCGGGTTGCAGGAAGTGTTTCAGTGGCTCGGCAATCGCTTTACCGGCATCATCAACGGCATTGATCAGACGCTCTGGGACCCGAGCACCGACGATCAGATCACGGCCCACTACAGTGACGACGATCCGTCCAATAAGGCGCGCTGCAAAGCGGCATTGCAACGGTCGTTCGGTTTGCCACAGCGTCGCCGCACGCCGCTCTTTGGCTTCACGGGGCGCATGGTGACGCAGAAGGGGCTCGATCTCATTCTGGCGTCGCATCTCGTGTGGAATCTCGACGCGCAGTTTGTTTTTCTGGGGGCTGGCGAAGCGCGCTACGAACGCGCCCTCGGTGAACTGGCCCGCCGACGTCCGCGAAATGTGGGGGTGCAGTTCGACTTTACCGATCGTCTGGAACATCGGCTCATGGCGGGCGCCGATCTGTTCCTCATGCCTTCGCAGTACGAACCGTGTGGGCTTACGCAGCTGCGAGCGCAGCGCTACGGCGCGTTGCCGATTGGTCGTCGCGTGGGCGGCATTGCCGATACAGTGGAAGACGACGCCACGGGGTTTCTCTTTGATGCATTCAACGCCGGCGCGCTCGACCACGCCATCTCGCGAGCGCTGGCGCGGTTCCATGATCCGGCGGCCTGGGAGCCGCGCATGAAAACCGCCATGCGTCGTGATTTCGGCTGGGAGCGATCGGCGGAGCGATATGCCGAGGTCTATCGGCGTGCCACGGACATTGCCCGGAAGCGTACATGAGTCATCAGCCCCATTCGCTCATTGTGCACCAGCACCTCTACCAGCCACCACGCGAAGATCCGTGGCTGGAAGTCGTACAGACGGAACCGTCGGCGGCTCCGGAGCACGACTGGAATACGCGCATCAACCGCGAGTGCTACGCGCGTCTGGCGAAGGCCGAGGCGTTCCGTCGAGATGCGCGCGCCGCGGCCCGCGATCCGGATGCACGCGCGGGCATTTCACGCGTGGTGAATCTGTACGCGTGGTGCTCGTTTGATGTGGGGGCCACGCTGTGCGAGTGGCTGGACAACGAAGCACCGGACACGCTGCGGGCCATGCAGCAAGGCGACGCCGCGAGTGTGAAGCGGTGGGGACATGGCAATGCCATTGCGGCACCATACCATCACGTGATCCTGCCGTTGGCGTCGCCCCGTGAACGGCGCACCGAAATTCGCTGGGGGTTGCGCGATTTCCGTCGGCGATTCGGACGTGATGCCGAAGGGATCTGGCTCCCCGAGTGTGCGGCCGACGAAGACACCCTCGATGCGGTTGCGGCGGAAGGCGTGCAGTTCACCATCCTCGCGCCGTATCAGGTACAGGGGCACAACGGCAGCGGCATGCCGGTGCGCTGGCGTGGCGCATCGGGGCGAACGCTCACGATTGTGCCGTACGACGGATCGCTGGCGGGTGATGTGGCGTTTGGGGGATTGCTGCGCAATGCGGAAGCGCTGGCGCACCGGTTCACGCCGTATCGTGACGCCATGCTGACGTCGCCGCGCTGTACGACCCTGGCGACGGACGGCGAAACGTTTGGGCATCATCACAAGGCGGGCGACTCCACGCTGCTTGAAGCGCTGGCCTTGATTGCCCACGTCCCGGGCACCCGCATCACGAACGCCGCGGCGCTGGTCGCCCAGCATCCACCAACCGAGGAAATTCGTTTGGTGTCGCCCTCGGCGTGGAGCTGTGCGCATGGCGTGGAGCGGTGGCGCAGCAATTGTGGATGCCGGCTTGATGGCAGCAAGCCGTTGTTGCAGCAGTGGCGAGGGCCGTTGCGCCACGCTCTGGAGCGGCTGGCCGCCCATGCCAACGAGGTGTACGAGCGGGAAGGATCGGCACTCTTCCGCGACGACCCGTGGGAGGTGCGTGATGCCTACGGTGATGTGGTGGCGCGGGACGGAGAGGCACTGGCGACGTTTGCGCGGGCGCAGCTGCGCGAAGGGAGCAATGACCAGCAGCTGCAGCGCGCGCGGGAGCTGCTGGAGTTGCAGCGCGCCACGTTGCGGTTGTTCACCTCGTGTGCGTGGTTCTTCGACGAGGTGGATCGCATTGAAGTGCGACAGGTGCTGCGCTACGCGGCGCGGTGTCTTGAGCTGGGTGGGGCGGCAGCTCGTATGACGCCCGATTTCGTGCAGTGGCTGTCGGCCGCCACCAGCGGAATTCCGGGAGCCTCCAGTGCGAGCGACGTGTTTGTGCGCGAAGCACTGCCCCACCGTGATCAGGCGCTGTGCGTGGCGGCGGCGGCCATGGCCTGTGCAGCGACGGGCACACCGGTCAGCCGGTTGGCGACGTTCGATGTGGAGACGAGTGGTGATGCATCGTTGTGGCAGGTGCGGGTAACGCATAGACGTACCGGGACCACCGCTGGCTTCACAGGCACCGTAGCCGGCGACAGCACGGCACTCGTCGTGCGACTGCACAACACGGCGCACGGCGATGGCGCGTGGGAAGAGGTACGTCCGCACGAATTCCCGGAGACGGCTGCGCGTGCGTTACTGACCCAATCACGGGCTGAGGACAGCGCGTTGCTGGCGCCGGTGTAACGGTCGGCCCGGGTTTACCGCAACAGCTAGGCACCCGTTGGGCGCGACAACTGCATGAGCTACTGCATGATGTTGTCCCGGTAGCCGTTGCCAGCCCCGAACCTCAGTACCACGTCCGCGGAAACTACTCCGACCCGCTCCACCGCACGTGCAGCCCTACAAACAGTTGCCGATCAAACGCCGGCGTCCACAACGCCGGACGCTGTCCGAGCAGGTTGTTGCCGCCCAACGAGAGCTCGGCGCGCGACGTGAGCTGAAGCCGCCACTGCGCGTCCATTGAGAGCAGCGCTCCCTGCTGCCCTACCACACCCTGCTCCGTGGAGAACGGCCCTGTAATGGGAGCACCGCTGGGGATGCCTATGAGCGGCGCGCCGCCGGTGTAGCGCACCGAGAGATCGCCCAACAGACCACGCAACAGGTTGAAGCTGCGGGATACCCGCAGCCGCGCTGTATGCGACGCCCGCCGCGTGAGTGGCAAACCCGTGAGCAGGTTTCGCGCGCGCAGAAAGTCGTAGCCGGCCGTAAGTTCGGTGCCCAGCACCAGAATGCGCGCGTTGGTTTCAAGGCCCTGGGTACGCGCTTCGGCCACATTCACATTGGCGTACTGCTGAAAACCCGCCGCGTTGTTGCCACGGAAGCTCCAGTCTACCAGGTCCTTCACGTCGTTGCGATACAATTCCACATCGAGCGATGCACTCGTGGACGGCGCCCAGGTGCCGCCAACACTGCCGCTCACCGAACTCTCCGGGCGCAATTCGGCGTTGCCAATGATCTCGTACCCACCGGCGGGATTGAAGAATGTGTACCGAATTTCCTTGAACCCGGGAGCACGAAAGCCGCGCGCCACATTGCCACGTAACCGCAACGCCGAGGTGGTTTGCCACGCCAACCCTACCGATGGGTTGGTGCTGCTGCCCCACAGGGTACTGGAGGTGTGACGCGCGCCCGCGGTGAGAAGCACCGGCCCCACGGTCCAGCTATCGCGAGCGAATACCTCGGTAATGTTTTCCTTGGCGCTGTCACCATCCACCTTGGTGGGGGCAATGAGCGTGCGACGTGAATGCTGCACGCCGGCATCAAATACATGCTGGCCCGCCGCCTTGGAGTACGCGAGCAGATACCGCCCCTGGCGTTCCTGCTGCTCCAGCGAATCGGCCGACCCGCGAATGGGCAGGAGCTCCCGCGACTGCCGGTACTGATACACAAAGCGCTGCTGAAACGCGCGCGCACGCAGCCGTCCACCCATGGCCGGCCCCTGCACTTCGGCAAAGCCCTGTGCCCCGCGATTATCAATGAAGCCGTTGAAGTTCGCATCAAGCGGGAAGCGCTGACGTTCCTGCGATCCCTGTACATCAAGACGCGCCGTCCAGCGCTCGGAGAGCGCTACGCGCACGTCGCTGCGCAGATCGAAAATGCGGTTGAACGTGGAACCCGCGGCATTGTAGCCGGTGACACGATCCGACTGCCGCCAGCCGCCATTCAGGCGATAGCCCACGCGTCCCACGGTCTGGCTCATGCCCAGCGTGGCTTCTTCACGACCAAGACCGCCCTGTCGCAGCAGTCCATCTACCGTAAGCGCCTTGGTGGGCGCGGCCTGCACAATGTTGATCACGCCGCCCAGCGCATCACTGCCAAACTCCACACTGCTTGGGCCCTTGGTCACCTCGATACGCTCGGTGGCAATGGTGCTCAAACGCCCAATGTCGCGGCTTTCAATGAGCGACCCCGCCACCGGCTCGCCATCCACCAGCACGAGCACGCGCGAGTCGTCAAAGCCGCGGATGGAAATGCTCGTCTTGCTGGGCGGTGCGGGGAGTTCCTGCAACCCCGGCAACTGCCGTAACAGTTGATTGGCCGAGACGGCAGCAACGGCATCGATCTCTTTGCGGTCGAGCACCGTGACGCTACGCGGCGAATCGCTGGCGCGAATGACGCGCTGCCCCATCGTGGTGGTGAACACCGGCAGGACCGTGGCCAATGGCTCGAGCATCACGCGCAGGATGCTGCCGGCGTCCGTGTTCACCACCGGCACCCGACGTTCGCGAAAGCCCAGCACGCGCACATGCAACGTATCGCCAACACGAGCAGTGATGACGAACCGCCCCTGGTCGTCGGTGCGGACCCGCATCGTACTCCCCACTCGCCGCACTTCCGCAGAGGTAACGGCCGCTCCATCACCGCGCGACAGCACCACGCCCTGCACTGCACCGGTACCTGCCTGCGCCAGGACTGGCACACCAGTCGGTACCAGCAGGAGCAGGCACGTCAGCAGGGCGTATTGCGCGCAGCGAAAGAGCACCGGAAACACGTATTTATCGAATGCGTGAGTAGCGAATCGTCGGATAGCCGGCGACGCCCGTGTTGCTGTAGTAGTCGATCACCTGGAACTTCCACACCCGCGTATCGATCTTGGCGAAATACGTGTTGAATGCCGGATGCAAACGCTGCTGACCGGTGAGGTCGTATCGGAACGGGGCCTTGGTGTCGAGAATGGAGTTGGGTATGGGCCCCACCAGCTGTGACAGATACGCGGCATACTGCGGCGCATCACTGGCCGACGTGGCAGCGGCAAAGGTGGGCGAGGCCGTACCGGGGAACGTGCCCACATTGCACGCCGTGTTCACGGTAATGGCCAGCTGACGCTGGTCGGGATTGAACTGCACATCCCAGTTGCAGCCGTTCGGTGTCACCACGGCGTTGGTAGTCAGGCTGATCGCGCGCGTGGTCCCACCGGGCGCCACCGCCACGGTCTGTACCGGCCCCAAGGTGCTGCCCGTCTGCAATCGCGACTCGATGTAAATCGTATCGGTGACAAAGCCGGTGAACTTGATGCGCGCGTTGCGCATGACGGCAAACTGTCCGTTGGACAGGCGCACCTTCCAGAACTGCGCGGCATTGGCCACCGGAATACCGCCCAACACAATGTGCGCCTGCGGGCTGTTCGCCAGACGATCGGTGACGAACTGGCTGTCCGCGGGAATCTGTGCGTCGCGCAGCGCATCAAACGCCGCCAACGTACCGGCCCGCGTGAACGCCAGCACTTCGGCGTTGGTGGCGTTCTGATTGTTGGCCAGCGCGTAGCCCAACACGTTCTTCGTGCCGCCGTTGGCGGGCGAATTGAGCCGCACTTCGTAGCGGCGCAACGCGAGATCCCAGTCGGCCGTGCGCGATACGAGTGTGCCCGTATTGAAGCTGAAGTACACCAGCGTATCGTTGCTGCTCGCGTTGAGCGGCGCCGAGGTGATGACTTCGTTGATGGCCGGTTCGCGGATCTGCCCGCCAGGGCCGGTGGGATCGGCCTCGCCTTCACAGGCGGTAAGCAGAGCCATCCCAACTACGGGAGCGAAGGCCACGCGCAGGGCGCGGCGAAGATTCAGGACGCTGCAGAGCGCCGGAAGTGTCGGAAGCATGTGAGAAGTACGCATGCGTGATCCTACAATCCCGACAATTGTGGTTGCATTCGTATTTGTTACGAGGCCCTTGTCAGGGAAACGCCGTAGCGCCCGCATGAGTAGCTTGCAGGCCATGTCGATCTCACAAACGCCCCCTGCCCGCCCGGTCGTGGTAATCACCGGCGCCAGCACTGGCATTGGTGCCGCCCTCGCCCACCGGCTCGCCCCCACCCATAGCCTCGTGCTGGTGGCGCGTCGGGCCGACGCCCTTCGGCAGGTGGCGGCCAGCCTGCCCGCCGCGAATACGGTCACCATCACGGCCGACGTCACCGTACGCAATCAGGTGGACGACATTGTGGAGACGACCCTGGCCCAGTTCAGCCGTTTGGACGTGTGGGTGAACAACGTGGGCCGCGGCATTACCCGCGCCCCGTCAGCACTGACCGACGACGACCTCGACGACATGCTTCGCATCAACGTCAAGAGTGCGCTGTACGGCATGCAGGCTGTATTGCCGCACTTTCAGCTGGTAGGGCGCGGACATGTGGTAAACGTCTCTTCCATGCTGGGGCGCGTCCCCATGGCCACTTTCCGGTCGGCGTATAGTGCCTCCAAGCACTTCCTCAACGCGCTCACCGCCAACATGCGCACCGAGGTGCAGGAAACGCACCCTGACATTCAGTTCTCACTCGTGTCTCCCGGCGTGGTGCGCACGGCGTTTGGCGCCAACGCCCTGCACGGTGGTCCGGACTCGCACACGCTGCCCAACTCCCAAAGCGCGGAAGAGGTGGCTGACGTCATTGCCCAGGTCATTACCGATCGCCGACCCGATGTGTACTCCCGGGCCGGCATGGCCAATACGGCCATCCAATATCTGAGCGGGCTGGCGCAGGACCCCTGAGCCCCCCGCTGCAGATACGGGACGCTTACGGGATGGACTGCCCCCGAACGGCAGGCATCCCCGTGGGGGTGGGGCCTGTCGACGGCTGCGCCGAGATGGCCTGATCGAGTGAATCCAGCGGCGGCCCCAGCACCGGGTCGCACACCCCCTCGGCCGTTTCCCGAATGAGCTGGTCCACCACCGCGCGCAAATCGCCCGTGCGGGCATAGGTCGCCAATTGGCGCTGCGCACTGGAGCCCTCCTCCATGATCTTGAAGGCGTACTCCACTTCTTTGCGCGTCCCCAATTCATCGAGCACGTCGTCCAGGAACCACTCAATGAGCTCACGGATGAGCACCGACGTGGGCAACTCTTCCTTCTTGCCGAAGTCGATAAGCTTGCCGCCCATGCCGTAGCGCACGGCGCGCCACTTGTTCTCTTCAATGAGATCGGCGGCGTAGACGCGGAAGGTCATGTTGTCGCGCCGCAGCTTCCACATCTTGGCCACCACGGCCTGCAACATGGCCGCGATGCACACCGCCTCGTCCACCTTGGTGTTCACGTCGCAGCAACGGAACTCCAGCGTGGGATACAGATGGTGCGGGCGCACATCCCACCAGATCTTGGAGCCGTCAGGAATGCTGTGCGTCTTGACCAGCGTATCCACCAGATCGGCGTAATCACTCCACCCGTTCAGGATGCGTGGCACCCCGGTCCGTGGGAAGTTTTTGAAGACAATACTTCTATAAGAATGCAGGCCCGTGTTGCGCCCAAACCAGAACGGCGAGGATGTGGACAAACACAGAATGTGAGGCAGGATGTACCGCGCGGCGTTCAGGCAGTCGATGCGAAATTCCGGATCTTCAATGCCCACATGCACATGCGTCCCAAAAATGAGCAGGCGATGGGCCAGATCCTGAAGCTCCATCTTGACGCCGAGGTATCGCTCCTTGGGCGTCATTTCCATGTTCATCCAGTTGGAGAACGGATGCGTACCGGCCGACGCAATGGTCAGCCCGTGTTCACCGGCCGCCTTGATGGTCAGCCTGCGCAGCTTCACCAGTTCCGTGCGCAACTCGGCAATGGTGGCACACGGCTTCGTGCCAATTTCCACCTGGCACTGATGCAGTTCGGCCTTTACGTCGGCTTCCGTGGCAAACGCGGAGGTCACCAGCGCGTCGAACCCCGGTGACAGGTCACGGGTGACCGGGTCGATGATCTGGTACTCTTCCTCGATACCAACCGTCAGGGTGGGTCCCTTCATTTATCCCCCCACGCCCGCACGGGGCGCAGCGTTGGCAGTTGACCACTCAACGGCGGCGGCCATGAAGCCGCCAAACAGCTGTCGGGTGTGTGGGTCCGTCATTTCAAACACTTCCGGGTGCCACTGCACCCCGATGCAAAAACTCTCACCCATGGTCTCGATGGCTTCAATGAGCCCATCATCGGCGGTGGCCGAGACCTGCAATTCCTGGCCGAGCGTTTTCACGCCCTGGTGGTGCATGCTGTTCACCGGGCAGCGGGCGCCGTCGAGGTAATGCGACAGCCGCGTCCCGGGCACGACGTCCACTTCGTGCGCGAGATGATCGCGCTCGAAGCCGGCCGTGGGGAAGAAGTCATGCTTGTGGAAGGACGGCTTTTGTGATGCCAGGTCCTGCCACATGGTACCGCCCTTCGCCACGTTAATGATCTGCATCCCGCGGCACAGCCCCAACACCGGCTTGCCTTCTTCGATGGCCCAGCGCACCAATTGCAGTTCCACGCGGTCGCGGGCGGGATCGAGATTTCCACACTCCGGACGTACTGCTTCGCCGTATTCCGCCGGGTTGATATCCACGCCGCCGGGGATGAGCACCCCGTCCAATCGGTCGTAGATTGCCCGCAGCGTTTCCATATCATCATCGAGCAGCGGGATCATCCAAGGCACCGCTCCGGCGGCCGTAGCCGCCAGAAAGTACCGCTGATTCATGACCCACGACGATGGCAGGGCCGGTGGAATGCCGTCTATGGAGTGCAGCGTCTGTGTGGTGAGCCCGATGGTCGGGCGATACGAGGACGGCATCAACGCTTCTCTACAAGGAAAGTGGGGACGTTCGAACCTCCCCCAGCGGTGACGTTGAGGAGCGGATCCGTGGCAATGCGCGTGAGGCAGCCGTTCACGGTGGTGCCGTTCGCGAGGAACGGGGCCGTGTCCAGCATGCGGTCGCCAATGTGCACCTCGCCATTGACCATGGCCGGCCAGGGCTCACTTGGCACCTCCACACGCTCCTGCACGATATACGGTTCATCAAGGGCTGTCTGGATGGCAGCCTGCCAGGTGGCGTCGTCCACCGTCCAGCCCAGCACAATGCCCTTGCCGCCGTACTCGTCGTTCGGCTTGAGCACCATGGTTTCCCGACGCTCGGCGATAAAGGGCAACAGGTCGACCGTATGGTCGCCGCCACTGTCGCGATACTGCGTGTGTCGCGCTTCCACCACACGTGTCCATGGTACATGCGCCAGGACGGCCGCCCGCTCCTCGCTGGTGAACAGCGGCGCCTGCCGTTCATCACTTAACACAGCAAGTGAGGCCTTCTTATGTAAGAGCTTGCAGCGAAACGGGTTTACCATGCACACCGCACCGTCTCTGACAGCCCGCACCACCGGAGAATCGAGCCCGGCGCGCGTCACCAGCTCGTCGATGAGCACTCGCTTGTAAATGAGCGTCACCCGCTTGCCGGCCACCGTGAGCTGGCCGTTGGCGTACTCGGCGTCCCGCGGATCGCCAATAAACACGTCTATCCCGCGGGCCTGGAATTCCTTTTCGAACAGCACGAACTCGCTGTACGTGGGGACTTCCTTCCAATCCAGAATGCACACCGACGGTTTTTCGCTCGTTCCCCGCCATGCCGAATAGGCTTGCAGCAACGCGTCGATCACCCCCGCCGCGGCCGGGATGGGGAGCACCAGATGGCTGCGCGTAAAGGCCTGCATGGCCGGCAGCGCCAGAAAGGCGCGGGACAGCGCGTCATTGTAGGCGGCGCCGGCCGGCGTTTCGGCGTTGTACTCCGTGAACTTGAGTCCGCTGTCGCCTTTCCCCGGGGCATAGAAGGCATCAAGCCGGGAGGTAGGGCTGGCCGACGGGAAGCCGGGATCGGCATGGATCACCTGCTCTTCCCAGCTTGTCAGCCCGAACTGCGCCCGCAACGCCGCGTCGGCCATGGCGGCCGCCCGCACCTTTTCGAATGCCGATCCCACCAGACCGCAGGCGCGGCCAATGAGCCGGTACTCGTCCAGCGTCAGAAAGCGTGGCCGCAGTACTCCACACAGGGGGCGGTCTCCGAAGAAGAGCCCCTGATCACGGAGTTGCTGTGTCAACACGGCATCCGAATCGGCTGCCAGCGTGCCCTGCTGGAGCGTGTCGTGATACCGGGAAATGGCGTCTGTGGACATTGCTACTTTGTGAGGACTGGCGGTGCCGAGATAATGGGGCCCGTGGGGACCTCGGGGCGGGGCGCGGTGGCCAGCGTGATAGCCAGGTCGGCCATGTGCTCCACCACCCACTCGAAATAGCTGGGGGTGAGGGAGTTGATGTCCATGTCCGGGGCCGGGTTCATGAAGTCGATGGCGTAGGGAATGCCGTCTTTCACCGCGAACTCTACGGTGTTCATGTCGTAGCCCAGTCCGCGGCAGAGGGTCAGCGCGTCACGGACGCAACGATCCTCGAGCTCCTTGCCGAGATACCCGGGGTCCGGGATGTACTTCCGCTGCCCCGGGTCGTAGGGCATGGGGAGGACTTTGTCGCGTCCCAGCACCATGCAGCGGACGTAGGCGTCCCACTTGATGAACTCCTGCACGACCATGGTGAGCAGGCCGCTGCTGTTGTAGGCGGCCAGCAGCTCCTCCATGGAGTGGCAGATGTAGACGTCGCGCCAGCCGCCGCCATGGGCGTCTTTCAGTACGCAGGGGAAGCCGATGTGTTCTGCGACGCCGGCCCAGTTGAGCGGGTAGGAGAGGTTGCGCAGCGATTCGGAGTGCGAGATCCCCGGGATGTAGTCCTTGTTGGGGAGGACCATCGTTTTGGGGTGCGCTACGCCGAGCTGCATGGCCATGGTGGCGTCGTAGAACTTGTCGTCGGCCGACCACATGAACGGGTTGTTGACGACCGTGACGCCCATGCGTGCCGCATGCTTGAGGAAGGTGCGGTAGAAGCCCACCTCATGACTGATGCGGTCAATGATGAGGGTGTACGGCACGGGTTGCTGCATGCGTGTGGCATCCAGCTTGATGTAGTCGGCGGTGACCCCCGACTGGCGGCGGCTGACGGCGTCGATAAATGCGGGGGGGAAGGACCATTCCCGCCCGACAAGCAATCCAATGCGTGGTTCGATGGGCACGACGAGGCTCCGGAGGATGTGCGTGATGACTCGCCACTATGGGGCAAGAAGGCCGAGTGCGCCAGCAGGAGAAATGGAACAATGAAACAGACCGCGTCATCCGAAAACTCGTGTTGGCAAACAAGAAAAGAGCAATTTTGTGAGGCCACTCCATGTGGACAAACCTCCCCCTTCCGCCAGAAAATATTGCGGCATCACGAAGCCGTTTTTCCACACCGCTGCGGCTCCCAGATGGTGCCGGGAGTGGCACTTAGCCGGTTCTCCACATCGATTCCCACACATATCGACAATACTGTCAACAACTTAGCTCGCATTTCACGTATTGCGTGGGCGCCTGAATCGTCATAACATCCCCGCCCATCGACGAACCAGTTTGTAACGGGAAATCGGTGATCACGTTCCTGCCCCCTCACGGAATAGAACTATGCACGTCGTCGCCGTAGACGCCCCGATCGGTCCGATGGAGCTTGCGCCCATCACAAGCCTTGCTATCCACACGGATATCGCCAGCGACCGGATCAGTGCGTTCTGGACGGATGATGATCAGTACGTAGTGCGAGCCGAAGGCGCCCATGGCGTCGTCTGGTATCGCATCGACACCGGAGAGATGGCGGAGCCGGGCGACCTCGATGAGGCGTCCCTGGAGGCCCGGACGGCGCTCGGCGCCCTGCTGGCCGACATCATCCCCCTTGGAGGGGGACGCGTGGCGTTCCCGGTGGGCAGCACCGGGCGTCGCACCTACCGGGTATGGCGTGGCGCCAAGGGCGCGTCAGGCCGTACTAGAATCCTGGGAGTTCGAGCTGCGCGGTCACGCCGCCTGCCAGCGTAACGCCGGCAGCCTGTAACCACGCCAGCAGCACGTCCTGCCCATGATCGCCCGCCATCGCGGAGCGAGCCGCACTCAGGTGCAGCTTGAACTCGGCCGACACATCGGGGAGCGTCCGTCTCAGCACCGCCACCGTGAGCAGTTCCGTCGCGTCGGCCAGGTGTCGGATGGCGAACTCCGTCATGCGCGCGCGCAGCGCCACGGCATTGAGCACGGGTCCCTCTCCGGGGACTTCGTGGTCGGCCCGACGCTCGCGGAAGGCAGCGAGGCGACTGCGAGTGGCCGAGAGCATCGGCAACTCGTCGGCCGCATTCTCGGGAAGGACAGCCACCGGGGCTCCCATGAGTCCCAGCCAGGCCATCCACAGGGTGCCACGCGCGTAGGGCTCCCACGGCTCGGCGTCGAGCCTGTGAGCGGCGCGTTTGACCACGTCAGCAACGTGGGCCCGGGCGTCCCACCAGCGTTCGTAACTCTCGGTTTGCCGGGAGACGAGCGCCAGAGCGCCCAGCTTGAGAGCCCACTTGATGGACAGCTCCCCATCGTCGATGGGGGGGCGGAGCGCGGCGGAGCACCGGAAGGCCCGGGCGGCTCCCAGCGCCAGCACCGCCTGCGCCAGATCACGTGCCGCACTGGGCGTGGGCTGGAGCGCCGCATCCAACTGCCCCAGGGCAGCCAGTTCGTACGCCGTACCCAACAGTGCCAGGCCGTCGGCTATGGGTTCGCCAAGGCCATCTCCAGGGAGCAGCGCGGCCGCATCGGCCCGTTCGAGCAGCAATCCCCGACGTTCGGTGGGGATGGCGGCGACGGCCCAATGCTCGTCAAGCGTGGTTCTGGCCAAGTCGGCCAGCGCCCGCGCGGCGAGGTCTCGATCTGCTACCGGGACGAGGACGTGCATCCAGCCTCCATAAAGGGAGAGCTCGAACGGGGTCCTGCAGGAAGTACCGCACCAACACGGCTGTAACACCGACCCAACAACAAGAAACACAACAGCATGCGGGTTTCCCGCGTGCTCTGCATCGCTATCACTGTCGCATTTATGTAACAGGTAGGCATCTGTCAAGAGGAGTGGCGCGATCCTGTCCTCTTCAGGGGCCCTTTCGGGAGATTTGACGTGGGATTTGAGTCGTCGCAGGGGGCGCGCCGCCGGTTGGCCGCCTTGGCCGCTACCAATGGCCGCATTCAGGAAGCATTGGCTCCATCGGGTTTTCCGGGGCTGAGCGCAACTGCCAAGGGGGCATCCAAGGCGCGCGCCGACCGAGCAGACTCATCCATTACAACCCCTAACCATGCCCTGGTCCAGCAACTCGATTCGCTGGCGCAGGACATCATGGCCACCCCCGGCGCAGGCGGCGCCCTCATTGCCGCCTACGCGGCCCAGGCCCGTGCGCTCAGCATGGTCGTCGAAGCCGCCCGCCGCGCCGGCGGGGCTCCCCTGCCCGCGTCGGTCATTGCCGCGGCCCAGGAAGCGCTTACGGCGCCGAGCCCGCTTCCGGGGTTGATGGCGGGGTGAGAAGTGAGCGGTGAGAAGCAAGAAACCCACCGGCCGGTAACGGACGGTGGGTTTTGCGTTTGGGGCATTTAACTGAGGACTGAAGACTCCAACTGAGAACTGAACACTCAAACTGACGACTGAAAACTTCCCGGCCCTCTGGCGATTCCCGGGGCAAAAGGAGTTTTCAGTTTTCAGTCGAAGTTTTCAGTTTTCGGTTCAAGTTCTCAGTCCTCAGTTGTTATTCCCCTTGATATCCACCTTCTTCTCCGCCTTCGAGTCCTCCAGCGTCTCCAGCACCTGGCGCCAGGAGAACTTGTTCCCCTTGCCGAGCACGTAGTAGTCCATCCAGGCCTGCTCGGATACGCTCTTTACGAGGCGGTTGCGGGCGTCGGGAATACCGTGCGAGGCGCCTGGGTACATGTAGAGCTCGGTGGGCACGCCCACCCGCTTGAGCCCCATGTGCAGCTCCACGCTCTGCGGGCTGGGCACGCGCGGGTCGCCCTCCACGACGTGAATCATCGTGGGCGTTTTGGCATTGCGGATGAACTGGATGGGGCTCTGACGCCAGTAGGCGTCAAAGTCGTCATACGGCAGCTTGTCGCCCAGGTAGTGCTGGCGGTTCCGCTGCACGTCGGACTGCGCGTACATGGAAATCCAGTTGGAGGTACCAGCGCCGCTGGAGATGGCCTTGAAGCGGTCGGTGTGCGTGAGAATCCAATTGCTCCAGTGACCACCAGCGCTCCACCCCAGCACGCCCATCTTGGTGCTGTCCACCAGGCCGGTGGCAATGAGGTGGTCCACGCCGGTCATGATGTCCTGATAGCCCGGATCGAAGTAGTTGCCCACGATGCCGTTCTTGTGCGCTTCGCCGTAGTTGGTGCTGCCGCGGTAGTTGGGCATGAGCACCGCCCACCCCTGCCCTGCGTACGCCTGCGCGCCGTAGCCGCCGTTGAAGCCCAGCAGATCGGCCGCTGCCGGGCCGCCGTGAATGGCGACCAGCAGCGGATACTTCTTGCCCGGCTGGTAGCCCACCGGCTTCACGAGCACGCCGCCCACCGGCTTGCCGTCCTTTGAGGTCCAGGTTACTTCGGTCTCTTCGCCGAGCGCGATCTGCTCACGCACCCACGGGTTGGCGTCGGTGAGCTGCACCCACGCCGCCTTTTTGGGGAGGTCAAGCATGGAGCTCACCGTGTAAATGGCCCCCGGGCTCGTGGGATCCTGATAGTTGAGCAGCAGGCGCTTGGTATCCTGGTCCTGCGACACATTCACCACCCCCTGCACGTTGGTGACCGGCTTGACCTTGCCCGAGGCCACATCAAGCGCGAACAGCTGCGTCGTGGCCTTGAAGCCGGTATTGAAGTAAATGGTCTTGCCGTCGGCCGACCAGAAGCCCACCGAGTGGTCGCCATCCCAATCGCCGATCTTGCGGAACGCCCCGCCCTTGGCGGCCACGTCACGCACGTACACGCGGCGGTTCTTCATGTTGTACTTCGTCATGTCGTCCGACGCCGAGAAGGCAATCGTACGGCTGTCCGGGGAGAAGCTGAGGCCGCTTTCCGACGTTTCGTCGTTGGTGGTGAGCCGCTCAACGGCGTTGCCCTGCGTGTCCAGCAGGAAGACGTCGGCGTAGATCCCCTCTTCGGTGATGTTGCGCTTGTAGCGGTCGTTGGGCACCGCATTGAAGCCCACATACCGGCCATCGGGGGAGATGGTGAAGTCGGTGACCGCCATGTTGGGGTCGCGCGTGAGCCGCGACATAGGGTACGACGGCCCCGACAGCTCCACGGCCCAGAGCGACACCGTGGGAGTGCCGGCGTTGCGCACATTCACGGTGAACTTCTTCTCGCGGCGCAGCTTTTCGTCGGTGTCAGTGGTGTCGGCCGAGAGGAAATAGATGCGGCGCGAATCGGGGGCCGCGATCCATTCGCCCACCCCGGTGGGGTGCTTGGTAAGCGGCGTGGCCGTAAGGGAGTCAAGCGGGGTGCCCTTCTCAATGGCGGCCACGGCTACGGCGTACAGCTGCTCCTCGCCGTTCTTGCCGCTGCGGTACACCAGCCACTGCCCGTCTTTGGTAAAGGCGTAATTGGAAACGCCTTCGCGGGCGTTGGTCACGCGGCGCGCTTCGCCACCGTCGGCACGCATGGCAAACAGCTGCTGCTGCCCGCCATTGGCCGCCGGCGCTTCCCGGTTGCTGGTAAAGGCGAACCAGCCTCCCTTGGGGGCCCAGCGGGGGGCGCCTTCGTTCTTTGCGGTGGTAAAGGTGAGCTGCCGAGTGCCCGCCACGCCACGGTCGGTGGGGGAGACCCAGATGTCCGACTGGCTGGTGGCTTCTTTCCAGTCGGGGGTGCTGATGGTGTACAGCAGCTGCTTGCCGTCGGGGGAGACGGCGGGGCTGCCGGCGTTCTTGAGGTACTGCTGATCGAGGAACGTCATGGGGCGCTTGCCCGCGGCACCCTGCGCGCCGAGCCACTGCGCAGCAAGCAGGGACAGCACGAGGGGCGAGACCACCAGCGAGGACTTCCGAACCGACATGGCGTGGTACTCCGGCAAATAGGGATGGGGGGAGCGCTTCCATCTTGCACCCAATGCACGCGGCGAGCAACGTGAGCGCATGCCCTTTCCCCGCACTCTGCTCCGTGGCGCGTGCGCCACTTTGTCTACGACCGCGGCACTGTTAGCGCTGACGGTCCCATGCTCTGCTGGCGCCCAGCGCGCCCCCCGCCCGTCCGCCGGCGAGCGCCCGACGTACGACCCGGCGCTCTACACCGACGGCACCAAGACCAACAACGCGCTCAAGTCGCTGCGCTGGCGCCTGGTGGGCCCCTTCCGCGGCGGCCGCTCCACGGCGGTGACCGGCGACCCCACCCGTCCGCTGGTGTTCTACTTTGGCGCCGTGAACGGTGGCGTCTGGAAGACCAGCAACGCCGGGCAGTCGTGGGAAAACATTACCGATGGCAAGACCGACATTTCGTCGGTGGGCGCCATTACGGTGGCCCCCAGTGACCCGAATGTGATTTGGGTAGGCACCGGCGAAGGCAAGCCGCGCGAAGACATCACGTACGGCACGGGTGTGTATCGCACCACCGACGGTGGTGACACGTGGACTCCGCGCGGACTCGCCAACACGCAGCACATCACCAGTCTGCGGGTGCACCCCACCAACCCCGATGTGGCGTACGTGACCGCGCTGGGTCATGCCTTTGGCCCGTCGCCCGATCGCGGTGTATTTCGTACGCTGGATGGCGGCGCGACGTGGAAGAAGGTGCTGTTCATCGACGACAGCACCGGCGCCGCCGACCTGTCATTGGATGTGACCAACCCGCGCATTTTGTACGCCTCAATGTGGAAGTTCCAGCGTACGCCCTGGGGGATGAACGCCGGCGCCGGACGCAGCGGACTCTGGAAGAGCACCGACGGTGGCGATACCTGGAGCGAACTGACCTACAATCCCGGCATGCCCAAGGGGCTCATCGGCAAGATTGGCGTGAGTGTCTCGCCCGCCAATGGCCAGCGCGTGTACGCCAACATTGAAGCGCAGGACTCATTGGGTGGCGTATTCCGCAGCGACAACGCCGGCGCCACCTGGACGCGCACCAACAGCGATCAGAAGTTTGTCGTGCGCCCGTTCTACTACATGAGCATCACGGCCGACCCGGTGAACGAAAACACCGTGTACGTGATGAACCTGCAGGTAAGCCGCAGCATTGATGGCGGCCGAACGTTTGTCACCACGCGGGTGCCACACGGCGACACGCACATCATGTGGGTGGACCCCAAGAACCCGCAGCGGCTCATCAACGGCAATGACGGTGGCGCGTCGGTATCGCTCGACGGTGGGCGCACGTGGAGCTCGCAGGACAACCAGCCCACGTCGCAGTTCTACCACGTGACCACCGACCAGTCGGTGCCGTATCGCATTCTGGGCGCGCAGCAGGACAACACGTCGGTGAACATTGCGCACCGTTCCGACAATGGGCGCATTACGGAGCGCGACTGGTGGCCGGTGGCCGGCTGTGAAAACGCCTACATTGCCGTGGACCCGCGCGACCCCAACGTGACCTTTGGTGGCTGCTACATGGGCCAGCTGACCCGTCACGACAAGAAGACGAACATGCGTCGCGATGTGTCGGTGTGGCTGGGCAACTACGACGGTATGGCCGCCGCTGATGTACCGCAGCGTTTTCAGTGGACGTTCCCCATTCACTTCTCGCCGCACGACCCCGACGTGCTGTACACGGCGTCGCAGTTTCTCTGGCGCTCGCGCAATCAGGGCGGCAGCTGGGAAAAGATCTCGGGTGATCTCACGCGACATGACCCGGCCACACTGGGGCGCAGTGGTGGCCCGGTAACCGGTGACATGACCGGCACCGAGTGGTACGCGACCATCTTTGCCTTTGCCGAATCGCCGGTAGCCAAGGGTGTGCTCTGGACAGGAAGCGACGACGGCCTGGTGCATGTGTCACGCGACAATGGTGCCACCTGGACCAACGTGACGCCCAAGGGAATGGGGGCGTTCGCGCGCATGTCGATCATTGAAGCGTCGCCCTTCGATGCCGGCACAGCGTACGTCGCCGCCAATCGGTATCAGCAGGACGACTTCGCGCCGTATCTGTACAGGACCACTGATTACGGAGCCACGTGGACGCGCATTGACGCGGGGATTCCCATGGGCTCGTATACACGCGCCATTCGCAGTGATACCAAACGCCGCGGCCTGCTCTTTGCCGGAACGGAAACGGGCGTGTACGTCTCGTTCAACGACGGCGCGGCGTGGGAGCCCATGCAGCTCAACCTGCCGCGGGCCGTGGTGCGTGACCTTCGCGTGCACGACAACGATCTCATTGTGGCCACACACGGGCGCGCTTTCTGGTCACTTGATGACATCTCGCCGCTGCGCACACTGGCCGACTCCATTACCACCAAGCCGGTGCACCTGTTTGCCCCAGCCTCGGCCATTCGCTGGACGAGCATGGGCGGTGGTCGTGGCGGCGGCAACGCCGGCGCCAACCCGCGGTACGGCGTGAGCGTGGACTACTGGCTCAAGAGCGCGCCGTCGTCACCCATCACGGTGCAGTTCCTCGAAGCGTCGGGCAAGGTGGTGCGTACGTTCAGCAGCGCGGATGCCCCGCGAAAGGACAGCACGGGGAACCCGGCGGCCGATTCCGCTGCCGCCAAGATTCGCCTGGAGCAGCGCGCCGAAGCGTTGAGCTACGAGGCGGCGGATTCGGTGGTGCATGCACGCGCCGGCACGAACCGCTTCATCTGGGACCTGAGCTACCCGGCGCCCAAGACCATTCCGGGGGCCATTGTGGACGACGGCTCCACCGACGGTCCGGTGGCGGTGCCTGGTGACTACGCGGTACGGCTCATCGTGGGCAAGGATACGCTTACGCGTGCGTTTGCGGTAAAGCCGGATCCGCGCTTGAACATGACGGCCGCCGAGTACAAGGCGCAGTTCGATGCGGCCAACGCGGTGGGCGCGCGCATCACGAGCATCACGGAAACGGTGCAGCGCGTGCAGGACCTGCAGCGTCAGCTGGATGAACGCGCGCGTCAGGCCAGCTCACAGGCGTACGCCAAGGAGGTGCGCGATGCGTCGACGGCACTGCGCAAGAAGCTGGAGGCGGTGCGCGCCGAGATCTACGAGGTGTACACCAAGGCAGATCAGGCGACGTTGAACTATCCGATCAAGCTGTATCAGATGTTCATCTCGTTGAACGCGCAGGTGCTCGAGGGCACGAACCCGCCCACGCGTCAGCACGGGGAGATCACGAGTGACTTGGGCGGCAAGCTCGATGTACAGCTGAAGACGTTGCAGGGGCTCGAGGACAAGGAGCTTTCGGAGTTCAACGCGCTGCTGTCTCGGCTGGGTGTGCCGAACGTGTTTGTGCCCAAGAAGCCGATTGGGTGACGCTGTGGGTGCGCGCGAGGCGCCCCGGTGGCTCCCGCTCACCCCGTTCGCTGCTCTCTTCGGGGGTGGCCGAGCGCACTGACGTGCGCCGGCGTCACCCCCTCAGGGATCCGCTCACGGGGCGGCGGGGCCGCCGGGGCTTGCTCCGTGACGTACTCATGGAGGCGCGGCGCTTTGCGCGCGCGGTTGGGGGAGGTCGCCGAGTTGGTTATCGGGCCGAGTCATCGAACCGGGTGGGACTTCGGCCGGAAGTGGTGCGCTCAAGCGTTTCACGATCCACCCCACACTGGCACCCGCCATGGCCCCGGCACCTGCGGCCAAGACCAACGGCAGCGGGGACATGCACCCGAGGCGTGAGCATTCGTCCGCAGCAAACGCGGTCATCAGGGTGCTGCCAATCAGGGCTCCGATGAGTGGGGCACGTGAACTGTTTGTCTCCGGCATATTGGAGAATTGCCGCAAGGTTGCAGTAGCGCTGTCGACGCGCTGGGCAACGGCTGTTTGCCGTGCGGATTCGTTCAGCGACAGCGCTGAGGCGGTTCGCACTTGAGCCTCGAGCTCCGACGCGCGCCACAGCGACAATAGCAGCAAGGCGCCAACTGCGCGGCTGCACACGTTTCGGGCAATTCCGATGGTTGTTGGCACGATATGTCCTCTCTCCAGATGTCGGCGCGCGCAGGGTGTGCCACACGATGCCGGCGCCCAGAGGTCTCGACCATACGTCGCCCGACGTACGGCCAATCACGTCGGCTTGCAGACTCGGTGCGCGCGAGGCGCCTCGGTGGCTGGCGGACTCGATGCGCGCGAGACTCCCCGGTGGCTCCCGCACACCCCGTTCGCTGCTCTCTTCGGGGGTGGCCGAGCGCACTGACGTGCGCCGGCGGCCCCCCCCTCAGGGATCCGCTCACGAGGCGGCGGGGCCGCCGGGGCTGGTTTCGTGGTGCTGGTTGGGCGCGGCGCTCTGCGCGCGCGGTGCCATCGCTAGTTCTTTGGCTCGGACTTTTGCATCCAGAGGGCGGTGAGGAACAGCGCGATGGCCAATACGCTGAGCGCCATGGACCACCACACGTTTGAGTCCTTCGCAACCGAGGAGCCGAGCACGGCGCTAATGCCAAGCGGAAAGAGCGCGGCTGAACGCTTTTGTGGCCGCGACTTCCAGAAGTACGCGGCGACCAGCGTGCAGACGAGCGACAAGGCGATGGTGAGTTGCGTTGGCATTCGCGGAATTCTGAATTGCTTGGGGGTCGCTCGTACAGTGGGCGTGCGGTGGGTCGTGCGGTAGGTCACGCGGTGGCTCTCAGCGGCCCCGCCACCCCGGTCGCGAATGCTCTTCGGGGGTGGCCGAGCGCGCTTACGCGCGCCGGCGTCACCCCCTCAGGGATTCGCTCCCCGGGGCGGCGGGGCCGCCGGAGAGTATGCGCGATGCGCGTTGGAAGAAGCGCAGTTGCGGCAGTTCCGGCGTTGTTGCACTAGCGCGCAAGCGCTCAGGCAAACCGCAACGTGGCTCACCACGACGCAAGCCACGGCGGCGCCGCTCACGGCAGTGAGCGAATCCCTGAGGGGGTGACGCCGGCGCGCGCGTCAGCGCGGGCTCGGCCACCCCCGAAGAGCATTCGCGAACGGCGTGAGCGGTGTCGCCGGGGCGCCTCGCGCGCACCCGAGTGTTCACGCATCCGCATACACATGCGTCTCGGCCTTGCCACCCGGATGCACCACGGCGCCGTGACGCGCCGAGCCTACGGTCTGCGCGTAGCGCCAGATCGCACCACTCTGATAATCCGTGGCGCGTGGCGTCCATTCGGCGCGCCGAGCGGCGAGTTCCTCGTCGCTCAACTGCACGTGCAACGTGCCCGCACCCGCATCAATGTCGATGATGTCCCCCTCGCGAATCAGTGCAAGTGGTCCACCAACGGCGGCCTCGGGGCTTACATGACCAATGCACAGCCCGCGTGTGGCACCGCTGAAACGGCCATCGGTAATGAGCGCGACATGCTCGCCCATGCCCTGCCCGTAAATCGCGCTGGTGGTACTGAGCATTTCGCGCATGCCCGGGCCACCGCGCGGCCCCTCGTAGCGAATGACCAGCACATCGTTCTTTTCGTAGCGACGCTCCATGACGGCGGCAAAGCATGCCTCTTCGCTGTCAAAGACCCGCGCCGGGCCACTGTGCGTAAGGTGCGATAGCCCCGCCACCTTCACGATGGCGCCATCGGGGGCGAGGTTGCCGCTCAGTCCCACCAGGCCACCGGTTGGCGAGATAGCCTGCGAGACGGGCATGACCACCTTCTGATCACTGGGCAACACCACATCGGCCAGATTCTCCGCAATGGTCTTACCCGTCACCGTGATGCAATCGCCGTGCAAAAAGCCGCCATCCAGCAGCACCTTGAGAATGACCGTGGCGCCACCAATGTCGTGCACGTCTTTCGCGAGATACTTGCCGCCCGGCTTGAGATCGGCAATGAGTGGTGTGCGTTTGAACACTTCGGCGACGTCAAAGAGATCGAAGTCGATCCCCATTTCGTGCGCAATGGCCGGCAAGTGCAACGTGGCGTTGGTTGAGCCACCCGTTGCTGCCACCACGGACGCGGCATTCTCCAGCGCGCGACGCGTCACGATCTGCCGCGGACGCAGCCCCTCACGCAGCAGGCGCATAACCGTTTCACCGGCACGCTCGGCGTGCACGTCGCGCGTTTCGTACGCCGCTGGCGGGCTGGAGGAGCCAGGCAATGCGAGCCCCATGGCCTCTGACACATACGCCATGCTGTTGGCGGTGTACTGTCCGCCGCAGGAGCCGGCGCCGGGGCACGCAACCTTCTCCAATGCGGTCAGCTCTTCGAGCGACATGTTGCCTGCCGCGTACGAGCCCACTGCCTCGAATACATCGAGCACCGTAACGTCGCGCTCCTGGTAGCGCCCCGGCAAAATGGAGCCGCCGTAGAGGAACACGCTTGGAATATCGAGGCGCACCATGGCCATCATCATGCCGGGGAGCGTCTTGTCGCAGCCGGCAATGCCCACCAGCGCGTCGTAGCAGTGTCCGCGCACGGTGAGTTCGATACTGTCGGCAATGATTTCGCGACTCACCAGCGAGGCCTTCATGCCCGCGTGACCCATGGCAATGCCGTCGGTCACGGTAATGGTGCAAAACTCACGTGGTGTGCCACCGCCGGCAATCACACCGCGCTTGGCCACCTCGGCTTGGCGCTTGAGCGAGATGTTGCACGGTGCCGCTTCATTCCAGCTGGAGACCACTCCGACCAGCGGCCGAGCGATCTCTTCACTCGTGAGCCCCATGGCATAGTAGAACGCGCGATGCGGCGCGCGCTCGGGGCCCTGCATGGCGTGGCGGCTGGGGAGCGGGTGCTGGGACATTGGTGCGGGGGGCAGGCGGTGGTGGAGGGCTCACAGCAAGACGGCAGGCGGCAGCCACCCAGATGGCAGGTGTCGCTACCCCAAAGCCTCGCTGTGGAACACTAACCCGTCAACGCCCCCGCTGGATCTCCGTGGCCCGCGCGAGTGCGGCGAGGTACTGCCGCTCGTTCTTGTATTCGCGCCGCATGCGGGAGATGTCCACGCCTCCCATGATCGCCACCCCACTCACCCGCACCACCGGGGCCTCGGGGTCTTCAATAGGGGTGCCGGCCTTGTGCTCAAAACCGCCCAGGAACGCTCCGCCCACGACCTCCACACGCACGCCTTCGGGGAGCGTGAGTTCCACACCGCCCATGCAGGCGACAATCTCGATGTGCGTAACTCCCGGCGAGAAGCGCGCTTCGCGCAGGTCGAGCTCACCGCCGCCCATGACGGCCCACACTTTGAGATGCCGAGGCACCATCCAGCCGCCTTTGACCCCAAAGCCGCCCATCACGGCCACGGCGACCCCGCGCTCGGGGACCAGCGAGTCGGTGGTGGAGTAGCGCTGCCAGTCGTCCAGTGACCGCGATGGATCGCTGGGATCCATCAGCAGCTGCTGCAACTCGGCCGGGGTCTGTGCGCGATATACCGCCGCCAGCCGCTGGTCGAGTTGCTCCATGCTCAGCAGATCATTCGCGAACGCCGCCGACAACAGCCGCGTGACCCGGTCACGATGCGCGTTGGAGATGGGGATGGGGGCGTAGGGGGAATTCATCGTGTGGCTGGGTTTGGGAACTGCTGAACGGCAGACGGCAGCCACTCAGCCGGCAGTGAGGAGGAACGCCTACTCCCAACTGCCATCTGTGTGGCTGCCGTCATCTGTCCTACGCGGTTCCGTCCCTGCAGTTTCGGCGCCCTTACAGCGCCGGCCGCCGCGCGTGAAAGTCCGTCGCCTTCTGGAACTGGTGCGCCACCGACAGAATGATGTCGTCGTTGTACAGGTTGCCGGTAATCACGCCACAAATGGGCTGCGCCTTGTACGTGGGCGCGGGCGTGGAGTCGTTGTTGCGTGGTCCGCCGCCACCAAAGTTGGGTACATCAAACTTGAATGGCAGCACGGCGCAGGGATGGCCGGTTTGCGCGTTAGGACCAATATCGGCATTGGGCGCGCCAATGAAGCCGTCGAGGTCCTTCAAGAATTCGCCCCACTTCTGCACCAGCATGAGCCGACGACGCTGATTGTTGATGAAGTCAAACGCCTTGGTGTTGCGCCCGCCAACAAAGCGGGGGTTCCAGTCCGCTGCCGCCATGGGGTTGGGCTCCCCTTCGTTGATGCCCTTGGGACGCGCCGGCGGTGTATTGCCAAACGGACCGTTGGCCCCCGGGCCACTGGCCGGGCGTTCGGGGAGCGCGTTGAGATCGAGGTTGAACTCCTTGGCCTTCTTCTGCACAAAGCTGTCAAAGGCCGCGGCATACTCGGCGTTCAGTCCACCACCCCCCATGCCCGGCACCGTGGGACGCGCGCCAATGGTCTTGGGGGTCATGCCCAGCGCCGTGAGCTTCTCCACTAACTCCTTGGGCGCGTTGGGATCCACGCCAATGCGCAACGACGCGAGCTTGATGTTGCGATCGAAGGTGAAGGGCGTGGTCACCGTGCTGGCGTCTTTGGGGTCAACACCGTGCAGCACGTTGAACACCATCGCGCAGTCTTCGGCGGTGCGACACATGGGACCCACACGATCCTGCGACCAGCTCAGCACCATGCCACCATGACGACTCACCCGGCCGTACGTTGGACGCAGCGCGCTGATGCCGTTGCGAATGGCCGGTGAGACAATGGAACCCTGCGTTTCGGTGCCAATGGAGAAGGCTACCACGCCACCAGCCGTGGCCGAGCCTGGCCCGGCAGATGAGCCACTCGATCCGATGTTGGTGTTCCACGGATTGTTGGTGCGCCCGCCAAACCACCAGTCGTTCTGTGCGTACAACCCCGTGGCAAGCTTGGCCAGCAACACCGCACCCGCGTTGCGTAACCGCACCACAATTTCGGCGTCGTAATCGTGCGTCTGGTCTTTGTAATCCGGCGAGCCCCACGACGTGGGCGCGTTCTTCGTGGCAAACAGATCCTTGATACCGTACGGCACACCATGCAACGGGCCGCGGTACTTGCCGGCGGCAAGCTCCTTGTCCATGGCGTCCGCCTCGGCGCGCGCCGACTCCTTCATGAGCGTCACCACGCAATTGAGCGTGGGGTTGAGCCGCTCCATGCGCTCGAGGTAGATGTCGGTGATTTGGCGCGACGTGATCTTGCGTGCCTTAATCAGCGCCGCAATTCGATGCGCCGGCAGGAACGCGAGATCTTCCGGATTGCTTGGCACCGCACCCGTAAACGGCTCCACCGTAAACGTGCTGCGCTTGAACGCATTCACGCCGTACTTGGCGACCATCTTTTCCATGAGCGCACCGGTCCCCTCGGGGTACGGCATGAACTGCAATGCCGGCGCCTCGCCATTACCCAGTGGCACAGCCGACTGCTGCACCGGCGGTTGCATGGTACTCCACACACTCGCCGTCGCGTCAAAGTACGCGCGCGGAGACTGCGCTCCGGCTGCCCGCACACCAAACGTGCTGGCCGCCGCCGCTACGAGGGAGCGGAACATGAACTCACGACGCGGCAACCCCGTCGCCGTTTCGTCGTAGTCCATGGCCGCCAGCTCAGCCTGAGCATGCTCGAGAAAATCGAGAGGAGTAGACACGCGCGCGGACTCGCTTTTTGAAGAGGGTCGGTTTGGCACAGCGTAACGGCGGTATGATAACCGCGTTATGGGCCACCGGTTAGCGTAAAAGCGCTACGGCGTAAGGGCGTTATGATAACGGCGTCACGGGTTATCGGGTTATCGGGTACTGCTACCGCGGTAAGCGGTACCGCCGGTCCGCAGTTGCTCGGTAACCTGATAACCCATAACGCGGTTATCATAACGCCGTTACGAAGTTGCACCGTTATGGAAACCAGATAACCCATAACGCGGCTAGCATAACGCCGTTACGCTGTTACGGTTGTATCCGAAAAACAAACGCCTGTTGCACCAGTTGGTTTACGCGCCTGCCCGCAAACATCGCCGCTTTGTACTTCATGCGCGGCAGGGCGGCGCGTACGGCGCTCACGAACTGCGGGTCCACTATCTCCAGGACCTGCATGGTGAGGGTGTCGGCGTAGCCGGTGCTGTCCACGATGAACTGGGCGTACACCACTCCCTGCACGCCGGCGTCCATCAGCGCCTTGGGGTACACTGGCCCTTCGGCCGTGGGGTCGAGCGCGGCGGTGGAGTCCACTTCAATCTCGGTCATCGCTTGCGGCGACGAGACCTCCGACGGCGTCGGCGAAGTTTCCGTAACCAGCTGTGCCCCCTGCTGCGAGACGGCCACTGGTTGACGGCCCTGATCGGTTGGCACCGCCACTTCACCGGTGGCGGAAACAGCGGCGCCCCCCAGCCCGACGAATGACAAACGCTCCTCAGAGGGCGGCGGCGAGTAGCGGCGGAACGGCGCCAAGAACGACACAGACTCGTCGGCTTGCTGGCTCTGCTCCTTCGCCAATGCGCGACGTTCCAGCCACCCAGCCGCGACAAAGCCCACCACAATGAGCAGCTCGGCGCTCACCCCCACCGCCTGCTGCACCAACGCGTGCCACGAAAACCGCCGCGTGGATTCAAAGGCGCGCAGCGCTACGCGAGTTCGTGATTTGGCCACCGGCATTTGGTCCTCCATGGCAGGGGCTGATCCCGCATGATTCGCTTCTCGGCGCCGCCACGCAAGGCATCCGTGACGAACGGGAGTGTGGCCGTGGTCAACCGGATCCCTATTTGCCATTTGTCACCCATACAGTTACAATTCAAAAATGAACTCCCGCCTTACCGTCGCCGCCCATGTGCTTGGCATGATCTCCTACCTCGAACGTGAGGAGGGGCGCGGGGCCACGTCCGACGAACTGGCGCAGAGCGTCGGGACGAATGCCGTGGTCATCAGGCGGGTGCTGGGGCAGCTCAAAAGTGCGGGCCTTGTGGACACCCGCCGTGGCGCGGGCGGCGGCTCCGTGCTGAGTCGCGACCCGCGCGACATCACGCTGCGGGCAGTGTACGAAGCGGTCGAGGACGACGCCTGCACGCTCATTGGCCGCCATGCCAGCGCTGTAGGCGCCGAGTGTCCCGTAGCGCCGGTGATTGCCTCGTACCTGGATGGGTTGTACGTGGAAGCCGAAGAGGCGCTCAAGCGCACCCTCGGCGAAGTCACCGTCGACGCCATGTCACGCGAGGTCATGACGCGCGTGCGGAGCTGTCGCGGCGCATCAGCGCACGTGGCCTGAGCATCAACGCAGGACCTTTCACGATGTGTCGCACCTCAATTTGTAACACTATCTGATACAATACGATGTCTCTCACACCGCATCAGTACACCACATCCTGGGTCAGGCGTCTGCGTGCGTTCACCGCACTGGTGCTCCTGGCCCTGATGCCGTGGTCCGCCGCGCAGGCACGGCAGCTGCGCCAGTATGGAGCGGGCCCTGCCCTGCACCCCAACGTGACACTCAGCATCCCCGGCAACTCGCGATTCGCCGCCGCGCTCAGTGGCCGCGACACGGTGCAAGGGCACCTGCTCGCCATGGGTATTCACTGGGAGCAGCTGCGTAAGACGTTGCCGGCATTCGTCCTGGGGGCGCACGAAGCGGCGTGGGTCGTCCCGCTCCCCTTGGGCGACGCGGGCGAGCACGGCCCGGCGCTGCTGGCCGTCGTGCACGACGCCAACGGAGACGCCACCGCCCTTGAGCTCTTTGTGCACAACGAAGAGCGCTTCGCCAAACGCGTCCCGCGTGATGATGGCGTACAGCGCACATCGCTGGCCGCCAAGCGGAACCTGCAACAGGTGCAGGCGCTTCATGGCACGGGGGGATCCACCCGGTTTCTGGCCGCTAGCCGTGCGCGCGTGATGGCCATTCTGCAGGTGGCCAGTGCCAGTGGCCCCTCCCAGCTGGTGCAATACCGGTTCGATCCGTCGGGGCGCATCACGTCGCTCCGCACCGTCCTTCCGCTGGGTGTGCTGTGCTGCAACTCCTCTGGTTCAAACGAGACCTTCGCCTTCATGATCACGCCCCCTTAGCGGCCGCGGCAGCGGCGGGGCGTGTACTGCCGGTGTATGTGCATGAACCCGAGCTGCTCACCACCACCGATCACGACCCTCGACACGCCGCCTTTGTCGAAGAGTGCCTGCAGGAATTGCGCGTAGCGCTGGCCGAACGAGGGGCACCGCTGCTGGAGCCCCACGGCGTTCTGCCCGATGTGTTTGAGGCACTGTGCGAACAGTTGCCCATTACCGCGATCTACGCCCACGAGGAGTGCGGTAACGGCACGAGCTACGCGCGCGACCGGCGCGTACGCGCCTGGGCCAGGCGGCGCGGCCTCGCGATGCACGAGTTCCAGGGAAGCGGCGTGGTGCGACGCCTGGCATCGCGAGACGGCTGGCACGAACAATGGCTGCAGCACGTGCGCGCACCGCGTGCCGCGACCCCGCTGCGCATAACGGGGGCCACCGCGGACGAACTCTCGCGGGTGCCGCAGCAATTCGTGGCCCCGCGCAACGCTTCAACTCCGCCAATGCACGTGCCTGGCATGGTGGAGCGTCAGACCGGCGGCCGCACCCACGCCGAGCGTTTGCTCGGCAGCTTTCTGCAGGAACGCGGTGAGCATTATCGCGTGGCCATGTCCAGCCCCAGCGAGGCAATTGACGCTTGTAGCCGCCTCAGCCCGCATCTCACGTGGGGCACCCTGTCGGTGCGCGAGGCGTATCAGGCCGCACGCGGTCGCGCCGCCCAATTGCGGGACGAACTCAAGGGGCTCGGTCGCACAGCGAGCAACCTCTCGCAACGTGAAACGCTAGCGCGCTGGCAGCAGTCGCTGGTGAGTTTTGCCTCGCGTATCGAGTGGCGCGATCACTTCATACAAAAGCTCGAGTCGGAACCGGCGCTGGAGTACCGTTCGTACGCGCCCATTTTTGACAACGTGTGGTCACTGGAGCCAGACGCCGAACGGTTGGATGCCTGGCGCGAAGGGCGCACCGGGTATCCGCTGGTAGACGCCTGCATGCGCAGCGTACACGCCACCGGGTGGCTCACCTTTCGCATGCGGGCCATGGTGATGAGCTTTGCCTCGCACTACCTGTGGCTGCACTGGCGCCCGGCGGGGCTGGTGTTGGCGCGGGCCTTCACCGATTACGAGCCGGGCATTCATTGGATGCAGTGCCAGATGCAGGCCGGTGTGACGGGGATCAACACCATCCGCATCTACAACCCCATCAAGCAGGCCGCCGAGCATGATGCCGCGGGCGACTTTGTGCGCCGGTGGGTGCCGGAGCTTTCGGCGCTTCCGACCGCCGACCTGCTGCGCCCCTGGGACGCACCGCCGCTCATGCAGCAGATGCACGGTATGCACATTGGTCGTGACTATCCGCGGCCCATTGTGCCGCACGAAGCGTCGTATACGCACGCGCGGGATACGTTGCACACGCTCAAACAAGCGGCGCAGCAGCAAGGCGTGTCTCGCCGCGTATGGCAGCAGCATGGGTCGCGCAAGACGCCCTTCAATGCATCCACTCGATAGCCAATCGCCCCGCGGCCCCAATCTGGCCTATGGCTCAGCTCCGGCACAGGGCAAAGACGCCCCCGGCAACCGCGTGGCCGGGTGCCACGGGGGCCCGGTGCGAACGGTCACTCGCTCCACATCAGGCGGCGCGATGGTGAACTCCCAAGCCAGCGTATGCTGCAACTCGGCGCCATGAAATACGCGGGTGCCCTGCCGGGGCTTCTGCCAGTTGATGGCGCACACCGACTCCAAGATCGACAACCCCGGCGCGATTTCCACGAACGTGCTGTGCGCAATCACACTGCGCACGCCACGCAGCGAGGCCGGCAATCGCTCGGGACGACTGAGCTCCAGCTCCATGCGCCGCAGCTGCGCCGTCGCACTGTCCAGAAAGAAGGCGCCGTGTACGTCAGGCGTCCGCAGCCGTTCGCTGGCGCGCACATCCAATCGGAACCACGTCTCGTTTCCCTGCACCGAGGCACCGGCGTAGATGAAGCAGTGGTTGTTTACGAACGACGGATCCACCAGATCGATGATGGACGGAATCGCCATGAACGTTTCGCGCGCAATCGTTCCGCGCGTGGATTGCACCACCCGCCCAGGTTCATAGCGCACCGTCGGCTGCGCCGGTACGGCGAGTGTGTCTACGGAGCGTACGGCCATGGTGCCATCGTCGTACTCACCCAGCGCGCGCACCTGCGCATACACGAACGGGAAGCGCCGCACGAGCGTGCGATACGTCGCGGCGTTTTCGCGCAGCAACCCCACCAGCTGTGCGACCTCCGGGAATCGACTGCTGTCGGGGAGTCCCGGCAAGCGACACGGGTCGGTGGGGCGCACGGTCATGCCGGTGAGCCGGACCGGCACCTGAATGAGCGCTATCGAAAGCGTGGTGGTTCTGTTGGCCGCAACCGTGATCCGCTGACGCTGCGGTACAAAGCCGATGCGCCGAACCATGAGTTCATACGTTCCAGCAGGCACGGCCGACAGCAGAAATTGACCCTCGGCGCCCGAGAAGCGCTCGATATTGAGCGATGGAATACTGACCACCGCATAGGGCAGCGCCACGTTGGTGGGCGCGGCCTGCACCACGCCGCGCACGGTGCCGCTCGCTGCGCTCTGTGCAACCCCAGCAGCAGGAGCACACAGCAAGAGCCAGGCGCAAACCATCAGGCGCCATGCGGCAGCGGCGCGTCTCATACCACCGGCGCCCGCCACACCACAAACGTGGTGCCATCCACCCGGTGCAACGGTACCCGTTGTGCCAGCCGGTTGAGTGCCGTGAACACCCCGGGAGCATGGGAGGGACCGGCGTAGTCGTGCCACACCACCAGCCCACCCGGCCGCACGATGCGCATGGCCTTGGCCGAATCGCTCTCCACATACGACTCGGCGTGCGACCCGTCCACAAACACCAGGTCAGCCCACGCCACATACGGTGACTCATCGAACGTCTTGCTGTCGCCGTACACCTGCGTAATGCGCGCCGCCTCGGGGGTCCCGCTGTACAGAAACTCGGTAAACGCCGACTCGGCCAGCGCAAACTTCGTGTCTTCGTCGGTATCGCTGGCCCCCCGCGCGTAGGCAGCCGCCTGCTCTGGCGCCAGCGTGAGCGTGACCACCTGCGCCTGCGCCGGCGCGTTGCGGGCCCAGAGGTACGCGGTCTTGCCGGTACAGGTGCCGAACTCGAAACAGCGCGAAGCCTTGGTGGCCAGCACGGCCAGAATCCACGCCTCGCCATCGCTGGTGCCACCGGGGACCACCAGCGGCCCGCGCCCAATGAACGACACCTCCGCTTCCCGCGTGGGGCCGTAGGGACCGGTGGCAAAGACCGGTGACAGCTGGGGCAGCGGCATGACCGGAATAGGCCACGCCCCCAACAATCCCTGCCCCTTTCGGCGCGCACGCTCCCGCTGGTACAACAGCGCAAAGAGCACGGTGGTGACCGCACATACCATCGCAACAAAGGCCATGGCTAATGCTCGCGGTCGGCACCGTTCGGCGCCAGCAGTGTACGTTATTGCCCAATACCACGGAGCCCTCCAGACTCCATGGCAGCTCGATCACCGCATTTCGTCCCGCCTGCACGTTTCCTTGTACCGGTGTGCCATGCTCGCTCGTTCTGTTTCGTCCTATCCCCGCCTGGTGATTGCGGCGCTGCTGCTGTCGGCCTGTGCTCGCGCGACCACGACCCCTGCGCCCACGCCGGAGCCGGCGTTGCGGCCAGTGCAGCAGCCGCCCATTACGGTCGCGCCACCGCCGCAGGCCCCCACGCCTACGCCCACGGCACCGGATACGGCGCGGGCCGACTGGCACCGCCTGGATTACGACGCCGACCGCGTGTTGGGTGTGGGCTCGGAACGGGCGCTGCGTGAACTGCTGAGTTCACGCACCCCGCAGCGCGAAGTGATCGTGGCGGTGATCGACGGCGGCATTGATACGGCGCACGTGTCACTGCGCTCGCGCCTCTGGAAGAACCGCACCGAAGTGGCCGGCAACGGGCAGGACGACGACAAGAACGGCTACACCGACGACGTCTGGGGGTGGAACCTGATGGTGACGCCCACCGGCGCTGCCGTTGGTGCGGAAACGTTTGAACTCACCCGGATCTATGCCGCCTGCCGCGGAACGGCGGCGGGTCGTGGCATTGCCAAGCCATCGGCCGCGCGCTGCGATTCATTGGCAAGCACGTATCTCGAAAAGAGCGCCGAAGTGAACGGCACGCTCAGCCAGATTCGCAACATCGAGCGCGCCCTTTCACAGGTAACCGCAGTCCTCACGCAGGCCATGGGCCCGGGGCCGCTCACGCGGGCGCGGGTGGTGGCATTCGCGCCGGCCAACGCGGCGCAGACGAACGCCAAACAGACGTGGCTCTCCCTTGATGCCAACGGCTTGGGCGAGGACGCCATTGCCGACGCGCTCAAGGCCTACCAGAACCAGGCCACGTACGGCCTCGACACCACGTACTATCCACGCGCCGTGGGCGTGGTGGGCTCCGGTGATGTCACCGGCCCCGATGCGCTGCACGGCACCCACGTGGCGGGCATCATTGGCGCGGAGCGAACGGCAGGCAACGCCGTGCAAGGCATTGCCCCCAACGTGCGGCTCATGGCCGTGCGCGCCGTGCCCGATGGCGACGAGCGCGACGAAGATGTGGCCCGCGCCATTCGCTATGCCGTGGATAACGGGGCAATGGTGATCAACATGAGCTTCGGCAAGGCGTACTCACCACGCAAAGCTTCAGTTGACAGCGCGGTGCGCTACGCCGAGAGCAAGGGGGTACTGCTGGTACACGCCGCCGGCAACGATGGGGAGAACAACGATGTGGTGCCGTCGTTCCCCACCCCCACACTGGGTACGAATGCCCGCGCGTCGTTGTGGCTGGAAGTGGGCGCCAGCTCGTGGAAGGGCACGAGCACGTTAGCCACGAGCTTCAGCAACTATGGCAAGCAACAGGTGGATCTCTTTGCCCCGGGCGAAGACATTCTCAGCACCGCGCCGGGCGGAGGCGTGAAGCGCGAAAGCGGCACCAGCATGGCCGCCCCAGTGGTGTCGGGGGTGGCGGCGCTGCTGCTCACGTATTTCCCCAAGCTCACGCCGACCGAGGTGCGCGACATCATCGTGCAGTCGGTACGGACGTTTCCCGGGCTCACGGTTACGCTGCCCGGAAGCGACGGGCAGAAGGCGCCTTTTGCCGGTCTGTCGCGTACCGGCGGGGTTATTGACGCCTACGCCGCCGTGAAGTTGGCACTGCAGCGGGAAGCGTTGCGGCCGTAACGTTCAGCATCTCCAATAACTCGACCGTGTCGATGCATGGCGCGGTTCCCTGATATCCCTCCCGCCCCACACTCTCCATGCGCTCCTTGATGCTTGCCGGCGTTGCCCTCACGCTCACGGCCACGTCGGCCTTTGCCCAGGCCGGCGCCCGTCGTGCCGCGCCCAGCACGCGTGCCATTGCCGAGATGTCGCTCACCTTTGCCGATACCGCCGCCCAGCGAGCCGCCGGCAAGCCGGCGTTGGTGCGTATCGATTATGGCCAGCCGCATCTGCGTGGCCGCAAGCTGCTCACCGACAGCCTGGTCCCCATGGGCAAGGTGTGGCGTTTGGGGGCCAACGCCGCCACGCTGTTCACCACCGACGCCGATCTGGTGATTGGCGGCAAGGACGTGGCCAAGGGCCGCTACGTGGCGCAGCTGCTCCCGGAAACCACCGGCTGGACGCTCATTCTGCAGCAGGAAACCACCGGGGCCGCGCAGGTGAACGTGGCGGCGTATGACATAGCCAAGGACTACGCGCGCATTCCGCTCAAGGCCAGCACGCTCATGCACGGGATGGAGAGCCTCAGCATTACGCTCGTGCCGTCTACCGCGCCCGGTGTGCAAAAGGGTGAGCTCACCATTGCGTGGGGTACGGTATTTCTCTCCGCTGAGTGGAGCGCGAAGTAAGCACCGGCCCGGAGCGGTCACATGATATGGCAAAGGCCACCCGGAACCGGGTGGCCTTTTTCGTGCGGCGGTCGTTGTGAGCGGAAACCGCCCTCCGCGTCAGGAGCCGCGGGCCTTGTGTTCGCGTGTGGTAATCATGGCTTCCGCGAACGCCCATCCCACCAGCCGGACGACCACGTAGCAAAGCGCTGCAATACCGGCGGTGTAGGCGCCCACGGCTGCCACATCACGCGGCGCGGCCCCGCGGAGCATGTCGGTGACGAGCACGGCCATGCCGACCAGAACCACCACGGTGGCAAAGGTGACACCGAGTCGGTGTGGACTATCCTGCAGTTTTTGACTCATAAGGAGATTCTCCCGGTATTCGCGCCGCGAACGCGACGCGATGCTGCAATGGGACAGACATTGAATACTGTGAACACCCAAACATCATACGATCGGGCCAGTCAAAAGTACCAGACCATTCGTCAATTCGTCCCAACTTTTTTTGGAAGTACTGCTGGGGCCGTCACTTAGCGAGCCGGACCGTTACAGCGTCGGCGTTGGACGGCCTCCCTTTCTGGCAGTGGCGCGTTCCCCCCGAAGGTGTTGGTGGTCGGCCGAGCCCACGCCTCACGGTCACAACACAAAAGCGGCTGACTCGTGATGAGTCAGCCGCTGATGAGAGACTTCGTATTTTTTGCAGCGATAGCTGGGGGGAGACTCGAACTCCCGACCTCACGATTATGAGTCGTGCGCTCTAACCGGCTGAGCTACCCAGCCCCAAAACGGTTACCATCGAGCAGTGACGGTAATTTCAGGACGCAAATGGCCAGCCCTTTCGGACTGGCCAGATGCTATGGCGGGGGCGGGATTTGAACCCGCGACCTTCGGGTTATGAGCCCGACGAGCTACCAGGCTGCTCCACCCCGCGGCAGTCTTGGGATATTAGTCGGCAAACCCTGAGAGTCAACCCCGAGCGCGTCTATCCGACTCAATCGGTGGTTGTACTATCGGCCCGCACGCTGTCCGCGCGCGCTTTCTGCGACGGATCGTCAATCCAGTAGAGCAACTCCTTCTCGCTCTTCACCAACCCGTGCTCTTCACGCGCAATGCGTTCCATCGTGAAGTCGTCGGTGCTCACCTGCTTGAGCGTCGCATCAAGTGCCGCCACGGTGTCACGCAGCAGCCCGAGATCGGCCTCGAGCTGCGCTTTCTCCTCCCGCTGAGCCAGCAGGTCGGTGGTCCCGTATTCGCCCCCCTCCACCAAGGCCCAGAGGACGAACACCGCACCGGCGCCCCAGGCGAGGCGCCGGACCAGCACGCGACCGGGCTTCTGACTTTTCCCTGCCACGTGCGGGCTCCTTAAATGCCGAAGATGGCGCCGCCGGGATACTCGGCGTAGCCCTCGAGCTGCTCTTCGATACGCAACAGCTGGTTGTACTTGGCCACACGGTCGCTGCGCGACGGCGCGCCGGTCTTGATCTGCCCCGCCTGCGTGGCCACGGCGAGATCGGCAATGAACGTGTCTTCGGTTTCGCCGCTGCGGTGCGAAATGATGGAGTTGTAGCCGGCGCTCTTGGCCAGCTCGATGGCTTCCAGCGTTTCGGTGAGCGTGCCGATCTGGTTCACCTTGATCAGAATGGCGTTGGCCACTTCTTCTTCAATGCCCTTGGCCAGGATCTCGCTGTTCGTGCAGAACAGGTCGTCGCCCACCAGCTGGCAGCGATCCCCGATCAGTTCCGTGAGATGCTTCCATCCCTTCCAGTCGTTTTCGGCCATGCCATCTTCGATGGACACGATGGGATACTGCTCCAGCCAGCCGGCGTACAGCTCGGCCATGGCTTCCGGCGAGCGTGACGCGGCGCCGCTCTTCTTGAAGTGGTACTGGCCATCGCGGTACAGCTCACTCGCCGCCACGTCGAGCGCGAGCGCAATGTCCTGCCCCGGCGTGAAGCCGGCGGCTTCGATGGCTTCGATGATGATCTTGAGCGCGTCTTCGTCGCTGCCGAGATTGGGAGCGAAACCGCCTTCATCGCCCACACCGGTGGAGAGCTTGCGCGCCACCAGCACCTTCTTGAGCTGATGGAACACTTGCGTGCCCATGCGCAGGCCGTCGGCAAACGAATCGGTGCCGACGGGGATGATCATGAACTCCTGGAAGTCCACGGTGTTGGTCGCGTGCGCGCCGCCGTTGATGATGTTCATCATGGGCACCGGCAACGTGCGCGCCATGGGGCCGCCGAGGTAGCGATACAACGGCAGACCCACTTCGATGGAGGCGGCACGCGCCACGGCCATGGACACGCCAAGCGTAGCGTTGGCTCCCAGGCGGCCCTTGTTTTCGGTGCCGTCGAGATCGAGCAGCGCGCGGTCGATGGCGATCTGATCGGTGGCATCCATGCCTTCGAGGGCTTCGGCGATTTCGGTGTTCACATTGTTCACCGCCTGCAGCACGCCCTTGCCGCCGTAACGCGCGGCGTCACCGTCGCGCAACTCCACCGCTTCCCGCTCACCCGTGCTGGCGCCGCTGGGCACGGCCGCGCGGCCGGCCGCACCGGTCTCGAGAATGACGTCCACTTCGACAGTGGGATTGCCGCGCGAGTCGAGGATTTCGCGGGCGGAGACGGAGACGATGGGAGCCATGGTATTTGGAATGGGGAGCGTGGATGCTGGGCTTAGCGGAAAGACGGCAGACGACAGGTACGACAGACGGCAGTGAGCAGATACATCAGAATAGCTGACTCAGGCGGTGGACGGGTGAGCTTCCACGACGGCAGGCGGGCGAGAGGCGCGCTCTTCGAGAGCGGGCTCGACGCCGTAGACAGTGTTCAGGCAGTGCGCCATTCGCTCGCGGACCTGTTCAGCGAGGGCTTCGCGATCGCCGTACGTGAGTCCAGCCGTAGGAATGGGGTCCAGCAGGTGGACGTGCACGGTACCGGGTGACGCGCGGAATTCATCGCGCGGATTCACCTCGATCGTGCCGTGAATGACCACCGGAACAATTGGCGCACCGGAGGCAATGGCTAGCACAAAGGGGCCCTTCTTGAACGGTCGCAGTGTGTAGCTGCCCCCGCGGGTGCCTTCGGGATACACCAGCACGGCGTTGCCCTGCTGGATTTTCTGGGCCGCGTCTTCGTAGGCGCCAAAGGCGGCCTTGCGATTCTCGCGGTCGATGTAGATGACTCCGACCCCGCGCGCCGCCGGACCGAAGATGGGAATTTTTTCAAGTTCCCGCTTGGCCACGAAACCGTAGTGCGGCAGCACTTCAATCATGGCGGGAATGTCGAACCAGCTCACGTGGTTGGCCACGTAGAGTCGCGGTGCCCCCGACACGAGTTGCTGGTCGCCGTGCAACACCACCTTGACGCCGGCGGCGCGGAGCAGCCACCACGCCCACCAGCGCGGGCACTTTTCGTAAATGCTGTCGGGCCCCTGCTGCACGCCAAACAGCTGCGCGAGCAGCACGATGCCACCGAAGACAAGTGTCCCGATCAGCAGCGCGAGGAAAGTGAGGGCGGTCCGGACCATTCCCTGAAAAGTCGCCGGATGGCCGCGCGTAATCAACGCGTGGTGAAGTGATCGTGACCGGGAAGCGACTTTGGGGGCAAGTGGGTGTCGTCTGGCGCCACGACGATCCCCACCACGGTGATCGGCTCCCCCGACACGGCCGCCCAGCGCCCCGCCAGGGCCTCAAAAGCAGCCGGCGCTATCGTGGCCAGCAGTTCGTACTCTTCGCCGCTCACGAGGGCATTGGCGGGGGAAACACCTGGCCCCACTGGTACCCGTGCGGGGTCGAGTTGCAGTACCACACCGCTGGCGGCGCCCACATGACGTGCGTCGGCAGCCAGGCCATCGGAAATATCCACCATGGCCGATGCGCCGGCGTCGGCCAGCGCCTGCCCCTCGCGCAGCCGAGGCTGAGGCGCGGCAAAACGATCACGGGCCCACCCCGACGGTGCGGCACCGCCAAGAAAGGCCTCCAGCGCGGCACCGGGGCCACCCAGACGCCCAGTCACCACGACCAGGTCGCCCACCTGTGCTCCGCCCCGCGGCACCGCGCGCTCGGCCACCCCAATCACCGTCAGCGTGAGCGCAAAGGTGGCCCCCCGGCTAAGGTTGCCCCCCACAATGCGCGCGCCGGCGCGACGCACCTGATCACCCAGCCCATCGGCCACGGCGGCCAGCTCCGACTCCCACGACGGCGGGACCACCAGCGCCACCAGCACACATTCGGCGGCCGCTCCCATGGCCGCCAGATCGCTCAACGCGGCCGCAGCGGCACGGGCGCCCACTTCGAACGGGGTGAGCCATTCGCGGACGAAATGCACTCCTTCCACACAGGCATCGGTACTCACCACGCGGCGGCCCGCAGCCAACGGCGGCAGTACCGCAGCGTCGTCGCCAATATCGACGGCCAGCGGGCCCCACTGGGCCATGAGCTGACGGATGATGTCGAACTCCGAGCCCTGCCCCATGGTCTGATGGTCGCGAAAACCATGACGGGTGGAGACATTGCCGGTGGGCGCGTGCGGAGAGGAACCGTGGGTATTGAACATGGATCGTTCTGTGACGTTACGGCACGAGGCCGTCGGCGGTACGGCGATAACGCACCAGCCCCTGCGGTGTGGCCAGAAAGAGCCAATCGCGCTGGGCCAGCACATCGAGCACCGGCCCTGGCAGATCCACCGGCACGCGCAGCACCCGAACGGCACCGCTGACGCGCGACTGCATGATGACCCCGTCGGTCCCCGTCAGCCACATGGCCCGCTCGTCAATGGCAACGCGCAGCGGACGCCCCACCTGCAACACATCGAGTGCGCGCACCCGTGTGGGTTCAACGCCACCCTTGGGAGCGAGCGCGAGCACCGCGTCGTCGGTGGCGGCGAGCAGCACCGTGTCGCTCCAGGCCAGGCTGCGAATGGCGCGACGCAGCGCGGGATCGGCGCCGTCGGGGCGCATGAGCGACCCACCGGCCGCCGTATTGGGCGACGGGATAGCCAACAACCCGGCGTCGGTGCCCACCCACAGCGTATCACCGGTGAACTGCAGCGCGTACACCGGCGTGTTGTTGAGCAATTGCGCGCCAATGCCACGCGTGCGCGGCGCTTTGCTGTCGCTGGTGTCGTTCACATACACCAACCCCCGCAGCGTGCCGGCCCACACGCCATCGCCTCGCGGTGCCACGGCCAGCACCCGTTCATCCGCCAGGCCATCGAGCAACGTCCACGACGTGATCTCGTTGCTGCCATCGAGGCGGACCCGCACGAGACCACGGTCGGTCCCCAGCCAGGCGCGTTCCGCGCGCGTGGCCATGGCGTAGGTGCGCACCCCGATCATTGGCACGGCGATGGTGCCTTCAATCCAGCGCCAGCGCTGCAGGTCGCTGGTGGCAAAGGTCAACCCGCCCCGTCGCTCAGACTGCCCCAGTCCGGCCATCCAGACACCGTTGGCGGCGGGGGCGAGGGCGCCCACACCGGGCTCCAGCAAACCGTAGGGGAGCGACGTGCCCTGCAGGAAATTGGGATCGAGTCTAAATAACCCGTCGCCGTCGGTACCCAGCCACACTTCGCTCAGGCGGTCGGGCGACGCGGCGCCGGCCAGGAGTCCGAAAGGCCGCAACGGACGATTCGCTTGCTGAGCACGCACAAGCATCTGCGGCTGCGTGCGCAACGTGGGATACTGGGCGTACAAATCCCCCAGCGTGCGGGGCACAATGGTTTGCGCCGCGGCCGGAGCCCCGCTCATGGGCGTGGTGATCCCCACCCGTGAGACCCGCGTCCATTGGCCGCCACTGCGCACCAGCGCGTCGCCCGTACCGGAGCGGTCAAACGCAATGACCTGCGGTACGCCGGTTATGATGCTGCGCTGCAGCTGTTCAGTAAGCGGACGATACATGAGCACTCCGCCCGGCACACCCAACCAGAGCGCGTCTTCAACCGGGTCACCGGCCATGACCGTGATCTGCTGTTCGGCAATCCCCAGGTCGCGCGTGAGCGGCGGCAGCCAGCGCTCCTGAAAGCGATCGTAAATGGCAATGCCGCCGCTGCTGGCGGCAAACACGTAGCGGCGCGACACCGCGACGCCCTGCACCACCGAGTAGCTGCCAATGCGCAGTCGTTCATCCTGACGTGCGTAACTCCCGCTACCCGTGTTGCCCATGGCACTGCCTCCGGCACCCGGCGGAAGCGGGGCGCAGGAAACGGCAAGCAGCGCGCACAGGGGCGCGAACCGCAGCGGGATTGGCATGCCCCAATGTACCTGGTGCACCAGCCTAGACGGCCGGCAGCACCGCCAGCACGCCGGGGGCAGCGGTATCCCGCTCACGACCCAGCTCCGTCCAAACGAGTGGCAGCGCGGCCAGCACGTCGTCCAGCGTGCCACCACGCACACCGCCCAGTTGCACCGTGGCCGCTTCGGCGGCGCGGCCGTGCACGGTGGCGCCAACCACCGCCGCATCTCGGGCAGAGCAACCCTGCGCGAGCAGCGTGGCAATAATGCCGCTCAGGCAATCGCCACTGCCGCCGGTGGCCAGCATGGGTGTGCCGTGCGGCACCACCCAGAGCGGCTCACCGGTGGCGTCCGCAATCAACGTGGGCGTGCCCTTGAGCAAAACGGTACAATTGGCGCGCGTGGCAAACTGCTGCAGCTGTCTGGCCCGTTCCTCCACGTCATCGGGGAGAGGGACTCCCAGCAGGCGCGCGAACTCCCCGGGGTGCGGCGTACACACCACCTGCTCCGTATCGCGTGTCCAGTGGCGCAGCATGCTCGCCGTGTCGGTGCCAAGGGCATTGGCCGCATCGGCCGCCAGCCAGAGGGCGTCAGCGTCGAGCACCATCGGCGTCCCCCGATACTCATCGAGCAGTCGCTGCATCACGGTGGCCGAGTGCTTGCCGCGACCAAGCCCCGGGCCAATAGCCAGGGCATCGTAGCGCGGGTCGGCGTTGGCCTGACTGGGCGTGGGATGCGATACGCCCTCCGGTCGCTCATCGGCGCGGCGACTGGTGGGTAACGCCGGCCAACGATGCGCCAGCGCCTGCGGGACCAGCGCCTGCACCGGGAGAATGCTGGGTTCATCAACAATGGCGTGTACCAGCCCGGCCCCGGTGGCCAACGCGGCGCGGGCGGCCAGCACGATGGCTCCCGCCATGCCCACATCACCACCGGCCACTCCAACACGACCGCGAGTCCCTTTGTGGGCGTTCCACGCGATGTCGGGCAGCAATTCGTGCACCTGGCGGGCATCCGCCCATCGCCACGCGTCATCATCGACATGACCAGGCACGTCGGCAAAGCCGTGCAGTCCGATATCCAGCAACACGAGTTGCCCGCAGTGACGGCGCTGCAGCAGGGCCCCACGTTTGTAGGTGCCAAAGCTCAACGTGACATCCGCGGCCACACTGCCGTGCGCCACGTCGCCGGTGGTGGCGTTGAGACCACTTGGCACATCGAGGGCCACCACCAGCGCTCCACCGTCCTGCGCCATGGCCAGGCGTGCACACTCGGCCCAGATCCCGCCGCGGAACTCCCCCTCGTGGCCGGTGCCCAGCAACCCATCCACCACGATCCGCTCGTGACCGGTGGGGGCCCCGTGTTCCAGATACGGCGCGGCCAGCTGCGCGGCGCGATGCGCGTCGGCGCTCTTTGGCGGCAAGGCCGCATGCACACGTGCTGCAACCCCGGCCCGCGCAAGTTGCGCGGCTATGATGTACGCATCGCCGCCGTTGTTGCCGGTGCCGGCAAAAAGCGCTACGCCATGGGACAGCCGATCAGCGTGCTCCCGCAGCAGATACGCGGCGGCAACGGTGCCCGCCTGCAGCATCAAAACGAACGATGGCGTGCCACCATGAATGGCGGCGTGATCGCGCGCGGCGGCCTCGGAGGCGGTGGTGACGCGCGGGGCTCGCATAGCGGGGTCTACCGGCGCGACCGAAAGGTATCAGACGTGCGTGGTACTCCACGGATACTCGCGATCAAACGCGTCCGCGAAGTCAAAGACACCGTAAAAATCGTCGCGCGAATCCTGCGGCTGGCTGATAAGCAGGCCGAGATCGACCAGCGTGAACACGATGTCGCCAATATCGAGCGTGGAGCGGATGCCCCAGTGGTCGAGCACCACCTTGGCCATCACGCCGAAGCGCTGCAACGCCAGATCGCGACAGGCGTGCGCCAGTTCGGGACCGGTGATGTGCCGCCGTTCCGTGAGCTTCGTCTGGCTGTGCTCGAGTGCCGACAGCACAAACAGATACGCGCGCTCATCGAACCGCTGCTCACGCAGTCGGATCTGATCCATGATGCCTTCACGGAACGCCAGCTCGGTCACGCTATCCTGCTCCTCAAGTAGAACGGCCACGATTGATCGTCGTGAATACTGCAAACAGAAGCGGGCGGCCACAACTCCTGTTGGCCGCCCGCAACCTGCTTCGGTCACCACCCACACACAGCTTTGTGATGGCGCCGCATGGAACCGACGCTGTGCGAGGGAGTTATCGAACGTCCATCAATCAGACGCGCGAGACCGCCCGGTATAACGGAAATCGATCGGCGAGCGCCTTGACATCGGCCTTGACAGCCTCCACCGATGCCGCATCGTCGGGTGCGCTGAGCACCCGATCAATAAGCGCCGCAATCTGTTGCATGGCGTCGGCATCCATGCCGCGCGTGGTGACGGCCGGCGTGCCAATGCGAATACCGCTCGTGATAAACGGCGACTGCGTTTCGTTGGGCACGGTGTTCTTGTTCACCGTAATGCCCGCCTGGTCGAGCACCTTTTCCGCCACCTTGCCGGTGAGTCCCTTGTTGCGCAGATCCACCAGCATGAGGTGATTGTCGGTACCGCCACTCACGATGTGATAACCGCGATCGACCAGCGCCTGCGCGAGCACCTGCGCGTTCTGCACCACCTGCCGGCAATACGCCGTGAACGACGGCTGCAATGCCTCGTGGAACGCCACCGCCTTGCCCGCAATGACATGTTCCAGCGGACCACCCTGCATGCCGGGGAACATGGCCTTATCAATGGCCTTGGCATGCTCCGCCTTGCACAGAATGATGCCACCACGCGGGCCGCGCAGCGTCTTGTGCGTGGTGCTGGTGACCACATCGGCAAAGGGCACGGGCGACGGATACATCCCCGTGGCCGCCAGACCGGCAAAGTGCGCCATGTCCACCCAGAACAGCGCGCCCACTTCCCTGGCGATATCGGCAAACGCCTGCCAGTCGATCACTCGCGAATACGCGCTGTATCCGGCAATGATGATCTTGGGCTTATGCTCACGTGCCTGCGCGCGCATATGGTCGTAGTCAATAAGCCCGTCGCCCGTGACACCGTACGACACCGCGTTGTACAACAGCCCGGAAAAATTCACCGGCGAGCCGTGCGTGAGGTGCCCGCCCTGCGACAGGTCCATCCCGAGGAACGTCTCGCCCGGCTTCATGAACGCGAGGAACACCGCCGCGTTGGCCGAGGCCCCGCTGTGCGGCTGCACGTTGGCATGATCGGCACGAAAGAGCTGCTTGGCGCGATCGATGGCCAACTGCTCCACCTTGTCCACCACTTCGCACCCACCGTAGTAGCGCTTGCCCGGCAACCCTTCGGCGTACTTGTTGGTGAGCGTTGAGCCCACGGCTTCCATGACGGCCGGTGACACGAAGTTTTCGCTGGCAATCAGTTCCAGACCATCGCTCTGCCGCTGCGTTTCCTCAACAATGAGGTGAGCAATGTCCGGATCTACGGCCATCAGCGCATCACCGGGTGGCAGGCGATCCCACTGCGACCAGTGTGCGCTGGCTCCTTCACTCATGACGCGCTCCCCGGGGACTCGGCCCCATTCTGTTCGTTCGTCTGTTCGATCTTGTTGACGCGCGTGCCATGGCGGCCGCCTTCAAACGGCGTTTCCAGCCACGTCTTGAGAATGGCCACGGCGTCTTCGTCTGAAACGAAACGCGCCGGGAGCACCAAAACGTTCGCGTCATTGTGCTTGCGGGCGAGACCGGCAATCTCGGGGTTCCACACCACCGCCGCGCGGACCCCCGGATACCGGTTGGCCACGTAGCTCATGCCCAGGCCGGTGCCGCACAGCAGAATGCCGCGATCCACCGCGCCATCGCTCACCTGCTGCGAGAGCGGGTGCGCATAGTCGGGGTAGTCGGTGCTGGCCGTGCTGTGCGTCCCAATGTCTTCCACCTCGTAGCCCAGCTCCCCCAGCACCACCCGCAGCCGTTCCTTGAGTTCAAATCCGGCGTGGTCAGAGGCAATGGGGATGCGCTCTCCGGGGCGTGCGACGTCAACCATGGGTCAGCTCACTGGGCGTAGAGGTGTAAAAATCACACCCGACGGCGGGATGCGCCGGGGTCAGGCTTCCTTGTTGGGATACTGCGGCCACGTCCTCATCATACCGCGAACCGCGGCAATGCGCTGCTCAGCCACCCGATCAGCGGCCTTGTACGTGGGAATTCCCGTGCTTTTGGCCAGGGTAAAGACGCTGAGCACGGTCTCGTAAATCTCGTCGGCCTTGCGCAGGGAGCGATCGGCGCTCCAGCCGGTGAGTTCGCTGTACACGTTGATCACACCACCGGCGTTGGCCACATAGTCGGGAGCGTACAGAATGCCCCGGCTTTCCAGCTCGTCGCCGTGACGGTCTTCCAGCAGCTGGTTGTTGGCCGCGCCCGAAACGATCTCGACGCTCAGCTGCGGAATGGTGTCGTCGTTGAGGATACCGCCCAACGCACAGGGAGCGAAAATATCCGCTTTGGCGGCGTAGATATCGGCGAGCGCCACCGAGGTGGCGCCGAACTCCTGCACCACGCGGTCGATGCGACCGGCATCGATATCCGTGACCAGCAGACGGGCCCCGGCAACATGCAGTTCGCGCGCCAGATAATAGCCCACGTGCCCCAGCCCCTGAATGGCGACCGTGCGCCCGGTGAGCTCCTTGCTCCCCCACTTCTGGAAGGCCGAAGCCTGGATGGCGCGGAAGACCCCACGGGCCGTCACGCTGGACGGATCGCCCGACTTGGAACCGATACCGGTGACATGGGTGGTTTCCATATGCACGAAGTCCATGTCTTCCACGGTCGTGCCCACGTCTTCGGCCGTCACATACCGGCCGCCCAGCGAATCCACAAACCGGCCGTGCGCACGGAAGAGCATCTCGCGCTGCGCCGTCTTGTTGTTGCCAATGATGACAGACTTGCCGCCGCCCAGATTGAGCCCGGCCACGGCGTTCTTGTAGGTCATCCCCCGCGACAGTCTCAGCGCGTCAATGACGGCTTCTTCGTCGGAGGCGTAGTTCCAGAACCGGCAGCCGCCGAGGGCGGGGCCGAGTGTGGTGTCGTGAATGGCAATGATGCCGCGATAGCCGGACGCCTTGTCGTGGCAGAAAACCACCTGCTCATGACCCATCTCGGCGATGGTGTCGAAGTAATGCATGAAAGACTCGAAAAGATCAGTCGGGGAGTGATCCGTCGGCGGCCGCCGCAGCGGCCAGCGTTTCACGCGAGATGACAATGCGTTGGATCTCCGACGTGCCTTCGTAGATCTCCGTCACCTTGGCGTCGCGCATGTGGCGCTCGACGGGGTAGTCGGTCACGTAGCCATAGCCGCCGTGAATCTGCACGGCCTGCGTGGTGACCCACATGGCGGTCTCGGTGGCAAAGAGCTTCGCCATGCTGCTGAAGCGCGTGATCTTCTCACCGCGCTCTTTGGCGGCCGCCGCGGCATGCAACAGCGTGCGGGAGGCCGTAATGCGAGTGGCCATATCGGCAATCTTGAACTGAATGGCCTGAAACTCGCCGATGTTCTTGCCGAACTGCTTGCGCTCACCCACGTACTTGATGCTGGCCTCAAGCGCGGCGCGCGCAATGCCAATGGCCTGCGCGGCAATGCCCAGCCGCCCGTGGTCGAGGGAGCCCAGCGCGTAGGTGAGCCCTTTGCCTTCGTCGCCCAGCAAACGGTCTGCCGGTACCCGGCAGTTGTCGAGCACGATTTGGAGCGTGGGCGATGCCCGCAGCCCCATCTTGTTTTCTTTCTTGGTGAGATGGAAGCCCGGCAGGTCGGGGGTGAGGATGAACGTGCTGATCCCCTTGGTACCCTTGCGGGCGTCGGAGCTATCGGTGCGCGCCATGCACAGAATGACCCCGGCTTCGTTGCCGTGCGACACCCACGCCTTGGTGCCATTGAGCACCCAGCTGTCGCCATCGCGTATTGCCTGCGTGCGCAAACTGGCCGCATCGGAACCGGCCTCGGGTTCCGAAAGCGCAAAGGCGCCCAACAATTCGCCGCGCGCCATGGGCGGCAGGAACTGGGCGCGCTGCGCGTCGTTACCGAAGTTGAGAATCATCTGCGTGGGCAGCGAATTGTGCACACTCAGTGTGACCGCCGCCGTAGCATCGCCCACGGCAATTTCTTCGAGCGCCAGCAGATAGCTCTGGGCGTCGAGGCCAAGGCCATCGTACTGCTCGGGAATGAGCATGCCGAGAAAACCCATTTCGGCCATTTGCGTGATCATCACGCGGTCGAAGCGGGATTCGCGGTCGCGTTCGCCCGCCAGCGCTACGAGCTCACGCTGCGCATAGTCGCGGGCGAGCTGCTGAATGTCGCGCTGCGTGTCGGTGAGCTGAATGAGTGACATGCGTTAGTACTGGTAAAAGCCGCGGCCGCTCTTGCGACCATACCAACCAGCCGCCACGTACTTCCGCAGCAGCGGACACGGGCGGTACTTGGGGTCACCCAGCCCTTCGTGCAGCACTTCCAGAATGGCCAGGCAGGTATCGAGGCCAATGAAATCGGCCAGCGTCAGCGGTCCCATGGGATGGTTCATGCCGAGCTTCATGACCGTGTCGATGGCGTCGGGTGTCCCCACCCCTTCCATGACGCAGTAGATGGCCTCGTTGATCATGGGCATCAGAATGCGATTGGCCACGAAGCCCGGGAAATCATTCACTTCCACCGGCGTCTTGCCCAGCGCGCGCGACAGCGCCATGACCTGCTGTGTGGTGTCGTCGCTCGTGGCGAGGCCACGAATGACTTCCACGAGCTGCATGACCGGCACGGGGTTCATGAAGTGCATGCCAATCACCAGTTCGGGGCGCTTGGTGCGCGCGGCGATTTCCGTGATGGAAATGGAGCTGGTGTTACTGGCCAGGATGGCGCCGGCGGGAGCCAGTCGATCAAGGTCTTCGAAGATGCGGAACTTGAGGTCGGTGCGTTCCGTGGCCGCTTCCACCACGATCTGGGCATCGGCAACGGCGTCGAGCGCGGTGGCGGTGTGAATGCGCGCCAACGCGCTTTCTGCCGCACTGGACTCGAGAGCGCCCTTTTTCACTTGCCGATCGAGATTCTTGGCAATGGTGTCGCGGCCGCGGGCCAGCGCATCGGCGCTCACATCAATCATGGTCACGTCATGACCACTGACGGCAAAGACATGGGCAATGCCATTGCCCATCTGCCCCGCTCCCACCACCGCCGCGCGCTGCACGGCATTCACCGACTCGGACATATCGCTTCAGCTCCTGATCATCAACGAAGGGTGTGCTGTCTGAACCTGCTGTTGTGTTCTGCCAGACCAGATCGCGGCGGCGCCCATAACGAGTGCTGCCACCAGTCCGCCTTCCGGTCCCCAACTGCCACCGGTCAACCACTCCGGTCCACTGACGACGGCTCGGTACCCCGGTGTGGAGAAGGGCAACCCGCTGACCGGCACATGCAGCACCGCGGCCATGACCCAGTTCCAGGCGAAGTGCGCGGTAAACGCACCGGGCAGCCCCACCCGCTCACGCACCAGACACAGACACCAGCCAGCCAGCATCACGATGAGCGTGGTGCGAACACCAGCGCCGGGATTGGTGAGATGCACCAGACCAAACGCCACACTGCTGGCCGCACGTGCCAACCACGGCCCCTGCCCCTCCGGGGTCGCCTCCACGGCCACCCCGTACAGGTAGCCGCGAAAGGCCAGTTCCTCCCACAGCGCGGCCGGTGCCAGCACGATCGCCAGCCGCAGCGCCGTGCCACTCCAACTCTCCCCCACAAAGGCCAGCGCATCCACCGTCTCGAAGCGCAACTGCCGAGCCATCCAGAGCACCGCCGCGGTCACCACGATCGCGGCGGTTCCCACGAGGGCGCCGCCCACCACCGGACGCAGGCGCCAGACGCCCTCGCCCAGCCCCATGAGCGACCACGGCACCTCGTCCATGAATCGAAAGCCCACCCAGCAGCCCCCCAACACCCCCACCAGCATGCTGAACGGATAGAGCGGAATGGGCTCACCCAGCGCGCGCGACAGCATCGCAAAGAGCGGCGCCGCCAGTGACTCAAAGATCCCCTGGGCGAGGATCCAGGCCACGGCGAAACTGCCCAGTCGCCAGAGGACGCGCGCGGCGACCTTCACGACCAGTGACGCCGGATCAGGAAACCCGTTCCACCGACAACGCGACCGCGTCGCCACCACCCAGACAGAGCGTGGCCAATCCGGTGCGCAGGTCGCGGTCAATGAGCGCGTGCAGCAGCGTGACCAGGACACGGGTGCCGCTGGCCCCAATGGGATGGCCCAACGCAATGGCGCCGCCGTTCACGTTCACGCGGCTGGCATCCCACTCGAGCCCCTGACCGTCAGCCAGCGCCTGGCTGGCAAAGGCTTCGTTGGCTTCGATGAGATCGTAATCACCCATGGTGGTGCCGGCCTTGGCCATGAGATTCTTCACCGCCGTAATGGGCGCAAAGAACAGGTCACGCGGATCGCCGGCGCCGGTGGCATACGCCGTAATGCGGGCGAGAATCGTAAGGCCATGCTCGCGGGCGTACGCCTCGCTGGTCACCACCACTGCCGCCGCTCCATCATTGAGCGACGAGGCGTTACCTGCTGTCACCGACAGCGTGCTGTTGTCGCCCTTGCCCGGGAAGGCCGGCCGCAACTTGGCGAGCGAGTCGGCGGTGGTGTCGGCACGTGGCCCTTCGTCGGTATCCACCACCGTGGGGCCTTTGCGACCGGGGATCTCCACCGGCACAATTTCCGCCGCAAACTTGCCGCCCTGCTGCGCTGCGACCGCCTTGGCGTGCGAGCCGGCCGCAAAGGCATCCTGCGCCTCTCGCGAAACGCCCGCCTTGGTGGCGGTGTACTCGGCGTGCGATCCCATGTGCACATCGCAGGTGGGGCACCAGAGCCCGTCCTTGATCATGCCGTCCACCATGGTCTGATCGCCGATCTTTACTCCCCCCCGCATACCGTACACGTAGTGCGGCGCGTTGCTCATGCTTTCCTGTCCGCCGGCCACAATCACCTGCGCATCTCCGGCCTTGATGGCCTGAGCCGCCAGCATGACCGCCTTGAGACCAGAGCCGCACACCTTGTTCACGGTGAGCGCCGACGCCGTGCTCGGCACGCCGGCCTTGAGCATGGCCTGCCGGGCCGGCGCCTGCCCCGTGCCGCCCTGCAGCACGTGGCCCATGATGACTTCCTGCACCTGATCGGGCGCGACACCGCTACGCAGGAGCGCCGCTTTGATGGCAATGGCGCCGAGGTCGGGCGCCCCGAGGGAGGCGAGGCCTCCGAGATACCGGCCAATCGGGGTGCGCGCGGCACCGACGATCACGGGCTGGCGGGAAAGGTCAGACATGAGTGTGGTGACGGACAGATGGGAAGACTGGGGAGTGGGACAGCCTTCAAAGCTAACGAATACGCCATCAGGTTTGGCGTTTACTGAAAATGCCGATCAGCCCTGTGACGGGGCGCGGGGGGAGAGCGACCGCGCAGTGCGGCTGGCCGCTTCCCAGGAGCGAGGCCCCACTGGACCTGCGAGGCCACATTCCCGAGTTTGCAGCATGCGTACCGCCCTACCGCTTCTCCTGCTGCTCCTCCCGGCCTTGGCCGGCGCCCAGGTTCGCCAACCTCCCCGCAAGCCGGCGCCGCCGCCCAAGCCGGTCGCGGTGCCGGCCAAAGCGCCAGCAATCCAGATCCCGTTGGCTCGTATCACCGGCGAGGTGTACGACAGCATCGCCGGTGGCCCGCTGGTCGGGGCCACTGTGCAGTTCGTGGAATCGGAGAACCCGGCCAACGTGCGCTCGGTACGCACCGATTCGGTGGGGCTGTTCGTGCTCGATTCCATGCGCGTGGGCACCTACATCGTGGGGATGATTCACGAGCAGGTGGATCGCCTCGGGCTCGAGAGCCGGGTGATTCAGGTGAACATTGTGGGCAGCGGAGATGTGTCGCTGTCACTGGGGTTGCCGTCGCCGGCCACCATGTTGGCCAATGTGTGTGGTGGCCAGGGCGCCGGGATGGAGAAGGGGGCGTTCATGGGCGTAGTACGTTCAGCGCGGGGAACGCCTCTGGAAGGCAATGCCCGCGTGCGGGTGCAGTATCTGGAGACCACCGTGTCTCCGACCGGCGTGTCGCGACGTTTCCCCTCGCGCTTTGCGGACGCGACCCCCAGCGGCGCCTTTCTGCTGTGCGGGGTGCCCTCAGATGCCACAATCACCACCCGTGCGTACGCCGGGATAGACTCGAGCGGCGTGGTGGAACTTCCCATGCCGCGCCATGGACTGCTCTTGCGCGACCTGTACGTGGCCAATCCGCAGCGCATTGTAAAACCGCCTGCCGGTCCCACCGAACGCCCGCAGACGTTGCTGAAGGGTACCAGCAAGGTGCGGGGCATCGTGCGCGACAGTGCGGGCAAACCTCTGGTGGGTGCTCGTGTATCGGTCCCCGGGACCGGCACCGAGGGGACGTCGGGCGGCGGCGGGGCGTTCACCTTTGACCAGTTGCCCGGCGGGTCGTGGATGGTGGAGGCCCGCGCGGTAGGATTTGAGCCGCGGCGCGTGGCCGTGGACCTCATCGACGGCACGGAGTCAGCGGCCGAAATCAGCCTTGAAGGATTGGCCCCTCGCCTGGATACGGTGCGCGTGCAGGCCGATCGCTGGACGCGCGAAATGGGCGCCTTTGAGGAACGCAAAAAGCAGGGCGGCGGCTATTTCATGGACGACCAGCAACTCGAGCGGCGCAACGCCCTGTTCGTTGGCGACATCATGCGCAGCATGCCGGGCATTTCCGTGCAGCCCGGCGCCAACGGCGGCCGCGACCGCGTGCTCATGCGCGGATCCGCCGGCGCCGGCTCATGCGTTCCCGCCGTGTTTCTCAACGGCATGAACACCCCGGTACCGGACGGCGTCATTGACGGCCTGGTGTCCGCCCCCGAGGTGCGCGCCGTGGAGGTGTACACCCGGAACGGATCAACACCGCCGCAATTTCAGAGTCGCAACGGCTGCGGCAGCATTGTCATCTGGACGGGTCAGCGACGCCGCCCTGGCGATCGCTGAGGCCCGTCCAGGCAGGATCAGTCGTCGTAGCCGACCACCAGGTTCATCCCCGCCTGCCGGGCGCGCGCCACCGCCGTACCGGCCGCGCTCAGGAGTCCGTCCACGCTGGTGACCGAGTCGCTCACTTCGGCCACGCCAACGGAGAGCGTTCCGCGTACGCCGGAGAAGTCCCCGGAGAACACGTGGCGCGCCATGCGTTCACGAATACGTTCGGCCAGCACGAGACCACCGGAGAGCTCGGTGCTGGGCAACAGCACGCCAAACGCCTCACCGCCAATGCGGCCCACGACGTCGGTGGTGCGGGATTCCTGACGACATACCCACGCAATGGCGCGCAGCCATTCGTTGGCAAAGGGCTCGCCGTGCTGATCCACCAGCTCCCGGAAGTGGTCGGGGTCCACCAGCAGCATCGTGAGCGGCTGTCCGTAACGCCGTGCACGCGCCACTTCGCTTTGCGCCACGTCGAAATACGCCCGGCGCGCGGAGACACCGGTGAGATAGTCGGTCGTACTGGAGGCGTCATCACGCAGCCGCTCTTCGAGCCGACGGCGCTCGGACACATCGTGCGAGACCACCGAAAAGCCCACGGCCTCACCGGCCGCATCGCGCAAAGCCGTCACCACCGTGGTGGCCCAGAACGTCGTGCCGTCCTGCCGCTGACGGTACCCTTCTTCTTCGCACCAGCCGTTGCGTGCCGCGAGCGCCAGCGTGTCCTGCAGGTACGTGGCGCCGCCATGATCGGGGGGGAGCAATTGCGTCATGCTCTGCCCCACAATGGCGGTGCCATTCCACTGGTGCACCCGTTCGGCGGCCGTGCTCCAGCTATCCACCACCCCCTGGGCATCGACCGTGTAGATGGCGTACTCGCGCACGGCCCCTTCCACCGCGTTCAACCGCTGCTCGTAGCGTGACACGAGGCCACGCGCCGAGGCGAGAGAGGAGGCGTCGGTGGCCACGGCAACGATGCGACCGTTGGCCACCTTCACCAGCGAGAGGAACACGCCGCTGTGCTGCCCGGGGGCGAGCAGTTCGAGATTGTCCACGATAATGCCGCGGGGGCCGTCAAATCCGCGCACACGCGCGGGCAGGTCGGGGGCCACGGCACTCAACGTATTGAACAGATCTTCCAACGACCCCGTGCTGGTGAACGGGGTGAGCAGGCGCCGCGCCGCGAGATTCGCGACTTCCACCGCGCCAGACTCGTCCACCTCCACAAGCCCAACCGGCGACAGCAGGAATAGGTCGAGCAGCGCCTCGGGGGTCACGCGTCGGCCTCCGCCGCGGCCGCCTTCTCAGCGGGAACCGGGAGGGCACGGGTACGCACTTCTTCAAGCACCCGCTCGAGGAACGCGTCCTGCGACAAGATATCCTGCTTCTTGCCCCCGCCACGGGCCCGCAGCGCGACCGTCTGCTCTTCCGCCTCACGACGGCCAATCACGCACATGTACGGCACCTTCTCCACTTCCCCTTCCCGCACGCGATAGTTGAGCGTTTCGTTGCGGGCATCGAGGGTGGCGCGAATGCCGTGGGCCTTGAGACGCGTCACCAGCGCTTGCGCGTGCTCGTTGTAGTCGATGGCGATGGGAATGACCCGCACCTGCTCCGGCGCCAGCCACACGGGGAAGGCGCCCCCGAAGTGCTCGATGAGAATGGCGATGAACCGCTCGAACGAACCGCTCACGGCACGGTGAATGACCACCGGGCGGTGCGGGGCGTTGTCTTCTCCCGTATACGACAGATCGAAACGCTCCGGCGCGTTGTAGTCCAGCTGGATGGTGCCCAGCTGCCACGCACGCCCGATGCTGTCCGTCACGTCGAAGTCGATCTTGGGGCCGTAGAACGCGCCGTCCCCTTCCTTCATTTCGTACTCACGTCCCGTGCTTTCAAGGGCTGCACGCAGGGCCCCCTCGGCGCGATCCCACAGCTCGTCGCTGCCAATGCGCTGTTCGGGGCGCGTCGCAAACTTGAGGCGCGCCGTAAGGCCGAACGTATCGTAGTACGAGAGAATGAAGTCCATGAGGAACTTCACCTCGCTTTCAATCTGATCTTCGCGCAGGTAGACGTGACAGTCGTCCTGCGAGAACTGCCGTACGCGCGTGAGCCCGGACAACGCGCCGGACAACTCATTGCGGTGCAGCACGTCGAAGGTGACATAGCGCACCGGCAGTTCACGGTACGAATGTTTTTCGGACGCGTACAACACGTGGTGCGACGGGCAGTTCATGGGCTTGAGCGACATGTCGTGCTCCCCCGTCTCGTTGTCGAGCACGAGGAACATGTTCTCCTTGTACTTGCCCCAGTGCCCCGACTGCTCCCACAACTTCTTGTTGTACAGCAGGGGCGTCTTGATCTCCTGGAACGCTTCCTTCTGCCGCTCGCGCACAAACCCTTCGAGGGTGTTGTACAGCTGCGTCCCCTTGGGCGTCCAGAACGCGGCGCCGGGAGCCTGCGGGAAGATCTGGAACAACCCCAGCGACTTGCCGAGCACGCGGTGATCGCGCTTCTTGGCCTCCTCGAGATTGTGCAGGTGCGTCTCGAGTTCGTCCTTCTTGAAGAAGGCCGTGGCATAAATGCGCTGCAGCATCTGCCGCTTCACATCGCCGCGCCAATAGGCGCCCGCCGTGTGGAGCAGCTTGAAGTGCTTGAGGTGCGAGGTGTCGGGCACGTGGGGGCCGCGGCACAAGTCGATGAACGGCCCGTCCGTGTATGTGGAGATCACTTCGTCGGTGCCTTCAAAGTCCGCCAGCCGCTCAAGCTTGAGGGGGTCATCGGCAAAGCGCACTTTCGCCTCGTCCAGCGACACTTCCTCACGCATGAACGGATACTTCTCGGCCACCACTTTCTTCATTTCGGCTTCGAACGCCGCCAGATCTTCCGGCGTGAACGGCGTTTCGACTTCGAAATCGTAGTAGAAGCCGTCGTCGATGGCCGGCCCAAAGCCAATCTTGGCATCGGGGCGCAGGCGACGTACGGCAGTGGCCAGAATGTGCGCGCCCGAATGGCGCAGTACGGCCAGTGCGCGCGGATCCTTGTCGGTGATGACCACAAAGGCGCCGCTCTTGCGCAGCGGGGTCATGAGGTCCTGGACCTCGCCATCAACGGCCACGGCCACAGAGGCCTGCAGCAGGCGGGCGCCGATGCTGCCCACGACATCGCGGGCGAGGGTGCCCGGGGCAACTTCCCGCGTGGAGCCATCGGGAAGCGTGAGAACGATCAGGGCATCGGAACTTACAGACGGCATACCGGCAATCATCGGGCAGGACAGCAAAAGGATGCGAGCATGATCTGCCCCGATGGATGGACCATCGCGGGACACAAGGACGCACGGCTACGGTCCGTGGCAGTCGACCTCGCTCGACAGGTCCCTCCAAGTTATCCTTGCTAGAGGACTTACGCCAAGACACACGCATCCACCGCGGATGCGGCAGGCACCATGCGAGGCAGGTTTCAGATGGCACGTGGGAGACGGTCCGGGGCCAGCAGATCCGGACAGCTGTTGTTGGTGGCGCTCGGCGCCGTGGCAGGACTGGCGATTGGCATGGCCATCGCCGATCGGGCCGGTGGCATGGACGGGCTGCTGCGCCGCAAGACCAGTCGGCGCCAGCGTCGGCATCGGGAGGATGGCTGGCGGGGCGATGAGCGCCGCTCCCAGACGTTCGACGAGCTGGAAGACGATGACTCCGAGCTCGCCCCCGAGGCCATCTCTCATTTGCACCTTCGGGGCCGGTACCCTGAGCCCTCGTCCCGGTCTTCGCACCCCTCGGAGTCTTACCGGACGCCCCCGCGGCGCCCCGTTGTACCGGCGGCGACCAGCGGCGTTGATCCCGTTGAGCTGGAAGAACGGGTGCTGGAAGTGTTCCGCAATGACCTCCTGCTGGCCGAACGCACCATCGATATTGGCGCCAACGACGAGGGCGTGATCGAGCTGACCGGGTGGGTGGAAGCGGCCTCGGAAGCGGAGTACGCCGTGGTGTTAGCCAAGGGAGTACCGGACGTGGCGGCAGTGGTGAGCTTGCTGGCAGTGAGCGGACAAAAGCTGTAACGGCGTTATGGGTCATGGGTTATCAGGCACCGAGTAACCGCGGTGGCTGTGCCCGCAGTTACTCGGTGCCCCGCCAACCCATAACCCATGACGCTTTTTCTGCAGTTAACGGAGTTGGGGGGATCTCGTTATCTTTTCGGGCTATGACTTGGCCTGATTCCGCTCTCCCGACGACCTACGACGCTGCTGCAACGGAGGCGGCGTGGTACCCCACATGGACTGAACATGGGGTGTTCACCGCCGACCCTGCCCGGGCCGCGTCCCGTGAACCCTTTGTGATCGTCATTCCGCCGCCCAATGTGACGGCGGTGCTGCACATGGGTCACGGGCTCAACAACACCGTGCAGGACGTACTCATTCGCTGGCGCCGTATGGCTGGCGACGAGGCACTCTGGGTGCCGGGCACTGACCACGCCGGCATTGCCACGCAGAATGTGGTGGAGAAGCAGCTCGCCGCCGAAGGGAAGACCCGCTTCGACCTGGGGCGTGAGCCGTTCGTGCAGCGTGTTGCCGAGTTTGTGGACAAGACCGGTGGCGAAATTCTGAATCAGCTCAAGTCCATTGGCGCCAGCGCCGACTGGACGCGGACGGCCTACACCTTCTCCCCCGAGCTGTCCAAGTCGGTGCGGGAAGCATTTGTGCGGCTGCACGAAGATGGGTTGGTGTACAAGGGCCACCGCGTCATTCACTGGTGCCCGCGCTGCGGCACCAGCCTGTCCGACGAAGAAGCGGAGTTCACCGACACCAACGGCAAGCTGTATCTCCTGCGCTACGTGCTGGCCGACGATCCGTCGCAGTCCATCACGGTGGCCACCACGCGTCCGGAAACGATGCTGGGTGACGTGGCCGTCGCTGTAAATCCGGACGATGAGCGCTATCAGCCGCTCATTGGCCGCGACGTGGTGCTGCCTCTGAACGGTGTGCGCATTCCGATCATTGGCGACAGCTATACCGACCCCACCTTCGGTTCCGGCGCGGTGAAGATCACGCCCGCGCACGACGCCAACGACTTTGAGGTGGGCAAGCGGCACAACCTCGCCATGCCCGTCATCATCGATGCCGAAGGCGTGGTGCGCGAAGTGGAAGGCGCCGCTGGCCGCGTGCCGGCCGAGCTGTCGGGGGTCGATCGCTTTGCCGCGCGCAAAGCCATTGTGACCCTGCTGGAAGCGGCAGGCGCCCTGGTGAAGATCGAAAACCACGCGCACAGCGTGCGGCACTGCTACCGCTGTGACACCGTGGTGGAGCCGCGGCTTTCCGACCAGTGGTTCGTGAAGATGCAGCCGCTCGCCGACAAGGCGCTGGCCGCGTTGCGTACGGGTGAGCTGCGCATTCTCCCCGAACGCTGGGAAGCCGTGTATGTGAACTGGCTCGAAGGCATTCGAGACTGGAACATCTCGCGTCAGATCTGGTGGGGCCATCGGGTGCCGGTGTGGTATTGCACGGCCGCGTGCGGCGAAGCGCCCATCGTGTCGCGCACCGATGTAGCCACCTGCCCGGGCTGTCAGGGTACGGTGCGCCAGGATGAGGACGTACTCGACACCTGGTTCTCCAGCTGGCTCTGGCCCTTCAGTACCCTTGGGTGGCCCGAGAAGACGCCGGACCTCAAGGCGTTTTACCCCGGCGATGTACTGGTCACCGCCCCCGAAATTCTGTTCTTCTGGGTGGCCCGCATGGTGATGAGCGGCTGCTGGTTCCTGGACAAGGCGCCGTTCCACACGGTGTACCTGCACGGCACGGTGCGCGACATGCAGCACCGCAAGATGTCCAAGTCGCTCGGTAACGGTATCGACCCGCTGGACGTGGTGAAGTTGTACGGCGCCGATGCGCTGCGGTGGACGATGGTGGCCGGACTGGGGCTTGGCGTGGACATCATGCTCGACCCCAACGACCTCGAAAAGTCGTTCTCCCCCGGGCGCAATTTCTGCACGAAGCTGTGGAACATCGGGCGCTTCCTGTTGTCACGCGTGGGCACCGATCCCGTGGCGCCTGTGGCCTCGCTGGATCGCGCGCAGCTGGCCCCGGCGGATCGCTGGATTCTGGAGCGCCTCGACGTGGCCATTGCCGACTGCGATGCGGCACTGGGGCCGGCGCGCCCGAGTGACCTGGCCACCTGGACTGAGCAGGAGCGCGGTCGCGGGTTGCGACTGTCGGAGTACGCGGAGGCCGCACGGCGGTTCGTCTGGAACGAACTGGCCGACTGGTATCTCGAAAGCATCAAGCCGCGTCTCGCGGCCGAAGGCACCGCCGACCGCGAAGTGGCCCGGGCCGTGCTGGCTCATGCCTTTGACGGTGCGTTGCGATTGCTGCATCCGGTCGTGCCGTTCATCACCGAAGAGCTGTGGCAGAAGCTGCCACAGACTCCACAGGGCGCCTTCATTGCGCAGGCCTCGTGGCCAGTGGCCAGCGGCGAGGCGGCTGGCGCCGGCGCCGGCTTCGAAATGGTGCGCGAATCGGTGGCGGCGATCAGACAGGTCCGTGCGGAGTACAATGTGAATCCGGGCGCGTGGGTGGAGGCCATTCTGGTGGCTTCCGGTGACGCGCAGGGCATGCTGGTGGCGCAGGCCGATACCGTAGGATCGCTTGCGCGCTCGAAAGTGCGCGTGGAGACGACCAACCCCGGCGGCGCGGCGGCGCAGGTGCTGCTCTCGGGCGGCGTCGAACTCGTCGTGCCGCTGGCCGGCATGATCGATCTCGACAAGGAGAAGCAGCGTTTGGATACGGAAATCGCCCAGCTCGACAAGCAGTTGACCGCCCTCGATGCTCGCCTGTCCAACGACGGCTTTATCTCCAAGGCCAAGCCGCAGGTGGTGGAGGCGGAACGCGCCAAGGCCGCCGAATGGCGCGCACGTCTGGAGCAGTTGCGCCAGAAGCGCACCGCGATTGCCGCGTGATCCCACCGTCGTGAGCGCCCCGGATTCGTCACGCCGTCCCATGGCCGCCATGCGCCGCCTCCTGCTCTTCGGGGCGGTGCTGGCGGCGGGGACCGCGTGCGCCAACCAGTCATTGCCTCCGGGCGGTCCCGAAGATTTTGCCCCGCCGCTCGTGGTCAAGATTACGCCGGAGAACAAATCGGTTACGGGCAAACCCGGCGAGGTCACCATCCGGTTTGACGAGGTGATCAGCGAAACACCCAAGGGTGCTCGGGATCTGTCGGAGCTGGTGTTCATCAGCCCCAAAAGCGGTGAGGCCCGGGTGGACTGGGACCGCACCAGCATCCAGATCCGACCGGCCAAGGGGTGGCGCCAGAATACGGTGTACACCGTGCAGATCAAGCCGGGGCTGCAGGACCTCTACAACAATGCGCTCGACACCGCGTTGAGCGTGGTGTTCTCCACGGGGCTCCCTATTCCGGAGACCCGGATCAAGGGGGTGGCCTTTGACTGGACCGAAGGTCGTGGGCTCAAAGGCGCCGTGATTGAAGCGGTGTCGGCCGACACGTCGTTGGTGTATCAGGTCGTGGCCGATTCGGCTGGGCGGTACGATTTGCGCAACATCCCTATTGGCCCGTATCTGCTGCGCGCCTATGGTGATCGCAACAACAACAAGGACCTCGAGCCGCTCGAAATCTGGGACTCGCTCCGGGTCACGCTCACGGGGTACGCGGAGGCGGAGTTCTATACCTTTGCCCGCGACACGGTGGGGTTGCGCATCCAGCAAATCGAACCGCTCGACAGCAACCGCGTGCTGAAAGTGACGTTCGACAAGCCGTATGCGCTGGACCAGTTCTTCGTACCTGACGGGGTGCGGCTCATGCGCGCGCCGGACTCGGTGCGCATGGGGGCCTCGTTGGTGCAAACGGCACCGCAGAAGAAGCAGCTCGATTCCCTGAACGCCAAACGCAAGGCCGATTCGCTGTCGGCGGAAGCGGCCAAGAAGGACACGCTGTCGGCCGAACAGCGCGCCCGCCGCGATTCGCTGGTGCTGGTGCGCCGCGCCGACAGTGTGGCCGCGGCCGATCGGGCCAAGCGGGAAGCCGCGCGTCAGGCGGCGCGCCTGCGTGGCGGCCGAGTGGCTCCGCCGGATACGCTGCCACTTCCCAAGATGAACCGGCCGCAGGTGTACAAGGAAGCGTACATCACGCTCGACAGCGCGCTCACCCCCGGGAAAACGTACCGGTTGCAGATGACCGGCGTGATCAGCCTGAACAGCATCGTGAAAGCGCCCGCCCGCAATTTCACGATTCCCAAACCGAAGGTCGACAGCATCGCCGGCGACAGTACCGCCGCGAAACGTGACCCGGGGAAACGGGACTCGGTAAAGCGTGATACGGTGAACCGTGGCCGCTGAGCCGTCTCGCGGGGCCCTGTTCATCGACCGCGACGGCACCATCATTGCCGACGCGCATTATCTCGCCGACCCGTCGGGCGTGCGACTGCTGCGCGATGCGGTAGCGGCCGTCTCTCTGGCTAATCGCGCGCAGGTCCCGGTCGTCATCGTCACCAATCAGTCAGGCATTGCCCGCGGCTTGATCACCGAAGCGCAGTACCAAGCGGTGCGAGACCGCACGGTGGCGTTGCTGCAGGCCGGGGGGGCCGAGGTCCTGACGACGTATCACTGCCCACACCTGGCCGAGCTGACCGGAGCCTGCAATTGCAGAAAGCCGGCGCTCGGCATGTATGAGCAAGCGTCGCGCGAACACGGGTTCGATCTCGCGCAGAGTGCCTACATTGGCGACCGCTGGCGTGATGCGCAGCCAGCGCTCGCGACCGGTGGGTTGGGCATTCTGGTGCCCGGGGCGGAAACGCCTGCCAGCGACGTGGATACCGCGCATCGCAGCACCGCCCCGAACATCGCGGTGAGCCATACACTGCTGGACGCCGTCATGTTGGCCCTGACCCGCCTTGGGGTGGGTGACCTGCCCGAGCACGACGCTCGGCAGAACCAGTTCTCGAACCACCACTCGAGCCATCGGTCATGACCACCGACCGTGAGACGTCCCCTGCCCCGTTGCCTGTGCCGGTGCGCTCGCGCATTGCCGTGCTGGCCTCTGGTGGCGGGTCCAACCTGCAGACGCTCCTTGATCACTTTGCCGGCCCCGCGTCGCATATGGGCGACATTGTGTGGGTGGGATCGGACAAGCCAACCGCCGGCGCCATGACCCGCGCCCAAGCGGCGGGAGTGGCCACCGGCGTGATTGCGAATCCGGCCGACGGCGGCGCCATCATTGCGCAACTGGATGCTGCGGGCGCCGATCTCCTGGTCTTGGCCGGATATCTCAGGCTCATCCCGGAAGCGGTCGTACGCGCCTTTCAGGGCCGACTGCTGAACATTCATCCGGCACTGCTGCCGGCGTTTGGCGGGCCGGGCATGTACGGCATGCGCATTCATTCGGCGGTCATCGAGCACGGTGCGCTGGTGACCGGCGCAACGGTGCACTTCGTGGATGAGCACTACGATCGTGGGCCCATCATTGCCCAGTGGCCGGTTCCGGTGCTGCCCGGTGATACGCCCGCCATGCTGGCTGCGCGCGTTCTGCGCGTGGAACATCGGCTCTTCCCGCTCTGTGTGGCCGCCGTGGCCAGCGGGGCCATTGTGCTGGGCGACGACGGCCGCGTGCACGGGCACCTCGATGTTCCGGTAGGGTTGGCGGCGCCGGAATGGCGATTTGGCCTGGTGGCTGATGTCGCCAACGATGCGCCACTGTTTGCAACCGATGTGGCCCGTCTGTTTCCGCGGTAATCGCCGTTCGTAGTTGTTAGTGCATTGCGTCATACGCTCCTGCAGCCCCGTGTTCACCGTAGTCTCCAATTGCTGTTCACGCACTCAGCCCTCCACATAGATGCGCGCTCTGCTGTCGGTCTCCGATAAATCCGGCCTCGTCCCGTTTGCTCAGGGACTGGCGGCCAAAGGCGTTGAACTGGTCTCCACCGGTGGTACGGCGCGCACTCTGCGTGAGGCTGGGCTGGCCGTGAAAGACATCAGTGAGATCACCGGCTTTCCGGAAATGCTCGATGGGCGCGTGAAAACGCTGCACCCGGTGGTGCACGGTGGCCTGCTGGCGCGCCGCGATCTGCCGGAGCACATGGAGGCGATCAAGGCGCACAACATCGGCACCATCGATCTCGTGGTGGTGAATCTCTATCCCTTCCGGCAAACGGCGGCCAAGCCGGGGGTGCATCCGGAAGAGGTGATTGAAAACATCGACATTGGCGGCCCGTCCATGCTGCGCTCGGCGGCCAAGAACTTCGAGTCGGTGTGGGTCATTGTTGATCCGAGTGACTACACCACCGTGCTCGACATCGTGAATGCCGGCGGCGATGATCTGGCCTTCCGTCGCCTGCTCGCCGAAAAGGTGTACGCCCACACCAGCGCCTACGACTCGGCCATTGCCACCTGGTTCGCCCAGCAGCGTGGCGAACCGTTTCCCCCCACGTTACCGCTGGCGTTCGAGAAGCAGCAGTCGCTGCGTTACGGTGAAAATCCGCAGCAGCGGGCCGCGTTCTACGTGGAAAAGCCCGGCGCCGGACTGGGCGCGCTGGTGCAGAAGGGAGGCAAGGAGCTCTCCTTCAACAACCTGCTCGACCTTGAAGGCGCGCTGCTGGCCATTGAACCGTTCGGCGCGCAGCCGGCGTGTGCGATTATCAAGCACACCACCCCCTGTGGTCTTGCCACCGGGAGCGATGCGTTGGATGCCTACAAGAAGGCGCTGGCCTGTGACCCGGTGAGCGCCTTTGGCAGCGTCATCGCGTTCTCGGTGCCGGTGGATATTGCGGCGGCCGAAGCGATCTCCAGCCTGTTCGTGGAGTGCATCGTGGCGCCGTCGTTTGCCGAAGAAGCGGTGGAAATTCTGGGGCGCAAGAAGAACCTGCGCGTGCTCGAGGGCAAAGCCAGCTGGCCGGCCCACGGCATGGACTACAAGCGCGTGCGCGGTGGCCTGCTGGTGCAGGATCGGGCGCCGTCGCCCACCGACCCCCAGCAGTGGAACGTCGTGTCGTCACGACAGCCCACGCCGGAAGAGCAGCGCGATCTGCTCTTCGCGTGGAAGAGTGTGGCGAGTGTGAAGAGCAACGCCATCGTGCTGGCGCGCAACGGCGCCACGATCGGTATTGGCGCCGGGCAGATGAGCCGTGTGGATGCCAGCTTCGTAGCGGTGCACAAGGCCACCACGTTGGGGCACGACACCAAGGGGGCGTCGCTGGGGTCGGATGCGTTCTTCCCCTTCCGCGACGGCATTGATCAGGCGGCGGCGGCCGGTGTCACGGCCATTGTGCAGCCAGGCGGTTCTGTGCGCGACGAAGAAGTGATTGCCGCTGCGAACGAGCATGGCATTGCCATGGTGTTCACGGGCGAGCGGTTGTTCCGCCACTAAGCCACTCCGTATCACCCGGCATCACCCACAACTCAAGACTCGGACTCAGAACCCGGAACTGATCAGTTCCGGGTTTAGAGTTTGGGTATCGAGTTGTGAGTATTACCTGCGCTCCAGCCACCCCAGCTTGGTGGCAATTTCGCGCGTGGCCAAATACGAGCCGGCCGCTGAGACCAGCACCATCAGCGGCTGCTCAAAGAGAATGAATTGCACCTTGCTCACGGGCAGCAGTAGAACCAGCCCCGCTATGACATAGACGACGGCCTCGGTGCGCCCCACCCGACGGTATGCCTGGCGAAGGCTCCACGAAAAGAGGCCGATGGCCAAGCCGGCGAGCATGGAAATGACGATCTTCAACCCCAGCATGCAGAACTACCCGGCCAGCGCGGTCAGCGCGTTCACCAGTGCATCGAGTTCCTGCGTGGTGGTGAACAGCTGCGGCGTGATACGCACGCCGGCCACCCCGGCGGTGTTGATCGCCACCGTGAAAATCTTGTAGCGCTCCATGAGCGCCGTGGCGAGATCGCCTGGCTTCATCCCCACGATCCCCACGTTGGCAATGGCGCCGGTGCGGGCGGGATCGCTGGGCGTGAAGAGATTGATCCCCTTCTTGCCGCGTACCTTGGTCGTCCAGTACTGCTGCAACCAGCGTAACCGTTCCTGTTTGCGCTGAATGCCAATGGCCTCGTGAAAGGCAATGGCGTCTTCAATGGCGAGGTCGGTGTGCACCGGGTGCGTGCCGGTGTGATTGAGCTTGCGGATGTCGTTGGCGGCAAAGCCTTCGTCGCCGTACAGCGGCCACAACTTCTCTACCGATCCCGGCTTCACGTACAGAATGCCGGCACCTAGTGGCGTGCCCAGCCATTTGTGCAGGCTGGCGCCGTAGAAATCACAGTCGAGATCGGGAATACGGAAATCGAGCTGCGCAAACGCATGCGCCCCGTCCACCATGACCGGCACCCCGCGCGCGTGTGCCATATCGCAGATCTTGCGCACCGGCAGCACGTGCCCCGTGATGTTGATGAGGTGGCACACCATGAGCAGCTTGGTGCGCGGCGTGATGGCGTTGGCGTACACCTGCACGACCTCGTCGTCGCTCTGCGGGTCTATCGGGACCGTCACGCGTTTGTTCACGATGCCCCAGCGTCGCTCCATAAGCTTGAACTGATCGAGCATGGCGCCATAGTCGTGCACCGCCATCACCGCTTCGTCGCCCGGCTTCCAATCAAAGCCCGAAATCACCGTATCCAGTGACTCGGTGGTATTGCGGGTGATGATCAGCTCCTGCGGCGTACACCCTGCCAGCGCGGCCAGCCGGGCCTGCACGCGGGCCTTGTTGGGTACCTGCACCGTGCGCATGTAGCGCGAACTGAGGGCGTTCACATCCCGGATGTGCTGCACGTACTTCTCCAGCACCGGCTGCGACTGCATGGAATAGTAGCCGTGCTCCAGGTGAATGAACTCGGCGGGCACCTTGTATTGCCCCCGCAGTGCGGTCCAGAAGTCGTCCCGCCGAGCCAGCTCCCCCGGCGTCAGGGTCGCCAGTGCCCGGAGCTGAGCTGGGGGAAGCAGGAGCCCCAGGGTGGCGCCGCCAACGGTGCGGAGAAAGTCGCGCTTGTGCATGGCCGTGCGGGACGGAAGGGGGCAAATGTGACCGAGGCGCCGGTCCCCGGGTTGGGAGTCGGGCCCTGAAGGGGCAATTCCTGTAAAGGTATCGCCCCGGAGGGCTGCCCGGGCGGTTGTGCCCATAGTCGTCCGGGGCGAACTTTGGTGATTGTAGCAGATCCGTTGAATGCCGCTGCCCGGCCCGGGCGTCGGCCGCACACCCTCCGATCAGTCCATGACCGTCGCTGCGACCGCAACTGCGACCTCGACTGGCTACGGCGCGACCCGCGCCGCCGTCGCCGAGCTCGATTACCGCCCGTCTTACCTCGCCGCCGCGATTGCGGGGCTGGTGACCTTCCTGTTGTACCTGGTCACCCTGGCCCCCACCACGTCGATGTGGGACACCAGCGAATACATCGCGGCCGCCTATGTGCTGGGTATTCCGCACCCGCCGGGCAACCCGTTCTTCGTGCTCATCGGGCGCGTGTTCAGTATTCTCCCCATCGCGCCCACGGTGGCCATGCGCATCAATGTGCTGGCCGCGCTGTCGAGTGCGGTGAGTGCCATGTTCTGGTTCCTCGTGACCGAGCGGGTGCTGGTGCAGTGGATGCCGCGCCGCTGGCAGCGCATTGTGGGCGGTTCGCTGGCGGTGCTTATTGGCGCCACCGCGTTCACGGTGTGGAACCAGTCAGTCGTGAACGAAAAGGTGTACACGGTGTCGCTGGTGGGGCTGGCCATCATCTGCTGGCTTACGGTGCGCTGGTGTGACGATCCGGAAGGCCCCACGGCCGACCGTATCATGGTGTTGATCGCGTATTTGCTGGGTCTTGGTTATACCAACCACATGGCCGGCATGCTGGCCGCGCCGGCAGTGGGCATTGCGGTGCTCATTCGTCGCCCGCAAACGCTGCTGCGCTGGAAGCTGCTGGTGGCCTGTGCCGCCGCGCTGGTGTTTGGCCTTACGCCCTTTGCCACGCAGCCCATTCGCGCCGGACACTTCCCCGCGATCAACGAAGGGGAACCCACCGGCTGCGTCACCGAGCTCAAGGCCGATTGTACGTTCAGCGCGCTCACGTACGATCGCTTCATGTACAACTTCAATCGCGGGCAGTACGGCAAGCCGGAGCTGGGCGAGCGGCAGGCGCCGTTCACGGCGCAGCTCGGGATGTACTGGCTGTACTTCAAGTGGCAGTGGCTGCGCGACGCCTACAATGAGAACCCGGGGCTGCAGAACGGGCTCGCGGTGTTCTACTTCATTCTGGTCATTCTTGGCGGGTGGATGCACTTCAAGAAGGACCGACGAAGTTTCTGGTTCTTTGGTCCGCTGGTCGGCACCATGACGTTGGGGCTCATTTTCTACCTCAACTTCAAGTACGGTCACTCGCAGGCGCTCGATCTGGGCGACTCGGTACCGCGCGAAGTGCGCGACCGTGACTACTTCTATCTCTGGAGCTTCTCGGCGCTTTCCGTGTGGGCCGCGCTGGGGCTGTTCTATCTGTGGGAGACGGTGGCCACGCTCTTTGGCGCCGACGAAGTGAAGCTGGGCAAGGAAACCGTGGTGGAGCCGCGCACGCGCAGCTTCATCATGGCGTCACCGCTGCTGGCCGTGGCGTTCATCCCGCTCTTCGGCAACTGGACGCAGGCGTCACGCGCCGGCCAGACCGACACCACCGACTTTGCCCGCGACCTGCTGAACAGCGTGGAGCCGTACGGCATCCTGGTTACGGTGGGTGACAACGACACCTTCCCGCTGTGGTACGCGCAGGAAGTGGAAGGCATCCGCAAGGACGTCATCATTGCCAACACGTCGCTGCTCAACACCGACTGGTACGTGCGTCAGTTGCTGCGCCGACCGGTGTACGAGTACGACGCGGAAAAGGGACCGGCCATCTACAAGGGTGGTAACTGGAAGAAGCCCTCGGGCCCGCCGGTCAAGATGACCTTCGACGAAGCCGACGCACTGCCGCTCGCCATTGCGACGCCGGAGAACGCGGCGTTCCAGAAGGGCGACATTGTGGCGCAGCCGCGGCTGCCGCAGATCATGAAGGCCGATCAGATGATCTACTTCATGATTCGCGACGCCTTCCCCGACCGCGCCATGTATTTCAGCCGCACGGCGGGTGGCTACCCGTACGAGCTGGGTCTCGAGCGGTACGTGGTAACGCACGGCATGGCCAAGAAGCTGCTGCCGCAGCAGGTCGTACCGGGTGGCAACATCGTGCTCATTCCGGGCGAAGGCGCGGTGGATGTGGAGCGGTCGTACGCGCTGTGGAACGATGTGTTCACGGCCACCAAGTCACTGGCCGCCCGCAACGGCTGGGTGGACGATGCCTCGGTGGGCATCCCCGACCTGTACGTGATCAGTGGGGTCACGCTGGCCGAAGCACTGGCGCAGAGTGGCCAGGTAGACAAGTCGCGTGCCGTGTACGAGCAGGCGAAGGGCATTGCCACCGCCATGCGCCGGGCGCAGGTGTTTGGCTTTGACCGTCAGCCGCAGCTGCCCATTGCGCCGGGTGCCGACACCGCCGCGCAGCAGCTGTTGCTGCCGCCTGACACTTCCAAGTAATAAGGAGCCGCTGTGCGTCGAGTTTCCCGTTCGTTGCTCACCGGTTTCGCCCTCACACTCCCCTGCACGCTCGCCGCGCAGGGCTTTCGTGGCGGCACCACCATCAAGGCCGGTGAAGAGTGCCCCGCCGGCACCACCGAAGTGCGTCCACGCACCTGCCTGGCCCCCGAAGGCAAAGTGCCGAGCATCGTGGACTACCGCCCCAAGAGCACGCTCAAGGTGCCGTCCACCATGCGCATGAAGGCCAAGTTCCCGGTGGTGGATTTCCACGGGCATCCGGGCGGCGCGCAGATTGGCAGCGTGGAGGCGCTGGAGCGCTTCGGCCCCACGCTCGATTCCATCAACGTGCGCCTCATGGTGGTGGCCGGCAACGTGTCGGGCGATCGACTCACGCAGGGAATCGCGCTGGTCAATCAGTCGAAGACCATGAAGGACCGCGTACGCTTCCTCACCGGCATCAGCTTCAATGGTGTGGGGACGCCGGGGTGGGCACAGAAGGCCATTGCGCAGCTCGAAGCCGACGCCAAGGCGGGCGCGGTGGGCATTGGCGAAGTGGGCAAGGGTTTCGGCTTGTCCGCCAAAAAGGCCGACGGATCACGCCTCAAGCTCAACGACCCCGAGCTCGCCCCGGTGTTTGAAGCGGCGGGTCGCCTCAAGCTCGCGGTGTTCATTCACACCGCCGACCCGCAGGAGTTCTTCCGCGAGGTGGACTACACCAACGAGCGGTGGCTCGAGCAGTCGCTCTTTCCGGAGCGTCGGTATCCGCAGGACCGCTATCCGAGCTTTGATCAGCTCATGGCCGAGCGGGACAGCCTCTTCCGTCGGCACCCCAAGACCACGTTCGTGGCGGCGCATTTGGGGTGGCACGCCAACGATCTCGGTCGCCTTGGCAAGATGTTCGACGCCATGCCCAACGTGCTCGGCGAAATGGGGGCGGTGCTCTACGACATTGGCCGTCAGCCGCGCGCGGCGCACGACTTTTTCGTGAAGTACCAGGACCGCATTCTCTTCGGCAAGGACAGTTTCCAGCCGGAAGAGTATCCGTACTACTGGCGCGTGCTCGAAACGCGTGACGACTACTTCGATTACTACCGCGACTATCACGCCTTCTGGAAGCTGTACGGCATTGACCTGCCGGATGCCGTGCTGAAGAAGGTGTACTACCAGAATGCGCTGCGCATCATGCCAGCGCTCGGAGCGGCGGCGATGGGGTTTCCGAAGTAACCACGAAGTGCTGCGGGTGTGACTCGTGAGCAGAGCGGGCTCCACCCCAAAAACGAACGGCGCGCATCCAGTCGGGATGCGCGCCGTTTTTCAATCACACCATCGTGATCAGTCGCGCGTGATCAGTCGCGCCGCCCCTGCAACCGCGAGAGCAACCGCAGCAACTCGAGATACAACCAGATGAGCGTGACCATGAGACCAAAGGCGGCAAACCATTCCATGGCCTTGGGGGCGCCCATGCGCGCGCCTTCTTCAATGCGATCGAAGTCGAGCACCAGGTTGAGCGCCGCCACACCGGCAATGGCCACGTTGATGCCAATGGCGAGCCAGCCTGACGACGTGAAGTAGCCGATCTGCACGCCGAAGAGCGACAGCACCATGGAGCCCAGGTAGAAGAGCGCGATACCCATGGTGGCGCCCAGCATCATGCGCTTGAAGCCGGCGCTCGCCTGCAGCACACGGAAGCGATACAGCGTGAGCACACCCAGCGTGACGCCAAAGGTGAGCAGCACGGCCTGCTGCGGCAGCCCATTGAAGCGCGCGTTGTACAGCGCCGAGATGGCGCCCAATAGAATGCCTTCCAGCGACGCGTAGATGGGAGCCGTCCACGGTGCCCACTGCGGACGGAAGCTGGTGATCATGGCAAAGACAAAACCACCCAGGCCACCCACCAGCATGGCCGGCATCACGAGATCGGTGCGACCGGCGGCCACTTGCTGCCAGGTCATGGCGGCAGAAAAGACCACCAGTGCCAGCAGGAGTGACGCCTTGCCGGCGGTGCCGGCCACCGTCATGGCCCCCGGGCTGGTAAGGCCAAAGGTGGAACGCGCCGTGTCGGCGAACTTGGACAGAACGGGATTGTTTGTGCGCATATGCTCAAGTCGGTTGAGGAAACCCTACGTCTTCATTCTACACCAAGAACCCGGGAAACGATCGGGTCCAGCCCGCCGCGCAGGGGGTCGCACACCGGCACCCCGAGTTCGCGACTCACCACGTCCCGGTACTCGTCCCACTCGGTGTCGCTGAGCGACGAGGAGTTGATGGACACGCCGGCCAGCCGCACCGCCCGATTGGTAATGCGGGCCGCCTGCAGGTAGTGCTTGGCCGCTTCCCCCAGCGGGGGGATGGGGAAGTCGGGGCGGTACTCGATGGTTTTGCGGCTGGGATCGTGACAGAGCACAATCCAGTCGGGTTGCGACCCGTGCAGCAACCCCAGCGTCACCCCGGCGTAGGCGGGGTGAAAGAGCGCTCCCTGCCCCTCAATGACATCGTAGTGATCGGGGTCGTTGTCGGGCGACAGCGTTTCGGCGGCGCCGGCAATGAAGTCGGCCACCACGGCATCAATGGCCACGCCGCTGCCGGCAATCATGATGCCGGTTTGTCCGGTCGCCCGGAACGTGGCCTTCTGCCCCCGCGCGTGCAACGCATTGGTGAGCGCCAGCGCCGAATACTTTTTACCCAGTGCGCAGTCGGTGCCCACCGTGGCAATGCGCATCCCTGTCCGTTTGGCGCCGGTGCCGGCAGGAAAGGTCTGGTCGCTGTGCCGCACATCCACCAGGCGCACGCCACGCGCCGCCGCGGCCTGCACCAGCGCCGGAAAGCTGGTGAGCCGGGTGTGCATGCCACTTACGATATCGAGACCACTCTCAATGGCCGCCAATAGGTCAGGCACCCAGGCGTCGGGGAGCTTCCCCCCTACCGACGCGATGCCAATGACCAGACTGCCCGCCCCTTGCGCCGCGGCATCCGCTGGCGACAGTCGCGGGACGCCCACACTGACCGTGGCCGCCGGGAGACTCCATTCACCCACGACATCGGTGCGGCACCAATCACGAAGGCCGCACGCCGTCTTGGCGTCGGTGGGATACTGGGCGTCGCCCAGATACAACAAATAGGGTTTGCGAAGCTCTGGCATGTGACAAAAATGACTTGGGGGGCGCCGCGCCGTTACCCCTGGGCCACGGCTCGCACGAAGCTCGCGACCTGCTCCGGGACGGTGAGCGGCAACATATGCCCTGCCCCGTCCACGTATTCCAGGCGCACCTGCGGGAGGAGGGCCCGGAAGGCGTCGCCATGCAGCGCCGGGTCGAGGATACGATCGTGCGTGCCGTACAGCACCGACACCGGCACACGCATTGCCCCATAGGCCTGCATGAGCGCCGGCATGTCCCCGGGCACCGCCATGAAATCCGTGGAGGTAGAGACAAACGCCTTCGGACGCATGGCGAGTACACCGCCGCCACCAATTGCAAAGTCGCGGGGGACCGGCTCGGGACCGAAGATCGCGGTGAGGGTGACCTCCCGGCGTGCAATCGACAGCGGGAGCGCGAGGGTCCAGCCAATCATGGTGCGCAGCAGTGGACTGGCCACCGCCAATCCCTTGAACACCGCCGGGGGCTCCGAGGGGAGCATGGTGAGCGGCGCGACGAGGGCCAGGGCGCGTACCAGGGACGGCTCTGCGATGGCCGTCGCCAGAGATACGGCCCCTCCCAACGAATGCCCAACAAGCACCGGTCGATCGAGTCCCAGGGCGCGAATGAAGGCCGCGACCGTTTGCGCCTGCGCTATGGGTCCGGCAGCGGCCCCGGGCGCGCGGGAGGAATAGCCGGAGCCCGGACGCTCCATGACAATGACCCGATACTCGCGGGCGAGCCGCTCAACGAGCGAGTGGGTGAAGTGCCCGGCGTTTCCCCCCAAGCCATGGACCAATAACAGCGTAAGTGGTCCGTTGCCATCCTCCACGTAGTGAATACGCGCGCCGTCTACCTCTACAAAGTTTCCTGTGGGTGGGAGCGCACGCTCCACGCGTCGGGAAGTGGAGGCGGCAAACAGCACCAATGCCAACCCGACCACCAACGCCGAGACAAGCACCGTGACCAGCACCGTCGTCACGTTCACTTGGGCAGTCCTTTCGCCATGAGGGACCAGTACGAGACCGGCGCCACGCGCGACAGCAGCGAGAGGCCGACCGCATCACTCCCTACCAGCACCCGCTTCCGGCGCCGTTCAATCGCCTGCACAATGATTTCACCGGCCTGCTCCGGCGGCATTCGCAGAAATTTGCGAAACGCCTCACGTCGGCGCTGCACCTCTGCCGCCTCAGCGCCCTGCGGTGCCCGCGCACTGTCGGAAATGTTCGTGCGGATCCCACCGGGGTGCACGACGGTCACGCCCACGGAACTCCCCTCCAGCTCGTGGCGAAGCGCTTCCGAAAATCCGCGCACGGCAAACTTGCTCGCCGCATATGCCACCTGTTCGGCCGGTGCCACAATGCCGAAGATGCTGGAGATATTCACGAGCTGCGCCTCCGGACGGGCCCGCAGCAATGGCAGAAAGGCACGGGTCATGCGCACCACCCCGTGGAAGTTGATGCCAAAGAGCCAGTCAAAGTCTTCCTCGGACACCATTTCGAAGGTGCCACCAAGCGCGACCCCCGCGTTGTTGATCAGCACATCGGCCCCGCCGTGGGCATCAACCACGGCCACTGGAAACGCCGCCACTACGTCGCGGTTTGCGACGTCAAAGACATGCTGCGATATGCGCACTCCGGTAGGCAGCAGCGCCACCGTCTCCGCCAGCGTGTGTGCGTTCACATCGACCAGCGCCAAATGGCAGCCACGCTGCGCCAGCGACTGTGCCAACGCGCGTCCAATCCCGCTGCCGGCACCGGTAATGACCGCTGTCCGGTCGCGAAGCGACAGACGATTACGCATGCCCCGCCCTCTGGATCTCCGGAGCGGCGTTCACGGCGGACGAGGCCTGTGCGCGGAACTCAAGCGCCGGATCGTTCACGCGTCCGTAGCGGAGCGACAGCAGATCCTTCACGTAGTTCTGATACAACCGCCACGGTGCCCGTGTACCCTGCCGAGGCAACTGCGACGCAGCGCGCTGTACATACCCGGAGGTGAAATCAAACACAGGCGTTTCCTCCATTCCCGGCTCTCGGCGAGGCGTGACCTGGCGATAGCGATGCGCCTGCATGTAGTTGAGCAGGCGACAGACATGCTGTGCAATGAGGTCACTCTTGAGCGTCCACGAGGCGTTGGTGTACCCCACTGACGCCGCGATGTTGGGTACGTCGCTCAGCATCATGCCTTTGTAGAGCAACGTGCGGCCGAAATCGACGGGCGTTCCGTCTACCACCAGCGACACGCCCGAGAGAATCGCCATGCGCAGCCCCGTTGCCGTGACAATGATGTCGGCATCCACGCGCGCGCCCGATTCCAGCACAATCCCCGTGGCATCAAACCGGGCAATCGTGTCCGTTACAACCGACGCGCGTCCTTCGCGGATCACCTGAAACAGATCGCCATCTGGGACCATGCAGAGGCGCTCGTCCCATGGCTGGTAGCGCGGTGAAAAGTGGGTATCCACCGGATAGTCCTTCCCCAACTGCTTGCGTGCTTCCGTCCGCAGGCCCCGTTTGAAAAGCTCCGGTTGCGAGCGCGCCAGACGGTAGTAGAACATGCTGCGGGCAACGTTCTTCCAGCGTGTCAACGCATACGCCACACGCGAGGGGAAGACACGTCGCAGGGCCGTGGCCATCGCGTCTTCCGACGGCAACGTGGCGATGTAGGTGGGAGAGCGTTGCAACATGGTGACGTGGGCAGCAGCGCGCGGCCCCATGGCCATGGCCGGTACCAGCGTGACCGCCGTGGCGCCGCTGCCAATGACCACCACGCGCTTGCCGGCATAGTCCAACCCGTCTGGCCAGTGCTGCGGGTGCACCACGGTGCCTGTGAACTCCGCCATACCCGGCCACTGTGGCGTATAGCCCAGCGCGTAGTCGTAGTAGCCGGCGCAGCTGAATACGAAACGCGCCTGCAGCTGCTCCAGGTGCCGATCAGCACCCACTTCCAAGGTCACTGTCCACAGAGCCGACGACGACGACCACTCCGCGCGCACCAGCCGGTGCTGAAAACGAATGCGACGATCAACTCCCGATTCACGCGCGGTGTCTTCGATGTACGCCTTGATGGACGGGCCGTCGGCGATGGCCTTCGCGTGCCGCCAGGGGCGGAAGCGATAGCCGAGGGTGTACATGTCGGAATCGGAGCGAATGCCTGGATAGCGGAACAGGTCCCAGGTGCCGCCCATCCGTTCGCGTCCCTCGACAATGGCGTATGACAACGCCGGGCATTCCATTTGGAGATGCCAGGCGGCGCTGATACCGGAAAGGCCTGCGCCAATAATGAGAACGTCGAGCTGCTCCACGGGGGCTCCGGACCGCGGGATGATGACTGATATCGCGGGATTATGCTCGTGGTAAGGTAGCCCCCGAGGATCCCGACCGGTGGCGAGCGCAGGGAATTAAGCCCGGCGTCCCTTCTGCCGACACTTCTCTGCAAACCCTTTCCGCGGAGAACGGAATCATGCAGCGTGCCCGTCAGGCACTTGGAGCAGTCAAGAAGGATCCCGCAGCACTTGCGGAGTTTTACGAAGCGGTGTGCCGCGACATTGTGGAGAATGTGGGCGCTACCCGCGCCAGCGTCTGGACGTTTTCGTCGTTGAAGGATGCCATTACCAGCGACTGTCTGTTTGACTCGCGGGACGGCTCGGTCTCTCGCGGCGTGACGCTCAAGGAGGAGGATTTTGGCGACTACTTCGCGGCCATTCGTCATGATCTCAAGATCGTGGCCCCGGACGCGCTGACGCACCCCGCCACCTCCTGCTTCGACGAGATCTATTTCACCCCGCTGGATATCCGCTCCCTGCTGGACCATGTGGTGCTGGTGCGTGACGAGCCCACCATGGTGCTCTGCTGCGAACACTGCGGCGAGCAGAAGGCGTGGACCGATGAACACATGGCGTACTTGCACCAGATGGCGTCGGTGCTTGGTATGGCCCTGAAGGCGAGCCAGAAAGTCGCGGCGTGACGCCGGGCCGTCCCCTCACTACATTTCGCTGCGGTCGTGGTCGGGCCGCCCCGGGGGGATGGTCGAGTGGTTTATGGCTCCGGTCTTGAAAACCGGCGTACCTGAAAGGGTACCGTGGGTTCGAATCCCACTCCCCCCGCTATGCACACACGCACGTACGTTCCAGTGACAATCGCCGCCGTCTTTTCGGCGGCGATTGGCGTTTCCGCCGGAGCGCAAGCCGGCCCGTCAACGCCCCCGCGCATCGTGGAGCTTCCCAGCGCGGCCAGCGCGCTGGTGCAGGCGGTACACGCCGTGAACGAGCAGGTGGTGTGGGCCTCAGGGCACAAGGGCACCGTGCTGCGCTCGCGCGACGGCGGGCGGACCTGGGAGCGTTTTGAAACGCCGGCCGGGGACACGCTCGAATATCGCGACATCCACGCGGTGAGTGCGGACAGTGCCTGGATTCTGTCATCGGGGGACGGCAGCAAATCGCGCATTTATCGTACCACCAATGGTGGCGCCTCGTGGCGATTACAGTTCCTCAATCCGGACAGCGCGGCGTTCTACGACTGTTTTTCCTTTGGCAACGGCACAACGGGCGTAGCCTACGGCGACGCATCGCAGAAGCGCACGAACCTGCTGCGAACCGACGACGCCGGGGCCACCTGGACGCTGCTTGCTCCGGCCGCCGTGCCGACGCCGCTCCCCGGTGAGGGGGCCTTTGCCGCCAGTGGACTCTGCGTGGTGCACGGCGACGCCAACACCGTGTTTGTCGCCACCGGTGCGCCGGGAGCTCGGCTGTTTCGCAGCCGCGACGCGGGGCGCAGCTGGATCGTGGAGAACACCCCGTTCACCCGGGGCACCGCCGCCGGGATGACGGGGCTTTCGTTTGCCAACGCCACCCTGGGCATTGCCGTGGGTGCCGATATCAACCGGCTGCGTACCGATACGTCACAGTCGGTGGTGGGCATTACCCGCGATGCCGGCCGCACCTGGGAAATGCGCCCCCGCCCGCCCCTTCCTGGCGCATTGGCCGGAGTGACCTGGGTTCCGGGCGCCGGGCCCGGTGTTGCGGTCGCCGTGGGCTTTGGTGGTGCCTTTTACACCCTGGATGAAGGGCGTAGCTGGACCACCATTACCAGCACGGTCACGGCCGGCGTGTCGGCCGCCGGCCGGACGGTCTGGATTGGTGGCGCGAACGGCAAACTCTGGCGGCTGGACTTCTAGCCCGCCACGCGCTGGCGCCACCGGGCTACCCGTCTGTCAGGACTGGTCGAGGTGCGCTTCCACAAACCACAACTGCTTGTCGGCTTCGCCGGTAATGCGCGTCAGCAGATCCGCGGTAATGTCATCGTCGGCCGCGGCCGCCTCCTTGATGTCCGCCCGGGCAGCGTTGGCACAAAACGCCAGCGCTTCCGCAATGACGTGAAGCCATTCGTCGGCACTGTTCACGTTGAGCGGACAGACGGGCAGTTCCGAACGGGCCGATACGGCCTGCAGCGTGCCTTCGGCCACACACCCGAGCTGCACGGCGCGTTCGGCGAGATCGTCGGCCCAGCCAACCGCCAACGCCGCTACGGCGTCGAACAGTTGGTGCAAGGGCTGGAAGCGGGCGCCCCGCACATTCCAATGCGCCTGCTTGGCCTGCCGTTCAAGATCGAGAACATCCGCCAGTCGTTCGTTGAGAATGAGCCCAATGGCCACGAGGGTGTCCTGTGGAAGATCGACACGGGTGCGATGGGGGGGTTCGAGAGCGGCTTTCGACATGTGGCACTCCGATTGGAGGGAGGGAGCAGGGAGCAGCTGGCAGTGAGCCGGTAGCAGACAGCGGCAACCGCGTTCATGTGGACGCTAAGGTGCACACTCGGGGCCAGCAGTCGGGATTTCACCGATATGGCCACAACCGGCTCCGATACCCGTTTTTGCGGTGGGGTGCCATTGCTTCCACGGCTCGCCTACCACTACATTTCCGCTCCGCGTGGTTCCTGCGAGCCAAGGCGGCGCGAGATACACAAGCTGTTTGTTCGTAAGCAGTTGGCTGTATCCGTGTGGTTGGGAGGGATGGCCGAGAGGCTGAAGGCACCGGTTTGCTAAACCGGCATAGGGGGTCAACCCCTATCGCGGGTTCGAATCCCGCTCCCTCCGTGCCGCGGGTCCGCTGGCTTGCCGGCGGGCCCGCGCATTTTTTTGTCTGGACTTTTCGTCGCGTTTCGACCTTCTTCGGTCTGTGGTTCATATGACGGCAGCGACTCCTGCGAAGCGCCCCCGGGTACGCTTTGCTCCTTCGCCCACGGGCTTCCTGCACGTGGGTGGTGCGCGTACCGCGCTGTTCAATTGGCTGTACGCCAAGAAGTTCGACGGCGACTTCCTGCTCCGCGTCGAAGACACCGACCGGGCCCGCAGCACCGACGAAAGCACCCGCGCCATCTTTGAAGGGCTGGAGTGGCTTGGCCTCACGTGGGACGAAGAGGTCGTGTACCAGGGCGCCAACGTCGCCCGGCACTACGCCGACGCCCATCGTCTGCTGGAGACCGGTGCCGCATATCGTGACTTCACGCCGCCGTCGGTCATGGAAAAGCTTCGCGCTGATGCCGAAGCCCGAGGGGAGACGTTCCGGTTTGACCGGGCGCTTGCCGAAGTGAGCCCGGAGGACCTCGCGCTGAAGCTCGCGAACAACGAACCGTACGCCATTCGCTTCAAGGTCCCCGAAGGAACCACCGAGTGGCCGGACCTCGTGCATGGGCGCATTGCCTTCCCCAACAAGGACATCGAGGATTTTGTCATCCTCCGGTCCGACGGCACGCCCGTGTACAACATGGCCGTGGTCAGCGATGACATTGCCATGGCGATAACGCTGGTCATGCGCGGCGACGATCACATCTCCAACACGCCCAAGCAGATTCTGCTCTACCGGGCGTTGGGCGCCGAGGTGCCGCAGTTCGCGCACGTGCCCATGATTCACGGCAGCGACGGCAAAAAGCTGTCCAAGCGCCACGGTGCCACGGCGGTGGGCGACTATCAGCATCAGGGACTGTTGCCGCAAGCGATGCTGAACTTCCTGGCGCTTCTGGGCTGGTCCCCGGGCGACGACATCGAAGTGATGCAGATGCCCGAGCTCATTCAGCGCTTCAGCGCGCACGGGCTGCACGCCAAAGCCGCGGTGTTCGACACCAAAAAGCTCGAGTGGATGAACGGGCAGCATATGGCGCTCATCCCCATTAATGAGTTGGCACAGATCGTGGCCCCCATGGTGGAGCGCGCCGGTCTGGCCACGGTGGCGGAGCTCAACGAACGCCACGAGTGGTTCTGTGGCGTGCTGGAGCTGCTGCGTATTCGCGCTCGGCTTACCGACGAAATCGTGCAACAGGCACGACCGTTTTTTGTGCAGAGCGTCGAGTACGATCCGGAAGCGGTGAGCAAGCAGTGGCGGGATGCCGCCGGCGCGGCGGACATTCTGGAAGCCACGCAGGAGCGCCTGGCCAGCCTGCCCGACTGGGAGCCGGCACACATGGAAGAAGGGCTGCGCAAACTGGCCGAAGAGCGCGGCATTTCCGGCGGCAAAATCTTTCAACCGCTGCGCGTAGCGCTCACCGGTCTCACGGTGAGCCCGGGCATTTTTGATGTGCTGCTGTATGTGGGGCGCGAGCGCTCACTGGCGCGCATCAACGAGTCGGTGGCCTACCTGCGGCAGACGGCCTAGTAACGGCCGGGCCAGCCCCCGTTTACTTGTCCGCCTTCGGCTCGATCGTCTTGACGGGCGCGGCCACGCTGGCGCTGGGGGCGCGCAACCGTTCTCGACGCTCGGCGTCGCGGCGCTTGTCCATTTCCTTCACGATGCGCTTGAACTCGGCTTCGCCCATGCCGCGTTCAGACATGCGCTGAATGTCAGCGCGGCCGGCGGCGAGGCGTGATTCACGCGCCATGGCAGTGGGATTGCCGGACATCTGCGCCGCAGTGGCCGCGTTCAAGGGCAACAGCCCGAGCAGCGCGTTGGGGATCATCACCTTGCCCAAACGAATGCCCTGCTGGTCCCAGCCCCACTTGTTGCCGTTCTTGTCGGTCTTGGTCCAATCGCCGGGCGCGCGGCCGTACCGCCCCTGCGCCCGCGCAATGGAATCAAGCGAATCACGCGCCGCCACCAGCACGCCACGCATGATGCTGTCGAGCTTGTCCGCCCGGTCTCCCGTGCCCACCCCGGTACCACCGCCACCCGCACCGCCCTCACCCACCGGTCCGCGCCAAACGCGCTCGTCGTTGTAGTTCGGCTTCACGCCACGGGTGTTGGGATCGATGGCGCCAATGCCATTGCCCACCGATCCGCCACTCCCGGTGTCCTGTGGCGTGGCCGGACGCACCGGCGGCGGCGGGGCGACAGGGCCCACCGGCGGTGCACTGAGCGTTGGTGATGTGGACGGCGGCACTTCGCGTGGCACCGGACGCTGCGCGACCGGCTTGGGCGGAGGAACCGGCGCCGGCGGGGTTACGTACGTGAGGCGTTCTTCGGTGGCGACATCCTGATTACCGAAGCGGAGCCACTGAGGAATACCGTGTCCGAAGGTGAGCGCCTGAATGAGCACCGCGCCCACAACCACGTGCAGTCCCACCGCGATGGCCACCGCTCGCGGCGATCGCTTCTCCCCCTGCGGCAGCCCAGACAATCTTGTGGCCAGCGAGCGCCTGTTCTGCGCGCGCGCTACGGACCTGGGCGCCTCCCCCTGCCCCGACGAATCGGGCAAGCGGTCGCCGGGCGGCGTCGCTGGAGGGAGAGGGGCGGACATACGATAAATCTACTCGGTTTTGGCGAAATCGACCCGGGGGCGCCCTCAGGCGCCGGCGACTACAGGATTTGACACCCGGCTCAGCCCAACCAGTTCCACTTCCACCACATCCCCGGGCTTGATGGGGCTGACCCCGGCCGGCGTACCAGTAGCCACAATATCCCCCGCCTCAAGGGTGAGGTACTGGGAGATGTAGTGCAGCAGAAACGGGATCTTGAACGCCATCTCGCCGGCCTTGGCGTGCTGCACCACCGTACCGTTGAGACGGGTAATCAGTTCAATGCTGTCGAGATCCGCCGGTGCGGGGACGGGCGTGCCGATGGGGCAGAAGGTGTCCAACCCCTTGGCGCGGGCCCATTGCCCGTCGTTCTTCTGCAGGTCGCGGGCGGTCACGTCGTTGAGCGCCACCACCCCGCCAATGGCCGCCACGGCCTCGGCCTCGCTCTGGGCCTTGCTGAGGCGCGCACCCATGACAATGGCGACTTCGCCCTCGTACTCGATGTGCGTGGACACCGGGTGCAGCACAATGGCCTCACCCTCGGCAATGATGGACGACGTCGGCTTGAGGAACAGCAAGGGTTCCTTGGGCACATCGTTGCCCATTTCCCGGGCGTGCGCGAGGTAGTTACGGCCAACACAGACGATCTTGGACGGCTTCATGGCGGGGGCGGAGGACGGCGAGACTCAGGAGAACATCGCGAACTCGGGTAATCTTCAGCGAAACACGCCGAGCGCTATGGCTGGGGCCGTCGTTGCCGATAAAAGCGGGACACTTCACCACGGATGTCCCCCCATGCCCCAACCACTCGCTTCGCCGGCGGCAGGGCGTCGAGCAATTCGCGTCCGTAGCGCTTGGTCACCACTCGGGGATCACTCAGCACCACCACCCCGGCGTCGGTCCCCGTGCGAATAAGTCGGCCAAAGCCCTGCTTGAGCCGCAACGACGCGTGCGGCAGCATGAACTCTCCAAAGCTGTTGCCGCCACGCGCTTCAATGGCTTCGCACTGCGCGGCCACCATGGGCTCGGTGGGCACGCGGAACGGCAGCTTGGCAATGAGCAGCCCGCGCAGCGCATCACCGGGAACGTCCACCCCTTCCCAGAACGTCGCGGTGCCCAGCAGCACCGCGCGCCCCGCGTCGCGGAACCGCTGCAGCAGAATGTCGCGCGGCTCTTCGCCGTGCACGAGCAACGGCCACCCACCGCCGTTGCCCGGCCCGCGCAACCACTCGGCCATCTCGCGCACATCGCGGTGACTGGTGAACAGCGCGAAGATGCCGCCGTCACTGGCGGTCATGAGATCGCGCAGATGCCGCGATACCGCCGCGAAATGCTCACGCGCATTCTCGTTCGGCGCCGGCAGGTCCGTTGGCACCACCAGCATGGCCTGCGTGGGATAATCGAAGGGCGACGGGAACACGGCCGTGCGCTTGCTGCGCCGAGCGTCATCAATGCCCAAGCGTTGCTCGAGAAAATCAAAGCCGCCGTGGGTGGACAGGGTGGCACTGGTGATCACCGCGGTCTCCACCCGCTCGAACAGATCTTCGCGCAATACGGGCGCCAGATCGAGCGGAACACAATGCACGGCCAGATTGCGTTCGGGGGCCGTGGGCTTGCCCTGAAACTCCATCCAGCGCACCACGGGCGGCCCGTCGGCCGGGGGCATGAGCCCCTTGGCCAGGGCATCTCCAGCGCTCCCCAGCCGCCGCATGACGGCGCGCACTTCGTTCAGCAACGGGGCCAGCTCTTCGGCGCGTTTCTGGTCACTCTCTAAACGTTCGCGTACCACCTTGAGGCCGGTGGCCAGCGCATCGATTTCGTTGAGCAGTTCCTTGAGCGTGCTATCAATGCCGTTGCGCCACAGGTCGTGCTGTTGAAACTCACCCGTGAGGCGCATGACGGGCGTGCCTTGCATTTCGAGCACGGCGCCAAGGAGTTCAAACAACAGCTGCACACGATCGCGCGCCGTCACGGCACTTGAGAACAAGCGTTCGTTCACGAGGTCGAGACTGGCGACGCTGAGCAGATCCTTGCTCCCCGCCAGTCGTGCCGACAACGCAGGCAAGAGTCCCTTGCCGCGCCGTTCGAGCCGATTGAACATGCGGGCCAACGCCCGACGGGTGATGGAGCTGCCCAGGTGTGACGCTGCCGCGTCTTCGAGATGGTGCCCCTCGTCCACCACCAGACGCTTGTACGCCGGCAACACGGCCGCATCATCCCAATTCTGCGCCTGACGCCGCACGGCCAGATCGGAGAGCAGCAGATGATGGTTCACGACCACGACGTCGGCGTTGGCCGCTTCCTTGCGCGCCTTGAAGAGAAAGCAGTCGTTGTAGAACGAGCACTTGAGCCGCCCACACAAATCCGGCTCGGCAGCGACTTCATCCCACACGTCAGGGCGCGGCGCGGTGGCCAGGTCGGAAAGCGACCCATCTTTGGTGCGCAGCGCCCACTCGGCAATCTTCGCCACCTCCTCGGTGGCGTTGTCCTCAAAGAGTGCCGCGCCGGCGCCCTGGGCCTGCTCCAGCCGATAGAGACAGAGATAATTGCGCCACCCCTTGAGCAACGCGAAGCGAACCGGCTGATCGCTGAGCGCACGCTGCAGGAACGGCAAATCCTTGGCCACCAACTGCTCCTGCAGCGTGATGGTGTTGGTGCTTACAATGGTGCGTTCACCATTGGCGGCGGCCCAACGCAAGGCGGGCACCAGATAGCCCAACGACTTGCCCACGCCGGTGCCGGCTTCCAGCAATGCGACGCCACCTTCGTTGAACGCGGCCGTGACCTGCACCGCCATGGCGCGCTGGCTGGGGCGGTCTTCGTACTCCCGCGCGCCGTGTACCTGACGCATGGCCTGCGCAATGAGGCCGTAAGGGCCCAGCGCCACATCTACCGCATCCGCGTCCACGTGTACCAGTGCCTTGCTGGTAGGCACTTCGGTCACGAAGTAGACGCGCGTGGCCTCGTTGTCGACAATCGCAAAGCCCACCCCGTTGCCATGCAGACGGTAGGCCACTTCCATGTCGGCATCACTGGGCGTGAGTTCACCCGACGGATGATTGTGCACCAACACTTCGCCGCGCTCGGCCACGCCGGGGAGCGCCAGCACACTCTGCACGTCGCCCGCCGCCACCTTGCGCGCGGTGGCCAGGTGCCCGTCCTCATCAAGGGTGCACACGAAGCAGACTTCGTTGCCCCCATGCAGTTTGATTTGCGTACGAATGGCGGCAGCGGCCTTGGGCAGCAGCCGCGCTTCACCAGATTCCCCCAGCATCACGACGCGCTCAATACTCCATCACGTCTTCCGCGGCTTCTTCTTGGCGGCCGGGAAGAGGACGTTATTGAGGATCAGGCGATAGCCCGGGGAATTGGGGTGCAACGACAGATCGGTGGGCGCGCTGCCAATGGCGTGCTGCGGATCTTCCGGGTCGTGCCCACCCAGAAAGGTCCAGGAACCCTTGCCGTAGTCGCCGTGCAGATACTTGGACCACGGCGCGCCTTCTTCCTGCGCCAGCACCGTCACGTTGGCTTTTACCACCGCTTTGTTGAAGCTGGTGGTCACGCCGTAGAAGTCGGAGATGACGGTGCGATGGTTCTGCACCAACATGGTGGCCACCGGGTCCAGCTTGGCCGAAAACCCGAACAGGGAGAACGCCCCGAGCGGCTGACGACGCGATGGCACGTTGACCTGATGCCCGTCAATGTCACTGAGGGCATTCACATACGGCGAGGGCTCCACGTGGGCGCCCTGAAAGGCCAGCGCGCGCGTCCAATCGAGACGCGCGTCGGCGTCGGCCGCGGGCGGCGTTCCATCGGAGAATGGACCGGCGATGTCCACGGCCAGTGAGGCAATGGACAGGTCGAGCGACTCCGTGGCGCCGCACATGGCAAAGAGGAAGCCGCCGCGATCCACAAAGCCGCGAATGTTGTCGGCGACCGCCTTCTTGAGCCCTGGCACGTCATTCTTGCCGAACTTGCGACCAGTGGAGAGATCACGTTCACGCTGCGCGACAAACCACGGGGCATCGCGATAGGCGAGATACAGCTTGTTGTACTGTCCCGTAAAGTCTTCGTGGTGCAAGTGCACCCAATCGTACTTGGACAGATCGCCTTTCATCACGTCATCATCCCACACCGACGTGAATTCAATGCCGGCGTAAGTCAGCGCGAGCGTCACGGCATCGTCCCAGGGTGGCTGATCCACCGGACGGTAAATGGCAATCTTCGGTGCGCGCTCGAGCACCACGGCGTCCATGTTGCCGCCGGCAATTTCAGCGCGCGCGGCCGCCACGTTGGCGTCGGTGTACGGTTCCACGGTCACGCCATCGAGTGCGGCGCGCTTACGGAGATCCGGGACATCGGGGAGCAGGAAGGCACCGCCGCGGTAGTTGAGCAGCCACTCCGCTTTCTGGCCGGCCTTCAGCGCCTGGTACGTGACCCCGTATGCCTTGAGGTGATTGCGCTGCCCGTCGTCCATGGGCAGCAGCAGATGCTGCGCGTGCGCGAGGGGCGCGCCGCTCAGGAAGAGGGCCAACAGGAGAAAGAGCCGCGACATGCGCATGCCGAAATGTATCCTGGTTGTCTGGTGGCGCGCCCTTACAGCGGCGGCACCATGCCTTTGAGGCGCTCGAGATCCCGTCGCGCCTGCGGCGCCAGTGCACTGGTGGTGTACTCCACCAGCAACTGTTCGAGTCTGGCAATGGCCCCGGGTTTGTCGCCCGCATCGCGTAGCGCGCGCGCCCAGGCCAGGAGCGATTCGGGCGCTTCGGGGCTCTTGGGGAAGTCGCGGACGATACGTTCGTGGATACTGACGGCCCCGGCGCGTGGCGAGAGTCTTGCCGCCTGGGCCAGAAATGCCGGCGCAGCGTTCCCGACCGAATCTGCCAGCTGCGCAAACCGCGTGGCCGCCGCCGTGGAATCCTTCCGCGCCAACAGCACAAATGCCTGTCCTACACCGGGCAGTTGGTCCACGCGAGTGCGCGCCAGAATGCCGAGGGCATCCACCAGCTCCGGTCGGCTGGAGGCCGCGCGTACCAGTCGCTTGCGGGCCGTGAGCAGATCGCCGTCGTAGAGCGCCAGCCAGCCCACCATTTCGTCGTCGTCCACCAAGTCCGACCCCTGCATGGCAGAGCGGGCCCGCTCCACATCGCCGGCGCGCAACCAGGCGCCAACCAGTGGGCGCGCCAACGCGGCCCGCGTATCGGGGTCCAATTTCCGGGCCGCATCGTTGAGTTGCTGCTGGGCTTCGGCGCCGCGCCCCAACTCACCAAGCGCGGCAATTTCGAGCCCCAGCAGGGCCCTGACACGCAGGCTGTCGGTTCCCTTGCCGGCGCCGGTGGCTTTGCGGCGTACCAGTGCGAGTGCCCCGGCCGCATCACCGGCCCGTAACGCGGCATCGGCAGCGCGCTGCTGCGCCTCGAGATCGCCGGCCTTGTCGAGCACCGCCATCCACGCGTCGCGCGCCACCAGCCACGACTCGTTCAACTCGGCGCGTTCGGCAAATCCTCGCCAGGCCGCCGTGGTGGAATCGTTGGAGGGCACGGTACTGATGGCGCTCCACGCGCGACGTGGTTCGCCCCAGGCAAACTCCAGCGACGACAGGACACGACGCGGGCCAAGCGTAACGGGGTCGGCCAGCAACACGGTACGAATGGAATCGCGAACGGTGGCAGGGGCCCGCTGCAAACCAAAGAGCGCCGCCGTTTCGAGCCACGGTTGCTCGGTGAGCGATTCGCGAAACGCGGCCGCTGCCGGTACCCACCGTTGCAGCGCAATGTGCAACTGCGCCGTTTCTCCGGAGAGGGCGCCACCGGCGCCCATCAGCCGCGACGCGTCAGCAAGCACACTATCGGCCGCCAGCGTGCGTCCCTGCTGCATGAGGAGCCGAGCGTACTCGCGAAAGGGGGCGGCATCGTTGCCGGCCGCCCGACGCCAGGTGGTAAAGGCTTCGCGCGCGTCGCTGTCGCGCCCCATGGTGACCAGGGTGCGCAGTTGTACCGAACGCGCCGTGGGATCGTTGGGGCGGAGCTGCAGCACCCGCGTCACCACCGGCACGATGGAGTCGAGCATTCCGGCATCCACCCACACGCGCTCGAGCCCGAGGATGGCCAGCGCCACCCGATCACCATCGGTGTTGCCAACGGTGAGCGCGCGCTGGAGCACCTCACGATAGGCGACAGAGGCGACGGCGGTGTTGCGCTTGTCTTCTGCCTCCAGCGCGCGTGTGAGCGCGTCGGCGGCGCTGGTGGCCGGCGTCGTAGCCTGCGCCACAGCAGGAAGCGGCCACGCCGCAACCACCGCACCGAGAGCAATGGCGCAGCAACGGCGAAGCGGCGAACGCCCGCTGTTACGGCGGTGTGCTGCCATTGAGTCGGCGGAAGTATTCCACCACCAGACGACGCTCGTCGGGGCCAAGGCCACGCAGGTCGTTCCAGGTGGGCGGCGCGTACTTGCTGGCGGCCTTCCCAGACTGCGACCCATCAACACGACCACCGGCGCCGTTCCCCGCCTTGGCTTCACGCGGTCCCTGGTCATCCCGCTCCTCCTGTTCGAGGAAGCGACCGGCGTCGAGCAGGCGACGATAGAGCTGCTGCTGACGCGCGGCCACGGCGGGGTCGAGCCCGCCCCGTTCAAGCTGCTGCGCCAGCTGCTGCGCTTCCTTGGCGAGGGCATCCGTGCGGCCGGTTTCGTCGGCGTCGGAGAAGTCGTTGAGGCTGCGCGCCACTTCGCGCTGCTGCCGCGCCAGCACACGCGCCTGTTGCTGCGCCTGATCTCCCTTGGCGCCGCCCGGCATCATGTTGAGCCCCTGCATCTGACTGTTAAGCTGCCCCTGCTGCTGAGCAAGCTGCTTGAGCTGCTCCATCATTTCGGTGAAGCCGGAGGCCGACTGCGCGTTGTTCACGCGTTCGCGGTCGCGCACGAGTGAGCTGAGCGCCTGGTTGAGCGCCTCGGTGGCGTCCTTCATGGCATTCTGCGCCTGCTCGCTGCCGCCGGGCTGTCCCTGCCCTGCCTGCTGCATGGCCTGCGTGGCCTGTTGCACCCGGCGCTGCGCTTCACCCATCTGCTTCTGCGAACGCTGCGACAGCAACGACGACGAGCGACCAGCTTCTTCGAGCCGTTCGGCCGCCTGCTGCACACCCTGCTGCAGGGCGCTCTGCTCCCCCTGCATGCCCTGCGCGCCTTGCTGCCCCTGCTGGCGCATCTTCTTCTCCAACTCGGCCTGCTGCCGCGCCAGCTGCATGGTTTCGTTGATGGACTGGTCGAGCTGATCGGACAGCTCCCCCTTCCACGCATTCACCTGTGCGTCGCGCGCCTGCGACAGCTGCTGTGCCGCACGCTCCATGGCCTCGGCGGCCTGACGGGCCTGTTCGGCCCCCGACTTCTGACCCTGCTGGCCTTGCTGGCCTTGCTGGCCTTGTTGGCCCTGCTGACCCTGTTGCCCTTGCTGGCCCTGCTGGCCTTGCTGCCCCTGCTGGCCCTGTTGCCCTTGCTGCTTCTGGCCCTGCTGGCCCTGTTGTCCTTGCTGACCCTGCTGTTGCTGGCCGGGCTGTTGCTGGCCTTGCTGGCCCTGCTGCTGCGCCTGTTGCTGCTGCCGTTGCTGCTCGGCGGCCTTGCTCATGGCGTCGGCGGCTTCCTTGGCCAGCGGCTGCGCTTCGCGGGTCTTGGATGCGCCGGGCTTGGCCCCCGCCTCTTCGAGACGCTTGGCCAACGCCTGCACTTCACGCTCCAAATCGCGCGACCGGTCGGCCAGCGAACGGGGGTCCTGGTCCTGGTTGGCCGGCGTGGTGCTCCGTTCGCCCGGCTTGCCCTGCCCCTGCTGCGGCGACTTGCCGTCGTTCTTGCCGTCCATGCGGTCGGCCATCTGCTGCTGCGCCTTCGACAGCTCCTTGGCGTCGTCGCGCAGTGTTTGCATGGCGCCTTCCAACGCCGCCCGTTTGAGCATTTCGGCGCTCTTCTCGAGCTGCTCGCGCATCTGCTTCTGCGCGTCGGCCAACTGTTGCATGGACTGCTGGGCCTGGGAGCCGCTCAGCTTGTCCGAATTCTTATTCAGCGCCTCGAGCTGCTTCTGCATTTCGGGCGTCATGGCATCGCGCAGCATCTTCTGGATGTCGCGCATGCGCGACGCCATGGTGGTGTCGAGCGCGTTGGCGTTCTTGAGTCGAGACTCAAGTTCCTTGGCGTTCATGCGCAGCGAATCCACCTTGGCCGACAGCTGCTGCTGATCGCGCGCGAGTTGCTTGGCCTTCTCCGCCTGCGTGAAGCTCATCTGCTTGGCGGCATCACTCTTGGCACCGTTCGACGAAGACTGATCGCCACCATTGGCCTTGAGGTCGCGGCTGCGTGAGGCGTCGGCAGTGTTCTGCTGCAACCGCTTTTCCTGCTGTGCCAACTGGAGCGCCTTGGCGGCCAATGAGTCGGCCATGGAGCGCGCCATGGCGCGCTGCTCGGACAGCGTTGGCATGCGCAGAATGACTTCGGCGCTCTGTGCCTGCTGCGCCCACGGCGAGTCGTCGGTGGCCACGGCGGTCACGTGCAGCTTGTCGCCCGGCTCCAGCCCACGCCCGTCCAACGTGATGGTCGTGCCGCCTTCAAACACCGGCGATTGCGGCGTAGCCACCTCCACCCGCTCACGCGTAATGGAGCCACCGCCGTTGGCCAGTTCCTTCCACATCACCAGATGCACCCGTGCAACGCCATGATCATCACCGGCATCCACAATCACGGCCACTTCACCCGTGGGCCCAATGGCCGTGTCGGTGGCCGGCGCCACAATTACCACAGCGGGCACCTGATCAGGAATGACGGTGAACGGCAATGAATCCGGGAGTTCTGGGGGCAACACCGCGCCATCGGCCCGCGGCGTCGCCTCGGCCTGCCACTGCCACGCGCCATCACGATCAACGGTGAACAGCCCTTCGGCCACGCCCCCTTCGCCTGTGCCGCCGTTGACCGCCGTGAGCGGCACACGGCTCCGTCCGTCGGTCAGCACGGCGTTGCGGGCACCACCGCGCAGCATGGCCCGCAGGCGAATCTGCGTCCCACGTGGCACGCGCAGGGGCGGTACCGGTTCCAGCGTTTCGTCGGCGCGACCGAGGTAGGCCGGATAGATGGCCCGCAGCGACACCTCCCCAATCCAGCCGCGCTCTTCCACCACCAGCGTGGCCGACAGCTCCTCCGACCGTCCATCGGACACACGCAGGGAGGTCGCCGCACGCACCGGCCCGAGCGCCAACATGACCACGCCGTTTTCCGGCACGGTCAGCAGCGTATCACTCCACGCTTCCCCTTCGGCCCGCCGGGATATGGTGACCGTCTGTCGCCCAGTGGCCAGCACACGCACGGTGACCGGCATGCCGCGCGGGACGCGGGTGGTGAGATCATCAAAGGCCAGCGCCGGCAACAGCGTACCACGCCATGCGCTCACCGGCTGCAGCACGGCCGCCAACCCGTCCGGCGCGAGGCGCGCGGCACCAGCCACGAGCGCCGCACCTACGGCCGCCGCTGCGGCGGCCAGCATCAACGCTTTCGTGAGCGAACCGGTCAGGGCCGGGACCAGTGGGCCGGCCTGAAGGCGACGCGCGACATCGTCGGCAGCACGGGCGCCCAACGCACCGGTACTCGCCACTTCCAGCGCGCCACGCAGTGAGCCTTCGCGCAACTGCTGTTCGCGTTCCACGGTGCCCGCCAGCGACGGCAGTTGCAGTACGGCCTGCACCTTGCGCCACCGCCACAAAAACATCGCGCCCGCACCACTCACGGCCACCACGGCCGCCAGCAACGGCAGCGGGGCGGGAAGAGTGAGCCACCGCCCGTCGGCCAGCACAAAGGCGGCGAGAGCCAGCCCTGTCGCCAACACCGCGACGGCGCCCAACGCGGCAGCGGCCGTCCCTCGGGTTGCCAACGCCTGCTGTTCACCGCCAAGGCGCGTTTCGAGTGCGCGTCCAACGGCGGGTGTCGCGGCCTGCAGTCCACCAAGTGCCGGTGCGGTCATGTGGGCATCACGGCTGCACGCGGCTGGTGGCCGCGTAAGTAAAGAGATTCACGCCAAGCCGTAGCGCCTGCTCGTGGATAGCTGGTGGGTCCGGATACGTGCCCACGTCTTCCCAGCCGTTTCCGAGATCGGCGGAATAGGTGTAGTACAGCGCGAGCCGGTTCCCAATGAAAATGCCGTACCCCTTGGCCGGCTTGCCGTCGTGCTCATGCACTTTGGGCAGGCCGTTGGGGAACTCATACACGAGATGGTAAATGGGGTGCGACGTGGGCACTTCCACCAGCGGGCGATCGGGAAACACCTTCACGATCTCGCGGCGAAAGCTTTCGTCGAGCCCGTAGTTGTCATCCACATGCAGGAAGCCGCCGCGCGTGAGGTACTCGCGCAACCGGCGTGCTTCGACTTCACTGAACTTCATTTCCCCGTGCCCGGTGGCATGGAGAAACGGAAAATCAAAGAGCGCCGAATCGGTGAGCGTGACCTTGGCCTCGGCGCGCTCAATAGGAAGCGAGGTACGCTCCGCGATGGCGCGAATGAGGTTGGGCAAGCTGGACGGATTGGCGTACCAGTCACCGCCCCCTTCGTACTGCAGGCGCGCCACGGCCAGCCGGCCGGGGCCAGCAGTCGCTGCGGTCACGGGCGCTGCAAACGGCCGCGCCGCCACCAGTCCGGCCGGAACGGCGAGACACGCAGCGAGCAGGACGGGACGGAGCAGGCGCTGCGGGAGTGGCATGCGGGACCGGATCAGGTGTCGTGGGCGAGACGATACGCAAGGTTACGACTGGCGCCGTGCTCGTCCATGAGCATGCGAACGATGTCGCGCGGGCGGAAGCCCTCGGCGCGCAATGCATCGGCAGTCGCGCGCAGGCCGTCTTCCGTGGGTTCCGCGGCCGTAGCGCCAGCCAGCACGATCACGATTTCTCCCCGAGGGGGTACCGCTTCGTAATACGCGGCGACCTCCTCCAGCGTTCCGCGCTTGATCTCTTCGAAATGCTTGGTGAGCTCTCGGGCCACGGCCACGGCGCGCCCGGTCCCGGCCAGCACCGCCAGGTCGCGCAAGGTATCCACCAACCGGTTGGGCGACTCGAAGAGCACCACGGCATGAGGCAGGCGTACGGCCATGGCGAGGGCGTTCTCCCGCTCCTTCCCCTTCCGGTCGAGAAAGCCAAGCACGGTAAAGGGGTGCGGCGTGAGGCCGCAGGCCACCAGAGCGGCCAGTGTGGCGGAGGCCCCGGGAATAGGCACCACCCGCAGCCCGGCCGAGATTGCGGCATCCACCAGCCGCGCCCCCGGGTCTGAGACCAGGGGCGTGCCGGCGTCGCTGATGAGCGCCACCCCTTCTCCGGCGCGCAGACGGTCGAGCAGCCGGGGAATCATGCTGGCTTCATTGTGCTCGTGGAGCGCCAGCGTGGAGGTGCCAATGCCGTAGCGGTCGAGCAAGGGGCGCGCGTGCCGGGTGTCCTCACAGCAGATCACGGCCGCTTCGCGCAGCACCGCCAGCGCCCGCAGGGTGATGTCCCCGAGGTGCCCAATGGGTGTGCTTACGACGTGCAAAGCCCCAGGCGTGATTGCCTGGGGCCAGAGTTCCGCCGCCCGCCCCGCCAGCGCCGAGGCACCCTCAGCGGCCGGCAGATCGGGGGTGGTGCCGGGCTGACTCACGTCAGCCTCAGGCATGCTCCTTGAACTTTGCTTCGAGGGCGGGACGCGGCACCGCGCCCACAACCTGATCCACCAGCTTCCCGTCCTTGAAGAACAGGATCGTGGGGATGGACCGCACGTTGAACTTGGCGGCGGTGCGCTGGTTGTTGTCCACGTCGAGCTTGGCCACCTTCACCTTGCCCGCGTAGTCGGCCGCGAGCTGCTCCACGATCGGGGCGATCATGCGGCACGGGGCACACCAGGTCGCCCAGAAATCCACCACCGACAGACCGGCCTGCTGCTCAATTTCCGTCGCGAAGGTATCGTCCATCACTTCGACTGCGTTCGCCATCGTGTGCTCCATGGGTCACCTGCCGCGTGAGGCACGCAGCCTTGGTGTCCCTTTACAGGATTAGAATTCGGCATCGTTCACCCCGATCCATAAAGACCGACATGACTGATTCCGTTCGCCGCGGCACGCGCATCGCCCACATCGGGATTGCCGTTCGCGCCCTCGACGAGCTGCTCCCCATCATGCGAGACGTGCTGGAGATGCCTGAAGTACCCCTGAGTGATGCCGACGGCGCCACGATTGTGGGACTCGCCGCCGGAGAATCACTGGTGGAGCTGCTGCACTCGACGTCCGAGGCGACACCCATCGGGAAATACGTCGCCAAGCGCGGCCCTGGCATCCATCACGTCTGCTTCGCCGTGGACGACCTCGACGGCATGCTGCAGAAGTGCCGTGACGCCGGTCTCCGACTTATCGACGAGACCCCACGCCTTGGCGCCGAAGGCAAGCGTATCGCCTTCCTGCATCCGAGCGCGACCGGCGGGGTGCTCGTCGAACTGTCCGAATACTAGTCGGCCTGTCCAGCGGGGATAGCCCGGGGGCCGGAACGGCCGCCCGGGGCATTGTGGGGCGACCGCTTACTGGCAGAAGTCGCGCAGCTTGCTCACGTCGATGTCTTCCACGAGCCACTTGCCACCGGGCCCGGGGACGGTCATGACCGTGGTCCGGGCTTCCAGCTTGGCCTTCTTGATCTCGATCAGGTGCTCCTGCCGGCCGCCGGTCTGCAGTCGGGGGCCATTCTCGGCAAAGCGGAACTGATCGTGCTGGAGCAGGCATTGCATGATGACAAGACGCTTTTCCAGTTCGTCGCGCTTGTACTGGTCGCGGGCCAGCCCCTTCCCGTTCCCCCACAGGCCGGACATGGCCTGGAGATCCTGCGCCTTGACGGCGGCCATGAACGATTCCACGGCCGCCCGCCCCGTATTGCCACCAATGCTCGTTGGCGTCCCGCCCACCGTGGGCACGGCGGTCGCGCCGGGCAAACGGGTTTCCGTGGAAACCGCCTGACGGGCGCACGCGCTGGTGAACAGGATGGTCGCGACGGCCATGATGGCCACCCGCGGCGTGAACCCCTTTCGCATCTTGAGCTGCTGTCCGAGCACCAAGGCCTCCTTACCTTCGGTGTAAACGTGCAATGGTGTAAGCTATCACCATTCCGTGCCGCACATGTCCAACCGGCCAGGGGCCGGTACCTTTTGTGGTCAGGGCGGTCCGAGTGACCCGCCCGCTTCTTCCAGGACTACCCCAGAGATGTCGCTTCGCTACCAGCGTCTGTACGTCAACATCGATCACGTCGCCACCGTGCGGCAGGCCCGCCGCAGCGAGACGCCCGATCCGGTGGCGGCGGCAGTGCTTTGTGAAAAGGCGGGTGCCGATGGGATCACCGCCCATCTGCGTGAAGACCGTCGTCACATTCAGGACGACGATATCCACCGGCTGGCCGCCGCGGTGACCACCCTCCTCAATCTGGAGTGTGCCATAACCGACGACATGCTCCGTCTCGCCGAAACACTTCGGCCCGCGCAGGTGACGCTGGTTCCTGAACGGCGCGAAGAAGTGACGACCGAGGGCGGGCTCGATGTGGTGCGCCATGAGACGGCGGTGCGCGAGGCCGTGACACGCCTGAAACGCCTGGGGATCCGTACGAGTCTGTTCATTGACCCCGATCCGGCGGCGGTTCGCCTGTCCAAGGCGGTCGATGCCGACGCGATTGAGTTGCACACCGGTTCGTATGCGCATGCGCCGCGAAACCCGGCCACCCTGCAGGCACTCAAGGACGCGGCAGCCCTTGGCGTGTCGTTGGGGCTGGCCGTGCACGCCGGCCATGGCCTGTCGGTGGACAACGTGGGCCCGGTAGCGGCTATTCCGGAGATCGAGGAGCTCAATATCGGGCACGCGATCATCGGACGCGCCATCTTTATCGGACTGGATGCTGCCGTGCGGGAGGTTCGTGCCGCCATGGACGACGCCCGCGAAGCCGATCGGTTCTGAATTTTCCTTTAGCTCTCCCGCGCATGAGTGCACCGCAGGCGCTTATCGAGTTCTTCCAGAAGGAAGCCACGGAATACCTCGACCGGCTGGATCAGTTGCTCACCGATCCGGGGGCTCCTGATGCGGCAGCGTTTCTGGCCAGCGCCCGCGCGTTGCGCGGCAGCGCCACCATGACGCGTCTGGATGGGCTCCCCGACTTTGCCTCGACCCTGGAGCGCATTGCCACCGGGCTGCGTGATCAGGAGCTGCGCTGGGATCAGCGTTTGCATTTCGCGGTGCGCGGGGCGCTGGCGGAACTGCGCCAGCTGGTGGAGAAGGCCCCCATGTGGGCTGAGGGCGAGCAGCGACGGGCCCGCACGCAGTCGGTGGCCCTGGCCTCAGTGGCCGCGGGCTATCTGGCCACCAAGGCGCCGGCGGAATCGCCGACGGCGCAGGTCGTGCCCATCTCGCGCTTTTTCCCGGATGACGGCATGCCCGCCATTCTGCAGCGCAATCCGACGCCGGCCATTACCCTCGCCCAACGCTTCCGCAGCGACGTCGCGGCTGCCGCCGACGGCGTGGCCCGCGAGGCGGCCGCATTGGCCACCAGCCCGGCCGGACCGTCTCAGCTGGCGTTGGCCGATGGTGTGCGCCGGGCCCTGCTGGGATTGGCCGACGTGGCGGAAAGCTATGGCGCCGCCAGCATCGCCAATCTGGTCACCAGAATGGCCCGCGCTCCGCTGGCCAATGCGGCCGAGCGCGCCGGTGTGCAAGGGTTTGCCCAGCTGCTCATGAACCGCGAACTCACCGACGCCCAGCTGGCCGCGCAGGTGAAGCAGGCCAATGTCACCTGGAACGGGGCGCCGGCCCCCGAGGTGGCCATCGTGTCCATTGAGTCGCTGCTCTATCGCGGACACTCGGCGGTCACGCGGGCACGCGAGGTCCGCGATCAGCTCAAGGTGCATTGGCAACGGGGATCGCTCGCGCAGCCCGACGCCCAGGCGCTCTTCGAGGAACTGAGCGACTTGCTCGACCTGGCCGTTACTACCTGACGCGCGCGTGAAGGCCGGCCGCACCCTGCTCGGCTTTCTGCTCAGCGCCCTCCTGCTCTGGTGGACGCTGCGGGGTGTCGAGCTGGCGGCGGTGTGGGAGGTGCTGCGCGCAGCAAACGGGGTGCTGTTTGCGCTCTCCGCGGCGGCGGCCACCGCCATTGTGCCCATCCGAGCGCGGAAATGGCAGCCCATTCTGGAGCCCGTGGTCGGGGTAGTCCCCTACGGTCCGTTGTGGCGCAGCACCGCCATTGGCGTGATGATGAACAATGTGTTCCCGCTGCGCGCCGGAGAGTTTGCGCGGGCCTTTGCGCTCACCCGGGAAGTGCCAGCCGTTGCCCTCACCACGAGCCTCGGGTCACTCGCCGTCGATCGCATCTTTGATGCGCTGGTGGTGTTTGCCATGATGTTCGCCGCCATGCTCGACCCCCGGTTCCCCTCCGGGGCCACGGTGGCGGGTCGCACACTGGGTGAGATTGCCATTGGTGGCGTTGGGCTCGTGGGAGCCGCCCTGGCGGTGTGCTACGTGATCGTCTTGCGCCCCGGCATGGTGGTGGGCCTCACCAGCGCCGTGGCGGCGCGACTCATGCCCGCCCAGCGCGATACGGTGGTGGGCTTTGTGGAACTGGGCGTGGGCAGTCTGGCGGTGCTTAAAGATTCCCGCCGCTTTGGAGCCGTGCTGCTCTGGACCGTGCTGCACTGGCTCACGCATGCGCTGGCGCTGTGGCTGGGCTTTCTGGCCGTGGGGATGGACGTGCCCGTGAGTGCGGCGCTCTTTCTGCAGGGCGTGTTGGCCATTGGGGTGGCTGTCCCCAGCTCACCCGGCTTTTTCGGGGTGTTTGAAGTGGCCGCCAACGTGGGGCTGGCCGTGTACGGTGTCCCCAAGGAAATTGCCGTGACCTGGGCGCTGGGCTATCACCTGCTCAGCTTCATCCCCATCACCGTCATTGGCGCGATATACTTCGCGCGCGTCGGACTGAATATGGGCGAAGTCCGGCAGGCTCAACGCGCCCCCGGCCCGTGAGCCGCCCTCTGCTACTCCGGTGAAGGAACGTTCGTGATGGGACAAGAGAGCACCGCCGCGCGTTCGCGCACACAAACCGCACACGCCAAGCTCAATCTGGTGTTGCGTATTCTCGCGCGCGAAGCGTCGGGATATCACGGCATCGAAACGCTCTTCCAACGTCTCGCGCTGCACGACGTGGTAGACGTGACGGTGAGTGATGCCCCCAAATCGCTCACCTGCGCCGGGCCCAGCATGCCCGCCAACGGCCTTGGGCCCGTCGAGCAGAACCTCGCGTGGCGCGCGGCCGAAGCGTACTGTGCGGCCGCAGCGTGGGGCACGAATTGGCAGATTGCCATTACCAAGCACATTCCGGTGGGGGGCGGGCTGGGTGGTGGCAGCGCCGATGCGGCGGCGGTGTTGCGCGCGTTGGAATCGCTCTGCCCCACCCCGCTTGGCCTGGCACGGCTGTTGGAGATTGGCGGACGGCTTGGAGCGGACGTGCCGTTTCTGGTGAGTGAAGAAGCGTTGGCCTGGGGTTGGGGGCGCGGTGATCGTCTGCTGCCGCTGCCTGCGCTTCCGGCCATGGCCGCAACGTTGGTGGCGTTTTCTGAGGGCGTAAATACCGGCGCCGCGTACGGCGCATTTGCCGACGCGCGAGTGGCCCGCGGTGAGACGGTGAGCGCCTACGCGTACCCGCCAGATGCTTTTGGCTCGTGGGATTTTGTGGCAGCGCTGGCCACCAACGATTTTGAGCAGGTCGTGCCGTCGCTGCATGCCGGTGTGGCCTTGGTGCTACCGGCCGTGCGCGACGTCGCTCGCCAACTCACCGCGCAGGGGCACGCGTCCGTTGGGCTCATGAGCGGCAGCGGGGCTACCTGCTTTGTGTTGCACCCGGTAGGCACCACGGTGGCCCTCGACCTGCCAGAGGGCGCTCGCGTAGTGACCACCACCACAATGGGACCGGCTACGGCTTGATCGCGGCCGGGAGCGTCGCGGTACCCGTGCGCGGGTCAAAGGTGGCCCCATGCGGCAGCAGATGCATGCGTACCGAGGCGGCACCAAGCACAGGCGACGACGCGGAGGTGCGCGTGGCCTCGCGGGCGTCGAAGATGAGGGCGGCGCTGGCGCCGGCAATGCGCCAGAGCCCAGATGGCTCAACAATGAGTGCGGTGCCCTCGTCGATACCCACGCCAAGATGCGGCGCGTCGGCCAACACGAGGCTCAGCAGCCGGTTGTGCCGCTTGCGACGCAAAAAGTGCTGGTCCACGATGGCGTTGGTGAGATAGGAAAAGCCGCTGTCCACCTGAACGGTCCCGCGCTGGATGCGTGTCCATGTTTCGGTGGTGTCGCGCCGCAGCAGTTCTTCGCCGGTAATCATGGGCGACGAGATGACCGCCGCTCCGGCCGACGTACCGCCAACGACCGCACCCGCGTTGAAGCGCGCGCGAATGGCCCACTCCACTTTGCTGCCGCGTAGCGCGGCGATGAGCAGGTTCTGATCGCCACCGCCAAACCACACCCCGGTGACCCGATCAAGCAGGTGGACGACCGAGTCCTCGTCGGCCTGGGCGCGTGTGATCCAGATGGCCTGAGCGTCCACCCCCATGGCCCGGAGATCGTTGGCCTTGGCCTCTCCACTCCGTTCGCCAACCGTGCTGGCCATGGCAAAGACGGCAATGCGCGCTTTGCCCGGGCCACCGGCCCGCTGCACAAAGTCCTGGACCAGCGACGTGGGCTGCGTGCCGCCCCCCACGATGAACAATGTACCGGGTGATGCCGGCGGCGACTGCGCCTGCACCATGACGGACGGGTACAGGCAAACGGCTGACAGCAGCACCGCCGCTATCAGCCGTCCGGTGATCAGCTGGCGTGGCATTGGGGGCATGGTGGGATCCGGGGTGGAGTCCCGCCGAATCTACATGAAGCCCAGCTCATCGCCAGCGGCGCAATTATGCCCGGAAGAAGTACACATACTTCGCCACGAGACCACCGCGTGCCGGACGCGCCCACGGAATGGCACGCTCGAGCCCAGTGGGCCAGGCACTGTTCCACACCACATACAGATCGCTGCCGGGTTTCACCGTCCAGCGCACGCGCGCGTTGGTGCTGGCGCGCTGCGACTGGTTCTCCCATTGCGCAAACAGTGTGGCATTGAGGCGCGGATTGAATGCGTAGTCCCCACGCACACGCACGGTCTTCGCCGTGAAGCGTGCCACGGGGAGCGTGACATCCGAAATCTGCGCCTCCAACGTCAACAGCATGTGCGGCGCCCGACGCAGTCGAACACTGCTCGACACATCGCGCGACTGCCCGTTGTAGAAATCGCCGGCGCTGACGTTCAGCGTCACCTTCACCGGACGCGCCTCGGCGCCATTGTACTGCAGCTCCCCGCGCGTCCACCAGTACTGCCCAGGAGCGACATTGGCGTTGGTGAACAGGGAAAACGTCTGGTCGGGCGCATCGAAACGCCGACGCACCGTGGTTTCCAATCGATCGCCGTTCTGGAACTGCAGGCCAAACGGTTTCACAGAGAATGAGGCGTTGTCCAGCCCGCCGTTGACGCCCCACACCAGATCGTAGCTGGCCACGTTGAATTCATAGCGCCGGATATAGCGGCTGCGCTTCTTGGGGCGCGGTGTGAACTGCGTATTGCCGGCAATACGATTGATGCCCCGCTGCTGCACAAACCCCAAGGCGGGATCGTAGGCCGCATCGATATGATCGAAGCGCACGACAATATCGGCGTTGTCGTTGGGGTAATCCACCATGAAGCGGTAGTGGGCGCCTGTCTCACCTCCGGCAGAATCGCGACTAAAGGCCGCGTTGCCGAGCAGAATGAGATTTTGTCCGCCCTGCACGATGTACGGCAGCACGAAGTCCACGCCTCCCGCCGCGCTGCCCGGACGACCGGTTTCACCGGCAAAGGTGCCCATGGCACCGACGTAGCCCCGCCCCAAAATGTCCTGTTTGACGCGCAGCACGGCGTTTGAGCTTTTTTCGTCACCCGACGTGCGTGCAGCCAAAAACCCCACTTGCCGACTGCCAGCCCGTCCCTGCATGCGCACGCCCACCGGAATGGTGACCGGCGTACCACTCGCCCCCAGGCCAATGCGCCGGGAATAGAACATCTGCGCTTCGCGCGGCCGACCAAAATCAAAGATGGCCGAGCCTTCCGTGAAAAACGGACGCTGCTCGGGAAAGAACAGCGGAAAGCGGGTGAGATTCACGATCTGCCGATCGACTTCCGCCTGAGCAAAGTCAGGATTGAAGGTGAGATCGGCCGTAATGGTGTTGGTGATCGGCACCTTGAGATCGAGCCCGATATTGCCATCGCTGGCCGACGGCGCCAAGACGGAATCGCCCGAGACCGCGAAATACCGTCGCTCCGTGAGTCGTGATTCACCGGAGATGTACGGACGGGCTTCCACACGCGGCCGGCGAGGGAGGCCGTCGAGATTCCCGATGAGCCCTTCCTGCTCGAGAAACCGAAACCCTTCGGTTCGCCGCCAGGCGCGCCAAAGCGTTTCTTCATTCTTCCGTGGCATGAACCGACGGAAGTTCATCCCCATGACGCTGTCGCCTTCGGCGTAGCGCAAGGTGGCCCATGGAATGAGCATCTCGATGAAGTAGCCCTCCCCGGTGATGGAGGTACGCACGTCCCACACGCCATCCCAGCTTTCGTTTCCCGTTTCGGCATCCACATGCTCGCCGTCCCACATGGCGCCGTTGGAATTGGTGCGAAAATAGAAGGCACTGCGTTTGTCGTGCAGCCCATCAATGCCCATGGACACGTAGTCGTCGCTGCGCAATTCCGCATCGCGACGCACCTGCGTCCGCAAAATATTGGCCGCATCCGAGTCGTAGCACCACCAGCCAATGGCCAGTCCAACCGGCGTCGCCAGCAATCGCACCACCGTGCGTTCAGTGCTCGGTGCGCCCTCGACCGGGTCTCGCTGGCGGAAGTCCGTGATGGAGTCCGCCTGCGCCCAATCCGCTTCCGTGAAGCGCCCGTCGAGCGTGATTTCGCGCGACGTGCGATAGACCCGGTGATCCACCCCATTCACCGTCACCGCACGCTGTGCGGCAATCTGGGAGGGGCGCGCCAGCACGATGGCCAAACAGCAGATCCCCGCCAACAGCAGTGGCTGCCAGCGGGGACGTTTCAGGGATAGGAAGAGGCTCGGCATCGTTCATATACGCCTGCCGGGAACGGACTGCTGGGCGCAGCTCCTGCTCAGCGCGGTCCGACCGCTTTCACCGTAACCGGGATCACGATGGACCACCCCGAGCTCTCCGTACGCACCTGCAGCAGATAGTCTCCCGGCCTGCTCGGTGTCACCTCGAAGTCGGCCGTTTCGCCGGGGCCGCCCATCCAGGTGGCAGGAACCGGCGTACGCAATACCGCTGGCAGCTCGGCGCCATCCTTGGCTACCGGCGTCCATGCCATGGCCTGCGTAAGGGTCCCCAGCGTCACACGGACTTCCCAGTCGGGATGGATACTGGCAAACCGGAACCGATGCCGCTCGCCCACCTTCATGGAGACCGGCGGCGGGGAGGTCCGTCCGTTGACCAATCCCCACGGGCTCGCGGTCCCCAGTGGGACCGCAGGAATGCCGCCGCCACCGATGACGAACAGATGATCGGTGGCCGGGCTATACCGAGCCGGGTCGTCCAACACGAGAATGGCGCCGTACATCCCGCCATTCATCTGCGAGGCTTCGCTGAAGTGCGAGTGATACATGAACGTCCCGCTGCGTGGCGGTGCGAAATTCACCGTCAGTGAATCGCCGGCCGGAATTGGGTGCAGCAGTTTTCCATCGCGCCCACTCACATGTGGCACGCCATCGGGATAGCTCTCGATCTCCAACCCATGCCAGTGCACCGAAGTGGCCTGCGGTAGCCGGTTCACCAACGTGATTGCCACGCGCTCACCACGCTTGAGCAACAGCACCGGCGCCGGTACCCTGAATCCATTCTGCGCGACGGCACCGGTGCTGTCAGCGAGGGCAAAGGCCACCCCCTCGCCGCCGTGCGTGAACGGTGTGGACTTCTTGTCCATGAACAGCCGGAGGTGACGTGTGGCTGCGCGCTCCGGGGTCGGCTCCGGCGAAGTCACCGTGAGCCCCATGACCAACCCCGACATGTGGCGTCCCTCGAGGGTGTATGCCATCCGACGCTCCGCATCGCGATACACGGTATCGGCCGTCGAGACGCCATTCACATGTTGCGCGAAATGGCAATGGAACACCCAATTGCCTGGCTCCGTGGGAAGGAACGCCATCTGCATGGTGTTCCCCGGCGGCAGGTATTGCGTGACCACCAGTGGCTGGCGCGCCGGAGGCGTCCGCGTTTCGGCGGCGAGCGTTGTCATGGCACTGACCCGGTAGTAGAACCCGTGCAAGTGCATGGGATGCGGAATGGTGGCACCGTTCAGCCACCGCCAGTGCACCGAATCACCCATGGCGTAGCGCAGCGGTTCGGTGTGCGGCCAGCTGAGGCCATTCACCGCCAGCTGGGAAACGACCTCTCGACGTCCGGCTACTTCTTCAAACTTGAACGATTCGGTCACGACAAACACCCTATCGCCGCCGCGCGGTTGCTGGGGATCGTCGACCACAATCGCGCCCGTCAACTGTCCTTCTTCCCATCCGCGATCGTCAAAGGACTGCCCATGGCGACCGCCCCAATACAGAAACTGGCCAGAGCGCCCATACGTGACCGAAATGGTGCGCGACTCACCCGGCAACAGCACCACCACATCGTTGGCCTCACGTGTGGCCCGGAGTCCGTGCACATCAATGGTGTCCCGCAGCGTGTTGGTGAGACGCAGCTGCAGCGTACGCCCCCGTGCCATCCGGATGAGTGGAGACGGGACGACGGGCAAACTGTCGGACGACGTCATGGCCCACACGTTCAGCGCGGGGCCCTGCCCCCCCTCCGGCTTCCAGAGGGCTTCCACCAGCGTCAGCGCCACCGCCGGCACGGTGCCCACGACGGTGGTGCGATTGTCGTTGGGGGCGGCCACCGGCGCCGCACGGGGTGGGGTGGGCACAGCGCTACTCACTAACAACTGGCCCCACAACAATCCAAGTGGCAGCGAGAACATCAGGTACTCCGGAGACAGGAATCCGACCGTGGTGGCGTGCACAAAAGACTACTGCACTGATCACCCGCACACCCGTGAATTCGAGAACACCTGCCCGGCCTGCTGGCCCGCCGCCCGACAGTTGCTGATACTTCCGTATGGCCTCCACACTCATCGCCCCATCCATCGCCGACATCCGTTCGGCCCGCGCGCGCATTGCGCCGCACGCTGCCGTCACACCGCTGCTCCGCTCTCCGGCCCTCGACGCCGTCGCCGGCGGGACGGTCTTGCTGAAGGCCGAGGTGTTGCAGCACACCGGGTCCTTCAAGTTGCGCGGTGCGCTGAACCGCTTGCTGCAGCTGAGCGCCGAGGAACGGGAGCGCGGAGTGGTGGCCTATTCGTCGGGCAATCACGCGCAGGCCGTGGCCTATAGTGCCACCCTGCTGGGGATGCGCTCGGTGATTGTGATGCCCAAGGATGCCCCGCCGCTCAAGATCGAGCGCACGAGGGCATTTGGGGCGGAGGTCGTCCTCTATGATCGTTATACCGAAGATCGGGTGGCGATTGGCGGCCGCATTGCCGCCGAGCGTGGCTCCACGGTGGTACCGCCATTCGAAGACGCCGATGTGGTAGCCGGACAGGGGACACTGGCGCTGGAAGCGCTGGAGCAGGCGCAGGCCATGGGGTACACCCCAGACACCTTCCTGGTGTGCTGCGGCGGTGGTGGGCTTACGGCGGGGTGTGCGCTGGCCGCTGAAGCGGTGTCGCCGTCTACCGTCGTGCACCCGTGTGAACCGGCCGAGTTTGACGACATGGCGCGGTCATTGGCGTTGGGGCATCGTGTGGCCAACGAACCGGGCAAGCGCTCCATATGCGACGCCATTGTGACCGACATTCCCGGCGAATTCACCTTTTCCATCAACCAGCCGCGTGTAGGGGCCGGGTTGCGGGTTACCGACGACGAGGTCCTGAGCGCTATTGCCTTTGCGGTGCGCGAACTCAAGCTGGTGGTTGAGCCCGGCGGTGCGGCGGCGCTGGCAGCGCTGCTGAGCAGCAAACTGGACACCCGCGACCGCACCACGCTCGTGGTCACCACGGGGGGCAATATTGACCCGGCCATTCTGGCGCGGGCCATTGGGGCGGCCTGACGCCATGGCCGTGCTGCTGCGCCGCGCCACGGCGGCCGATATTGCGCCACTCAACGCGCTCATTAACGACTCCGTGCGGCAACTCGCGGTGGGCTACTACACCCCCGCGCAGATTGAGAGCGCCATGCAGCATATGTTTGGCGTCGACTCGCAACTGGTAACTGATGGGACGTATTTCCTGATTGAAGTGGACGGTACCCTCGCGGCGTGTGGCGGCTGGAGTGGACGGCAAACGCTTTTTGGTGGCGACCAGCATAAGGCGTCTGAAAGCGCCGCAACGCCCGCGCAGCACCACCACGGCCATCACCATCACGGCGGTACCGATGCGCCCGTTGATCCGGCTACTGTACCAGCGCGGATCCGGGCGTTTTTTGTGCACCCGCACTTCGCCCGGCGCGGGCTGGCTCGGCAGTTGTACGAGCATTGTGCTGCCGAAGCGCGTGCGGCAGGGTTTCTGGCCCTCGAACTGATGGGCACGCTGCCCGGTGTGCCCTTGTACCGCACTCTGGGGTTTGAGACCGTTGAGGCCGTTCCGGTGTTGCTCCCCGATGGTGTCGTGGTGCCCTGTGAACGCATGCGACGAGCGCTCGACTGATCGGTTCGCTGCCGACCGTCGTGCCTGTTCAGGAAACCAACTACCTTAGTAGTGTGTTATCTGCGGTGGGTGCTTTCCCTGTTCCAGCCCCTTCTCTGAGTCCGTCCATGTCCCAGACATCCGTTCGTTTCGCCGGCCTTGTTGTGGCCAGCACGCTTCTTTCGCTTCCGCTGGCCGCCCAGAACAAGCCCGCCCAGGCGGACTACGCCGCGGCCATGCACCGCGAGCACATGAACGAAACGCCCACCGCATCGGCGGGCGCCACGATTGCACCACGCCGTGCGGTGGTGGGCGAGTCGGTGGTGTACGCCACTGTCGATGGCAAGCAGATCAAGGGCTATCTCACCAAGCCGGCCAACTTCAAGACTGGCCCGGCCATTGTGATGGTGCACGAGTGGTGGGGACTGAACGACAACATCAAGGCGATGGCCGATCGCTACGCCGGCGAAGGCTACGCCGTGTTGGCCGTAGACCTGTTTGGTGGCTCGGTGGCCTCCACGCCCGACGCGGCGATGAAGCTGTACCAGGCCGGCATGTCCAACATTGCCGCCGGTGAACAGAACGTCGCCACCGCGGTGTCGTACCTGCGCGCCAACGGCGCCACGTCGGTGGGCACGGTGGGCTACTGCTTTGGCGGACACTGGTCGCTGCGCACCGGACTGGCCGCGGGCACGGGCGTGAATGCGGTGGTGATCTACTACGGCGCCCCCATCACCAACGCCACCGACCTCGCCCGCCTCAAGGCGCCGGTCCTTGGTCTCTTTGGTGGCAAGGACACGGGCATTCCGCTCGACAGCGTGCGGGCCATGGAAGCGCAGATGGGCAAGGCTGGCAAGCCGGTCACGATCACGGTGTACGACAACGCCAACCATGCCTTCGCCAACCCCAGCGGTCAGGCCTATGACAAGGCGGCGGCCGAGGATGCGTTCAAGAAGACGACGGCGTTTTTCAAGGCGAATTTGAAGTGAAGGCCGTTGGATACTGAGCACTGAAAACTCCAACTGACGACTGACGACTTGAACTGAGAACTGAGAACTCCCTCGGGTATCGCGTGATGCCCGGGGAGTTTTCAGTTTTCAGTTGGAGTCTTCAGTTTTCAGTTGGAGTCTTCAGTTTTCAGTTGGAGTCTTCAGTTTTCAGTTGGAGTCTTCAGTCTAGAGTTAAGGCCCTGCGGCAGAGTTACCCTGATCCCCCAACGAACCGGACGTTTGGGCCATAGTATTGGGCATGACTTCCCGCCGCGATTTTCTCGCGACCGGTGGCGCGGCGCTGGGTGCGCTCGCCGTTGGTCCCCGCCTCCTCGAGGCCATGCCCGGGGCGCCCGCCCTGCCGGCGCTGTACACCGATGCCGCTACCCGTGAGCTCATGATGGAGGCGCTCGACGCCGCCAAACGGGCCGGGGCCACGTGGGCCGATGTGCGCATTTCGCGCAATCGCAACAACAGCGTGCAGGCCCGCGAAAAGCAGGTCACCGACGTGGTGGATACCGACACCATGGGGTGCGGCGTGCGCGTGCTGGTAGACGGCTGCTGGGGCTTTGCCGCCACGCAGGAGCTCAGCAAGGCTGGCGTGGGCAGTACCGCCCAGGAAGCGGTCGCCATTGCCAAAGCCAATCGCATTGCCCGCGATCGCCGCGTGGAACTCGCCCCTGCCCCGGCACAGGTGGACAAGACCTGGCGCTCCGCGTACACCGTCGATCCGTTCACCATTGCGGTGGAAGAAAAGGCCGACCTGCTGCTGCGTGCCAACGCCGCCGCGCTCACCGTGCCCACGGTGCGCTTTGTGAACAGCGGCCTGTCGTTCGTGAAGGAAGAGCGCAACTACGCCAACACCGACGGCACAGTCACCACGCAAGACTACGTGCGCAGTTGGGTGACGATGTCCTGCACCGCGGTGTCGCCCGATCGTACGGGTAGCGCCGTGCGTGGCCCCGAAGTCGTCCAGCCTGCCGGTCGCGGTTGGGAATACGTGCTCGAAGCCGACATCGTGAACAACGCCAAGGTGTGGGCCGGTGAAGCGGCCGAAAAGCTCACCGCCAAGGCGGTGGAGCCGGGGCGCTACGATCTCATTCTGCACCCGTCGCAGCTGTTCCTCACCATTCACGAATCCGTGGCGCATGCGACCGAGCTCGACCGCGCGATGGGCTATGAAGCCAATTACGCCGGCACGTCGTTCGTAGCGCCACCGGAGAAGGTGCTCGGCTCACTCAAGTTCGGCTCGCCGATCATGCAGGTCATCGGCAATCGCAGCGAACCCGGCGCACTCGCCACCATCGGCTACGACGACGACGGCGTGGTGCCAGACGAGTTCCACATCATCAAAGACGGCATCTTCGTGGACTACCAGACCAACCGCGAACAGGCGCCGTGGTTGCGCGAGTACTACGCGAAGACCGGCAAGCCCGTACGCTCGCACGGCTGCTCGTACGCGCAGAGCTGGGCGGACGTGGCGTTCCTGCGCATGCCCAACGTGTCGCTGCAGCCCGGCCCCAAGGATATCGGCTGGGACGATCTCATCGCCGCGACCGACAAGGGGATCGCGATGATCGGGCGCGCGTCGTACTCCATCGATCAGCAGCGCTACAACGCGCAGTTCGGCGCGCAGTTGTGCTACGAAATCCGCAAGGGGAAAATCGTGGGTCAGGTGAAGGACGCCGCCTACCAGATGCGCACGCCGGATTTCTGGAACACCCTCGACATGCTCGGCGGCCAGAAGAGCTACATGCACGGCGGCACCTTCAACGATGGCAAGGGGCAGCCCGGTCAGAGCAACGCGGTGAGTCACGGCTGTCCGCCGGCCCGCTTCAAGAACGCGAACATCATCAACACGGGGCGCGCGCTGTGAGTACTTTTTCCGATAACGACGCGCCGAAGTCGCTGTTCCACATCAGCCGCGCCGCAGCTCCCACGGGCGTACTGTCACGCGAGGAGGCCCAGGCGCTGGTGGAGCGCACGGTAAAGCTCAGCAAAGCCGACGCCGTGCGCGTGTCGGTGCAAAGCGGCCGCGAAACCAATCTGCGTTTTGCCGACAACCAGATGTCCACGAGTGGGGTGACCACCAACACCACCATTCGCGTGCAGAGTGTCTTTGGCAAACGCAAAGCCAGTGTGGTGACCAACGACCGCAGCGATGAAGGGTTGCGTCGTGCGGTGCAGCAATCAGAAGCGCTGGCCAGGCTGGCGCCCGAAGACCCGGAGTACCTGGGCGAGTTGCCGGCGCAGCAGTACCGGGCTATTGAGTCGTGGAGTGATCGTACCGCCGAACTGTCGGCAGACGATCGCGCGCGCGCCGCACTCACGGCGTTGGCACCGGCACGGGCGGGCAACGAGCTCACGGTGGCCGGGTTCATTATCTGCAACGCTGCCGCGACCGCGATTGGCACCAATGCCGGGCTCTTTGCCTACCACCGCGGCACAACGGCCAACTACACACTTACCGCGCGCACCAATGACGGCACGGGATCAGGCTGGGTAGGCGCCGAAGACACCGATTGGAGCCGCATCGACTTCAAGTCGGTAGCCGATCGCGCCATTGAAAAAGCGCGCCGGTCTCGCACCCCCGTTGGTCTTGAGCCCGGGCGGTACACAGTGATTTTTGAGCCAGAGGCCACGGCCAACCTGGTGGGGCTCATGGCCAATGCCTTTCAGGCCCGTGCGGCCGACGAAGGACGATCGGCCTTCTCCAAGACCGGCGGCACCAAGGTTGGGGAGAAAATTGTTGATGATCGGGTCACGCTGTACTCCGATCCATCCGACGGGCTCATCCTCGCTTCCCCGTTTGACAACGAAGGATTGCCGCTTTCCCGGCAAACCTGGATTCAGAACGGCGTGCTCAATCAGCTGGCCTACAATCGGTTCTGGGCCAATAAGCAGGGTAAGACACCAACCGGTAGCACCGCCGGACTCCGCATGGCCGATGGGGCGGAATCGCTGGAATCACTCATCGCCGGAACGTCTCGGGGCGTGCTGGTAACGCGGTTGTGGTACCTGCGCCCGCTGGATCAGCGCACGCTCATGTACACGGGCCTCACCCGTGACGGAACGTTCCTCATTGAAAACGGCAAGATCGCGCGATCCATCAAGAACTTCCGATTCAATGATTCACCGCTCTTCATGTTGAACAATCTCGAAGGCATCGGTAAAGCCGTGCGCACTGCGGGCGGCGAAGGAGGGCCCGGTGTGGCCATGCCGCCCCTCAAGGTGCGAGACTTCAATTTTACCAGTCTGTCCGACGCGGTCTGACCGGGGATAGATTTCCCGTCATGACGGCGGCGCAGAAACGGCGGCGGTGGCCTGTGGTCACCGCCGCACTTGTCCTATTGATATTGCTGGCGGGGCCGCGCACCTGTGTGCGCGCTCCCGACCTGGGCGTCGTGCGCTCCGCCGTGCCTACCGCCATAACGGCGCTCCCCGCGTGGCTGCAACAGCGTGAAGAGCAAGCAGGCGCCATGGACACCGCCGTCGCCAAGCGTATTCGCTTTGCGGATCCTGCTGCACCAGTCAAAACCGCGTGGAGTGTGGTGTACCTGCACGGTTTCTCCGCCACCCGACAGGAAACCGCGCCGGTGTCAGAGCTGGTGGCCAAATCGTTGGGCGCCAATCTCTTTGAAACGCGCCTGCGCGGGCACGGTCTCCCCGGCGATTCGCTTGGGAGCGTAACGGCTCAGGATTGGCTCACCGATGCCGTGGAAGCATTGGAAATTGGCCGCCGCCTTGGCGACTCCGTCCTGGTGATTGGCACGAGCACCGGCGGCACTTTGGGCGTGTGGCTCGCCACTCTCGAAAGCGGTCAGCGAGAGGGACTCCATGCGCTCGCGCTCATTTCGCCGAACTTTGGCCCCAAGGACCCTGCCGCCGCCGTGCTTACCCTGCCGTGGGCCAAGGTGCTGCTCCCGCGATTCATTCCGCAGCGCGAGTGGACCGCCCGCAACGACGAGCAGCGTCGCTTCTGGACCATGAAGTATCCCTCCACCGCGCTCTTTCCCATGCAGGCGCTGGTGGAGCACACGCGCAGCCAGTCGCTCAAGGGCTACAATGTGCCCACCCTCGTGTTCTTCCACGAGAACGATCAGGTGGTGGATGCCGCCCGCACACACCGGTGGATTGACGCACTGGCCATGGAAACGCTGTCGTCGGTGGAACAGGTAAGCATCATTCCCACCGACGGCGAAGACGGGCACGTGCTGGCCGGCCGCATTGTCGCGCCAAGCCAGACCAACACGGTGCGCGACAAGATCGTGGAGTTCGTCAGGCCTTAGCTTTGTGGTCTTTTAGGCGCAGCAGCCCTTCCTGCGCCACACTCGCCACCAACAGTCCGCCGCGCGTAAAGATCTGACCGCGGACGAAGCCGCGGGAGCCAAAGGCATTGGGGCTGTCCATCACGTACAGCAGCCACTCGTCGGCGCGAAAGGGCCGGTGCATCCACAGCGTGTGGTCGAGCGACGCGAGGAACATGCGGGGGTCGCCGTAGCGAATGCCATGCGGGAACAGGGCCGTGGGGAGAAAGCCGTAGTCCGATGCGTACGCCAGAATGGCCTGGTGCACGATGGGGTCATCGGGGAGCGCGTCAATCACCCGGAACCACACATACCGCTCAGGCTCACCTTCGGCCGGCCCGCCAGGCAAATGCGACTGTGGCGAGCGGAAGTCGATGGGGCGATCCTGCGTGATGACGGTGCGGAGCTCGGGCGGCAGCACCGCCGCATTCTCACGGACCTGCTGCAGCTCCGGCTTGATGCTGTCCGGGTCGCGCACCTGTGGCATGGTCACCTGGTGATCCAGCCCCGGCTCTTCAATGTGAAACGAGGCGGACAGGTGAAAGATGGCCTCCCCGTGCTGAATGGCCGTGACGCGCCGGCTGGTGAACGTCCCACCGTCCCGAGGCCGGTCCACAAAGTAGACGATGGGGGCCTTGAGGTCGCCGGGGCGCAAAAAGTAGCCGTGCACCGAATGCGCCTCGCGCGGCCCCTCCACCGTGCGGCGGGCCGCCACCAGTGCTTGCGCGAAGACTTGTCCGCCAAAGACGCGACCCGTGCCAAGGTCCCGGTTCTTTCCGCGGTAGATGTTCACTTCGAGCTTTTCGAGCTCGAGCAGGTCCAGCAGTTCCGATACGATGCTCATGGAGTGAATATGTGGCATGAATCGCGCTTTCCGCTCATTCGCTCTGGCCCTGGTCTGCATCGTGGCCGGCACCTGGCTGCTTTGTAGCCCCCGGGACCAGGCATCGCTCCCCTCGGCGCCGGTACCGGCCCCTGTTCCGGCGGCTGGCGACGCCCCGGCCGCGGGCCCGGCGTCGGCCGCCCCTCAAACCCCGACCGCCCCCCGCAGCACCATTGGGTTCCGGTCCCGGGTGCGGCTGGACGAGCACTTCGCCAAGCACGGGGCGGAGTTCGCCGCCCCCACTGCCGATGCGTATCTGGCGCTCGCGCAGGCCGTGCGGGCCGCGCCGCCGTCCGGCGAGGTGCTTGAGATTACCCGCCCAACGGATGGCGTGATTTCCAAGTATGATCGGAGCAGCGGCGCCTTCATTGCGTTTGACGCCGACAGCACGATTCGCACGTTCTTCAAGCCGAATGACGGAGAGGCGTACTTCCGCCGGCAGTCCCGTCGTTCGCCCCGATCCTGATCCCCGCTCCCTCTCTGCAATGCACGAACGCGACGAATGGCTGGCCCAGTGGTCCCGCACGGTGACCGAAGTGGAGCGCGGCTACGAGCTGACTTTCGACGATTACCTCAACGACCTCGATGTGCGCCACGCGCTGCGCGTCATTGAGGAGCACCACGACCAGTGGGCGGATCTGCTCGAGCTCGATACCCGCTTCAAGAACGCCTCGTTCCCCAGTGGCCGCTGCGTGTGGGGCGAGGAAAATGCCGCCGCCGAGGGATGGGACCGGGAGAAGCACTGGTACTACTGGCTGCTCCCCAAGAAGCAGGGGTTGGCGTTTGAGGCAGAGTACTAAGGCGCCCGGGCAGCAAGCGGTAAGGTCACAAATGTGATTCCAGACTCAGCCTCGTTATCTTTCAAGGCTATGTCGGACACTTCGCTGCCCCAGAATACCCCGGCCGAGCCCATCTCGGCTGAGCAGATCGCTGCCGCTACGGCCCTCCTCGAGAAGCTCGCGGAGGACCGTGCCAACTTGCTCGAGATCCCCGAGGACCAGCGCACGCGCCTGCTCAAGGCCGCGGGCGAAGTGTCGCGCCCGGATGCCATTCTCCGCCGCCAAATGGTGAAGGCCACCAAGCGCCTCAAGAAGGTGGAGCGCACGGCCAAGCTGCAGGAAGCGGAGAACCAGCTGCAGGAAACGGGCATCCGGAAGCTGCGCCGGCAGACGGTGTTCACCACGCCCAATTATCTGCTGCCCGGAAGCGACGAACAGATCACCGTCGACGAACCGGACTTCACCGAAGCGCTGGAAGCCCAGCACTGCTATGTGTGCAAGCAGCAGTTCACGGTGCTGCACCACTTCTACGACCAGCTCTGCCCCAGCTGCGCGGAATTCAACTACCGCAAGCGCACCGAATCGGCCAACCTGAGCGGGCGCACTGCCCTGCTCACCGGTGGACGGGTGAAGATCGGCTACCAGGCGGGTATCAAGCTGCTGCGCGCCGGCGCCCATCTCATTGTCACCACACGCTTCCCGCGCGACTCGGCGCAGCGCTACGCCGCTGAGCCGGACTTTGAACAGTGGAAGCACCGCCTCGAGATTTACGGGCTCGACTTGCGTCATACCCCGAGTGTGGAGGCGTTCTGCCACCACCTCATGGAGACGCACGACCGTCTCGATTTCATCGTGAACAACGCCTGTCAGACCGTCCGGCGCCCGCCCGACTTCTACAAGCACATGATGGATCTCGAGCGGGCGTCGATCAGTGACATGCCGGAGCAGGCGCGCAAGCTGCTCGGCGCGTATGAGGGTGTGCGAGGATACCACTTGCTCCCGGAAGCGGGCGTATCGCGCGAAGACGAAATGATCACGCCCGCGACGTTGCCGCGCGCGCTGGCCGAGGTGGCGGGGATGACACACGCCGCCGAGCTGTCGCAGGTGGCACTGCTGGCCGAGGAGCATCAGGACCAGTCGCAGCTGTTCCCCGAGGGACGCCTGGATCAGGACCTGCAGCAGGTGGATTTGCGCGAGCGCAATTCGTGGCGGTTGCTCATGCACGAAGTGCCGAGTGTGGAGCTACTTGAGGTGCAGCTGGTAAACGCGATTGCGCCGTTCCTGATCAACGCACGCCTCAAGCCACTCATGATGCGCACCGCCAACCGCGACAAGCACATCGTGAACGTGAGTGCGGTTGAGGGGCAGTTCTATCGCAAGTTCAAAACCACGCGCCACCCGCACACCAACATGGCCAAGGCCGCGCTGAACATGATGACGCGCACGTCAGCGGCCGACTACGAGACCGACGGCATTCACATGAACGCGGTGGATACCGGGTGGGTGACCGATGAAGACCCGGTGCACATTGCCGCACGCAAGGTGGAGGAGCATCGCTTCCATCCGCCGCTCGATATCGTGGACGGCGCGGCGCGCATTGTTGATCCGATTATTGACGGGATCAACACCGGCGAGCATGTGTGGGGGAAGTTCCTAAAGGATTACAAGCCGACGGACTGGTAGTCGGAAGAAACTGACAACTGAATACTCAAACTGAGAACTGAAGACTCTTACTGACGACTGACAACTTCTTTCCACTCGGGCGAGGGGAGTTTTCAGTTTTCAGTAGAAGTATTCAGTCGTCAGTTCGAGTTTTCAGTTTTCAGTTCGTTACTACCACTTCAGCCCGCGCAGAAACTCAAAGTTCTCCTTCGCACTCGCCAGCTCGTCGCCGCTCCCTTCCTGCTCCACGAAGCAGGGCTTCTTGTCGAGCTCCGGGACCGCCGCCAGGAACGTCTTGAGGTCAAACACGCCCTTGGCGAGCTCCGTGTCCTTGGTGCGGTCGGCGATCACGTTCTTGAGATGGAAGCTCCAGCAGCGGTTCCGGTACTGCTGCAGGAACGCCAGCGGGTCGCCGCCGCCCATGAGCATGTTGCCCACGTCGAGCTGAAAACGCACGAGCTTGGGGTCGGTCTCCGCCAAAAAGACGTCCATGGGCTTCTGACCCATGATGGGCTTTTCGTGATTGGGTTCGTTGTGCAGCGCAATCCAGAGCCCGTAGCGACGCGCGACCTCACCGGCGTTGTTGAAGCGGTTGGCCCACAGCCTCACCACCTCGATGCTCTTGTTGGCTTCTGACGGCAGACTGGGCGCCGTGAGATAGGTCATCCCCAGCTCCTTGGCCTCAGCGCAACGCTGTTCCCATTCGGTGAGAATGGTCTCCGGGGCCATGTGCGCCGACGGGGCCTTGAGTCCCGTGGCCTTGAGGCTGGCTTTCACCTCCTTGATGCTCTGCCCGAAGTTCTTGAAGCTCCAGAGCAGCTCCACGTCGGTATAGCCAATCTTGGCGAGCGCCTCGAGCGTCTTCTCAGGCGCTTCCCGCATGGCCTTTCGCACGGCATACAGCTCGATGCCAATACGGTTCAAGGCCCCCGCCGACGTGGGGAGGAGGAGGTGGCGGCTGGCCAGAGTGGCGGCCGCAGAGGCGAGGAAGGTGCGACGGAGCATAGGTAAAGCATACGGCCCCCCGCCCCCTACTTCAAACGCCATCGGGTTCCGACGCGTATTCTCCCTGTATCCCGTCCCATCCCCGGAGCCTGTATGACCCGTTTGTCCGCCCTGTCCCTTGTCCTGCTGCCTGCAGCCGTTGTGGCCAATGCCGTAGTGGCTGTGGCCTCCCCCCTGGCCGCGCAGCCAGCTGCCAACAGCTGGGACCCGCAGCAGGTACTGCGCACCGAAAAGTTCGTGAAGCCGCCACAGAACATCGAGCGCATGATCATGACGCCGCGCACGGATATTTCGTACGCCAACCAGAGCCCCGACGGACGCTGGTTCCTGCGTACGCGCGGCGCCGATCGCGGCGACATCAAGGCGTACGGCGCACCACACATCTGGCTGGGCGGCCTGCAGGTGGACACGCGCGCCAACCGCGCCCGCAGTGTCACCACCAGCACGCGCACCGGGATGATGCTGGTCGATCCGCGCACCGGCACCGAGCGCCCCATCGCCATTCCCACGGGCACGACCATGAGCGCCCCGGTCTGGTCGCCCGTTGGTACGCACGTGGCCTTTTTGGTGAACTCCCCCGCGGCATCGTATGCGTACGTGGCCGATGTGGCCTCAGGAAAGATCACGCGCCTCAGCGAGCGTCCGTTGCTGGCGACCATGGTGACCGATCTCGACTTCACCGCCGATGGCAAGCATGTGGTGGCGGTTCTGGTACCGCAGAATCGCGGACCGATCCCTACGCATGGCGAGGGCGACATTGAAGACGGCCCGCAGGTGCGACTCACTGAATCGAAAGCCATTCCGCAGCCGGTGCACTTTTCCTTGCTGCAGGACCCGCATGACAAGGCGCTGCTCAGGTACCACACCACTGGCCAAGTCGCGCTGATCGATATCCGCACGCGTGCCGTAAAGACCGTGGGTGCGCCCACCATGGTACGTACCGTGGACGCTTCGCAGGACGGCAGCCATGTGCGGGTCACGCGTATGACGGAGCCGTTCTCGTATCTGGTGCCGGTGGCGAGCTTTGGCTCCGTGCAGGAGCTGTGGGATGCCACGGGCAAGGTGGTGGCCACCCTCAGCACGCAGCCGTTGCGTGAAGGAGGGCGAGGCGACGATGCGGGCGGGCCGGCGCGGGCCGTCGCCTCCAATGACACCAGCCGCCGCGCCATGCAGTGGAACCCCATTGGTCCGGGGCTACTGTACCTGCAAAATGTCCCGGCCCCGCCAGCCACGCCGCCGGCAGGTGGGAACCGCAACGAAGGAGGACCAAACAACCGTCCCACCGCCAACGCGCCTATTCAGGTGCGTGCCCCGCGTGGGCAGGTCGTGGTATGGAAGGCACCGTATGGCCCCAACGACACCACCGTGCTGTACCGCGGCGGTCCGCAGCTGGCCAACGTGACGTTCAGCCTCGATAGCAGCACGATGTTCGTGAGCGACAGTGGGGCCGTGATTGCCGTGCGGGTAAAGAACCCCGCCGAGCGCTGGAACTTGGGGCGCAATGTCTCGCTGCCGGCGGCACAGCCGTTGTTTGGTGGCGGTGGCTTGGGTCGCGCCAACAGCGACAGCACTGCCGGTCAGCTGGTGACGCGCCGCATTGCCGGAACGCCGTATGTATTGCTGGGCAAAGATGGCAAGAGTGTGGCGCTGAGTGGCACCCGCACGCCCGGTGCCAATTGGTTCAAGCAGGCGCCACGACCGTGGCTGGACCGCATGGACATCACCAGCAAGGCCCGCACGCGACTCATGGATTCGCCAGCCGACACGTACGAGGAGTTTGTGGCGGCGCTTGATGCCGACGTATCGCAGTATTTGGTCACGCGTGAATCACACACCGTACTGCCCGATGCGTGGCTGCGTACCGCCGGGAGCACCGAGGCCAAGCAGCTCACGAAGAACGTGGATGTGGGCCCCGAAGTCAGTCAGGCACTCTCCAAGCGCATTCAGGTCGTCCGGCCGCGTGATGGCACGAAGTACTGGGTGGATGTCACACTGCCACGCGACTGGAAGGCCGGTCAGCGGCTCCCCGGCATCATCTGGTTCTATCCACGGGAGTACGCCACCGAATCGTCGTATCAGGAGTCGCGCAACGGCACCAACATCAACGCCTATCCCACGGTCCCGTCGGCCCGTCCGGCCAGCAGCATGCAGCTGTGGGTCTCACAGGGGTACGCGCTCATTCAGCCGGATATTCCCATTTACGGTGACGCCGGCCGTATGAACGACAACTACACGCGGGATCTCGAAGAGAATCTCGACGCCGTGCTGGATGCCGTGGTAGACAGTGGCTTTGTGGATCGCGACAAGATGGGCATTGGTGGCCACAGCTACGGCGCCTTCAGCACCGTGAACGCCATGACGCTCATGCCCAACTTCAAGGCCGGCATTGCGGGCGATGGTATGTACAATCGCACGCTCACCCCGTTTGGCTTCCAGAGCGAGCGGCGCAATTTCTTCCAGGCCAGGGAGACGTACCTGGACATGTCGCCGTTCCTGCGCGCCGACAAGATTGCCGGCGCCTTGCTGCTCTACCACGCGTGGGAAGATCAGAACCAGGGCACGGCGCCCATCAGCTCCACGCGCATGTACGCCGCGCTGCAGGGGCTGGGGAAGAACGCGGCGCTGTACATGTATCCGTACGAAGATCACTCCGTCTCCACGTATGCCAGCGATCTCGATTTGTGGGCGAGATGGGTGGCGTGGATGGACGTGCATGTGAAGGGAATGGGCAAGGCGCCGGCGAAGGCGTTGGTGCCGTGAGGACGACTGACAACTGAAAACTCGAACTGAGAACTGAGAACTTCGACTGATTACTGACAACTTCTTGAGGCTGACGAGTTTTCAGTTGTCAGTTTGAGTTTTCAGTTGTCAGTTTGAGTTTTCAGTTGTCAGTTTGAGTTATCAGTTGTCAGTTCGAGTTTTCAGTTCTCAGTTTCCCCCCATGCCCCCCACCTACTTCCCCACCCCTTCCGCTTTTCGCGCCTGGCTGAAGCAGCACCACGCTTCCGCCACCGAACTGCTCGTGGGCTTCCACAGAGTGGACAGCGGAACGCCCAGCATGACATGGACCGAGAGCGTACGCGAAGCGCTCTGCTACGGCTGGATTGATGGCGTGCGGCACCGGGTGGACGAGTCCCGCTACAGCATTCGCTTCACGCCGCGCAAAGCGAAGAGCATCTGGAGTGCGGTCAATGTGAAGCATGTGGAAGAGCTCACCGCGGCCGGACTGATGCAACCGGCCGGGATTCGGGCCTTTGAAGCGCGCACCGCAAACAAGACCGGCGTCTACGCTTTTGAGCAGCGCACGGCGGAGCTACCTGAGCCCTATGCCGGCATGCTCGCGGCCAACACCAAGGCCGCCACGTTCTTTGCCACGCTGCCGGCTGGCTATCGCAAGCAGGCCGTCTGGTGGGTCGTGAGCGCGAAGCGTGAGGCCACCCGGGAATCTCGGCTGGCCACGCTCATCGCCTGCTGCGCTCGCGGGGAGCGGCTGCCGTAACGGGTTGGGCTACAACTCCCGCCGCTTGAGCGCCTGCACCGCATAGTCCACCGCCCTGGCCGTGAGCGCCATGTACGTCAGCGTCGGATTCTGACAGCCACTCGACGCCATCGCGGCGCCGTCGGTGACGAACAGGTTGGGCACATCCCACGCCTGATTCCACTCGTTCAGCACGGACGTCTTGGGGTCACGCCCCATGCGCGCCGTGCCCATCTCATGATTGGCGTTGCCCATGGTGCTCGGCGGGCGCGTTGTGGGCTGAATGTTTTTCGCCCCGGCGGCTTCCAGCAGTTCAGCCGCCCCCACCTTCATGTCGCGGTGCAGCGCCAGTTCGTTGGGCGACCACTGCGTGCTGATGTGCAGCGACGGAATGCCCCACTTGTCGGTGAGCGTGGGATGCACCGTGGCCCGGTTGTGCGGCATAGGCAGCGTTTCGCCATAGCCGTTGAAGGTCATGGTCCACGCACCCAGTTCGCGCAGCTGCTGCTTAAAGGCCGCGCCAATGCCGGGCGCTCTGGTGAGCTGTTGCCACCCACTGCGCTGCGCCCCGCCCTGAAAGCCATACCCACGAATGAAGTCAGGGTGCGTGCTGCCAATGTTGCGGAACCGCGGCACATAAATGCCGTTGGGACGATTGCCCACCACCCGTTTGTCGAGGAACCCGTCAATGGTGCCGGTAGCGCCGGCATTCTTGATGTGGTCCATGATGTTGCGCCCCACCTGATCACTCGCATTGGCGAGCCCGTTCTCCGCGCCGGTGGTGGCCGAGTTGAGCAGAATGCGGGCACTCTCAATGGCACTGGCGCAGAGAAAGATCACGCGCGCTGTAAAGCGATGCTCCTGTCCGGTTTGTCCATCAATCACGTGGACACTGCGAATGCGCCGAGTGGACGGATCAATCTCGAGTGATCGGACAATGCTCCACGGGCGCAGTGTGAGGCGACCGGTGGCGCGCGCCGCCGGCAGGGTGGCGTTGATGGAGCTGAAGTACGAGCGCGTCATGCAGCCGCGCTGACAGGGGCCACAATAGTGACAGGCGGCGCGTCCGGGCCGTGGCGCCGTGAGCACGGCGGCGCGACCAATGGTGAGCACGCGATCGCGCCCGAAGCGCGCCGCGATGCCATCGCGAACGTGCTGCTCCACCACATTGAGTGCCATGGGCGGATCAAAAACGCTGTCGGGTAAATGGGGAATGTTTTCCCGCTGCCCGGTCACGCCCATAAATCGCTCCACGTGGTCATACCACGGGGCAATGTCGCGGTAGCGAATGGGCCAGTCGACACCCACGCCGTCGCGCAGATTGGCCTCAAAATCGAGGTCACTCATGCGATAGACCTGGCGTCCCCAGATGATGGATTTGCCGCCCACCTGTCGCGCGCGGAACCAATCGAAGGGCTGATCGGCCGGCGTGCTGTAGGGGTTCTCGATGTCATCAATCCAGTAGCGCTGACTGATCTCGTCAAACGATACCGAGTTGCGCTGCACGGGCTGACGCGCTTCGACGGCCCGCCGATCTCCCAGGCCGCGGAAGCGCATCTCGAATGGCGCCACATGCTCGCGCGAGTCGCGATCGGGTGACACCGGGCGCCCGGCTTCGAGCACCAGCGTCCGCAGCCCGCGCTCCGTGAGTTCTTTGGCGGCCCAGCCACCGGTAATGCCCGACCCAATGACAATCGCGTCGTAGGTCACGGCGCGCGGTTGGATGTTGACGGGTCCACCTTCCAAGGGCATGTGCGTCATGTCAGTTCAGTTCCGCACGGGGGCATTGCCATCGTAGCGCCCGGTGAGGGGCCAGGCGTCCAGGTGCTTGCTCATACCCGGCTCCGACGTGCAGTAGCCAAACACCGTGAGATACTTGATGGTGCTGAACCAGTGTGCATTGGCGGCCGCACCGTTGCTACGGCGTAGCGCCGTCACTTCGCCGTCGAGCGCTTCCAGCAACGCCACCCGGCGAGCGGCGGGCAGCGCCACATATGACGCTCCTCCCATGGCCACGGCGCGGGTATTCAACACGGGAAGTCCCTGCAACACCACATCGCGCTCAGCTGCTGTGTACCATTCGGCCAACATGCGATCAATGAACGCGGTGACGTTGGCATCGGTCGCACCAGGGGTACTGGTGCGCGGAATGATGTCCTCGGCCATCACCTGCACCGTGCGAGCCTGTGCGGCGGTGAGCACGGCCCACGCGCGCTGACTGTCAGCGGTGTTGGCGAGTGAGGCGGCGGCGCGATGCACCTGTTCGCCAAAGGCGGCCACGTCGTCTACCGACAGCTGCTGCAGCGTTGCCAACGCGCCGGTAGACATGACCAGCTGCAGGAGTTCGCGTCGTTCCATGCCGACTCCTAGCGCGTGACGCGCACGTTGTGCGTTTCGAGATAGCGGCGAGAGCCTTCGGCGTAGTAACGAGGTGACTGGGCGGGATCGGGTACACCATCCAGCTCCACAATGCCCCAGCCGCCAAAGCCCGTTGTGTTGAGTGCCGCGAGCACGCCGGGCAGATTGACGCGCCCCGCGCCGAGTTCACGAAAGCGGTACGACGTAGCGGATCCGCCCGGAGCGGGCCGCTCCAGATCCTTGAGATGCACGACGGCAATGCGCGACGCGTATTGTGATACCGCAGCCACCGGATCGCCTCCAGCGGCCTGCCAGTGGGCGACATCGAGCAGCAGCTTCACATGGTCCGTTTTGGCGGCGTCGAGAATGCGCGCCACTTCGTCGGGGCGCTCGCCCAGCGCGTTCATGTGATTGTGGTAGACGAGCGTCACGCCTTCATCGGCGACGCGGGCGCCAATGTCGGAGAGGGCACGGCCCATGCGGGCGTAGTCGTCGGGCACCGGGGTGGAGTTGCGCGGCCGTTCGTCGGTGACCTGCAGGAACGTGCAGCCCGTAGCTCGGGCAAATCGTGCTTGCTGCACATGGAGCGCCACCGCATCCGCCAGTCGCGCCGCCTCAAAGGGCACACTCCCGCTGGAGAGTACCGGAAACGCGAGGCGATGCTGAGCCAGCAGGGCCTTGAGCACCTCTGGCGTTTCACGCCAGCGCTGTACCGCCGACGCCCGTAGTTGAATCCCGGGATACCCGGCGGCGGCAATATCGGCAATGGCCGCCGGGTCGTTGCCACCCCAGGTAATGGCCGCGCACCCGACCTGCATGGGGGCTGCCCAGGAGATGCCCGTACCCGTGGCCCAGGTAGCCACGCCCAGGCCGCTATAGCGGAGGAATTCGCGTCGATGCATGGGGGATATTGAAGTCGGGGCTGGCGATTGGTAAGCGCCCTGGTGCCGAACCAACGCGTACATCGCGGCGGGAATACTTACCACTCAGAACTTGAACTCACCACTCATAACTCCAACTCAAGACTCATGACTCCTCAGCCCCGCGACGAGTGGTGAGTTTTGAGTTGGAGTTTTGAGTCGTCAGTTCTACTGAGCCCGCGTGCTGCCTCTATATTGCGTTATGACCGAACCCAATGCCGCCCCCGTTCCTGGTTTCCGCCCTGTGCCGCGCACGGGCGTCATCTATGTCATGGATCGTGCCCGGGAGCAGGGCTTCCGCGCCGGTGCACCGGGGTGGTGCAACCTGGGGCAAGGGCAGCCCGAAACGGGCCCCCTCCCGGGATCGCCGCCGCGCCCCACTGATGTCACCATCAGTGCCGACGACTATGAGTACGCGCCGGTGGGTGGCATTGACGCGCTGCGCAAAGCGGTCGCCAACTTGTACAACGCCCGCTACCGCCAGGGCAAAGCGAGTCAGTACGGCCCGGAGAATGTGTGCATCTGCGGCGGTGGTCGGTCATCGCTCACGCGCGTGGTGGCCTCGCTGGGCAACGTGAACCTCGGACATGTGCTCCCCGACTACACGGCCTACGAAGAGCTGCTCGAAATCTTCGGAACGTTTAGCGCCATTCCGCTCTTGCTGGAACCCGAAGCGGGCTACGCGCTCAGCACCAAGAACCTGCGGCGCGAGATTACCGGTCGCGGGCTGGGCGCGCTGCTGCTCTCTAACCCGGCCAACCCCACGGGGCGCGTCTTGCGCGGCAGTGCACTGGCGGCGTGGGTGCACGAAGCGCGTGAGCTCAAGTGCACGCTCATTCTCGACGAGTTCTATTCCCACTACCTGTGGGATGAGGGGCTGGTGGAAGGCGCCACAGTGAGCGCAGCCGAGTTCGTGGAAGATGTGAACAGTGACCCGGTGGTCATTCTCGACGGCCTCACGAAAGGCTGGCGCTGCCCCGGATGGCGCCTGAGCTGGATTGTGGGTCCGGCCAGTGTCATTGAGGCCGCCACCAGCGCCGGCAGTTTCCTGGATGGCGGTGGCAACCGGCCACTGCAGGAAGCCGCCTGCACGCTGCTGGAGCCCACCCGTGCCCGTCAGGAAGTGGTGGCCATTCACGAAGCCTTTGCCAAGAAGCGCCGCATTCTGGTGGACGGCCTGCGCGCGGCCGGTCTCACGGTGGAACACGAGCCCGACGGCGGCTTCTACGTATGGGCGAATGTGGCCAGCCTCCCCGCGCCACTCAACGACGGCGAAACGTTCTTTGAGGCGGCGCTGCACGAAAAGGTCATTAGCGTGCCCGGCAGCTTCTTTGATATCAATCCGGGCAAGCGCCGGGCCGACCATACGTCGCGCTTCCGTCAGTATCTGCGCTTTTCGTTTGGGCCGGACGAAGTGTCCGTAACGGACGCCGTTGGACGACTCCAAGCCATGGTCGCCCGGGCACGCTAAGCGCCTTCGCGGAAGTCAATCCGCGAAATTCCGTTCAATTCGTGTCATCCGTGGTGCGGCTTTGCCGCACGGTCCCGGAGCCGGCCGAGCCGGGCCACGGATTTTCCGGATTGAGCTGATTTGAACGGATTAGCACTTCTCATTAGCTGGGGTCGCTTGCGTCAAAGTTTAGGATTACCTAAACTTTGTTTATGTCCAGCACGATCATTGCCTTTTGCCTCATCTGTGCCGCCGGGATGGGGCAGCCGCTACCGCAGCCCCCCCGCCCCGCACCGGCTAAACCACCGGCCGCCGACTCGGCGCGCGCCCTCCCCACCATGCAGGTCACGGCCACCGCGGTGGCCACCGACGCCCGGCGCATTGCGCAGCCCACCGCGCAGCTGGCCGGCGCCCAACTGCGCCGAAGCCAGGGGGCCTCGCTGGGCGAAACGCTCGAACTCATCCCCGGCGTGCGGTCGCTCTCCATGACCACCGGTATTGGTAAGCCGGTCATTCGCGGGCTCACCAATAACCGGGTGGTCACGCTCGCCAATGGGCAGCGCACTGAGACGCAGCAATGGGGACACGACCACTCGCCCAACGTGGAGAGCGCCGACGCCGAACGGCTGGAAGTGGTGAAAGGGCCGGCCAGTGTGCTCTACGGCAGTGATGCGCTGGGCGGTGTGGTGAACGTGGTGCGCCGCCGGTTGCCCAGCGCCGAAGGGCCGCAGAATGTGGTGCGCGGGCGCATGTCGTTGGCCTACAACTCGGCCAATCTTGCCCCGTCGGCTACCCTCGTGGGTGAAGGCGCGCGCGGTGCGTTCGGCTGGCGTCTCTCCGGCACCGGCCGACGGGCCGACGATTTGCGTACCCCCACCGGCACCGTATTCAACACCGGCAACGTGACCGGCTACCTCGAAGCCACCACCGGGTGGCACGCGCCGCAGCACGATCTGGAAGTCACCGCCTCCACGCGCGACGAAACCATTCGCATTGCCGACGATCCGCTCACCGCGCCAGGATACGATGGCCGGCAGCGTATTCGCACGCAGCGGCTCACCATCGAGAGCAACGTGAAACGCGGTGCGCAACGGCTGCAGCTGCAGGCCGGCTACGAAGACAATCGTCGCGCCGAATTTGATGGCGCCACCACCCCCGACGTCACGCTGGGACTGCGGTCGCGCACGGCCACTGCCTTCGCGCATTGGCATCACGCACCGTGGGCCGGCTTTACCGGCGTGATTGGCACTGCAGTGCAGTCCACACAGTTCCGAACGTTTGGCAACGAAACGCTCATTCCCGACAATCGCACGCAATCCACTGGTGTATATCTGCTGGAGCAGCGCACCCTGGGCGACTGGTCGTTGTCGGGAGGCGCCCGTTACGACTGGCGCACGCTGAGTACCCCTGGGAATCCGGTGCTACAGCTGGCGCCCACCTCGCGCGCCTTCAACGCCGCCACCGGTACCATGGGGGCCGTGTACAAGGCCACCGCTCCCGTGTCCGTCGCGTTCAACGTGGCCCGTGGATTCCGCGCCCCCAGTGCCAGCGACCTCTTTGCCAACGGCTTTCACGAGGGCACACGGGCCTTTGAAATTGGCCGCGCCGACCTGCGAGTGGAAACGAGTGCGAACACCGACCTCGGCGTGCGCCTGCGTACCGCACGGGTCTCCGGTGAAGTCACTGGCTACGTGAATCGCATTCGCGACTACATCTACCTCGCCCCGGTGGGACTCCCGGGGCGCGCCCTGGATTCCCTCGAAGTACGGCAGGGGAACGCGCGCCTGGTTGGGGTGGAAGCCGCCTTCACGATCCCGCTGGCGCGGGGCTTCAGCGCGAGCAGCAGCACCGACATGGTACGGGCCACCAATACCGCCGACCGCAGTGCCCTTCCCTTTGTGCCTCCCTTCCGCACCATGGGGACGGTGCGTTGGGATGAAAAGGGACCGGGCCGCTCGCTCTCGCTCTCGGGCGAGTGGAACGCCCGACAGACCCGCACCTTTCGCGATGACTTCGCGCCGCCGCCATGGGCGGTGCTGCACGCCGGGGCGGGCTTCAGCCGGCTTACCCCGCGCGGGCTGGTGCACATTGACCTGAGTGTGCGCAATCTGACCAATGCGCGCTACCGTGACTTCATGTCGAGGTACAAGGAGTTTGCCAATGCGGCCGGACGCACCCTGGTGCTTCGCCTCAGCGCCGACCTGTAAACGACGGTAGAATCCAGCCATGCCCGCACCCCATACTTTGCGCGCCGGTCGCGCCACCGCCGTTGTTGCCGTTCTGCTCTCCAGCGCCATGGCCCCCTCGGCTGTGGCACAGTCCGTACCCGCCTGGGCTCCTGCGCTGGACTCCGTGGCCAACGCGGCCATTGCCACCTCCAAATCGCCCGGCGTGACGGTGGCGGTCGTGGTGAACGGTCAGTTGGCTTATGCCAAGGGCTACGGGCTGGCCAACGTAGACACTAAACAGCCCATGCACGCGGATATGCTGCTGCGGGTGGGGTCGGTGACCAAGATGTTCACCGGCACCATGCTGGCCGCATTGATCGAAAAGAATCTGCTCGACATGGAGCAGCCCATCAGCCGCTATGTGCCGTCGCTGGCCGGCAAGCAAGTGGGCGCCGTAACCACGCAGCAACTCATGACGCACAACGCCGGCTGGATTGATAACGCCGTAGCGTATGGACGTATGGGCGAAGGCGCCTTGGGTGAAGTGATGCGCGAGGTGGGGGATACGCTGTTCTTCACCGGTGCGGGACGCACCTTCTCCTATTCCAACCCCAGCATCAGCATGGCGGGGTATGTGGGCGAAATGGCGGGCAAGCAGCGTTTTGCTTCACTCGTCGAATCCAATGTGCTTCGCCCGTTGGGCATGCGTCTCAGCACCTTCAAGCCGCTGGAAGCGCTCACGTGGCCCATAGCCATGGGACACATGGGTCCCAACGCCGGCGGCAACATGACGGTGGTCCGTCCCATGACCGAGAACACCGCGCAGTGGGCCGCCGGTTTTCTCTTCTCCTCCGCTCCGGAACTGGCGCGCTACACCATTGCGATGATGAACGGCGGGACGATTGATGGCGCCGACGTATTGCCGCGAGGCGTGGTACGTCGCGTCACCACCGGATATGTACCGCATCCGGGCGGCAGCGGCCTTGATTCGGCCATGTACGGCTACGGACTGGTGGTGGGCACGGCACGCGTGAACGGGAAGCCCGAACGCGTGTGGACGCATGGGGGCGCCATCAACGGCTACAACTCCAGCCTCGTCATGCTCCCCGATCGCAAGGTGGCCGTGGTCGTACTGGCCAACGGTCCAGGCAGCGGCAACAGCGTAATTGAGCGCAAAGCTCTCGAGCTGGTGATGGGCGCACCGTTGGCCCGCGCAACGCCTGCGGCGCCACGTGACCTCACGACAGCGGAACGGGCCGCACTGGTTGGGACCTACGCCATGGGTCCGGTTACGGTGGAGTTTGCGGAGCTCAATGGCGCGCTGGTCATGAAACAGGGGGCTGCCTCATTGCCCGTAAAGGCCGCGTCGCCATCTGAATTGGTGGTGGGTCCGCAGCGTCTTTACACGCGCACCGAGAACGGCAAGGTGGTGTACGTCTACAACGGCTCACGCGCGCTGGCCCGCAAACTGTGAGCGACATGGGGCCGGATAAGGCGGCGCTCCTCGACGCTTATCTGCAGGCCTCGTCTGTTCCGCTCGTTGGTGGCCATGCCTCCGGCGCGTTGCACGACGCACAGGAACTGCTGGCAGCGCATCCTGAGCTACCGACAGTCAGTCTGTTTGCCGCGGCCGTGAGTGGCCACGCCACCGTGGTGCGTGACCTGCTCGCGAACAACCCTTCGCTTGTGTCGGAACGCGGTGGCCCGCACCAGTGGGATGCGCTGACCTGGTGCTGTTTTTCCCGCTGGCTGCGCGATGATCGGGCACGTGCGGACGATTTTGTCACCACCGCGCGTGTGCTGCTCGAGGCGGGGGCGTCGGCCAATACGGGTTTCCTCGACCGCAGTCACTCACCGGACCCGCAACACGAAAGCGTGCTGTACGGAGCCGCCGGCGTGGCCTTCTGTGCGCCGCTTACGGCGTTGCTGCTCGAACACGGCGCCAATCCCAACGACGGCGAAGTGCCGTACCACGCAGCAGAGCAGTACGCCGCCGGTGTGGTGGCGGCGTTGCTCGCGGGGCCTACAGCACTCACGCCAGACAGTCTGGCCACCATGCTGTTGCGCAAAGCCGACTGGCACGACTACGCAGGGGTCGTGCAACTGTTGCAGCGCGGAGTGGACCCTAACGCTTCTGGCCCGTGGCCTCGCACCCCGTTCATGCAGGCGCTGCTGCGCGACAACGATCTCGCGATTGTGGAAGCCATGTTTGAAGCGGGCGGTGATCCGCATCTCTCATTGAACGGTCAGAGTGCGCTCTCTCTGGCCGCGTGGCACGGTCGCACTGATGTGCTGCAGCTCTTCGCCGAGCGTGGAGTGGAGCTGCCGCAGCAGGGAGTGGATGCCGTAGCGGTGGACTGCACACTGGGGGACTTTCCTGGCGTGCGTGCGCGGTTGGCGGCAAACGGCCAGGACCGTGAGGCCTTCATGGCGCAGCTGCCCGCATTCACGGGGCGGTGCGCCGGCAACGGCGCGCTCGCTCCGCTGGGCGTGCTGCTGCAGCTCGCTCCCACGGTGGATGTGCGCTGGGAAGAGGGCGATGGCTACTGGGGCATTGCTCCGGCGAGCACGCCGCTGCACGTGGCCGCGTGGCGTGCCCAGCATAGTGTGGTGCGGCAACTGGTGGAGGCCGGTGCCGACGTGAATGCCACGGACGGGGATGGACGCACACCGCTCATGCGTGCGGTAGATGCGTGCGTGCGATCGCACTGGCAAGACGCGCGACGTCCTACGTCGGTTGACGTACTACTCAAAGCCGGTGCGGAGCGCGATGGTGTTGCGCTGCCGACCGGCTACGACGCGATTGATCGCTTGTTGCGTCGAAGTACGGACTGAACGTCCCCGTATGCTGGAGCACGTCATGCGTTACCATGTGATTGACGTAGTGTGTGTAACGCTTCTCCTTGTCAGTAGCATGGCGCCATCCGCGGCGGCGCAAACGGACCGGCCGGCCGGCCATGACTACGAATTCGCCGTTGGGGTGATGGTCCCGGCCGGGTCCGGGCTGCGTGAATATCGTGCGGGGCCCACGGTGCGCCTTGGCGTGGCCACGCGCTGGCCCGATCGTGGTGGCAGCGCGTATCGGTTGGATGTTGAGGGGTACCGACTGCAGGACCGCACGGTACCGACGGCGCGCGAAAGCCTCACCGGCGTCGGTGTCGGCTATTCGTGGCTTGGCGTAGCGGCAGCGGACGACTGGCGCCCCTACATGCTGGCCGGTTTGGGGCTGCAGCTCCTGGTGCCCAGCGGGGAAGACGGGTTTCCCGGTCTCCTTGGCGGGGTGCGTGCCGGTGCCGGCGTACGTGGCACCCTGCGCGGCGTCGATGTGCACGTGGAGCTGTCCGGATTGGCGTGGGTGCGTTCCATTGGAAAGGCCCGCGTTCACCCGCTTACGGTGGCGCTGCGCTTCTAGCCCGCCGGCCCCCTGCACGCCATCACCCCGGATGCATATACGCCGCGAACAGCTCCACCATATCGGGTGGGATGCGTGTAATGCGACCCGTGTCGCGGGCCAGCAGCGTCCACAGCGACCGTCCGCGGCACAGCACATGGTCGTCACTGGTGCGCACGATCTCGGTGAGCCGCTCAAAGCGCCGCGAGTCCACCGCCCCAATCCAGGTGCGCGCCACAATGGGATCGCCCATGACCGCCTCGCGGCGATAGTCGATTTCGTGACGGGTGGCCACCCAGCCGTAGGTCGCCTTCATCTCCGGTGACGCGCTCACGTTCCAGTGCTCGAGGGCCACATCGAAGATCCACTTCAGATACACCACGTTGTTCACGTGGTTGTTGTCATCGATGTCGGCGGGGACAATCGTGACGGGAAGGTCGAAGACCTGCAGGCCGTGTTTGGCGAAGGACATGGCGGGACATAAAGAAGGCGGGTGCCGCCACCGGGCGACATTCTGGGCCCCGGGGGTTGAGTAACCCGGGTTCGGGGCGGAATTTAGCGACATGCGATTCCCCTCGGGCCGCGCCCTGCGCGAACAGCCGTCCCACGCCGTCACCTTCTTTGGTATGTCCGGGGTGGGCAAAACCACCCTTGCCGGCCTGCTCCAGAAGCACGACTGGTTCCAGTACTCGGTCGATTACCGCATTGGCACGCGGTATATGGGCGAGCACATCGTCGACAACTTCAAGCGCGAAGCCATGAAGGTGCCGTTTCTGCGGCAGCTCCTGCGCTCCGATTCCATCTACATTCGCTCCAATATCTCCTTCGAGAATCTGAGCCCCCTCTCCACGTACCTCGGCAAGCCAGGCAACGAGGCGCAGGGGGGGATCGGTTTTGACGAATACCGTCGGCGTCAGGCCCAGCACCGACAAGCCGAGATCCGCGCCTTGCTCGACGTGCCGGAGTTCATCGACCGCGCCACGGACATTTATGGCTACGCGCACTTCGTGTGCGACTCCGGTGGCAGCTTGTGCGAAGTGGTGGATGTGGAGGATGCGCACGATCCGGTGCTGCAGTGCCTTTCACAGCACACCATGTTGGTGTATATCCGCGGAACGGCCGAGCATACGCGCATGCTGGTGGACCGCTTTCGCAAGCATCCCAAACCCATGTACTACAACCCGGTCTTTCTCGAACAGAAGTGGGGAGAGTACAAGGTGAAGATGGACATCGCCGACGACGAACTGGTGGACCCTGATGACTTTGCCGTGTGGGGCTTTGAACAGCTGCTGGCCCATCGGAACCCGCTATACGAAGCCATTGCCGAACGGCATGGCTACGTGATCGAGATGGAGGACGTGCCTGGTGTGAAAACCGAAGACGATCTGCTGCAGTTGCTCGCCCGGACCATCGATGGGCAGGGCCCAACGCGGGGACGCCGCTGAGATGAACACGGCATCTTCCAAATCCACCGCTTCACGGCTGCGCTCCATTGTAGGGGGCTCCATTGGCAACCTGGTCGAATGGTACGACTGGTATGCCTACTCGGCGTTCTCTCTCTACTTCGCCAAAAGCTTCTTTCCGCCCGCCAGCCAGACGGCCCAGCTGCTGAATACGGCCGCCGTATTTGCGGTGGGCTTCTTCATGCGCCCCATAGGCGGCTGGGTGATGGGCCGCTACGCCGATCGTCATGGCCGCAAGGCGGCCCTCACGTTCAGCGTGATGCTCATGTGCGGCGGCTCGCTGCTTATTGCCATTACGCCGAGTTATGCCAGCATTGGCCTGCTGGCCCCTGCGCTGCTGTTGCTGGCCCGGCTGCTGCAGGGGCTGAGCGTGGGGGGCGAGTACGGCGCCAGCGCCACCTACCTCAGCGAGATGGCCGGCCAGAAGCACCGCGGCTTCTGGTCCAGCTTTCAGTACGTCACACTCATTGGCGGCCAGCTCATTGCCTTGGCGGTGTTGCTGGTGTTGCAGCGTTATCTCACCAAGCCGGAGCTTGAGGCCTGGGGGTGGCGCATTCCATTCGTGATTGGGGCGCTGTGCGCCGTCGTGGCCATCTGGCTACGGCGCAGCATGGAAGAAACCACCGACTTCGAGAAAGACCGCGCCGCGCGCCCTGCGGCCAGTGCGGCGGCCACCATTCGTGGACTCATGGAGCACCCGCGCGCCGTACTCACGGTGGTGGGGCTCACGGCTGGTGGCACGGTGGCCTTCTACACCTTCACCACGTACGCGCAGAAGTTTCTGGTAAACACGGTGGGCTTCACGGCGCAGCAGGCCACTTTCATCAACGCCGTCACGCTCCTGGTGTACCTGTGCCTGCAGCCAATTGTGGGCGCGCTAAGCGATCGCATTGGCCGCCGCCCCGTGCTCACCGCCTTTGGCGTGCTGGGCTCCCTGGGCACCATTCCGCTCTTCCGCGCCCTCGAAACCACCACCAGTGTCAGCGGCGCCATCTGGCTGCTGCTGGCCGCGCTCACCGCGGTGAGTGGCTACACCGCCATCAATGCGGTGGTGAAAGCCGAGCTTTTTCCCACCAGTATCCGCGCGCTGGGCGTCGGCTTCCCGTACGCCGTGACCGTCGCGCTGTTTGGCGGCACCGCCGAGTACATCGCGCTCTACTTCAAGAACATCGGGCACGAATCGTGGTTCTACTACTACGTGACCGCCTGCATTGTGGCGAGCCTGCTCGTGTACGTGACCATGACGGAGAGCTCGAAACTAGGACACATGTCCGAGTAACCGCAGTTAAGCGCGGTAACAACGTCATGGATAAGGGCGTTATGGGTTATCGGGTCACCGAGTAACGGCGGAACAGCAACCGCGGTTACCCGGTGACCCGATAACCCATAACGCTTTCTTCCATAACGCAGTTACCGCTGCACAACTGCATTCCCACTGGCGTTTCCCGCTCTGTCTATTGCCGTGAGCACTACTCCGTCTATGTTGGCCGCGGGCAGGTCTGTGGCGCGTTGGGTAGACGGCATGAGTCGTTGCTGCCAGGTGCCGCTGGTCGTGCGCCAGCGCAGCAGAAACCACCACGTGTCGCTGCCATTGGGGGACATGGTGACGCTCAGGGTGCTGCCGGAGGGCACAACCGACAGCGACGGAGTGGCTGGGGCGGTGGCGTCGAGCCACGTGGTAGCGGGCGGAATGGCTCCGCCGGCATAGAGCCCGCCGGCAAGGGTGCTGGCAAAGCCCCCGCGATTGGTGCGCACGCTGGACCCATTGTACAGAATGCTCCCGGTGGCACCGCCGGCCACCGCGGCGGCCTCACGAATGAGCGCCACCTGGGAGGGGATTTCGGCAGACGAGAACGGCCCCGGGTCGGTGTTGATGCGATAACTCGCGAGCCCGGGCCATAGATGCCGCCGCTGCGTGTTTTGCTGCGCCCACCACCCCAGCAGCGCCGGAAAACTCTGTCCCGTACTGGCAATACTCCAGTATAATTGCGGCGCGAAATAGTCTACCCAGCCGCTCTGCAGCCACTTGCGTGAGTCGGCATAAATGCTGGTGTACGCATCGAGCCCCACAATGCCCGCCGGATTGCCCGGACGCCAAATGCCAAACGGGCTCACCCCCACACGGGCCATAGGTGAGGCGTCGTGCACTTCGGTGTACATGCGCTCCACGAAGCGATTCACATTGTCGCGTCGCCAGTCACCGAGCGACAGCGCGCCCCCGCCCTGCTGGTAGCGCCGGAAGGTCACACTGTCCGGAAAGTTCGTGCAGGTATCCGGATACGGATAGAAAAAGTCGTCAATGTGCACCGCGTCCACGTCGTAGCGCGTCACCACATCGCGCATGACCGCAATGGCGTGATCCTGCACCGCCTGCTCACCCGGGTCAAACCAGAGCTGCCCGCACTTGCGCACCAGGTCAGGACGGCGCACCGCCAGATGCTGCGGCGCCAGCGTGAGCGTATCGCGCAGGTTGCCGGCCCGGAATGGATTGAACCACGCATGCAGTTCGATGCCACGCAAACGCGCCTGCTGCACGGCAAAAGCCAGTGGGTCATAGCCCGGGTTGGCCCCCTGCGTGCCATTGAAAATGCGTGACCACGGCTCCAGCGACGACGGGTAAATGGCATCACCGGCGGCGCGCACCTGCAGCACGACGGCGTTGAGTCCTGTCTGCTGCGCCACATCCAGCAACAGCCCCAACTCGGCCTGCTGCTGCGCCGGTGTAAGCCCCGTGCGCGACGGCCAGTCAATATTGGCGACGGTGGCAATCCACATCCCGCGGAACTCACGCGCAATGGCAGGCACCGTAAACGCCACAGGGGTCGGCGGCGGGGGAGGTGGTGGTGTCACCACAGGCTCCGTTGGCCCATCACCGCCACAGGCCATGGCGAGCAGTAGAGAGCCACGGGCCAGCAGTCGGCGCGCGTTCGTTGACAGCGTCTTCACCACGTCACGGGGAGCGTCAGTAGGCATGCTCCAATGTATCCGACCGCACGGGGAGCGCGCACGCGCCCCTCTTGCCACAGCGACGTTCCACGTGCAACATCGCGCGCATGGCACATTCGACTGGTCCCTCACTGCCCGTAGTCCCATCGCATCTGCATCATCGCCTGCGCATTGGCATTGATCTGGGCGGTACCAAAATCGAAGCGGTCGCTCTCGATCACGAAGGCACCGTGGTCGCGCGGCAGCGCATCCCCACGCCGCGCGACTACCAGGGCACCATCCATGCCATTACCACGCTCGTTCATGACATCGAGCGCACGCTGGGACACCGTGGATCGGTGGGACTGGGTATTCCCGGCACCGTGGTGCCGCACACCGGGCTGGTAAAAAACGCCAACTCCACCTGGCTCATTGGGCAGCCGCTGCAGTCCGATCTCGCCACCGCGCTGGGCCGCGAAGTGCGTATTCAGAACGACGCCAACTGTTTTGCACTCTCCGAAGCGGCCGATGGTGCCGCGGCCGGGGCGGCGGTCGTCTTCGGGGTCATTATGGGGACGGGCGTTGGGGGCGGCATTGTCATCAACGGGCAGGTCCTCACTGGACACAACCTCATTGGCGGCGAATGGGGGCACAATCCCCTCCCCTGGCCACAGCATGGCGAGGTGCACGGGCCGCCCTGCTACTGCGGAAAGCACGGGTGCATCGAAACGTGGATCTCCGGCCCCGGCGTCGTGGCCGACCATGCCCGGCACTACGGTGAAGCGCTGAGTGCCCCGGACATTATGACGGCGGCATTGCACGGCGAACCGTACGCGGTAGCCACACGGACCCGGCTGGTGCACCGGGCCGCCCGCAGCCTGGCGACCATCATCAACGTGCTCGACCCTGATGTGATTGTGCTGGGCGGTGGGCTCTCCAACACCGAGGGGCTGGCCGCCGAGCTCGAACGCGAAGTGACGCCGTGGGTGTTCTCCGACAGCATTACCACCCGCATTGTGCCCAATCGCCACGGGGATTCCAGCGGCGTGCGGGGCGCCGCGTGGCTGTGGCCCGCCGGCCCTGCCTCTGCCTGACCCCCGGAAAACACTACGCCCGCCGGGGGACCGGCGGGCGATAGGCCCACTTGGAATCGAACCAAGATCACCGGCTTCAAAGGCCGGGGTAATAGCCGTTATACGATAGGCCAGCAGGTCGTGCAGCGTGCAAACTACAGAACGCGGCTGGCCGGTGGGAGGGGGCGGCGGCAGATGATCGGGCGACTACGGCGGGGGACAATCCTGTTTGCCCCCCGCCGTATCGCCCCGGCACGCGCGCCGGGCCTCAGAACTCGTAGCGAACGCCCAGCTGCATCTGGTACCGATTCCCCTGCTTGACCGTCCGGCCGAAGTTCGGGTTCACGCGGTAGCGGTACTCGCGGCTGGTCTGGTCAAAGCCAATCACGTTGAGCAGCGTCTGGCTGGCACCTGGCACCGCCCGGATGCCGCCCCAATTGTGGTTGATGAGCGACGCCGCATTGAAGACATCGAGCGTGAGCAGCGCGCGCTGACCACGCACGGCCGGCAACTTCTGGGTGAGTCGCACGTCAATCTGGGTGACGAACGGATTGCGGATCGTATTACGATCGGCAATGCGCCCCACGTTGTCACGCAGGTACGCTCCGCCAATGTTGGCCGGGTTGTCGTAGACCAGCTGCAGCGAATCGGCGAACCCCTTTCGCAGCCCCGGTGTGGACGGATTGAAGATGAACGCCAGGTCGTTCTGGTTGCCGAAGGAGCTGCCGGCGCCCACGTCGTCGCCGTTGATATCCTGCGCCACCGTCGCCGACCACGGCGAGCCCGACTGGCCAATGATGCGGGCACTGAACTGGAACCCCCACACCTCAGGCGTGGCGCCGTACAACACCAGCTTATGCCGGAAGTCGTTCGAGCTGGCTCCCCAGCTGGGATTGCGGGGATCGCTGGGCACCGGCGTGAACACCGACGTAATGGCGATGCAGCAGTTGAAGGAGCTGTTGTCGCGCGTTTCGTTCCACGTGAAGGAGCCGGAGAGCGATCCTCCACGCGGCAGACGCAGGGCACCATCCACCACAAATGCCTTCTGGTGTTGCGCCGCATCGCTGCGGAGCTCAAGCACACGCTGGAAGTTTGCGAACGGGCGGGCCAGCACCGGGTTGCGACCACCGGTCGCCGTAATGGCAGACGCCGGCACAAAGACGCCGCGCCCCGCTTCGTTGGCCAGCGTGAACTCCGGCGAGGGGCGAAGGTTCAGGTCGACGTACCGGTACAGATCTGACGTATGCGCGTACTGCGCCGACGCACCAAGCGTCAGATTGCCATCGAACAGACGACGCTGGTACGCAATGTCCGACTTCCAGGTGCGCGGCACCTTGAAGTCATCGTCGAACATGTTGATGTACGCCGGACGTTGGCTGCTCCCCTGCGGAATGCCCGGCACGTTGGCAAACGACTGCCGATACGACACAAAGTCCGGCGTGGGCACTGCCGCGCCCGTGAGCAGCACATCGGCGAGCTGCGAGCCGTCGTTGAGCATGTGATTGATCTGCACCATGTAATGCGGCTGCGCGGTAAACATGCCGCTACCCACACGTACCAGATTGGTGCCGGCCTCACCGGGGGTCCACGTCAGCTGCGCACGCGGCTGAATGGCAAAGTCGGTGGGCTTCACATCGGTGCGACGGCCAAAGGCCTGTTCCACCTGCTCGTTGCGATTGGCTGCTGTCAGGAACGCCGACAGGTCGGCCCGCAACCCGCCGGTCAGGTTCAGGTTGGGACGCAGGCGGTACTCACCCTGCACGTAGGCCCCACCGTCGTACACCCATTGCCGCATGCGCGGCTCCAGATTCTGCAACGGCACCAGACGCGCAAAGCTCGAAGGGCGACGGGCTTCAAGAGCTGCGAGGTTGGGGAACTGGAACAACCCGTCGGTCTCGATGGACACGAACATCGACAGGTTGTTGAGCGAGTGGTCGGTACCCACCGTGATCGCGCTCTTCTCGCGGTCCCAGCGCAACACATTCACGAGCTGATACGACTCTTCCGTTTGCAGTTCCGGGCTGGTGCGCTGCCCGCCGAATTGCAGAATCTGATTCGTCCCGGTGCTGCCAGTGGGAAGGGTGGACGACACATTCACCCACGCCCGCGGCAAGCGGGTGTTGGGGACGTTTTGCAGGTTGCGGTTGGTATATGCGAGCCGCAGGTCGTTGGTGAGGGCGTTGCCCAGCGACGACTTGAGCGAACCCATGACCTGCAGCTCCTTCGACTCCTGGTTACCACGACTCTCCAGCACCGACAACACGCGATCCGGAATGGAATTGCTGTAGATCCAGTCGGAATAACTCGTACGCAGCGTGGCACGGTGCGCATCATTGATCTGCCAGTCCAATCGCCCGAACACGGTGTTCAAGGCATTGCTGCGATCGAACGTACCAACCTGCCGGCCAGCTGGCAGTCCATACTGACTGGTGAGGATGTTGAGGAACCGCGTGACCGAGTCGGGAGCGACCTGCAGGCGCTGCCAATCGGCATCGTTATCCACCTGCAACGTGCTGAACGGTTCGTCGACTTGCTGACGATCGTAGGCAATGAAATAGTGAAGCTTGTCCTTCTTGATGGCCCCGCCCATGGCACCACCAAATTGCCAGTTTTCGAAGTTGGTGATCTGCTGGCCGAGGAAGTTGGTGTTACTGGTGAGCGCCTGATTTCTGTTGTAGGCGAAGAGTGAGCCGGTGGTGGTGTTGGTACCAGCGCGTGTGGCCACGTTGACGGCGCCAGCGCCTTGGCGGCCCTGCGTCACGTCGTACACGTTGGTCACGACTTCAAACTCGCGAACGGCCTCCACGGAGAGAGAGTACGGGCCACGACCGAACCCGGCTCCCCACAACGTGTTCTTGGCCTGCACGCCGTCTACGCGAATGTCGGTACTCGATACGCGACCGCCGGCAATGGACGAACTGGACGTAATGATGCCGCCGGTACCAGCCCGGCTGGTGGTGGGAGCCAAAATGGCGAGGTCCGCGAAGGAGCGGTCCTGAATGGGGAGCTGGCGGATTTCCTTTTCCGTGACGACCACACTGCCGCCCACGCGTTCCACGCGCTTGTTCTCGCGATCGGCGCGCACATCCACCGCCCCGAGCTCCTGCGCCGACTGTTCAAGGGTAATGTCGAGCGGCACCCGGTCACCCAGGTTGAGCATCAGGCCGGTGCGACGGGCCGGACGAAAGCCCAGTTGGCGAACGGATACGGTGTAGGGCCCGCCAATGGGGAGCTGGGCAAACACGTACCGGCCGCGGGCGTCGGTCGTGCGGGATTGCTGGGTACCGGTGGCTTCGTTGCGGGCGGTGACGGTGGCACCCGCCACTGGCGCCCCGGCCGCAGTCTTCACCAGGCCCGTGACAAAGCCCTCGGTGGCCTGGGCATGGGCACGGATCGGGAAACAGGCCAACGGCAACGGCGAGGACGCCAGGAGCAGGGCGACCGCATAACGGCGGATACGATCTGGAAGCATTGGAGCAGTGGGAAGGCAGAGGGGATTCGCCGGGGGGACATCCACCGACGAAGCGGGGAGGGTCACCCGCGGCTGTCACCATTTGCCTGTTGTTGTGGCGCAATCGCGTGACAACACCGTCACGCTTCCCCTGTTCCACTTTACGGAACGTATGTCTCGTACCGCTGAGTTGGGTTCCAAAGCACTCCCGAATCCTCTATCTTGAGAGGCTAGCCTGATCCTGTCGCCATTTTTCCTTGCTCATGACGCCCCTGACCGCCGCCACGGACGTTCCCGCTACGTCCTCGTCTCGCGGATTCAAGATCCTGTCCGGCACGGCCAACCGGCCACTCGCCGAAGAGGTCGCCCGTTCGCTGGGCACGGAACTGTGCAAGGTGACCTGCACCCGCTTCGCCGATGGTGAAGTGTTCGTGCGGATCGATGAGAACATTCGTGGCGCCGACGTCTTTGTCGTGCAGCCCACCAATCCGCCGGGCGAAAACATGCTCGAGCTGCTGCTGCTCATTGATGCAGCGCGCCGGGCGAGTGCGGCTCGCGTGACCTGCGTGTTGCCGTACACCGGCTACGCGCGCCAGGACCGCAAAGATCAGCCGCGCGTGGCGATTGGTGCCAAGCTCATGGCCAACCTCATCGAGACCGCCGGCGCCGATCGCGTGCTGGGGCTCGATTTCCATGCGCACCAGCTGCAAGGCTTCTTCGACGTGCCGGTGGACCACCTGTACGCCGCGCCGGTGTTCACGAATTACTTCCGCCGGAAGGAGCTCAAGGACCTGGTGGTGGTGGCGCCCGACGTGGGTTCGGCCAAGATGGCCCGTGGATTTGCCAAGCGGCTCGATGCCACCTTTGCCATCATCGACAAGCGTCGTCCCAAGGCCAATGTGGCCGAAGTCATGAACGTCGTTGGCGAAGTGGAAGGGCGGGATTGTCTCATTCCCGACGACATGATCGACACCGCCGGTACGGTCTCCGAGGCGGCCAAGGCGCTCAAGAACCTGGGCGCGAACGACATTTACGTGTGCGCCACGCACGCCCTCTTCAGCGGCCCCGCCGTGGAACGGCTGTCCAATGCGCCCATCAAGGAAGTCGTGGTCACCGATACCATCAATCTGCCGCCGGAGCGCCGCTTTGATGCGCTGCGGATCCTGTCGGTGGGGGATTTGCTCGCCAAGGCCATCCGCTTTACGCACGCGGATCAGTCGGTGAGTGTGCTGTTCGAGTGACGGGCGAGAGCACTGGCCTCGTGGACAATGCAGGAAGTTTCTAGTGGTCAGTGGGAGTTTTCAGTGGTCAGTTCAAGTTTCCAGTTCTCAGTCAACAATTGAAAACTGAAAACTCCTACTGAGCACTGAAAACTCAAACTGAGAACTGAGAACTTGGGATGTGAGCAGGAAGCAGGAAGCAGGATGCAGCACCGCACGACCGGCCGGGACGACCACTTCCGGTTACTCCCGAACCACTTTTTCTCTGAGGTTTTCCATGGCTAACGCCACGCTGAACGCAACGGTCCGCGCCGAAACGGGCAAGGGCGCCGCACGCAAGATCCGTCAGGCGGGTGACATTCCCGCGGTCATCTACGGTCACAATCGTGAGCCGCAGTCGCTCGTGCTCAACGCGCGTGAGACCGAAAAGTTGGTGAAGAGCATCCCCGTGAGCAGCACCGCCATCGAGTTGGTCATCGACGGCAAGTCGGCCCGGACGCTCATTCGCGAAATTCAGCGCCACCCGTTCAAGCGCACCATCTTGCACATCGACTTCCAGGAACTGGTCGCCGGTGAAACGGTGATGGTGAAGTGCCCCATCGTCTACATCGGCACACCGGAAGGCGTCCGTGTCGACGGCGGCATTCTCGATCAGATCATGCACGAGCTGCAGATCCAGGTCGATCCGAGCAACATCCCGAACCACATCGACGTGGACATCTCGTCGCTCAAGGTGGGCAAGTCGTTGCACGTGTCCGACCTCACGGTCCCCGCGGGCATCAAGATCGTGGACGAAGCCACCAGCACCGTGTGCATCGTGCAGCAGCCCAAGCAGGCCGCCGAAACGCCGGCCAGCACCGCCGAGCCGGAGCTCATCCGCAAGGCCAAGCCCGACGACGCGAAGTAATTCGCGGTCGTTTCAATCCGCGGGGCGCGGCGTCCGTTCAGCATGGTCACTCCACGCTGGCGTATTCCGCGCCCCGCGCGTTTGCCCCTCCGTATGAAAGTCATTGTTGGACTGGGAAACCCCGGACGCGAGTATGAAGCCACCCGCCACAATGTGGGCTGGTGGCTGGTCGAACATCTTGCGCGCCGCTGGCACTTTGAGCCGTTCCGCAAGGACGGCGACGCCGTGAGCACCACCGGCCTCGTGGGCACCAAGAAGGTCAAGCTGGTCAAACCGCAGACGTACATGAACAAGAGCGGCGAAGTGCTGCGCAGCTATCTCAAGCGTGAGGGCTGGAGCGCGGCGCAGGACCTGCTCGTAGTGGTCGATGAAGTCGCCGTGCCGTTGGGCGAGTATCGGCTGCGTGCCGCCGGGAGCCCCGGAGGACACAACGGGCTCAAGAGCGTTGAAGCGCATCTCAAGACGGCCGCCTACCCGCGACTGCGTATTGGCATCAAGCCCATTGATGAACGGCGCCAGATTGGCGATCTCGCCGACTTCGTGCTGCACCCCATGCCACGCGACGAACGCGAACTGGTGGAAGGGCTGTACGACCGTTTGACGTCCGCCGTGGAACTGTGGATTGCCGACGGGACCGAAAAAGCGGTCAGCACCCTGGGGCGCTGACCGCCGTACGTCGCCCCCCCGGCGGGCGGGGGAGTTACTGGATGCCGCCCCGCAGCGTGAGATTCACGGCAATACTGTCCAAGGGCGCGGCCTGCCTGAACGTCGGACGCAGCCCTATGATGCTATCAGGAGAAAAGCCGCCGGCGGCCGTGGGTTGAACCTTGACCGACACGCAGCCAATCGTGGTCAGCGCAGCCAACTCCAGTCGATAACGACCATTGGTATCGGTGAGCATTGTGGCCGACTCGTTTGGCGCGGCACTGCAGACGGCCGTATGGTGCCGCACAAATACGCGCATCGACGTCAAGGCGGCGCCGTCACCATCCACCACCCGTCCGTACACAATCGTTCGACCGCCTGTCTGCGCGGTAAGCACCGGATCGGTGGTGGACCAGCAGGCGGCAAGAGCGAACACGCTCATCGAGACCGAAAGACACCCCCGCTTGAGGGAAAGGCGCAGCGACACAGAGAACTCAGCCGGAAGAAGGGAGGTACCTGCCCGTCGCTGTCGGAGCCCGCGTAACGGGTGGGTCACGAGGAAACAGACTCTCGGAACCCACGAGGCGCCAGTCCTATCCGAACAGTACCTGCATTGGCCTGTTCGCCCTCCCCACCCCCGCGCGACATTCTGATTTCTGACAAATGGAGCCGTATGGACCAATGGCGTACACAGTGGTACCGTGAAGGGAGGGCAGGTGCCAGTTCGTCCACACAAGTCACGGCAGCAATGTTTCAACGGTCGAGAGCCTTCCGGGCTATCGCAGTAGGCACATCGCTTTTCGGGGTAATGCTCTCCTGCGCGTCACCGCCTGCTCCCCCGTCCCGTCTTGAGTTGGCGCATGAACTGTGGGGCGGATTCTATCCGCTCGATATCGCCACGCTTGAACAGTCGTCGACGCTGGAACTCGCAGTCGTGGTCGAAGAGGACTCCGACCTGCTCTTCGCCCGCTTTGCCGCGGGAGCGCACGACGCCATCGCCGCCTCGCTGGTCGACCTGTTGCGCCTGCAGCAGTCCGTGCAGTCCCTGCGCATCGTCGGATGCACAGACGAGTCCCGGGGCGCCGATGCGGTGGTGGCCCGGTCGACCGTTGGCAGCATCTCCGAGTTGCGGGGACGACGGATCGGCGTGCGGCCCGGTACCTTTTCGGAACTGTTGGTGAGCCGCATGCTGGCCACGGCCAATCTCTCCACCAGCGATGTGCAGCTTGTTAGTGTCGCCGCCAGGAATGTCCCTGAAGCTCTGCGCAACGGCACCGTTGACGCCGCCGAAACGTGGGAGCCCTATCTCTCGAGCGTGCGTGATCCTGCCTTTCGCTCACTGTTCTCCACCGCCGAAACACCCGGGCTCGTAATTCAGTGTGTCGCCGTCCGTGATCAGGTGCTGCGTACCAAACCGGGAGCGGTGCGGGAAATGATTGCTCGAGTGATTGCAGTGGGCACTTCGGTAATGCAAACGCCCGATTCCGTGGTCCCACGTGCCGCCCGCGCCCTCAAACGCGACGTACTGTCCATGCCGCCAGTGCGCGGCTTTCGGTGGCTGTCGCTGGAGGACAATCGGCAACTGCTTGGGGCGAACGGCCAACCGCGACTGCTGCAGGCGGCCACGGAACACGTGCGGTTTCTCGCCGACATAGGCGTGCTGCGGGCACCGCTGGACTTGCCGAGTCTGATTACCGCCGAGTTCCTGCCGCAATGACGTCAATACCCGTACTGTCCGGACGCCGCTCCGTGCGCCGCACCGTGATAGTGAGCGCCGTGGCGGTCGTGGCCTTGGCCGTGTTCCTCGTGTCTTGGCGAGACTATCAGTTTACCACCCGGTTGCTGGCCGACCAGGCGTCACGCGGCATGTCGGCCAGCGTCGCCGGCGCCGCCGCACGCCTGGATGCGCTGGTTGCGACGCGTCTTGATGCGGTGCGTACAGCCGCGCAGAATCCGTTGCTGGTGGATTATGCCAACGGGGATCGTACGGCCCGCAATGGGGCGCTCCAGGCGTTGTACGCGCTGGTGCGACTCGATCCCATCCACAATACCGAAGTTGGCATCATCGACAATCAACGCCGGGTAATTCTGGCGACGGCTGATACCGTCGATCCGGGTTCGCCCGGCACCATCGCCGATCTCCCCTACCCCATCGCTCTCAATTTTCTGTCCGGTGCGGGGAATGCGGCGAATACGGCCTTCGTGGCCTCCGTGCGCAACCGGAAGGCTGAACAGCGTGCCGTGCTGGGGCTCCGCACCCGACCGACCGTCTATACCCAAGTACTCGGCGAAGAGGCTCGCGGTACGGCTGCGCAGGGACTGATGCGCGTGCGTGAGACGTCAGGCGCCGTGGTGGCCGCCTGGCCACTTCCGCAAAAAGGCAAGGTGCCCCCTGCGGCGCAGCCGTGGGATTCGCTGCCGCCAAATGTCTCGCTGCTGTCGGAAACCATTCTCCCGGGCGGGATTCGCGAGCGGCGTTTCCGCATGGTGACGCACGGCAATATCGTTCGAGAAGCCTCGTTACGGCTGAAAACGGTGCCATGGTACGTCGCCATGACCGTCGATGAAGCCGACGTCCTCGCCCCAGCGCGTCTCGAAGCCACAAACACGCTGAAGTACGCGGGCGGGGTGCTGCTTGGAGTGGCGCTGCTCTCGGCGCTGATAGGGCGGCGTTTCGCAGCACGCATTGAAGAGACCGCCGTGGTGGTACGCCGCATTGCAGGCGGTGACCGTACTGCCCGTGTGGTCATTGACCGCACCAATGACGAGATCACGCAATTAGGGCGCGATGTGAATCGTATGACCGACGAACTCGCCGGCACCTTGTCGAGTCTCGAAGAACGGACCCAGCAACTGGAAGCTGAACTCGAGGAACGAGCCATTCTCGAGGCGCGCCTGGTGGAGTCGCGCCGGATGGAGGCGATCGGTATGGTCGCCGGGACGGTGGCCCATGATTTCAACAATATGCTCACCATTGTCCTGAGCGCCGCGGAGTCGGCTCGCGCCGCCTTGCCTGACCGCTGTGAGGCGGCCCCGGACATCGATGAAATTGTCATGGCGGCCGAACGGGGGGCAGATCTCACGCGTCGCCTGATGGGGATTGCCCGCCAGAGCGATGCGCGTCCTGCCCGCCTCGATGCCGCCGTGCTGCTGCGCGACAACAGTCGTTTGCTTCGTCGATTGGTTCGTGACGGCAGCATCGACGTGGTGACCATGGACAGCCGCGCCTGGGTGTTCATTGATGCGGCGGACCTGCTGCAGTCATTGCTCAACCTCGTGGCCAACGCGCGTGACGCCAGCGGCGATGCCCCCCCGCGCGTGTCGATCCGAGTAGAGCGGGTCCTGCAACCTCCAGGCGGCTTGTTGGGCGGCGCGGTCCTTGACGATGGCGAGTATGTCACGATCGCCGTACAGGACTACGGTTCAGGCATGGATCCGAAAACCGTGAATCGGTTGTGCGAACCGTTCTTCACCACCAAACCTCGCGGCAAGGGAACCGGCCTGGGGCTTGCCTCCGTATCCAAATCCATGCGTGAGGTGGGCGGCGCACTGGCGGTTCGGTCCGCCCGCGGCGAGGGAAGCACTTTCACTCTCGTGCTTCCGTTCGCCGGCACCAGCCCCAACGCGGTCAACGCAAACGCGGATTGGTCGACCTCGGCGCCTTCTGGCAGCTAGGCCACGCAAACGCGCCAGGCCCACTGCGTCCCGGCGCAATCTGTTCGGCGGTGGCGCGCTCGCGCGTAATGGTGGTGGCATCTTCGCTCGCGAGGTACGCCAGCATCGCCACCAACGTCGCGTTGTGCTTGAGATCATCCCACACGACCTTGTCGAATGTGTCGCGGTTGGTGTGCCAGGTGTAGTTGCCATATTCCCAGCCGGTGCCACCCATGCCAAAGGCGGGGGCGCCATAGCAGGCAAAGCTGGCATCATCGCTGCCACCACCAGCCGGTGACCCGGGAATGCGGGCTGTCACCACACTGGAGAACTCGGTGGGCAAGCGTCCCATCCACGTCTTCAGATGCTCGCCACCATTGGGCAATCCACCAGCGCCAATGTTCAAAATGCGCCCGGTGCCCGCATCCTGATTGAAGAGCGCGTGAAGCCCCTGCACCACTTCGGGATGATCCTCGGTGTACGCCCGTGAGCCCACCAGGCCGTGCTCTTCGGCGGTCCAATGCCCCACGATGATGGTGCGCTTGGGCTTGGGATACACCTGCGTGAGCAACCGGAACGCTTCCAGCATGGTGAGCGAGCCGGTGCCGTTGTCGGTCGCGCCACTGCCGCCATCGAACGAATCGAAGTGTGCCGACAGCAACACGTATTCGTTCGGCTTTTCGCTGCCCTTGATCATGCCGATCGTATTGAAGATGGGCTGTTCACCCAGCAGCTCGGCGTCGAGGTTGAGGCGCAGCGTGGGCGCCTGCTTGTTCTCCGTGAGCCGGAACACCAACCCGTAGTCTTCGCACGAGAGGGCCACGGCCGGCGCCGTGGTGTTGTAGGTCTCGAACACATCAATGGTGCCCCAGGCATTCTTGGGGCGCGACGTAATCACGCCGGCCACGCCACCCTGCTCAAGCCGCACGCCCAGGCTGCCGGTGCCCAACGCGTTGCTATAGCCGGTACCACGCACGTTGGCCCCGCCCCATTCGCGCGTCACGTCGGCCCGCAGGCTGTCCATGCGCGCCTTGCTGGCCGGGGTGGCGTTCGCGTTCCAGCTGTCGGTGGGGCGACAGGTGGGCTGCGGTGCCGACACCAGCACCAGCTTGCCCTTGGCCTGCGGGAGCCAACGCACAAACTCGGTGCTATCGGCAAAGCGCGGGAGAATCATGGTAGACGCCGTGAGATCCTTGCGCTTCGTACCCGGGCTCCAAGCCAGCATGGTGCCTTCGAGCGTACGCACCCGCGGCGTGAGCAGGTCAATATGCGAGTGTCCGCGCCGCCAGCCGCGCCAGGTGCCGGTCTGTTCGTTGCGCCCCTCCACCCCCCACTGCTTGTACAACGACACCAACCAGTCATTGGCCGCCTTCTGGCGTGCCGTGCCGGTGAGACGGGGGCCAAGGGAATCGAGCAGCACCTGCCCCAGCCGCTGCACCTGCGAGCTGTCCATCCCCAACCGCCAGATCCGCTCGAGCGTCGCGTCGGGGGTGGGGAAGGTGGCGGTGGTCTGGGCCGTCAGGGTGGCCGGGAGCAGCACCGTGGCGGCCGTGAGCAGTCGCCGGGCAATTTGCGGTGGGAACATGGCAGGGACCAAAAAGGAAGGAACCGTTGGGAGTTCACAAAAGTACGCCGGAGACGCATTCTGAATGCAAATCCTACCGCTGTTTTTCCGGCTGCCGACTGTGGGCCGCCCCCATCTCCTGAGCCCCCGACCCGTGTTGAAGCTTTCCAAAGTGCGACCCGCCGTGCGACGCACCTCGGCAGTGTCACGTGTCGTGGCACTGAGGACGCTGCTGCTCACAGCAGCCGGCCTCACCGTGAGTGCCTGTGGTGACGCGGCCCCGTCAGAGGGGGGAGCCACGACGACCCTGGGCCCCGTCCGTGAGTTCAGCTCGCCCGCGCCGACCGGCAGCAACACGCCACACCTCGCCCTCGATGCCAAAGGCCAGGTGCTGCTGTCGTGGACGCAGCGTCGCCCCGACTCCACCGTCGCCATCCAGATGAGCACGTGGAATGGCACCGCGTGGGACAGCGTGCGCACCATTGCCGACAACCGGCAGTTCTTCGTGAACTGGGCCGACTTCCCCGCCATCACGGCACTCGGCAACGGTGACCTTGCCGCGCATTGGCTGGAGCGCGAGGGCGACAAGAAATACGCCTACGGCGTGCGCGTGGTGCGCTCGAGCGACGGCGGACGGACCTGGGGCGCGCCCATTACCCCCCACACCGACGGCCTGCTGGCCGAACACGGCTTCGTGTCGTTGTGGCCGGAAGGGGAGAGTGACATTGGCCTCGTGTGGCTCGATGGCCGCAAGAGCGCGATGGCCGATAGCACGAAAGAGATGACCATCCGAGCCGCCAGCGTGTCGACGACCGGGGTGTTGTCGCGTGAAGCGTTGCTGGACGCGCGCACCTGCGATTGCTGCCAGACCGGCACCACCGCGACGCGCAGCGGACGCATTCTGGTTTACCGCGACCGCTCGGCCGAAGAAATTCGCGACATCGCCATCGTGCGCCAGACCGCGACCGGTTGGACCGAGTCGAAGAAGGTGCACAACGACGACTGGCATTATCCTGGCTGTCCGGTAAACGGGCCCCAGGCGGCGGCGGTTGGCGATACGGTAGTGGTGGCGTGGTTTACCGCGGCGCACGATACGGCGCGGGTGAACATCGCGCGCTCCGTAGATGGCGGCGCCACCTTTGGTCCGCCGCTGCGCATCGACGACGGCGACCCCATTGGCCGCGTGGATGTGGTGCTCGACGATGCCGCTAACCCGGTGGTGGTGTGGCTGGAGCAGCGGAGCCCCACCGAAGCCGAGGTGTTGGCCCGCAAGATCGTGGGGAACTCCCTCGGTGAATCCCGTGTCCTCTCGCGTACGTCAGGTGCTCGGCAAAGTGGGTTTCCGCGGCTGGTGCGGGACGGCAATGATGTCGTGGCTGCCTGGACCAGTGTGAATCCCCTGCAGGTGCATATCGCGCGTTTCTCCCTTTCTCAGACTTCGCCCCGATGACCATGATTTCGCCGCGGTGGCTGCTGGCCGCCGCTGTTGCCACGATCTCCGCGCCGCTGGTTGGACAGGCGCAGGATGCTCCCCGCAAGACGCCCGTAGACGCGGGCGTGAACAGTTCCCCGCTGCCGCTCAAGCACACGCCGCGCCCCACCACCGGGGCGATCACGTCGCAGGATCTGATGACGCGGCTGTACATCTTTGCCGACGACTCGCTCGGTGGCCGCGATGTGGGCACCGAAGGGCATTACAAGGCCACCACGTACATTGCTGGGGAGCTCAAACGGCTCGGCATCAAGCCCATGGGCGATAGCGGCACGTACTTCCAGACGTTGCCGCTCAAGACGCGTAGGGTCGATCGCATGTCGTCGTTTGTGGCGGGGGGCGCCACGGCGACGCTTGGCCAGGAATGGGCATTCAGCGGCGCCCAGAACATCACGACAAACGATGCGGAAGTTTTCTTTGCCGGCCCGCTTCCCGCGGAGGGGATGCCCCCGGTGACCCCGGAACAGGCACAGGGGCGCGTGGTCGCGTACAGCATCACGAGCAATCCCGCGCTGCAGCGCGCCGTTGTGGGGAGCATCGAGGCGCCGGAAGGCGCCGCCGCGGTGCTCTTCCTGCTCCCTGCCCAAGCGCGCGGCGTGCTGAACTACGTGCTGCAAGGCGGGCTTTCCGTGGTTGACCCGAACATGCCTTCGGATTCCCGGCTCTTCGTCACGGACAGTGTGACGACGAAAATCTTCAACGTCGGCATGTCCATGCTGGCGCCGGGAGCGGTCGGCGCCAAGTTGAACGTGAAGGCGCTCGTAGATATGCAGTCCCCGCCATTCCCTGCGCGCAACGTGATCGGGCTCATTCCCGGAAGCGATCCCAAGCTCGCCACGCAGTACGTGGCCATCGGCGCCCACAGCGATCATGTGGGCACGGCACGCCGCGCCATCGATCACGATTCCGTCTACGTCTTCAACAAGATCGTGCGTCCCGGCGGCGCTGAGAACGACGACAAGATGGGCAACGCCGAACAGTTCGTGCAGATCAATGCCGAGTTGGCCGAGCTGCGCAAGAATCGTCCGGCGCGTAGCGACTCCATTTTCAACGGCGCCGATGACGACGGCTCCGGCTCCATGGCGGTGCTGGAGATCGCCGAGTATCTGGCCACGCAGAAGGTGAAGCCCAAGCGCAGCACGCTCTTCGTGTGGCACGCCGGCGAAGAGAAAGGGCTGTGGGGTTCAGCGCACTTCACCGAGTACCCCACGGTGCCGCGCGACAGCATTGTGGCGCAGCTCAACATGGACATGGTGGGCCGCGGCAGCGCGACCGACCAGACCGGCATGAGCGCCGACGGTAAGGAGCTGCGCGGCGGCCCCGATTATCTGCAGCTGGTGGGTTCGCGCCGTTTGTCCACCGAGCTGGGCGACCTGGTGGAGAAAGTGAATACGGGCAAGAAGCACAACTTCTCGTTCGACTACGCCATGGATGCCAACGGGCACCCCATGAATATCTACTGCCGCAGCGATCACTACGAGTACGCCAAGTGGGGCGTGCCGGTCACGTTCTTCACCACCGGTGGACACTCGGCGTATCACCAGCTCACCGACGAGCCGCAGTATATCGATTACCCGCATATGCAGCGCGTGTCGCGGCTGGTGGCGGATATCGCGACGGAGCTGGGCAATCGCGCAACGAGGCCGCTGGTCGATCAGCCGAAGCTGAATCCGCGGGGGCAGTGCAAGCAGTAGGGAGTTGAACTGGAGACTCAAAACTCCAACTGACCACTGAAAACTCGAACTCAGAAGTGAAGACTCCTCGCCACCCGCGGGGAGTTTTCAGTTTTCAGCAGGAGTTCTCAGTGGTCAGTTCAAGTTGTCAGTGTTCAGTTTTCCTTTGGGTCTCCAGAACCCGTTTGCGTAGTGCCGTAAGCATGCGACGGATTTGAGCCGCCTCGTCAAGCAGAGGCATAACGTCGTCGGAGGAGAGGGCTCCGATCCGCCACGCGAAGTCCAAGTGGCTCTCGGTCTCCGACGTTGACCCCAAAGCGATCGTGAGAAAATGACCAAATTGCCTCGGCGTTGACCTTACTGCGCCTTCGGCAACGTTTGCGGCAATCGATTGAACCGAACGTTGGAGCTGATTGCGCCACGCGCCATGTGCGCCCCCTTTGGGTGAGGTCGTGAGCCGATGTACCCGAGCGGCCAATGCCTGCGCCCGCTGCCATACCACGAGTTTCCGAAAGTCCTGCATCCCAGAGGATAGGCTATGGCAGGCAATGGAATCTCATCATTTTCGCGGCCACCCGATCATTTTTCCGCCCCCCTCCCCTCCCCTATTACCTTTCAAAGCTGTATCCAAACCCCAACCCAGCCCCATGCTCCGCCTCGGTATCGTCGGTCTCCCCAACGTTGGCAAATCCACGCTCTTCAACGCGCTCACGGCGGCAAAGGCGGAAGCGGCGAATTATCCCTTCTGCACCGTTGAGCCCAATGTGGGCATGGTGGAGGTTCCCGATCCCCGGCTCGACAAGCTGGCGGAAATCGTGCTCCCCAAGCGCACGGTGCCGGCGGTGGTGCAGTTCGTGGACATTGCCGGGCTGGTCAAGGGCGCGTCGCAGGGTGAAGGGCTGGGGAACAAGTTCCTGCAGAACATCCGCGAGACCGACGCCATTGTGCACGTCATCCGCTGCTTTGCCGACGACGACGTGACGCACGTGATGGGGCAGCCCGACCCGGCACGCGACAAGGAAATCATTGAGCTGGAGCTCGCGCTTTCCGATCTGGCCACGGTGGAAAAGCGGCTCGACAAGGTGAAGCGCGCCGCCAAGGCGGCCGACAAGGAGGCGTTGGCCGAATTGCCGGCGCTCGAAGCCGCCAACGCCGCTCTCTCCGAAGGGAAGCCGCTCTGGCGCGCCGGCCTCTCGGCCGATTTCCTGGAAAAGCTGGGCGGTATGCAATTGCTCACCGCCAAGCCGGTGCTCTACGCCGCCAACGTGACCGACGAGGAGCTGTCGGGCGAAGAGGGGACGTACCTCAAGGCGCTGCGCGAGGCCGTGGCGGGGGAACACGCCGAAGTCGTGCCCTTCTCGGCCAAGATCGAGTCGGAGCTGTCGGAACTGCCGGCCGACGAGCGGGCCGAGTTTCTCGCCTCGCTGGGCATTGAGTCGGCGGGGCTCGACCGACTCATCCGGGCCGGCTACTCGCTCCTGGGGCTCGACACGTACTTCACGGCCGGCGAGCAGGAAGTACGCGCGTGGACCATTCACAAAGGCGACACGGCCCCCAAGGCCGCGGCGGTCATTCACACGGACTTCGAGAAGGGGTTCATTCGGGCCGAGACGGCGTCGTTTGCTGATTTCGTCTCCCTGGGCGGTTGGAAGGGCGCCAAGGAAAAGGGGGCGGTGCGATCGGAAGGCAAAGAGTACGTGGTGCAGGACGGCGACGTGCTGTTGTTCCGGTTCAACGTCTAGCGTCTGCTCAGCGCACCTTTTTGTCCGGTTCCGGGTACAAGGCTCGCATGAAGCGCTCGATGCACGTTTTCGCGGTCCTTCTCGGGCTGGCGGCCGTCCCGTTCACCGCCCCGCCGGCTGGTGGGCAGACGCTGGCGTCCGTCCAGGACATGGCGTCGCGCCCGCTCCCCGCCAATGCGCTGGCCGTGCCTTTTACGGTGGGAGAGCGCCTCGATTACGAAGTGAAATTCGGGTCGCTCAAGGTGGGCAATGGCAGCATGGAGGTGAAGGAAATCACCGAAGTGCGTGGCCGTCCGGTGTGGCACACCGTGTTCACGATCAAGGGCGGCATTCCGCTCTATCGCGTGAACGACGTGTACGAGTCGTGGTTCGACGTGGCCACGTTCAACTCCCTGCGCTACCACCAGGACGTGGACGAGGGGAATTACGAGCGCAAGCGCCGCTACGAAATTTTCCCTGAGCGCGGGATGCTGAAGGAAGGTGACCGTGAGGAGGAGCCCACGGTGAGCAACCCGCTCGATGAGGGGTCGTTCCTCTACTTCGTGCGCACGCTGCCGCTGGAAGTCGGCAAGACGTACGAATTTGCCCGCTACTTCAAGGCGCAGGGCAACCCGGTCCGCATCCGGGTGCTGCGCCGTGAAACGGTCACGGTGCCAGCCGGCACCTTCAAGACGGTGGTGTTGCAGCCCACCTTCCAGACCAAAGGTATCTTCAGCCAGAACGGCAAGGCGGAGGTGTGGATTACCGACGACGACCGTCGCATGATGGTGCAGATGAAGTCGAAGCTGAGCTTCGGGTCGCTCAATCTGTATCTGCGCGGGTCGAAGGGAACGAAGTAAGCGGCGCGGCACACGTCTCGCCCTCGTTCCGCGGTGTATTCACCACGGTGCTCACCGGGTAGGCCCGCATGGGGCCATCAAAGGGCCGGATCAATCGCTGGGCCAGAGCCGGGGGCGTCGCCGGGTCGAGCCATTCCGCGTAGTCCTCCTCGTGCAGAATGACCGGCATCCGGTCATGCAGCGGCACCATGGTGCTGTTCGGGTCCGTGGTAATGAGGCAGCAGGTCAGCAGCGGATCGGCATCTGGCTGGGTCTTGGGAACCCACCGCTCCCACAGGGCGGCCATGGCAAAGGGGCGATCGTCGGCCATGCGGATGCACCAAGGCTGCTTGACCTTCTGGCCGGCGAGCACCTGCCACTCATAAAAAAGATCGGCCGGCATGATGCCGCGGCGGCTCTTGAAGGCGCCCCGAAAACTGGGTTTGGTGGCCACCGTCTCCCCGCGGGCATTGGCGAGCCGGTTGCCTATCGCCGGGTCGTCGGCCCAGAACGGGACGAGTCCCCAGCGGGCCATGAGCCCCTGGCGCTCGCCCCGGTCATGCAGGACCAGTGGGACCGCCTGCGAGGGGGCCACGTTGAACCGGGCGGGGAGCCCGGGAAAGGTGACCCCGAGGGGGAGGGTGCCCAGACGGGCGGGATTTCCGAAGCCGTAGCGACCGCACATGGCTGGTAATCTATCCGGCGGAAAGCCGTTCGGGGCTTTACCCGGCCCCCCGGTCTGACTAGCCTTTAAGGCTCATCAGGAACACGACCGTGTTCTTCGACCCTCCGCCCGCGGATCGGCACTGCGGGTGGCAAACAGACCACAGGGAGGATTGCCGAGTGGCAAAGCTCAAGATCCGCCGTAATCCAACGCGGCAGTACGAAGCCGTGTACATCTTCGACAGTGCGCTCGAAGATACGGCCATTGCTGAAAAGCTCGAGAAGCTGCAGGGCCTGCTCCACCTCGCCGAACCGGCGACGATTGAGCACTGGGGCCGTCGTCAGCTTGCCTACAAGATCGGCCGTCACGAGAACGGCTACTACGTCATCAGCAACTTCACCACGGCACCGGCTACCCTGCCCGAGTTCGAGCGTGCGCTCAAGCTCGACGAAGGGGTGATCCGTTACCTGGTCACGCTGTATGAGCATGAGCTGGGTGCGCCCAAGCTCTCCGATGAAGAGCTCGCTTCGCGCCGTCGCGCGGGCGATGATGACGACGACGACGAGGATTAACCCATGCGCCGCCAGAAGAAGCCCTGCCCGATCACTGAAGCGGGCATCCGTTACGTCGATTACAAGGACGACCGTCTCCTTGCCCGTTTCATCACGGACTACGGCAAGATCCTGCCGAGCCGTTTGAGCGGCGTGGACGCGCGTCATCAGCGTCAGCTGTCGAAGGCCGTCAAGAAGGCGCGTTTCCTGGCGCTCCTTCCGTATGTGAAGGGCCAGACGGCGTAAGTATGAACGGAGCGGTCGCGCCGGGTCTCGCCGCGACCGCTCCGCAAGAGCGCGGATGGCGGTGGTTTGTGCTTGGCATGTTGCTGATGGTCGCCGTGACCGCAGCACCGGCTTGGCCGCCTGCCCTCGCGCTGTTGGCTGGTATGGTCCGGCTGTTGCTTCCCGTGGAGCAGTTTGCGCTGGTGGTCCTCGTGGCTATCGCATCCTGCGCCTTGGTGGGGTGGTGGGCGGGAGGCCGTTTGGTGCTGGGGCTCGTGTGGGGGCTCGCAGCAGGGTACGTGGTGTGGAAGGTGCCGCTCCCGCTCTCCGGGTATGGTGCGTTCCTCCGCGGCTGGGCGGTGACGTTAGGCGCGGCCTTTGGGCTGGTCTGCCTGCTCACGGCCGCCAAACCGTTTCTCACCCGGGCCCTGGCAGCGGTGGCCTTGGCCGGAGTGGTAACGCTGCTCGGGCTGTCCGCCCGCTCGGCCAGTGGTGCCGGGGCTTTCGATGCCGCCGCCCAGATGCTCTCTCAAGAGTATCAGCAGCGGCTCGGCGCCTCGCTCGACGTCTGGCGCGGGCGGACGGCCTCCGAATCGTGGCGCGGGTTCGCGCAGCGGTTCCCGGAAGCTGTGGCCCGTACGGAACGGTTGGAAGGGTTGTTGATTGCACTCGCGGAACCACGGCCGGCCTCAGCGTCGGTGGGGGGCGCGCGGGTGGCACCGCTGGTGGTGTTAGCCCCGACCCTGTTGGCGCTGGAGAGTCTCCTCGCGCTGGCGCTGGGGTGGGCGGCGTATCACCGCCTCACGCGGGCCCGTCTGGGGCCGCCTCTGGCGGCGCTGAGGGATCTGCGCTTCAACGACCAATGGGTGTGGGGATTGATCGTCGGTGTGACCGTGCTGTTGCTGCCCACGCTGGTGGAGTGGCGCACGGCCGGCCTCAATCTCGTGGGGTTTTTCGGGACACTGTATGCTCTTCGGGGCGCCGGAGTCCTGGTGTGGTACATCCCGGATCGGGCAGCGGTGTGGGTGCTGCTCGCGCTGGCGGTGCTGGTCCCGGTGCTCGGGCCGGTGTGGGTGCTCGTCGCGTTGCTGACGATCACCTTCACCCTCGGACTGGGAGATACGTGGCGCGATTTTCGGGCGGGCGCAGGTTCGCGCCGGCCGTGGTCGCCTTAATTTTTCTTTCTTTCACCGGTTCGACCCGGAGTTCCCATGGAAGTCATTCTCCGTAACGCCGTCGACAAGCTCGGACATCCTGGTGACATCGTCTCCGTGTCGCCGGGCTATGCCCGCAATTTCCTCCTCCCCCGTGGCCTCGCCTACGAAGCCACCCTCGGTAACCGTAAGCGCATCGCGGCCGAAAAGAGCCGCCTCGAGGCGCTCGAGGGTGAACGCAAGGCGGCCGCGCAGGCCGTGGCCGACAAGCTCGCCGAAGTCTCGGTGACGTTCGCTGCCCGCGTGGGCGAGGAAGGCAAGTTGTTCGGCTCCGTGACGGCCGGCGACATCGCCCACCAGCTTGAGGCCCAGGGCTTCAAGGTGGAAAAGCGCCAGATCGAGCTCAATGAGCCCATCAAGGCGCTCGGCATGTACAAGGTGGCCGTCAAGCTGCACGCCGACGTGCATCCCGAAATCAAGGTCTGGATCATCAAGCAGTAATCTGGATCACTATCCAGGTCCCGAGGGGGAGTCCGCACACCGGGCTCCCCCTCGGTCTTTTTTCGTCAGACCGGCAGGCTGGGCATCCACCCCCCTGTCCGTGTCGTAGTTTTGTAGGCAACCTTCGGGACGGTGGCGGGGTACCGAAATTGCTCGTGGAACAGAGCCCCGCCACGATGCCCTTACCAATAGAGACATGGCTGAACGACGCCCGAGCCCCGGAGAACCCATCGCCCGCCGCGCTGCTGCGCTGGCCAGCGACCTGAAGGCCACTGATATCGTGGTCCTCGATCTCCGTGGTGTGACGGATATGACCGACTTTTTTGTTATCGCCTCCGGGACCTCGGACACGCACGTCCGGGCGGTCGCGGAGCACATACAGGCAGGGTTAAAGGACGGTGGGGTGTCTACCACCATGACCGAGGGACTCACGCAGGGCCGGTGGGCGCTGTTGGACTACGCCGACTGCGTAATCCATGTCTTCCATCCCACCTTGCGGCAGTTCTATCAGCTGGAGCGGCTGTGGAGTGATGCCACACCCGTCCGGTTGGACGCCGAAATCACGCAGGGAGCATAATTCGCATGGCGCAGGCGCAGCGGTGGTCACGACTCGGTACGGCTCTCCAGTTCGCGGTCGCGGCACTCGGTGCCACCGCGCCGCTGACGCCGCTGGCCGCGCAGCAGTACTTCGGCCAGAACCAGGTGCAGTACGACCGGCTCAACTGGCGGGTGATCGAGACAGAGCATTTTCTCGTGCACTACTACCCGCAAATCGGGGATGTCGCCCCCGATGCGGCGCGCATGTCCGAACGGGCCTATGCGCGGTTGTCCCGCCTCACCGCGCACCAGTTCCGCGAAAAGAAGCCCATCCTGATCTTCGGGTCGTCGGGGGACTTTGCGCAGAGCAATGTCTTCGGTGATCTGGGCGAAGGCACCGGCGGTGTGACCGACCCGCTGCGCCAGCGCATGGCCCAGTTCTTCAGTGGCGATTGGGCCAGCTTTGAACACGTGCTCATTCACGAAATGGTGCACGTGTTCACCTTCGACATTTTCTCGCGCGGGCGCGCGGGCGCCGGGTTGCAGAACCTGGCCATGGTGAACCCGCCCCTGTGGTACATGGAAGGGTTGGCCGAATATCTGTCCATCGGGCCCAACCATCCGTGGACCGATGCGTGGGTGCGTGACGCGGTGGTCAATAACACGTTGCCCAGCATCGCGCAGATGACGGAACGCCCCGACAAGTACTTCCCGTATCGCTACGGGTTGGCGCTCTGGCAGTACGTGGGATCGCGGTGGGGCGACGAAGTCATCGGCGAAATCATGAACGCCACGCCCAGCCTCGGCATCGATCGGGCCTTCCGTCGGGAAATCGGCTTGTCGCTCGACGAACTGAGCGCCGAGTGGAAGGGCGCCATGCAGGCCAAGTATCTCACGGCCGTGGCCAACCTCGATCGCCCGCGCAGCTTTGCGGAGCCGTTGCTGTCGCAGAAGCGCACCGGCAGCATTGCCAACACCTTTGTCGCCCCGGCCCTGTCGGACGATGGCAAGTACATCGCCTATGTCGGCTATGGCAGCCTGCTCCGCGGCGAGGTGTTCCCCGAGTTGTACCTCGCCAACGCCGAAACGGGCAAGCGCATTACGCGCCTGGTAAAGACCACGACCAATCCGGACTACGAACAGCTGCGCTTCATTTATTCGCAGCCATCGTTTTCGCCGGACGGCAAGTTGTTGGCTTTCACCGGCCAACGTGGCGGGCGCGACGTGCTCTACGTCATGGACGTGGCGCGCCGCAAGGTGATTCGCGACTTCGACTTCGAACTCGACCAGGTGTTGAGTCCGAGCTTTTCGCCCGATGGGCGCAAGATCGTCTTCAGCGGCATGCGTCGCGGCAGCAGCGACCTGTACGTCGCGTCGCTCGATACGCCGGGCTACACACAGCTCATGAAGGACACGTACGGGGATCTGTCGCCGTCCTGGTCGCCCGACGGCAAGAGCATCGCCTTCATCACGGAGCGCGGCCCCGACACCGACATGGATATCCTGAAGATCGGACCATGGCGCGTGGCGCTCTACGACTTCGACACACAGAAGATCAACATCATTCCCGGTCAAGGCGGGCGGAATATCAACCCGCAGTGGGCGCCCGACAACAAGTCGCTGGCGTTCATCTCCGACCGCACGGGCATTGCCAACATCTTCCTCTACGACTTCACCGATCGTGAGCATTATCAGCTCACGAACGTGCTGGGGGCGGTGACCGCCACGGCCGAACAGTCGCCGGCACTGACGTGGGCGCGAGGCGCCGACGTGATGGCGTTTGTGTATTACGAGCAGACGGATCACGCCATCTGGAAGGTGAAGAATCCGCGATCGCTCAAGAAGCAACCGTATCGTGATCCGGTGCTGGTGGCGCAGGCACAGCAGGCCGCCAACACACCCGTTGTCCCTGCCGCGCCAGTTGACCCCACGGCGCACCTGCGTCGCGGCACGGTGCAGGACACCAGCGCGGCGCGACAGTCGTTCTATCGTCCGAGCACCGGGGTGACGGCGCGCGTGTCGGCAGAGCTGCCCGCGAGCGTGCTCGCGCGACAGGCGGAAACCGTGAGTGTGAAGGCGATGCTCGATAGCTTCGACTTCAACCTCCCCGACACCACCGGGTTGAGTGACGGTCGATACAAGGGCAAGCTCACGCCGGAATATGTGGCGCAGCCGAGCATTGGCTATCAGCAAGGTGGCTTCGGGCAGGGCACGTACGGCGGCACGACCATCGTGCTGAGCGATCTGCTGGGCGACCGGCGTCTGGCGCTCTCTGGCTCCATCAATGGGCAATTGAGTGACGCGCAGGTGTTCGTTGGCTACACCAGTCTGGGGCGTCGCCTGCAGTACACCTCCGGGGTGGTGCAGCAACCGTTGTACCTCATTTCCGGCTTCTTCGAAACACCGCAGCAGAACAGTCAATCGCAGTTCGTGCAGACGCAGGAGATCACGCGCCTGGTGGTGCGGCAGATGTTTGCCACGGGGCTGTATCCGCTCAACCGATTTACCCGTTTCGAATTGGGGGCGCGCTTCCAGAACGTGGACCAGCAGGTGTTTTCGTTCAACCGCCTGGTAGACTACGGCCTTGGCTTTGCCTCCGGCTTCGAACGGGGGCCCACACGCAACGTGGCATCGGCCAATACGCTGTCGCCGTATCTCGCCTTCGTCACCGACAACACGCTCTTCGGCTTTACCGGTCCCATTACGGGCAAGCGCGTGCGCATGCAGGTAGAGCCCAGTGTGGGGACCTGGCAGTGGACCGATTACCTGGTGGATGCCCGGTCGTATCTGCCCATTCTGTTCAACTACGTCACCTTCGCCACGCGCTTGACGGCCAATCTGGCGGTGGGCCGTGACGAAACACGCTTCCCCAAGTGGATTGGGCGCCCCGACTTCGTACGTGGCTATAATCGCGAGGACATCGGGACAGTGGGGTGCACCGGCTTGCCGAGTGACGACGGATCGTCGTGCAGTTCGGCGGAGCTGATTGGTAGCCGGGTGGCGTTTGCCAATGCGGAACTGCGTTTCCCCTTGCTGCGACGCTACGGCAATCGCACCAACCTGCTGGGGGGCTTCCCCCCCATTGACGGTCTGTTCTTCTACGACGCCGGTGTGGCCTGGTCCAAGGGGCAGACCCCCACCCTGTCACGCGGTGCCGGCTACAACGTGGACACCGACCGGGCCCTGCTGCGCAGCTATGGCTTTGGCCTGCGCATGAACCTGTTCAACATCGCGATCATTCGCTGGGACTGGGCCAAGCCGGTCAGCCGGCCGGGGGCCAGAGGGTTCGGGACCTGGTTCTTTGGGGCGTCGTATTAACCCTGGTTGGTAGCGACGCCTCGGGACCGGCGTTTCTGGAATTCCGAAGTACCCGGTACCCAACCCGCAACCCCTCCCTGCAGCGCCCCTGCGGGGGTACCTTTCCCTCGTGCGCACGCTCCTCGCGTCGGCGCTCGTGCTCCTCGCGTGCGGCTGTTCCGATCGCTCGTCCCGCCCCTCTGGAGCCGACGCCACTCCCAGTATTCCCGGCGGACCCGATCCCATCGTTCTGCGCGTTTCGCGCAACGGTGGTGTGTTGACGGCTGCGCGCTACCCGGCGCTCGACACCACCATCTGGCGCTCCGCGTCGCGTGTGCCCCCGTTGAATCGCTTCGTCGCCTTTGGCGCCGAAGACGGCTACCTGGCGGCGGTCGATACCAGCGGCGCACCGGTGCGCGTCGACCTTCGCGTTGGTAGTGTGACCGTGGCTCGTGAAGACACCGTGCGTGCCGTGTCCTCGGCCGATGGCGGATCGATCTACGCGCTGACGGCTGGCGGCGACATTGCCCGCTACACGCCAAGCGGCAGCGATTGGTCCTTCACCCCGCCGCTCCCTGCCCAGACGCTCTTTGCCCAGCCCGATGGATCGGTGGTCGTGGCCGGTGCCCGCGGCGATCGCGCCATCGTCTGGCGGGTCCGTCCGCCTCAGCAGACCGTGTCCGATTCCATTTCGTTTGACGTGGGCGGCGACGAGCGGTCGTTGGGCGAAACGATCGAACGCACTGCCGGCAACATTGGCGACCGGGTGTACTTCGGCGCCAATGAAGACGTGTTGGCTGTGCGCACCCGCGACCTGGGTAAAGCGCTCGATGTGAGCATGGGCGACCCGGTGCGCGCGATTACCGCCACGCCCAGTGGTGATCGCCTGTTTGTGGCGCTGGAAGGGGAAGAAGCGCTGCGCATTGTCGACCGCTTCGAAGAAGGGATTACGGGCAAGATTGCGCTGCCGGGCGTCCCGCGCGCGCTGCGCATGGACCCCATGGGGCGCGTGCTGTTGGCGCAGGGGAACAAGGACTCGGTGTTCGTGGTGAGCCTTGCCAGTGACGAAGTGATGGGGGTGGTACAGAGTGAGTGGCGCGGCGACCTGCCGCTGGTGCTCCCTGATGCCGCCATTGCCGTGACGCGTGGTGATGACGTGGTGTTCGCGCATCCCACGTCACTCAAGGACATGCGGGTGGTTGAAGGCGGTGCCAACTCGTTCTGGCACACGTTGCGCTGGAACGGCTTCCGTCCGCGCGCGGCCGGTCTCGATCAGCCGGTGCAGTTTCGCACGAGTGCCCCGCGCGATTCGGCGGACCGTCTCCCGGATTCACTGCGAGCGGCGGCCGAAAGCACCGCGGTCCGCACGGATTCGGCGGCGGGATCTACTGGCGCCGGCGCACCACCGACGGGCCAATTCACCGTATCGTTTGCCGCCATTCTCGACGAAACGCAGGCGCGCTCGCTCGCGGCCCGCATTCGCGTCGATGGACAGTCGCCGCGCATCACCACGTCGGAGCGCGCCGGCAAGACGTTGTTTCGTGTTGTGCTCGGCCCCTTCCCCACGCGCCCCGAGGCGGAACGCGTCGGCAAGGCGTCGGGGCAAAGCTACTGGATCTTCGAGGGCGCGCCATGACTGCACCCGGTTCACTGATTGCTCCGTGGGAAGTGGAAGGACGTCGGCTGGCCCCTCTGCTGGACGGCGTGAGTGCGGTGGTCGTAGCCGCCAATGACCCGTCGGTGGCCGTGAGCGTAGCCATTGGGGTGGCGCGTGCCCATGGCCAGCGTCGTCGCGTGGCCATTGCCGACCTGATTGGTGAATCGCCGGCCATTGAGGCACTGCTCACTGGCGACGATCCACACGGCATTGCGGACAGTTTCCTGTACGGCGTTTCGCTGAACAAGATTGCGCGCCCCATGCAAGGCGCCGATAACGTTTTTCTGATGCCCAGCGGCACCGAGTCGGTGGATCATCAGGATGTGTACGCCAACGACCGCTGGCGCCGGTTGGCCGCCGGATTTCACCAGGTGGGGGCGCTGCTCATTGTGGTGGCGCGTCCGCAGGTTGCGGGCTTCGCGGAGTTGTGCGGGTACATCGGCAGCGTCATGCCGGTAGGTGAAACGGCGTTTCCGGCGCCTCCGGGCATTCCGCTCATTGCGCCACCGGCCCCGCCACCGCCGCCAGCGGCAGAACCAGTTGAGGCGCCCAGGCGCGAAAGCAAAGCTCGCGCGCGTGAAGCCGCGCAGCAGGACGAAAGCAGCCGCACGCGTCGCTTGTGGGTGCTGCTCATTCTGCTGGCCGCTATCGCCGTAGCCGTTGGGGCCTTGTGGCCGCAAATCGTGGAGCGACTGCCGGCGCCGCTGGCAGCGCTGGTTACCGGCGCCCAACCGGCACCGGACAGCACCGCAGTGGTGGTGCCACCCACGCCCATGAACGTGGCGCCACCGGCTGACAGTCTGCAGCGGGATTCACTGGGCAACGTCATCGGCGACAGCTCGCGCCTGGACAGCACGGCCACTGACAGTGTGGCAGCGTTGCCGGCACCAACGGTGGCCAACCCCGCCGACTCCGCTGCGTCTGCCCGCTACGCCGTGTACTTCGCTACGGCCAACACACGCGCCGCTGCCATGCCCGACCCCAAGGTGCGCGCGCTGGAAGCGGTTGCTCTGTCACCGGTCATGGAAGGCACCGAGCAATGGTTCCGGGTCACGGTAGGCGCCGCGGCGGAGCGCAGTGAAGCGGAAGCCTTGCTCACGCGATTGCGCAACGAAAAAGTCATCGGGTCAGGGAGCATTGTCTCCGTGCCCCTGGCCTTCCGCATTGAAACCAAGGTCACGACCCCGCTGGTCCCCACGCGCCTCGCGGCGCTGGCCACCCGGGGAGTGATTGCGTACGCACTGCGTCAAACCGACGGCAGTGCCACCATCTACACCGGCGCGTACGAATCGCCGTCGCAGGCGATTCCGCTTGCCGAATCGCTGCGCGCTGCCGGTGTCGCGCCTGTGCTGGTTTATCGAACGGGGAGAGCGTTCTAGTGCGTCTGACGAAGCTCGAAGTCCATGGCTTCAAGGCCTTTGCCGATCACCTGGAGTTTGTGTTTGAGAAGGGGGTGACGGCCATTGTTGGCCCGAACGGCTCCGGCAAATCCAATGTCTCCGATGCGGTGCGCTGGGTCCTTGGCGAACAGCGTGCGCGCGCCATGCGTGGTGCCAAAATGGAAGATGTCATCTTCCATGGGTCATCGGCCCGCAAGCAGGTGAACATGGCGGAAGTGTCGCTCCACTTCGACAACACGGAAGGCGAACTGCCCATTCCGTTCAAGGAAGTGGTCATCACGCGCCGCCTGTTGCGTTCGGGCGAAAGCGAGTACCTGCTGAACCGGGCGCCGTGCCGCCTGCGCGACATTCAGGACCTCGTGCGCGGTACCGGCCTCGGGGCCGACTCCGGCGTGGTGATCGAAAGCAAGATGATCGATTCCCTGCTCTCAGACCGCCCCGATGAACGGCGAGAGCTGTTTGAGGAAGCGGCTGGCGTAGGGCTCTATCGCGATCGCCGACGCAGCGCCGAGCGTCGTCTTGAGGAAACCACGACCGACCTCGCACGCCTCGACGATCTCATCAACGAAGTGCAGAGCCAGGTGCGTTCGCTGGCGCGTCAGCGTCGTCGCGCGGAACGGCATGCCGAGCTGACCTCGCGCCGCTTTGCGGTGGAGATTTCGCTTGCCACGCGCGAGATGGCCGCCTGGAAGGACGAACTCGAAGCACTCGACGGGCGGCTGGCAGAGTTGCGTGGCGAAGTGCCGGGCTCCGAAGAGCAGATCGCGTTGGCCGAACAACTGCGCGAAGAGGCCCACGCCGCGCGCGGAGCGGCAGAAGCCAGCCGCGTGGAGTTGGCCAAGCTGGCCGCTGAACAGCGCGACAAGACGCAGCGTCTCGAGCGCGAATTGGCGGTGGCCGAAGAGCGTCAGCGCAGCACCACGATGCGGAAGCAGCGTGCCGAGCAGGAGCGCCAGGATAACGAGGCGTTCGGCCGTCGTCTGCGCGAAGACCGCGACAAGGCCGCGACCGACCGCACCACGCTGGAACAGGAACTGGCCGACGCCGGTGAGGCGCTGCAGCAGCGACTGTCGGCCGAACAGGTGGCGCGTGAGTCTGTACAGGTGGCCCGCACCGCGCTGGATCAGCTGGAGCGGCAGGTGCGTGAACACCGGGACCAGGCCCGACGCATTGAACTGGACCGTGATGGGGCCGCGCGCGAACAGGCGGAGACTCAGCAGCGCCGCGAAGCGCTCGACGTAGAGCGGCAGAATCTGGCCGACGCGTTGGACGCCATTGAGCGCGAGCTCATCAACGCCCGCGAGCAGGTGCAGCTCACGCAGGAGAATGCGCAGGATGCGCTGCACGAGCTCGAAGGTGCTCGGCTGAGCTGCGCCACTGCGCGCACTGCCGATGCCGAATCGCGATCGATGCTCGCCAGTGCGGTGGAGTTGAGCACCAATCTTGAGGGCAAGATGAACGCCCTCGCGGCGCTGGAACGTGAGCGTGTGGGGTTGGCCCCGTCGGCCGCCAAACTGCTCAAGGAGCGCGAGCGATTTGGTGACGGCGCCGTGCTGGGGCCGCTCACCGACTTCCTCACCGCAGACGGCGATACGGCCAAACTGGTGGAGCGCTACCTTGGCGCCACCATGCACGCCATCGTCGTGCGCGATGCGGCCGCGGCGTCGGCCGTGCGCCAGTGGCATGCGCAATCTCAGCCGGGCCCCATTCTCCTGCTCCCACTCGACGTGGTCATGGAGATGTCCTCGCTGGAGGGGGCGCTGGGCGGCAGCGTGCAAACGCAGGGACCGGCCTCGCGGTGGGTGCAGGTGCTCCTTGGCAAGGTCCGCGCCCTCGACGGCGGCGACGCCTTCATTGACGAACGTGGGGCGGTCTACCTTCCGGGAAATGCCGGCGGGCCTGGCCCCCTGCAGCGCCGCGCCGAGCTGACCCGACTCGAGAGCGATCTCGCGGCCGCCGATGCCCGTCGTGACGAGGCGGCGATGGCGGCTGACGCGGCGCGACTGGCGTTGGCCGAAGCCGAACGGGCGCAGCAAAGTGCGATGGAAAACAACAACCGCGCGCAGCAGGAATCGCGGCGAGCGGTGGAAGTGCAGAACGAAGTGGATCGGCGTCGCGAGCGGGCCGAACGTGAGCTGGCACAGTCGAGCGCCCTCGCGGAACGCCTCGTGTCGCGCCTTGAGGAGCTCGAGCAGCGCACACGGCAGTTGGCGCAGCAGGCCGAAGCGCTGCACGCGCGGGCCGGTGAAGCCGACACCGACATTACCGCCGCGCGCGAAGAACTGTCCGTCTTCGAACGGGATCAGGAACAGGCACGCGAAGCCCGCGCCACCTGGCAGGTGGCGCAGGCGCAGGCCCAGGCACGGTTGTCCGTTGCCATTGATCGTGAAAAGCGCCTGCACGAGGAAGACAGCACCGCAGCCGCCCGCATTGAAGCGCTGGCGAAGGAGCTCTCCACGCTCAGTGAAGCCGATCAGCACCTGGCCCAGCAGCTCGACGGCTGGCGTACGGAGCTGGAGACGGAACAGAAGAGCATGGCCGACGCCGAAGGACGTCTGGCCGACGCCGAACGGGCCGTCGCGGCCGCCACGGCGGCCTCTGATGCGTGCGAGGCCACGCTTGATGAAGCCCGCCGCCGGGCGACGGCGTTGGGTGAGCAGCTCCACGGTGCGCAGTTGCGGCATACGGAGCTGGCCGGTCGGCGCGAAACGATTCGCTCACGTCTGGAAACAGAGTGGCGTCGATCGCTCGATGACCTGATGGCCGGTTTTGAAGAACTCGAACTGCCCACCGACGAGTTGCGGAGCGAGGCGGCCACGTTGCGCGCGTCGCTCGATGAGCTGGGGCCGGTGAATCCGCTGGCCATTGAGGAACATGAGGAGGAGCAGCGTCGCCTCGAGTTCCTCACCAGCCAGCGCAACGACCTCGTGGCGGCCAAGCAGTCGCTGCATCAGGCCATTCGGGAAATCGACAGTACGGCCCGGGAGCTGTTCCTCGCCACATTCTCGCAGGTCCGCGAAAACTTCCGCCAGATCTTCCTGCGGATGTTCGGCGGCGGCGAGTGTGACCTGCGCCTGGAGAACCCGGACGCCCCGCTCGATTGCGACATCGAAATTCACGCGTCACCGCGTGGCAAGAAGACGCAGCGCATCCACCTGCTCTCCAGCGGAGAACGGGCGCTGGTCGCCTTGTCACTGCTCTTTGGCATCTTCCTCACCAAGCCGAGTCCGTTCTGTCTCATGGACGAAGTGGACGCGCCTCTGGACGATCAGAACATCGGTCGGTTCGTGAAGATGCTCAACGACTTCAAGTCGCGGACGCAGTTCATCGTCATTACGCACAACCCGCGGACGACGTCGGAAGCCGCCGACGCCGTGTACGGCGTCACGATGCAGGAGCCGGGCGTGTCGAGCATCGTGAGTGTCCGGCTGCGCAACGGGCCGTCCGTGGACGCGGAACCGGGGAGTGCGCCGCCGGAGCCCGACATCAGCCCGGAGGAGGTCTCGGTGGACGACGCCGATGCCTCTGAAGCGGAGCCGTCACCCGCGTGATGGGGGTTCGCATGGTGCGTCCCTGGGGGGCGGTTCTGCTGCACACATTGGCAGCCGGACTCGCCCCTTCGGCGTTACTGGCGCAAACGGTGATTGTGGACGGCCCCGCGCAAACGGTGCTGCCGTCGCTCACGCCGACGCTTCAGGTGCGAGCCATCGGACTGGGGCCATCACGCCCCATTCAATACAACCTGCAGGTGGCGACCACGTCGGATTTTTCGGTGCTGGTGCTCGACAGCACCTTCAATTCACCAGACAGCGTACTCACCGTGCAGATCACCCGCCCGTTGCCCAGTCAGGCCACGGTGTATTGGCGGGTCGGCGCCCGCTCCTTCATCGGGCCGCAGGCGCAGTCGCAGAGCTCTGGGGCGCGTGTGGTGCCAGCGTGGCTCACGCTCGTGGAGCCCAACTCTCCGCAGGGGAACCGATACGATATCCGACGCCCTCTGTTTGTCTGGAGGAGTGCGCCGGTGACCGCCGCGACCGGGCCATGGCGCTATGACCTGGAAATTCTCAACGTGGGGCGACCGGAAGTCGGGGTGACCAATCTGCGTGACTCCACCTATCGCCCCGCCATCGACCTGCAAGCCAACGCCTCGTATCGCTGGAATCTGCGCGCCATTCTGCCCAATGGGGAATCGATCCGGGTGTACAGTCAGGCCACGTTTGTCATCACGGATCCGCTGCTCCCCACCACGACGCTGCTGTACCAGAACTTCCCCAATCCGTTTCCATCGGCAGTGGCCTTCGCCACCTGCTTCTGGTTTGATGTGGGCAGCGACGGCGCCAAGGTGTCGCTGGATGTGCTGGACCTGCGCGGCAATCTCGTGCGCACCGTGGTACCGGGAAACGATGGAATCCAGGACTTTGAACCCGGACGATACGGCCGTGGCGCACCCGGGGCATCCAGCAACTGCGACAACCGCTTCGTGTGGGATGGTACGGCCACGGATGGACGCACGGTGGCCCCTGGTGTGTACCTCGCACGATTCCGCGCGAACAACGGAGCACCCACGTTCCGGCGCATTGTCTTCAAGGGTCGATAGCCCACCCCGATGCGACTAACGACCATTGGCACCGGAACCGCCGCGCCGCATCCTTCGCGCGTGGCGTCTGCGCATCTGGTGGAAGCCGGTGAAGTGCGCCTGCTCCTCGACTGCGGCAGTGGGGCCGTCCATCGGATGGCCAATCTTGGCGTGGCGTGGAGTGACATCACGCATGTGGCCCTCACCCATTTTCACGCCGATCATATTGCCGACCTGCCGCTGCTCATCATGGGATGGCGGTGGGGGCAGTTGCCGCCGCGGAGTGCGCCGGTCACCATCTACGGCCCGCTGGGGACGGGCGCCCTGCTGGAGCGGATGGCCGCGGTGTACGGCGGTTGGCTGCTGGCCCCCGGCTTCCCGCTCACCGTGCGGGACATGAGTCCGGACGAGGTCATTCGCTTGCCGGGCGACGTGTCCCTGCACGCCTGTGCGGTACCACATACCGCGGAGAGCGTAGCATATTCCGTCAGTGAAGGAACGCGGCGGCTTGTGTACACCGGCGACACCGGCGTAAGCGAATCGCTGGGCGCGTGGGCACGGGACTGTGACCTGCTGCTCGCCGAATGTTCTTTGCCCGACACGATGGCCATTCGTGAGCATCTCACCCCACGACAGGTCGGCGCGTTGGCAGCACAGGCCGCCGCGCGGCGGCTGGTGCTCACCCATTTCTATCCGCCGGTGGAGGCCGTGAACATCGCGGCTGAAGTGGCGGAGCATTATTCCGGTCCAACGGTGTGTGCCACCGATGGCTGGTTCATCGACTTTTAGAGTCTTTCCGAGGACGTGACATGCTGGTCGTAATGCAGCCCAACGCTTCTTCCGCCGACATCGATCGGGTCTGCGAAGAAATTACGCGTCAGGGCTTCAAGCCCCTCCCCTTGCCGGGCGAAGTCCGCACGGCGATCGGTCTCCTTGGCGATGACGCCAAGGTGGATTGGTCGTACATCGAAGGGCTGCCGGGCGTGTCCAGTGTGCTCATCGTGCAGAAGCCCTTCCGTCAGGCGTCGCGCGAGTGGAAGCCGGAACAGACCATCGTGGAAATCGCCCCGGGGGTGCGCTTTGGTGGCAGCGAGGTTCCCATTGTCGCCGGCCCGTGCTCGGTGGAAACCGAGGAGCAGATTCTCACCGCCGCGCGTCAGGTGAAGGCCGCCGGTGGCGTGGCGTTGCGGGGCGGCGCCTTCAAGCCGCGCTCCAGCCCCTACGCGTTCCAGGGACTCGGCAAGCAGGGGTTGGAACTGCTGGCCCTGGCGCGACGTGAAACAGGGCTGGCCATTGTCACCGAAGCCATGGATGAACGCGGCGCGGATCTCGTGGCCGAGTATGCCGACTGCATCCAGATTGGCGCGCGCAACATGCAGAACTACTCGCTGTTGCGTCACGTGGGCACGCTCAAGAAGCCGGTCCTGCTCAAGCGTGGTATGGCGGCCACGATCAACGATCTGCTGCTCAGCGCCGAGTATGTGCTGTCGGAAGGAAATCCCAACGTCATCCTGTGCGAGCGCGGCGTGCGCACGTTTGACAGTGCCACGCGCAACCTGTTCGATCTGACCGCCATTCCCGTGGTGCAGAAGCTGTCGCACTTGCCCATTGTCGCGGACCCCAGTCACGGCACCGGGCTGCGCGACAAGGTCACGCCCATGGCGCGTGCGGCCGTGGCCGCTGGTGCCGATGGCATTCTGGTGGAGATGCACCCCACGCCCGACAAGGCGCTTTCCGACGGCGCGCAGTCGCTGTATCCCGATCAGTTTACCGATCTCGTGAAGCAGCTGCGCACAATTGCCAGTGCAATTGGCCGCAGCATTACCAGTATCTGATAGCGCACGGCCGAGTGCCAGATCGAGGGAGCCAAGGAGGTGAAGAGGTGAGGAGAACACTTATGCAGTTTGCTCCTCACCTCATCACCTCCACTCCTCGTCCGATCAGGCACGTCGGCACCTGCGGCCAACCAGCGGGTATGTGACTCTATGACGACACAATCAACGATCGTTCGCGTGATGGCCATCACGATGGCCCTCAGCACGCCGCTCGTCGCCCAGACCGGCGCCGAGACGGCGTACGACCGCGTGGCCAAGGCGTGGAGTGGCACCCGGACGCTCGAAGCCAACTTCGAGCAGAAGATCACCAACCCGGTGATCGGCCGCACGGCCATGTCCAAGGGGGTCTTCCATCAGCAGCGGCCGGGGAAGGTGTCCATCACCTTTACCCAGCCTGCCGGCGACCGCATTGTGGGCGACGGCAAGACGCTGTGGGTGTATCTGCCCAGCAGTGCCCCGGGGCAGGTGTTGAAGTTGCCCGGCGATGCCGACGGCGCCATTGTGGCCGACCTGCTGGGTCAGCTGCTCGACACGCCGAAGCGTGCGTTCGTGATTTCCGGGGGCGAGGCGGTCATCATTGATGGCCGTGCCACTCGGCGGGTGCAACTGTTGCCGCGCGATCCCGATGCCGTGCCCTTTCAGAAAGCCACGCTGTGGCTGGATGACAAGGAGCCGCGCCCGGTGCGTGTCCAGGTGATTGATGATCAGGGCGTGGACCGAACAATCACGCTCACCACCTGGCGCCCTGACGCCACGTTGCCCAAGGATGCCTTTGCCTTCAAGGTGCCCAAGGGCGCCAAGGTGTCCACCAAGCTGCCCGGCGCGTAACGCCCCCTTCGCCTGGCTCGGTGCGCGTTATTGCGTGGCCGGCACGGTGACGGCGCGGCGTTCGAGATTCCCGAACACATCGCGTGGGGTGCGCGCACTCATGAGAATCTGTGAGGCGCGCTGCAGCGTGGCGTCATCCTGCGTGCGGCGCAGGAATTCCGCTTCGCCACCGAACGCGACCCGGGTCATCTCATAGCCCAATGAGCGGGCAATCCACGGGCCAGCCGCATCAAACACCGTGCGCGGCGGCGCCACCCTGCGCGCGATCAGGTCCAGATAGAGAGCATCCAGCAGTTCGCGCGTCACGGCGTCGCCGGGAGTATTCATGGTGCGCTTCCGCTGTTGGGCCAGCTTGCTGAGTGCATCGCGATACGCCCCCAGATTCTTCCCCATGGCTCGCGCCAGCGCCTGCACTGGCAGCGGCGTCACGCTGTCGCCGACGATCACATCGGGCGTGATGCCACCGCCGCCAAACACCGTGCGCCCGGCGTCCGTGCGGAAACGCGGTCGAATGGTGTCGGGCAACGACACGCCGACCGTATCAGGCTCCACGTCATCATCCGGATTGCGCTCGGGCGGGCGATTGATACTGCGTCCCACCGGGGTGTACCACCGCGCAATCGTGAGCCGAAGCGCCCCGCCACTGGACAGCGGATACACGTTCTGAGCGCTCCCCTTCCCGAAGCTCGTGACACCGAGGACGACGGCGCGATCATGATCCTGCAGCGCCCCGGCCACGATCTCCGAGGCACTCGCACTTGAGCGATCGACGAGCACCGCCACCGGCAAGGTTGGCCAGCGCTGCGGCTGCGAGTCGGTGTACGTTTGCGGCGGCGTCCCGGCGCGCCCGCGCAACTGGACGATGCTCTGCCCGCGGTCGAGAAACAGATCCGCCACCGCGACGCCCTGTTCAAGCAGCCCGCCGGGGTTCCCGCGCAAATCCATCACCAGCGAGCGCGCCCCCTGACGGACCAGCGAATCGATGGCGGCCGACAATTCCGTGGCTGTGAACGCGTTGAACACATTCACGTCCACGTAGCCGGTCCCGTTCTGCAACAACGTCACGCGCTGAACCGCTCGGAGATGCACCTTGTCACGTACCAGCGTGAAGTCCTGCTTCTGATCGCCGCGCGCCACCGTAAACGTGACCGATGAACCGGTGACCCCTCGCAGGCGCTTGAACACTTCTTCGCGATCAAGATCCTTGGTGCTTTCCTTCCCAATGCGCACGATGCGGTCGCCCGCCAGCACACCGGCCCGTTCGGAGGGACCGCCTATGAGCGGCTCAATGACCACCGGCCAACCGTCACGAATATCGATCTGCAGGCCGATCCCCGAGAACGTGCCGTTCATCTGCTCGCTGAGCCGTCGCACACGATCTTCCGTCAGGAATGAGGTGAACGGATCCTCGAGTTCATTCAGCATGCCGGCTACCGACTTCGCATAGATGGAGTCGGCCGGCAGGGAATCCACATACTTCTGGGCCACCGCCGCCACCACCTGATCAAACAGGCGTGCGCCACCGAGTGGCGCCCGGGCAGGCTGCGTGGCCGCCGTAAGGTCACGACCGGACCACCAGCTCCCCAACCCCAACAGCCCGCCAAAACCAATGCCGGCCACGAGGGCGCGGAGGCCGCGGCGGGGATGACGTGGGGCGTCGGGCAGTAATTCAGACATGGAAAGTCACCACGCTCAAATGGCGGCCAGTGCCGCGGTCGCGGCCGCGGTGAATCGCTCCGGCCAGCGGGCCACCAGCGCCTCCAGGCATCGCACGGTCACCACATCCACGGGCATATCCGCGCCAATGGCGACGACCGGCCCCACCTCCGGATGCTCCCCCTCCCAGGCAGCGGTCAGGGCCACTTCAAACGCCGCCCGCACGCGTTGGTGAAAGGCGAGATCTTCCTGCTCCATACGATCCGATGCACCGCGGGCCTGCTGACGCGCCTGCGCCATATCGAGGGGCACCGACAGCAACAGCGTGAGATCAGGACGAATGCCACCGGTCGCGAAGGCATTCACCGCCTGCAATGAGGACATGGGCAACCCGCGCCCTGCCCCCTGGTAGGCATAGGTGGACAACAGGAAGCGGTCCACCAGCACGATGGCGCCACGATGCAGTGCCGGCGCAATCACGTCACGCACCAGCTGCGCCCGCGATGCCGCGAACAGCAACGCCTCACTCTCTGCCGCCAACTCCGACGTGGGGTCGAGCAGCAGCGAACGAATGGCGTCACCGGCGGCGGTGCCGCCAGGTTCGCGCACCGCCACCACATCGTGGCCGACCGCCCGCAATGTGTCCGCCAACCGGTGCCACTGGGTGGTTTTGCCAACCCCTTCTCCCCCCTCGAACACCAGGAAGAGCCCTCGTGGCGTGACGGGATCGTCGTTGTTCTGCACCGGAGCGTGTACCTGCGTCACGGAACCGGACAACTCAACCAAGGATGATGGAGCTGGTAGCACCCGTGCGGATGCCGTCGGCAATCCACTGGTTCACCCGCAACATGAGCTTGTCGAAGTTGTCCTGCGCCGAAATTGCGGACTGGTACGCCGAGTTGACCTGCACTTGCTGCAGGAGCGCGTCGAGCTGCTGCTCCATGTCGCCGGTCGGTTCTTCGCCCCGGTCAATCATGGCCTGCGCATCCTGACGGATCTTCTCCATCTGGCGGAGAATCGTCGTGGCTTCGCGATCGTTGTTCAACGCTTCGCTGGAGCGCTTCACGGCCTTGTATTCGTCGCTTTGGCCAATGGAACGGCCAAGATCTTTCGCCTTGTCTTCGAGCATGAATCCGGCCTCCCCGGCCGCGAAGTGTCCTGCGTGAGTCCTGCCGCGTTACCGTCCCGGCGCCCTCGCCAGCAACACCCGGTCACGCCCTGAATAGTCCTGCCTGATTTCTATCGCTTCGTACCCCTGTTGCTCAGCAATGGTCGCCGTTGCCGGCCCCCGACTGGCATCAAGCTCCAGCACCATCCAGCCGCCGGGCTCCAGCACGTCCCGGCCGCCCTGCAGCAGCGCCCGGTAGCGCGCCATGCCATGGTCCGCCGCGAAGAGCGCCAGCGGCGGCTCCCAATTGCGGACGCTGCGCGGCAACGCCTCCGCCTCTTCGTACGCAATGTACGGAGGATTGGAGACAATCACACGGGCGCGGATCCCTTTCAGCGGGGCCAGATCGGCCCCCAGACGGAACTCGACGGGTGCGGACGCCTTCCCCAACACCCGCGTGGAGTTCCCCGCGGCCACCTCCAACGCATCCGAAGACACATCAGTGGCAATCACTCGGTCAAAGTGCCCTTCGGTTGCCAGGCTCAGCGCAATGGCGCCCGATCCGGTGCCCACATCCACCGCCGTGCCCCCTAACGACGCGGCCGTGACCCGCAGCGCTTCCCCCACCACCACCTCGGTTTCCGGACGGGGAATGAGCACACGGGCGTCCACCTCCAGCACGAGATCGCGGAACGGTGCGGTCCCCACGGTATAGGCCAACGGCTCTCCCCGCAGCCGACGGTGCAGCGCCCGTTCAATGGCCTCGCCTTCGGCCGCCAGCATCGCTGGCGATACCACCAGCCGCTGCGCCAGCCCGCCCGGTGAGAGGTGCAACACCCCGGCAATGAGCAGGCGCCCTTCCCGTGCCGCATCGCGCCGCACCTCCGCCTCCAACGCGGCGCACTCGGCTATCAGCGCGACGGCGCGATTGACCGCGTCGCGCAACGTCACCCGGCGAGACTCTCCTCGGCGTTCGCCAGCTGAATGGCGTCGAGGAACGGTCCAATCTCGCCGTTCATCACCCCGTCGATGTCATACAACGTGACCCCCACCCGGTGATCGGTCACGCGCCCCTGCGGGAAATTGTACGTGCGGATTTTGGCCGACCGGTCGCCCGTGCTGACCTGCGACTTTCGCATGCGCGACCGTTCGGCTTCCTGTTCGGAGAGCCGCAGGTCCAGCAGACGGGAGCGCAGCACTTCCATGCCTTTCGCCTTGTTTTGCAGCTGCGACTTCTGGTCCTGCTGCGACACCACAATGCCGGTGGGGATGTGCGTAATGCGCACTGCCGAATCGGTGGTATTCACACTCTGACCACCGGGGCCTGAGGAGCGGAAGACATCGATGCGCAGATCCTTGTCTTCAATCTTCACGTCCACTTCTTCGGCTTCCGGCAAGACGGCCACCGTGGCGGCCGACGTGTGAATGCGCCCCTGCGATTCGGTCGCAGGGACCCGTTGCACCCGATGCACACCGCTTTCCCAGCGCAGCACACCAAAGGCGCCATCGCCCACGACCTTGAACACCGCTTCCTTGATGCCACCCATGGTGCCATCGGAGTAGGAAATGGTCTCGGTGCGCCACCCCCGGCGTTCAATGAACCGGGTATACATGCGCAGCAGATCGCCGGCAAAGAGCCCGGCTTCATCACCTCCCGTCCCGGCCCGGATTTCCACGATGGCTGGACGGTCGTCGAGGGGATCACGGGGAATGAGCAGGGGGAGCAACGCCTTCTGCAACTGCTCCACCTCGGTTTCCAGCCGGGCGACCTCGGCACGCGCTTCGGCCACAAAATCCGGGTCATCGCCGTTCGCCATCTCACGGGCGTCAGCGAGCTCCAGTTCGGCCTTATTGAGCCGGTTGGCTTTGACCACGACCTCGGCCAGGCGGTGGTGCTCGCGCCCTAGTTCGACCAGGCGCGGGGTGTCTTTGGTGGTTTCCGGGTCGGCGAGCAGCTGCTCCACTTCGGTGGCGCGGCGCAGTGCATCAGCCATGCGGTCGCGAAGATGGGTCAGCATGGAACGAGGACAGGGATGAAATTCGTGATATCAGTCACAGCGGGCATGTGACGGGCATGGTTAGGCTTCGCACCAGATGACGGGCTTGGCCTGAGGGCGGACCGAACCGGTGGTAGCGGGAATCCCCTTTGGTACTGCTCATGCAGGGGAGGATTCCCGGCACAAGGCACCCAGTTCGGTTTCCACGGGGTTCGTTGAAAGCCGCTCTCGCCGGGACCGCCGTCGGACAGGTCATCGTCCGTTGGCGTCCCGAACGCCCTCGCGCAAGATACACCAGGAGAGGTGATAGAATATGGTCACGTTCGGTACACCACCGCTGCGCTTCACTCCGCCTACCATGAGCGTTTCTCTCGACCGCATAACCGATTTTCTCTCCACCGTGCCCCTGTTCCGGGAGCTCGACCGCATGGCCGTGCGCGGCTTTGCAGAGCTCACCCGGGAACAGAAGTTCGCCAAGGGGGCCATGATCGTTTCCGAAGGGGACGCCGGCGATGCCCTCTACGTGGTGCGCTCCGGCGAGGTGAAGGTGGTCCTGACGGGCGAGGATGGCCGGGAAGTCATTCTGAACGTGCTTAACGTGGGCGATCACTTTGGCGAACTGGCCCTCATTGACGGCCGGCCCCGCTCGGCCCATGTGGTCTCCACGCAGGCCTCCAGCCTGCTGGTGTTGCGTCGGACCGACTTCCGCCGGAAGGTGGAGCAGAGCCCGCAAGTGGCCTGGGGGCTCATGGTGGAGCTGTCGCGCCGGCTGCGCCAGGCAGACGGCACCATTGGCAGCCTGGTCCTGCTGGATGTCCCGGGACGCGTAGCCAAGGTGCTGTTGGAGCACGCCACGCCGGGCGAGCCGGCCACTCTGGTCAAGCAGCTTACGCACCAGACCATGGCGCAGATGATTGGCGCCAGTCGCGAAACCGTGTCGCGGGCGATGGCCGAGTTTCAGGAGAAGCAGATCATCAGCGTGCAGCGTCGCATTGTGACGATTACCGATCGCGCGGCGCTGGAAGCGCGGGCGCGCCCGCGCTTGTAAGGCGCAGTCACTAGTTTCCCCGCATGGCGTCCAGCGTCCCTCCACGCGCTCGCATTCGATTCTGGGGCACCCGCGGTACGTGTCCATCTCCCGGCCCCCGTACCGTGCGGTACGGGGGCAACACGCCGTGCGTGGAACTGTGCGCGCGTGACGGCGAAATTGTCATTCTGGACGCAGGCAGCGGCATCAGGGCGCTGGGCGCACATCTGGTGGCCACTGGATACAGCGGCCCGTTGCATCTCTTTCTCACCCATCGCCACAGCGATCATGTGCTGGGGCTGGCGCACTTCGCTCCGCTGTTCAATGGACAGCGCCTGAACATCTGCTGCGGTGATGGCGAAGCGGTGTCGCTGGAAAAATTCGCGACCTCCATTCTGTCGCCGCCCATGTTCCCGTATGTCGCAGGCGTAACCACCCGGCTGGACATCACGGAATGGGATGATTGCCAGTCACCGCGCGCCGGCGAGCTCTCGGTGCATCGGTTTGTCGCCCGTCATCCCGGTGAAGCTGCCATTTTCCGACTGGATGATGCCGCTGGTGCGCTGCTGGCATATGCTCCCGACAATGAGCTCGCCTATCACAACGGGGCCGAGTCCATTGTGCAGTGGCGGCGCCGGCTGGCGGACTTTGTGCGGGATGTGCCCATTCTCGTGCATGATGCCACCTACCGCCACGATGAGCTGCCCAACCATGTGGGATGGGGGCATTCGTCCAATCTCGAGGCGGCGCGGTTTGCCATGGAGTGCGGCGCGCGCACGCTGGTGCTCTTTCATCATCATCCCGATCGCGATGATGAAACGGTAGAACGCATGCTCGACGAATGCCGCGAATTCGTGTCGCGTGAAGGCGGAACGGTGCGACTGCTGGCGGCGTGGGAAGGGTTGTCGCTGGGCGTGGCGTAACGGCCGCGATTACGCGCGTGCGCGGGCCGTGAGCGCCGAACGCAACATCACGATGCCCGCGTAAATCACCACCAGCACCACCAGCCACCGCAGCATATCCAGCGGGAGCGATTTGACCAGCAGTGCCGCCACCAGCACGCCCGGTACACCACCAAGCGCGAGTCCCAACGCGGGGCGCTGCACATGATTGCGACGCTTGAGGAACTCCAGGCACCCCATCAGCGCGGCGAAGGCCCCGCTGCCCATCATGATGGGAAACGCCGCGCGCGGATCCATACCCAATACACTCAGCAGCACGAAGGTGGGGCCGTAGTTGCCAATGCCCAGCATGACCAGCGCGCCAAGGACGAAGTTGACGGCAAGCGCAATGATGAGCGGTGTGCCCGACAGCGTGAGCGCCGTACCACCGGTGGGCATACGCCCCAGCTGACTCACGGTCATGAACACGGCGGCCAGCAACAGAGCGATGCCCATGCCCAGCTGAATGGGTTGGCGCGGCAGGCGGGCCACAATACCCGCCCCCAGCCAGCCGCCCACCAGCGCCGTGGCAATCATCATGGCCAGTACGGTGCTGTCAATCTGAATGACCGTAATGAAAATGAGCGCCTGCGCCACCACCGACATGGTGAGCCCCACAATCATCGTGGCCGGCAGCCGCTCATCGGGCACCATCTTCAGTGCCTTGAACACCGTGGTGGTGGTGGCCAGCGAGCCAATGCCCAGCGTATCCAAAAAGCTGACCACAAACCCGATCACCACCTGCAATGGCGAGGGCCAACGCGAACGATCGGTGTCGCCACCAGCGGCTGCAGCGTCGGCGCGCGCGGTTTGCCACCATCGCCACACGAAAAGCGAGGAGAGCGCGGCAATGGCAACCAGCAGCAGCAACCGGATGTTCATTGGCCCTGCGTGTTGGATACCGGCACACCCCAGCCACCACCACCGGGTGTCTCCAGCGTGAGCACATCACCTGCCGAGAGTGCCACGCGTGTTTTCGCGGGGAGTACTGTGCTGTTCAACAGGTTGTTGCCAGCGGCACCTGGCATCCCGCCGTTGGCGCCCGGTGGCGCCACGACCCGACGCTCGGTGAGCAACGTCGCGGTGCACGGTACCAGCGCCTGATAGCGACGTACCACCCCATCGCCGCCGGGAAACTGTCCAGCGCCACCGCTGCCACGTCGCACGGCGTACTCCACAATGCGCAGCGGATACGCCCGCTCAAGACTTTCCACTGGGGTGTTGCGCGTGTTGCTCATCCCCACGTGCACGGCATCAGGGCCAGGACCGCGCAAGCTGGCCCCCTGCCCTCCTCCCAGTGTTTCGTAAAAGCTCCACCCCGGCGCGCCCAGCGTGATGTTGTTCATGGTGCCCTGCCCGCAGGCCGGGATGACCAGATCATGTACACCAATACTGGCCGCCGCTTTGGCCAACGCCGCAAAACACACGTCGGTCATGCGCTGCGACAGTTCCACATTCCCGGCCGCCACGGCGCTCGGACGCTTGGCGTTGGCCACACAATCGTCGGGGATGGTGAGGTGCACCGCGCGCGCCACACCGTCGTTTACGGGCACGTCATCGTCGCACAACACGCGCAACACAAACACCGCGGCCGCACGGGCCACCGCGGGGGGCGCGTTCACATTGCCACGCACCGCGGGTGAGGTGCCGGTGAGATCAAGCAACAGAGTTCCGTTGCGCACAGTGGCCCGAATGACCACCGGAATCGGCTGGTCGCTCACGCCATCGCCTTCCAGCGCGTCGGCGGCTTGTCCAGTGGCCCCTTCCAGCAACGCCAGTCGCGCCCGCACACGTCGCTCGGTGTAATCGAGCAGCGCATCCACGGCCGCCTGCAACGTGGCGTCGCCAAGCCGCGTGAACAGCGCCTGCCACCCACGACGCCCGGCCGCGCAGGCAGCGCGCTGCGCCCGCAAATCCCCCTCGCGCTCGGCGGGCGTTCGTACATTCGCCAGCACCAGCGTCATCACATCGCGTTGCGGTATGCCATGTACCTCAATGCGTACCGGCGGCACGATCAGCCCTTCCTGATACAACTCCGTGGCCCCAAAGGGCATGCTTCCCGGACTGATGCCACCGACATCGGCATGATGGGCGCGCACGGCGGCATACCCAATAATGCGATCGGCTTGCGACGGATGCGCAATGACCTCTACCATGGTGAGATCGGGCAAATGCGACCCGCCGTGCGATGGATCATTAAGCAGAAACACGTCACCAGCCGCGGCGCCCGCAGCACGCACGGCCGCCACCGATTCCGGCATGGCGCCCAGATGCACCGGAATATGCGCCGCTTGCGCCACCATGCGCCCCGACGCATCGAACAGCGCGCACGACGCATCGCGACGCTCGCGGATGTTGGGCGAAATACTGCTGCGTTCCAGTAGGCCGCCCATCTCCTCCGCGAGCATGGCCACGCCCTGCGAAAAGACCGTGAGTTCCAGCGCGTCAAACGCCGCAGCGTTGTTGGTGGTCATGTGTCGCCGCTGGCGGGCGCCGGATAGCCGGCCTGGAGAATGGCGTATTCACAGCGCACCATCCACGCCTCCTGCAAGTCGGTCATGCGCGATCCCTTGCCACGATCAGGCGCCATGGACAACAACCCTTGCGCCGATGGGTGTGGCAGTGCCCGTCGGGCGATGTCCGCTCGGGGCTTCTGCTTGAACACCACATCAAAGGTGCGCGTGGCCACGCGTCCCAAGGTGACAATGCCCTTCAGCCCTCGCGATACCAGCTGATCCAGATCACGGTTGAGGCGCGAGATGTTGCGCTGACTCTCCAACTCGGCGCGGATAGGGGCCCGAAACGATTGCCCATCGTCAGTGGGACACCGATCGAAGGCATTCCCCAGCGCCACTCCGTGCGAAATGGGGGCGAGGCCGGCGGCGGTGAACAGCGCGCCATCCCATGGCATGTCATCCACTTCGGGTGGCAACGTCACCGCACCCATTCGGGCCAAGGCCTGATACAAGTGCTTGCCCGCCGCATCACCGAAGAAGGGAATGCCGCTCTTGTCGGCGCCGCGTGGCCCCGGGGCCTCCCCCACGATGAGCACATGGACCGCCCCTTCCTGAGGAAGCAGCATGTGCACGGGGGTGCCGAGGATACGTCCCACTTCTATGCGTGCGGCGCTCATGTCTGCTCCAGTAGCCAACCACCAATTTCCAGCGCACGGGCAGTCCAGCCAGGGGCCACCCGCATGGTGGCATCGGGCAACCGGACCACCGCATCACCGTGTACGGTGCGCGTCATGGCCCGCCCATCATCCACCTGCGGAGGAATGTCGCCCGAACGGACCGGTCGCACCAATCGCACCGGCCACGGGGCGCTGCTGAGCGTGGTGCGGGCGCTGATGAACTCGACAGGGCGCTCCAGCGTAAACCCGGCGCGCTGCTCGTGCCGCGCAATGAAGCGCGTCACCACCAACTCCACCGGATCGCCCGGAACGACCGGCACATCCAGTTCATACCCCTGGCCCACGTAGCGGGCCCGCAGCCACCACCGGGGCTCGAGATGCGAACGCCCCTGCCCCAATGCGCTCGCCGAGGCACTCAGCAATGTGGACATCGAGGCATCACTCCACGCCTCTGCCTCCACCACACAGCTCGTGAGCCGTTCCCGACGTTCAGGTGCCAGGGCAAGGCCGACGGCGCTCAGCACGCCCGCGTGTGGCGGCACGATGACCTGTCGCATACCCAAGCGTTCAGCCAACCCGCAGGCATGCAACGGCCCCCCACCGCCGAATGCAATGAGTGGAATGCCACGCGGATCGACCCCGCGTTCCACACTGACGCGGCGTAACGCGCGCGCCATGGTCGCATCGGCGGTCGCAATAATCGCTTCGGCCGCGCGCTCCACCGACACACCCAGTGGGGCGGCAATGGTGGCCACCGCCGCCACCGCCTTGTCGCGGCTGATGCGCACGCCTCCACTCCATTTGCCGGCGGCAATGGTGCCCAACACCACGTGTGCATCGGTCACCGTGGGGCGTTCCCCACCGCGATCGTAGGCAGCCGGCCCCGGCATGGCGCCGGCGCTTTCCGGGCCTGCGCGCAGGGCGCCGCCATCGTCCAGCCAGGCAATGCTGCCGCCACCGGCGGCAACGGCTTCCACCAACACGCGCGGCAAGGCAATGGGAATCCCCCCCACGCCACCGCCGCGCTCCACCAGGGGCTCCCCATCTTCAATGAGCCCCACGTCGGCGCTGGTCCCACCAATGTCGATCGTCAGCGCCCGCGAAACGCCGAGCGCGCGCGCGATGGCCGCAGCTCCGGTGACGCCGCCGGCAGGTCCACTGAGCGCCAGTGCCGCGGCATGGTGCGCGGCCTCCTCTGTTTCGAGGGTGCCGCCGGCCGACGTCATGACCCGCGGCGCCGGATATCCGCGGGCCGCGAGACGGGTGCTGAGTCCCGCCAGATAGCGGCGCACCGCTGGACGCGCATACGCTTCTGCCACGGTGGTGGCCATGCGTTCGTACTCGCGGATTTCCGGCAACACCTCGTGACTGGCCACCACATCCAGCGCGAGCCCCTGCGCTGCAATCGCCAACCGCAACGCTTCCGCGAGCCGCTGCTCATGCGACGGGTCGCCGTACGCGTGCAGCAGGGTGATCGCTACCGTTTCGGCGCCACAGACGGTGGCCTGCGCCAGCGCCGTAGCGACCACGTGCGCCACGCCTTCGTGCTCGAGTGACGTTACCACGCCCTCCGGCGCGATGCGCTCCGGCACCGCAATGACTTGCGGTCCGGACACGAGCGGCGCCGCATGGTGCTGCGACAAATCATAGAGAGCCGCACGTTCCTGCCGACGCAACTCCAGCACATCGGTGAACCCCTGCGTGGCACACAACACCACCGGGGCTCCGCGGCGCTCCAGCAGCAGGTTGGTGACCACCGTCGTGCCGTGCGCAATGTGCGCGATGTCCTGCGCCTGCAGCTGTGCCGCGTCCAACGCCTGCAGTACGCCCTGCGCGCGGTCGGCAGGGACACTGAGCACCTTGGTGGTGGACACCGTGCCGTCGTGGTGCAGCGCGGCGAGATCGGTGAAGGTGCCGCCCACATCAATGCCGACGGCCACCCCGGTGTGATTGCTCATGGGGTTGCCGACGGCGCCCGCCGCAGACGACGGTTGGCCACTATCGCGAGGGCCACATGCACCGGTACCACGGTCATGAAGACCATGATGCTCCCCTGTGATAGAGCGGGCAGGTGCTCCAACACCAACCCCACCACCGCAATACCGGCCACCACGGCGCTGAGCGCACGACCAGACCGTCCCTTGGCATCGTCGCGCGTACGCCAGCTCCAGAACAGCGCGGCCACCAGCAGCAGGGGCGAGACCAGCGTGAGGTTGAGGTTCGAGCCCATGTACGGGATGTGCTTGGTCACGGTGCCAGCCAGCAACAGCGCCGTACCCAGCACACCGCCTGCACCATACCACAGCACACCAAAAGCACTCAACAGCGCCGGTGCGAGACGGGCGAGGGCAAATACCGCCACGCCCAGCACCATGCCCAGTGCCAGCGCCGGCATGGTACGCTGGGGCACGTGCACCAAGGTCGGCAGACTCTGCGTGGCGTACAGCACGGAATCGTGCGCCACCAGGGACGCCCCGCCCACCGCGGTACGCGCCAGATCATCGGCAAAGCGTTCTGGCAGGAATGCGAGTTGCCAGCGTGTCAGATGCCGATCAGCGGTGCGACCGAGCGCGAGTTGAATGCCCGCATACACCGGGAGATTCTCGGCCGTAATGCGAGCCGTTTCGTTGCGCCAGGTAAAGTGACCATCCACGGTATCCAGCGCTTGGCGCACCACGCCACCGAGTGCCCAATCCAGCGCATCACGCACGCGCGTACTGCAGTTGTCGTTGTAGTAGTCGTAGCGGTAGTACGCGTTCTCTTCGCGCGCATTCCACGACACCAGATCGGACAACGCCCCCCGCTGCATGGGAGTGAGATTGAGGCGCTGCTGGCGAATGGTGCGGTCCTGCGACTGATACATCGCATTGAACTCACCGGTGCGATAGCCGGCCATCCAGTACTTCGTATCGCCGGTGAGAAACCGGGCGAGGAAATTCGGCTGGTTGAAGTCGAACATCCCCCAGTTGTAGGCAATGCTCTCGCCGGTCTGCGTGTCTTCGATCGCAAGCGCAACGTGCCCGAACTTTTCAAACACTTCGGGGCCCGGTCCGTAGGTGTAGAGCACCACCTGCAGCGTCGCGCCTCGGGCCGCGCGGGCGCTGTCGAGCGCGGGCGAGGTGCCGGGAGCCGGCGGCCGTGGCGTCTGGGGCACGTTATCGGGGAGTGGCGCCTGCGCATGCAGCGTGGTGAGCGATACCGCCGCAATGCACAGCGCGCCGGTCACCACGCCCATGGCGGTGGCAACACGGCGCGCCCACGATTGTCGAGGAGAAGACATGCGGCTCAGAACCGGATTTCCTTGCCGTCTTCGGCGGCCTTGTACACCGCCTCGACAATCTTCTGAACGCCCACCTGATCCGTTGGTGCTTCGTATGGCGTTTCGCCACGAATGACCGCCAGAAAGTGGGCGATTTCGGCCCGGTAGCTTTGCAGGAACGGACTTTCCCGCACGCCGGCACCGCTGGGCGACACATCCACCGCGCGCCCGTTGAGTTCCTTGGTGACGCGCAACGGAGCCAGCTTGGCCGACCCGCGAGTCGCGTGCACTTCAAACCACCACCGATCCTCGTCGCCCACGTATGACCAGGACAGATCGAGATTCACCACCAGGCCGTTCTCGCATTCGAGGAACACCTGCATGGCATCTTCCACGGCGCCGGCCCCGCGGCCGCGTCGCATGCTCGACACCACACGCACCGGAGACGGGCCATCGGCGAGCCACATGGCCAGATCGAGCAACGGGAAGCCATGCTCGAGGAACACGCCGCCCCCCGACTCCGCGCGGCGGTTGCGCCATCCGTCGGCGTTCTTTTTGACCTGCAAGGAGCCGCAGCGAATGCTTGTGACCTGCCCCAGCTCGCCGTTCCGGATGAACTGGTCGAGCGCCTGCGTATCGCTGCGGAAGCGATGGTTGTGCCCCACCACCAGCCGGACATCGGTTTTCTGCGCTGCCGCAAGGCACCGTTCAATGCCGCGGGCCGACAGTGCCAATGGGCGCTCACAAAGCACGTGCAGCTTCTTGCGTAGCGCGCTGAGCACGTGCGGCTCGTGCAGGTGATTGGGCGTGGCAATGACGACCGCGTCGAGTTCGTCGCTATCGAGCAACTCCTCGAAGTCGGTGAACACATCGGGGACCCCGAAGCGGTCAGCCAGCGCACGCGCTTTGGCCGCATCGTTGTCGCACAGGGCAACAAGCGACGCGCCGCGCAGCTTGGACAAGACTGGAATGTGCGTTAGCTGGGCAATGGCACCCGTGCCAACGACGGCGATGCGTACGCCGTCCTTCATCAACGCCTCCGGGGGTAACAGATCAATCGGCGAAGCCGACGACAGTCCCCGGATAGTAATGGCTCAGGATTTCGCGGGCATTGGCGCCGGCTCTCGCCCGGCCAATGGCCCCCCACTGGCACATCCCCACTCCGTGGCCGTTGCCGGCACCGCGCAGCGTGAGCCCGGTCAGGTGCCCACGGCCGCGCGATTCGCGGTCCACGGAAAAATACGTGCTGTGCAGGATCGCGCCACGCGCATCTCGCATCACCGCACGAATATCTCGGGCCGACACGGCGATATCGCCACGTTCCGTTCGCAAGACGACGCTGCTGGCACGGCCGGAGCGCCCGCGGGCGGGGATGGAGAACGCCGTCACCGCGGCCGGGCGCGGGTCCCGTGCTCCGCTCGTCTGCAGCGCCCGACGCACGATTTCCTGCAGCTGCGCCTCGTCAAAGTCGGCCTGCCAGTGGTTGCGGGGGGAGATATCGCAATACGGCCGCCCCGTGCGTGGATCGATATCGTCCACCGGCTGGAGATACGGCTCTTCCTTCACCCCGCGCCACGCTTCCGACGGCACCGCCGTTTTGCCCCCGCAGCTGGAGTAATACGGCGCGTCTACCAGCAACCCGTTGTACCGGATAACGAGCCCCGCCGTGCCGTCGATAGCGGCGTTCACCACCGGGTGCTCCACATCCACGCCACCGTATACCTGGTTCTGCACCGTGGCCACCAGGTTGAAGCCCCGCACCGGAGCCTCCACCACGCCACTGGGCACCCGAATGTAGGTGTAGCTGCGCGCCGCGATGGCCTGCGCCTCAATCGCCGCCCGATCGCCGGGGCTGCGGGCCGGCAATTCCAGCGGGACCACGCCACGCAGGTAGTCTTCCACCGGCAGGCGATTCACGACCATCACACCGCTATCGGTGGCGGTGAACACCAATTCGCCCCGGTAGCGGCGATTGCCGAACCGCAGGAAGGTGTCGCCGGAGGGGCGAGCCACAAATGGCCCTTCACGCCAGGGGGTCGCATCACCGCCGTCACCGGCCACGCGGAGCAGGCCATTCTTCTGCTCCACACGCCAGGGCTCATCCCCCTGCCCCTTCACCAACGACACGCGGCCGCCCTGCTCATCTATACGCCAGCGCCCTGACGCACTGACGGCCGCATCGGCTTGCCGGGCCCCGAGGACCACCAGCGCCACCCGGTCCCGTTCCAGCCTGCCGTTCAGCTCACGCTGTTCAACCGACTGACCAGGGCGCGCGGCGCCCAGCACGGGCTGCATGCCGCCGGACGCCGACGACGGCGCACAGGCCAGCATCGTGGCGGCCGCGATGATCACTCCCCCAAAAAGCGCCGGGGCCAGATAGCGCAGCGCGCCGGCAACCGGCGGGCGACGCGGTGGAGTGGTCATGCACAGCCTCGCATCAATTCAGTCCCGTTCCGCCAACGCCGCGCCAAGTGCGTCGTCGAGGCGATTGAGTGTCTCCGCAATCTCCGCCGGCCCGTGGGCCGACGACATGAACGCCGCCTCGAACGCACTGGGCGCCAGGCTCACACCACGCCGACGCGCGGCGTGGAAGAAGCGCTTGAACAACGACACATCGCTGAGCTTCGCGTCTTCGAAGGTGCGCACCACACCGTCGCGGAAGAAGAAGCCCCACATGGAGCCGCTGTGGCTGGCCGTGAAGGGGACGCCGTGACGGGCGGCAATGTCGCGCATCCCCTGCACCAGATTGGCCGTTTGCGCCGTGATCCCGTCGTGCACTTCGCGCGTCAGCGCTCCCAACGTGGCCAGCCCACCAGCCATGGCCAGCGGATTGCCCGACAACGTGCCGGCCTGGTACACCGGTCCCGTGGGCGCGATGTGCTCCATGAATTCCCGCTTGCCCCCATAGGCAGCCACGGGCAGCCCCCCACCAATCACCTTACCAAGCGCGGTCAGGTCGGGGGTCACTCCAAAGCGCTCGGCGGCGCCACCGTAGGCAATGCGGAATCCGGTCATCACTTCATCAAAGACGAGCAAGGCCCCGGTTTCGTCAGCAATGCGGCGCAGCCCCGGAATGAACTCCGCCGTGGGCTCGATATAACCGCCATTGCCCACAATGGGCTCCAGCATGATGGCCGCCAACGGCACTTCACGGGCGATCTTCTCCACCGCCTCGAGGTCGTTGTAGGCACAGGTCAGCGTCAGCTTGGCCAATGCCTCCGGTACGCCAGGGCTATCAGGCAACCCCAGCGTGGCCACCCCACTGCCGGCACGCACGAGGAACGCGTCGGCATGGCCGTGATAGCACCCTTCAAACTTGAGGATGTATTCCCGCTTGGTGATGGCCCGGGCCAGCCGTGCAATACTCATGGCCGCTTCGGTACCGCTGCTGGTAAACCGCACCATCTCCAGATGCGGCATGCGCGCGGCAATCATGTCGGCCAAGTCCACTTCGCGCTCGGTGGGCATGCCAAAGCTGGTCCCATCCTGCATGACCTTGGCGAGCGCATCGAGCACCACCTGCGGCGCGTGCCCCAGCACCAGCGGTCCCCACGACAGGATGTAGTCGATGTATTCGTTTCCATCGGCGTCCCACACAAAGGCGCCCTTGCCTCGTGCGGCGACAAACGGCTCTCCGCCCACCCCGCGAAAGGCCCGCACGGGCGAATTGACGCCCCCGGGAAAACGCCCACGCGCACGCGCCATGATTTCAGCGGAGCGCGTATTGTTGGTGCGCAACGAATTGGAGACGTTCATCGGCCAAAGCTCCCGGCGGTCGTGGTATCGAGCCCCACCAGCGGCAATGCGCGGGAGGAGCGAACAGGTGTTGCCTGCGCGGGCAGATCAGCAACCCGCAACAAGGTGGCGGTGAAATCGTAATCGTCGACCACCTGGTCAACGTGCACATCCAGCATGGCGCCCGGCACCGGACGCGTGCCCTGCCGCAACGGTTCCGGCACCGACACGTGCATGAGCCCATCAATGTCATCAGCCTGCCAGGGCGCGCGGCATACCCACACATTGGGCGCCTCGCCGGCCCGCTCCACCATGACGCGCGCCTCGCGATTGAGGAAGCGTTCGTAGCGCGACGCGGTAATACTGCGTTGCAACTCCTCCAATCGCTCTTTGCGCTCCTGCTTGATGCTTTCGGCCACATCGTCGTCCATGGCGAACGCGCGGGTGCCTTCCTGCGGCGAATAGGTAAACACGCCCACGCGATCAAACTGCATCTCCTCGAGGAAGTCGCAGAGCGTGTTGAAATCGTCTTCAGTTTCGCCGGGGAAGCCCACAATTACGCTGGTGCGCACGGCCAGATCGGGCACAATGCTGCGGTACTGCGCGAGCCGCTCGCGAATGGTCTTCTGGCGCTCCGGACGCCGCATGCGCGCCAACACCGCATCGCTGCCGTGCTGCATGGGCGTATCAAGCCAGCGCACGATGCGCTCGTTGGCCGCAATCACCTCAAGCAGCCGCGGCGTAATGCCGGTGCTGTAGAGATACATGTTGCGAATCCACGGAATGGTGGTTTCGCGCACGAGCGCTTCGAGCAGCTCGGGGAGTGCATTGCCATCGCGGCGATCACGTCCGTAATGCGCGAGGTCCTGCGCCACGAGATTGATTTCGCGCGCCCCCTGCGCTTCCAGCAGCTGGGCCTCGCGCACGAGGTCATCCAGCGCAAAGCTCCGATGCTTGCCGCGCATGAGCGGAATGGCGCAGAAAGCGCAGCCGTGGTCACACCCCTCGGAGATCTTGAGGTAGCGCACCTGCGGCAGGTCGCCGCTGAACAGGCGCACACCGGGGTGCTCCACCAGTGACCCGCCCAAGAGCCCGCGCTCCACCAGTTCCGGCACAATGCGGTCGGTTTCGGAGTTCCCCAGAAACACGTCGACTTCGGGGAGCGCGTCGATCAGCTCGTCCTTGTGGCGCTCCACCATGCAGCCAATGGCAAAGACTGCCTTCACCTGCCCGTCATCCTTGAGGCGCGCCGCGTCCACGATGGCCTCAATGGACTCGGCCTTGGCGGCATCGATGAACCCGCAGGTGTTCACCAGCACGACATCCGCGTCGCGCAGGTCCTGCACCGGCTCGGCGCCGTGCGCCACGAGGTCCGCGAGATAGCGCTCGGAGTCCACCGTATTTTTGTCGCACCCGAGGGTGACCAGCCCGAATTTCAGCATCCCGGGAATCTAGTGCCCTGCGGCACTCAGGCTCCAGACGCCGCGGGCCGGTCTTGCCGCTGCCCCTACCGGAAATTCCCGAACTGCAGCTCCACGCCGAATTCCCCGCCGCGCAACATCGCTATGCACTCCTGCAGCATGTCCTTGTCCGGGCTGGAAATGCGTACCTGCTCACCCTGAATGGACGCCGTGATCTTTTTGAGCTTGGCCTCTTTGACCGCGGCCGTAACCTTCTTGGCCGTCTCGCTGTCCAGCGCCATTTTGAGCTTGATTTCCGAACGCAGAATCTCGTGACTGCCAGGCTTGGGGTCGGTGAACTCGAGATTCTTCACCGAGACGCCCCGCTTGATCAGCTTCCCTCGCAGCACATCGATAAGGGCGTCGTGCCGCATTTCGCCTTCCGCCTCAATGTGAATCACGGCGTCGGCGCGCTTGAAGTCGATGAGAATGTGCGAGCCTTTGAAGTCGAAGCGCTGCGCCACTTCCTTTTGCGCTTGATTGACCGCGTTGTCCACTTCCTGCAAATCGCAGCCGGTGGTCACATCGAATGAATACGCTGAAGCCATGTTATAGGAGGAAGCTTTCGAGTGATTTGGCGCGGCTCACGTGACGCAACCGCGACAGCGCCTTTTCCTTGATCTGCCGGACGCGTTCCCGGGTGATGCCGAGGTCCGCGCCGATTTCCTCGAGCGTCATCGCCTCGCCACCATCAATGCCGAAGTAGAGACGAAGAATCTTCGCTTCACGCTCCTTGAGCCCACCCAACGACTCGGCGATGGCTTCGATCATGGCCTTTTCAAAGGTCTGATCTTCCGGCGTGGGGTGCATCGTATCGGGCAGATAATCCAGCAGGCGATTGTCTTCGCCAGGCGTAAGCGGGGCATCCAGCGACAGGTGCACCTGCGAGATGGACATCGTCTTGGCGACTTCCTCCTCGGTAATGTCCATGCCTTCGGCAATTTCCGCGTGCGTGGCCTCGCGCCCCAGCTCCTGCAGCAGCGTATTGGCGCGCTTGCCGATGCGGTGCAGCGTCCCGGCCCGATTGAGTGGCACGCGCACGATGCGCGACTGCTCCGCGAGGGCCTGCAGGATGGCCTGACGGATCCACCAGACGGCGTAGGAGATGAACTTGATCCCCTTCGTTTCGTCAAACTTGTGGGCCGCACGGATCAGGCCGAGGTTGCCCTCGTTGATCAGGTCGGAGAGGGATACGCCCTGATTCTGATACTTCTTGGCCACGCTGACGACAAAGCGCAGATTCGATCGCACCAGCTTGTCGAGCGCTTCCTGATCTCCCGCACGAATACGTCGTGCCAGCTCGGCTTCTTCCTCTCGCGAAATCAGCGGATACGCACTGATGTCGCGCAGGTACTGATCGAGGGAGCCTTCCTCGTACGACGCCTTCTTTTTCGGGGGAGTGACAGCCATGTTCGACCGGCTCGAGTGCTGAGAGGCCCATCGTGTACACCGCGCAGGAGGGAAACGCGGTATCGAGCATTTACTTTAACGGAACTGCCGAACTATAAGCCTGACGGAGACGAGGCCATTCGTCAACGCACCCTGCTGCTAAATCCGGGACAGCTTTACCGCTGCAGTTATCGGACCGTCGTTCCAAGTCGGTCCCAGCGAATGCGGGTCAGCCACGGTGCGCGCTCTGTGGAGTCGGGGGTAAAACTGTAGTACACGAACCACGGTGCCCCGCGCAGCAAACTATCGGGGACAAAGCCCCAGTAGCGACTGTCGAGGGAATTGGCGCGGTTGTCGCCCAGGACAAAGAGGTGTCGAGGCGGCACCACCAGCGGCCCCCAGCTGTCACGCGCATCCAGGATGGTGTCGTAGACCCCGCCAGTGGCGACGCCGCGAAACGCGTATGATTCGCGCAACGGTGTGCCGTTCCGACGCAACACCCCTTGCATCATGCTCAGCGTGTCACCAGGCAGCCCGACCAGACGTTTGACAAACGCCTTGGCCGGGTCCACCGGCCAGTCAAAGACCACAACGTCGTTGTGACGAGGGGTTCGCAGCGCCGGTAGCCGGGTGCGCGTGAAGGGGACCTGTGCTCCGTATACCCACTTGTTGACGAGCAAAAAGTCGCCCACCAGCAGGGTGCGCTCCATGCTCGACGACGGAATGCGAAACGCCTCTACCACGAAGGTGCGGAGCACGAGGAATAACACGAGCGCCGCGGGGAGCACCACCAGCCAGCTGCTCACCCGCGCCCCCGTACGCCCCCCTCCCCGTGTCCCGCGCCGCGAACGATTGGCTTCGCGTAAGGCGTCGTCGCGGCGGTGCCGATCTACGGAGCGCATACGCGCCGCCACAGCCAACCGATCGGCACCGGTTTCAAATGGTTAATAATTGTCAATCTGTGCGCGTTGCAGCGCACCCGAGTAGTCCACGTATCCGACCTTGGTTTCCGAGTAGAACTCGTACACTTCCCAACCGCCTTCGCGGTGCCCGTTGCCGGTTTCCTTGACGCCACCAAAGGGGAGGTGCGCTTCGGCGCCAATGGTGGGGGCATTCACGTAGGTGATGCCGTTGTCGAGATCCTGCAGCGCGCGGAACGCCACGTTCACGTTGCTCGTGTACACGGAGCTCGAGAGTCCGTAGCGCACGCCATTGTTCACGGCAAACGCTTCTTCGGCACTCGCCACTTTGATCACCGAGAGCACCGGCCCAAAGATTTCTTCCTGATCGAGGCGCGAGCCGGCGGTCACGCCGCTGAAGATCGTGGGCTGAAAGAAGTAGCCCTTGTCGAGATCGCCACCGGTGGCGCGCTCCCCGCCGCACACCAGCGTGGCCCCCTGGTCACGCCCGACGCCGATGTAGTGCTCCACCTTGTCCAGCGCGGCCTGGTTGACCAGCGGCCCCACATCGGTTCCCACGACGCGCCCATCGCCCAGCTTGAGCGTAGCGGCACGGGAGGCCAACCGGGCCACGAAGGCATCGTGAATGCCCTCCTGCAGAATGAGACGGCTGGTGGCCGTGCACCGCTGGCCGGTGGTACCGAACGCGCCCCAGAGCACCCCATCAAGGGCGAGATCGAGGTTGGCATCGTCGAGCACGATTTGCGCGTTCTTGCCGCCCATTTCCAGCGACAGCCGCTTGTGCATGCGGCCACACGTTTCGCCAACCAAGCGCCCAGTCTCGGTGCTTCCGGTAAACGAAATGACCGGCACCTGCGGATGCTCCACCAGCGCCTTGCCCACCACTTCGCCCGCGCCGTGCACCAACTGAATGACTTCCGGCGGCAGGCCCGCTTCGAGCAGCACTTCCACCAGCACGGTGCAGGTGTGCGGCACATCTTCGGCGGGCTTGAGCACCACCGCGTTGCCGCACAGCAGCGCCGGAAACGCCTTCCAGGTGGGAATGGCGAGCGGGAAGTTGAATGGCGTGATGAGGCCGCACACTCCAATGGGGCGGCGCATGCTCATGGCCCACTTGTTGGCGAGCTCACTGGGCACGGTATGCCCAAACAACCGACGGCCTTCGGTGGCGGCGTAATACGCCGTATCGATGCCTTCCTGGACATCGCCGCGCGTTTCTGCGAGCGGCTTGCCCATCTCGCGCGTCATGAGGTTGGCCAGTTCTTCCTTGCGTGCCGCAAGCAGATCGCCCACGCGGCGCAACACATCGCCGCGGGCCGGTGCCGGGGTGCGCTTCCAGAGCGCAAAGCCGCGCTGCGCACTGGCGACGGCGGCATCAACATCCTCGGAACCGGAGGCCGGGAACATCCCGATCAGATCGTCCTGGTTGGCCGGGTTCCGATTCTCGAAGTAGGCGCCAGTGGTTGGGGAAACCCACTGACCGCCGATGAAATTCTTATAAGTGGTGGTCATGCCACAAATGTAGCCGGAGCCAACTACAGCGTGGTCCCCCCAGCCGCGGTGCCACCCGACGGCGTGGCGCCAGAGGGATTTTGTGGTGATCCCGGTTCCAGAGTGGGCGCCGTCGGTCCCGGTGGCAGCGTATTGGCGGGCAAAGTCACGGGTACCGCTGGCAACCCGTCACAGCTCCACTGCGCAGCCCGTTCCAGCGAAGGAATGGCGTACCCCACCCGGGGGAGTACCTCGCGTGCGCCCAGCCCAAGGCCCCACGCGGTCACGAGCAGCGAGGCCAGGTGCGCCCAGCCCAATCGATGGCGCCAGGTCCCCACTGCACTCCAGATGCCCAACAGCGCCACGCCGCCGGTCGCCGCCGTAAAGCCAATGAGCGGGGCGCCACAGCGGGCTGGCCACGGCCAGTACATGAGCCCCGCCGCGGCCCCCACGGCCACCAGCACTTTCACCCAGGCCACCCACGGCTTCCCGGCGCCTACGGATGGGGCGGCCATCGCCGGCGCCGCCGCGGTACGCCCCGCCGGCAACGCCTTGGCCGTTGAGGCGCCTTTGGCCGGTGCCACGGGTTGCGCGGTCTTCAGCAGCTCCTCGTCAGAGATGGACGCGAGCTGCTTGTCGATTTTGGCCAGTTCCTTGTCCCAGTCGCTCATGCCCTCTCCTATTCCACCGTTTCCCGCTGCAGGGCATAACGTTCGATCTTCTTGTAGAGATTCGACCGGGGCATATCGAGGGCGCGCGCGGTCTCCGACACGTTCCAATCAAAGGTACGCAGCTTAGCCAGCAGATACGCCCGTTCGGCGGCCTGCTTGAACTCCTCGAAGGTGGCAATATCGAGCAACCCGCCCAATCCGGGTGATTCGGCACTGCGACGCCCCACCAGCCGCTCTACATCGGGCGCGCCAATGGTGGCGTGACTGGCCAGAATGACCAGTCGCTCCACCGTGTTGCGCAGCTCGCGCACGTTGCCTTGCCACTCGAGCTCCTGCAACCGCCGCAGCGCGTCCTCGCTGATGCCACGCGCCGGCAATCCGTCACGAGCCGCCAGTTGCTGCAGGAAATGCACGATGAGCAGCGGGATGTCTTCGCGACGCTCCCGCAGGGCCGGGACCGTGATCGGGACCACGTTCAAGCGATAGTACAGATCTTCTCGAAATCGACCGGCAGCAATTTCGTCTTCGAGATTCTTGTTGGTGGCGGCGAGCACGCGCACATCCACCTGCACCGGCTTGCTGCCGCCAATGCGCGTGACCACCCCATCCTGCAGCACACGCAGCACCTTGGCCTGGGCACTGGCCGACATATCCCCGATTTCGTCGAGAAAGAGCGTACCGCCATCCGCCTGCTCGAACCGTCCGGGACGATCGGCAATGGCCCCGGTGAACGACCCCTTCATGTGGCCAAACAGTTCACTCTCGATGAGCTCACTGGGGATGGCGGCGCAGTTCACTTCAACGAACGGCTTCTTGGCGCGCGGGGACCCGCGATGAATGGCGCGCGCCACCAGCTCCTTGCCGGTGCCGTTTTCTCCGGTGATCAACACCCGGGCCGGCGTGGCGGCCACCTTGTCAATGCGCTCGAGCAGCGCGCGAATGCCAAACGAGCGCCCCACAATTTCGTAGCGCGACTCGATCGTCTCACGCAGCCGCGCGTTCTCTTCACTGAGCAGCCGGTTCTCGAACGCATTGCGCAGCAGCACCAGCACCCGGTCGGTGTCGAGCGGCTTCTCGAGAATGTCGTAGGCGCCCAGCTGCGTGGCTTCCACCGCCGTTTGAATGGTGGCGTGCCCGCTGATCATCACGACCGTGGCTGTGGGGTCGGCCTGCCGCAACCGCTTCAGCACTTCCAACCCATCCAGCCCGGCCATCTTCACATCGAGAAATACCAGCTGCGGCCGGTAGCTGTCGTACAGACTGATCCCCTCGGCCCCGCCGCTGGCGGTCTTTACTTCAAACCCTTCGTACTCCAGCAACTGCCCGAGGGCCTGACGGATTCCGGGTTCGTCGTCAATGACGAGAATGCGACGGCTCATTGTTTCCGGGTAGCAGGAGAAGTGGCGCGATACAACGTGAGCTTGCCGTTCACGACGCGCACATCGCTCACCGTACTGGGCAGTGGCACCGGCAGGGCATTCAGCGCCACCCCATCGGCCCCACGCCCTGCGCTATCTGCACTGTCTACCGCCGGGCGCGCCGCGCGTTCCCCCTTGGCGTTCTGTCCGGCAGCCGCGCGAAGGCTACGCACAATGCCCGGGATGACCCGCGTGGGCACATCAATGCCCTTGAGGCGCAACTCCCGGATCTGGAACTGGGCCAGCCCCGGGCGCACCGGTTCCAGTGGCCCGGCCAGGAACAACGTGTCTTCACCCACCAGTGCTTTGCCCAACACCGAGCCAATGGCGGTTTGCCCGGTAAAGTCGCTCAGCGACACCGACGTGCGCACCAGCAATTGATCGCCATCGAGCGCCAGCTGCGCGGTGGACGCTGAGGGCGGCAACTGTTTGAGCAACGGCGCCAGGAAGCCGGCCACCTGGGCGGCGGTCAGCGACACATAGGCGGGCCCCGACTTTCGCCGCAGTGGCGCCAGGGGATTGCCCTTGGGGACCACGGGATTGTCGGCGTTCACCGTGACCCACCCCAACTCCTTATCCCGCGCCTCACGCGCCGCACGGCGCCGCGCCTCCTCCTCGGCGGCAATGCGCGCCCCTTCCTGACTGTCCAGCCGTTCGCTGGTGCGCACGGCGGCGTCGGTCACCTTGTCGGCCGCACCGCTGGCCGCACGGGAAAGGACCGACGGCAGGCGATCACCGTACAGCCAGTAACCGGCAGCAGCACCGGCAACGAGGACGACCGCGCATCCGATTCGGGAAAGACAGCCCACAGGGATTGGCCAGGAGGGGAGAACAGGGAGGGGGAGGTTCAGAGGAAGCTACGGCGGGCCGAACTGCAACGGCAGTCTCCGTAGGTCGTCCTGTGGATATGTCCTTTCTCTGGATCTCTGCGCTGGTCACGCTGGCGGTCGCGGTCACGGCCTGCGGCCCCACCAAGGGGATGCCTCGCGGGTGGCCCGACCTGGTGCTGGCCAGCGACTCGCTCTGCCCCAATGTCGCCGGCCGCTATTTTGCCTCCTACGACCCCATCACCGTGCTGATGGCCAAGCATCGCGACACGGAGGACAGCATGGAGGAGCCATTGGCCTACTTTGAGCTGAGCGGCGCGGCGGATTCGGGGCTCACGGTAACGTCGGTATTCCGCGATAGCGTAAAGCAGACGGGGAGGCTGCAGAAAGGCAGCGAGTGGTCAGGTGACTATTTCTGTGGGGATGGCTGGCTGCGCTTTGGTGATAGTCGAGCGCCGAGCCTCTGGGACGCGGAAGTCCGCACCGACGACTTCTATCCGAAGCGCCACGCCGTCAGAATCGCTCCTAATGAAGACGGGGATCTGGTGGCCCGACTCGACTTTACGGACTACGCCGAGTTTACCGTGTGGTGCGGTGACGGCTGCAAGGGGATTCCATTGCCCGGCACCTTTGAAACACGCTCAATCTGGACCATGACGGAAAAGTTCGATCCGGATCGACCGCCTCCGGTGGCGCGGGAACGGAAGCGAACGATGGCGGAACAGGTGGCAGCGCTCGAATGGGCGACGGCAGAACCCTCGGCGGAGCGTCAGCGGGCGCAAGACGCCCGCATGTGGCAGGAGGAGCAACTCGCGGAAAACGGCCCGCCCGATCCGGAAAAGGAGCTGGTGCGCAAGCGCGCCGCAGCGGCGCTGGTACCGGGAATGCAGCTGCGTGGCGTTGGCCCAACGGAGGGCGGCTGGCATTTGAGCATTGAGTTTGACCACCTGAATCAGATGACGGAGTACCTTTTGCGCCTGCAGGGGTCGGGACCGGTCACCAAACTGAGCATCGCGCCGCTCTCTCGCACCACAACCTCCGCCGGGCGCATCTCCGATGTGGTGTTCATTCGGTACGAGTAAGTGAGCAGATCCTGGCGCCCGAAAGCCTGGAACGCACCAGCTACCCTTCGGCCCATGGCCAGTTGATGTTCTGAACTTCAGAATCGTTCAAGCGCGCCGATACTGCTTCAGGAGGGATTTGTGCACATTGCCACGGGCGCGATGGAATATGGCCACTACACTTGCTAGCCGAACAACCCGACAAATCACGCTCGGAGCTATACCCGCGGTCTTTCTGGCCGCGGGAGCCGTTGCTGCTGCCCTTCGGAATGATGCCGCGGCGCGCGCCAAGGAACTGTCCAGTCTCCTCCCAGCGGACGTTGCTCCGCGGGTAACGGCCGACCTGTTCGCCTCGGCGAATCAGCTTACCGTTATCATCGGCCTGGCGTGCCTCGCGTGTGTGGTCATGATCGGGGTTGTGATTCACGTGTTGCTGCGCCGAGCGATGCAACCGCTCACCGTCCTGGCGGATAATGCGAAGGCCCTTGCCTGCGGCAATCTGGATATCGACATCGCCGAACCGCCGAAAGAGGACGAGGTGCAGCGTATCGCACTTGCCATGGTCGCGCTGCGCGACGCCGAGCGGGGTGTCGCGGATGCCGCGACGCGTCTCGCCCGTGGAGACGTGAATGGCAACATCGCTGTCCGTGGTGAGGAGGATCGACTGGTCGCCTCGATGACATCGCTGCAGAACACCTTGGCCCATGTGGTGGCCGATGCCACGCACCGTGCTCGTTCCACCGCAAGCGGAGACCTTGGCGACCGCCCTGCAACCAGCCTGTCATATGGTGTTTTTGCCGACTTGCGCGAAGCACTTGATGACATTGTACGTAGCGTACGCACTCCGCTGACGGACACGCAACGCGTACTGGATGCCGTGTCGCGCGGGGACCTGTCAGCACGCATGGACGCTTCGCGTCCCGGCGCGTTCGGCGAACTGGCAGGTTCTGTAAATCGTTGCGCCGCTGCGCTCACGGAAACCGCCGCAGAAGTGCGTGCCGCGGCCGACGAGGTACGCAACGCCGGTGAGCAACTCGAAGCAGCGGGCACCGACCTAGCGTTGGACAGCACGGCCCAGGCGGCTGCCGTAGACACATTTGCGGTTGCGCTGCAACAGGCAACCGCCAACGCCAATGGGATCCGGAAGCAGGTGGAACACGTGCGGGAACGGACTATCGACGCGTCGGCGCAACTCGATACGGGTGGCATGCAGGTGCGGACGCTTCTCTCAACCACCGTTGAGGCTACCCGTGCCGCCGGAGAGGCGGCACGCATCGTGCGCACGATTGATGAGATTGCGTTTCAGACGCGTCTGCTCGCTCTCAACGCGGCGGTTGAAGCCGCGCGGGCTGGCGACGCCGGTCGGGGCTTCGCGGTTGTCGCCGATGAAGTTGGAGCCTTGGCGCTGCGCTCATCGGAAGCGGCCCGGCAAACGGCCGATACCGTTTCAGCAGTGGTATCGGCCACGAATCGCTGTCACGCGCTGGCGACATCCACGGATACGGTCGTGCAACAGGTCAACGACGCGGTGGCGGCAACCGCAGCCGGCATGGACGTTGCGACCACCGAACTGCGTCAACAGCAATCCTCGCTCGAACGCATGAATGCGCAATTGATCGAGGTAACCTCCGGCACACAACGGGTGGCGAGCCACGCCGAGGAAGGCGCCGCCGCCGCGACGGAACTGGTGGGACAGGCAGCGCAACTTGATGAAATGGCCAATCGTTTGCACCGGCACGGCAGCAGCATCAGCTCCAGTCGGGCGGCCTGACGAGACGGTTCAGGGACGCTTTTGGCGAAACGGGCAGGTTTGTCAGCCGGCGTTCCAGGAGGCTATTCCACGCCGGCCTGGAGCATCCCGTGGGAGGCACCCTCCTCGTGCGTACTGTTGATTGGCCGGAAGCGCAGCGCCTCGCCAATGTGCGTGCTGGTCACGACTTCCAGGTCATCGAGATCGGCAATGGTGCGCGCTACGCGCAGCACGCGGTGATACGAACGCGCGGAGAGCGACAGCTTGTCGGCAGCGCGCACGAGCAGAGCGCGGGCCGCCGGTTCGAGGCGCGCAGCAGGGGCGATCAGGCGCGTGGGCGCCGACGCATTGTTGACTCCGGCCATCGCGGCGTGAGTGCCCGCCTGCGCGGTGGCGGTGTGCGCGTATCGGGCCCGCTGTCGCTCGCGGGCGCGTAGCACCCGTTCACGCACCGTGGCTAAGCGTTCGGCGGGCGCGTGCGCCCCGTGTTCGGCCAGCGCCGCCGGGGGAACGCGTTGCACGTGCACATGCAGATCAATGCGATCGGCCAGCGGACCCGACAGCCGCGTGCGATGCCGTTCGAGATCGGCCACGGAACAGCGGCATGGTTTATCCTCACACCCGGCGTAGCCGCAGGGGCACGGGTTACTGGCCGCCACCAACGCAAAGCGCGACGGAAAGCGCATGGCTCGCGCGGCGCGGGCCACCACCACACTGCCATCTTCAAGCGGTTGTCGGAGCGCTTCCAACGTGTGCCGCGGGAAGAGCGAGAGTTCGTCGAGAAAGAGTACCCCGTGATGCGCGAGACTCACCTCACCGGGACGCGGCCACCCGCCGCCGCCCACCAGCCCGGCGGTTGAGATGGAGTGGTGCGGGGCGCGAAATGGTCTGGCGTGGCTGAGCAGCTGTTGGTCGGCGGGACCCAGCAGGCCGGCCACGGAGTGAATGGCCAGCACTTCAAGCGCTTCCTGTTCGTCGAGCGGTGGCAAGATGCCAGGCAGTCGTCGCGCGAGCATGGTTTTGCCGGCGCCTGGTGGGCCCACGAGCAACAAGTTATGTGCGCCCGCCGCCGCGATTTCGAGCGCACGTGCGGCAAACTCCTGCCCTACGACATCAGAGAGATCCGGCACGTCGTGTGTGGCGGCAACCACGTGTCGTGTCGGGCGATCGGCCCGCGCGGTGCCATCACGCAAGGCGTTCACCAGCTCCCCCAGCGTACGGGGCGCAGTGGCCCGCGCATTGGGCACCCGCATGGCTTCGGCCAGATTTTCCGGCGGCACAATGAGCAGGGCGTTGCTGGTCGCCGCCACGTGCCGCGCCACAGCAAGCACCCCACGCACTGCGCGTAGTTGACCATCCAATCCCAGTTCGCCCACTGCGCAGGTGTCGAGTAAACACTCGGGTGGCAACTGACCGCTGGCCGCGAGCAGCGCGAGGGCGATGGGGAGGTCGTATGCCGTCCCGGTCTTGGGCAGATCTCCGGGTTGCAAGGAGACTGTGACCCGTCGGGGCGGTACACTGAACCCGCTATTGGCCAGCGCCGCGTGTACACGGTCGCGGCTCTCTTTCACCGCCGTCGCGGCCAAGCCCACCAGCGTCCATTGAGGTAGCCCATTGGCTACATGCACCTCGACGAGCACGTCAAGGGCGTCGATGCCAAGAACGGCGGCGGAAGGGGCGGCGGCGAGCATGGACATATGGTATCGCCGCCATCGCACGCGCATGTCATCAGAATCGCGCGCGCATCACCCTTTCAACGCGTATAAACACATGGGGCGGCGGAGATCACTCCGCCGCCCCAATGCCCTGGTACTACATCGCCGTTCGCGTCCCCTGCCCCAGCGTGAACTTCGCCAGCCACTCGTACTCGCGCTTCATGCGGTCGAGCTGGTGGTAGTACTCCGAGAGCCCATGCCCTTCGCGCGGGTAGAACACCAGCTCGGTGGTCTTGCCGCGGTCCTTGAGCGCCCGATAGAACTCCATGGGCTGCCCAATGGGCACCCGCTCATCGTTGCCGCCGTGCAGAATGAGCAGCGGCGTAGTGACCTTGTCGCTATACGAAATGCCCGACCGCTCCAGATACTTGCGGATGTTGGCGTTTACAATGGACCCGTCGTACTGCGGCTGCCCGAAGAACGTATTGATGTACCCCGGAATGTCGGTCGTACCGGCCATGCTGAGCAGCGACGGCAACCCGGCGCCCATCATGGCCGACTTGAAGCGCCCGGTCTGCGACACCACCCAGCTGGTCATGTACCCGCCGTAGCTCCACCCTTCGAAAGCCATCTTGCTGGAGTCGGCGATGCCACGCGCAATGACCGCGTCCACACCGGTCATGATGTCGCGGTAGTCGCCACCGCCCCAATCGTTGGTGTTGGCGTGCATCCACCACTCGCCATAGCCGGTGGAACCGCGCGGGTTGGGATACAGCACGGCCCACCCGCGCGCTGCATACGTTTGGCCAGGGCTCGTGCCTCCCTTGAAGCCATTCGTGTGCGCCCCAGTCGGGCCGCCGTGCGCCGACACCACCAGCGGCACCTTGGTACCCGGCTGGTAGCCTACCGGATACAGCAGCACCCCTTCGACTTCCTTGCCATCCTTCGACTTCCACGTCAGCACTTCGCTCTTGCCCAGCGTGCGTTCGGCCAGCCAGCCGTTGGTGGTCGTAATGCGGCGCGGCGCCCACTCCGCCCCCTGCTGCACATACACCTCGGCGGGCATGTCGGCCGCATCCAGAGTGAGTGCCAGGGTCCGCCCATCCTTGCTGGACGAGAGGCCACCCACCAGTGCATTGCGAGACCGCTTGACGTAATTGCGCATGGCAAAGTCGTAGGCGTACAGCGACTGATACACCCGATCACTCGCGGTAAACCACAACTCCTTGCCATCGGGCGACCAACGCGGCTGGCCGGCACTCACGTCAAAGTCGGGACGGCCGAGATTGGTGAGCGTGCGCGTGGCGAGATCGTAGGTCACCAGCTTGGCATTGCGCAGCGTGCGTGGCATGATGCCGTCCTTGTGCGGCACAAATTCGTGCGGCAACATGGCGTACGCGAGCAGTTTGCCGTCGGGAGAAAACTGCGGCGTCCCCTCCACATCGTTCGTGGTGGTAATGCGCTCAATCGTTTGCGTGGCGACATCGGCCACGTACGCGTCGCGCCGTTCGTCCCGAATCATGGGCGTGGGCGACGCCGCAAAGGCCAGCCGCTTGGCATCCGGCGACCAGCTGGGAGCGCCGCTCACGGTGAAGGCGCCGCTTGTGACCTTGGTGGCCTTGCCACTGGCGATCTGCACCACCCAGATGTGGCTCAGCCGGAAGTCGCCTTCGTACACCTGCGGATCATCGCGGCGACGGCGCTTGGCTTCCTGCTCGCGCGTGAGCGTATCGGTCGTCAAGAACGCGATGTGTGATCCGTCGGGTGACCACGCATACCCGGACACGCCGTCGCGCGCGGTGGTGAGTTGCCGCGCTTCACCGCCATCGGCAGGCAAGATCCACAACTGCGGGCGCGGCGCATCGTCACCAGTGCCGGCACCTCGCGCGGTAACAAACGCAATGGTACTGCCATCGGGAGACCAGCTGGGTTGCGATTCACCGCGCTCACCATAGGTGAGCTGGCGCGGCGTGCCGCCTGCGGCCGGAACGAGCCACACGTGAGACCGGCGCTCGTGGCGGTCACCCAACGCCGTGTCGCCTCGTGCCGCCGGATGCTCCCAGGCGGAAATGGTGTACAGCACCTTGGCGCCGTCGGGCGACAGCGCAACGCCGCCCACCGCTTTGAGGCGCATGATATCGGTATCGTCGAGGCCGCGCGGTTGCGCGACCATGACACACGGCACGAACAGGGCGACAACGGTCGCCCCCAGCAAGCCTTTACGCATAAACCCTCGGCGGTCGGTTGATGGACTCCGCCGAATATGCCGGCCGCGAGCGCGGGCGCCAGTTTGGCGCCCGTGTTCGGGGGCGATTCGCTCGCCCCCGGCCCCTACTTTCGCGCCTGCCGCAACACCACCCGCCCGGCCCGGGCGCCGGTGGCTTTCCCACGCTCCACCGCCATCGTGCCATTCACGATCACCGTCTCAATGCCCGTGGGATACTGGTGCGGTTCGGTAAAGGTGGCCTGATCCTTCACGGTGTTGGCGTCGAACACCACCAGATCGGCCACGGCGCCCGCCTTGATGACCCCACGGTCGGTCAGGCGCAGCCGCTGCGCCGGCATCTGGGTCATTTTGTGAATGGCCAACTCCAGCGACAGCAGCTTTTGGTTACGCACATACTCGCCCAGCACGCGCGGGAAGGTGCCATACGCGCGCGGGTGCGGATGACCATCACCGGGGCGCGACAAGCGTCCATCGCTGGCCACCATCATGAACGGCGACGCCATGATGCGTCGCACATCGCCTTCGTCGAGCACATGATAGATGGCGTTGGCACCGCCCTTGAGCATTGCGTCGAGCACCAGTTGCGCGCCGTTCTCGGGCGTTGGTGCAAGGTTGCGCCGCGCGGCCCAGTCCTTGAGCGTTTTGCCTTCCAGGGTCTTGTCCCAGTTCACACGAGAGAACTGCACACGCGCCAGATCGCCGCCGCCACGATCGTTCAAGATGTTGAAGATGATGCCGCGCGTAATGCTGTCCTTGAGCGCCGGCACCGCCAGACGCTGACGGAACTCGGCGTCGCCACCCGCCATGGCCCAGCTTGGCACCAGTACACCAAGGTTGGTATGCGTGGCGGTGTACGGATACTGATCGATCATGACATCGGTACCCGCTTTGCGCGCGCTGTCCACCATGGCCAGCGTAAGCACACTCTTGCCCCACATCTGCTGCCCCACGGCCTTGTGGTGTGTGAGGACCACGGGGATTTTCGCGCGTCGGCCAATCTCCAGCGCCTCACCCACACCATCGAGCAGGCCGATGCCTTCCTTGCGCAAGTGCGACGTGTAAATGCCACCACTGTCGGCGGCACTCTGCGACAACGCAATCACCTCGTCCACATGTGAGTACGTACCCGGCAGATACAGCAATCCGGTGCTCAACCCAAAGGCGCCCTGCCCCATGGCCTGTGCCACCAGCTGCTTCATGCGCGCCAGTTCGGCGGCGTTGGGTGCGCGCGCGGCCATGCCCAGCACACTGCGCCGGATATCGTTGTGCCCAACGAGGTAGCCCACGTTGATGCCCGGCTTCGCCGTACGCACGCTGTCCATGTACGGGGCCAGCGGCAGCGGCGAGCCGCCATCGGGGCCGCCCAGTGCAAACGTGACGCCTTGCCGCATCGCGCTTTCCATGAGCGGCATATCAAGCAGTGGCTCAAGATGCGCGTGCAGGTCAATGAAGCCCGGTGAGACCACTTTACCCGTGGCGTCCACAATGCGCGTGGCACCGGCGCGCGACAGATTGGCGCCCACCGCCACAATGCGGTCGCCGCGCACCGCAACATCAGCCACGCGCCCCGGCGTGTTGGTACCGTCAATCACAGTCCCGTTCACGATGAGCAGGTCCACGCCCTGGGTACGCGCCGGCAGCTCGGTACGGGCAAAGAAAAACCCGCCGGCCAGAAGGCCGACGGGTAGTCCCAGGCGCCAGAAGGCGCGCATCACTGCACTCCGTTCAGTGTCACGTCGAACACCAACGTCGCGTTGGGCGGAATGGCACCACCCGCGCCGCGGTTACCGTAGGCGAGGTTGGAGCCGATAACCAGCTTGCGTGAGCCACCCACCTTCATGCCGACCACACCCTGATCCCATCCCGGAATCACTTCGCCGACGCCGAGATTGAAGGAAATGGTGCCCTGGTCAAACACCTGCCCGTTGGTGAGCATGCCCTTGTACGCCACGGAAATACGCCTGCCAGCCACCGCTTCGGCGCCGGTACCGACCAGCGCATCGCGGACGTAAAGGTTTTCGTTGACCTTGGTCATCTGCGCGATGACCACCCCAGTTGCAGACGCGTACGTTTCCACGGCGGGATTGGATGGAATGTTTGGGGCCGTACTTTCGGCGGTACTGCAAGCAGACATCAACGCCACCGCCCCGATCATGGGCGTAACGCGACGAGCAAACGAGCGGAGCGACTGAAGTAGCGACATGTCCTGACGGCTGAAGAAGCGGACGGATGCGGCGGGCATCCGGTGAACAACACGGCTCGCCGGAAAGTCACCCGGCGACGCTCATAACCTCTTAAAGATATCCGGTTTCCCGTTGCGCGGGACGTCCGGTTCCATGTACGCTCACTCACCATGAGTGTTTTGCGACCCACGCCACCGGCGGACGCCCTCGAACTGGTTCCCCTCGACCGCCGGCCCCCGACCGGCGCGGTGGAGTCGGCGGAGTTTGCCGCGGCGCGGCGATTCATCCTGCAGTTGGCCCGCCAGTTACACCAGCACGGCACACCGGCTCATCGACTCGAAGCCACCCTCTCCGTCCTGGCCCAGCAACTGGGCGTGCAGGCGGAGTTTTTCTCCACCCCCACCAGCATTATGGTGGGCATCGGCGATCTCGAACAGCAGCGGGTCCACCTGCTACGGGTTGAGCCCGGGCAACCCAATCTGGGGCACCTTTCCCAACTGGGAGCCATCACCCGTCAGGTCATGGACGGCGAGATCACGCCGGCCGAAGGGCTGCGGCGCATTGAGGTCATGGACGCGCAACCGCCCGTCTATCCCGAATGGCTGGTGATGGTGGCGTTCGTGCTGTCGTCGGCGGCCATTGCCTGCTTTCTGAAGGTCCGGGCAGGTGATGTCCTGGTGGCGTCGCTCCTTGGTCTCGTTACGGCCATCACCTCCATCCTTGCCTCGCGCAGCGAGAACACCCGCCATGTCACCGAACCACTGGCGGCCTTCGTCGTCAGTGCGCTGGCCTTCACGCTGGACGGGGTGCTGCGTACGCGCACCGGGTACGCCACGTCGCTGGCCGGGCTGGCCGTATTGCTGCCGGGGCTCACGTTTACCGTGGCGCTTACCGAGCTGTCTACGCGTCACCTTGCCTCGGGCACCGCGCGATTGAGCGGGGCCATTGTCACGTTCCTTGGCCTGGGATTTGGACTGGCCTTGGGTGCCAAAGCCGGCGGGGTGGCGGGCGAGGCGCTGCGCGATGTGTTTCCCATGCTCGCCGGCGCACTGCCACGCTCGGTGTTGCCGGTGTGGGCTGAATGGGCTGGGCTGGTGGTGGCGCCACTGGCCTTCACGGTGCTCTTGAGTGCGCGTCCCACGGACGCGCCGCTCATTGTGATGGCCTGTGCCGCCGCCTATGTCACCAGCAAGCTGGCCGGCGCCGCCGTTGGCGAAGAACTCGGCGCGTTCCTTGGCGCCTTCGTGGTGAGCGCCGGCAGCACCCTGTTGGCACGGGCCCGTCGCGGAGTGGCGATGGTCACGCAGGTGCCCGGACTGCTCATCCTGGTGCCCGGCAGTATTGGCTTTCGCAGCATGACGTCGCTGCTCGGCCAGGAAGTGGAGACCGGAATCCAGACCGGTTTCCGCGTGGCCATTGTGGGCATTTCGCTCGCGGCCGGGTTGCTGGCGGGCAATGTGGTGACGCGGGCGAAGGGGAGAATCCGGAGCTGACCGGTGGGGCCGGCAAAAGACAAGACGGCAGACGGCAGCCACACCGATGGCCGTGGGCAGTTTCAGGACGCTTGCTGTACGTCCTGTACCGTCTTTATGAACCCCGCGCGTCCCCACATGAGCAGTGTGGCTGCGATGGTCATCCCAACCACCGTGGTGATGGCCAGACTCCAGCGGAGTGCCAACGGATCGCCGAAGACCTTATCAGTGAGCAGCGCGACGGCCGTAGGTCCGAGGGCACCGGAGACAAGGTTCACCACCAGCTGGTAGATCGCGCTCCCCTGTCCGCGCATGCGTGGCGGCATGGCTTCCGCGATGGCGGCGTTGGCGGCGCCCCAGGGCATGGCGGCAAATACGTTCACCGGAACGAGCAACCCGACGACCAGTGCCACCGAGGGAACCACCGGATACAACCCGGCACAGATCAGCATGGCGACGGCGCCCAGGATCCCCACCCGCAGCGGTGCATCAACGTGTCCTTTGCGGGCCCACGCATCGTTCAGGCGACCGCCCAGCATCACGCCAAATGGGCCAATGGTAAAGGTGAGAATGCCTTGCAATGTCCCGGCCTGCTGCACCGTCCACCCGTGCGTGCGAATGAGAAACGTGGCCAGCCAGAAGCCGATGGCGTAGTTGACACTCGCCGATGCCGCAAAGCCAAACGAGATGGCGCCAATCGTGCGCACGTTGCGCCGTACGTATTGCATGACCTCTGCAAACGGCACGTCGTTGTTTGCAGCCTGTGCTGGCGTTGCCTGTTTCCGGGGCTCACGAATGGTGAGCGCCAGCAGCGCAATGAGGAGCCCGGGCAATCCCACCCAGAAGAATACCGTCTGCCACGGATAGACGGCGCCCACCAGAGGCAACTCAATCAGCCCCGGCTTGTCCACACGCCCCACCACGTACGCCCCAAGTGCATACGCGACGCCCGATCCGGCAAACGTCCCTACCATGTAGGTACTCATGGCTGTGCCGAGCTGCTTGCGTGGAAAATGGTCAGCAATAATGGACACCGCTGCCGGTCCAAGCGTGGCTTCTCCAACGCCCACGCCAATGCGCGCCGCAAAGAGTTGTCCGAACGAGCGGGCAACCCCCGTGCACACCGTCATGACGCTCCACACGGCCACGCCAATGGCCACAATGCGTGGACGGAGTCCGCGATCAACCCAGCGCCCAATGGGTAATCCCAACACCGAGTAGAAGAGGACGAACCCCAACCCGGCCAACAGACTGACCTGCGTATCGGTAATGCCAAGATCGCGTTTGATGGGTCCCACCAGCAGCGACAGAATCTGCCGGTCCACAAAACCGGACACGTTGGCCACGGTGAGGACGGCGACAGCATACCACGCCTGCGCCGGGGTCACCCGCGGGGCGGCGTTCTCGGAGGCAGAAGAATGTGTCACGCTTGTAAGCTGACGGGCGACTCCCACAAATGCACCCACCTTCCGTACTATTCGGGATGCTCCGTTCGTCCGCCGTTCTTTCCCGCCGTGCCGTTCCTGACGTCCCCGATCTCGCCAACTGGGACGAATTCCTTGATGCGCAGGTTGGCGCCGGTGCGCTCCATCCGCTTGAGGCCTCGCTCGCCCGCAGTCTTCCGGCGGCGCGACGGGCGACCTTCGTGGCGGGACGTGTGGCACTGCGGGACGCCATGGCGCAGTTGGCCGATGTGCCACTGACTGGAAACACCCCAGTACTGCGCACCCACCGTGGGGCGCCGCTGCTGCCGCCGCAGATTACGGGGTCCGTAACCCACAAGAGCACGCTGGCCATGGCCGCCGTGGCGCCGCGGCAGGGCACCCTGCAACACGTGGGGCTCGATCTCGAACATCGGCCCACCGAGGCCGACCTGCAGCGGCCGTCGGTCGCACGCAAAATCCTCACGGCCCGTGAGTTTGCGACCCTCGAGCAGTTCGAAGACGCTTCGCTCGCCCAACGCGAACATGTCCTGGTGCATTTTGCACTCAAGGAAGCGGTGTACAAGGCGATCGATCCGTTTGTCGAACGCTATGTCCGGTTTACGGAGGTCGAGCTTAACCTTTCAGATGCCAGCGATGTGCAGGTCACACTGCACCTGCCGGAACCGGCCGTCTCCGCCGTTCGGGTGGAAGCTCATTGGCACACCGATGGCGACTGGATTGTGGCGGCGGCGTACAGTCACTTGCGGTAGCCGTTCCTACCGCCGCCGCGCCACATGCCGCGCGATGCCGCCAAACAGGTGCTGCTGCACGGACACCACCTCAAAGCCTTCCTCGACCAGCAACGCCGTGAACTCGGCTGCGGTCATGAAATGGGAAATGCTGCGTGCGATGTACCCGTAGACCACCGGATCACGGTGCCAGAGGTAGCCCACCATGTCGCCGGCGATCTGCAGGTATCCCAGAAACAGCACCCGCCATGGCGCGAAGGCCGGGCGATAGAAGTCGAGCGTGACCAGCACCCCATCGGGGCGCAGGACGCGGGCCATTTCGCGAATGGCCCCGCGCGCATCCGGTACGTTCCGCACGGCATAACTGGCGGTCACGACGTCCACGCTCGCGTTGTCCTGCGGCAACGCCATCATGTCACCCACCATGGGGTGCACCGCGGTCATGACATCCGGGTCGCGGCGGGCCAGCCGAGCCCGCGCCTGGTCAATCATGCGCGGTGAGGCATCAAGCGCGTCCACCTGCACCCCCGGCCACAGTCGGGCGAGCGCCACGGCCAGGTCGCCCGTTCCGGTGGCCAGGTCGAGCGCGCGCTGCACCGGGCGAATACGCCGAGCGGCCTCACGAACGGCGTCCATGGCCTCCCGCTTCCAGCTGCCGTCCATGCCGAACGAAAAGAGCCTGGTAAAGCGATCGTAGCGCGGCGCAATCACATCAAACATGGGCGTGACAAACGCCTGCTTGATGGACGGGTCCGACAGATGCGTTTCCACGTCGAGGGTACGGAGCACCTGCTCCGGGGGCGGGGTATATTCCCCAGTGGAGTGAGTCATGGCCAAGAGTAACCTGCCCGAGGCCATCAACGCATCGCCCTGCCCCGCATCAGTGAGCCCTTCCCAACGTACCCGCCGTGGCGTCATCAGCTTCAGCACTTTGGTGCTGGTGCTGGTCGCGCTCAGCTGTACGGTGCTGGTGGTCAGGCGCATGACCGACGACACCCCGGTGATCAACCTCATTGCCGATCATGGGGTGGTAGCCGGCACCGATACCGCACCGGCCACCGCCCCGCTCGTGCAGCAGGCCATTGGAACAGCCACGGCCCGCGATGTGCGCGGCAAAGTGGTACCGCTGGTCCCCAAGGGAGAGCCCACCATTGTCATGATGAGCTCGGTGACTTGCAGCTGGTGCAAGCGCGCGCTGAAAGACTTTGGGGAAATGGCCGCCGGGCGCCCCATTCCGCATCTCACGCTGCTCACGCTTGAAGGCGCCAGCGACGGCATGGCCATGCTCGACAAGGAATCGCTGACCGGGGCTCGACTGGTGGGCCCGGTCGGGAGCAAGGAGCAGGTGCTGCTCACGTTCCGATATCCCGGCACCCCCACGTTCGTCGCCGTGGATAAGAACGGGCGGGTGATTCGTACGATTCCGGGGTATCCGGTGCGCCCGGAACTGGAGCGGCTCTTTGCCGTGATGGTTGGCGACGCCGACGCGCCCTGACGGATTACGCGGCGGAGAGATGCCTTACGCCGCCGGCAATCGCTGGACCCGCTTCCACTCCATCACGATCAGGACCGTGAACGCGGTGATCGACAGCGCCGAAACGGCACACCAGCGGCAGAAACCCTGCAGAATGATGAACTCGGCGTACTTGAGCCGCAGGGTGAAAATGAACGCCGGAAAGATGAGCAACTGCAGCACCCGCACCGGCCACTTCTCGTCTTCGAACTTTGGCATCGCCGCGATGATGGCGACCAGCACAATGACCGCGTACCCCACCGCGCCAATCATCGCCACATCGATCCCCATGAACCATCCGTAGCGGCTCCCCTGGATGTACTCACATCCATGGCTCCCTCCGCCGCAGGCCAGCGAGCCAGCCAGCCCAATCTTCCAGAGGTGCAGGTAGGTGGCCACCAACGCGTTGATGAGGGCAACAACGGCGATGAACTTGCGAATGGTCACGGAGCGCTCACAGGTGGACAAGGCAGACCGATACCGGTCCCGGAAAGTTCTGTTCGATATTTACACCAGAACCCGGGACACCGGCATGGATCTGCGCATGGTCGTGTGCCCGCTATCCAAGGGCAGTGTCGGGAAGTAGCTTCGCGCGCCATGACCACCCGCTCCCGTACTTCCCCTGCTGAGGCGCTGCTGGCCACCCGCAAAGTGGCCGCCCAGCGTTGGCGTATTGCCGTTGTACTCACGACCGGCATGGTGCTGGTCTACTTCGGGTTCATCGCGTTGGTGGCCTTCCAACCGGCGTTGCTGGGCACCCTTGTGACCGAGGGACTCTCGGTCGGCATCGTGCTCGGGGCCTGCGTCATCGTGGCCGCATGGATTCTGACCTGGAGCTACATCTCCTGGGCCAATCGCGTCTATGATCCGGCACTCGCGGCGCTCAAGATCACGCACGAGGATGCGCAATGAGCTGGCCGCTTCTGCAGGCAGCCACCACGGCGGCCGGCCCTGCCACGGCGGGCACCTCCTTCGGCACCCCCGACCCGGTAGCCATCGGCTTCTTCGCTGTATTCATCTGCATCACACTGGGTATTACCTACTGGGCGGCGAGGCGCACCCAAACCGCCGAGCACTTCTATGCGGCCGGTCGGTCGGTAACGGCGGGACAGAATGGGTTTGCCCTCGCCGGCGACTACATGAGCGCGGCATCGTTTCTGGGTATCGCCGGCCTCGTCTCCACGAGTGGGTTCGATGGACTGATCTACTCCACCGGCTGGCTGGTGGGGTGGCCGGTCGTGCTCTTTCTCATCGCCGAACCGCTGCGTAATCTGGGGCGCTACACCTTTGCCGACGTCGTGGCTGCCCGCCTGAATCCGGTGCCGGTACGCATCAGCGCCGCGTACGGCACGCTCGCCACCATCGCGTTCTATCTCATTGCGCAAATGGTGGGCGCCGGCAGTCTCATTCGCCTGCTCTTTGGCATTCCGTACGAAACGGCGGTCATGATTGTCGGCGCCGCCATGATGGCCTATGTGCTCTTTGGCGGCATGCTGGCCACCACGTGGGTGCAGATTGTGAAGGCCGTGTTGCTGCTGGGCGGCGCCGCCCTGCTGGCGCTGTTGGTGCTCTCCAAGTTCGGCTTCGACCCGCGGGCACTCTTTGCCGCCGCCGCGACCAAATACGGTGCCGGTGTGCTTGCTCCGGGCAAGCTGGTCTCCAATCCGTGGGACGCCATTTCACTGGGGCTCGCGCTCATGTTTGGCACCGCCGGGCTGCCCCACATTCTGATGCGCTTCTACACGGTGCCTGATGCCGTGGCGGCGCGGAAATCGGTGTTCATTGCTACCGGTCTCATTGGGCTCTTCTACCTGATGACGTTCATTCTGGGCTTCGGCGCCATGGTGCTGGTGGGCCCCGATGTCATCAAGAGCATCGACGCCGGTGGCAATATGGCCGCGCCCATGCTGGCCGAGCTGCTGGGAGGGCGCCCCTTCCTCGGCTTCATCGCCGCCGTGGCCTTCGCCACCATTCTGGCCGTCGTGGCTGGCCTCGCGCTCTCCGGCGCGGCCGCCATCTCCCACGACCTGTGGTCGAGCGTCGTGCGCAAAGGGCACCCCAAACCGGGTGAGGAGCTCAAGGTGGCTCGCTTGGCCACCATTGGCTTGGCCCTGGTGGCCATTGCCCTCGGGGTTGCCTTCAAGGGGCAGAACGTGGCGTTCATGGTGGGACTGGCCTTTGCCATCGCGGCCAGCGCCAACTTTCCGGCGCTTGTGCTGAGCGTCTTCTGGCGCCGCACCAGCACCGCTGGAGCCGCCGCCAGCATGGTGGTAGGGACCACGGCCACTCTCGCGCTCATTGCTCTCTCCCCCGCCGTGCAGATCGACCTGCTGCACAAAGCCACTGCCATCTTCCCGCTCAAGAACCCGGCCCTGGTCACGATCCCGCTGTCCTTTCTCACCGGCATCGTGGTATCGCTGCTCTTCCCCGACCAAAATGGCGATGCCCGCTACGAGGCGCTGGAGGCCAGGCTGCTGCTGGGGACCGACCAGTAGCGCGACCGTCGGACGCGCAGCAAAAACTGCCGCCCGGCTCCCCGTCCCACGAAGTTCAACAAGGCGCTCACGATGTCGGACACGTCTCCGATACGTGGGCGCCTTGCCGTACCCGGCAACTTTGTCCCACTCCCCCGTAAGGGACGCTCGGCAGTAAACACCCATCCTGAGGACTCGGCATTTTTCGCCGCCTCACAAAACTTGCTTTGACTCACGCAATCAACAGCGACCAACGACTATGCTTTAACTACCGACTAAATATAGCGTTACACACCTTTTCCACATCCCTGCAGCCCGCTGGCTGCACGGGCAGACGTTCGCTGGCATGGTGGTTGCTCTACTGTGGAGTGCCGCATCAGCTCGGGCTGGTGAGGTGCGGGAGACTGGCCGACGCAGGTTATGGCTCCCGATGGACTCCGTGGACCCTCCTCCATGTTTGACCGACTTGCTCTGCGCACCGCCTTTTGGGGTACGCTCGCGATCCTCTCAGCGCTCACCATCATGATGACCACCGGAACCGTTGCGCTGCCCAGCTTTGTGGCTGCCGCTCCGTTCCTGTCGGCCGTTTCGCTGTTGGTGGCCATTACCGGGTGGAGACTCCTCCACCGGGAACTGCTGCGCCGCATGCAGGAAGATTCGGCGGTCCAGGCCCGCATCCGGCGTCTCAACGATGCCATGCAGTCCAGCATGGACGGGATGTACCTGCTCCGGTCCATCCGAGACAACAACGGAGAGATCACCGATTTCGAAGTCACGGAGACCAATACGCGCGGCGCCACCCTGCTGTATCGTCAGCCGCGTCAGGTAACCGGCCTGCGCATCCGGCGCGATCTGCCCGGCTTCGGCGAGCAGCTTTTTGACCGGTATGTAGAAGCCGTGACCTTCCAGACGTCAGTGCATGAAGAGGCGCGCACCAACCGCCGCCTGCTCAATGCCAGCTGGGTCATGCATCAGGCCACGCCCATCAACGATGGCCTGGCCATCACCCTGCACGACATCAGCAACTGCAAGCGTGAAGAACTCCGCCTGCGCAAAGCGTCGTTCACCGACGACCTGACCCGACTGCACAACCGTCGGGGGTTCATGTCGCTGGCCGAGCAGCAGTTGCGCCTGGCCCGACGTCACGGCAAGGACGCCGTGGTGATGTACGTGGATATGAACGGCTTCAAGGACCTCAACGATACCTTCGGTCACGCGGTTGGCGACAAGGCACTCGTTGAAGTGGCGAAGCTGCTGCGCAGCACCGTCCGTGACTGCGACGTCGTGGCGCGGTTGGGCGGTGATGAGTTCACCGTACTGGCGCTCGATGCCGACGGTCTCGGGGCCCGCGTGATTCAGAAGCGCATCGAAGAACAGCTATCGCGCCTCAACGACTCCCGCGTACTCCCGACCTCGCTCGGATTGACCATTGGGCATACCCGGGTGCGCCCGTCAGACCCGGCTGGCATTGCCGAGTTGCTGTCGCGGGCCGACCAGCTGCTTTATGCCCGAAAGCGTCGCCGCGCCCTCACGGCAACGGTTCAGAACGAGAAGCCGGTCCGCGCTCCGCGCCGTACTCCACGAGCGGTACCGGCGGTGCCCACGCTCGCCATCCCGCCCGAAGTCGCGGCGGTGGCCATGGCCACGGCGCGCAAACTTCCCGCGAACCGTCCCGTCAATCCGCTGCCGCCGGCGTTGCCGATGGAGCGCGGCGTTACCAGTCCGGTGTAGCCGGCGTGGTGGGTTCTTCTTCCTGGAGCCCTTCAATCAATCGGCGCCACCACGGACGCTGATCTCCTGCACGGCGTGTCGCCCGCACCACCTGGCGCCACGCCGCGCGCATTTCCTGGGCATCGGCCCACCGGTCTTCCACGCGCTGCGCAAGACCACGCGCAATCCACGATCCCAACTCGTCCGGAAAACCATCCTGCTGCAGGCGCTCCGGGAAAGAATCGGAGAGTTGCTGGGCAAGGATGTACTCCGCCGTGCCGTCGCCAAAAGGCGGACGGCCGGAGAGCACGAAGTACACAATGCTGGCCAGTGCGTACAAATCGGTGGCCGGCCCCTGCGCTTCGCCCAGCAACTGTTCGGGCGCCGCGAATGACGGCGTGCCCGATGTGCCGGCCTTTTCATCACCAAGCGCGTAGGCAATACCAAAGTCGCCGATACGCCACCGCCGATACCGATCGATGAGGATGTTTTCCGGCTTGAGGTCGCGGTGAATGATGCCGCTGGTGTGTGCAGCATCCAACGCCTCCAGCACCTCGTCCACCTGTGGCGCAATCTCCTCGAACGGACGTGCCCCACTGCGTGACACGAGGTTGGCCACCGAACCGCCTTCGGCGAGTTCCATGGTATACCACACCACGCCACCGCGGCTGTCGGTGTCGTAAATCGGCACGATGGCGGCGTGCGCCAGCTGCGCCGCCAGTCGCGCTTCCCGACGGAAACGCGCCACGGCGTTGTCGTCCCTGGCGATATGCGGATGCAACACCTTGATGGCCACTTCGCGCGACAGCGACAAGTCCCGGGCGCGCCACACACTCCCGAACTGACCGGTACCCAACGGCGCCAGTATTTCGTAGTCGTCCGCTGTTGCCCAGCGCAGGCGCCCTTCGGCCGAATCGAGTGCGGTGGGAAGCTCGTCGCCTTCGGGGGCAATGAGTACCGGTCGCACGGAGACGTGACGATCGAGTTCGCGCAGCATGCCGGCGATGCTGGGATATCGGTCAGCCGGGTCCACCGACAGCGCGCGCTCCAGCACCGTGGCCAGCGCAGCCGGGCAGTCGCTACGCAGCAGCGCCAAGGGGGGCACATCGTGCTCAGGCGGCGTTTCTCCGGTGAGCATCATGAACAACATAGCGGCCAACTGCCATTGGTCTGACGCGGCCGTCGGCTTCCATTCACCGGGAGCCCATTCAGGCGCCCACGGGGTGAAGGCCGGGTCGGGCATCAAACCCGCGGGACGATGCTCCTTGGGGAGCACCCATTCCCATCCCAGCAACCAGAGCCGCCCGCCGGGGGTGAGCCACACCGTGCTGGCCGAGACGGCACCGTGCGCCGCCGCCGTGTCGTGCAGATATGCCAGCGTACTCCCGGCTTCGCGAAGGACCTGAAAGCCCACCTGAATGGACTCCGGTCCCAGACGCGACACACGCGAATACACCGTTTCGCCGCCGATCCACCGCCGCAGGTAGCCGGGGCCTCGCCGGCTCTCCTGATACGACGCCCAATAGTGATACGTCGTGGGAATGGACGGGTGATTGCGGTGCGCCAGCGAACGCGCCTCCTGCAACAGCCACTCGGCATGCGCGTCGTCGGGGATGCTCACCAGCGAGAGGGAGCGCCCCAAGGCATCCACCACTTCCTGATAGTGGCGGTGCTCCCGTCGGATCGCTTCGTCCCCCCACGTCCACCCCGGTGGCAACTGCCACGAGGCAAGATGCGGCGGTGGAGACGCAGTGTGGACTTGGTCCGACGTCAGGAGAGGATCTGCCATATCTCTAGTCTAACGCCCGACGTGTTCGGATGCTTCCTCCAACACCCCCGGCGCCCGGGAAAAGACCAGATGCACGGTGGTCCCCTCGCCGGCACTGCTCGTCACCCCGATCGTCCCCCCCCACCCTTCGATCAGCCGACGGCTGATGGCCAGGCCGAGCCCACTCCCGCTGGTGCGCGTGGAGAAGTGCGGCTCAAAAACATGCGGCAAGACCTCCGGAGCAATGCCGGATCCGTTGTCCACCACATTCAACGTGATCTGCGACGCGGTGGACTCGGCATGGACCCGCACCAGGGTCGCCTGCGCCAGCCGGGCATTCTCCAGCACGTTGATCAGCACTTCGCGCAATTCATCGCGCTGCGCCATCGCCACCAGCGGCTCGCCCTCGGGGATCAGCACGTCCCATTGCACTCGCGGTTCGTGTTCGGCGTGATCACCCAGTTTTTCGAGTGCGACCACATCCCTTACCACCGCGGCAAGATCCACGGGCACGGCGGGCGCCCGCTCGGACGGCGCCGTGCCGTACTTGCTGAAGGCCCGCGCGATTTCGTCCAGATGATCGATCTCTTCGAGCACCCGGCTCACGTTGCGATCCAGAATCTGCGCGAAATCGCCGCGCCCATCGCGATACGCCCGGCGCAGATGCTGTACGCCGAGCCGAATGGGGGTAAGCGGATTCTTGATTTCGTGTGCCACCTGACGCGCCATCTCGCCCCACGCCAGCACGCGCTGCGCGGAGGCCAATTCGGTAATGTCATCCACGGTGAGCACCGCCCCCGTTGGCAGTCGCGTCAGGCGTGCCTGCAACTGTCTCCCGGACACGGTGAGGGCGAAAGCCTCTTCGTCGCGGTCCGTTTCCAGAAACGCGGAACAGTAGGCCGCTAACGGCGCAAGCAACGGTGGCAACGTCGCCAACGATGCGCCGCGCTGACGCACGGCACTGCCCAGCAGCGCCTCCGCGCGCGGATTCGCCAGAATGATGTCTCCCTCGCGCAGCATGGCGATCACACCGCTGGCGACATGCTGCAGCACGGCGTCTGTGCGACGCTGTGCGGCTTGCAGGGCGGCCCGACTGGTCTGGAGGTCATCCGCCATGCGCGAGAAGGCGCGATACACCGGGGCAAACTCCACGGCGGGCGCGGTCCCCAGTGTGGGCGCACTGCGCCCGGCGGCAATATCCAGCGCCGCTTCGCGCAAGGCGCCCACGGGTCGGGCCAGTGCGCGCGCCGCAACGCCACTCGACCAGACGGCGGCCAACGCGCCGAGCATGGTGGCAAAGAGCACCAGCACGCCAAGATCTTCCCGTCGGTCATCCAGGGCGAACTCGTCTCCGCGCGCCGGTGTGGCCAACACCACACTGGCGGGCGTCAGCGAATCCGCACTCGCTGTGCGCAGCAGTTGCCGGAAACCCACGAGCGCCCGAGTGGGACCAGTGGTCAATCGCCGAGTGGTAAAGACTTCTTCGTTGCCGAAGTCATCGGCGGGCAGTGTGACTGGCAGAATGCGTCCCAACGGCGCCAACGCGTCGAGCAGCGGGTCACTCGCCTGAACCAGCAGTCCGTTGCGATACAAAAAGAGTGGCGCACCGGTACTCGATGGTGCGGAACCCAACGCACGCCGTTCTTCTTCGGCCGACGCCACCCGCAACGTTTCGCGCACCAGCAGTTCCCGGGCCGAGCGATCATCGTCCTGCAGCCGATACCACGCCCAGAGGGCAAAGATGGCGGCGGGTGCAATGAAGAAGCCCAACAGCGCACCGCTCAATCGGACGCGATATGACCGGGACCACCGCGCGCGTCGCACGGCGACCAATCGTGTGAGGGCCCCGTCGGCCAAGGCGGTTGCCGACCAGAGCAGCAGCACCACCATCAGATCGAGGATCACGAGGAGCGCACCACGAGGGAGCAGCACGCCCAGCCCACCGAGATCCACTTCCACATGCACCCGATTCACCTCGGCGCCTTCACCAGCTACACCATCGCCGTGCAGGGCATCGCCCCGCCGGTGCCAGGTGAGTGTCGCGGTCGCGCGGTCCCCCGCCATTGGTGGGCTGAGCGCCAGGCGGTACGGGGCCTCGGTGCTACGAGCTCCCGTGACGCCCGTGAATGCCGAAAAGGGATCCACCGGCTCCAGGCTGGTGCGCGGTGGCAACGCAATGGTGGTCACCGTCCCGTCCGGCGCGGGGACGGCCGCCAGCAACATGCGCCGAAGCCCATCACGGGTTTCGCGAATCTCCACGGCGCCGTTCTCGCGCGCGAGGATGGCGAGATAGGACTGCGCCGACAGCGTGTCCAACACGGGTGTCAGCTCCAGCACCGACACCGGATCGTCGAGCGACGCCGGGCTCCACCGCGCCAACCGTGCCGCGTACCCGGCGCGGGCCAGTTCACTGGCGGCGTACCGGCGCAGCAGCACCTCACTCGATTGCACTGGGCGCACTTCATCGCGCAGACTGATGGCAAAACGCTCCAGCAATCGTTGCGCATCGAGGTCGCTTTCACCGATGCGTTGAATATCGTGCTGCGCGAGCGCGGTGCGGGCGCGTACGGTGGCGCCCCACGTGAGGGTCGCCGCGCCAGTGCCGGCCACGATGGCGGCCGCCGCCACCTGGGCGAGCCCGCGTCGCGTGAGTGCGAGACTGCCAATGGCCGCCACCCACAGCAGTGGATACCAGCTCGGCCACGCGCCGGGGGCGTCCCAGAGCATTGGTGCGAGGACGCCACTGGCCAGCGCGATCAGGATGGACACCGCCGGCGGGACGCCGCGTCTGCTGGCGAGGGCATTCTGGCCAGCGGCGGCGGCCGCCAGCAGCACGGTGACCCCCACCAGCGCCAAAGCCAGCTGCCATGCCACCCACAACGGGAATCCGGCCCCGGTGGGCGGCAACGTGATGCCACGCGCGAGATCACGCAGGAGAAAGGGACCACCCGCCGCCGCTGCCACGACCAGTCCGATGGCGACCGGGCGCGAGGGGCGCTGCAGCGTCGCGCGGAGAGCAAACAACAACACCGACAGCGCCAGCGCGGACGTGACCAGTAACGCCACAATGGTGGAGGACAACGGCCCCGCCATGGGGGCGAAGTAGCTGCGCGGATCGAACAGGCTGGAGACGTTCGACAGACCGGAAAGCGGAGCCATGGCGACGGCGAGCAGGACCGCCATGGTGGCCACCACGCGCTGCATCGTTCCGGCGGGCCGGCGCCAGGTGACGACCAGGAACGACAGCAGCGCCACTGCCAGTGCCAGACTGGAACGAGTGCGCGCCCGTTGCTGCAACGCCAGTCGTGTTTCCCCTTCGGTGTACGTCGTCGCGTGCACGCGGGCCAGCGTTTTGGCGCCATCCCGCACGAGGACGGCCGTCTCACCCTGCTCGAGCCGCACACTGTCTGGCGGTTGAATGCGCGTGTGGGCCACATCCACATTGCCTGGCAGCGTTTGCAGCAGGGTGCGCGTGAAGCGATCGGCGGGCGGGGCGGAGGTGACCAGCGCGGTGGTGACAAACTCTACCGTCGAGTCAAAGGAGCGACTGCGCGCCACCAGCGAGGTGTGGAAGGGCCCGTCCACGATGACGACCCCGGGCGCTCCTCCCACGGTGACCGGCGTGTGCATCTGCCCCACCCGGGCCACCAGCCGGCCGCGCACAAACACCAGCATCGCCGATTCAATATCCGGCGACAGGGGTGGCGCGATCCCCAGCGGCTGACCGCGGCGAGCGCGCTCTACCAGGCCGCTGTCCGTCGAGGCCAGTTCCACTGCGCTGCGCAACGCCCAGGCCACATCGTTCACACTGGCGGCCACCAGGCGAGCGCGCTCCTCACGCTCATTCGCCGACCACGCCGCCCAATCGGTTCGCACCGACACCAACGTGGCGGTGTCGGTCGCGCCCAGCAGACAGGCCACTGTCAGGGCCACCACGGTGAGCCACGAGAAGGTGCGTGGACGACCGACGCGCCCCAGAAACCAGGCGGCGGACACCGTCCCGCCCGCGGCCACGCCCAACCGCGCCCACCCTGGCTCCTGCTGCCAGTAGGCCAGCGCCACGATCGCCACCGTGGCGCCAGCCATCCACGGCAGGGGCCACCGACCAGCAGTCGGCGTTCCAGAAATAGGCACGGAAGAAGAAGGCATCGTCGCACAATACCCCACGGGGTTCCCGGAGGCGAAGGGGGGCCCGGAGTCGCTTATCTTTCTGGGATGGTTTGGAAATTTCTATCGTCCCAGCGTCTGGCACTGGGGGCCGTGGTGGCCCTCGGCGCTCTTCCGTTCCCGGTGGTCACGGCGCAGTCCGCTCGACTCGATGTGGGGAGCTTCACCATCAGCGTGAACGGACAGCGGGTGGGGCGTGAGCAGTTTTCCATGCAACAGGTACTGACCAACGACGGGGCCACCGTGGAAGTCCGGTCCGAGTCGGCGGTGGGTGACACGCGTACCGCGCTGCGTCTGGAAGCCGATTCGGCCGGCACGCCGGTTCGCTACTCCATAGAATCCCGGCGCGGAGCCGAACTGACCCTGCGATTGGGTGGGCAGCGGGTCCGGGGACGGTTCGCCACCCTCGCCCGCAGCGTGACCGGTGAGGCCGCGCGCGAATATCTGTTGCGTCCCGGTGCCGTGGTGGTGGAAGACGACGGCATCGTGCAATACGCCTTGATTGTGCGCCGTCGCGCGCTCGCGGAGGGCACTGGCGTGACACTGCCTTCGTTAACTCCGGTAGCCAATGCGCAGGGAGTGGTGCGGGTGGTTCTCGAGGCCACCAGTGATACAGTGGTCATCGCTGGAGCGCGTCGCGTGGCGCAGCGATATCGGGTCGTCACCGCTTCTGGAGAAGTCCGTCTGGTGTGGGCTGAAGGAGACGGGCAGCTCCTCCGCCTGAGCATTCCGGCGCGCGGCCTCGATGCGGTGCGCGATGATGTCCCACGTTGATACGAACTTGACCGGGGTTGAAACCATCAGTCTGGACGCCCCGTACTCCTCCCTGTCCTTCATCCTTTCTTCCGTTACATCGCCATGAGAATTCCCGTGAGACATCACGTGCTCGCGCTTGCGATTGCCGCCACCGCTGGAGCTGCCGCTCCCTCGGTTGCCGTCGCCCAGACGCCGTCGGCCGCTCAGGGGAACGTCCTGACGCTTACCGATGCCCTCGCGTTGGCCCGTCGCAACAACCCGACACTGGCCAACTCCGTGAATGCCCGCCGCAATGCCGCCGCCAATGTGCGTGCGGCCAACGGGGCGTTCCTTCCCTCCGTCAACTCGAGCTTCGGCGGCGGGTATCGTGAAGGCCGTCAGACGTTCTTCCAGGGTCAGGGCTTCGGTTCCACCAATGATCAGCTCTCCACCGATGCCTCGGCGTCGGCCAATCTCAATCTGTCTCTGGGCGCGCTGAACGACCGTCGCGCCGTGAAGGCGGAGCAGGAAGCAACCGAGTCGGATATTGCGTCGGCGGAGGTGACGGTCCGCAACAACGTGGTGAATCAGTACCTCGCGGCGTTGCAGGCGCAGGCCAGTGCCAATCTGCAGGACACACTGCTCACCACGACCGACGCCCAGCTGCAGTTGGCGCGGGCGCGACTGCAGGTGGGCTCGGGGACGCAGCTCGATGTCCAGCGGGCTGAAGTGGCGCACGGTCAGCAGCGCGTGGCCTCGCTCCGCGCCCGGAACACCGTACAGGTGGAGCTGGTGCGCCTCTTTCAGCAGATCGGTGTGGCCTATGTGCCCGGCACGATACTCGATGCCAACCTGCCCGCACCGCCAGCCCTCGAGCTGCAGTCAGTCCTCGACATGGCCAAGCGGGCCAATCCCAACCTCGGCGCACTCAAGATGCGTGAGGAATCGGCCCGTCGTCAGGTCAGCTCTGCCAAGAGTGGCTATTACCCGTCGCTGTCGCTGCAGGCGGGGGTATCGGCCTTCACCAACCGGTTCACCAACACCGGCCAGCTCATTGATCAAGCGCAGGCGAGCACGCTGAGTTCGCGCAATGCGTGCATCCGGTCGGAAGAGGTCCGTGCGCGCCTGCAGTTGGCCAACAACCTCGCGCAGTGCGAAGGCATTGCGTTCACCCCGGCGGCGGAACAGGCCATTCGGAACTCGCAGGGCAAGTATCCCTTCGATTTCACGCGCAATCCCTACAGCGTGTCGGCCAGCCTCTCGCTCCCGTTGTTCAACGGCTTCCGCCGCGAACAGCAGATCGAACAGGCGCAGGTGCAGCGTCGCAACGCCGAGAACAACACGCGTGGCCAGGAGCTGCGAGTGACGGCCGATGTAACCGCCGCGCACCTGCAGCTCAACACGGCGCAGCAGGCCGTGGAGATTCAGGAGCAGAACGTGCGCACGGCGCGCACCGCCCTGTCGCTGGCGCAGGAGCGCTACCGTGTGGGGGCCATCAGTATCGTCGATCTGGTGCAGGCTCGTGGCGATTACGAGCGTGCCGAAACCGACCGCATCACCGCCATCTACGATGTGCAACGGGCCTTTGCGGCGCTCGAAAATGCCGTCGGCCGTCCGCTTCGCTAACAGAGATCAGTCATGACCAAAACAGCTAAATACGTCATCGCCGTCGTCGTCGTTTCCAGTATCGCCGGTCTCGGCGTGGTGGCCGCCAAACGGAACAAGACCAAGGCCGTCGATGTCCGGGTGGAAGCGGTCGAGGCGCGCGATCTGGTGGCGTCGGTCACCGCAAGCGGACAGATCGAGCCGCGGACCAAGGTGGATGTCTCTGCTGATGTGACCGGCAAAATCGTACGCCTCGTCGTGAAGGAAGGCGATCTGGTGAAAAAGGGGCAGCTGCTCCTGCAGATCGACCCGGAACAGGCGACCGCCGCCCTCCAGCGCTCGGAAGCGTCGCTGGCGTCGGCGCGGGCGCAGTCGGCGCAGGCCCGCGCCAACCTCATTCAGGCCCAGCGCAACTACGAGCGGTCGGCGGCCATCCAGAAGCAGTCGCCCAACCTGGTCAGTGAAGAGCAGCTGGAGCAGTTGCGTACGCAGATGGAAGTCAACAAGGCGTTGGCCGAAGCGGCCAGCTTCTCGGTGGAGCAGTCCGTGGCCACGGTTCGTGATGCCCGGCAGGCGCTGAGCCGCACCACCATCACGGCCCCTATGAGTGGCAAGATCACGCGCCTCAACGTCGAAGAAGGCGAAACCGCCATCATGGGTACGTTGAATCGCGCCGACGCCACGCTGCTCACCATCAGCGACATGAGCGTTCTGGAAACCACGGTGAAGGTGGACGAAACCGATGTGGCCCGCATCAGCGTGGGCGACTCCGCGCTCATCCAGATTGACGCCTTTCCCGACACGGCGTTCGTCGGTCGGGTCGTCGAGATCTCCAACAGCTCGGTCACGAGAGCGACCACGGCTGGCGCGAGCGGCGATCAAGCCATCGACTACGAAGTCCGTGTCGAACTCACCAATCCGCCCGTGGATACGCGCCCTGACTTCTCGGCAACCGCCAAGATTGTCACCGCCACCCGGACGAAGGTGCTGAGCATCCCGATCATTGCGCTGACCGTCCGCGAGAACGAAGACCTTCCCGCTGGGGACTCGGCGGTCACGGTGGGTCGCCAGCCCACCAAGCAGGTTGGCAAGCGCGACGTGGAAGGCGTGTTCATCGTGGGCACGGACAACATGGTCACGTTCCGTCCCGTCAAGGTGGGCATTGCCGGCGAGCGCCACTTCGAGGTGCTCGACGGCCTCAAGGTGGGCGAAAAGATCGTGGCCGGCACCTACCAGGCCATTCGCGAACTCAAGGACGGCGCCCTCGTGAAGCCCAATACGCCCGACGAGAAGAAGCCGGGAGCGGAGAAGAAGTCGTGAGCACCGCCGAGGACATTGGGCTCAGCACCACCGGGGAGCGTCTGGCGGTTACCGCCACGCATGGCGCGGCCCCCGGCAAGGACTGGGTCATCGTCACCCGCCAGATCAAGCGTGAGTATGACATGGGTGGCGAAATCGTGCGCGCGCTCCGTGGCGTGGACGTGGCCATTCGCCGCAACGAGTACGTGGCCATCATGGGTCCGTCCGGCTCCGGCAAGTCCACGCTCATGAATCTCATCGGGTGTCTCGACACGCCCAACGAAGGCGAGTATTGGTTGAACGGGATGCTCGTCAGCGACATGAGCGACGATGAGCTGGCCCGGGTGCGCAACAAGGAAATCGGCTTCGTCTTTCAGACCTTCAACCTTTTGCCACGCGCCTCGGCGCTGCAGAATGTGGAGTTGCCCCTTGTCTACGCCGGCGTCTCGGCCGACGAGCGCCGCAAGCGCGCCACCGAAGCGCTCGAGCGCGTGCAGTTGGGGCAGCGCATTCATCACCGTCCCAATGAGCTGTCAGGTGGTCAGCGGCAGCGTGTCGCCATTGCGCGGGCGCTGGTGAACCGTCCGTCCATTCTGCTGGCCGACGAACCCACCGGAAATCTCGACTCCACCACCTCCGAAGAAATCATGCGCGTGTTCGAGGAGTTGGCACAGCAGGGACAAACCGTGGTGATGGTTACGCACGAGCCCGACATTGCGGCGCACGCGCGTCGCGTGGTGGTGCTGCGTGACGGTGTGCTCGCCAGTGATGAATCACGGGAACAGTTCATTGCGCGAGTCGGACTGACACACGCGTCACACTGATTTCTTTCGAATGAAACCGGCCTTGCATTAGGCCGTACGGCACGGGGTCACCGCTCAACGCGAGGCCCCGTGCCGTTTTTTGATGCCATCCGATTGGCACTCAGCACCATCCGCACACAGAAGCTCAAGAGCGCCTTTACGCTGCTTGGCGTCTGCATCGGCGTCATGTTCCTCATCTCGGTCGTCTCCATCGTGGAAGGGATGGGGCGCTACATGGAAGAGGATCTGATAGGCAAGCTGATTGCCGTGAACACCTTTGAGTTGCGCCACCGTCCCAACATCAACATTGGCGATGTGGATGAGGCAACGTGGGAGGAGTACCGCAAGCGCCCGCGGCTTGACATCACCGATGTCGCACCGGCGACGGCGCCGCTGCCGGGCGACACGCGCTGGTATCTCTACAGCGAGGACATGATCATGGTCTCGTCGAGCACCAGCGGCAAACCGCGACAGGTGCGCGGGATTGCCGTTCAGGGGGCGTTCTTCGACATCAAGAAGATGGGTGTAACGCGCGGCCGCCTGCTCTCCGAACAGGAACTCGACCGTGGCGAGAAGTCGGTGGTCATTGGCCCCGACGCGGCCGAACGGCTGTTCCCCGGTCTTGACCCGCTGGGGCGTGAGCTCAAGATGGGCGGCGTGCCCTATCGCGTGGTCGGCATTGCGGAATCACAAGGCAAAGTCTTCGGCATGTCGTTCGACAACTTCGTGGTCGCCTCCTTCCGTTCTCCCGCCCGACGCTTGCTCAACTCGCGCCCCAACATCGTGGATGCCGTGGTGATTCAGAGCCCCAATGTCTTGGCGATGACCGAGAACATGGAACTGGTGCGCGCGGCCATGCGTGGGCAGCGCCAGCTGCGCCCCGCGCAGAAGGACAATTTCTCATTGCAGACCGCCGACTCCGCGCTGGAATTCTGGAACAAGATCAAGGGATACCTGGTGCTGGCTGGTGTCGCGCTTCCGGCCATCGGTCTGGTCGTGGGGGCCATTGTGATCATGAACATCATGCTGGTGGCCGTGGCCGAGCGGACGCGCGAGATCGGGATCCGCAAAGCGCTGGGAGCCAAGCGGCGTGACATTCTGCTGCAGTTCCTGATTGAGGCCTCAACGCTGGGTACGGTAGGTTCGGCCATTGGCGTGGCACTAGGCATTGCCCTGGCCCAACTCATTGCGGCGCTCTCGCCGTTGCCGGCCAGTGTGGCCCCCTGGTCCATTGCGGTGGGTGTGGCACTTGGCGCCGGCGTGGGGATCATCTCGGGCGTGTATCCGGCCAGCCGGGCCTCGCGCCTCGACCCCATCATGGCGTTGCGCCAGGAGTGAGGCATATGTCGTTTCTGACCACGCGCCTGTCTGCCGTAACCGAAGGCGTACGTATTGCCCTCGACGCCGTGCGTTCGAACAAAGTGCGCGCGGGGCTGACCATTCTGGGCATCGCCGTCGGGGTGTTTGTGGTGGTCTCGATGTCCGCGGCCGTCCATGGCATCAACGAATCGGTGGCCAAGGATTTTGCCAGCACCGGCCCCACCACGTTTTTCGTGTCGCGCTATCCCATCAGTTTCGAGAACTGCGACGGCAGCGAAAACAGCTGCAAGTGGCTGCGAAACCCACCATTGCGGTCTGGGGAGATCGCAGCATTGCGCCGTTTGTCCACGGTGGAAGCCGTGGGGGAACGGCTTGACTGGAGTGCCAAGGTGCGTTTCCGCAGCCAGGAACTGCCATCGGCCGGAGTGGAAGGGTACTCCGCGGAATGGACCACGATCAGCGCCCCCGAAGTGTATCCTGGTCGAGCCTTCACACAGGCAGAGGCACGGACCGGCGCGCGGGTGGCGGTGATCTCAACGCTCATGGCCGAACGCCTGTTTGGGGAAGTAGACCCGATTGGGCGGACGATTGCCATGAATGACGTGCCGTTCGAAGTCATTGGCGTTTTCAAGGACAATAGCAGTTTCCTCTCGGGCGGTGAGCGACCCAAGGCCGTCGTGCCGGTGACGGCGCTCGTGCGGTACATCGGCGCCCGGGAGAGCAACATTGGCCTGGCCGTGAAGCCGCGAGAGAGCGTCACCCCTGCCCTGCAGCGCGATCTCGCGATCGATGATGTCACCGCCACCCTGCGGGGGCTGCGAGGAGCGAGGCCGTCTCAGGAATCGAGCTTTGCCATCATCACGCAGGACAAGTTGTTCGAGACCTACAACCAGATCTTCGGGCTCTTCTTTCTCGTGATGATTGCGCTGTCCGGGGTCGGGCTCATCGTGGGTGGTGTCGGCGTAGTGGCCATCATGATGATCTCGGTTACCGAACGCACGCGGGAGATTGGCGTACGCAAGGCGCTGGGCGCCACGCGCGCCACCATTCTCTGGCAGTTTCTGGTGGAGGCGGCCACGCTCACGGGAATCGGTGGGGCGATTGGTCTCTTTGTGGGATGGATTGGCTCTCTCCTCATTCGCAACTTCACGCCCATCAACGCCAGCATCCCACCGCTCGCGGTCGTGGTCGCCCTCGGGGCCAGCGCCGTCACGGGCATCCTGTTCGGCATGCTCCCGGCCAGCCGGGCGGCCCGACTCGATCCCGTTGAAGCACTGCGTTACGAATAGTCTTTCACCGCGAGCTGTCCATGAATTTCTTCGAAGCCGTTCGCCTCGCCCTTGGCACCATTCGGGTGCAGAAGCTCAAGAGCTTCTTCACCCTCATTGGTGTCACCATCGGCGTCATGTTTCTGATTGCCGTTGTCTCCATTGTGGAGGGGATGAGCAAATACGTCGAGAACGACTTCGCCGGCAAACTGTTCGGCGTGAACACCTTCACGCTGCGGCGGTGGAATGACTTCAACACCGACGACAATCTCGACTGGCGTGAGATCCAGCGACGTCCGCGGATCTTCCCGTACGAGGCGCAGATTGTACGCGAAGTCTTGCCGCCCGGCAGCATCTCCGCCGTGGCCAGTGAAACGTTCCTCAATGCCAACAGTCCGTTTGCGCGGCCCCGTCAGGTGCAGGCCGTTGCCACGGAAGCGTCCTATTTCACGATCAAGAAATTCAACGTGGAGCGTGGGCGCGCCTTCGGGATGCAGGAAGTGAATGTCGGCGCCCGGGTGCTGGTCATCGGCGTGGATGTCGCCGAGCACTTTTTCAGCGGGCTCGATCCGGTGGGGCGGGAATTGCGCATTGCCGGTGTGCCGTACGAAGTCATCGGCGTGATCGAGAAACAGGGCACGGTCTTCGGCTTCTCGCTCGATCGTCTGGCCATCGCGCCCTATACCAGTCCCCTGCTGCGTACCATCCGCCCTCGAGGGGACATTGAATCGCTGGTGGTGCAGGCGCCCTCGGCGCCCTTGGTCACCGACGGCATGGATGCCACCCGCGAAGTGCTGCGTTCGGCGCGTCGGTTACCACCGGGCAAGAAGGACAACTTTGCCCTTGAGACGCAGGATGAGGCGATGGCGTTCTTTGACGGCATTAAATCCAAAATGGTGATTTTCGGAACGGCGCTTCCCGCCATCGGGCTGGTGGTCGGTGCCATGGTCATCATGAACATCATGCTGGTCGCCGTCGCGGAGCGCACGCGCGAGATCGGCGTTCGCAAAGCGCTCGGAGCGCGGAAGCGCGATATCATGTCGCAGTTTCTGGTGGAATCGGCCACGCTGAGTGTTGTCGGCGCGGCCATTGGCATTGGGCTGGGCATTGGACTGGCCGCGGTCATCGAGGCATTCACCCCGTTGCCGGCGGCGGTGGCGCCATGGTCGGTTGTCCTCGCGCTGGTGGTCGGCGCGGGCGTGGGAATCGCCGCCGGGATTTATCCCGCCAGCCGCGCGGCGCGGCTGGATCCCATTGTCGCCCTGCGGACGGAGTAGACTATGCGCATCGTAGACGGCGTGCTGATGGCGCTTGAGGGCATCGGGATGGCCTTGGATGCCATCCGCACCAACAAGGTACGGGCGGGGCTCACGATTGCCGGCGTGGCGATTGGCGTGTTCGTGGTGGTGGCCATGGGCGCCACCGTCAATGGCATCCAGCGCAGCTTTCAGGCCGATCTCGACGAGTTCGGCGCCACATCATTCCAGGTGCGCCGACGGGGGGTGGGGATCAACAACTGCGATGGCACCGACGATACCTGCCCCGATCGCCGCAACCCCGCCATTTCGCTCGCCGAATGGCAGGCCATTCGCGATATGCCCGAGGTGGAAACGGCTACCGCGTGGCTCTTCGGGCAAACCAACTTCGACTACCGCGATCGCCACGTGACCAACGTGGGCTACGACGCGCAGAGCACAGACTGGATCAAGACCGACGTCGCGGATGTCTCACCTGGACGGAGCTTTTCGCGCGCCGAACATGATGCGGCGGCGGCGGTGGTGATCATCAATGACACCCTTAAAAACCGTCTGTTCGGCGACTCCGATCCCATTGGCAAGCAGATTGCCGTGGAGGGCAAGCAGTTCACCGTCATTGGGGTGTTTCACACCAAGGCGGGCTTCCTGAAATCGCTCGACGGCCGTGGCCCCGACAAACCGCGGGCGATTTTGCCCATGATGACCGCCTACCGGCACCTGGACGTGTGGCGCCGCGGCCTGCTCATGATGGTCAAGCCGAAAGCCGGGAATGACCCGTTGGCCGTGCAGGATGCCGTCACAGAGCTTCTGAGGGCCCGGCGAGGGCTCAAACCGGGCCAGCCCAACAACTTCGCGTTGGTGGCGCAGGACCGCATGCTGGAGACATTCGACCAGCTGTTCGGGGCCATTTTCATGGTGGGGCTGGCGCTCTCGGCTGTGGGCCTGCTGGTGGGTGGGGTGGGCGTCGTGGCCATCATGATGATCTCGGTGACGGAGCGGACACGCGAGATTGGGGTGCGCAAGGCGCTCGGAGCCACGCGCGGCACCATTCTGTGGCAATTCCTGGTGGAGGCGGCCACGCTCACCTCAATCGGTGCCATCCTGGGGCTGCTCATCGGGACCGGGCTGGCCTGGCTGGTCCGCACCTATACGCCCGTGCCCACGGCCGTTCCACCGTCCGCCATCATCACCGCCATCGCTGCCAGCATTGCCACTGGTGTGGTCTTCGGCATGCTTCCGGCTCTCCGGGCGTCCCGACTCGATCCGGTGGAGGCGCTGCGCTACGAGTAGGAATTTGAGGGCTGGAGAGGGCACCGGTTCATCCCGGGCCGCGTTATTCTTCTCAGTGTGAAAACTCGCGACGCGGTCCTCCTTGCCCTTGCCCAGCTTCGTGTTCAGAAGCTGAAGAGCGCCTTTACCCTGCTCGGGGTCACCATCGGTGTGATGTTCCTCATCGCCGTGGTGTCCATCGTGGAGGGTATGGGGAAGTACGTTGAAGAAGATTTTGCGGCACGCCTCATTGGCACCAACACCTTCACGTTGCGACGATTCGACAACGTGGGACCGGGTGGCAATCGCGGCTTTGACGCGCGGGCTGCGCAGCGGCGCCCGCTCTTGCGCATGACCGACATTGACGCGGTACGCGCATCGCTGCCGGCCACGATGAACGCGACGGTGGCCAGTGAGACGTTCAAGTACGCCTCGGCTCCGGGAGCACGGCCACGACAGGTGCAGTCTGTAGCGGCCGATGCCAACTATTTCGCCATCAAGAAATTTGCGGTGACCGCGGGGCGCGCGTTTACCGAACAGGAAGTGCGAGCAGGATCGCCCGTCCTTGTGATTGGCGTGGAGGTCGCGGAGCACTTCTTCCCGGGGCTGAGTCCGCTCAACCGCACGCTGCGCGTGTCAGGGGTGCCGTTCACGGTGATCGGCGTCATTGAGAAGCAGGGGTCGGTTTTTGGCTTCTCGCTCGATAGACTGGCGATTGCGCCCAACACGTCGCCCATGCAGCGCATCATCCGACCGGCTCGCGATGTCGGTTCACTCATTGTGCAAGCGCCGACGCAAGCCGACCTCGCCGAAGGGATCGAAACGGCCCGCAGCGCGTTGCGGGCCTTCCGCGGGCTTCGCGCCGGAGAGCCAGACAATTTTGGTCTCGTGACCCAGGACGCAGCCTTCGGCTTCATCAAGCAGCTCAAAGGGCGCCTCGTATTGTTCGGGACCGCGCTGCCCGCCATCAGTCTGGTCGTGGGCGCCATGGTCATCATGAACATCATGCTCGTCGCCGTGGCCGAACGCACCCGGGAAATCGGCGTCCGCAAAGCCCTCGGGGCCAAGCGCAACGACATCCTCTCGCAGTTTCTGGTGGAGGCGGCCACGCTCAGCACCATTGGCGCCGCGATTGGCATTGGCTTGGGAATTGGGTTGGCCGAGTTGGTGGCGGCCCTTACCCCGTTGCCGGCCGCCGTCGCCCCGTGGTCCATTGTGGCCGCGCTCGTGACGGGCGCGGGGGTGGGCATTGGCGCTGGTCTGTATCCGGCCAGCCGCGCCTCCAAGCTCGATCCCATTACCGCGTTGCGGTCGGAGTAGTTCATGAATCGTTTGCTCCTCGTGCTCGAAGGCGTGGGCATGGCGCTCGAGGCCATTCGTGGCAACAAGGTCCGTGCCGCACTGACCATTGCCGGTGTCGCCATCGGCGTGTTTGTGGTGGTGGCCATGGGCGCCGTGGTGAATGGGATCAAGGCCTCGTTCCAGAAGGATCTGGAGGAAATCGGCGCCACCACGTTCATCGTGCAGCGCCGAGGCAGCGGAATTTCTGCCTGCGACGGCACCGATGAAAAGTGCCCGGACCGTCGGAACCCGCCCATCACCATTGGCGAATGGGAGATGATTCGTCGCCTCCCCGGCGTGCAGGAGGTCGTAGGCACGCAGGGGGGTCAGGGCAACTTTGCGTATCGCAACAGCCGCGTGGACAACGTGGGCTACGATGCCTACAGCGTGGAATGGCCGGCGGTGAATGCCTCGGATATCGCCCCGGGGCGCAACTTCACACGCAGCGAAGAGAACAGCGGCCAGCCTGTTGTGCTGGTCAACGATACGCTCAAGGCGCAGCTGTTCGGGGACTCCGAACCCATTGGCAAACAAATCACGATCAGTGGTCGCCAGTTCACGGTTGTAGGTGTCTACACGCCTCGCGCCGGCTTCCTGCGTTCACTTGAAGGACGCGGCCCGGAGACCCCACGCGCCATTGTCCCGCTCACCACCGCCATTCGAACCCTCGACGCGTTCCGTGGCAGCCTTACGCTGTTTGTTCGTCCGGCGGCGACCGCCACCCAGTCGGAAGTCATGGATGAAGTTCTGGCCGCCATGCGGGCCCGCCGTGGTCTCAAGCCTGGCGATCGCAACGACTTCTATTTGGTCGAGCAAGACCGCATCATGGACACCTTCAACCAGCTCTTTGGCGCCATCTTCGCGGTCGGTCTCGCGCTCTCCGCGGTCGCGCTGCTGGTGGGCGGTGTGGGCGTGGTCGCCATCATGATGATCTCCGTCACGGAACGCACGCGGGAGATTGGCGTGCGCAAGGCCTTGGGCGCCACCGCCGGAACCATCCGCTGGCAGTTTCTGGTGGAGGCCGCCACGCTGACCAGCATTGGCGCGCTGATTGGCCTCGCGATTGGCGCGTTGCTGGCCTGGGTCATTCGCAGCAACACCAGTATTCCGGCGGAACTCCCCACGAGCATTGTGGTGACCGCGCTGTTGGCGAGTGCCGTCACGGGCGTGGCGTTCGGCATGCTGCCGGCCGTCAAGGCGTCGAACCTCGACCCCGTCGAAGCCCTGCGTTACGAGTAGCGCCGTACCATGCGCTTCACCGACATCCTTGGCATGGCCCTCGGCCAACTCCGTGTGAACCTGCTGCGCACCGCATTCACACTGCTGGGTATCGTTGTGTCGGTGGGATTCCTGGTGGCCGTGGTGGCCATCATTCAAGGGATGAATGCGTATGTGAAGGAGAACATCGCCGAGGCGATGATCGGCATGAACACCTTTCAGGTGCGTCGCCTGCCCATCAGCCTCGGACTCTTCACCGACGATCAGTTCCGCCTGTTGCAGCGCCGCCCGCGCATTGATGCCCGTGACGCCGATGCGGTGCAGCAGGCGCTGCCAGATGCACTGGCCATTGGTCTCACGTCAGGGTGGCCCACGCCGCGGGCGGATCTGGTGTGGCGTAATCGCACGTTGGGATCGGTGCTCGTCTTTGGCGTGACCAGCGGGTACCAGACCGTTCAGGATTACCGGTTTACCAGTGGCCGTCCGCTCAGCGACGTGGATGTGCGTGAGCGCCGCAATGTGATTGTCGTGGGCGCCGATGTGGCCAAGGACCTGTTCGACAATGGCAATGCCGTGGATCAGGAGGTCCGCTTGGGCGGTCAGCGGTTCACGGTCATTGGCACTGTGGCCCCCAAGGGGCGCGTGTTGGGACAGTCGTTCGACGCCTTTGTCATGATTCCCATTCCCGCCTTCGAAGGCATTTACGGGAAGCGGCAATCGACCACCGTGTCCGTGAAGATGCGTGAGGCGGAAGAAGTGGGGCCGGCGATGGCTCGCGCCCAGGAGGCGATGCGCATTTCGCGGCAGCTTCGGCCATCCGAACGCGATGACTTTGATATCGGCACCGGCGAAGCCTTCATTGCCTTCTGGAAACAGCTGACCAAGGTGCTTTTTGCCGTGGTTCCCGCCGTCGTGGCCATTGGCATTCTGGTCGGTGGTATCGTGATCATGAATATCATGCTCATGGCAGTCACCGAGCGCACCCGGGAAATTGGCATTCGCAAAGCGGTGGGAGCAACCTCGCGCGACGTGCGACGGCAGTTTCTGGCCGAATCGGTGGCCCTCGCGGTGACCGGCGGAATCCTCGGCGTGGCGTCGGGGTGGGGGCTGGCGCTGCTCGTGGCCACCTTCAGCCCGTTACCAGCGCGGGTCACACCGTGGAGTGTGGTTTTGGCCCTCGCGCTGGGGGCAAGCATTGGCGTGCTTTTTGGGGTATACCCGGCGTCACGCGCGGCACGATTGGACCCCATCACCGCCATGCGCGCGGAAACCTGAGGCGATTGCCATGGCCAAACGCCTTCCCGTCAACACCGATTCCGTCCGCGAGAACATCAGCATCGCGTTTGACGCGCTGCGCGTCAGCAAAATGCGATCGGCGCTTACCATTCTCGGCGTGGTCATCGGTGTGGCCACGGTCATGGCCATGGCGGCCATTGTCCAGGGTATTCGCGATCAGATCGTAAATACCATCGAAGTGGCTGGCCCCACCACGTTTTATGTCCTGAAAAAGTTTTCTCAGACCCCACTCAACCCCGATAACCTGCCCAAAGATGTGCGCATCCGACCGGACCTCACGGAGAGTGAGGTGGTGCGTATCAAGCAGTTGCCAGAAATCGGTTACGCCTCGCTCTGGGCGCAAACACTGGCCCGCATTGAAGCCGACGGGGTGCGTAGTCAGGGAATGGCCATCTTCGGGGCCGATGAGGGGTTCACGCTCATTCAAGGTGGCGAGCTCACCACTGGGCGGTGGTTCACGCGCGGGGAAATCATCAGCGGCGCGCCGGTGGTGGTTCTGCAGGAAGCGACGGCCCGTTCATTGTTCGGCAGCGAGCGTCTGATTGGACGGCAGGTGCAGATTGGCGGGCGCGTACTGGAAGTGATTGGACTCTGGGCGGAACCGGGCAACATCTTTGCGCCGCCTGGTCAGGCCGTTGGTGCAGTGGTGCCCTACCGGTTCATGAACCGGTCCTACACCATCGATCGCACCAATGCGCTGTTCATTCCGGTCAAGCCACGCGCGGGCGTGCGCGTGGCCGACGCACAAAGCGCCGTGGAAATGGCGCTACGCGAAGCGCGCCGACTGCGCCCGGGTGATGGCAATACGTTCGATCTGGTGACGCAGGATCAGATTCTCGACACGTTCAACGGCATCACGAGTGTGTTCTTTCTCGTCATGATCATTTTGAGCGGAGTGGCGCTCCTGGTGGGTGGCATTGGCGTCATGGCCATCATGACGGTCTCGGTCACCAGCCGCACCCGGGAGATCGGCGTGCGCAAAGCCATGGGGGCCACGCGCCGCGACATCCTGGTGCAGTTCCTGGTGGAAGCCAGCACGCTGACTGGCATCGGCGGTGCTCTCGGCATTCTCGTTGGGCTGGCCCTGGGACGCATCGCCTCGATTGCCCTCGATGTGGATGCCCCTATCCCATTCGGACTGACGGCCATCGCCGTCGTCGTCTCCGTGGCCATTGGCATTGTGTTCGGCATGGTGCCGGCGCAGCGGGCCGCGCGACTCGATCCCATCGAAGCGCTGCGCTACGAATAGGGAAATCCCCCAACGTAGTCGCATTTCGTGACAAACTGTTCGAGCAATTAGGAATTCAGTACAAGGGACAGAACGCCGACACTCCTGGGCAGTGGGCCGACGCAGCCCCGCCCCCCCTCTTTCCGGTGTGGTCTGTCTCCATGAGTACGAATTCTTCGCTCCGCCGTCGTATCGCCACCAGCCTTGGTGCCCTTGCGACGCTCGCTGTCATCAGCGACTTGGCGATCTACATGTCGCTTGGCTCATCAGCGAGCCTCGCGCGCGGCATTGCCGGCGCGTCGGCGGTCGTGATCATTGTTGGTGCGCTGCTGGTGTACCGCTCAATGACACACACCGTACTCGCTCCACTGGCGGAGATTGCCGACCGTGCCACTCGGCTGAGCGAGAATTGCGTTGCCGGCATTGAGCGTATCGCGTCGGGCATGGCCCGTGGAGATCTCACCGGCAAGCTGGAAGCCACGACCACACCCATTGCTGTCACGCGCGATGATGAACTGGGGCATGTGGCCACCACGATCAACGGCATCATTGCGACCTGCCAGGCGTCCATCGCATCACTGAATTCCGCGCAACGCAATGTGCTCGCCATTGTCACCGATGCTGGCGCACTCAACGCGGCCGCGTCTGCGGGGGATCTGTCGCAGCGCGCAGATGCCGGCAAGTATGCTGGCAGCTACGGTGAGCTCGCGGGCGGGATCAATCACCTGCTGGACAACGTGAGCATTCCGTTGCGCGAAGCGTCGGATGTGCTGCAGCGCATTGCCGCCCGCGACCTTTCGGCTCGCATGACTGGCCGCTACGCCGGGGAGTTCGTGGCCATGCAAGACGCACTCAACGCGGCGGTGACGAACCTCGATCAGGCCTTGGCCGAAGTGTCGGCCGCGGCCGAACAGGTGGCCAGTGCGGGCGTGGAAATCAGCTCAGGAAGCGACGCGTTGGCGCACGGCGCCGCCGATCAGGCGGCCAGCCTTGAGGAAACCACCAGCAGCCTTACCGAATTGGCCTCCATGGCCAAGCTGAACGCGCAAAATGCGGCGCAAGCACGCGCCTTGGCAGGTACGGCGCGCGATATCGCCACCCTGGGATTGAGTGAAATGACGCAGCTCTCAGGCGCCATGGATCTGATCACCAAGTCGAGCGCGGAAACGGCCAAGATCGTGAAGACGATTGATGAAATCGCTTTCCAGACCAATCTCCTGGCGCTCAACGCCGCGGTGGAAGCCGCCCGTGCGGGTGATGCCGGCAAGGGCTTTGCCGTAGTCGCCGAGGAAGTGCGCAGTCTGGCCATTCGCAGTGCGGAGGCGGCCAAGACCACTTCGACCATGATTGAAGAGAGTGTTCGCCACGCTCAGACGGGCAACACCCTCAATCAGGTGGTGAACGCGAAACTGGTCGAGATCAACACGCAGGTGGTGAATCTCGGTGAGGTGATCAGCGAGATTGCCAACACGAGCGCGGCGCAGGCTGATGGCGTGACACAGCTTACCGGGGCTGCCGGGCAGATGAACGCCACCACGCAGTCGGTGGCCAGCAACGCCGAGGAATCGGCAAGCGCCGCGGTGGAGTTGGCGAGCCAAGCGCAGACGATGCAGGATCTGGTCGGCAGCTTCGTCATCACGGGCAGTTCGCGCGGCGGCCCGAGTGGCCGCACATCGTCTACGCCAGTGGCCCACCAGGTGAGTGGGGCGCGTCACAAGCCAGCGGGGCGCGGTCCGGCAAAACCGGCCAGTACGTTTGCCAGCAAGCCTGTGGCCAAGGGGAGCAAAGCGACCGCCCCGGCCAGCGCGCGGGCATCCGCCGAGGCACTCATCCCGTTTGACGATTCGGACGACGAGGGAATTCTGTCGGTGTTCTGACGGCGAGGGCGAGGCGGCCTCACTGCGGGGAACCGCAACAGCTGCCGAGACAACGGCATGCCTGACTGCGTCACAACGGCATGACAACAACGGGATGATGGAGTTTCGACTCTATCATCCCGTTGCCACGTACGGGTCAGGCTATTGTCATGCGGCGGTCATGCAGTGGTCATGCGGTTGTGGCGCCCACCGGCGCCCGGCTGTTCTACGACCGTGTGGCAATAACACATCCGTCAGTACCCGCGCACCGCCAGAAACGCTTCCCAGAGCGGCAGCTGAATGGGGGCGCCCAGCACGGCCAGCTCCAACACGGACAGCGCACCAATGACGGTGAGCAGCATCATGCTCTGCCGATACGCCGGCGTGCGTCCCCGTAACGCAAAGATTGCCGTGTAGAGCGTGTACATGATGACGCACGCCAGCGTGAACGGCAGGAACAGGCTGTTCTGCACCGGGCCGAAATACGACTCCAGGAACACCAGCGGTTCCGGAAAGAATCCGCGCCCAGGATTCTCCACGCCCAGAAAGATGTTGATGCTGGCAATCTGGTGCACACACCAGAACAGGGCGGCTGTCCACCAACCCACGCGGTTGACCCGCTTGTGCGTGATGATCGCGGCCGTGGCCAGCGCCGCCAGCATGACCAACTGATACCAGAACATGGAGAGCACGGCGCGCACCGCGAAACTCCACGACGGCGGCTCGGCGGGGATACTGAGCCGCAACTGCTCCGGCCCGATGATCCACCCGCCGTAGAACGTGACCTGTGCGAAGGTCCACAGGAAGGCGCCGCCGAGAAAACTGCGACGTGCGGCCGACGGCGTTTCGCGGTCGCGTTCGAAGTACACGAGCGACGCGCCCCAGATGGCCAGCGCAGCGGCGACCACCAGCCCCAGCAAACGGGTGGTGGGATTGCGCTCCAGCGCGAACACGACCCCCGTGGTGCTCCACCAGAAGGCAATCACGACCCCGAACGAACGCAGCGCCACGCGCAGCGTCGTCTCGCGGGTCGCAATGTCGGTGGCATGCACCATATCCGGATGCCGCGCGCGCAGCAGGGAATGCATGCGCGCCCGCCACCCCGTTCGCCGTGCGGTCGGCATCACCGCGACCGGCACCGTGTCCACCCCTGCGCTCATCCCCCCCCCTCCGCCATCTGCATCGCCGTCTTGACCAATCCCCCCAACGCCTTGGCATCAGCGGCGGGGAGCAGGATATACCGCGCTTTCATTGATTCGGCCACCCGTCGCGCGACCACTTCCCCGCGCGGCGAAGTATCCACGAACATGGCAGGAATGTGCTGGGACGCAAAACGCGCCCCGGCGGTCAGGGCATCCAGCTCGGCCTGCTTCCGCCCTGGCGTACCATCGCGCGCGATATTGGCTCGACCATCGGTCATGATGACCACCAGGGGGGCGCTACCGGCGCGGCGCGTCCCCAGCGCCTGCTCCAGCGCCGCGTCGATGGCATGCGACAGCGGGGTGCCACCGCCCCCCGGGAGCGCGGCCAGCACTTTCTTGGCACGTGCCAACGCCCGCGTCGGAGGCAACAAGAGCTCGGTGCCCTGTCCCCGAAACGCAATGAGACTGACCCGATCTCGACGGGCATAGGTTTCAGCCAGCAGCAGTTCCACCGCGCCTTTGGCTTCGGCCAGTCGGTACAGCGCCGAGGACCCGGACGCATCCACCACGAAAATGACCGTGGTTCCGGTCTTTTCGATGAACCGGCGAATCCGGAAGTCTTCGCGCCGCACCGTGACCCGCGGACGGGCGCTGGTGGTCGCCGCCCCCAACGCCGGCGCCATCACGGGCGCATTGTTGCGCACACGCTGCCACGGCGCCGCCGCCCGCAAGGTTTCGAGGAGATGCAGCCGAGCCCCGCCACGCGGTACGCCACTGCGAGCGCCACGTGGGCGCCCTCGCAACAGGTTGGGCGTTTCCTCGCCGACACGCCCTTGCATACTCCCCGCCGTGTTGTGCTGCAGCAGCTGTGCCAGCAAGCCCGGCGGCAACGCTGCCTGCACCGCATCGCGCAGCAGCTCACCGCTGTCAGGGGTGTTCTGCGCACCGTCGTCGTCGGTGTCCGGTGTCTGTTCCGACTCCGGCGTCTCGGCAGGAGGCTCCGGCGGTGGTGGTGGCGGTTCCGGGTCATTCTGGTCGGCCTGATCCTGCGGCTGCTGCTCTTCCCCCGGCTCCTCCTCCGGTGGCGGGGGCGGCGGCAATCGGGTGGCGCGCGGCGCCAGCACCAACGCGGCCGCCTTTTCGGCGTCGGCTTCCGTGACCATCAACCGCCCTTCCAGCGCGGCATGAGCTCGTGCGCAGCGCAAGGCGAACAATGTGGCCCGCACCGAGTCCACGCCAAAGGCGTCGGCGGTCTGACAGAGCGCTTCGGCCCACTGCTCATCCACACTGACCTGCGACAACCGATGGCGCGCATCACGCACCAGCGTTTCGAAGTGATGCGCCTCCGACTCATCGGCCATCCACTCCAGTTCTTCGCTCGCGCGTCCATCAAAGCGGACCGTAAACGCGAGGCGATCCTTGAGCGCAGGATGCACCAGTTCGTCGTCCACCGACTCATCGAGCAGCAACGCGCAGACCCGTGAGGCGTGCCGGTCGGCAATGCCTTCACGTTGGACCGTCACTTCGCCGTAATCGAGCACCTCGCAGACGGCCGTCCGGGCCGACACGTTGAGTCGTTCGGCCATGGGCACCACCACGACGCCGCCGTCGGCACCGGCCAGCACCCCTTTCTCGGCGACGATCTTGCCCGCCGACAGGGTGGCGGCGAGATCCACGCCGCCGTACAGACGGTCTGCGGTGACGCTCGAGGGGACGCGTCGCATGGGCGCCCCGCGAGGGAGCCACGCGCGCACCAGCGAGCCATACAAGCGCGCCTGTTCATGCACAGGGTGATCCAGCACGGCGCCGCCCAAGCCGCGGGCATCCACGGCGAGCAGCAGCGCCGAGAGAGCGCTCAGACTGGTGGGAAGATCAGGGCGCGGCGACGACATCAGCCGAAGGCGTATCCCACAATTCAGCCACTGCACGCTCCACGCGGGTGGTGGATCCCGCATCATCGAGCACGTTCCGTCGCAGGCGGTGGCGCAAGGCCAACGGCGCAATACGCCGCAAGTGTTCGAGCGTGACCGTGTCGGCGCCTTCGAACGCCGCCAACGCGCGCGTGGTGCGCAGGAGCGTCAGTTCTCCCCGCAACCCGTCGGTGCCCAGGGCCGCGCACAGTTCGGCGGCCCGCTCGAGGATTTCGTCGGGGACGGCCAGTTCATCGAGGCGGGCCCGCCCCTTTTCAATGGACCGCCGGATCTTGTTGTCGGCCTTCTGCCAATGCGCGAGAAATGCCTCCGGATCACGATCAAAAGCATCACGGCGTTTGATCACATCGATGCGCATGGCGATCACCTTGGGGGTGCGCACATCCACCGCGAGTCCGAAGCGATCGAGCAGCTGCGGTCGCAGTTCGCCCTCTTCCGGATTGCCACTCCCCACCAGCACGAAGCGGGAGGGATGCCGGACACTGACCCCCTCGCGTTCCACCACGTTTTCGCCGGTCGCCGCGGCATCAAGCAGGAGATCGACCAGGTGGTCTTCGAGCAGATTCACTTCGTCCACATACAGAAAGCCCCGATGGGCACGGGCCAGGAGCCCGGGTTCAAAGGCCTTCTCACCGGTGGTCAGGGCACGCTCGAGGTCGAGCGCCCCCACCACGCGGTCTTCTGTCGCGCCCAGGGGGAGGTCCACCACCGGCACCGGCGCAAATACGGCCCGGGGATGGCCGCCATCAGCGTACCGCTTGGCGCACTCATCGCACCGCTGGGTGCTGGCGGCCGGATCGCAGCCGTACTTGCACCCTTGGACGACTTTCATCTGCGGGAGCAGGCCGGCGAGCGCGCGCACGGCGGTACTCTTGCCGGTGCCGCGGTCGCCAAATACCATGACCCCGCCAATTGACGGGTCGATTGCCACCAGCAGAAGAGCGAGCTTCATCTCTTCCTGCCCCACGATGGCACTAAACGGATAAACAGGTCGCATCAGTATCCTGAAGGAATCAGCCGGCGGCTCGGGGATGGCGCGAGTCCGCCGGGGACGTTCATGTTTCGATCCCTCACGTTAGGACCGGGGATTCTTTGTCGCAATATCCTGACAGTCCTACGGTTGCCTGGTGTACACTTTTCTTGACACCACGGTTGCCACTGGCGAAGTTGACGCTGTGAATCCCCCCGAGCAGGCGCTGACTGCGCCCACCGTTCCGGCGGCCGACCGCCTCCGTACGCCCGCCGCCACCGACCACGTGCCCGCTGTGGTCGCTGCCAGCGATACCCCGGCGCCCTCCTGGTTTGAGCGCATCCGCGACCGTTGGAACGCCCTGGTGGCCACCGACGAGTTCCAGCGCTGGAGCGCCAAGTTCCCGCTGACGCGACCCATCACGATGTACCGGTCGCGCAAGCTGTTCGACATCGTCTCGGGGTTTGTTTACACGCAAACCCTCCTGGCCTGCGTCGAGCTGGACTTGTTCGAGTATCTGGCGGCCGGCGCGCGGACCCGCGAAGAGATCGCCCAGCATGGCGGGCTGTCGATTGCCAGCACCGAACGCCTGTTGAATGCGGCCGTGTCACTGCGCTTGCTGCTCAAGCGTCGGCATGGCCGCTTTGCGTTGGGACCGTTGGGGGCACCGCTCGTGAAGAACACTGGAGTACTGGCGCTCATCCGTCACCATCGCATGGCCTACCATGACCTTGCCGATCCCGTGTCGCTGCTGCGCCAGGGGTCGGATTATGGCACGGAGCTCTCCCGTTATTGGTCGTACGCTGACGCGCCCCGTCCGCAGGCCATCGACGAAACGCGTGTGGCAGCCTACTCGGAAATCATGGCCGCCACGTTGCCGCCGGTCGCGCACGATGTACTGGACGCGTATGACCTGTCGAAACACGACTGCCTGCTGGACGTCGGGGGCGGCGAAGGCGTTTTTCTCTCGCTGGTCGGCGCCAGGCACCGGACGCTCCAGCTGCAGCTGTTCGACCTGCCGGCGGTGGCCGCGCGGGCTCGTGGACGGCTCGAGCAGTCGGGCATGGGCGATCGGTCCACGTGCCATGGTGGCAATTTCCACGCGGATTCCCTCCCCACCGGGGCCGACGTCATCTCGCTGGTGCGTGTGTTGCTTGACCATGATGATGACTCCGTGCTGCGCCTGCTGCAGCGGGTCCGTGCGGCGCTGCCGCGGGGCGGTGTCCTGCTGATCGCCGAAGCCCTCGCCGGCGCGAAGGGGGCCGAGACGGTTGGAGATGCCTACTTCTCGTTTTACCTGATGGCCATGGGCAAGGGGCGCGCGCGCCGTGCGTCCGAACTGCACCAGATGCTGCAAACCGCCGGCTTCCGTCGAAGCCGGGAACTCCCCACCAGATTCCCTATCCAGACCGGCCTGATTGTCGCCGAAGTCTGATCCCACCCGTCTGGCCGGCCTCTCCCCAGGCCGGCCGTGGACCGACTGACCGCGCCACCACCCGCGACGTCGATCCCTCTTGCCTGCAGCCCCTCGGTCCGAACCGTCCTCACCCACTCGGACTCAATTCCCGATCAATTCGCTCTGGATATTGACAGCGCCCACTGTCAACCTCACTGTACACCCCGTGAACACCCTCGCCGTTGTTTTCGAAGAACCGACCAAGCTATCCGTGCGGGAGCTGACGTTGGTTGACCCCACCCCGGCCGACGTCGTGGTGGCCATGCAGTGGTCCGGGATCAGCACCGGGACCGAGAAACTGCTCTTTACCGGTCGCATGCCCCCCTTCCCCGGCCTCGCGTATCCGATGGTACCGGGCTATGAAGGCGTGGGGCGAATCATGACGGCCGGCGCCGAATCGGGGCGTGAAGTCGGGCAGCTCGTGTATGTGCCAGGGAGCAAGGGATTTCTCGAGGCGCGTGGGCTGTTTGGTGGCCAGGCGTCGCACGTCGTGGCCCCCGGCGCCAAGACCATCCCGCTGGCCGATCACGTCGGTGAAAAAGGCGCCCTCTTTGCGCTGGCCGCCACGGCTCACCACTGTCTTGAACCCGATCCGGCCAACCATCTCGACCAGCTCCCCGGGCTCATCGTGGGACACGGCGCGCTCGGCCGATTGATTGCCCGATTGTGCGTGCTGTACGGGGCGCCCACCCCCACCGTCTGGGAAACCAATCCCATTCGGATGGACGGCGCGCGCGGCTACCCCGTCATCCACCCGAACGATGATACCACCCGCGGCTACAAGGTCATTTGCGATGTAAGTGGTGCCGACGGCATCATGGACACGCTGGTGAACAAGCTGCTGCCAGGTGGTGAAATCGTGCTCGGCGGGTTCTACAGCGAACCCGTATCATTCACCTTCCCGCCGGCCTTCTTGCGGGAGGCACGCATTCGCATTGCCGCGCAATGGAAGGAGCAGGACCTGACCGCGATCACCGAGTTTGCCAATAGCGGCACCCTCGATCTCGACGGACTGATTACGCACCGCGAACCTGCGGCGCGTGCCGCCGACGCCTACGCCATGGCGTTCGGTGATCCCCACTGTGTCAAGATGATCCTCGACTGGAGATCTGCTGCATGAGCGACAACGGTCTGCACCAGCTGCACGTGAATGTTCGTGATGAAGCTTCGTCCGAGCCGGAATCCATTCATACGGGCCCCGTGACCAAGGAAACGCAGATCATCGCGATCTACGGCAAGGGGGGTATCGGCAAGAGCTTCACGCTCGCGAACCTCTCGTACATGATGGCGCAACAGGGCAAGAAGGTCCTGCTCATCGGCTGCGATCCCAAGTCCGATACCACCTCGCTGCTCTTCGGCGGCAAGGCCTGCCCCACCATCATCGAAACCAGCAGCCGCAAGAAGCTCGCCGGTGAAGCGGTGTCCATCGGAGATGTCTGCTTCAAGCGCGATGGCGTGTATGCCATGGAACTTGGCGGTCCGGAAGTCGGGCGTGGCTGCGGCGGTCGCGGCATCATTCACGGCTTCGAAACGCTGGAGAAGCTGGGCTTCCACGACTGGGGCTTTGACTTCGTGCTGCTCGACTTCCTCGGCGACGTGGTGTGCGGCGGCTTCGGCTTGCCGATTGCCCGCGACATGTGCCAAAAGGTGATCGTGGTAGGCTCCAATGACCTGCAGTCGCTGTACGTGGCCAACAACGTGTGCAGTGCGGTGGAATATTTCCGCAAGCTCGGTGGCAACGTGGGCGTGGCCGGCATGGTGATCAACAAGGATGATGGCACCGGAGAAGCCGCGGCGTTCGCAAAGAACGCCAACATTCCCGTGCTGGCGGCCATCCCGGCGCACGAGGACATTCGGCGCAAGAGTGCGAGTTACGAAATCATTGGTCGCCCCGGCACGCAGTGGGCGCCGTTGTTCGAAGAGCTGGCGCGCAACGTGGCCGACGCGCCGCCCATGCGCCCCAAGCCGCAGACGCAGGACCAATTGCTCGGCCTCTTCTCGGCCGAAGTCACCGGGCGCGATTTCCAGATGGAGCCGGCCACCCTGTTCGATATGGTGGGCAAGGACGACATCGTGAAGCCGTCGCTCGAAGTCGTGTACGACGCCGTCTGATCGCACGAGGCACTGACAACATCATGGCGACCGAAAAGGAAGTCGTATACGACGCGGCTGGGAGCGCGCCGATGCTGAATGACGGTGACGCGCCTGGCGGCATGGGCTGTGCACCGGGGAGCACGACACGCGCCGCGCTCCCCGTTGTGGACGCGGCAGCGATCAACGTGGAGGCCACGCAGCAGGATGGCTTGGGCTGCCACTCGGGCAAGGACCAGATGCTCGAGGCGGCACGCGCCGCCGGCAAGAGCGAGATCCTCGATCGCTACGCGGCCGACTATCCCAAGGGGCCGCACGATCAGCCCCAGAGCATGTGCCCCGCCTTCGGGTCGCTGCGTGTGGGGCTGCGCATGCGCCGCACCGCCACCATTCTGAGTGGCTCGGCGTGTTGCGTGTACGGCCTCACGTTTACGAGCCACTTCTACGGCGCGCGCCGGACGGTGGGCTACGTGCCGTTCAACTCCGAAACGCTGGTCACCGGCCAGCTGTTCGAAGACATCCGCGATGCCGTGTTCAAGATGGCCGATCCCGCCTTGTACGACGCGATCGTCATCACGAACCTGTGCGTGCCTACGGCGTCGGGGGTGCCGCTGCAGATTCTCCCCAAGGAGATCAACGGCGTCCGCATCATCGGCATCGATGTGCCGGGCTTCGGCGTGCCCACGCATGCGGAAGCGAAAGATGTGTTGGCGGGAGCCATGCTGCGTTACGCGCGCCTCGAGGCCGAACAGGGCCCCGTGCAGGCGCCGCGCGGTGGCCGTGCCGCCAAGCCCACCGTTACGCTCATCGGCGAGATGTTCCCGGCCGATCCCGTGGGCATTGGCATGATGCTGGACGGGCTGGGACTGGCCGCCGGCCCCGTCGTGCCCACGCGTGAATGGCGTGAGCTGTATGCGGCGCTCGATTGCGCGGTGGCCGCGGCCATTCACCCGTTCTATGTCGCGAGCTATCGCGAATTCGAAGCGGCTGGGCGCCCCATCGTGGGCTCGGCTCCGGTCGGCTACGACGGCACCGAAGCGTGGCTGGAAAGCATCGGGCAGGCCGCCAACGTGTCGCGTGAACAGATCGACGCCACGAAGAACCGTATCCTCCCCGCCATCAAGGGGGCGCTGTCGGCCATGCCCATCAAGGGCCGTATCACCATGTCGGGGTACGAAGGCTCCGAGCTGCTGGTGGCGCGTCTGCTGGTGGAATCGGGGGCCGACGTGCGGTATGTCGGCACGGCGTGCCCGCGCACGAAGTTCAGCGATCCCGATCGTGAATGGCTTGAAGCGCGCGGCGTGCACATTCAGTATCGCGCGTCGCTCGAACAGGACGTGGCGGCCATGATGGAGTTCAAGCCTGATCTTGCCATCGGCACCACGCCGGTCGTGCAGAAGGCCAAGGAACTCACCATTCCCGCGCTCTACTTCACCAATCTCATTTCGGCGCGACCACTCATGGGCCCCGCCGGTGCCGGCTCCCTGGCCACCGTCGTGAACGCCGCCATGGGCAACAAGGCGCGCTTCGACGAAATGAAGGACTTCTTCGGCGATGTCGGCAGCGGGTACATGGCCGGTGTGTGGGAAGATGTGCCGCAGGACAAGCCCGAGTTCCGCGAGCACTACAAGCGGCATATCGCGAAGCTCAATCGCGCGCGCAAGGCCGAGGAGATGGTCTGATGTCGTTGATTCTCGATCTGGATCGCGCCGGGGGCTATTGGGGGGCGGTGTATGTCTTCACCGCCATCAAAGGCATGCAGGTGGTGATTGACGGGCCGGTGGGGTGCGAAAATCTTCCGGTCACGTCGGTGCTGCACTACACCGATGCGCTGCCGCCGCACGAGCTGCCCATCGTCGTCACCGGGCTTGGCGAAGAGGAACTCGGCCAGCACGGCACCGAAGGCGCCATGAAGCGCGCACACGCCACACTCGATCCGGAGCTGCCCAGCGTGGTGGTGACGGGGTCGATCGCCGAGATGATTGGTGGAGGTGTGACGCCGGAAGGGACCAACCTGCAGCGCTTCCTGCCGCGCACCATCGACGAAGACCAGTGGCAGGCGGCAAACCGCGCCATGTACTGGCTCTGGACGGAGTACGGACTCAAGAAGGGCGTGCGCCCCAAGCGTCGCGAGAAGCAGCCGGGTGACAAGCCGCGCGTGAATCTCATCGGCCCCATTTACGGCTACTTCAACACGGCCAGCGACCTGCACGAGATGCGCCGATTGGTGGAAGGCATTGGCGCCGAGATCAATCTGGTGTTTCCGCTGGGCAGCCATATGCAGGATGTGCCACGGCTGGTGGATGCCGATGTGAACATCTGCATGTACCGCGAGTTTGGCCGCCTGTTGTGCGAGGATCTTGAGGTGCCGTATCTCCAGGCGCCCATCGGATTGCACAGCACCACCAAGTTCCTGCGGCGGCTGGGCGAACTGCTGGGACTCGATCCCGAGCCGTTCATTGAGAAGGAGAAGCACACGACCATCAAGCCGTTGTGGGATCTCTGGCGCTCGGTGACGCAGGACTTTTTCGGCACGGCCAGCTTCGCGATTGTGGCCAACGAAACGTACGCCCGAGGCGTACGCCATTTCCTCGAGACGGAGATGGGGCTCCCCTGCACCTTCAGCTTTGCACGGCGACCAGGGGTGAAGCCGGATAACCAGGCCGTGCGCGAGGCCATCAAGACCAAGCCGCCGCTGATCATGTTTGGCAGCTACAACGAGCGGATGTATCTGGCCGAAGCCGGGTCGCGCTCCATGTACATTCCGGCGTCGTTCCCGGGAGCCATTATCCGTCGCCATACCGGCACCCCCTACATGGGATATTCGGGCGCGACGTACATCGTGCAGGAAGTGTGCAATCAGCTGTTCGATGCCCTGTTCCATATCCTCCCGCTGGGCACGGAAATGGACAAGATCGATGCCACGCCGGCGCGATTGCATCAGGAGTTGCCGTGGGACGATGACGCCAAGGCCGTGTACGACGAGCTGTGCGAAGGCTTCCCCATTCTGATTCGCATTTCCGCCGCCAAGCGGCTGCGGGACGCGGCCGAACGGGATGCGCGCGATCTGGGCGACAGCACGGTCACGCGGGATCACGTGCTGGCCAGCCGGCGGTCGTTGCAGGGGGCAACCAGCTGAGCTGAGGCCCGGCAGGTCGAGTCAGAAATTGGAATAGCGCGAACTTCTTTTGTGAGGAGTTCGCGCTATTCCGCTTTCAGCCCCGGGGGATAATTTGGGGCGTTGATTACAGTCGGCGGTCCTGCAGCAGGCGTATCACCACCTCGGGCCGCTCTTCCGGCAACAGGTGCCCTCCCTCTTCGACCACCAACTCCACTCCCGGAATGCGTTCCACCGCGCGCCGCAGTGATGTGAGAGGAATCCAGCGGTCATTCCGCGCAGCGATCAGCTGCACGGGGACGCGCAGCACGCCGATGTCGCGGAAGAGGGCCGGCAGGTCCCAGCGCGACATCATGGTCATGGCGGCATGCACGTGAGCGGGGCGACTGCAGAGTTGCTGGTACCGAGCCAATTGTTCGGCGGTAAGCCGGGAGCCGGTGCTTTGCAGCATGCGCCCAATAATGGAAGTGGCAGCGGCGAGTCGGGCCGCCGATCCGGCCAGCGCGTCGGACTCCACGACCAGCCCGAGGAGCGGTGCGAGGAGCGCGACGTACCAGTCCGGGGGCGGAACAAGCGCCGGGCAGCAGCCAAGGATGTGGCGCGGGGCGATGGCGCCGTCGAGGGTCATGCGCAGCAGCACTGGTACGCCGGCAGAATGGCCGACGACCACATCCGGCTGTTCGTCGAGGTGCGAGAGCAGGGTGCGCAGTTCACGCGCCATGCCCGGCAAGGTGAAAGGATTGCGCGCGCGTTCGACTTCCGGGGGGACGTGCGTGAAGCCGTGCCCGGGCAGGTCCACGTTGAGGATATGGAAGTGCGCTGCGAGCGGAGTAGTGACGCCGGCCCAGGAGTGGGTACTGCCGCCAGTCCCGTGAACAAGCAGCAGCGCGGGGGCTTCTCCCCGCGGTTTTCCCAGCCGCTGGATATGCCAGCAAATTCCATTAACAACGTGCGTTTCGGACGAACTGACGTCTGGCCAGTCGTTCGGAGGGGTCTCCGGCATGCGATCGGGCGAAGTGTCCACGAAAATCCTTCGTAAAAGCGTAAATTCTTCTTGACGCATTGAACCGTAAGGTCCAGTTTACACCCCGTAGTAAATAGTCACGCTGCCCGTCACTTGGGTGGCATCCCAGCCGCGCGGGAAGAGCGCGGTAGCTGTTTCCTTTGGAGGCAGAGATGTCGGAAAAGGGCGGAATGACCGAGGAAGAGGCGCGTCGCTTCCACGGCTACATGGTGACAGGCACCTTGGGCTACGTCGTTGTTGCATCGGTCGCGCATTTCCTCGCGTGGTCGTGGCGTCCGTGGTTCTAACCCTCTGATTCTCAGGCTGGAGATACTATGCACAGAATCTGGATGGGCACGGATCCACACATCATCATGAGCGCACTCGGTTCGTTCCTGGTCGGAGCGGTGCTTGTGATGCACATCTGGGCGTACGGTCAGTTCAATTGGCCGGCCACGCTCAAGGCGAAGTACGCCACACCTCCTGCCGCGACTCGCTAAGGAGCTCCTATGCATCGCATTTGGTTGATGTACGACCCGCGGCGCGTCATGGTGGCCTTGGTGGGCTTCTTGGCGGTGCTGGCGTTGGTCATCCACTTTGTCCTGCTTAGCTCGCAGCGTTACTCGTGGATCGAGAACGGAACGCTCGGCGCTGATCAGGCGCCCGTCGGGGCGTCGGCTCCGGCGGCAGCGGCAGAGATGTCGCCGCTCCCGCCCGGCCGGTAATTCGTCGCGCGTCGTCGCCGGGCTGGCGTCTCGCACGTGTCGGTGCGACGCCAGCCCCGGCCGACGCAAAATTCTGGGATGATCGTGGTCCCCATGGCAGGTCTGCAGTTGTACGCAGTTGCATTTCCCCCCCCGCTGCCTTTTCTCTGCGCGTCCGGAGATATCGCCCATGGCGATGCTAAGCTTTGAAAAGAAGTACCGTGTCCGCGGTGGTACGCTGATCGGCGGAGATCTCTTCGATTTCTGGTTCGGTCCGTTCTACGTGGGCTTTTTTGGTGTCACGACGATCTTCTTCGTCACGCTCGGCACGCTGTTGTGCGTGTGGGGTGCGGCGATGGGCCCGACGTGGAATCTGTGGCAGATCAATATCGCGCCACCTGACCTGAAATATGGTCTGGGCCTCGCGCCACTACGCGAAGGCGGCTTGTGGCAGATCATCACGCTGTGCGCCCTCGGCGCGTTCGGCTCCTGGGCGCTGCGCCAGGCCGAAATCGCGCGCAAGCTTGGCATGGGTATGCACATTCCGTGGGCGTACGGCGGTGCCATTCTCGCCTACACCACGCTGGTCGTCATTCGCCCGTTCCTGCTGGGCGCCTGGGGCCATGGCTTTCCGTACGGCATCTTCTCGCACCTGGACTGGGTGTCGAATGTGGGGTATCAGTACCTCCACTTCCACTACAATCCGGCGCACATGATCGCCGTCACGTTCTTCTTCACGAACTGCCTCGCGCTTGCGATGCACGGATCGCTGATCCTCTCGGTGACTAATCCACCGAAGGGAACCCCGACCGGGACAAGTGAACAGGAAAACGTCTTTTTCCGCGACCTGCTCGGCTACTCGATCGGCGCGATCGGCATTCACCGTCTCGGCCTGTTCCTCGCAGTCGGCGCGGCGGTGTGGAGTGCCATCTGCATCGTGATCTCCGGCCCCTTCTGGACACAGGGCTGGCCTGAGTGGTGGAACTGGTGGCTCAACCTCCCCATCTGGAAGTGAGGCCCGGTCACCATGCTTGAATACCAGAATCTCTTTACTCGCGTTCAGGTGCGTACCGTCCCTGAACCGGGTATCCCGATCGATGAATCGACGGGAACGCGCTATGGCACCGGGACCTTCTCGTATCTCGCCGGCAAGTTCGGCGATGCCCAGATCGGTCCGATCTACCTCGGCTGGGCCGGTGTACTGTCGCTGATCTTCGGCTTCATCGCCATTGAGATCATCGGCCTGAACATGTGGGCCTCGGTCGGCTGGGACCCGGTAGAGTTCATTCGCCAGCTCCCGTGGCTAGCCCTTGAGCCGCCGCCACCGCAATACGGCCTGCGGGTCCCGCCTCTGAATCAGGGGGGCTGGTATCTGATGGCCGGCTTCTTCCTCACGGTGAGCATCATTCTCTGGTGGATTCGCATCTACCGCCGGGCGCGCGCCCTGCAGATGGGCTCGCACCTGCCGTGGGCTTTTGCCAGCGCGATCTTCCTGTACTCCACGTTCTTCTTCCAGCCGTTGCTCGTTGGCAGCTGGAGCGAGATGGTGCCCTTCGGCATCTTCCCGCACCTTGACTGGACGTCGGCGTTCTCGATTCGCTACGGCAATCTGTACTACAACCCGTTCCACGCCCTCTCCATCGCGTTCCTCTACGGCTCCGCCGTGTTGTTCGCCATGCACGGGGCCACCATTCTGGCGGTTGCCCGGATGGGTGGTGAGCGGGAAATCGAACAGATCACCGACCGTGGGACGGCCGCGGAACGCTCCATGCTGTTCTGGCGCTGGTGCATGGGCTTCAACGCCACCATGGAATCGATTCACCGCTGGGCCTGGTGGTTTGCCGTGCTCACGACCTTTACGGGCGGCATCGGCATCCTGCTCACCGGTACAGTCGTGGACAACTGGTATCTCTGGGGTGTGAAGCATGGTCTGGTGGCGCCATACCCGGCGCAGAACCAGCTCACGCCGGAACAGCAGGACCTGCTGCGTGGCCGGTATCAGGGAACCGCGCCCGACTCCTTCCCGTCGTACGTGGTCCCGCAGAACGCGACCATGCCCGACACGGCAGCGGCGCCCATTGTTACTGACTCGATCACGACGGATTCGACGAAGACGGGGGGAACCCAGTGAGAAACGGACTTCGTCACGTCCTGCGCGCCATGGTCCCAGTGTCGTTGCTGACACTCGGGGCCTGTGGCGACGCCGCGACCGATACCGTGCAGGTTGGTTATCGCGGCACCGCGATGGAACAGAACTACGATCACGGTGACCTCAAGACCAAGTTTGCCCAGGTGAAACTGCCCCAGAGCCCGCCGCCGGCCGGCGAGTCGCCCCCGGGGCCGCTCCCCTGGAAGAACGTGCAAGTGCTCAACGACATCAGCATTGCGGAATTCAACCGCACCATGATCGCGATGAGTACGTGGGTGGCCGGTACCGGCAACTGTGCGTACTGCCACAACGTGGCGGCCTTCCAGGATGACACCCTGCCGAACGGCAAGCCGCTGTACACCAAGATCGTCGCCCGTCGCATGCTGCAGATGACCCGGAACATCAACGGGAACTACTCGCAGCACGTGAAGAACACCGGGGTGACCTGCTACACCTGTCACATGGGGAAGCCCCTGCCCAACGGGCTGTGGTTCTACTCCAGCCAGACGGACTACCTGCGTCACTACCTCGACCGTGATGGCGCGCGCGTCATCACGCAGGGGGTTGCGCCGAGCAACGCCAATCGGAGCTCGACGAAGCAGGCGGAGTGGACGTACGCGCTCATGATTTCACAGTCCCGCTCCCTGGGCGTGAACTGCACGTACTGCCACAACACCCGTCAGTTCGCCAGCTGGCGTGAAGCGCCCCCGGCGCGTGTCACGGCGTACCACGGTATCCTCATGCTGCGGGACGTGAACCAGAACTACCTCGCACCGCTGCAGCCGGTCTATCCGGCCGTTCGACTCGGCGCGATGGGAGATGCCCCCAAGGCACAGTGCGTGACCTGTCACAATGGCGCGTACAAGCCGCTGTACGGGGCCCAGATGGCCAAGGACTTCCCGGCCATGTGGGGGCGTGCTGACTGGAACGGCGTGCCCTTCCCCGGCATCATGCGCGTCGCCGCTGACAGCACCAAGACCGACAGCACGGTGGTTGCCGCTCCGGCAGCAGCTCCCGCGCAGCGCACCAGCGCCCGCCCCGGTTCCGTCACCACTCCCGTGGGTGGCGTGAACTAAGTCCGGACGCACCAAGCACCGCGCATAGGGCCCCTGGCCCGCCGCGCGGCCCGACCCCGCGGCGCCTCGGCGTTGCGGGGTTTTGCGTTGCCGAAACCACAATCGCCCGCTGTGCATTTAGCCTGCGTCAGCTTTGGGCGTGGTCACGCGTCCGGGCCCCTTCCCACGTCATTTCCTTCCGAGTCCCTACCGTGTCTACGCGCCGCCTGCCCGTGTACATCCTCGCCGACGTGTCCGGCTCGATGCAGGGCACCCCCATTGAGTCGGTCAAGTCGGGCATCCGCCAGCTGCACCGTGACCTGCTGGGTGACCCGCAGGCGATCGAAAGCGCGTACCTGTCGGTCCTTACCTTCTCCAATGCCGCACAGCAGGCGGTCCCGCTCACCGAAGTGGCGATGTTCAACCCGCCTGATCTTCAGGCCAGCGGACAAACCAATTTCGGAGACGGGCTGCGTCTGCTGCTCGAGTGTTTCGACCGCGAAATCGTGCGGACCACCGCCGATCAGAAGGGGGATTGGCGCCCGCTGGTGTTCGTCCTCTCCGACGGCGCCCCTACCGATGTGGATTGGCCCGTGTACGCCCAGCAGCTGCGCGAGCGTCGTCCGGCCAACATCATCGCGGTGGCCTGTGGCGATCAGGCAGACACGGAAGTGCTCAAGCAGATCACGGAGATTGTAATTCAGATGCAGGACATGTCGCCGGATGCCTTCAAGGCGTTCTTCCGGTTCGTGTCGGCCAGCGTCAAGCAGACGAGTGCCAAGGTCGGCGCAGTGGCCGACGGGGGCAGCATCACGTTGCCGCCGCCGCCGCCCGGCATCACGATTGTTCCGTAAGGCGTGATTCACGCCGTGAATTCAGATCTCAGCAACTTGCCCGACGCCGATTCCGCCGCCGCCGAGCGTGGCGGCGCGTCGGGCACCGCGGAAACGGGGGGCCCGGCGGCCCCGCCAACCGCTGCCGCAGAGCCGCCGCGCGCCATCTGGAACTCGGTGACGCCCACGGCGCCCTGGTGCCCCGACGAATGGCGCGATCATCTCGACGCTGTCGCGCCGGGGCTCTTCACATCCGGCAGCGCCGCCGCGGCGCACGAAGCAACGGGAGTCCGCATGAGCGCCGACGGCTGGTCGCTGTTGCTGGCCTCGCGCCGTGGACGTTTGCATGCGCATCGCGGTGAGCATCGCGAAGATGCCGGCCACCTCGTGCACTTTGCCGGGGGGTGGTGTGCCGCGGTGGCCGACGGCGCCGGGTCTGCCACCTACAGCCGCCTGGGCAGTGCCATCGCCACCTTCACGGTCACGCACGAACTGCGCGATGCCGTGCAGCATGGCCGTGCCGCCCGCGAAGCCCTCGGCCCGGCCATGCGTCATGCCGCGCAACTGGTCAACGACCGCATGCGTGACTTTGCCGCGCGGGTTGGCATTGCCCTGCGCGACCTGCGCACCACGCTGCTGGTGGCAGCGTGGCATCAGGGGATGCTGGCCGTGATGCAGGTGGGTGACGGCGCCATAGCCATCGTGCACACCGATGGGGCGCTGTCGCATCCGTTTGCGGCAGCCACCGGTGATTTCTCCGGCGAAGTGGCGCACTTTCTCCCCGACGATGGCGCACTCGACGTGCTGCAGTCGTCGCTGCGCACGCAGCCCGGCGACCATGTAACTGGTGTCCTGCTGGCCAGCGATGGGGTGGAAGATCCCTGGTATCCGTTCACGCGGCATGCCCGCGCACTGGTGGCGACGCTGGCCAACGGCACCACGGACACCACCCCGCTGCCCACCGCGCTCACGCCCGTGTTTACGGACAGCGTTCTGCAGGCGGCCGATCCCGTGCACGCCCTGACCGAATGGCTGGCGTTTGAAAAGCGGGGGGAGAACGACGACCGCACGTTGTGCATGGCCACCGCCGCGGCCTTAGTCACGTTCCCTCCTGCGGCCTAGCGGTACATGGGCACGGTGACCTGCCGCCTGACCGATGGGCGTACGCTGCAACTCGAGGATGAACCGGTCGGAACGGGCGCCGAAAAGCGCGTCTTTCTCACGCGGGACCGGCAGTTTGCGGTGGGATTCTACTACGGCACGCTGAGTGACCGGCGGGAACGGGTAGATCGCCTCACCCGCATCCTCACCAATTACAATCCCACGCTCGCCGCAAACGGCGCCTATTGGTCGCCGTACTTCTGCTGGCCCGTGGGCATGGCCGACGGTGTGAACGCCATTCCGCAGGCGTTTGCCCAGCGCCAGCAACTGGTGTGGCCGCCGCTGGCGGTCGTCACGCCGACCTATCGCGGCAACTTCTACTTCAGCGATCGGTTTGGGACGAAGCAGGAAAAAGAAGTGCGGTGGTTCACCGGCGGCAAAGCGTCGAAGTTTGTACCGCAGGCAGAGGTCGGTTCACTGCTCACCCGCCTGCAGGTATCGGTACGTCTGGCGCGTGCGGTGCGCCGTCTGCATATGGCGGGGTTGGCGCACGCCGATCTGTCCAACAAAAACGTGTTGGTGGACCCCAAAGGGGGCGATGCCTGCATCATCGATATCGATTCGCTGGTGGTGCCAGGTGTGGCCCCGCCATCGGTATTGGGCACGCCCGGGTATATCGCGCCGGAAGTGCTGGCCAATAAGGCACAGCCCAGCATTGCCACCGACAAGCATGCGTTGGCCGTCCTGCTGTACGAGTTGCTGTTGCAGCGTCATCCGTTGCAGGGCAAGAAGGTGAACAGCACGCGGTCCGCCGAAGAAGACGAACAGCTTTCCATGGGATCGCGCGCGCTGTTTGTGGAACATCCCACCGACCGCAGCAATCCGTCGCATCAGCCCATCGCGGTGCCTTTCACGCGATTGGGGCCGCACCTCGCCAAGTGCTTCACCCGCACGTTCGTGGACGGACTGCACGCTCCCGCCAAGCGCGCCGATGCCGCCGAGTGGGAGTTGGCGCTGTACAAGACCATGCAACGGCTCCATCCGCTGCCCAGCGGCAAATGGACGCTCGTGACGCCCGGCCAGCCGCACGGCTCTGTCGCGGGAGACGAGCGACTGGGCGGTCCCATTCTCGTGGCGCATCTGTGGCGCGATACGCCGCAAGGACTGGTGGATGAGCAGGAACTCGTGGTCCTCTTCCATCATCTGGCGCTGCATGATTGGCACCTGCGCATGGGGGCACTCCCCAACGAAAAGGCCGACCGCACGGCCCGTGGCTATGTGGCGCAACACGGCGGCAAGTGGTGGATGGTGAATACCAGCGACACCCCATGGCAGGTGGTGAACGGGCCCACGGTTGGGCGCAATGCGTCGCTGGAGTTGGTGAGTGGTCTCACGGTCCGCATCGGCGACGAGCTCCCGGCACGGGTGCTCAAGATCGGCACCGTCTAGGCGCCACACCCGGTTGTTTCCGGACTCGTCGCACTGAAGATTGCGGCCCATGACTTCCCCGTCGTCGTCCGGTGATGCGTTCACGCGTGTGAGCGCGGCGCTGCTGGCCGTGTGGCCCACGGTCGCCAGTGCCGCGGAGGGACTCACGCGCGCGGAAACGGGGCGCGTACTCGATGAATGCGGCAGTGACTACCGACCGCTGGTGCTGCTGCTCCTCGACATTGGCCAGCGTGTACGGCCGGCGCTCACGGGGGTGCCGATTCAATCGGGGCCGTCGTGGCCGCATGTACGTGCGCCTCTGGTGCACCAACTGGTCTCGACCCGGTATCTGCAGCCAGACGTTGCGCGTTGGGCCGTGGATGTCTGGGGACGGGCGATGGGCATCGCTCCCGTGCCGGAGCCCCCCGTGGTGGAATTCGGCCTGGACACGGCGGGGGCCGCCAGGTCCGTGGCGCGTCCACCCGGGGCAGATCGCCAGGCGGTCGCATCATCTGCCGGGCGCTCTGCCGCGCCGGGTGTGTCCCCGCGCCCCCCGGTGCCACAACCGCCGGTGCTCTCCCCCCAGCAGATCCCAGCCGCCATGAAGGGTGTCCCGTCGTGGGCCGGCGGCCCGGTGTCGTTTGGTGTGGGCCAGCGGCCCAATGCCGCTGGTCTGGCAGCGCTGGCCAACACGGGGCGCGTTGTGGTGCGGGGCACGGTACCGCCCGGCCCCAGGTTTCATCCGGCCGAACGACGCGCCGCGGTCGTTCTGCTGGTGCTGCTCGTGATCGTTACGGTTGGCCTCATGAAGTCCTTTCGCGGTCGTCCCGATGTTCCGGCGCCGGTTGGCGCGTTGGAGCTGAGCGGCGTGGCAGCGGTGGACAGCGTGCAGCCGCAGACACCACAAACGGTGGCCGCACCAGAGGCGTCCGGCGAAGCGGCGGTGCCAGCGGTGGCCGCCATGGTGGTGGCCCCGTCGCCACTCGATTCGGCGACCCGTCTGCTGGCCGCACGCGGCGCAATCCGCGACGCCGGCGTCGGCGGGCGCTATCTCGTCACGCAGCGCGTGCGTGACGTAAGCGGCAGCGAAAGCTGCGATGCGGTGGCCGGCGCTTTGGCGGGGGGACGCGAAACTGAAGAACGGGTCTCGCATGTGCCCGGCTCGGCCACCTTTACGTTGGTCACCCGTGGCGTCACGGGAACGCTCGATTCCGACGGACTGTTTATCTCGGAGCCGCGCGCGGGCACGACCAACAACGTGACCTGGCAGTTTCGTATGCGCGGCCGTTTCGGACCGGATGGGTTCACCGGCGAAAGCATCACCCACACCGATGCCATCCTCCGTTGGGGCAAACGCCAGACATGTGTGGTGACCGCCGACCTCTCGGGACAGCGGCTCTCCAACTGAGCACCGACGCATGAGTGCGCCGCTCGATCCGCGCGTCCGCATGCGCGACGCGCTGCGGGAGTTGGTGAGCGAGAGCCCCACGCGTTTCGACAAGCCCTCGTTGTTTGTGTTGCGCAATCGCCTGCTCGACCGGACCGGCAGTGATGCGCGCCCCCTGGCCGAGTTCCTCATTGAAGCGCACCGCCGTGGGTGGCGTGACCGACTGCCCGCCAGGGCCATGGCCACTCCGGGCTTTGATGCGGTGGTCGCACCATTCGTGTTGCACTGGAGCACCGAGCGGTTTGTGCAGCCCGAGATGGCCCGGTGGGCCGTGGAATCGTGGGCCTACGCGCTGCGGGTCATTGATGAATCGCAGTTGCGCGTTGCCCCGCCACCCAAACGGGAATCGGTGGCGGCGCTCGCGTCCCGCCTCAACGCCAGTGCCGCCGCGGCGGGAGCGCAGGCGGCACAGCAAGCGCGGGCCGTGGCGGCCGCCATGAGCGGTGGTTCGGCCAGTGGGAGCAAAACGCGCATGGCGGGAGTGCCCGCACCTGCCGCGAAGGCTGCCACGGCCGCTCAGCGCCTCGCTGGAGGCCGCGGACGACTGCAGCCACCTGCCAGCCCTCCGCGGTATGCCACGGCCTACACGGGCCGTTCACGAGCCGGCGGCGGCGCCGTTCCACAGTGGATTCCCAAGGCACTGTTCGGAACCCTGTGCGCCATGCTGCTCCTCGTGGTGGGACGGGTGGCGCTGGCCAGCCTCTCGGGGGCGTCGGGCGTAGACGCGGTAGAGGGAGCAGTGCCTCAGGGGGCACCGGCCACAACGATCGGGGCACCCGCCAGCGACGCACCGGAACGCGTCCCGGCCGACCGTGCACAGCCTCTCGTGTCCACCTCCAATGTGCCGGGTGCTGCTGTGACGAGCCAGCCGGTTATGGAGCGGCCGTTGCCCTCGAACACCCCGCCCGCGCTTTCCGGGACGGTGAGCGCGCAAACCGTATCGCCGTCGCTCACCGGCGGTGTGGCGATCATGGCGCCGGAGCGCCCGGGCGTACCGTCCATCACGCGCGGGCTGCTCTCTACCGGCGCCGACAGCAGTCGCATGGTGTTCGTGCAACCCGCCCGTCGCGCCGCCGGCGAAGGGCGCCGCATGCAAAGCCCGTCCTCGGCCACGCCCATCACGTTCGACGAAATCCACTTCGTGGATGGCCGCGAAATGCAGGGCCGAGTGGACGTGGTGCGCGCGGGCTCGGTGATCTTCCGCGACATGCGCACGGGCCTGCGCCACGAATATCGCAAGGACGACATCGCCGAGATCATTACGGAATTCGGCACCGTGGTGCGCTTTCGCAGTGAAGCGGCGGCGGTGCCCAACACCACGGCGCCGCGCGGCAAAACTGATACACGGGCAGCGGTCGCCAAGGCCGCTGCCGCGAAGGCCGCCGCCGGCGTACGCAGCAAGGGCGTCGCGGGTTCGTATCGTATTCGCTACGCGGCGGCGTCGGCAGTGGGGTCGCCGGAGTGCACGCAAGTGTGGCGTCGTGCCCCTAATGCCGAAGATATTGCCGTGGTAACGCATATCCCGGGCGCCGATACACTGGCCGTGGCATTTCAGGGGGGCGATGTCTTTCCGAGTACGGTAGACCCGGATGGCTACTTCGCCAGCACGTTCCGCATTGTCCCGGATCAGGCGCGCACGATGACGGCACTGACCACGCGCCTGACCGGCCGCTTCGCCCCCGACGGCCTGCTCCAGGTGACCGTGAACATCGTGTTCTATCGTCGGCTGCGCGTGGGGGAACTCACGTGCAACGTGACGGTGAAGGCGGAGGGGCGGCGGGGATAAAGCGGTTGGGGTACAGCAAGACGGCAGAACTGCCGGGGCGTAAGTAAATCGGGGGCGATGCCATGGCATCGCCCCCTCGCTTGCTTACTGCACCGGCACGAACGGCGGCGCCACTGTCGGTCCCGGGCCCGGCTTTTCCTTCAGCAGATTGTCGAAACTCTCAATCTGCGTGGGGCCGAAGCTCGTGATGGTGATCTGCTGTCCGGTGGCGTCGTCGTGCAGCACGAGGCGTCCGTCGGTGTAGCGCACCACACGAAACGGCTCCGAAGAACCAATGCCCGCCGCGCGGCGACTGCGCGTAAGCGCGCGCAACGCACCACGCAGGAACCCGTTGCTGCCCGGCTCCAGAACCACCGCCACCTTGTTGGTGGACGCATCGATGACCGTAATGCCCTGATTCGGCGCATCCTCAAAGCGCAGCGAGCGCTCAATGAGAATGGTGGTGGGCAACTCACGGAAGGCGCCAAAGCCGAAAAACCGCGCGGCAATGGCGAGGGCAAACACCGTGGCAATGAGCAGCCCGGCCATCTGCAGCGCCGGTTTGGGCACCGTGAGGGGTGGCGCACCACCGGGGCGCTCTCCCGGTTCCGGCTCAAAGACAATGCTGGGCGGCTGCTGTTGCTGACTCACCCTTACGCTCCCGCCGTGGCGGGCACGCCCATGCTGTTTCCGGAACGACCGGCAACCCCGCCGCGCTCCACGCGCGTGTCGGCACCGGCGGCTTCAGCAACCGCAGTGGCGAGAATCTCCGCGACCTTGTGCGGTTCTTCAAGCCCACGCAACACCGGCTCCGGATTGGTGAAGCGGAACACGCGGCAATGCGGCCACAGCGCGATGTAGGCAATGCGGCTCTGCTTCTGCAGCGTCACCGTGACCTGCCCCGTGCCATCTTTGAACAGGCCGAGGCCGGCCGACTCGATGATGGTGAACGGAATGTTGATGGACATGGGGAACGCCATCCCGACCCGCATGACAATGCGTTTGCTCGTAATGGCGTACCACGAGGTGGTGGCGACGGCCCGTGACAGTCCAAGCACCGCCAGCAGCACGAAGAGGGACAGCGACACACGTACCACCGCACTGGCCAGGTACACCTCGCTGCCAGGCTGGTGCTCCGTACTCACCGCCCAGAAGGCGAGCATGGCGGCAAAGTATGCCACGATGAGGCGCCAGTGGAACACGTGCGTGGATACTGGCTTCATGGCGGGAGCACCCTCCCACAACAACCGCTCTCCCTCAGGGAGCGGGTGCGGCACGCCGCGAATGTACTGCGGTTCCGTCGGCGTGCCGTCGCCCGGCTGGCTCATAATCAGATGATCGGCTGCGAGCGTTCCGCGAACGCGTACATGTGTCCACCAGCGTAGTACGCACAGATCTTGTCCTCTTCGAGGAGCGTGATCTGATCGTCGCGCTTCGTGGCGGGGACGTTGGCAAACTGCGCGGCCGTGATGGACTTCACGAGCAACTTGTCGTTGCCCCAGAGTCCGAAGTTGGGCCACTGGACATAACCGGTCGGCAGGAGTACCCGACGCTCGCCGCTGGCGAGCTGCACTTCGTAGTAGCTCACCTGCGGCTCGGAGCGGTTGACCCACAGCTCCACCACCGTGCCGGCCACCTGCTTGTCGGCCGCAATAACGGGCAGCCCACGCGGATCCGGATCACCCTTGGCAATCGAGAAGGTGGGATCGAGGCGCATCGGGACGATCTTGTGCGAGCCGTGGTAGGTGAGATCGGGCTCGTCGCGACGATCTTCGGCCCACGAGGCCGGTCCCACGCCATCGATCATCGGGTTACCCGTGGGGATGATGGGCGAGCCGTTGTAGTTATCTGCCGGAACGAACTTGACGTCTGACATCAGTGCGTGCCCTCCCCGCCGTGATCACGGTGAACGTACGTTTTCTTGGGTGCTCCCTTTGGCCAGCCATCACGCGGCCCCTGCGGCGATTCGAGCGGGTACCCTTCACGCTTGTCTTCGCGGCGGAGATAGATGATCAGGCCGAAGAAGAACAGCCAGAACGCATACAGCGCGATCTGGGCACCATCGATGTACTCCATCATGGGACGACTCCGGTGCGGAGGGTAACCGGTCAGGCCGGAATATCGGCGAGACCAAATGTTCGAGAGGAATCTACAGCATCCGGGCCCGGCTCGCGCCGGGTCAGGGTCAGCAGCGGTACCAGCGTGGCCAACAGCACCACGATCTCGGTGACATACACCATGGTGTAGGGTGCCGCGGCACTGGTAATCCCGGGACCAAGCGCTCCCCGGCCGATCAAGTGGGACAGCCAGTCTTTGGCGATTCCACTCACTGCAAACGAGAGCCCTTCCGCGGTGGCAAAGACCGCCCCCCACGCGCCGAGGGCGATGCCATGCTGCGAGGCATCCCGGATGTTCATGGCAAAGGACAACGTGCCCACGCCAAAGAGTCCTTCGCCGAAGCCGATCAGCATGACACCGACGCGGAACAGGAACGCCGAATGCGACACGCTGGCCGCCGCGATGAGGGAGAAGCCGATCACCCCGACGATCACCCCGTGTGAGGCCATCTTGACGGGATCGGTGTCGGCCCGCATCACGTTGGCCGCCCAGGCAAAGGCAATGACCGCGCCGAACGCCATGATGGCGGTGAGGGCCGTGGTTTCCGCGACGGTGAACTTGAGAATTTCCCCGCCGTACGGCTCCAGCAGCACATCCTGCAGATTGAAGGCAAAGAAGCCCAGCCCTGAGGCAATGAGCAACCGGACCGCCTGCCCTCCCTCCGAAAAGGTGCGCCACGCCTCACTGAACATGGGGCGTCGCTCCCCCTTCTTGTATTCCACCACACCGCGCACCCGCACTTCCTGTTTCCACAGCGAGAACGCGTTGCAGATGACCGTGAAGACGGCCGTTCCCTGAATGACCTGAATGAGCTTGAAGGGGGTGAAGCCCTGCAACAGGCGTTCGAGCACCAGCGCACTCACCAGCGTCCCCATGAGCATCATGAGGTACATGAGGGCGATGACGCGGGGACGCTTGTCCTCTTTGACGATGTCCGTGGCGAGGGCCAAGCCGGCCGTTTGCGTGGTGTGCGCTCCGGCCCCGACCAGCAAAAAGGCGAGGCCGGTCCCGGCATAGGCCACCCATAACGGGGCGCGGCCTCCGCCTTCGGACAACACGAGCAGTGCAAACGGCATGATGGCCAACCCGCCAAACTGCATCTGGGTGCCCAGCCACAAATACGGCACCCGCTTCCACCCCAGAATGCTCTTGTGGGTATCCGACTTGAATCCCACCAGCGCACGGAACGGTGCCACCAGCAACGGGATGGCCAGCATGATGGCCACCAGCGAGGCGGGCACCCTGAGTTCGAGGATCATCACGCGGTTGAGCGTGCCCACGAACAACGTCTGCACCATGCCCACCGACAGCTGGAACAGCGACAGCCGCAGCAGACGCGAGAGCGGGACATCGTTCGTGGCCACGTCGGCGAAGGGCAGCCACTCGCTCCCCACGCTGCGCCACAAGCTGACGATCTTGTCGGACGCCGATGCCATTACCGAATTCCCCGGACGTGCACCAGGCTCACCAGACGGGCTGCATGCGCACGTCCGCCGGCAGCGGCTGACGATGCGGCGTACGCAGGAACAGACGCAGGAACGTCAGTCCGTTGGACACCTTGAGCGCGGTTACCTTGAGCTTCGTGAACAGCCCACCACCAGCCGCCTCCGCCTTTCGCATGGCATCCGTGTTGAGCCACATCTGGTGCATGAGCTCCCAGAAGGCCTCACTGTCGGTGTCGATGGTCTCGGGGAACACCTGACGGCTGATGAGGTTCGTCAGCTTGATCACGCTGCGATCGTATTCATCAACGTTGATGCCCATGAAGTCGAAAAACGGCTTCCGGGCGTGGTCGCGCACGTACATGGTGCAGAACACGGCCAGCAGGAAGAAGCGGATCCAGAACTTGTTGACGCCCTCGAGAAACTGCGGATTGGAGCGCATGAGCACCGCAAACGCTTCGCCGTGGCGGAACTCATCGAGACACCAGTTCTCGAACCACTTGAAGATGGGGTGGAACCGCTTGTCGGGCTGCTTCTCGAAGTTGCGGAAGATCGTGATGTACCGGGCATACCCGATTTTTTCCGACAAGTACGTCGCGTAGTAGATGAACTTGGGCTGGAAGTACGTGTACTTCTTGGCCTTGGTGAGAAAGCTCAGATCCACGGCCACGTTGAAGTCATTCAGCGTGTGATTGATGAAGCCGGCGTGGCGCCCTTCGTCGCGGCTCATGAAGCCGAAGAGTTCACGCACATCCGGATTCTTGATGCGCTTCTTGATTTCGGCGTACAGAATGCACCCCGAAAACTCTGCCGTCACCGACGACGTAAGAAACTCCACGAACTGCTCGCGCAGCGCCGGATCCATGTCTTCGAAGCTCTGATCGAACTCGGCGTTCCGCTTGAAATGATCCTTGTTGGGATCCCGGCGGAACTCGGCCAGAATCTCGTCCCACATCTTCCGGTTTTCCGGCGTGATTCGGAGACCGTCAATCTCGGCGAAATTCGTGGTGTAGAAGCGCGGATTCAGAATGGCGTCCTGCTGAGCCGCCTTCGTCGTCTCGTTTACCGGCTTCATCGCACGGACGGGAACACCCGTTTCGGTAGTGTACATAAGTCGTGATCAGCCTTCGAAGCCAACTTCGTAAAGTTCGTGGATTTCGGTACCGCCGGTGAGCTTCACAACCTGGCGCTTGAGCCAGCTGGCGCGCTTCACCTCGGCACTCGATTCAAACGTGGTGGTGGTCCCAAATGCGATGCGGCTGGGCGTGTTGCGCACCAGCACTTCATCGCCAGGGTCCACCTCGACCCCTTTGAGATCCACATGGGCATGGAAATGATCGTGCGTCATCTCGAGGTCCACCGTACAGGGGACCTCGCGGCGCCGCGACATCGTATACCACGCCCCGCCCGCCACCACGGCGAGACCGGCCAGGCTCCATCCCATCACTTCCATCCTGCGTCCTCCCGAAAGGCCAACTACGGATCAGCTGCGCCGAACGCCATGCGCGTCGAGCGTAGCGTTCTGCAGGTTAATCGCCATGGAACGATAAAAGCCCGACTCAATGAGCCTGGTGCCGACCATCCCCCAGCTGTCCAGCGCCGGCTGCGCGCCAAAGGCCTTGCGGAAGGCATTTTCCGACACCGGGACAATGGACGGTGACCGGTCGGAGCGGGGGAACAGTTTTCCGACGGCGCGCATGACGGACAACATCGGAGTGCGTGGCGCCACCGTAATGACCATCCGCTCCCGTACCCGGGGCGCCAGCGTGGCGAGCGCCTTCACCATGTCTGCGAGCTCGTAGTGAATGATCGAGTCCATGGCAACGACGTAATCGAACGACCCGAGCGACGGATCCAGCATGTCGCCCGACCGGAAATCGATGTCGTACACCCCCATGGCCTCGGCCCGCTCCTGCGCGTGTTCCACCAGGGTGGGCGACAGATCGATGGCCACCACTTCGGCTCCCCGCTGCGCCAGCTCAATGGACGCGGTGCCCGTGCCGCATCCGGCGTCGAGCACCCGCTTGCCGTGCAACTCGGGAGGGATCCAGTTCAACAGAGTGGTGCGCATACGGTCTCGACCGGCCCGCACGGAGGCACGGACACGGGACACCGGGGCGTCCGAGGTCAGCGCCTTCCATGCATCGGCGGCCGTGCGGTCGAAGTACTCCCCGATCCAGGCCCGCCGCTCGCGGTACGACACCGATGCGGCGTGCGAACCCCCAAGCGGCGTTCCCTCGAACGACGGACCTGGAGTCGGGGAGTGATCGTTGACAGTGGACATCAGTCGAATCCGAGGAGGTCGAAGATCTCGCGATCCTTCAAAGGGTTTGCCGGCAGCGGATGCACATCATCCAGCATCCGGCGGGCCAACGACAGGTACTCGTTCTGCACGGTGACCACTTCTTCGGTGGCCTCCATCTCGAAAATCGTGCACTTCTTGAGGCGGCTGCGGCGAATGGCATCCACATCCTGGAAGTGCGCCATGGTCCGCAGCCCCACCGCGTTGTTGAACCGATCGATTTCGTTGGTGTCGCGCGAGCGGTTCGCAATGACCCCACCCAGACGCACCTTGTAATTCTTCGCCTTCGCCTGAATGGCCGCAATGATGCGGTTCATGGCAAAGATCGAATCGAAATCGTTGGCCGTGACGATGAGACAATAGTGCGCATGCTGGAGCGGGGCGGCAAATCCGCCGCACACCACGTCACCCAGCACGTCGAAAATCACGACATCCGTGTCCTCAAGGAGATGGTGCTCCTTGAGCAGCTTGACGGTCTGGCCGGTGACGTACCCACCGCACCCGGTGCCCGCCGGCGGTCCGCCGGCCTCGATACACTGGACGCCGTTGTACCCCTCGAACATGAAGTCTTCGGGGCGCAGTTCCTCAGCGTGGAAGTCCACGCTCTCCAGCACATCAATCACCGTCGGGACCATTTTCTTGGTCAGGGTGAAGGTGCTGTCGTGCTTCGGGTCGCAACCAATCTGGAGCACCCGCTTCCCCAGCTTGGAGAAGGCCGCCGACAAATTCGACGACGTGGTGCTCTTCCCGATACCGCCCTTGCCGTACACCGCGATGACGAGCGCGCCTTCGATTTTCTGGTTCTCGTCCAGGTGAACCTGCACGGACCCGTCACCGTCGCCGACCTGGTCCATGATGGGAAGCTTCATACTCGTCATGCGTTTACCCGTGGGGAGTGATGCTGCATGCTACAAACTGCGTCCGGCGTTAACTGGCGTACACCCCTTCCAGCCTGTCTTCGAGATCTGCCGCCGCATCCCGCAACGCTTCCAGCGTGGCGTCATCCGGCTGCCAGTAGCCACGGTCGTTGGCCTCAAGCAGTCGCTGGGCAATGCCCAGCGCCGCATCGGGGTTCGCGTCCGCGATACGTTTCCGCATCTCTTCGTCGAGCACAAAGGTCTTGGAGGCCTCCGCATACACCCAGTGCGGCACCGTGCCTTTCCCCCCGGTGGCTGACCAGCCGAGGGTCGTGACCAAGTGCCCGGTAATGTTGCGTACTCCTTCGTAGCCATACTGAATCTGTGCTTCGTACCACTTCGGGTTGAGCATCTTGGTGCGCGACTCCAGCTCGACCTGCTCTTTGAGCGTCCGCACCTTGCCCTGCCCCTGTCCATAGTCGCCCACATACACGGCCGGCGCTTTGCCGTCGTTCTGCTGGGCAATCACGCGGGTCATCCCTCCCAGCGATTCCACATACTGGTCGATGTCGGTGGCGCCCAGGTCTACCGAATCGAGCCCCTGGAATGACAGCGTCGCCTTGCCCAGCGCGCGCTTCATGAGCGCGGGCTGCGACTGCGGCTTGCCATCCGGTCCGTAGGCAAATCCCTTGCGCTGCACAAACAGGTCCGCCAGTTCGTTTTCGTCCTGCCAGCGCCCGGTCTCAATGAGCAGGTTCACATTGGAACCGTACGCGCCATCCGCATTGGAGAAGACGCGCAGCGACGCCTGCTCAATGGTGCACCCGGTGTCCTTCATGGTCTCGAGCGCGTGCTTGCGGATGTAGTTGCGTTCGGGATCTTCGTCGGCTTTGGCGCACAACAGCGACGCTTCGGCCAGCAGCTTGACCTGCAACGGCAGCAGATCGCGGAAGATCCCCGACAACGTGATCACGACATCCACCCGCGGGCGGCCGAGGCTTTCCAGCGGCAACAGCCGTGCGCCCGTGAGTCGGCCCACGCTGTCGAAGCGCGGTACCACCCCCATCATGGCCATGACCTGCGCCAGCGGGGTGCCCTCGCTCTTCATGTTATCCGTGCCCCACAGCACCACCGCGACGGTCTCCGGGAACTCTCCCGTTTCCTGCTGATGCTTGCCGAGCAGCTGTTCGGCACGGGTCCGCCCCTCAAGCATGGCCGCCGCGCTTGGTACGCGATACGGATCGAAGCCGTAAATATTCCGCCCCGACGGCAGCACCTGCGGGTTGCGCAGCAAGTCGCCTCCGGGGGCCGGCTCCACATAGCGCATGTCGAGGGCGCGCAGAATGCCCTCCACTTCGCGATCCTCGCGCAGCGAGGCGTCGTAGCCGGACAACAGTTCAAGGTGTTGATCGAACTGCTTGTCATTGTTGATGCGAAGCCCTAGCCCCTTGGCTTCGGCGCGCCCGGCGGCCTGTGCGGCACGCAGGTCTCCCTTCTCCACCAGCGTCTGCACGGCGGCGCGCACAATGGCTTCCACCGCGCTGCCACGGGTGTCGTCGGTGCGCTTGTCGCCATGCCCCGCCAGCACCGTTTCGCCAATAGACGGCAAGTCCACTTCGGGACGGCCACTGCGAGCCATCTCGATGAGCATTTCCGTCCGCGCGTCGGGCGTCATGGGTTCCCCCACCACGTGCAGCCCGGTGGGAATGAGGCTGTACTCCAATTCCAGCAACCGCTCGCGAATGTGCGCAATACGCGCATCCGTTTCCTGCGGCGTCCACGCCGGCTCCGCCGCGGCCAGTTCCACCGCCGCCGCCTGCTGCTGCACCAGCGTGCGCAACTGATCGGCTTCGGCCGCGCGTCCGCCGTCCAACTGGCGCCAGCGATCAAGGCTGGTCTTCAGATCGGCCAGCCCGCGATACAACCCCGCGTTCGACACCGGCGGCGTGAGATACGATACCAGCGTCGCGTTGCCGCGACGCTTGGCCAGCGTGCCTTCGGACGAATTGTTCGACGCGTACAGATACACGTTGGGCAGATCGCCAATCAGACGTTCCGGCCAGCAGGTGTTGTCCAGCCCTGACTGCTTCCCGGGCATGAACTCCAATGCGCCATGCGTACCGAAATGCAACACGGCATCGGCCTTGTAGTCTTCCTTGAGCCAGCGATAAAAGGCACTGAAGGCGTGCGTGGGAGCGAAGCCCCCTTCAAAAAGGAGCCGCATGGGATCGCCTTCCCAGCCAAAGCTGGGTTGCACGCCCACGAACACGTTGCCGAACTGCACGCCCATCACCTGAATGGATTGACCATCGGCCAGCTGACGCCCCGGCGCGGGCCCCCAGGTGTTCTCGATCTCCTTGAGGAACTTCTCGCGTCGCACGTGATCATCCACCGGGATACGCGTGTGCACGTTGGCCGGCGCGCCAAACTGCTCGCGATTGCCCTGTGTAATGCGCTCCCGCAATTCATCCACGCTGGCTGGCAGATCCACCGTGTACCCACCTTCCTTCATTTCGGCGAGCACGCGCTGCAGCGACGGAAACACCGCCAGATACGCCGCCGAGCCGGTGTTCCCGGCGTTGGGCGGGAAGTTGAACAGCACGATGGCCACCTTCCGCTGCGCACGCTCCTTGCGCCGCAGCATGACCAATCGGGCCACGCGCTCCGCCACCCGGTCCACCCGCTCCGGAATAGGCTCCGACGCCGCCGGCTTGCCTTCCACCGGCGCCCCCTTGCCACCGTACACGGTGGGGACGATGGCCCCATCCAATTCGGGAATGGCAATCTGCAGCGTGGCCTGCAAGGGATTGAGGCCGCGCGCATCGCGCTGCCACTCCTCAATCGTCTGGAATTCGAGGGTCTGCAACGTGAGGTACGGCACGTCGAGTCCCTTGAGCACCACCTGTGCAGCCGCCGAGTCGTTGTACGCAGGCCCGCCTACCAGCGAGAAGCCGGTGAGGTTGATCATCGCGTCGATGGTGGCCTGCCCACGGTCGTTCACGAAGTACTTGCTGATGGCCGGACGGGCATCGAGGGCCGACGAAAATCCCGCCACCACGCGCAGACCGCGCGCCTCGAGTCCCTTCACCACGGCGGCGTAGTGCGCCACGTTACCCGCCAGCAGGTACGAGCGCCCAACGAGCACCCCCACGGTGCCCACCGGCTTCGCCGGCGCCGGCAACGCCGCGAGTGACTCGGTGATACCGCGGTTGGGGAGCACCGGATGCCAGAGCCCCACCTCGGGATACGTGACCGGCTGCGCCGGCTTGAGGGCGCCCTTGAACTTGGTGCGCGGCCCGGCCGCATACCGATCGACGGCATACCGGATCATCTGCTCAATGTTCTCATCGGAACCGGCGAGCCAGTACTGGATGAGCAGCAGATACGCGCGCACGTCCTGCGCGGTCCCCGGAATGAACTTGAGCAAATTGGGCAACGTGCGCAGTGCGCTCATTTGCCGCTCGCCACTCGACTTTCCATCACCACGCGAGCCGCGGAGTTTCTTGAGCAGCGCAATGGGCGAGAACGGCGAGCGGCTTTCGGCGCCCATCATGTCGAACTTGCCCAGCTTCGTGCACTTCACCAGTTCCGGCGTACACAACGCACACAACACCGCATCGGCTTCGTTCCGCCGGGCCAGTACCGCTGCCAGCACTTCGTTGGCGTACTCTTCCTGAAAGAGTTGCGTGCAGACAACAATGTTGGCCTTCGCAATATCCTGCCGCGCCCGCTCCGCCGCCTTCGGGTCGGTCCCGAAGTCGGCGGCGATGTGCATCGACACGTGCAATCCCGGAACGCTGCTCAGCCCCTGTTTGGCGCGCTCGAACGCGTCAGCGAGGTGAGCATCCAGCGTCGTGATGCAGACGCGCATTTCCGGAGTGCGAGTGTCAGCGGCCATAGAACGCCTTGGCATCGTACATGGTATCCACGGTGATCTCGACGATCCCGCGATCGAGCGCAAACTTTTCCGTGTTCCGGCGCACCTTGCCACGCACGAAGAAGGGAATCTTCTTGAGCTCCGACTCGGCGGACGGGAGCCAGCGGGTGGAAGTGATCGCCACCGCTGCCGGTGCCACCGTGGTGTCGCCTTCGTCTTCGTCGTACGCCACTGCACTGGCGGCTTCGGGCACGATGATTTCGTGGGTGCCCGTACGTGTGGCCGTGCTGTACGACGTCGCGGACGCCAGCAACGGTTCGGGGGCATCGAGCACCGCCGTGGCCCCAGCGGTCCGCGGGGCGCTGCTGTGCAAATGCGACGGCGACGACCCATCACCGAACTCGAAATCTTCGCGGAACATGTGAATCAGATGTTCCTCGAGCCCCATCATGAGCGGGTGCACCCACGTATCGAAAATGACGTTGGCGCCCTCGAAGCCCATTTGCGGTGAGTGCCGAGCGGGCACATCCTGCACGTGAATGGGGGCCGAGATCACCGCACAGGGGACACCGAGCCGCTTGGCAATGTGGCGCTCCATCTGGGTGCCGAGCACCAGTTCCGGCGCCAACTCCGCGACCTTCTGCTCCACGGCCAGATAGTCGTCGGAGATCAGCGCCTCGACGCCGATTTTCGCGGCATATTCGCGCACGGGCCGGGCAAACTCGCGCGAGTAGGTGCCAATCCCCACCACCTGAAAGCCGAGCTCATCGCGGGCAATGCGCGCGGCGGCCAGTACATGCGTGGCATCGCCAAAGACGAAGACCCGCTTGCCGGTGAGATAGGTGGAGTCTACGGAACGCGAGTACCAGGGCAACAGCGACCGACTGGCATCCACCTGCGCGGCGCCGGCCCGTTCGTGTTCCAGCAGCGGCTGCACATCGAGCCCCGTGACGGCGCCGATTTCCTCAACGAACTCGCGGGTGGCGAGCACGCCAATGGGAACCGTGCGAACGGTTGGCATGCGGAACGTCTTCTCGAGCCAGCGGGCCGTGGTATCGGCGACTTCCGGATAGAGGACGATATTGAAGTCGCCCTCGGGAATGCGCCGGATATCGGCCACCGTGGCGTTGTGCGGGGCACAGACATGCACATCCACGCCGAGGTCGTGGAGCAGCCGCGTGATTTCGCGCACGTCATCACGATTGCGGAACCCCAGCGCGGTGGCCCCCAGCAGATTGGCACGCGGGCGTCGGCCTTCCCGGCGCACCACATCGATGACCGGCTCACGCGTGGTGCCCGGTGCCGGTGCCTGGGGCTGCAGCAGCGTGCGCACGAGATGATAGAACGTTTCGCTGGCGCCCCAGTTTTCCTTCTTGGAGTAGGCCGGCAGCTCCAGCGGCACCACCGGCACGGGCAGCGACATGCCCTGCGCGAGCGATCCCGGCTGATCCTGAATGAGCTCGGCGGTGCACGATTCGCCCACCAGCATCGCATCAGGCTTGAACCGCTCGTACGCTTCGCGCACGGAGGTCTTGACCAGTTCCGCCGTGTCACCGCCCAGGTCGCGGGCCTGGAAGGTGGTGTACGTCACGGGGGGGCGGCGGTCGCGCCGCTCAATCATGGTGAAGAGCAGATCCGCGTACGTATCGCCCTGCGGCGCGTGCAGCACATAGTGCACGCCCTTCATGGACGTGGCGATGCGCATGGCACCCACGTGTGGCGGTCCTTCGTAGGTCCAGAGGGTCAGTTCCATTGCGTTACACCGCCAGGCGGCGCGCGCGGTCGAGCGGGCGCGCAAAGAGTTCTGCCAGGTCGCCGGCCTGCTCAAACCCATGCACGGGCGAGAAGACCAGTTCGATGGACCACTTGGTGCGCAATCCTTCCGCCTCGAGCGGGTTGGCGAGGCCGAGGCCGCACACAGTGAGGTCGGGTCGTGCGTCGCGGCACCGATCGAGCTGTTTCTCGACGTCCTGCCCTTCACTCAACTGCACCGTGTCGGGGAGTCGGGCGAGCTCCGCGTCCATCATGAGCTTGTCGAGATACGGGGTACCCACCTCGACGAGCTCCATCCCGCACTCTTCGTGCAGGAAGCGGGACAACGGAATTTCCAGCTGGGAATCGGGAAACATGAAGAGACGCTTCCCTTCGAGTTGCGTGCGATAGCGCTCCAGCGCCAGGCGGGCCCGGTCGGCGTTGGGGGCAATCGCGGCATCAAAGTGCGCGTCACTCACGTTCCAGGCGTCCGCTGCGGCCTTGAGCCAGGCGGTGGTGCCATTCACCCCAAAGGGATACGGCGCCGACAGGAGGGTTGCTCCGCGGGCCATGAGGGCACGCGCCGTTTCCCCGACAAACGGCTGCGCCAGCAGGAGCCGGGTATTGGGGCCCACCGGCGGCAGGTCGCGGGCGCGGCGCGGCGGGAAGAAACGCACCGGCCCCACGCCCAGCTTGTCGAACATGCGGGAGAACTGATCTTCCACCACGTCGGCCACCGTGCCCACGATCAGCAGTTCCTGCGTGGCGGTGGTGCTCTTCGGCATGTGCGGGACCATGCTGCACAGGCAGGCATCCTCACCTTGCGTGAAGGTGGTTTCGATCCCGCTGCCCGAGTAGTTCAGGATCTGCACCCGCGGCATGAACTGGCCGTTCAGGCGCTCGGCGGCTCGGCTCAGATCGAGCTTGATGACCTCCGACGGACAGGAGCCCACCAGGAACAGGGTGCGGATATCGGGGCGCCGGTCGAGCAGCTGCGTGACCACGCGATCCAATTCATCGTTGGCGTCGGCCAGGCCGGCCAGATCCCGCTCACTCAGAATGGCCGTGGCGAAGCGGGGTTCGGCAAAAATCATGACCCCCGCGGCGGATTGCACGAGATGCGCGCAGGTGCGGGAGCCGACCACCAGGAAGAAGGCGTCCTGCATCTTGCGATGCAGCCACACGATGCCCGTGAGGCCGCAAAACACTTCCCGCTGCCCACGCTCGCGAATGACAGGGAGTTCGAGCACGGTACTCACGACATCTGCTCCGTGGCGGCCGCACGGGCCGCCTTTTCAGCCGCTTCCTGCAGACGTGCCGCCCGAAGCTTGAGAATGAATTGGATGGCGTTCACGGTGTAGGCCGCATAGGCCACCAGCGCCATCCACATAAGGAAGCGCGGGTCCCATTTGAGGTAGAGCCCGACGAGATAGGCCGTGTGCTGCCCGATCACGAAGAAGCTCACGACGTCTTCCCAGAAGAACGACTCGTGGAAGAGGTACTGTCCGAACACCACTTTTTCCCAGATCGCGCCGGTCACCATGATGGTGTAAAGCACAAACGTCTTGACGACGATGGAAATGTGGGCGGCCTCAAGACCCTGTCCGGTCTTGAGGTAACGCAGAACTAGCGCCACCGAGATCGCCATGACCAGGAACTGCACCGGCGCAAGAAGTCCTTGCACCAGCGTCCACTTGGTGGCGTCGCGACGCTTCCGTTCTTCGGGCGTATAGAGGCCCGTACGTACAGCGGGAGCCGACGCACGGACATGGGCGGCTGCGTCGATCGCAACCGTCTTTTGGGGGGGCACAGCAGTCATCAGCCTTCTCTTCCGGGGGTTCGCTGCCCAGACGACATCAGGGTACGATTGGGGTCAGGAGTTGTCAAGAAGACTTGACGTACACTTTTCTTGACAACTGGACCGACTGGTACCATTATCGGCGCTCATTCGTTATGGTACGCCCGCACCCCGGGTTTATCTCACCTGCCAATTGCGCCCAGGAGACTTCGCGGCCATGCATGGCGCGTCCCTCCCAACCGCTGCGAGCGGCACCCCTCTGGTGACCCACCGCCCGGGCTCCAGCCCCGCTGTCATGGATCATCTGTCTTCGCCGCTGAGCAGCGAGCGTCTCGAACGTCTCGAGCGCACTATCCAGAACGAGCTGGTCCCGCGACTCATGACGAGTCACCGGGTCGGTCCGGTGTCGCCCGCCATGGCGGCGGCCGCCGGACGCGTGCTCTCTGAAGATGACGTGCTGTCCTTTGTCACCGCCGTGCGCAGCGTTGACGATGCCCGCGGAGCCCAGTTCATTCGCGGGGTCCTGTCCGAAGGGGCCAGCGTGGAAGCCGTCTACCTCGACCTGCTGGCCCCGTCGGCGCGTCGGCTGGGCGCCATGTGGGACAATGACGAGTGTGATTTCGTCGAAGTGACCGTGGCACTGGGGCGCATGCAGCGGCTCCTGCGCGACTTGTCGCAGGTCTTCCTGGCCGAATCAGGACACGCCGAGCCGGTGGGGAACGTGCTGCTGACCTGTGTCCCGGGGGAGCAGCACACCCTGGGCATCATCATGGTGGGCGAGTTTCTGCTGCGGGATGGGTGGCGTGTCCTCGTTGGCGCCCCGTGGACGGAGAGCGACCTGCTCACCATGGTGGCCAGCGAGTGGTACGACGTCATTGGATTTTCCGTCGGGACAGAGAGCCGGCTCAACGTGCTCCGTCGCGACATTCGCCGTCTCAAGACGGCGTCGCGCAACCCCAACCTCCAGATCATGGTAGGGGGTCAGCTCTTTGCTGACGACCCCTCCATGGCGGAACAGGTTGGCGCGAATGCCATTGCATCCGATGCCCGGGAGGCCCCAGTGATCGCACGATCACTGCTGCCCGCTGCCCGCGCCGGTCTCTCGGATGCCAACCGTTCGGAGGGGCTTGGCGATCGTGGCCAGTTCCGTGAAGCCTTTCGACGGGAGTAACCTCGCCTTTGGCGAGCTCGATGCCAAGTCTGCGGCCGCCTTGCTGGCGGTGGCAGGGGACATCGCGCTTGTCATGGATGGCGCTGGGGTAATTCGCGACGTTGCGCTCATGGGCAACGGCGATTCCCAGTTCGATACCGCCAATCAGTGGATTGGCCGCTCCTGGAGCGACACCGTGTCTGGCGACTCGCGCGCCAAGATCGATACGCTCGTCAAGGAAGCGGTCAGCCTTGGTGTGTCCAAGCGCCGCCAGGTCAACCACATCATGGGGGATGTCAGTGATGTCCCCGTGTCGTACACCACCATCAAGCTGGGCCGCGACGGGGGCCTCGTGGCCGTCGGCCGCGACATGCGGCACGTCTCGGCCTTACAGCAGCGCCTGGTGGAAGCACAGCAGGCCATGGAACGCGACTACTGGCGGCTGCGCCATGTGGAAACGCGCTACCGGCTGCTCTTCCAGTTGGCCAGTGATGGCATCGTGGTGTTGGACGCCGCCAATCTCAAGGTGCTCGACGCCAACTCGGCGGCCGGGCAGATTTTCGGGGAACCCACCGATCGTCTCATCGGTCGGTCGTTCCCGCTTGGTATGGATGCGCAGGCGGCCCGCGCGCTGGAAGACCTGCTTGCGTCGGCCCGTAGCGCCGGGCGAGCCGGCGACATCAGTCTCGCATTGCAGGGGGGGCGTTCATTCCATGCCTCGGCATCGTGCTTCCGACAGGAACAGGCCACGTTGCTGCTGGTGCGGTTCTCCCCCGCCGAATTGCCGACGGCCGGCGCCACCACGGGGGGCAGTTCGCCCTCGCGGCTGATTGACCTGCTGGAACGCTCTCCCGATGCGTTCGTGGTGACCGACCTTGACGGGGAGATTCTGACCGCCAACCGGGCGTTCCTCGACATCACGGAGCTGGCCAGCGAGGAACAGCTCCGGGGGACAACCCTCGGCACTTATATCGGTCGTCCGGGAGCCGACTTCCCGGTGTTCACGGGCATGCTGCGCAAGAACGGCGTGGTGCGGCTCATGGCCACCTCGGCGCGTGGACTGCACGGGAACCAGTCGGAAGTCGAGGTGTCGGCGGTGTGGGTCCCGGAAGGCGAGGAGCCGTGTATCGGCTTCACGATCCGGGACATTGGCCGTCGCCTGGCGAGTGGCCCCCAGGGCGCCCGTGACCTGACCCGGGCCGTTGAAGAACTGACCTCGCTGGTTGGCCGGGTGTCCCTGCGCGATCTGGTGCGGGACACAGTGGATCTGGTTGAGCGCCATTTTATTGAAGCGGCGCTGGAGCTGACCAACGACAACCGCACCTCAGCGGCAGAAGTCCTTGGGGTCAGCCGACAAAGTCTGTACGTCAAGCTGCGAAGACATCGCCTCGTCACACCGGGTACCGACCGCGAAGAAGACGCCGCCAGCTAACCCTGTCGTTCCGTCCCCGGATCCCCTCACAACTCCAGAATCTCACCAGCAGGGAAAAAACGCCCTCTGGCTCTGTCGCGCGAGGCGACTGTCAACTAAACTGGACACATATGGGCGTCAGTTATTCAGAACGAACGGCGGTGACGCGGCTGGACCCGAAAGCGGTCCTGACCTTGCTCAAGCCGGTAACCTGGTTCCCACCCATGTGGGCGTTCACCTGCGGAGCTATTTCCGCGGGTGTACCGCTGTCTTCCGAGCGCCTGTGGACGCTGGCGCTGGGGATTGGTCTGACCGGACCGCTGGTGTGTGCCTCCAGCCAGGCGGTCAATGATTGGTTTGACCGACATGTGGACGCCATCAACGAGCCCAATCGCCCCATTCCGTCGGGACGGATTCCGGGACAGTGGGGATTGGCGATCGCGATTTTCTGGAGCGCCCTGTGTGTGGTGTGGGCGTTGCCACTCGGGCGGTTCGGGCTGGGCGCCGTGGCTGTGGCGCTCGCGTTTTCGTGGGCCTACAGTGCGCCGCCGTTTCGCTTCAAGCGCAACGGGTGGCTGGGCAACACCGCAGTGGGCTTCACCTATGAAGGGTTGGCGTGGGTGACCGGCGCCGGCATCATGCTGGGGAACGTCCTGCCGCCTACGCCGCTGCTGCTGCTGGCCGCGCTCTATAGCATCGGCGCCCACGGCATCATGACGCTCAACGACTTCAAGGCCATTGAGGGCGACCGCACCATGGGGATCAATTCCCTGCCCGTCATGCTCGGACCGACCGGTGCCGGGTGGGTGGCCTCGCTGGTAATGCTGGTGTCGCAGTTTGTCGTGATTGCTCTGCTGCTGTCGTGGGGGCGTCCGGGGTACGCGTCGGCCATTGGCGTGCTGGCCGCGGTGCAGGCGGGGCTCATGTGGTGGTTTGTGCAGAAGCCGGTGGAGCGAGCGTTGTATCTGAGTGCGTTCGGAGTGCCCTTCTATGTGAGCGGCATGATGGTCTCAGCGTTTGCGGTGCGGACGCTGCCGATAATCACTGGCGTGGCCACCGAGGCCGTGCGCTGATGACGACCGCGGTCGCCCCCATGGTTGTCGCTACCGAGTCGGGGATGAGTTGGTGGCAGCTCACCCGCCTTGGCTTTGTGCAGGCGGCTATTGGTGCGGTGGTGGTGTTGCTGACCACGACGATCAACCGGGTCATCGTGGTAGAACTCGGGCTGCCGGCGCTCATTCCCGGCCTGCTGGTGGCGCTGCATTTCGGCGTCCAACTCTTTTTGCGGCCGCGACTCGGGCACGACAGTGATCGTTCGACGCGTCGGACGCCGTGGATTTTAGGTGGGCTGCTCGTGTGCGCGCTGGGAGGCGTCGGGGTGGCCGCCAGCATTCCGGTGATGGCGACCAACGTGGCGCTCGGCGTCACCCTGGCATCACTGGCGAGCGTGATTCTGGGCGCGGGCGTGAGCGCGGCGGGGACGCCGCTGCTGGCACTCATGAGCGAACGTGCCAAGCCATCGCAGCGCGCCGGGGCCGCGGCCATCACGTGGATCCTGATGATTGTGGGCATCATCATCACGGCGGCCACGTCGGGGATGCTGCTTGATCCGTTTTCGTACACACGATTGATCGCCATTGCCGGCGGAATCGGTGGTGCGGGGCTGGTCGTAGCCTGGCTGGCGACGTGGGGCGTGGAGCGGGGCCCGCGCCCCATCATGCCGGCGAAGGCAGATCATGACGGGGCCACGTCGTTTGCCGCCACCTTTCGCACAGTGTGGCGTGAGCCGGCGGCCCGGCTGTTTTCCGGCTTCATCTTCCTCGCGATGTTCGCGTACAGCGCGCAGGATCTCATTCTCGAACCGTTTGCCGGCATTGCCTTTGGCATGACGCCTGGCGAAAGCACCAAGCTGTCCGGCGCCCATCATGGTGGGGTGCTGGTGGGCATGATCGTGGCGGCGCTGCTGGCGACGCGCACCGGTCAGCTTCGCCATTGGGCGGCAGCGGGATGCGCGGCCTCGGCGCTGTCGTATCTCGCCATGGTCGCGTCGCCAGCGTTGTCGAGCGTTACGGTGTTTACCGCCATTGTCGTGGTGCTGGGGCTCTCGAACGGCGTGTTCGCCATTGGCGCCATTGGTTCCATGATGGCATTGACAGGTGACAAGACCGATGGGCGCGCCGGGCTTCGCCTGGGCGTGTTTGGGGCCGCGCAAGCGCTGGCCTATGCCGTGGGGACGATGTCGGGCGCGGCGGGTGTCGATCTGGCACGCGCGGTGCTGGCATCTCCGGTACGTGGATATCTCGCGGTCTTTGCCGTGCAGGCCGTGCTCTTTGGGGCGTCAGCATGGCTGGCCATGCGCAGCGCGTCCAGCGAGCGAGCCACCGAAGTGTTTCAACAGCGTGGCGAGATGTTGTCGGCGGTCATTCAATGAGCGACACGGAGTACAGCAACATGAGTGCTGCACCAGGTGAAGTGACCCCGTTGGAACGCGGGACTCCCTATGAAGATGGGGAGCTGTTTGATGTGGTAGTGGTGGGCGGCGGGCCGGCCGGTGCGACTGCGGCCCACGAATTGGCGTGCGCGGGGCGCAAAGTCCTGCTGCTCGACCGCGCCTGGCGCACCAAGCCGTGCGGTGGGGCGGTTCCGCCGCAGCTGCTTCGCGATTTCAAGATTCCCCAGTCCCTGCTGGTCGCCCGCGTGAACACCGCGCGCGTGATCTCCCCGACCGCCAAGAAGGTGGACATCCCGGTGGGAGATGGGTTTGTGGGGATGGTCGATCGGGACATGTTCGACGAATGGCTGCGCAACCGCGCGGCGATCGCCGGTGCCGTCCGTCGGACGGGGGCGTTCACGCAGCTGTCGCGCGACCAGGATGGTACGGCCGTCCTGATGTATACCGAAGGACGGTCACGACAGGGGACCACGCGCACCGTGCGGGCCCGGTACGTCATTGGCGCCGATGGGGCCCTCTCGCCCATTGCCCGTCAATGCATCCCGGGGTCCCACAAGGCCAAGCACGTCTTTGCCTACCACGAGATCGTCAAGTCGCCCACGACGGACAGCGAAGTCTTTGGGCACGACCGGGTGGACGTGTATTACAACGCGCCCTTGTCCCCGGATTTCTACGCCTGGGTCTTTCCGCACGGCCCGACCACGTCCATTGGGACGGGGACCTTCCAGAAGGGCTTTGGCCTCAAGGAAGCGGTGGCCAAACTCCGGCTCGATACCGGGATGGACGGATTGGAGACGATTCGGCGCGAAGGGGCCCCTATTCCGATCAAACCCCTTCCCCGCTGGGACAACGGCCGGGACGTGGTCGTAGCCGGAGATGCGGCCGGAGTCGTGGCGCCGGCGAGCGGAGAAGGCATCTTCTACGCGATGACCGGCGGCCGTTTTGCGGCGGACGCAGTGGAGGAGGCCCTCCAGACCGGCAAGGCTTCCGCGCTCAAACAGGCCCGCCGCCGATTCATGCGGCTGCACGGTCCGGTGTTTTTCGTCCTCGACGTAATGCAAAGTTTCTGGTACACTACTGATGAGCGGCGGGAGCGGTTTGTCGCGATCTGCCGAGATCGGGATGTCCAGCAGTTGACGTTTGACGGTTACATGCGCAAGCAGTTGGTGCGCGCGAAGCCGATGTCGCACGTTCGCATTTTCTTCAAGAACCTGGCGCATCTTGCCGGGCTCGCGCCCGCCTGACTCCCGACTCCGCATCCCCTCCCCGATGCTGATTTCGATCGCCATCGACTTCCGCTTTGCCGACGTGGCAACACGTGAGCGCTTCCATCTCTCGGAAGAGCGCCTCACGCAGTTGTATCGCACGGCCCGCACCGAAGCCATTACCGAATCCGCGCTCATCTCCACGTGCAATCGCACGGAGCTGTATGCCTGGGTGGATAGCGATGACCCACAGGTCATTGAACGATCCATCCAGACATTGGCCCGTCGGTGGATGCGCACCCGATCGGAAGGCGTCCAGCTGCTCACCACGGCGACGCGCCGTGTCGGGCGTGATGCCGCGGAGCATGTGGTGCGCATTGCCTCGGGGCTTGAGTCACAGGTGCTTGGCGATGGGCAGATTCTCGGCCAGCTCAAGGCCGCGTACAAGCGCGCCTCCCGCGGGCAGGCCGCCGGGCCGGTCTTGCACCGTCTCTTTGAGACCGCGTTGCGGGCTGGGAAGCGGGTGCAGACGGAAACGTCGCTGACGGCGGGACGGAATTCCGTTGGGGCTGAAGCCGCGATCACGGCGTCTCAGCGATTCGGCAATCTCGAAAACGCACGGTGTGTGGTGATTGGCGCTGGCAAGACCGGCGCCCGCTCGGCCAAGCAACTGCACAAGCTGGGTGCCCGCGACATTGTCGTGGTCAATCGCACGTTCGAAAACGCGCAGAATCTGGCCGGCATGGTTGGAGGGCGCGCAGCGCCGTGGGAAACGTTGCACGTCGAGACGGCCATGGCCGACGTGGTCATCGTGGCCACGGGTAGTGAGGTCCCGGTGGTGGAAGGTGCGGCGTTGCAGCGGGCGCGCGAAGCCTGCGCAGCCAGCGGCTACGCCTTGCTCATGATGGACCTCAGTGTGCCGCGCAACATTGACCCGGCCGTGGTTGACGAGCCGGGCGTGACGCTCATCGACCTCGACACCTTGCACCAGCCGGTGTTGTCGGCCGAAGTCATGCGCAAAGATGCGGTCCCGCACGCCGAGACGATCTGCGCGGACGAGACCAACGCGTTCATGGACTGGATTGCCACGATGCCAGCGCGCGACGCCATCAAGCCGTTGCGGGAAGCGCTGGAAGACGTGGCGCGTCGTGAAGTGGCCTTCCACTCGAAGGATGAAGGGGTCGCCGAGAAGGCGGCATCGCGCATTGTGGCGAAGCTGCTGGCCGGCCCCATGGCGGCGTTGCGTCGGGCGTTGCAGCGGGGAGAACCGCTGGACCAGCACGCCATGATGCTGCTGGAGATGTTTGCGCCGGCGGAAGGCGCCGGTGCCACACAGTCTCGGCGCACCACGGGGACCCATCGGGCGGTACCAGCGCCCGCGTCGGTGCCCAAGGTATCGGCGGCCAGAACACCGGTGGCCAAGGCGCCCGTTGAACGCACCATGCGGGGCGATGCCGCCATGAAGCACGCGGCGCCGCCAACACCGCACAGCAATACACCGCTGGTCACCACTCAGCAGTTTACCTGATGCCGTGAACCCCGCGACGCATCGCTGACACGCGGTGCGTCGCGCTGGTGTTCGTACGGCCCTCGAGTTTCTCGAGATCACCTGGGCTCTCCCCAGCCCGACACTCCCCCGAGTATGAACGACCTGTTGTTGCGTGCCCTGCGCCGCGAATCCGTGGAACGTCCCCCCGTCTGGATGATGAGACAGGCTGGGCGCTACCTCTCTGAGTACCGGGCGGTACGTGCCAAGTCGGACTTCCTCACGATGTGCCGCACACCGGAACTCGCCACCGAGGTCACGCTGCAGCCCATTGATCTCGTGGGCGTCGACGCGGCCATCATCTTCAGTGATATTCTGGTCATTCCCGAAGCGATGGGTATGCACCTCACGCTGGACGAAGGCGTGGGCCCGCAGTTTCCGTCGCCTATTCGCACGCTGCAGGATCTGCAGCGGCTGCGTCCGGTGGATCCGAGCGACCAGCTGGGATACATGCTGGATGCGCTGCGCATGACCAAGCGGGCACTCAACGGACGTGTCCCGTTGATTGGCTTTGCCGGCGCACCGTGGACGTTGGCCGCCTACATGGTGGAAGGCAAAGGTACCAAGCAGTTTGCCGTCGCCAAGAAGATGCTCTTCGAGAACCCGACGCTCGCGCATCAGTTGCTGGACCAATTGGCAACCGCCGTCGGCGATTTTCTCGTGGCGCAGGTGGAAGCCGGCGCGCAGGTGGTACAGCTCTTTGAATCGTGGGCTGGCGCTCTGGGCCCGCAGGAATTCCGCACGTTTTCCCTCCCGTACCTGGCCAAGGCGGCGCTGCGGGCCCGCGAAGCGGGCGTCCCGGTGATTGTCTTTGCCCCGGGCGGGGGCTGGGCGCTCAGCGAAATTGCCGCGGCCACGCAGGCCGATGCCATCGGCGTCGATTGGCATACCTCTCCACAGGATGCCCGTCGGCAAACCGAGCCGTTCAACGTGGCGCTGCAGGGGAATCTCGATCCGTGCACGTTGTACGCGTCGCCGTCGGAGATTCGCCAGAAGACGCACGACATGATCTCCGCCTTCGGACCGGTGGGGCATGTGGCCAATCTTGGCCACGGGATTCTGCCGGACATGAAGCCGGACCACGCCCGGGCGTTCATCGACGCGGTGAAGGAATGGGAGTGGACGGATGAGCGCGTGGCCGCGTCGCGTGCCGCGCAGGCCCCCGGGATTCAGTTGGCGGGGGTGCCATGACGGTGGCGACGCACCCAGGTGACGCCGCCGCCGCGACCGTGCACAGTCGGCGTGGTGAAGTGACCCGTTGGATTGCGGGGCTGCACGATGAGCTCACCTCCTTTTTCGGACGGCTCGACCGTGGCGGCACCTTTATCGAAGATCGCTGGGAGCGTCCGGGCGGTGGCGGTGGTGTTGCCCGCGTCATGACCGATGGGGTGACCTTCGAAAAGGCCGGCATCAATCGCTCCGCCGTCATGGGCGAGTTGCCCGAGGCCGCCGCGCGGCGACTGGGTGGGCGTGGCGCGGCATCAGGAACCACACACTTTTTTGCAACCGGTGTGAGCCTGGTGGTGCACCCGCGCAGCCCCAAGGTGCCCACGGTGCATCTCAATGTGCGCTACTTCGAGCTTACCGACGAGCACGGACAGTTGACCGATTGCTGGTTCGGCGGCGGGACCGATCTCACGCCGTTCTACCCGCACCAAGAGGACGCGCACACGTTTCATCGGGCCTTGCACGACATGTGCAGTCGGCACCATGCGGCGTTGTATCCGCAGTTCAAGCAGTGGTGCGATGAGTACTTCGTGAACACGCATCGTGACAACGAAGCGCGCGGCGTTGGTGGCATCTTTTTTGATCACTTGCGCGCCGATGACGAGCGATTCGGCCTCGACTTTGAAGCGACGCAGGCGTTTGTCACTGACGTGGCGCGCGTGCTGCGCCGGGCCTACGAGCCCATCGTGGACCAACGGCGGGAAGAACCCTTCAGTGTGGCCGAACGGGAGTTCCAGCTGGTTCGTCGCGGACGGTACGTGGAATTCAATCTCGTCCACGATCGCGGGACCACCTTCGGCCTGCAAACCAACGCGCGCGTGGAAAGCGTGCTCATGAGCCTGCCTCCACTGGCGATGTGGCAGTATGCCCCCCGCTATTCCCCTGATTCATTTGAAGCGCGGCTGATGCAGATGCTGGAGCCGCGCGACTGGATAACGGACGTCGCTGGAGCGTGAACCATGCACGTGCTCGCTGATATGATCGGCAACGTTGCTCCTCTTGAAGGAGACGGAGGCGACTCGCGCTCCGTGGCCGTGGTGGGCGCCGGAATTACCGGACTCGTCGCGGCCTATGAGCTGCGTCGTCGCGGGGTCAACGTCACCCTGTACGAAGCCAGCGGGCACACCGGCGGAGCGATCCGCACCACGCACGCCGATGGGTTTCTCGCCGAGCACGGGCCCAATTCGTTTGTCACGTCGGCGGCCGTTGATACGCTGTTGCAGCAGCTGGATTTGCAGGACGATGTCGTGGAGGCGAGCCCAGGCGCCAACAGACGATATGTGGTGCGCAACGGTGCGCTGATGCCGTTCCCGTTGTCGCCGCCGTCCATGCTTACCACGGGCCTGCTCTCCTTCAAGGCGAAGCTGCGGGTCTTGCTGGAGCCACTGGTGCGCACACGTACGCAGGACAGCGACGAATCGGTGGCCAGCTTTGTCCGGCGGCGTCTGGGCCACGAGGTCCTCGACTACGCCGTTGATCCGTTCATCTCGGGGATCTTTGCGGGTGACCCCGAGACCCTCAGCATGGCGCATGCGTTTCCACGCGTGGCGGAGCTGGAGCGGCAGTACGGGTCACTGTCGAAGGGCTTGATGATGACGCGCAAGCAGTTGGCCAACGGGGAGAGTGCCGCCACGTCGCATGGCGGCCCAATGACCGCGTCCCCGCCGGCACGGGCTCGACTGATCAGTTTCGTAGACGGGATGCAGACGCTCACGGACACCCTCGAAGCGGCCATAGCCGGGACGGTGCGTCTGGGTTGCCCGGTGCGTCTGGTGCACCGTCAGGAAGCGCGCTGGGTAGTGGACGCCGGACAGGATGGCGTGGCGCAGTCGCGTCTGGCGGATGCCGTGGTGATGGCCACGCCGGCACACGTGTTGGCGGCCATGGAGTTGCCGGCGTCCATGCGCAAGCTGGCCACCCCCATTGAGCGTGTGGAGTACCCACCGGTCAGCACGCTCACGTTGGGATTCAACCGCGAAGACGTGGCGCATGCCCTGGATGGCTTTGGGGTGCTGGTGCCGGCAGTGGAGCGGCGCACGTTGCTGGGTGCGTTGTTCAGCTCGTCGCTGTTCCCTGGCCGTGCTCCGGACGAGTGCGTCACCATTACCTGTTTCGTGGGCGGAAGTCGTCAAGCGGAGCGCGCACGCGAGGATACCGACTTGCTCCTGGAGCGCGTGCTGCTCGACCTGCGCCAGCTTCTCGGCGTCCGTGGCGAGCCGGTATTTGCCAAGCACGTGTACTGGTCGCGTGCCATTCCGCAGTACACCGTGGGCTATCAGTCCGTGAAGGACGCCGCAGATCTCACGGAGCAGCAGAACCCCGGGCTGTATCTGGCCGGGAACTTCCGCAATGGCGTGTCGGTGGGTGACTGCGTGGCCAGTGGTCAGCAAGTGGCCGAACGGGTGGCCGCTTACCTCACCCGGGCGGGATAACGCAGCGGATGTTGTCTTGCGTGCGAACGGCGCCAGCGGACCTGCTCGCGCCGTTTGTTTTTCACATTGCTGCATAGGTGCCGGTGCTCATGTCGCTCGACCTGTTGGCCGTTGGTCCGCATCGTGACGATGTCGAACTCACGTGCGGTGGTACGCTCATCAAAGCCGTGGACGATGGGAAACGGGTAGGCATTCTGGATCTCACGCAGGGCGAGATGGGAACGCGCGGATCGGCGGAGCTGCGGGCGCAGGAGGCGGAAACCGCGCGGCAGGTCATGGGCGTGCACGTGCGGCAGAATCTCGGGTTGCCCGACGCGGGCATCACGAACGACAACGAGACACGGACAGCACTGGTGCAGGTCATTCGTCAGTTGCGCCCGCGAGTGGTCATTGCCCCCGCACCACGCGGACGTCATCCCGACCATCGGCGTACCACGGAACTCGTGCGCGATGCCTGTTTTCTGGCGGGGCTGAAACGCTACGCGCCAGGAGACCATGAGCCATTTCGTCCGTTCAAGCTGCTGCACGTGATTACGTATCGTGAGGACTATACCAAGCCCACGTTCGTGGTGAACATCACGGCCCAGTTCGAGCGCAAGCTCAACGCCATCAAGGTGTACGGCTCGCAGTTTGACGGGACCACGCAAGCGGGTGAGGTCTACCCCAACGGGGAGCCGCTCTACGACATGGTCCGTCATCATGCGGCCCACTACGGTTCGCTCATTCGTACGCAGTACGGCGAACCCTTCTTCACCGACGAGACCATGGATGTGGCGGACGTGACCTCGCTGGGCGTGTCCACATTCTGACGGGGGCCGGGATGCGCGGAATCCAGAGCGGGCTTGCCGCCTTGTTGCTGTCGTCGTGTGCACCGCGCGAAGAGCCGGTATTGCCGAGCATACAGAACGCCGCTGGGGATTCCGCGACAACTTCGTGGTGCAGCGCCCTGCCCCGTGCCGTAAACGCCGCCTTCGAGCGAGTGCCAGTACCGGGAGACTGGCACGAGGTGTATCAGGTGGAGCCTGGTGTGTTCGCGATTGTGGAGCCGCGACAGTTTCAGGAAGCCATCTCGTATCTTCTGGTTGGCACCAGCAGCGCCTTGCTGTTCGACAGCGGCATTGGGCTGGTACCGCTGCGGCCCGTGGTGGATGCACTCACCACGCTGCCCGTATCCGTGCTCAACTCGCATTCGCATTTCGATCACGTGGGAGCGAACTTCGAGTTTACCGATGTGCTGGCCCTCGATCACCCGTTCACGCAGGCCAACGAGCGCGGCAAGGCACATCTGGAAGTGGCGAGTGAAGTGGCCGTCGACGCTTTTTGCGGCCGCCCGCCGGCGGTTGCCGATACGGCCACGTTTCGATCGCGATCGTGGCGGGTGGCCCGGCGGGTGGCCAGTGGTGACACGATAGATCTGGGCGGTCGAACGCTCGAGATTGTCGCCGCCCCGGGACACACACCGGATGCCATCGTGTTGCTCGACCGTGCCAACGGGTTGCTCATGACCGGGGACTCGTACTACGACTCGGTGTTGTGGTTTTTTTCGAGCGAGACGGACCTTGTGGCCTACGAGCAGACCATGACACGGCTCGCGGCGCTGGCGCCATCGCTGCGGCGGCTGCTTCCGGCGCACAATACCATCTCTGCGCCGCCGTCGCGTTTGGTTGCTGTAGCAGCGGCGGTGCGCACACTCCGCGCCGGCGGCGGGGTACGCCGTACACAGGGGACGACACAGGAGCAGGTCACCATTGGGGATGTCCGCTTTCTCGTGCGCGCCAACACGCCACCAATCACCGCGCCCGATAGCAGCAGACGATAGATTTGCGGCATGAGCACTCGTGACCAGCGACACCTCGACATCTCCATTCCCATGGGCCGCAGCACGCCCGAGTGGCCCGGCGACCAGCCGTTCAGCTGCGGCTGGACCTGCCGTCGCGAAGACGGCAGCAGTGTGAACCTCGCGGCGATCACCACCAGCTTTCACGTGGGGACACACGCCGATGCCCCGCTGCATGTGCACTCGGCATGGCCGGCGTCGGAAGCGCTGGCACTGGATGCCTTTGTGGGGCCGGTACGGGTGATTGAACTGCCGGTGGGGTACGACATCACGCAGGACCTTGAGGTCGAGCAGATGATCACGCTGCTCGGCGGCATCGTGCCGTTGCGGGTGCTGCTGCGCACGCAGCATTCCGTCGCCGGTGGCGCGTTCCCGCTGGATTGGCCGTGCCTGTCCGCGTCGGCCGCTTCGTGGCTGGTGAGCCAGGGGCTTCGCCTGTGGGGCGTGGATGCTCCCAGTGTGGACCGACGGGAGAGCAAAACGCTGGACGTGCATCACGCGCTGCTCGGCCACGAGGCGTTCGTGTTGGAGAATCTCGATTTACGCGACGTGCCCACCGGGGCGTATGAACTGCTGGCCCCACCGTTGTTGGTGTACGGCGCCGACGCGGCGCCGGTACGGGCGTTACTCCGGCCGCTGACGTAGCTGTTCCAGCCGCACGTCGATAGTGGGCGGGATGGTAAGACTGTCGGCAATGGCAGCGATCCCCTCGGCGTCGGCCCAGGCACGTTCGAGCTCGGCCAGTTCCCCTTCGAGGGCGCGGCGTTCCGCCTCTTCGTGCAGCGCCATTTCGAACGCCAGGCGCGCTGGCGCGGGGATGTAGTTGAGATCACCCGCATCGCCCCACGTGGCTTTCGCATCCCACGTCCGGCGCATACTTGCTGCCCAGCGGGGAAAGGCATCGGCGGCGCCGGCCTGTTCCAGCAACGTCACGGCATCAACCACTCGCGCCGCGGATGCTCCGGTGCGATTGATGCGCGGCAGATATTCGCGCAGCAATGGCAACGCGTCGTGCCCATAGAGTTGGATGCGACCCTGTTCGTTCTTGCCTTCACCAAAGAGTGAGAACATGGCGGGGCCGCGGGTATCGCCGGCCGCACGACGCATGGCGTAGCCGATATCAATCCCCCACCCTTCCGGACCAGAGGCAATGAGACGCGGTTGCCCGATGGGCACAAAACGCCCGCCGTCGGGCAGCCGGTGCTCGCTCCCGCGCGCTGTGATGGCCCGGAGAATCGTGGACAGATTGAGCACGTGCACCACGGGGAGTAGCGTAGCGAGACCCGCACCAAACGCCGTGGCCCCGGCCAAGACCACACCGCCGCCTAACGCCGCACCAGCGCCCATGAGCAGCGTGCGTCGGCGACGGCGACCGAACTGATCACCGTAGCGCCACGCGGCAAACTCCGGCCGCAGAGGCTTCCCGACGCGCACGAGCTCCGTACCATCACGCAACCGAGCGAGACCAATCTGTTCAGTGCTGACCCGCACGCGGGTGTCGCGAAACGCCCGCTCCGCCTGTTCGATGGCCTCCCAGCGGGTGTCAAACGGCGTGAGGTTCCAGCGTTCGCAGGCGCGACACACGACCCAGAGGCGACCCATCGCGGCGTCGAACGCGAGGCGTTGACCGATGGGCAATGCCTCCAGCGACTCGTTGCTCGCGAAACGCGTGCGACAGTGGATACAGGTGGAGTACACGAGACAGGGAGCAGGGAACAGGGAGCGGAGAGCAGATCGTCAGGGGGACGGTTTGTTTGCCGATTCCCGTTGGAGTTCGCCAAGTCGTGCTTCAATCTGTGCAGGCGTGAACATGTTGTCGGCGATCTTGGCAATCTCTTCGGCTTCGCGCCACGCCACTTCCAGCAGTTGCAGTTCGCCTTCCATGGCGCGGCGCTCCGTCTCTTCGTGGAGCGCCATTTCGAGCGCGAGGCGGTCGCGGATGTTGAGCGTGTGCAGAGCGCCGGGAATTTTGCGCACGGTGTTGCGTTTGTTCGTCCCGTCAATCCACTGGCCGTTGCCCCACTGATCATCCCCGGGACGCCACCCGTGTTGCTGTTGCACGGTCGTCCACACCTTGAGCGGATCGCCTGCCTGTTCCAGTAGCGCCACCGCCTCCTGCACTTTGGCTTTCGATCCACCAAAGTTGTTCACGGTGGACATGATGCGCTGCGCTGCGCGCATGGCATCGGCGCCAACCAACAGATGCGTGCCAAGCCTCGACTCCAGACGGAGGCGCAGTTCATCCCCCGACCGGGACCGTTCCAGAACGGACATGCGCGCATGCCGTCGCTCCAGTTCGACCAGTGATCCGTCAGGCAGCGCGACGTGCCCAATGGACTTGGATTGCCGGCCGTGAATGAGGGCCTGCCACATGGCGGAGTTGCCATAGATCCCCGCAAAGCTCCCGACACTTACCCCGAGAGCCATAATTCCGCCAAAAATGGCGGCGGCACTGCCAAGCGTTGCACCACTTATCAGCAGCTGCCGGTTGCGCCGCCGACCAAACTGATCGCCGTAGCGCCACGCCGCCATTTCCGGGCGCTGCGGTTCACCAATGCGAATGAGGTCCACGCCTTCGCGGAGGCGCGCCAGTCCCACATTGTCGGTGCTGACCCGCAGCCGGGTGTCCCGGAAGCGCGCCTCCATGGCCTCAATGGCTTCCCAGCGCTCGTCGAGTGGGGAGAGGTTCCACCGGTCACAGGCCCGGCAGATGACCCAGAGTCGACCCTGGCGCGGGTCAAAGGCGAGCCGCGACCCCACCGGGAACAGCTCAAACGCTTCATTGCTGCCCAGTTTTCCGGTGCAGTGAATACACGTGGTGAACATGGGTGAAGTTTACACCATGGCGGGCCGTCGTTCCCCCGGAATTTCGACCCCGGTCCTGTTAATTTTCCAGAATGTCCCACTCCCCCGTGTACCTCGACCACGCCGCCACCACGCCGGTGCGCGACGAGGTCATGGCCGCCATGGCCCCATTCTTTGGCCCCCGTTTCGGGAACCCCAGCAGTGTCCATCGCTGGGGGCGCGAGGCGCGTGTGGCCCTCGACGAGGCCCGCGAGCGTCTCGCCGCCTGCCTCGGCGCCAACTCCGACGAGCTCTGCTTCACCTCCGGGGGCACCGAGGGGGACAACTTTGCCATTCTGGGCGCCTATCGCACCCTCAAGACGCAGGGGCGGACCGCCGCCATCTCCACGCCCATTGAGCACAAGGCCGTACTCGCGGCCGTGCATCAGGTAGCGCACGAGGGGGGGGAAGAGCGCCTCGTGCGGGTAGATGCCAACGGATTGGTGGACCATGACCACTTTGCCCAACTGCTCGACGCCCAGGCCGCTGTGGCGAGCGTCATGTGGGTGAACAACGAAGTGGGCGTCATTCAGGACGTGCCAACACTGGCGGCCATGGCCAAGGCCGCCGGCGTGGTCTTTCATACCGACGGTGTACAGGCCTTTGGCAAGGTCGCGGTAAACGCGCGCACGCAGCCGTTCGACCTGCTTACCATCTCCGGCCACAAGATTGGCGCCCCCAAGGGAATTGGGGCGCTGTACATCCGTCGGGACACGCCGCTCGAACCGTTGCTGCACGGCGGCTCACAGGATCGTGGGCGCCGCCCCGGCACCGAAAACGTGGCCTTCGCGGTGGGACTGGCCACGGCTGCCGAGCTGCTGCTGGCCGAACAGGACCATGAACACACCCGGCTCATGGCGTTGCGCAATGCGCTTGAGCAGGGCCTGCGTGAGCGTATTCCCGGCGCCGTTATTCACGGGGCGAGTGCCCCGCGCGCGGTGCACGTGGTGAACGTGTCCATCCCGGGGATGAACAGCGAGTCGCTGCTCATGGCGTTGGATCTTCGCGGCATCGCCTGCAGCGCCGGATCGGCCTGTCAGAGTGGGAGCGTATCGGCGTCGCACGTGTTGAGCGCCATGGGCGTGTCCCCGGAGCTGGCCAACGCCGCGCTGCGTTTGTCACTGGGGTGCCTCAGCACCCCGGAATGCATCACGCGTACCGTGGAGGTGCTGGGCACGCTGGCCGACAAGGTCCGCCAGCCCAAGGCGGCTCCCGTTTTCGAAACCGTCGAGTTCTGAGCAGAGTTTTTCTGCTCCCTGCAACCTGCTCCCTGCTTCCTGTTTCCAGCCTAGCATGACACCGTCCCCCGCCCTCCCCTTCACGCCGCAAAAAGGCGACCGCGTTCTCGTGGCCATGAGTGGCGGCGTGGACTCGAGCGTGGCCGCGGCGTTGCTGGTGGACGCAGGGTGTGATGTGGTGGGTGTCACCATGAAATTGCACGGCGACGGCGCGGATGTGCCCGACCGTCCGTGCTGTTCACTTGATGCCACCAGTGATGCGCGCCGGGTGTGCGAGACCCTCGGGATTCCGCACTACGTGACCAACCTCGTAGACAACTTTGGCCACGACGTGCTGGATGACTTCGTGCAGGAGTACGCACGCGGCCGTACGCCCATTCCGTGCGTGCGTTGCAACACGTTCACGAAGTTCCGCGATCTGCTGGTCAAAGCCGACGCGATTGATGCACCGTGGCTGGCCACCGGCCACTACGCGCGCATGGGACGCGTGGGCGACAGCGCCGTGATGTTGCGCGGGCTCGATGCCGGCAAAGACCAGAGCTACTTCCTCTGGGGCATTGACCGGCCGGTACTGGACCGGCTGGTGCTGCCCATTGGTACGCAGACCAAGGCGGAGACGCGCGACATAGCGCGGCGGTTCGGGCTGCGCACCGCGGAGAAAATCGAAAGTCAGGACATCTGCTTTGTGCCCGATGGCGATCACGTACGCGTGATTGCTGAACACCTTGGTGCCGACGCGCCGGCGTTGCAGCCTGGCCCCCTGCGCCTCGCCAGTGGCGAAGTGGTGGGCGAGCATCAGGGCTTTGCGCGCTACACCATTGGGCAGCGCAAAGGGCTGCCCGGCGGATTCGCCGACCCCATGTTCGTGGTGGAGATCGTGCCGGCGGAGCGGGCGGTGGTAATTGGGCCACGCGAAGCGTTGCTGGGGCGCGGCGTTGAGGCGCGCGAGGTCAACTGGCTCGCCGATGCCCCACGCGTTGGCGCGCCCATTCAGGTGCAGGTGAGAAACCGCGCCCGCCCATCGGCGGCCACGGTGGTACGGCTGGATGGCGACGGTATTGAGCTCGCGCTCGACGAGCCCATTCAGGCCATTTCGCCGGGGCAGTCGCTGGTCATGTACGACGGTGACGTCGTACTGGGCGGCGGCGTTATTGAGCGGGGGATGGCGGGTGCCGCCCCGGTAGCACGAACGCGCTCGCTGCCACTCCTGGCCGGGTAACGCACAAACGCACTGCTCGAACTCAGAATCCAAAACTGATCAGTGCCGGGTTGTGAGTTCGGGTTATGCGTTCAGGGTTCTGTTCTTCACAGCAATGGAGGTGCGTCGCGTGCCACAGTTACTTGCCCGAATCGCGCGCACCGTGATTGTTGCGAGCACGTTTTGCGCCTGCATTCCGTTGCCTGGCCAGCGCGAGTTATCCTCGCAGGTGGTTACCGGCAAAAGCGGTGAGGACACGCTGCTGGCTGGCAATGCGCTGTGCAAAGTGGGGCCGGACGCCATGGCGCGTGTGCAGGTGGGCGATACCCATCGCTGCATCTGGATGCGCTCCGGCAACGACGGCGCCCCCGCCGCTGGCGATCCGCGTCGCGCGGGCAAGGGTGGCAGCCCAACCCGGCCCGTGCTGCCGCCACCGCAATAACCCCCAACCAAAGACTCGAACCCACGACTCGGAACTGATCAGTTCCGGGTAATGAGTTCGGGTTATGTCTTCAGGGCACTTCGGCTCTCGGCACTGTCATCACCGCCACAAACATATCGGCGGTCACGTTGAGCAGCGTCTTGAACATGTCCGGCAACGTGTCGAGCGCAATGAGAATGCCAATGCCCTCCACCGGCAATCCGATGCTCGCGTAAAGCGGCACTTGCAGCAGCATGCCGCCGCTGGGGATGCCGGGTGTGCTGAAGTTCAGCACGACACTCGACGCGGCGACGAGTGCGAGGTTGGCGGTGCTCAGGTCAATGCCATACAGCTTGGCAATGAACAGCGCGCCCACCACCCAATAAATGGCGCTGGTCAGCTTGAAGACACTCGCACACAGCGGCAGCACAAAGCCGGTAGCGGTGGGCGGCAGGCGCAACACGTCCGTGGCCCCCTTGACCATGGCGGGCAAGCTGGCCAGTGAACTGCGCGATCCCATGCCCACCACGGATGCCGGCACGAGAGCGCGCGCAAAGTCGCGCAATGACACCCGCCCGGAAACCGCGACCGCCACGTAAATGGCCGCGGTGGCAATGAGATGCAGGACGATATTGACGAGGAAGTAAAAGCCGATGGCCCCCAGCACATTGGTGCCCAGCTTTTGCCCCAGCACCGTGGCCAACGCGAAGATGCCAATGCCCCCAAGGGCGAGCATCCAGCGCACCACCACGAGCATGGTGTCAGCCATGCCGCGAAAGAACGACAGCTGCGCGGCGCGCGGAGTTTCCGCTACTCGGCCCAAGGCAAACGCGTAGAGCAGCGTGAAGAGCACCACCGGCAACAGGGTCCCGTCGGCGGCGGCCTTGATGGGATTGAGGGGGATGAGCGACAGGATGAACGTGCGCACCGACAACGCGTCGGACGATGGCACATCAATCTTTGCCGACTCACGCAGTCGCGTGGTCGCCGCCGGATCGAGCACCAGCGATTCGAACCACACCGTGGAGACGACGCTCGAGAACACGGCGCAGGCCACCAGCAGCACCAGCATCCAGCCAAAGGCCTTCGCTCCCACGGCGCCGGTAGCCCGCAGGTCATCACCACCGGCCACGCCAACGATGAGCAGCGGCACCACCAGCGGAATGACCGTCATGCGCACGGCATTGATCCACGCCGTCCCCACCACATCGAGGGTGGCCAGCAGGCCGCCGGTGATGGCGGTGGGCGTTGACTGCTGCGAGAGCAGCATCCCCAGGGCGAGGCCCGCCAGGAGCCCCAGCGTGACCTGTACGCCCTGCGAACGGAGTGAAGAGGGTCTGGTAGCGTCGGACATATCCGCGCGAACCTACGGCATGTGCCGCCGTCGCGCGAGGGAGGCTAGAAGCCGAACCCGGTAGACCAGGTCACCATACCGCGGCCACGCGTCATTCCGGCAGGGTCGGCGCCGATACGCGTGTAGTAGCCAATCTCGCCGCCCAGCGCGAGCAGTGGCCACACATGCACCGTGCCTCCCACATACGTGCGCTTGGCAATGGCCCCCATGGGGTCATTGAAGGTGCGCAGCAGACCACCCGTGACGGCCACACCACTGCCCCAGTGCCCCAGCGAATTGGCGAGCCCCACGTTGAAACTGGCGCCACCGAATCCCACCTTGGCGGCCCCAAGAAAGCACCAGTCGCGCTTTTCACTTTCACGCACAAAGCCCATGCCGTACGACAGCGCCCACTTGAGGGGCGCACCATACGTGAGCCCACCCATGCACTGGTCAAACTGCCAGCGCGTCGTTGGTGTGCGTGACGTACTGTCAGACGCGGCCGGCGTAGCCTGCGCCCACGTGACCGTGGGCACCGCGCTCAACCACGCAGCCAGGCAGGCCGCACGCGTCCCACGAGAGAGAGTCATCAAAACTTCATCCCGCTGGCTTCGGCAAATTCACGCATCGCCTTCTCCTGCGCCTCGGTGAGGCTGTCCGGTACGGTGATGGTTACTTCAACCAGTAAGTCGCCCTTCTTCCCGTCTTTCTCAATCCCCTGCCCGGCCACCTTGAAGCGGCGGCCAGCCGAGGTGCCAGCGGGAATCCGGATGGCGACCTTCTTGCCATCGAGTGTCTTCACGCTGACCCGCGACCCCAACGTCGCCTGGGCGATGTTGATGGGGACCGTGGCAATGAGATCGAGCCCATCGCGCTTGTAGAACCGATCGTGCTGCACGTTGAACGTGATGACGAGATCGCCGGCCTGCCCACCGGCTGCACCTTTGCCACCCTGACCGCGCAGCCGCACTTTACTGCCCGACTCCGCGCCCGCCGGTACCGTGATGTTCACGGTGCGACGCGCCCGTGCCTCTCCTGTACCTCGGCAGGTGCTGCATCGTTCCGTGGGCACACTGCCACGGCCCATGCACACCGGACAGGGGCGGTTGACGGCAAAGCTCCCCTGCCCGAACGAAATCACGCCGCGGCCGCTGCACTCACCACACGGTTTGATCTGGGCGCCAGGTGCGGCACCGTTGCCGTGACACATGATGCACTCTTCGTTCACCTCGAGCTCTACTGGCACCTTGCCGCCGGCGGCCGCGATGCGAAACGGAACGTCCACGAGCTGTTCGATGGACTGCCCTTTTTCGGGCCCCTTGCTGCGTGTATTTCGCGCGCCTGCAGCACCACCAAACATGGACGAGAAGAGATCGCCGAGACCGCCAATCCCTCCCACGTCGAAGTCGGTGAATGTCCCGGCCCCTGATTGTCCCGGGCCGGTCGATCCGAAGCCGCCAGGACGGGCCGAGGCGCGCGACGCCCCACCACCAAAGCCCACGCCGCCAAAGGCGCCCAGACGGCGCATGTCGTCGTATTGCTTTCGCTTCTCAGCGTCCCCCAGCACGTTGTACGCTTCGGAGATTTCCTTGAAGCGATCAGCAGACTTGGGGTCGTTCTGATTGGCGTCGGGATGGTACTGCTTGGCGAGTCGCCGGTACTGCTTCTTGATTTCGTCGGCGGTTGAAGACGACGAAACGCCGAGGACTGCGTAGTAATCGGTGCCGTTGGCCATGCTAAGCGTTGAGGCCTGGTAAGTGACGGATGAGCCGTGGGCTCAGGCGCCGGTCCACTGCTTCACGATCACGCGCGCGGGGCGCAGCACGAGGCCGTTGATGACATAGCCTGACTGGAAGCAGACGGCGACCATGCCATCTTCCTCCGGCAGGGGTGCGGGTTGCGTACTGACCGCCTCGTGCAGATTGGGGTCGAACGCCTGCCCGGTGGGGTCGAGCACTTCAAAGCCATGACCGGCCAGCGACTTGAAGAGCTTCTTCTCCACCAGCAACACGCCATCCACGACGGTCTTGCTGTCCACCGTGGCCGGATCGACATGCGCAAAGCGCGTGATATCGTCGATGGCGTCAATGAGGCCGCGCACGAGCTCTCCCTGCGCGCGCCAGCCGGCTTCCTGCCGTTCCTTTGCGGCACGACGTCGGAAATTGTCGTACTCCGCCGCGAGGCGCAGGTGCTTGTCCTTCAGGTCATCAATTTCACGCTGACGATCGTCCGACGCGTCGATGGGCGCTGCCGGGTCGGGCGCGTCCATATCGGCAAGGGATTCGATCGTCGCGTCAGCGTTCGACATGGGATCAGTCATGGTCGTCCTGGATGCAGCCGGGAATCCGTGGCGCCCTGAGCGCCAGCGGTCGTGCAGTCCCGTACGTACGGGGCTGCCCAAAGTTACCGAACCAACGGTCCGGAAATGCCTAGTATGATACGGGAAACTTCTGGGAAACCGGGGCTCGGCTCAAGCGGTCGACGTCAACTTCTGCCGCCCCCGCCGAGCCCGGTCGCAAACGGCCCCGGTTTAACTCCGGGACGTCCACCCGGTGGCGTCGGTGTCCCGGGCAAAGGTTTTCCGCAGGCGATCGAGGGCCAACTGGGCCGCCCGCCAGCGAATCTCGAAGCGGTCACCGGGAAGAATCGCCCGCACCGCGTGCACCTCCCCCGCCAGATCGACCGCCACCCAAACAGTACCCACTGGCTTTTCCGGAGTGCCGCCATCAGGGCCGGCGATACCGGTAATGCCGAAGCCAATGGTGCTGCCGAAGCGCTGGCGCACGCCGCTGGCCATGGCCCGGGCGACGGCTTCACTGACGGTCCCCTGGTCGGCAATGAGCTCGGCCGGCACGCCCAGCTCCCGGATCTTTACTTCGTTGGCGTAGGCAATGGTGCCGCCCAGTACGGTCCGACTGGAGCCCGGCACGGCGGTGAGGCGCATCCCCAGCATGCCGCCGGTGCAGCTCTCCGCCACCGCCACGGTGGCGCCGCGCGCGGCACATTCGGCCAGCATGATTGCGGCCAGATCGTCATCGCCTTCACCGTAGATGAACGGCTCCACCTTGGCCCGCACCAGAGCAGCGGCGGCCTCCAGGGCACTGCTGGTGCCCCGCGCATCCCGGTCCCAACTGGTAAGCCGAAGGTCCACGCCGTCATTGCCCGGCAGGTACGCCAGCGACAGCCCGTTCACTCCGCGCGCCAACTCGCCCAGCCGGTCGGCCAGCGCCGATTCGGCAATGTTGGCGGTGCGCAGCGTACGACTGCGAATCACCGGGCCATCCGACGGCAACCGATCGCGCAACCGCGGCAGAATGGTATCGGCCACCATCCCTCGCATTTCCCGCGGCACGCCGGGCAACATGGCCACCCATTTCCCGTCGGCATCTTCGAGCCAGATGCCTGGCGCAGAGCCGTGATTGTTTTTGAGGATCGTGGCCCCCAGTGGGACCATGGCCTGCTGGTGATTGCTGACCGGCAACTCATGATTGAACCGCTTGCGCCAGCGTTCCTGCAGGTTGGTCAGGATCTCCGGATCCAATACCATCGCCTGACCGAAGATCTCGGCAATGGCCGGCTTCGTCATGTCATCGGCCGTGGGCCCGAGCCCACCGGTCGTGATCACGGCCCCCGTGCGCTGCAGGGCCTCACGCACCGCCGCCTGAATGCTGCTGGCATCATCGCCGCAGGTTGCGCGCCGTACGATGCGCACGCCGAGGGCCGCCAGTTCACGCGCCAAATGCGCCGCGTTGGTATCGATGGTGAAGCCGAGCAGCAGCTCGTCGCCGATCGTGACGATTTCAATGTTCATGCGGGGAATCTAGCGATGGCACCAGTGCGGGGCTTGCTGACTGATTCTCCGCTGATTTTCGAGACCGTTGGGCCTGATCGGAGGAGGTGCGGAGGTGTGGAGGTGAGAGGACAACGAACAGCTTGCCGGAGGCACGGTGATGACGATGCGATGACGCGATCTACCGAAGATGTGAGATGTTCGACGACTCTCACCTTGATCAGATTACCGAGAACATCGTTGACGCCTGTATTCAGATCCACCGCGATCTGGGGCCCGGGCTATTTGAATCAGTGTACGAAGTTCTGCTGGCAGACGAATTGGAAAGAGGTGGGCACAAAGTTGAGAGGCAGAAAGAATTGCCACTCACGTACCGCGGGCGAATACTGGAGCATGCCTTTCGCATTGACATCCTGGTCGACCAGCGTGTCGTCATTGAAGTCAAGGCAACAGAGAAATCCGCCCGCATCCACGCACGTCAGTTACTGACCTATTTGCGGATCTTGCGACTGCCGGTAGGATTGGTTGCAAACTTCGGCCTTGATCGAATGATCGACGGCATTAACCGGATCAACAATGCGCGCATGGTCCCCTAATCCAACGAGATTCTCCTCACCTCCACAGCTCTTCACCTCCGTCGATCAGGCACCGCTCGGCGCTACGAAACTTGTGTCTCGTTTACCCGTGCCCTCCGTCCCCCCGTGCCACCGACGGGCTGTTCACACCAACGCCACCAAGGGGGGGAACTCACGCCGCGCGCAGTACCTGACTGCCGTAGCGTCGCAGATACAGCACGAGGGAGTAGACCGTGAGGAGTACGGCGCCGGTCATGCTCACGACGCCCACAAAGCCGTTGAACCAGGCGAAGGCCTGCCAGGCACTGTCGCCCACCCACTGGCGATGTTCGGCCAGCGTGATGGCGAAGAACCAGAAATAGGCGGCCCCCATCCAGATGCTCTGGAAGGTGGTTTTCCACTTGGCCGGGCCGATGGCCGAGATCACCAACCCCCGACGGGCGGCAATCTGACGGAACACCGTCATGAACGCTTCCCGCCCCAGCACGACCAGCACAATCCAGAGCGGCAGGGACACTTTGCCGAACGGCATCTCAAAGAGGAACGGGCTGGCGTCGCCGCCGCTGGACTCCACGAACGCGTGGTGACGCTGCAGAAAGTACATGGGGATCATCGTGGCCAGCAGCAACAGCTTGTCGGCCAGCGGATCGAGCATGCGGCCCAGGTCGGTCACGAGGTTGCGTGAGCGTGCGAGATGACCGTCCCAGTAATCCGTTATCGCGGCAATCAGGAACAGCACAAACGCGAACAGCCGCGCGCTCCACGACGTCGTGAACGGGAGCCACGCAATCAGCGGCGTCAGGGCAATGCGGCCCACGGTGATTGCGTTGGGAAGGTTCACGGCAGGAGGGCTAGGCCAGTGTTTTCAGCACCAGCTTGGAAACGGCTTTGAGAGTATCGAAGACTCCGTCCCCCGTAACGGCGACGGCTTCGAAATATGGCACGCGCTCCACCCATTCCCCGGTGGGCAACTGGCTCACCAGATATTCACCCGGGCGGAACGGATCTGCCAACGGACGCATCCGCGACGGATCCGTGACTTCCCACCCCGGGTTCAGCATGGCCTGCAGTTCCGCCACCGATGCCGCGTTGGGAAGATCGCGCTTGTTGTACTGAATGACAAACGGCATACGCGTGAGGTCGTACCCATACGCTGCCATGTTGTCATACAAATTCTGCATGGATTCGAGGTTGGCCTCGGCGCGCTCGGTTTGCGAGTCCGCGACGAACACCACGCCATCCACGCCCTTCAAGATGAGCTTACGCGATGCATTGTAGTAGACCTGCCCCGGCACCGTGTAGAGGTGGAAGCGGGTCTTGAAGCCTCGAATCGTTCCGAGATCGACCGGGAGGAAGTCGAAAAAGAGCGTCCGCTCGGTTTCGGTGGCAAGGGAAATGAGCTTCCCGCGCGTACTCGGCGACACCTTGCCGTACACGAATTCGAGATTGGTGGTCTTGCCGCCGAGACCGGGACCGTAGAACACGATCTTGCAGTTGATCTCGCGGGAGGCATAGTTGATCATCGACATCGACGCGCTCCGTTACTGAAACAAGCGGTCGATCTCGTCTTCCGCACCGGCCAGGAAGCCGGGAGGGGTCGCGTCGCGGGCGTTGCCGCGGGCGAAGACCCCTTCGAATGTCCGTGTGAGTTCGTCCACAGCCGTTTTCATGCGCAGGCGCACCAGGCCGAGGGTGGTGCGGTTGTCGAAGAGGACCACCAGGATGACTCGCCGAGCGATGTCGGCGAGGTACATGGATTCCTTTTCGCCCTGATGGAAGAGCACGTTGAAGTCGCTCTCGCCAATGAGCCGGGCCAGCTGATCATTGGCGCTGAAATCGGCCGCCGTGAGCGTGGCAAACGCGGTGGCGTCGAAATTGGGCGGCTCGCCCACGGTGGCAACGAGTTGCCCGCTGCGGTCGACCAGCAAGGCGCAGCGCGCCTTGGCGTCGTAGAGGAACCGCTGCAGGGTAATCGTGATGGCCCCGAAGTCGTCCTCGGTAAACGACCAGGTGGCGGCGCCGATGGGCATGAATGCAGGAGTGACCGGTGACCAGGGACGGACTGCCAGAACTGTGACAATAACCCGTCAACCACGACTGGCAAGGCGAAGCGGCAAGACTAGGAACGTAACGCCCGTTCCGTGCGCCGCAGGACCCCTCGGGCACGACGGCGCAGAAGCGGATGCGGTTCCCATTGCAGATAGTCGCGAAGGAGCCGCGCACTATCAACGCTTGGATGGGCCCGAAGGTAACCGAGGGCGGCCAATCGCTTGAGTTTATCGGGGGAGAACAGGCTGCGACGGTGCCGGCGCTGGGCCAGGCTCCACCCCACCAGCCCCACGGCCGCACCGACGGCCACTCCGAGCCCCACCATGCCCAGGGTGGACCATCCGTTCTTCCGGTCACGACGAATCCGCATCATTCCTCCCTCGTCAGAGCAGCTCCCAGGAGCGCATCAGAGCATCTCGCGCCGGGCGGAGAGCGCCTGCGCGATAGTCACACCGTCGGCGTACTCCAGGTCGCCGCCAACCGGCAGCCCGCGGGCAATGCGGGTGACCCGCACCGACCGCGCCGACAGCTGGCGCTGACAGTAGAGCGCCGTGGCTTCCCCTTCCAGCGACGGATTGGTGGCCAGAATGACCTCCTGTACCCCTTCCGGCTCCAGCCGTGCCAGCAGCGCCCCGATAGTCAGATCGTCGGGCCCGACGCCATCCAGGGGGGACAGCCGCCCCCCCAGCACATGGTAGCGTCCCCGGAACTCCCCGGCCCGCTCGATGGACGCGATATCACTGGCCTCTTCCACCACGCAGAGCGTGGAGGAGTCGCGACGGCTGTCGGCGCACAGCGAGCAGAGCGCGTGTTCGGTGAGGTTGAAACACCGTTCACACTGCCGGATGCGCTCGGTGAGCGACACCAGCGCTTCGGCCAGCTTGCGGCTCTGGGAGGCTGGCTGCCGGAGCAGGTGATATGTGAGTCGCAGCGCCGTTTTCCGGCCAATGCCGGGCAACCGCGCCAACTCACTGGTGAGTTCATCGATGATGGACACGCTGGGGCCAGTCCAGCCGAATATCAGAAGGGGAGCTTGAACGGCAGGTCGATCCCGCCAGTGACCTTCTGCAATTCCATCTGCATGGCTTCGGCCGCCTTCTTTTGCGCTTCGGCCACGGCCACCACGATGAGGTCCTCAACCATGTCCTTGTCGGCCATGATGGACGGATCAATCTGGATGCGCTTGAGCTGCATCTTGCCGTCCACATCGGCGCTCACCATGCCACCGCCTGCCAGTGCGCTGAAGGTGCGCTGCCCCATCTCCTCCTGCATGGTTTGCATACGCGCCTGCATGTCCTTGAACTGGCCCAGCATCTTGAAAATATCCATGGGGGGATTTGGATGGGTTTCTATGACAAGGGAGGCAGCAGGTGGCGGGGGGCAGAGATCAGGGAGCAGGTCACTGCTTCCTGCGGCCTGCTTCCTGCTCCCTGCTTCCTGCTTCCGTTAGTCCAGCAACTCGAGATCCAGCGCCTTTACGGCCGCTTCCAACAAGGGATCTTTCGCCGCCAACTGTTCCGTGCGTTGCTGCTGCACGTCGTGCGCGGTGAGACGTTTGGTGAGACCGCGTGAGGCCTGCGGCACCATGGCGGCTGCCGCGCCACTGGCCTGCACACTGAATGAGCGGATGCCGCCCAAACAGCTCTGCAGCGCCGCCAATACATCGGCCCGGGCCCCTTCCACGGCTTTGGAGAAGGTGTCTTCGGCCGCGTCGTGTCCAAGCACGAGCGCGCCGTCGGGCGTGATCTGCATGGGGGCGAGTCGCTGCACGGCCTGCGCCAGCATGCCGCGCCCGTTGCTGCGAATGGTGTCGGAGACGCTATGCCAGCTGGCCTTCACCTGCTCCAGCGATGGCACCGGGCCCCCCGCGGTACGACGCGGCGGCAACGCGGCGGCCGTTTGCGCGGCGGCGGCGGCTTCGGCCACCTGCTGCGTGGCGGTTCGCGATGGCGGCGGCGGTGAAAACGGCGCCGCGGCGCTGGCGCTGTACGTCAACGCCGGGGCCACGGCGGCCGGCGGCGCGGGCGGCAGGGCGTGCGCCGATGCCACGCGGGATTCGTGCGCGACGCGACGCGGCGGCGGATCCTCATGGCTGCCGGCGCCGAATCCCTTGAGCACTTCTTCGAGCTCCACCGTGCGATCCAACAGTGCGAAGCGGACGAGGAGCGTTTCAAGCAGCAATTGCGGTTGTCCGCTCTTGCGATACATGGGCTCCAGTTCGAGCAGTGCATGCAGCATGCGCAACAGGTCGCCGGAGTGCAGCACGCGGGCGCGTTTCTCCAGTTCCGTGCGCAGGCGATCGGACAATTCCGGTGGCGCTCCGCCCAGCCCCATGGCCATGAGCGCGCGCAGCATGCGCCCCAGGCCGGCGAGCAGCAGTTGCAAATCCACCCCCGCATCGACCTGCCGCTGCACGGCAGGAAAGACATCTACGGCGCGCCGTTCAACCACGATGTCCAGCAGGGCGAGATACTCTTCTTCCGGCACCAGCCCCAACGCGACCCGCACATGCTCAGCGGTCACGTCGGCGGTGTCGCCAAGCGACAGCACCTGATCGGTGAGCGACAAAGCATCACGCAGCCCGCCATCGGCCGCGCCGGCAATCATGGCCAGCGCGTCGGCCTCGAAGCGAATGCCCTCCTGCGTGAGCACCGCCGCCAACCGTTCGCGAATTTCCGCCGGGCCAATGCGCTTGAGATCGAAGCGCTGCACCCGGGAAATGACCGTCGGCAACACCTTCTGGGCTTCGGTGGTGGCAAAGACGAACACCACCCGTGGCGGTGGCTCTTCGAGCACCTTGAGCAAGGCGTTCCAGGCATCACGCGAGAGCATATGCGCCTCGTCGATGATGTACACCTTGTAGCGGTCATCGCCGGATGGCGCGTACATGGCGCGTTCACGCAGTTCGCGGGCGTCGGCCACACCGCCATTGGAGGCGGCGTCGATTTCCACCACATCGAGCGACGCCGAGCCGCTCCAGATGCGCTGGCAGCTCTGGCACTCGCCGCACGGCTCTCCCGCGAGCTCCGGATCGCCACGCCGCTCGCAGTTGAGGGCCATAGCGAGCACACGGGCGAGGGTCGTCTTGCCGGTCCCGCGCGGGCCACAGAGCAGGTAGCCATGCGCCACCCGACCGCGCGCAATGGCCCCCTTGAGGGTGTTGGCAACGTGGGACTGCACCGCCACAGTCGCGAAGTTCCGGGGGCGGTATTTGCGGGCAAGAGCGAGGGACATCCCGGGAATTTAGTCACCCGGGGCCGACAATGCCGACGAACGTCGCGTATGCCGGTGGTGCCCCCCGCACGGCCGCTGCACCAGCGGCACCAGCCCTCGTGGGACCCGCGGCGATATACGGCTTTGGTCCGTATCAAGCGGAATATGATGCGCCGGAAACTCCGGACATCACCCATTCCGGAGCTGTCGTGCACCTTCCCCGCAGGCGACGCGGTCCGATCAGTCTCATAGCTGTTCTGACCCTGGCGACGACGCCATCGCTGCTGGCCCAATCAACCTTTGACGGCGACATCACCGCCGCCGGCCACCATCAGTACGCCATCGACGCCCTGTCCTACGTCGCGCCGTTCACGGCCGGTGGCTGGCTACGGCTCAATCCGCGCGCCTATCGCGGGCTGGCCCACAATCTGGAACTGGGGGCCGGCGTCTCGTACTACAGTCACCCGGCGGGGGGAACGAGCGCGTTCCAGCCCAGTATCAGATGGCGCGCCGCACGCGATACGGTTCATCGCCTGACGCTGTCGGTGGGGGCGCAATCGCTGATGGCGATGAGCCGCAGCGCCGACAGCTACGGCCTGGCCTTTGTCTCGGTAGATGGCCGCATTCACCAGTCGGAACACGCGGCGGGTTCGATTTCCCTGGGCAGCTACACGGGGAACGCATCGTGGCATAATGTGGGGCCCGATTTCTCCACAGACCGCGCCTTCTAGGCGGTCTCGCACAAAAAACGCGCGCGGGCGACCCGCTCACAGAGCGAATCGTCCCGCGCGCGATACTCCGGGCCTGACGAAGCGACGACAGGGTCCACGTGCGGCTGCTACCTTCGGGGTCCTGACCGATTTGGCGGTCTGACGCCCTCCGGGACCCGGAGCACCGTCAAGTTAGGTACGCCGGTGCCGATTGGGAACCTCAGGCAACAAGGACGTCCTCAAACGCCTGCCGAATGCGCGCCGCCGCGTCGGCCACCACGCCGGCCGGCGCATCCAGATGCGTGACTGCCCGCACACGGCTGGAGTGCCATTCGGTAATGCGCACACCCAGCGCCGCGGCGCGCGCGACCACCTGCGCGGCCTTCGGCGAGGGCAAATCGATCATCACAATGTTCGTGTCTGGGGCGACCACCGTGGCACCGCCCGCTCCGTCCACGACGTGCGCGAGGTAGGTGGCACTGGCGTGATCTTCGGCAAGTCGGTCGTACTGGTGTTGCAGCGCATACATGGCACCCGCGGTGAGAATGCCGCTTTGCCGCATGCCGCCACCAAACCGTTTGCGCACCCGATGTGCCTTGGTGATAAAGGCCTCGGAGCCCGCGAGACAGGCGCCCACCGGTGCCCCAAGGCCCTTGGAGAAGCTCACCATCACGCTGTCGGCGCACGACGCCAGCGCACTGAGGGGGAGCTGCAACGCCGTCGCCGCATTCCAGAGTCGCGCGCCATCGAGATGCACCGGCAGGTGATGCTCGCGTGCGACGGCCTGCAGGGCCTGCATGTCAGCGAGTGACGTGACCGCGCCACCGGCACCGTTGTGAGTGTTCTCGAGACAGACGAGCGAAGGCTCGGGCGCATGAATGGAGGGCGTGCGAATGTGCGCGCGCAGATCCTCCGCGCGGAACACCCGCCCCTGCCCTCTCACCGGACGACACTGCACGCCACAGAGAGCAGCCACGGCGGCAATTTCCCAGTGATAGATGTGCGCTTCCGCGTCGCACAGCAGCTCGGTGCCCGGCGTGGTGTGCACCCAGATGGCGGCCTGATTGGCCATGGATCCACTGGGAAAAAAGAGCGCGCGTTCCTTGCCCAACCGTTCCGCGACCGTGGCTTCCAGCGCCCGCGTGGTCGGATCGCCATCGAGCACATCGTCACCGACCTCCGCCTCCGCCATTGCACGCCGCATGGCGGCCGTGGGGCGCGTGACGGTATCGCTGCGCAGATCGATGAAAGACGGAGCGGACATATTCAAGGCTTGGGCTTGGGAGTTGGGCGCGGCGCCGGTACGGGGCGACGTGATTGTATCGCAGGGACTACGCTGGGGATCGCCGCATCGCTGGCCTCAAGCCGTGCCAATTCGTTGCGCCGCAGTTCATAGGCCTGCGCCACTTCGCCGCCCAGCAGAAACAGGAAGGCACTGTAATAGGTCCAGAACACCACGGCCACGATCGCCGCAATGGTCCCGGTATACAGCGACGTGGGATCGACGGCGCCGACGAGCAGGGCAAAGGCGTTGCGGGCAAGTTCAAAGAGTACCGACGCCGAGGTAGCCGCGACGAAGGCCACCCGCACGCTGGGGCGCCGGCGCGGCAGACCGCGATACAGCGCGTAGAAGAGGGCAAATACCAGCGTCAGCGCGAGTGCGCGCCCGGCGACGTACTGCAGGCCGCTCATCGCGTCGGCCACCACTCCGGCACGACGCAGCAGTGCGACGCCCTGGGTAGCGGCCAGATCGAGGTACGCGGAAAACACGACGTACACCACCACGGCCACGGTCGCCACCGCCGTGGCCATGAAGTCAAAAAGCTTGCCTGCCACAATGCCGCGATCCGTGCCGTCGAAGATCAACGCCAGCACACTGCGCAGCGAGCCGAACAATCGTGTGGAGAACCAGGCAAATCCGATCGCGGAATACAGTGTGACCGTACCGCGGGTACTCGTGACATCGGTAAGGACGCCCCGTAACAGCGCGCTGGCTGATGGAGCGTTATTGGGGAGCAGTTGCTCCACCAGCGCCGTGACGGTTGCCGCCGCTTGCGTCGGCTCGCTGCCGAGCAAAAAGGAGAGCCCGGAAATGAGGAGCAGCACAAACGGCACGAGGGCGAGCAGCGTATTGAACGCCAGCCCGCCCGCGAGAAAGGGGACATTGTCTTCGGCGCTCTGGTTCCAGACGCGCCGAAGAATGTCCCACCAGGGCTCAAACGTCGTCCGCAATCCCTTCAGTGGCGCCCTCTGCACCGTTGTGCGGTGCCACATCATCGGCGCGCGGTCCGGCCTCGCCCGCACGGCGCGTTCGCTCTCCGTAGGCGCGGCGCCCGTCGGCGTAGGCGCGCTTGCTGTTCTCCACAGCCCGCTCGATGTCGCCACGCGCTTGCATGGCGGCATCACGACTGGCCGTCACCGCTTCGTTCACCGCGTCCACACGCGTCTTTACGGCGTCCTTCGCCCGCCCCATCCGGTCGTCAACCGAATAGCGGGCGCGCTCCACCTGATCGGCCAGCTTGTCGCCAAGTTCGTCGGTCATGTCCTTGACTCGACGTCCGGCCCGGCGGGCTTCGCGGGCAATCCGTTCGCGGGTTTCTTCGCCGCTGGCGGGGGCAAACAACAGCGCCGCCCCCGCACCGATCGCCAAGCCCAGCAGCAACATGCCGATCCCGTTGCCGCTGTCCTTCTCGATCACGACCACCCGGTCGTCGTCGTAGCTGTCGCGCGCCATATGACCTCCTGCAGGTTCAGGGTCCCAAGGGGCGGCCGGGCGGAGCAAACGCCACACACGGCCTCCCCCTCACTACTGGTCACTCAGTCCGAAAGATCCGCGTCATCGGGCGCCGCAATGATCGTGGACGCGCCGGTGGGCAACGGACGGTGCTGCGCTGGAGCGGTGACATACTGCTCCACGTACGCCTTCGTGCCGCTGATGCCCAGCTGCGTGAAGAGGAACGTGAACTTGGCGTCGTACGCCGCGCCTAGCTTGGCACGCAAGTCAGCCGGCAAGGCCCACAACGTCTTCTTGAAGGGCCCAATCGCTTTCTTGCGCGTCTTGTAGTAGAACTGCGCATCGCTGTCGGTGGCCTTGCGCTCATCCTTGGCGTTGACATCCAACCAGGCATAGATCTCCTGCAGCAGCTCCGCCGGCAGATGATCGAACATCATGGTCTGGAAGTTGGTGGCCAGATGAATCTCGGCCGTCTCACGCTTGGGGAAGTTGCCAAACGCCGCGTCCGGCAGCGTTGAAGCACCGTGCTGCACCGCCCCAGCCATGCCGTACTTGTCGCGGCCGAGCTTGGAGAGTGTTTCCAGCGTATCGAGGTCGAGCGCCACATCGGCAATGCTGCCGTCGGCGAGCACCACGCCACCGTGCGACGTACCCGACTGCACGGAGATCTTGGAGAGACCGGCCATTCCCGGGGCCTGCGCGGCCAGCGTGGCGTTGAAGCCTTCCATGAACGCCGTGAGTTCTTCCGGCGTGCTGTTCTCGGTGCCCACTTCACCGATCTCGCCACCAATGGAGATGGTGACACCGGCGGGCTCGGCGGCGCGCACGAAGCGCGTGATGTCCACGCACACTTCGTAGTTGAGGCGCTGCTGTTCGGCCAACGTCTCCTTGGAAAGATCCACCAGCGTGGAGGTATCCACGTCGATGTTGTAGAAGCCGGCGGCCACCGCTTCGGTGACCAGCGCCTTCACGGCGTTCACTTCGGTGACCGGATCGACGGCGAACTTCTTGTGGTTCACCTGGAAGTGGTCACCCTGGATGAACACCGGGCCGCGGAACCCTTCGCGCAACGCCGACGCCAACATCACCGTGACGTATTCGGCGGGGCGCTGTTCGGTGTAGGCGATTTCCGAGCGGGCAATTTCCAGAATGAACGCGCCTGCCTCGAGCTTGATGGCGGTGCGGAAAATGGCGCGCGCCGTATCGTACGACATGGCGCGGATGTTCATGGCGGGCACCGTGAAGCCGCCGCACTTGCCCTGGCCTCGCGCCTCGTAGAGCTCGTGAATGGAGGCGGGGCGCACGCCCACGTGCTGGCCAATTTCCCAGATCACCCAGCGGGCAAAATCGCGCTCGGCTTCGGTGGCGCCAAACACGGCCTGGTGCACCAACCCATCAAACTTGTCGGTCGCCAGCGCGGCGACATCGTGAACGTGTACCGCACCATCGGCGACGGTCACGGCGCCGCCAACAAGCGTCGCCGATTTGATCGTGGATTCAGACATGGGGAGTGATCAGGGTTCAGAATGCGGGTACATCTACCCGGGAAAGTTCCCACAGTGAGGACACGTGCGGCAAGCCCCCGGAGGGGCCCCGAGTGTCCGATATCGCCCTACATCGCCCATCGTGGGTCAGACTTGGGCAACGCATCCCACTGCGGCCGGGGCTGGTTGCCGCCGGCGCGCTCCAGGAGACCGCAGGCGAACGGCGCGGCGGCAACACGCCACGAGGCCTCCGTCATGCCCACTCCGAGCGGCACAACGCCAGTCCTTCTTTGGATGAAGTCGAACGACAGGGCCATGAGTCAGCGCCCCGGCAGATCCACGACCAAACCGTCGTAGGCCGGCGCAATGCCGGCGGGCAGTTCGGCGGCCAGCTCCGAGTGAAGAGTGTCGTGCGTGAGATGCGTGAGGAATGTGCGTTGCGCGCCCACGCGTTGTGCCATCTCCACGGCCTCGGCAATGGAGAGGTGCGTGGGATGCGGCGTTCGAAGCAGCGCGTTGAGCACCAGCACCCGCACGCCGCGCAACGCCTCAAGCGCCGTTTCAGGCAGGGTCTTGGCGTCGGTGATGTAGGCGAGGTCGCCCACCCGGAACCCCACAACCGACGCGCGTCCGTGCGGCACGGCGATGGGCAGCACGGTGGTGGCGTTCACCTGAAACGGGACACCGGGGACAATGACCTGCGGCGCCCCCTCGGGACGCGTGGTGCCGGGTAACGGTCGAAACGACGCGTCAAAAATGTAGGGGAAGCGCGCCTGCAGGGTGGCAAAGGTCGCCGCTTCGGCGAACATGGGCAGCGGCGTGTCACGCCGGATGCTGAACGCCCGCAGGTCATCGATGCCGTGAATGTGATCGGCGTGTTCGTGCGTAAAGAGCACGGCGTCGATGGACATGATCCCGGTGGCCACCAGCTGCAGCCGCAGCTCGGGAGGCGTATCGATCAGCAACCGGGACCCGTGGTCGGTCTCAATGACGGCGCCGCAGCGGGTCCGTCGATCGCGCGGATCGGACGAACGGCAGACGGCACAGGCGCACCCGATCTGGGGCACGCCGAAACTGGTGCCGGTGCCGAGAAACGTGAGTCGCACGGACGCCGTCAGCGACGACGTCCGTGGCACTCGATCAGGCGCAACGGGCGCCGATCCATGATCAAACCGTCTCGACCTTGAGCAGGTTGGTGGTCCCGGGCACGTCAAACGGCACACCGGCCGTGACGAGGACACGATCGCCCTTGGTGACCAGATTGAGATCGAGCGCCTCGCGCAGCGCCATGGCGACCATGTGGTCGTAGCCACGAGCGGTGGGCACGAGCCGCGGCACCACGCCCCAGACCAGCGCCAGCTGCCGGCAGACGCGCGGTTCGTCGGTGAGCGCGAGAATGGGCACGGACGGCCGGTGCGACGAGACAATGCGCGCCGTGAAGCCGCTCTTGGTGAAGACGACCACCAGCGGCGCCTCGAGCATGCGCACGGCGGCCACGGTGGCCGCCGCAATGGCTTCTTCCGTGTTCACGCCGTTCACGACGCGACGATCAAGGTGGCTGTGTGCCCCCGGACGCGGACGTGTTTCGATTTCGTGGATGATACGGCGCATGGCTTCGACGGCCAGGCGGGGATAGTGCCCTGCGGCCGTTTCCGCCGACAGCATCACCGCGTCGGTCCCATCGAGAATGGCGTTGGCCACGTCACTGGCCTCGGCGCGCGTGGGTCGCGGGTTGTCGATCATCGACTCCAGCATCTGCGTGGCCGTAATGACCGGTCGTCCCATGCGATTGGCCGTGGCAATAATGTGCTTCTGGGCAATCGGCACTTCTTCGAAGGGCAGTTCCACGCCAAGGTCACCACGTGCCACCATGACCGCGTCGGTGGCCTGCATGATCTCTTCGATGTTGTCGAGAGCCACATCCTTTTCGATCTTGGCTACCACCAGCATCGTCTTGGGAATCAGCGCACGCAGTTCATGGATGTCCTGCGCGCGGCGAACGAAGCTGAGCGCCACCATGTCAAGATCGTTCGCCACGGCGAACGCCAGATCGGCCCGATCCTTTTCGGTGAGTGACGGTGCAGACACGGCAATGCCGGGCAGGTTCATACCCTTGTTGCTCGTGAGCTTGCCGCCGTGCACGATCGTGCACCAGACGCGCGGTTCTTCCACCCGGGTCACCACCAACTCGAACAGGCCATCGTTGATGAGCACGCGGTTGCCCGTGGTCACGTCGTGACAGAGGTCGGCGTAGGTGATGGGGATTTCGTCGCCGCTGGCAACGTCTTCGGGCACCAGGACGACGGTGCCGCCCACTTCAAGTTCAACGGGGGCCGCCAGCGCCCCAATGCGGATACGCGGTCCCTGCAGGTCGCCCAAAATGGCCACTGGGCGTCCCGCGGCTTCGGAGACTTCCCGCACCGTGGCAATGGTGCGCGCATGCTGATCGTGCGTGCCGTGCGAGAAGTTGATGCGCGCCACATCGAGCCCCGCGTCCACCAGGGCCCGAATGGACTCGGCGGTGTTGCTGGCCGGCCCCAACGTGCCCACGATCTTGGTGCGAGGAATGTGTGCGCGCTTGAAAACACTGGTCATGGCATCAGAGTCTGCCGCCAGGGATGCGGCACGTTCGGGGCCGGTACGTGGAATGGTCATAACGCGGGTGGTGGTAGCCAAAGGATCAACCGGCAATCAAGCGGTGGAAGACGCCAGCGTCGCGCGCTTGCGCGCGAGCCCGGCGAGGAGGGTCACAAACGACTGCTCGAACGAGGCGAGCCCTTCAGCCAGCAAAACATCCGTCACAGCCTGCAACGAGACGCCGTGCGCCTCCAGCGCGGCAAGTGCGCGCTCGGCATCGGCCACCTGCTCCGTCACGGAAACCCGCACTTCGCCGTGATCGCGAAAGGCTTCGAGGGTCGCGGGCGGCAACGTGTTCACCGTATCGGTGCCCACCAGCTCCTCCACATAGATCACGTCACGATACGCCGGGTTCTTCGTGCTCGTGGACGCCCACAGCGGACGCTGTACGCGCGCGCCATGTGCGGCGAGTGCCGCCCAACGTGGACCGGAGAACGAGGCGGTGAACAGACGATACGCCAGCTTGGCGTTGGCAATGGCGGCCTTCCCCTGTAGCGCCAGGAGCGTCGTGGCGTGCTCGGGAGCCGCAGCGGCCATCGTGGTCAGTTGCTTGTCGATAGCTGAATCCACCCGGCTCACGAAGAAGCTGGCCACAGAGCTGATCCGATCAATGGGCAAGCCCGCTGCTGCGCGCTGCTCCAGACCGGCCAGGTAGGCTTCAATGACCCGCGCATGCGCATCGACGGCAAAGAGCAGCGTGACATTGATGTTGATACCATCGGCGATGAGTTCGCGAATGGCGACCGCGCCCTCGACCGTCCCGGGCACTTTGATCATGAGGTTGGGGCGGTCCACAATCGCCCAAAGGCGACGCGCTTCCGCTACCGTTCCCGCTGCATCCTTGGCGAGATCGGGCGAGACTTCGAGAGAGACATACCCGTCCACACCCTGCGTGCGGTCGTACACACCGCGAAATGCATCGCAGGCGTTTCGCACATCAGTGGCGGCCAACGTGAAAAAGGCCTCGCGATCAGACAGGGCCGCATCAATCGAGGCGAGCTGTCCATCGTAGGCCGCGCCTTCTGCCAGCGCTTTCTCGAAGATGGTCGGATTGGAGGTCATGCCCGTGAGGGCATCCTCGGCGATGCGGCGCGCCAGATCTCCATTGGAGAGCATGGTGCGATCGATATAGTCCAGCCAGAGTGACTGGCCGGCGGCGTGCAGCGCGTGCAAGCGAGCGGACATGGGATCCGGAGAAACACGTGGAGTAATGGTCCAACACTGCATGGTAATGTGCTGCACAGGGCCCCGGGGAGAGCAGTGGGCAATTGTTTCTGAAAACACTTTCTTATAGCCGATAAAGCTACTCCCTATTAAATTGAAACAATTCAGTCGGATTTCCGAACTATCTTGCTACTATGGTCTCTCGCGCTCTGTTCCTCCCCGGATGTGCACTGGTGCTCGCGGCCTGCGCTGGCCGTGCGCCGGGAGCCGTGTCGGCGAGCACGTCCGTGCCCGCCCCCCTCGCCGCCGCCTGCGGCGTACCGGCGTCGCAGTCCTCGTCTTCGCTGGCGGACGCTCCCGCGACCGATCCCCTGGTCACTTTTGACACCGCCTGGGCGATTATCCGCCGGACCCATTGGGACACGACGTATAATGGGGTAAACTGGCTGGCGGTACGGGAGGAGCTCCGTCCGCGGGCGCAGGCCGCCCGGACGCGAGGCGAGCTGCGGCTGGTACTCTCCGACATGGTAAGCCGACTCAAGCAGTCGCACTTCGCCATCATCCCGCAGGAAGTCTCGGACGCCACGGGGGCCTCGAACGGTGGCGGCAGTAGCGGGCGCCCCACGGGTACCCTCGGCTTCGAGACCCGGCTGGTGGAGTCGTTGACGGTGGTGTCCTCGATCGATTCCACAGGCCCCGCCTGGCAAGCTGGCGTGCGTACCGGCTGGACGGTGGAGGGCATTCGTGGCTGCCCGGTAGCCCCCCGGGTCGCCCAACTGCCAACCACCCTGGAACCGAGACGCCGCACGCTCATGGCCTACCAGATGGTGGCGGGAGCGCTGTCCGGCGCCGAGGGGGACACGTTGGCGGTAACCTTCCGCGATGCCGCCAACCAGATGCGGACGGTGCCATTGGTCTTTGCGCCGGTGCGCGGCTCGGTGGTGAAATTTGGCAATCTGCCGCCGGTAGAGGCCCATCTCGAGTGGCAGCGGGTCAAGCGCGACGGGCGCACGGTGGGGATCATCCGATTCAACATCTGGATGCCGGTACTGGCGGCCCGTTTTGATGCCGCCATGGATTCGCTGCGCGGGGCCGATGCCATTGTGCTCGACGTGCGCGGCAATTTTGGCGGTGTGGGTGGCATGTCCATGGGATTTGCCGGGCACTTCGTCGATAGCGCCTACGCGCTTGGCGAAATGCACCAGCGCGGCAGCACCATGAAGTTCCTGGCCAACCCCCGTCGCAGCGATACCCGCAATCGTCCGGTCCGCCCCTTTGCCGGCCCGTTGGCGCTGGTGGTGGACCCGCTGTCGGCCAGTACCACCGAGATCTTTGCCGGTGGGCTGCAGGCGATTGGCCGCGCTACGGTTTTTGGTACGCAAACCGCCGGGCAGGCGCTCCCGTCAGTGCCGGAGCGACTGCCGAACGGTGACATCCTGTATCACGCGATCGCGGACTTCCTGGGCCCCACTGGCAAACCGGTGGAAGGCGACGGCGTTCGTCCCGATACTGTGACCCCACTGCTCCGTCGCGCGTTGCTGGACGGACAGGATCCTGCGCTCGACGCAGCGATTCTCTGGGCGGCGCGCCGCGCAGCGCGCCCGCTTATTCCCTGAAGGTCCCATTTCCCTGAGGAGCACCCTCGCATGTTTGCATTGAAGACGGTTCGTACTGCGTTCACGGTGTCGGCCGCGCTGCTGTTGTCGGCGCAGGCCCTGGTCGCGCAGGCGGCACCGACCGCGGCCGAGGTGATTGCCAAGCACGTGGCAGCCATTGGCGGCAAGGACGCGATCGCCAAGATGACGTCGTACAAGCAGATCGGCACCATGGAGCTCCCGGGTGCCGGCCTGACGGCGGAGATGGAATTGGCAGCAGTGGCGCCTAACAAGGTGTCCACCAAGATGGTGCTGGGCGGTATGGGCGAAGTCCTGACGGGAACGGACGGCCAGAATGCCTGGTCCGTGAACCCCATGCAGGGTCCGCGGTTGGTGGAAGGCAAGGAAAAGGATCAGATGATGGAGCAGGCCGATTTCTACAGCATGCTGTACGACGCCGATCGCTATACGTCCATCACCAACGAAGGGTCGGTGGATTTCGCCGGAGAAAAGACGTGGAAGCTCAAGTTCGTACGTAAGGGAACTGGCTCGGAAAGCTGGATCTACTTCTCTGCGGCCTCGGGACTGGAAGTTGGCCGAGAGGCGACGATCACCAGCGAAATGGGGAGCATTCAGACCTCCACCGTCGTGTCGGATTACAAGACCTTTGGCGGCATCAAGTTTGCCACCAAGGCGCAGACCACGATGGGTCCGCAGACGATGATCATGACGATCAAGGACGTGCAGACCAACGCCGCCGTGGAAGTGTCGGTACCGGCCGCCATTGTGCCCCTGATCAAGAAGTAACTGCCCCGCCCCGCGCCGTTTCGCGTCGCGAACGGCGCGGGGATCCCGGAGCAGGGAATGCCGGTGTTGTGACTATTGTTTGTTGACTTCCCCGGGAAGGCCCCGAGATTGTCTGCCGTGCCTCTCCTTTTGCATGCCTCCCGGTCGCGCCCTCTGCCCCCCCTGCGTTTACGGGTGGGGCTGACCCTCATGGAAGTGCTGGTGGTGCTCGTGATCCTCGGGATTGCGGGCGCTCTGCTGCTGTCCCGACAGGTCACCCAAAGCGGTACACGGCGTGCCGAGTCGGCCAGTGACATGAAGGCGGTGGTGGACAGCGCGCGCCGTCTGGCCGTACAGCGGCAGCAGTCGCTTCGCGTGCGGGTGTACAACGACGGGCTGTGGAGCGTCGTGGCGCCCGACCTTACGGACCCGATAGCCGCCGGCAACATCACGGCCCCTCCTGCCCCGCTCGACCTCACGGTGGACGCCCGCGGCACCTGCCGCCCCTCGCCCGGGTGGATTCCCAGCGAGGAGCATCGCGCCGCGTTTGATGCGGGGAAATGCCGGTGGACGGTTGAGCCCCGGACCAGGCGATGACGCTACTGGAAGCGCTGCTGGCGACGGTGATCCTGTCGGTGGTGGCCATTGGCTGCCTGGAGGGAACGCGTAACGCCGCGCAGTTGCAGCGCAAAGCGGAACTGGTGAGCGCGGCGACCGTTCGGGCGGAGAGTGAACTGGCGGCCGCCGTGCTGGGACTCCCGGCAGGTAAAGGGGTGTCCGTGGACCGCCAGCGCTATGCCGCCAACCCACGTCTGGAGCTGGTGCGGGTGCGCGTCCCCCAGCCGGACGGCGGACAGGTGGAACTGGTTCGGCTGATGGAACGGCCAACGGTTGGGCGCTGAGCATGCCGCGCATTCGCCGGACGGGCTTCACGTTGGTGGAGCTCATGCTCGCTCTCACGCTCACCGCCATTGCCGCCGCGCTGGCTGGGACCACCATGGTAGCCGCGCGCCGGACCGGTGAGCGTGTCGAAGCGCATGGAGAGGTCCGCGGGGCGGATGTGCGCCTGCGGGCGATGCTCACCGACATGCTTCGGCACGCGCCTAGCGGGGACCGTGCGTCGGAACCGTTACTGCAGATCCGTCGGAACGTGGATGGCACGGTGCTGGAATTTCTGACGACTGGCGTGCACGCCCCCTTTGGCGCTGGCCCCGTGTGGCGGGCGACCCTGTGGGAGGACAGCACGGGGCTCCGGCTGCAGGCGGTCCCGGTACGCGAGGACGTCACGACACCGGCCATCACGATGCAGCTGCCGAATGGTGCCGCGCTTGACATCGAGGTACTGGAGCCAACGCGTGCCGGCGAGGCTGCCGCGTGGCGCGCTGATTGGCCAATTGCGCAAACGCGGCCCGCCGCCGTGCGTCTGCACTGGCGGCAGAAGGACACGCCAGGTGAGCCGCTGGTGGTCGTCCTCAGTCCGTTGGCGACGGACGGGAGCGGCCAGTGACATACGTAACGATGGACCTCACGACGGAACCGGCCTTTCGTCGCCCGGTAGGCCCGGTCACACGGCAGCGCCGTGGCGCCGCGCTGCTCTCCGCCCTCATGACCATCGCGGTACTGGTGAGTCTGACGGCGATGGCCGGCAAAGCGGCGCGGGATTCCGCCCACCTCACCGTGAACAGCCGTGCCATGGCGACCGCACGGGCCATGGCGGAGAGTGCGGTACTCGCGGCGCGTGTCACCGTGGAAACGCAGCTGGACGCGGCAACGGATTCGTTGGCGGAGGACGCCATGTTCGATGCCCTGCTGGCGCCGACGGATCGGAGCCGCCCACTCGCCAGTGACAGTCTTGAGTATGGCGCCTTTGCGGCCACGCTGGTGAACGTGAGTGCTCGCCTCGATGTGAACACCGCGGGGGTGGAGGGATTGACCTCACTCCTGCGTACGGTAGCGCCGGCGGATGTCGCCGTGCGAATCGCCACCATGCTGGACACCCATGTGCGCGGCGACCGGCTGTCGGCGCCCACACGCGATTCCCTGGCCACGCGTGACTCGCTCGTGGCGAGCTTGTTGGGGCGTCGCGCAGCCCCTCGGCTGCTGCGTCCCTTCGATTCGCTGGACGAGGTCCAGCAGCTGCTGGGTGACGACGCCCGGTGGATGGCTCCAATAGCCGATGAGCTGACCGTTGATGGCGATGGACGCATTGACCGTCGGCATGCGTCGCGGGCGGTGCGCGCCGCCGCGAGTGGGTCGCTGGTCGATCGCCCAACCCGACTGAGCATCGTGGGGCGTGGATGGCAGCCCGGCACGGCCGTCACTCATGAAATTCAGGCCGTGTACGCCGTGGAAGGTCGCGAATTGCGCCTGGTACGGTGGCGGGAGCAGTCACGATGAGCCGGCGCTGGGCCTTGATGTTGACCAGCGACCAGGTGCGCGTGTACGCCGCGGGAACGGTGACCCCGGTGGCCGTCGTGCCCTGGCAGTCCGACGCCCCCGAAGCGGCGGTGCGTACACTCGCCGCCCTGCCCCACCAACCGACGCAGCTGGTACTCGTGGTGGGACTCGCCTGGCTTGAGGCGGTGCCGCTGACATTGCCTCCGGTACCATTGGCGCAACAGCGACGCATGCTGCAGCTGGATGCGGACCGCTGGTTTCCGTTTGCCGCGCCCCCTGCCGTGGCGATCGCCGATGGTGTGGCGCTCGCGATGCCGGCGGACACGCTCACCACGTGGGTCCGGTCGTTTGCCACCATTGCGCCGGTGGACGCAGTAGTCGCACTCCCTCAGGCAGCGCAGTTGGCCGGTGTGGACGGCACGGTGCATACCACGGCGGCGTCTGGTGAAACCGGAGTGATGGAGTTCCGCCAAGGCACGTTGCGGCAGGTTCGTCGCCTGCGGCAGTCACCGCCGGCAAACGCAACCGTACTCGATGATTCTCTCTGCGCGACCGCCCTTCTAAACGCGGGGGCACTGCCCCTCGATTGGCAGTTGCTCGATCCGGCATTGGAGCGTCGGATGCTCGCGCGGCGGCAGGGCGCCTGGTGGCGCGCCGCCGGTATTGGCGTCGCGGCGATCGCCTTCTGCCTGTGGAGTGCCGATCAGTGGCGCGAGCGTGCGCTGGCCGAGGGGAACGCGCAGCGCGAGGCGCTGGCAATCCGGGCGCAACCGGCACTTGATGCAGACGCCCGTCGGCAGCGGGCACAGCGCGAACGTCAGCTGCTGACGGAAGGCACGACCCACCCTCGCATCAGTGAGGTGTTGGCACTGCTCGGTGAGCGACTGCCGGCGGATGTGTTCGTGCAGCGCGCAGAATGGGATGGCAGCCGTTGGCGCCTCGACGGCAGTGCACGTGATGCCGCGTCGCTGGTACCACTGCTGGCGGGGCTGCCGGGAGTGGGGGATGTACGCAGTCTGGCCCCCAGTACCCGCTTTCTTGATGGAGGACAGCCGCGGAGTTCCTTCTCCCTGTCCTTTGCTCTTGCGGCCTCTCCCACCGGGCAAACGCCATGAGTGCCTCGCGTTCTGAGCAACAGCGGGAGCGGCTGGTGGTGAGGGGCGGCGCACTGATTGCGACCGCCGCCCTGCTGGTGGTTTACGGGCTGCTGCCGCTGTGGCGTCATTTTCAGAGCCGCGAATTGCAAATCTCGGCCACGCGGGAGCGCGCGGGTTTGTTCGCCGGCTACATCGCCCGTACGAGTGACCTTGAGCGGACCGCCGATGCCGATGAGCGCTGGCTTGCCGCCTCTCCTCGGCGTGCGCTGCATGCCTCGGACGCCTCACTGGCGGCCAGCGCCTTGCAAACACTGTTGCAGGACGCGGCCGAAGGTGCGGGGATGGCCGTGTCTCGCGTGGAGGTAGAGCCGGAGAGCGACAGCACCGAAGCCGTGCGCGGTACGCTCACGGCGGTAGGCGATATCCACGGATTGGCGGCGCTGCTCCGCACGCTGGAATCGGGGGCGCGGCTGGTGCAGGTGGAGCGCTTTACGGTGCAACAGAACAGCGCGCTCCGCGGCGCGCCGGATGTCCTGCAGCTGTCCCTCAGTGTGCGGGCCGCTGTGATACGCGACGAGAGGCCCCGCTGATGGCGCCGCCAACAACCCCTCGCCGCGTGACGCCTGCCTGGCTGCATGCCGCGTCTGCCATGGTGGTCGTCCTGGGCCTGATCGCGCTTGTGGTACCAATCGCGCCGATTGCCGAACGGCCCGTGGAGATATCCCCCGCCCCACTGGACCGCCCGCCGTCGGACAATCAGTCGGACAGCAGCATGAGGAGCATGGTCCGCACGAATCTCTTCAGTGCCACGCGACAAGCCCCCCGGGTGCGCTTTGTACTTCCCGGGCAGGAACCGCTCATGGTGCCGATGGCGGATCCTGTCACTTCGTTGAGCACGGATGCCCCGGAACTGCAGGGGGTGCTCATGGTGAATGGGGTGCGTCGAGCCTTGTTGCGTGTGCCCGGCTTAGACAGTGTGCCGCGTGTTGTGCAAACCGGTGACCGTGTAGGTGGATACCGGGTGCGTGCCATTGGCGTGGATCGTGTGGAGCTAGCGTCTGAGTCGGGCACGCGCACCGTGCGCCTGCGCCGCAAATTTCCGTCGGACTCCAACGGGGTCGAACCGTGAAGGTTTTCTGTATGCGTCATTGCGCCCGGATCGGGGCGCTGGTGCTGGGTTTCTCGCTGGCCGTCACCTGGGGCCCGGTGCATCCGCTCGGCGCACAAGTCCGGCCCACCGAGACGTCGAAATCAGCATCACTCGATTTTGCCAATGCACGACTGGCCGATGTTATCCGCGCACTCGCACAGGTGCTGGGGCGCACCGTGATCCTCAGCGATATCCCCGATGTGCGCGTGACGTTCGCGACCCCGGCGGCGGTGCAGACCGCCGACGTGGAGCGCGTGCTGGAATCGCTGCTGGAGGCCCACGGGCTGATGCTGGTGCCGAGCGGCATGGTGGCGCAGGTGCTGCCAACCGACAAGGCACCGTCGGCCGGTGCGCTGCGCACCGGCTTTGCCTTTCCCGATCCGCCGCCTCTGGGACTGGTCACGCAGCTGGTGCCGCTGCAAAGCATTCGCGCCGACGAAGGCGCCGAAGCATTGCGCGCGGTACTGGCCAAGGGCGCGCGCGTGGAGACCGTCGCACGCTCCAATGCCCTGCTCATCACCGATCGCGGCAGTAACATGGCGCGGTACCTGGAACTCCTGCGCACGCTCGACGCGTCGCCGGCCGGCGAAGCGGGGCTGCGCACGTATGTGGTGAATCTCAAGTATGCGTCGGCGGAAGATCTCGCTTCCGCCATTGGCCAGCTGTTCGGTGTGCAGGTGGCCAACACCAACATCGGATCCCTGAGCGACCGCTCGTTGACCCGGGCCCTCGACAGCTTCCGGGCTCGCGAGACCGAAACGTTCCGCACGCGCAACGCAGCGCTGCCACAGGGTGGCGCCGGCTCCGCCGCCCCCGTAGCCGCCGGAGCGCCGCGCGATTCAGCCGCCGGGTTGCTGGTGGGACGTACGACGGTGGTCGCCAACGGCCCCACCAATGCGCTCGTGATACGGACGGCGCCTCCCAACTTCCCCATGCTGCGGGAAACCATTGACGCGCTGGATATCCGACCGGCGCAGGTGCTGTTCGAGGTGACGATTGCCGAGATCGCGCTGGGACGCGGCTTTGAATTCGGTGTGGATTGGGCCGCGGTGAATCGCGGTGGCGACGTGCAGGGGCAGTTCGGCAACCCGGAAATCCCGGATACCGGATCGACCTCGGCATTGTTGCGGTTGGTTCGACTGGATGGCACGGGCGTCCGCACCCTGTTGCGTGCGATTGCCTCCACCAGCAAGGTGCAGGTGCTGTCCACGCCGGAGATCATTGCGGTCAACAATCGCGAAGCGACCATTCTGGTGGGCAGCAAGGTCCCGTTCATTGCCAGCACCCGCCTGGGCAATGACATCTCCATCGACCGCGCGGTGCAGTACCAGGATGTCGGCACCAAGCTCTCCATTCTGCCCACCATCAACGATGATGGCTATGTCTCGGTGCAGCTGCTGCAGGAAGTCAGCTCCCTCACGCCGCAAACGGTGTCAGCGGCACTCAGCGCGCCCATTATCTCCACGCGCGAAGCCAGTACGCGGGCGGTACTGCGTGATGGACAAACGGTGGTGATTGCCGGCCTCATTGGCGACACGCGTCAGGTGCAGGATCAGGGGATCCCGCTGCTGATGGACATCCCGTACCTCGGCGGACTCTTCCGACGCCAATCCACCACACGGCAGCGCACCGAATTGGCCATCTTCGTGACGCCGTACATCGTGCGTTCCGACACCGATGCCGACGCGATTCGGGAGCGTATTCGCAAGCGGATGGAAGAGAAGTCGCCGGGCGCGTTGAACGACACGCCGGTCAAGCGACCGCCATCGCGCTGAGTCGCTCATGACGGATGCACGCGACCTCCGCGCGGCTGCTGCTGAGCCACTGGCTCGCCGTTTTCCGGCGCGCTGGCTGGAGGAGCAGGCGGTGTTGCCGCTGTCCCTCGACGGCACAGTCGCACGCGTGGCGGCCGACGGGATGCCGCCCCTGCATGTGCTCGACGCGCTCGAACGCACACTCGGCGCGAGCGTGGAGATCGTGCCGGCAGGAGCCGGTGATATCCGTGCGGCCCTGGTCGCCATCCCGCGCGACACGCCCGCGGCCACCGCGGAGACGCTGGCCGGTGATGTCGTGGAGTCGCTCGACAGCCTCAAGGCGCTGGCCAACCGCGAACCGGTAGTTCAGGTCGTGAATGCCATGCTGGCCGAAGCGCTGCGCGCCGGCGCCAGTGACATCCATGTCGAGACGCGCGCGGATGGGGTGCGCATTCGCATGCGGCTCGATGGGGTTCTGCGCGACGTCCAGCAGTTGGGGCAGGAGTTTCGTGCGGCGGTGGTGTCCCGCATCAAGGTGCTGGCCGGTCTCGATATTGCGGAGCGCCGACTGCCGCAGGATGGGCGGGCCCGCGTGCGTGTCGGACAGCGCGAAATGGATATTCGCATTTCCACGCTGCCGGCTCTGCACGGCGAGAGCATTGTGCTGCGACTGCTGGATGGCGGTGAAGAACAGGCGGCGACATCCACGCCGCTGTTGCTCGACGCGCTGGGGATGGCCGACGCCACGCGTGAGGCACTTCGCGCCTTGCTGCATCGCAGCAGTGGTCTGGTGCTCGTGACCGGCCCTACCGGCTCGGGAAAAACCACCACGCTGTACGCCGCCCTGCGAGAGCGCAGTGCACCGGGGGTGAAAGTCGTGACCGTGGAAGACCCGGTGGAGTACCGTCTCGATGATGTGGTGCAGCTGCCGGTGAACACGCGGGCCGGCTTTGGCTTCGCGGAAGCGTTGCGCGCCATCCTGCGACACGACCCCGATGTGATTCTCGTGGGTGAGATGCGTGATGCCGAGACGGCGGAAATCGCCGTGCGCGCGGCGCTCACGGGCCATCTCGTGCTGAGCACGGTGCATACCACCGATGCCATTGGGGCGTTGGCCCGTCTGCGCGACATGGGAGTGCCGGCCTATCTGCTCACGGCCACGCTGCAGGGGGTGGTCGCGCAGCGGCTGGTGCGGCGTGTGTGTCGCGACTGTGGTGCGTGGCGCGCAGTCTTGCCGGAGGAGCGCGCACTGCTGGGCAACGGAGCAATCCCGGAAAAGGTGTGCGAAGGGCGCGGGTGCGACCGCTGTTCGGGGACCGGGTATCGCGGACGGCTGGCCATCGTGGAGTTGATGACGATGACGGATGCTTTGCGTGAGCAATTCACGCGCGGCGATTCGTCGAACGCCATGCGGCAGGCGGTGCGCGCCCTCGGGGTGTCCTCACTGCGCGATGATGGCGTGCGTCTCGTTCGGGAGGGGCAGACCACCGTGGCCGAGTTGACCCGGGTGCTCAACGCCGGAGACGAGGGGTGACCTGGTCGTACGTGGCAGCCGATGCATCCGGCCGTGAACTGCGGGGGGAGCTGCGCGCCGAGACGGCCGCAGGAGCGCTGGCACAGCTGCGCCAGCAGTCGCTGTGGGTCATTGAGTTGCACCCCGACAGTGCGCCTGCCGTGTCGGCCGGCACCGGGGCCATCTCCGGATGGTGGCAACGCGCGGCAATAACGTGGGCGCGCTGGTCCGGTCAGGACGAGGAGTCGCTGGCCAGTATCACCCGAGTGGTGTCCACGTTGCTGGCCGCCGGTGTACCGGCCGAACGCGCCCTCGACTTTGCCGCTCAGCCGGACGACCTGGGTGGTCGCGCCGGCGCCATGGAGCAGCAGTGGCGCGAGGTGTTTGGTCAAGTCCAGCGATCCGTGCGCGATGGACGCTCCATGGCCGACGCCATGGCCGGTGCCGGCGCATTGCCCTCGTTCTTTGCCCCTGCGGTGGCCGCCGCCGAAGCCACCGGCGCACTGGCACTGACGTTCCGGCGACTCGCCGAAGCGCTGGAGCGGCGCGGACAGGTCGCCGCGCGTGTTCGCAGTGCGCTGGTGTATCCGGCGGTGCTCGGCCTCTCGTCGATTGTCGGGACGCTGGTGATTCTGCTCGTGGTGGTGCCGCGATTCGCCACCTTGCTCGGTGATACGGGACAGAGCCTGCCGTTGTCCACGCAGGGATTGATGCTGATGAGTGCCGCCCTCGCCCGCGGCGGCTGGGTGCTCTTTCCGCTGCTGGCGGTTGGCGCGGCGCTGTGGCAGCGCAGCCTTCGCGATCCGAGCCGGCGGGCGGCTTGGCATGCGCGTCGCCTGCGCTGGCCACTGGTTGGTGCCTTTGAGCGCCAGCGGGATGTGGCGCGCTATCTGGGGACGCTGGCGCTGGCGCTCGACGCCGGCGTGTCATTGCTGCGCGCCATGGAATTGGCCCGGGCTACGGTGGGGAACGTCGCGTATGCCGCGCAATTGGCGCCGGCCGAAGAGCGGGTGCGAAACGGCGAGTCGGTGGTGGAGGCCTTGGGGAGCGATATCCCGCCGCTGGCCCGTCAGCTCCTGCAGGCCGGCGAGGCTGGCGGAGCGCTGGCATCGCTGGCCGCCCGGGCCGCCGAGGCGGCGGACGAGGCGGCCGAACGCCAACTGGGGCGTGCGGTGACGCTGATTGAGCCGGTGATGATTCTGGGCTTTGGCGGGGTCGTCGCGTTTGTGGCGCTCGCGCTGCTGCAGGCCATTTATGGTCTTAACGCCAACCCGTTGTGAGCCGTCTGACGCACGTCAGGCTGGCCGGACTTTCCGGCTTCATGAACAGCTGTCACCCGGCGGGCCTCGGCACTCACGCTGTGTGACGGTGCGCACGGTGGGTTTGCAAAGATTGTGTTCCGTTCATTGACAGAATCGCCCTCTACGTGAAGCATTGGATCCATGATCAACCCTACCGAGCTCGAGCAGGGCGGCACCGAGAGCGACATCGCGACCGTGCCGGAGGCGGCTCCCAGCCGTCGGCGGTTTTTTGCCATGGGGACGAGTGCCGTTGCCGCCCTGGCGGCAGCGCAGGCCGTCTCGGCGCAGCCTCCGCGGGCGGGCGGCGGACGAGGGGCGCCGTTGCCGGCGGGCACCACACCTGGTGCCGATGTTTCGCTCGGGTGGCGCGACCCGGTGTTGCGCCTGGTCCGACGGCTCACGATGGGGCTGTCGCCGGACGAAGTGGCTCGGGCCCGCCAGTTGGGCTTCAGCGGGTATCTCGAGTATCAGCTCAACCCGGCGGCCATTGACGACAGTGTTGTGGACACGCTGCTGGCCACGCGGCTCCCCATGCTGGCGATGACCGGCGCGGCGCTGCGCACGCAGGACCGCACGGAGGTCATGAACCAGTTGGCGGACGCCGCGTGGTATCGGGCGTTGTTCTCGCGCAAGCAGTTGTATGAGCGCATGGTGGAGTTCTGGACGGACCATTTCAGCATTGACATTGAAGTGGGGAACGTGGGCTTCAACAAGCTGCTCGATGATCGCGACGTGATTCGCCGTCATGCGATGGGCAATTTCCGTGATCTGCTGAAGGCGTCGGCGCAGAGCGCGGCCATGTTGAATTACCTCAACCAGAACTCCAGTCGCACGCCCACGCCCAATCAGAATTATGCGCGTGAGATCATGGAGCTCCACACGCTGGGGGTCGATGGTGGATATACCCAGACCGATGTGGCCGAACTCTCGCGCATCCTGACGGGATGGAGCACCAACACCGACGGCACGTTTCTGTGGCGCCGGACGTATCACGACCGGAACGCCAAGACGTTCCTCGGGCAGTTGTTCCCGGGCATGGCCTCCACGGCCACCGATGTTGAGATGAAGGGGGAGGGCGATCGTGCCATCGACATGCTGCTGGCACATCCCAGCACGGCGCGTTTCGTGAGCACCAAGATGGCGCGGTGGCTGCTGTCGTATGAGCCACCGGCGAGTGTGATTGACGCGACGGCCGCGACCTTCACGCGGACGGGCGGTGACATCCGGGCCATGATCCGCACGATCGTGACCAGCAAGAACCTCATGGCGGCACCGGCCAAGTACAAGCGTCCTTTTCATCTGGCCATTTCCGCCATGCGCGCGCTGGGGGCGACGCCGGCCACGGTCCCCAACGTGCGCAACGCCCGACGCAACAACGAGGGGTTGGGAATGCCGCTGTTCCGGTGGGATCAGCCCGACGGCTTCCCTGATTCCATCGCGTGGTGGAGCGGGCTCGTGCTCTCCCGCTGGACGCACATGCAGTACCTGTCGGCGCAAACCTCTACCACCACGTACCGCAGCGACTCGATGCTCTTCCGTGCGCCGGACAATGCCGACGGGGTGGTGCAGCAGATTACGACGCGCCTGTTTGCCGGGGAGATGCCGACGGCGTTGCGGGCGTCGCTGTTGAGCTATCTGCGCGGTGGTACGTACAACGATGCGCGTGTCCGTGAAACGCTTTCGTTGGCGATGAGCGCCAACGAATTCCAGTGGTATTGATGTTCCGCACCCTTCACCGCACACCTGACGCATGAGCGACGATACGATCGACACCGGATGTCAGGAATACCAGACGCTGGCCCGCCGCGACTTCCTCACCATGGCCGGCGGTGTCGGATTGGCCGCGTTCGTGCCAACCTGGCTGCCGCAGGTGGTCATGGCGCAGTCGTCGAATTCGTCACGCGATATTGTGGTGTCGGTCTTCCTGAGTGGTGGAACCGATGGCATGTCCATGGTCGTGCCCTACGGCGATCCGGATTACTACACCGGGCGCCCGACGATCGCGATTGCGCGCCCCGATGCGGCGGCCGGCACCGCGAATCGCGCCACCAATCTCGACGGATTTTTCGGCTTCTCGCCGGGCATGGCCCCGCTATATCCGGCGTATCAGGCAGGAGACCTGCTGGTTGCGCATGCGACGGGCTCGGTGGACAACTCGCGCTCGCATTTCGATGCGCAGCGGTACATCGAGGTCGGCAAACCGCGGGACGTGAATGTGGCCGGTGGCTGGCTGGGTCGGCATCTGGCCACCAGCGCGCCATTGCGCAGTGATGCGCCGCTGCGGGCTATTGGCTTTACCGCAGGGTTGCCCAAGACGTTGGAGTTGGGTCCGAAAGCATTGCCCATTCCCAACCCCACCAACTTCACGATCGGCGGAAATGTCGCCACGGCAACGGCCCGTACGCAGTGGTTGGCGCAGAACTACAGCCAGGCGGTCAATCCGGTCTCGGCCAACGCGCTCGATTCCACCAACACCATTGCGCTGCTGCAAAGCATCAACATCACCGGCTATCGTCCGGCCAATGGCGCGGTGTACCCCACTTCCGGCTTTGGCAATGTACTGCGCTCGACGGCGGCGCTGATCAAGGCCGATGTGGGCGTCGAGGCGATTCACGCCTTCAAGGGTGGGTGGGATACCCACTCCAACCAGGGCAACGTGCCGGGCATGGATGGTCAGGGCATGCACAACAACATGCTCGATCTGGCCAACGCGCTGGCAGCCTTTCATGCTGATGTCGTGCAGGGTACGACAACGTACGGCGTCACGGTGGTGGTGATTTCGGAGTTTGGCCGCAACGCGCGCGAGAACGGCGACCGTGGCACCGATCATGGCCGTGGCAATGTGGCGTTCACCATGGGGCGCAAGATCAATGGCGGCCGTGTGCTCACCAACGGCTGGCCGGGCTTGGCCCGCGAAGTTCTCGAATCCGGTCAGGATTTGCGCGTCACGTTGGACCATCGTGACATTCTCGCCGAAATCGTGCAAAACCGACTCGGCAACCCGAACCTTGGCGTGATCTTCCCGGATTATACGCCAAGATTCAGAGGGGTTACCAAACCGTAACGGCGGAACTGCTTGTAAAAGCGTTATGGGTTATCGGGTGACCGCGTTAACACGGTGACCGCAGTCACCCCGCAGTAACTCCGCAGTTACTCCGCAGTTATTCGGTGACCCGATAACCCATGACCCATGACGCAGTTACGGCAGTTGCCGCGGTACGTCCGCGACCATTGCCAGCATGTCCCCCGTCGGGCTGACCGCCAGTCGCGTGATGTTTTTCAGCCCGGCGCCGGTATAGTCGGCGATCTCCTTCCAGCCACTGCTCCCGCGCGTCCAACGGAGCAATTTGCCGCCGCTGCCGACGAGCAGCGTATTGCCGTCTGCCCACGCCACGTCTTCACTTCCAGCGGGGAGCGAGACCAGCGCGGTGAACGTTTTGCGGTCGGGGTCGAACTCCATGACCTGCCAGGGGGCACTGCCCTTCTGCACCACGCTGGCCCTGCTGGTGCCGGGAATGCGATGCAGGGAGCGCCCGATGTTGCGCCCTACCACTTCGGTGCGGCCGCGCCCGTGGTAGCCCAGATGCATGGTGACCGGGGTCCCCAGCACGAACATGACCCAGGCACTGTCGTTGGGCTGTGCGAAGTAGCCCACCGGCCTGGTGTCGGGAAACACCGCGTGGCCAGGTGTCCCATCCAATGGCACGGTCCAGATCCGCTGCGTGGAATCGGCTTCCACCCGAATGACGTGCAGCGCCTTTCCGTCGCGTGAGACGGCGGCTGAATATTCGCTTTCGGGGGCGGTGCGCGTTATGCGCGATGTGCTGCTGCCGGCAATGTCAAAGCGATAGATATCGGCCTGGGCATCGTCGCGGGTGGAGGTGTAGTACACGCTGCGCCCATCGCCGGAGAACGCTGGCTGGTTGTCGTAGCCGTTGCGATTCGTCACGTTGCGCGGCGCGCCGGCGGCAAGAGTGCTGCCGTGTCCGATCAGGGGAACCAGAAACACCTCCGACGAGGGCGCAGGCGGCGAGGTGCGCGGAATGCCCGGCTGTGCGACAACAGGGAGGGGGGCGAGAACAACCGTCGCGACCAGAACGAGCGAGAGGCGCATGGAAGGCTCACAGCGGCAAAAGGGAGAAAGACGGATCGACGGAAGCTACGGCGAAACGGTTGCGGGGGGATGGGCGCCACTGCTAGGCTCACCTGCATGATACCGCGTCTGCTCCGCGCATCGCTGGCAATGGCTTTGCTGCTTGCTGTGTTTGGCTGCGCCGACCGGCCATCCGGGCCACAACTTCCCCCGCCTCGCCTCGCCTCGCTGGTGGTAGTCCCGGCGTCGCTCAATCTGGCGGCCGGGCTCCAGAGTCCCCTGCGCGTCGAGGCGCGTGACCTCGCCGGCACCAGCGTGACCGATGCCGCCCTGACGTGGCGCAGCGACGCTCCGGCGGTCGCGGCTGTTGACACCGCGGGCGTGGTACGCGCCATCGCGCCGGGTGTGGCGCGCATCACGGCGAACGCCGTGGGCGTGTCCGGGCCACTGTCGGCATTGGTCACGGTGACCGTGACGGCTGACGCCGCCGGCATTACCGCGTGGCGTCCCGCGCGCAGTGGCGTGTCCGACGTGACGTTTCTCGGCGTATGGGACGACGGAGCTGGTACCACCTACGCGGTCGGGCAGAACGGTGGGCTGCTGCGTTCGCGTCAGGACGGGCCATGGGAAGTGGTTCCGCTGGGGACGACCGAAACACTGGTGGGCGTATGGGGCAGTTCCCCCACTGACATCTGGCTGGTCGGCGGCGCCGGGCTGATTCTCCGCGGCGATGGGACCACCTTTTCGCGGGTGAACAGCGGCACTTCGTTCACCCTGCTGGAGGTCTGGGGACTGGCGGCGGACGACGTCTACTTCGCCGGCGACCGTGGCACCATTCTGCATTGGAACGGCGTGGCTATCGAATCCATGGCCAGTGGCGTGACCGATGAACTGTGGGGCATCTGGGGCGCCAACAGCACCACCGTCTTCATGGCGGGGAACAACGGGACCATCCTGCGCTTCAACGGCAGCACGTGGACCAGACAGGCGGTGCCGGAGGCGGCCCCGTTTTTTGACATCTGGGGCACCAGTGCCGGCAACGTGTTCGCCGTCGGTGTGCAAGGCACCATTGTGCGATTTGACGGCGTGCAGTGGCAGCGGATGACCACACCGGGCGCCGCCAATCTGTTCGCGTTGCGCGGGCGGGCGTTTAACGATGTGTACGCGGTGGGCAACAACGGAGCGACGTATCACTTCGACGGGAACAGCTGGAGTGCGCTCTCGATCGGCATCGGCTCCAACCTGCGCGCGATTACGCTGCGCGGAGACGGGACACTGCGGCTGGCGGGATGGTATGGCACCGTCATCACGCTGCGCGGTGCCGGCGCCGGCATCGTATCCACGGTCAACATCAGTGACCCGCCTCTGCTCTCGGTGTACGGCGCCCCACAGGGCCCCATGTTCGCCGTGGGCTTCGGGGGGTCGGTGTTCCGCCGCAGCGGCACGGCGTGGATCACCGAGCGCGTCCCGTCGGCCAACGACCTCTATGGCATCAGCGGCAACAGTGCGACCGACATCATCGCCGTCGGCGATACGGGCAGCATCCTTCGCTACAACGGCACCACGTGGCGTGTGGACGACTCGCCGACCCGCCTGGTGCTGCGCAGCAGTTGGAGCAGTGGCGGTCAGCACCTCATTGTCGGCGAACGCGGCACCATTCTGCGATCGAACGGCGCCGGCTGGACGCCACAGCAAAGTGGCACGCAGCGATTCCTGCGAGCGGCCTGGGGCACGGACCCGGGAAACGTCTTTGTCGTGGGAGATTCAGGCACCGTCCTGCGCTTCGACGGTGGCCGGTGGCAACCCATGGTGGCGCCCACACAGAGTCGGTTACGTGCCATTTGGGGCACCAGTACCACGGATGTCTTTGCCGTTGGTGATTCCGGTACGGCGATCCGCTTTGATGGCGTGTCATGGCAACCACTGCCCAAACCGACGACGCGTGACTTGCGGGCCCTCTGGGGACGTGGCCCGACCGAGGTGTACGCCGTGGGGGACAGCGGAACTGTGGTACGCTTCAACGGCGTCAGCTGGCAGCCGGTGACCGCACCATGGCGGAGCATCGTGTACGCCCTGTTCGGCCTCCCAGGAACCGGGGCCGTGGCCGCGGTCGGAGAGGCCGGCAAGATTTACGAGTCGACCGATCCCGCTCGGTAGAGGTCGCGGTACCGCTCCAGCTGGGCAATGTGGTGATCGCCGTGCCAAGCGTACATGGCAACCACCTGATCGAGCGTCATGGCGCCATTCTCCGGATGCAGAATGGTGCGGGCGAACTGCGCGGGCGTCATGGCCTCCAGAACCGCGTGCAGTCGAATATGGGTGGCCGCGAAGAGCGCGACCGACACGTGCGGCGACAGACTGGTGGCATCAGGGAGCGCGGCCCAGGCATCCTGATCGTACGGCTTGATGGTGGGGTGCTCTTCCGTGAGCCCCAACTTGACGCGGACGAAGGCGTTGAGGTGGCTGTCAGCCATGTGATGCACCAGCTGTCCCACGGTCCAGCCGCCAGGTCGGTACGGCGAGGCAAAATCGGTATCCGCGAGTGGCTCCAAAACCGCCGCCAGACGCGTGGGCTGCAGGCCGATGCGGGCGATGTGCTCCGCCCGTTCCGTCGCCGTGTATTCCGGCGAGCGCTGGAAGCGGCCGATGGGATAGCTGGGATCGATGTGGTCATTGGACATACCACAAATTAATCGATGACCGCCCTGTCACGCCCGGCCGCCGCATCAGCGACAAGACGTCACAGGTGGATGCGGACTCAGGTGGTTGAACGTCCCTGAAAGACCCGGTAACCGAAAAGCAGAATGATGGCGCCGATCACCGCAGCCACGAGGCCGGCGGTTTCCCCCGACTGATACCATCCGAGACTTCGTCCCAGAAATGCGCCCAGCATGGCACCGGCCACGCCCAGCAACATCGTAGTGATGATCCCGCCGGGATCACGTCCCGGCATGATGGCCTTGGCCAAGGCCCCGGCAAGCAGCCCAATCAGGGCGGTCCATAGTAATGACATCGTTTTCTCCGTTAAGGGAACGCAACCTGCGCCAGCGAAGGGCACATGTCGCCACTGCTCCCAGAAGCACAACCGATGCCATGTTCACGGAATGCCTTCCGCGCAGCGAGCACGGGCCATAGCATTGCCGGATCCTCCCGCCTTGTTCATCCCGCAGTTGGAGCTGCCATGATGCCGTTTTCTCCGGGGCGTCCCCGCCCCGGCGTCACATTCCGCCGTGCGTTCGTCCCTCTCCTGCTTGCTGCCATCAGTGCGGTGAGCCTTGCCGCCCCCGCTTTGAACGCGCAACCCAAGCCTGGCCCCTGGACGCCACTGTTTGACGGACGCTCGCTCGCGGGGTGGCACAATTACGACACCCCGGGGCAACCGGTGGCTGGCTGGAGCGTGGAGAACGGCATCCTTATTCGCTCAGGGGCCGGCGGGGATCTCACCACCGATAAACAGTTCGGAAATTTCGAACTCGAGCTCGACTGGAAAGTGGAGAAAGGTGGCAACAGCGGGGTCATCTACCGCATCGATCACAGCGGCGAAAAAACGTATGTGAGCGGCCCGGAGATGCAGATCCTCGATGATGCCGTGCATCGCGATGGCCAGAACCCGCTCACCTCGGCAGGTGCCAACTACGCGCTGCATGCCGCGCCCCGAGGCGTGGTCAAGGGGCCTGGTGAGTGGAATCAGGTGCGTCTCGTGGTACACGGGACGCACGTTGAGCACTGGCTCAATGGTCAGAAAATGGTGGAGTACGAGCTTGGCTCCGCCGACTGGGAAGCCCGTCGGAAAGCCAGCAAATTTGCCGGCGCCGATCGATATGGCCGCGCGACCCGTGGACACATCGCCCTGCAGGACCATGGCGATCGGGTCTATTTCCGCAACGTTCGCATCAGGGAGTTGCTGTAATGAGTACGAAGACCCGGCTGTCGATCATGATGTTTCTGCAGTACTTCGTGTGGGGTTCGTGGTTCGTCACGATGGGCACCTATCTGGGGGCCACTCGCGGGTTCACGGATACCCAGATCGGCAGCGCGTATGGGGCGACCGCCATTGCCGCCATCGTCTCGCCGTTCTTCATGGGCATCGTCGCGGATCGCTTTTTCGCCTCGGAAAAGCTGTTGGCGGTGCTGCATCTCGTTGGTGCGGGACTGATGTTCCTTTTGTCGCAGCAGACGGAGTGGAGTGGCTTTTATCCGCTGCTGTTGGCGTATGCATTCTGCTACATGCCCACGCTGTCGCTCACGAATTCCATCTCGCTGCACAATGTGACCGACTCGACGCGCGATTTTCCCATCATCCGGGTCTTCGGAACGATCGGGTGGATTGTTGCCTCTGGCGTGCTCGTGGGATTTGTGTTGAAGGCAGACAAGCTGGCGATCCCCATGCAGATCTCCGCGGCCGGCTCGGTCGCGCTGGGCCTTTTTGCGTTGCTCCTGCCACATACGCCGCCACGAGCGGCAGGCGCACCATTCAGCGTTCGTGATGCCTTGGGGCTCGACGCCTTGCAGCTCCTCAGGCGAACCGACTTTGTCATTTTTGTCCTCGGGTCGTTTCTGCTCTGCATCCCGCTGCAGTTCTACTACGCGTTCGCCAACCCCTTCATGAATGAAATCGGCGTCGCGAACGCCGCTGGCATCATGTCGTTCGGCCAGGCCTCGGAAGTCGGCTTCATGTTGCTGCTTCCGTTCGCCCTACGTCGCCTCGGGATCAAGTGGATCATGCTGGTGGGCATGTTGGCGTGGGGACTTCGCTACTTCGCCTTCAGCCGCGGTGACGCGGGGGGCGGTATGGTGCTGATTTATGCCGGTATCCTGCTGCATGGGATTTGCTACGACTTCTTCTTCGTGGCGGGACAGATCTACACCGACGAAGTGGCCGGCCCGAAGATCCGTGCGGCCGCTCAAGGGTTCCTGAATCTCGTCACCAACGGTATCGGCTACTTCGTCGGCGCGTCGGTGTCGGGCAGTGTCGTCAACCGCTACGCCACCACCAATGCCGCCGGCGCGCCTGCACACGACTGGCTGCAAGTGTGGCAGGTCGCGGCCATTGGCGCCTTGGCGGTATTCGCCGTGTTCCTCTTCCTGTTCCGTCCGGCGGCGACCGTGAACCGCGCGGCCGCAGCGCACTGATCGTGTCCACAGCCTCCTCGTCCCCGACGGCGTCGCGTCCGCAGGAAAGTCCTTCTGCCGGCGTCCTGGTGGAGGCGTGTTGCGATTCCGTCTACACCGCACTGGCGGCACAGAACGCCGGTGCGGACCGCATTGAGCTGTGCGGTCCGGGCGATGGGGGCACCACCCCATCGCTCGGCCTCATGGCCCGGTGCCGCGACCTGATGAGCGTGCCGCTGCATGTCATGATCCGTCCACACACTCGTGATTTTGTGTATCACGACGACGATCTCGATGTGATGGCCAACGACATCGTCACCGCGAAAGCGCTGGGGATGGACGGCGTCGTACTTGGTCCACTGCAGCGCGATGACACCGTGCACCTGCAGCAGCTCATGGCACTGGTGCAGTTGGCGCGCCCACTGAAGGTGGCGTTCCACCGCGCCTTCGACCGGACACCCGACGCCTTTGCCGCCCTCCATGCGCTCATGCAGGCCAGCGTGGACCTTGTACTCACCAGTGGCCAGGCGGCCACTGCGCTGGATGGGGCGGCCACGCTGAACGCCCTCCGGCAGCGGGCCGGTGACCGCCTGACGATATTGGCCGGCGGTAACGTGCGGGGCACGAACGTCCGCGAGCTCGTTCAGCGCAGTGAAGTGCGTCAGGTCCACGCGCGAGCCGCCGACCCCGCCATTGTGCGCGACGTCATTCGCGCGCTGCAGAACTCCTGACTTCTCCCCCCTGCTTCACATGCGCCTGCTGACTGCTTGTACCGCCGCGCTCCTCGTGTGTCCTGAGGCGCTCAGCGCCCAGGCGTCGATGGGCGAGCGCTACGCCATCATTCCCCGCCCCGCCGTGCTCACCCCCGGTACGGGCCGCTACACCATTGGCCGAGGCACCGTAGTGGCGGCCAGCCCGGCATTTGCGGCGGTGGCCCGTCGGTTTGTCCGCGACATCGCCAACCCCACGGGCTACGACCTGAGCACCTCCGCCGCCACCCGTACCGCCAGCGGTATCGTGTTGCGTCAGGTAAAGGGTCTCGCCGCTGACGCGTATCGACTTGATGTCACGGCGCGCGGCATTGTGGCCGAAGCCAGCACGCCCAGCGGCGCGTTTTATGCACTGGAGACCGTCAAGCAACTGCTGCCGCCGGCGATCTACCGTTCGGCGCCGGTGCCGGGTACGGCGTGGACGGTTCCAGCCGTGCACGTGGAAGACACCCCACGTTTCTCGTGGCGCGGCGCCCACCTCGATGTGGCGCGCCACTTCATGCCCAAGGAGTTCGTCAAGAAATACATCGACCTGCTCGCCCGCCACAAAATGAACCGCTTCCACTGGCATCTCACCGAAGACCAGGGGTGGCGCATTGAGATCAAGAAGTATCCGCGGCTCACGGAGGTCGGATCGTGCCGCGAACAAACGCTGGTCGGGCCGTTCACCGACGACCCCAAGAAGCAGGTGTTTGATGGCCGGCGTCATTGCGGCTTTTACACGCAGGATGATGTGCGTGAGGTGGTGGCGTACGCCGCCGAACGCATGGTCACCGTGGTGCCGGAAATCGAAATGCCCGGCCATGTGCAGGCAGCGGTGTATGCCTATCCGTTTCTCGCCAGCACGACCGATTCCATTCCCGGGCTGCGTACCATCTGGGGCGTGAGTCCGTACATCCTCAATCCGTCAGACCGCAGCGTGGCCTTCATGCAGGACGTGCTGACCGAGGTGCTCGCCCTGTTCCCGTCGCCGTGGATTCACATTGGCGGCGATGAGGCCATCAAGGATCAGTGGAAAGCCAGTCCGCAGATTCAGGCGCGAATCAAGTCGCTGGGGCTCAAGGACGAGCACGAGATGCAGAGCTGGTTCATCCGCCAGATGGATGCGTTCCTCACCAAGAAGGGACGCCGCCTCATTGGCTGGGATGAAATCCTCGAAGGCGGGCTCGCCGAGAACGCGACGGTCATGAGCTGGCGCGGTATGGCGGGTGGCATTGCCGCAGCGAAGGAAGGACACGATGTGGTGATGGCGCCGGGAAGCCATACGTACTTCGATCATTATCAGTCGCAGGACAAGGCGAGCGAACCGCTGGCCATTGGCGGCTTCACCAACATCGAAAGGGTGTACGGCTTTGAACCACTGCCGGCCGAGCTGACGCCGGAACAAGCCAAGCACATTCTCGGTGCACAGGCGCAGCTGTGGACGGAGTACATCCCCAATCCGCGTCAGCTTGAATACATGGCGTACCCGCGTCTCGTGGCGCTCTGCGAAGCGCTGTGGAGTCGCACCGATCGTCGGGACTTCGGTGACTTCATGCAGCGGTTGCCGGTGCACCTCAAGCGGCTCGATGCGCTGGATGTGAACTACCGCAGGTTGGATAAGGCGAGTATAACGCCTTGAAAAACTCAAAACTCAAAACCCGAACCCAGTACCCGAAACTGATCAGTTCCGGGTTTTGAGTTCGGGTTTTGAGTTCGGGTTTTGAGCTTTGAGTTTTTCGCGAGCGAATCAGCGGGCGAGCATACTCGTCACGGCTTCCAAGTACCCTGCCCGACCTGCGGCACGAATTTGTCCACGCCGTTCTCCTTGTAGTCGAGCGTCTTGCCCAACTCGGCGCTCTTGTAGGCGTGCATGAGGATGCGCACCACATCGAGACCATCGTGCCAGGTGAGCAGCGGCTTCTCCTTGCCCAGGAACGCGCGCACGAAGTGGTTGTCTTCGGCTTCGTAGCCGTAGGCGATCGCTTCGTTTACCACCACCGGCATTTGCCCCTGCTCGGCCATCTGCTTTTCCACGATGTCTTCGCCGGTCTTGCCCTTGACGGCGCGTGAGAAGAAGAGGTCGAGTCCCGACTCGAGCGTGTTCCACTTCATCGAGTACTCGGGACCAAGCAACTCGGCGCTGAGGCGCAGGCCGGGGCCAACGAAGCTCCACGACGTGGTGGCTTCGCCGATCGCCATTTTCCCTTCGGGCGTTTCGAACTCGATGTTCAGGCTGGCAAAGTCTTCCGACGGCGCCTTGAGAAAATCGACTTTCATATCGCGCTTGAGCTGCGCCGCGTATTCCTTCCGCGTCCACTTGAGCGAGGCAATATGGCCGGTGATGCGCTTGACCTTGAGGTCGGAGAGGGGCTTTCCGGGCTCCGAGAGCAGCTGGCGAACCACCAGCGCCGAATGGCACATCATGTCGTTCAGTACGCCGCCGCCCTGCTGAATACCGTTCCAGAACCACGGGCCGTGCGGCCCGCTATGCTCTTCGGCGGCGCGTGCAAGATACGGCCGGCCGGTGGTCGCCGCACCACGACGCCAGATGAGGTTGTGCCCCACCGACACCTGCGGCGAGAAAAACTGATTCTCGAGATAGCCGTGCATGATGCCGGCCTTTTCCACGAGCTTCAGGATGTGCTTGGCCTCGGCCACCGTGCGCCCAAGTGGCTTCTCGCAGGCGATGCCCTTGAGCGTCCCCTTACCGCTCGTCACGGCATGCACGATCTCCTCGACGTTCTCGATGCGCGCATGGTTGGGACCATTCAGCCAGATCGCATCGATGTTGGGATCGGCGACCATATCGGTAATGGTCTTGTAGGCCTTGGCGTCGCCGATATCGAGATCGCGCGCATACTTCGCAGCAGAGGCCGCGTTTTTTGCATTGGGGCTCCACACGCCGAGCACATCAGCGTCGCGAACATAGCGGAAGCCCTGCATGTGGAAACGGGCGTTGAAGCCGGATCCAATGAATCCGATACCGAGTCGATTACCAGGCATGCGTCGAGGGTGTTCGGGGAGATGACGTTACTGAAAACACGGGTGTACCGGACGAAATTACCACAGTGGATACAGCAGCGTACAGTCTTTCCTCCCCGGGGGATGGATTCGTTGTCAGGCGGGGGGATTCGACTGCTGCTTCGCACGCTCCCGGTCTACCAGCAGGCGTCGAAGGATCTTTCCGGAAGGGGACTTGGGAATCGCCTCCACAAACTCCACCTGCCGTACTTTTTTGTACGGAGAGACGCGCTCCGCCACGAACGCCATGACTTGGTCAGCCGAGAGTTCGCCCCGGGCCACGACAAACGCCTTGGGGACCTCCCCGGCTTCCACATCCGGCACCGGAATGACGGCCACGTCGGCAATGAGGGGATTGGAGAGCAGGACCGCCTCAAGCTCAGCCGGCGCGACCTGCAATCCCTTGTATTTGATGAGTTCCTTGACGCGATCCACAATGCTGTACCAGCCGCGACCGTCGATCACGGCCACGTCACCCGTCTTGAACCACCCGTCATCGGTCATGCAGGCGGCCGTGGCTTCCGGCTTGTTGAAGTAGCCCTTCATCACCTGAGGACCGCGAATCCACAATTCGCCCCGTTCGCCCTCGGCGACGTCGTCACTGGTGGCCGGATCCACCAACCGACACTCCGTATTGGCGATGGCCGGTCCGACAGACCCGCCATCCACCACGTCACTTTCAAGAGGATGAAAGTGCGTGACCGGGCTGGTTTCGGTGAGGCCGTAGCCTTGACGCACCATGCATCCCAAGCGAGCAGCACAGGCATCGGCAAGCTCGGCGCCGAGGGGCGCGGCACCACTGAGAATCATGCGTAGCGACGACAAGTCGTAGCTGGCCACCAGCGGATGCTTTGCCAACGCCAGGACGATGGGAGGTACCAGATTGGCATAGGTGATGCGCCGTGTCTGGATTACCGAAAGGAACTGTTCGAGCTCAAATCGGGGGAGAGACACAATGGTGGCCCCTTGCACCAGCGCGCCGCCCATGATGACCACCATGCCGTAGATGTGGAAGAACGGCAGCACGCCCAGCAGCACATCCTGCTCATTGACGCCAACGCCCACAGCGCTACACTGGGCCAGGTTGGCCACGAGGTTCCGGTGCGTGAGCATCACGCCCTTGGGAATGCCTGAGGTGCCACTGGAATACGGCAGCACACACACGTCTACCGCTGGATTAATGTCCACGTGCGGTGGCGCGTCCCCATGCGTGAACAGCGTGGCATAAGGCGTACTGCCGTCCACCTCACCCATGACCACGATTTCCCGCACCGTGCTGGCAAGTCGTGCCGCCGCCGAGCACTTCTCGAAGAGGTCAGGGATGGTGACCAGCATGACCGCTTCGCTATCGGCGAACTGCGCCCCGATCTCCTCGGCGGTTGCAATGGGATTCACCGTGGAACAGATGGCCCCCAACGTGGTGACGGCATAAAACACCACCGCAAAATCAGGGACATTGGGGCACACCAGTCCGACGACGTCGCCTTTCCGAATCCCGTGTGCATGCAAGCCGCAGGCAACCTGACGGATGGCTTTCTCAAGTTGTCCATACGTGAGTTGGCGCCCACTGGCACCGCAAATCAGGGCGGGCTTGTCGGCCAGCGCCGCAGCGCGCTGGAAGACATAAGGAACGAGTGGCGTATCCGGAATTTCGATTGACGGATACGGGCTCTGATACACACGAGGCTGGGACACAGGCAACTCCGTCCGGAGGGGTGGGACGGAAAACTTACCACAGCCCTGCCTTCCCCCGCACGCTTTGAATCATGGCGGCGGGATCATATCCGACGCCCTGACGGAACACCCATTCCACCTTGCGTACATCACCAATGGTGACCGCCGGGTTGCCATTGATCACCACCAGATCGGCCAGCTTTCCGACCTCCAAGGAACCGGTCAGCGCGCCGCGCCCTAGGTAGGTTGCCCCATTGAGCGTCCCAATGCGGATGGCCTCGAGCGGTGAGAAGCCGGCTTCAACGAGGAGTTCGAGTGCCCGCTGATTGCTGAAGCCCGGCACCAGGCCGCCGCCGCCCGTTGGATCCGTACCCACAATGAGCGTTCCCCCCGCCTTCACAAAGGCCCGCTCGAACGCCATGCCTTTGGCAAAGGCCTTGAGATACGGCGACTGCGTATTGCGCGCCGTCGCGGCATGCCGACGTTCGTATTCCTCGCGCAGCTGTGGCAATAGCACATCGAGACCGGCAGGCAGCGGACGTCCGGGAGTAAAGGTCTCGAAGATGGTGAGCGTGCTGGTGACCGCGACCTTCTTTTCGATGAGGTAGCGAAACAAGGCCTGCACGTCGGCGCTGTTGGGATCCAGCTGGGCCATGGACGCGGTGGCGGCACCGCCACGCCCCACGCAGATATCGGGCTTCTTGTTGGGCACAAAATCATTCATGGCAAAGAAGCCATGTTCGAGATCATCAATGCCGGCGTCGGCCGCTTCGCGGTACGTGACAGAACAAAGATGGCCCGTGATCTTGAGCCCGCGGGCATGCGCCTCCCGCGCCGCCACGCGCAGTTCGTCGCGGGAGATGTTCATGTACGCCTTGAACGACGTCGCCCCTTGCGCCGCCCAGTATGACACGAGCGCCTTGGCGTCACTGGTATCGCGCAGTGCCACCACCTGATTGAACCCCATGCCGGGGCCTTCCAGATACGGCGCGGTCGCATCGATGAATGGCCCGGGCTTCTCGCCACGCGCGATGGCCTTGGCCACCAACAGTTCGGCAAAGCCATTCATGTTGCCACCGGTGCGCATACTGGTCACGCCACCGGCGAGATACAGCCGCGAAAAACTTTCGGTGAGGTTGGCGTAGGTCCCGGCGCCCACAGGGTAATACAGATGCTCGTGCACCATCACGAGCCCGGGCATGAGTGTCTTGCCCGCCATATCAACGGTGAGCGCGCCCGCCGGGACGGCCGTGCTGGCCGTCGGCCCCATGGATGCGATGCGGCCATCGCGAATCACCACCGTGTGATTCTCGCGCGGCGCCGCGCCGGTGCCGTCAATGACACGGGCATTGGTGAGTGCCAGCACGGCGGTATCAAACCGCACAAAGCTGCGCGTGGACGGGCCGACCGGCGCCCGCTGCGCCTCGGCCTCCATCGCGATGGCCAGTGTGCTGACCAAGAACAGGAAGCCGAGGCGGCGCATGGTTACAGCGCCTTCAGCGCTTTGGCGCTGGCCGTAATGGATGCAATGGGATCGGTGGGGTTGTCGTGCTCAATGAACCAGTGCTTGAGCCCCTGCTTGCGGCCGGTCGCGAGAATGGTCTTGAAGTCGATGGTGCCGGCACCCACTTCGAGCATCTTCCGCTCGGGGGCCGGTCCGGCGTCCTTCACGTGTACTGCGACGATACGACCGGGCCACCGCTTCATGATGGCCAGCGGGTCCTGTCCGGCCTTCACAGTCCAATACAGATCCAGTTCGAGCTTCACCAGATCCTTGTCAGTCTGCGCGGTGATGACCTCGTAGCCGGTGGTGCCGTCAACCGGCGTAAACTCGAAGTCGTGGTTGTGATAGGCAAACTGCAGGCCGGCGGCCTTGGCCAGCGTGGCCCCCGCGTTCAACCGATCGGCCAGCCGCTGCCAGTTGGCCTTGGAGCCGCGGTAGTCGTCACCAACAAATGGCACGATGACCAGCTTGTGCCCCATGCCATGCGCCCGATCGAAGATGGGCTTCCATGCGTCGTCAGTCTTGGGCAAGGCTTCGTGCGCCGATGGTGCCGTGAGGCCATGCTGCTTGAGCAGCGCCTGCCACCACGTGACGTCCTTGCCGAACCCATTGAAGAACTCGAGCTCCGTGATGCCGGCTTTGGCAATGGCGGCAATCGTCCCCTCGATATCCTTCGAGAGAGCGGCACGGACGGTATACATCTGCAACCCCATGCGATCGATACGTGGCACCGCTCCTCCTTCAAGGGCTCCAGCAGCACGGGCGAGGTGAGGAAGCAAGGCACTACCGGCCACGCCAGTGGCCAACAGGCGCAACACGTCACGGCGCGTCGGCGCACCAGACGGGGAGTTCGACGATTCGATCATCTCAAGCGTCTCCAGAGGCGAGTTGCGTCAGGGCATCACCCGTGACACGGTAAACAGTCCAGGCATCCTGGGCGCGGGCGCCCAGCTTCTCGTAAAACCCAATGGCGTCAACGTTCCAATCCAGTACCGACCACTCCAACCGGCCACAGCCACGGGACACCGCCAGCTGGGCCAGATGCTGCAACAGTGCCTTGCCCACCCCGTGGCCACGAACGGCGGGGCGCACGAACAGATCTTCGAGGTAGATCCCGGGACGCGCAAGGAAGGTGGAGAAATTGTGAAAGAACAGCGCAAAGCCGGCCACCTGTCCGTCCAGCTCGGCGAGCACGACCTCCGCATACGGGCGCTCGCCGAAGAGCGCCTGCTGCAACAGCGCATCGGTAGCGATACACTCGTGGCGCAACTCTTCATAGTCAGCCAGTCCTTCAATCAACTCGCGAATGACGGGCACATCGGGCGCCGAAGCGGCCCGCAACACAAGAGACATGATCGGGATCGAGGGAGAGATCAGCGCGCGGCGGAGGTCCACAGGCCGTCGGCGGGGCCAACGGCGGGGGCAGCGGTTCTGGTGAGCGTAAAGGTGTAATCGCCGGATTGCAGCTTCACGATGCGATATCGCGGAAGCAGTGCGCGGGCGGCGACCAATTCACTGACCAACGGCACCTGCGGCTGAGTGCTCCGAATCAGCGCTTCGCCTGCTGTGCCGGTATTGACCGTGAGCGGCGTTATAGGCGGTGCCGCACGCGAGTGCCCCAGTTCACGGCTGCCGTCGGGCGCCATCTGAATAACGGAATCGCCGCCCACAAACAGCGTGGTATTCGTCGCCCCGGGCACGGGAACGTACAGGACTTCCAGATAGGAGTCATAGGGAAGCACGACTGGCGACAGGCTGGCCGGTCCCGACGACATCGCCTTGGCCTGCACGGCACGGCGCTGGCCGCGCGCGGTGGCCAGCACCGTAAAGGTGTCCACCGGATCGCGTACCAGCACACCCTTGCCACGCATGGCGAACTGGGCCCGCACGGCAATCCCTGGCATCTGGTTGACCGGTTCCGCCACGACCCCGCGCCACTCACGCTTCTCCTGAACACATATCAGCATGGCGGCGGCGGGGACGGTGCCCAGCAAGCCCTCACGTGACGCCTTCACGGTACGGGTGAGGCAATCGAAGTATCCCAGCACATTGCGGGCACGCGCATCGCGCTGCGTGAAGATCTCCTGATCCCCGGTGGGCATCTTGGGCGTCTTGGGGAGACGCGCCGCAATGCTGTCGGGAATCTTTGCCGAAATACGCTTGGCCCCGGGGGGCGGCCCGCTCGGCCGAGGCTGCGCGACGGCTGTAGCGGTCCCGCTCAAGACACTCAGCAGGATCAGGCCGGAGAAGACACGACAACAGGGCGACACACGCACGGGCACTCTCGGAAAAGACCAAAGGAAGGCGGGACATCGCAATCTAGTGCGAGGCTCCCTGCCCATGGGTGTCGGTGGGCAACCAGCCGTCCCCAAGGAACATCCGGACACCCGACATGTCATGATCCAGTGCCGCAGCCGCTACGGCGCGCGCACTGAGCGCTCCAATGACGTTCCCCGTTCCGGAGTACCCCCCGAACGCCCACACGTTCTCGCGCACCTGCGCAATAACGGGGAGCCCGGTCGTGGTGTATCCCGCCGACGCCGCCCATCGATGCGAGATGGGCGCCTGAACACCAAGGTGTTCGCGGAGGAATCGCTCCAGCTGCGCCTGCACCGTGGGCGAGGGTGCGGTGCTCGTGGTCCACTCCTCTTCGCCTCCGGCATCCCGAAAGCCCCCAAGGGCGATCCGGCCATCAGGCAACTGCTGCCAGTACTCGTACCCTTCGCGGTAATACATCGGGCACGGCACGGTGATTTCACGCGTCGGTTCCGTGGCCAGCATCTGCAGCCGCGCCGTGCGCACCTGCGACGCAAGCTCCGGCACCAGCTGCTCAACCCGGCCGTCCACCGCCACAAAAATACGGCCGGCGTGCACAGTGCCCATTGGGGTCTTCACGCAGCTGCCACTGATGTCGAGCACCGGCGACTGCGCAAAGAGGGTGGCTCCGTCGTCGCGCACGGCACCGGCCAAGAGGCGGCAGCGCGTCAGCGGATCAAAGGCGCCATCGGTGGGAATGAACAGCCCGCGTCCATCAGCCCCGTCGTACCATTCGCACGGGAGATCATCGGCGCGCATGGCGGCGTACTGCGCTTCGCAATCAACCAGTTCGGCGTCGGAGGCGGCAATGCGCTTGGAGCCCACGAAGCGCACCGTGCCGGGTGCCGCCTCCGCAATGCGTGGCATCTCCTGCAATGTCGCGGCATAGATGGCCCGGGCCCGCGCGTGGCCGTGCCGACGAATGGCGTCGTGATAAAAATCGTAAGTGCCCGCTAACAGAAAGCCACCGTTTCGACCGGCCGCTCCAGCGCCCACGTCAAACGCGTCCAATCCGATCACGCGTTCATCACGCCGCAGTAGTTCTTCGATGAGCGTGAGCCCCGAGCCGCCGAGGCCAATCACGCACGCATCGGCGCTGAGATGGCCGGTGAGTGCGGGGAGAGGCGTCCACAGTCCATCGTCCCAGACCGGCACGTTAGGTGTCATCAGTTCCATGACCGTTTCGGGTTACGGCGGCGGCGCACTGTCCCGCCGCAACTCATGGCGCGGCTCCGGCCGCGACTCCGGCCGCACATCCTGCGGCCGGTTCGGCGTATCGCCCACCGACAGGGGAGCGGCCATGCGATACACGCCGGTACGCTCGCCAAGCACACCGACCGCTGCGTCAATGAGCGGGTCGCGTTGACGATCGTACTGGACGCTTTCCCAGCTCAGCGCGAGATGTGGGGCCACGCCACGCCACTCAATGGGTTCACGATCGGGGCCATACTCCATCCAACGCGGCACCGTAAACTGCCAGCCACTCCCCAGCGCAAAAGTGGCGGGGTTCCCCGAGGCGCCGCCGGTGGTGTCGCCAATGACGGTCACCTGCGGCAACGTGCGCATGGCCGCCACAAAACTCTCCGTGGCACTGAAGCCTCCGCGCCCACTGATGACGACGACCGGTCGCGTGAACTGCCAGAGCCCGCGCGGATTGATGGTGCGGGCGAGCGGCATCTCCACCCCGGTGACGCGGGGGTCGGTATTGATGCGCACGTAGGAGGCGGCAAACGGCCGGCGCGTGAAACGGCCCGCAAAGCCCAGCGCCAGCGCATCACTCCCCCCGGCGTTGGTGCGGACGTCGATGATGAGCCCCTGCGCTTCGCGGGCGCGTTCCAGCATCCCGTCGAGTACGTCGTCGGTCAGTGGCGCCTTCCAACTGCCGATGTGGAAGTAGGCATAACCTCCCACGGTTCCATCGCCCACGGAGGGGCTGCGCGGCGTGTAGGACGCATCACGCAATGCGGCTTGCCACCGTGCACGGTCAAAATTGAGCACGCCGCCGGGACGGTAGGTGGGGACCACGTGCCCGCGGGGATCGACGAACCAGACGTGGAGATCACGAAGCGGCGCCAGCATCTCCAACAGCACGGCCACCAGCTCATCCTGAGTCCGTGCGCGCTCCGCACGCGGGCGATAGCGCGCGCGCTGTGACCGCCAGTCGATCTGCTTGTAGACGAAGGACGGATAAACGTCCTGAAAACGCGTCCACAGCGTGTCGAATTGCGCCACATACGGAGCGACGTGCGATGCCGACGCAGGAGGGAGACGCGTTGGCGTGCGCACGCAGGAGGATGCGAGCGCGGCCGTAACGACGGCGAGCGCTGCCAGGGAGTGCCCTGCGCGATGCATACCTGAAGCATGGGGCACAAAACGCCGCCGGTCCAGACCAGAGGGAGAACCCGCCCCGCGGGTGAGACTTGGGCGCCCCGTGCCTGACGCCGCGGGTTAGCCGCGCAGCACCGTGGAGACCTGTCGGGCGATCACCGCCAGGGCCGGCGAATGCTGCAACGCGTCGGCGTAAAGCCGCTGGAAGGCGTCGCCGTCCGGATCGGCCTTGAGCAGCGCCCGGGCGCGGTCCAGCAGCGCTCGCGCTTCATCCCGTCCCAGCGGCGACTTCTTGTCCGAGGTCCGCTCGTCGATGAGCAGCACCATCTGGGCCATGGGCCTCAGCCAGTCGAACCACGGATCGTTGATCACGAGTTGCAGGAAGGCGCTGTTGTTCTCAATCCGGCCGCGTGCCTTCTCGTACCGGACGCGCTCCGCCTCCAGGAGGGCGCGATGCACCTTGAGCAGCAGCGTCCGGGCCACCTCGAGGCGTTGCAGCTCCTCGGCAGACGCCACGGGGAGCTCCACCGGCAAGACGCCATCGGGCGCCCCGGAGGACGGGGCGACGGTCGGGGCATTCGTGTCACGTGGGGCATTGAGGCCCCCGGTTTCGGGATTGCTCATGGTGCGCTCCTGCTGGTCACAAGGTACGGGACAGCGGTTCCGGGTGTAACGTATCGTTGGCGGCAAGCGTTTTGCCCCCGCCCTGCGTTGATGAGCGGGGGCAGATGCCCCGCCTTGTCCCTCCATTGTTCCCGAGGCAGCCCAACGTGCTGAAGCCCCGACCGTCCTCCGACTCCCTGCGATCATTGGCCCTGCTGGGGCTGCTCGCGCTCCTCTGGGCCGTTCCCGCAAAGGCGGCCGCGCAAAACCAGACTGGCAACAGCGCCACCGCCGGCAAGGGTGAACTGCTGGCCGACGAAGGCTACGTGACGCCCCCCGAGGCGATTGCGAAGCTGGTGACCGCTCCACGCGACAAGAACGTGAGCTTCTCGGCTCCGAGCCCGGGGACCCGCCAGTATTTCATGCGGACCGTGAGTGACGGACTCCCAGCCCTCCGACTGGTCGGCAAAGCGCATCACAATCTGGGAGGGCTGCAGATCGATCAGCAGGCCAACCGGGAGCGCGCACTTACCATGCGCAGCACGGCAGGCATTGAAGTCACCGAGTGGGCCACGGGGAAGCGGACGTCCGTCAGCATCCCGGTGGGTGCGCGCGTCGGCGCGCCGGTCTGGTCTCCTGACGGTACGCAGATCGCGTTCTTTGCGCTGTTTGACGACGCGACCCAGCTCTTCGTGGCGGATGCCGCGACCGGCAAATCGCGGGCGGTGTCGCCGCGGACAGTACTCGCCACCACGGTGACATCACCGGTCTGGACGGCTGATGGACAATCACTGGTTACGGTGCTGGTACCAGATGGACGTGGACCCGAACCGAAAGAGCCGGTCTTGGCCAGCGGCCCCATGGTGCGCCTCAACGAAAGCAACAAGCTCAAGACGCGCACGTACGCTGATCTGGTCATGACGCCGTACGAAAAGGATCTGCTGGCGTACCACCTGAACGGACAGCTGGCGGTTGTGAACACCAGGAGCCGCGCGATTCGAAAGATTGGGGCGCCCGGACTCATTCGCGGGATCGATGCGTCACCCGATGGGCAGTACTTCAAGGTGACGTTCGTGGAGAAGCCGTTCTCATATGCGCTACCGGTAGTGTCGTACGGCGCCCGTGACGTGGTGCTGGATGCCGCCGGCGCCATCGTGAAGGAAGTGGCGAAGCGTCCGTTGCGGGAGAGCGACGATCCGTCCGACCCCATGGCCGTGCGCGGCCGGACTGCGGTAGATACCAGCAAGCGCGACATCCGGTGGCATCCGTATGCGCCGGGGCTCTTGTACCAGCAGCTGGCGCCGGTGGCCCGTCGCGATGGCACCTCGCCAGCGGCGCCGGCACGCGCCGACAGTGCCGCCACCGCGCGACGCAACGATCGCGTCATGCACTGGAAGCCGCCGTTCGACTCCATGAGCGCCAGCGTGCTGTACGAAAGTGCCAACCGGATTACCGCGACCCGGTTCAATGATGCCGGCACCATTCTCTTCGTGACGGAAAGCGGCACGGGCGGCACCTTTGAGCAGGCCATCTTCCTGACCGAGAACAACACCAAGTACACGGTGCTCACGCCGCGCCGTGGCGCCGACACCACGCAAGTGCGCGGCGGCTTCGGGGGACGGCAACCCGACGGGTTGGTCACGCGTCCCGGACGCAAGGGGGTTCCCGTGGTGATGGTCTCCACCGATGGGAAGTTCGTCTTCCGTACCGGAACAGCACCCGACACGGCCAAGGTGCAGAACACATGGGTGGAGAAGATCGAGATCAAGACCGGGAGCATCTCCCGCCTGTACGAAAGTGACGGCTCCATGGTCGAGTCGATTTCGGCGCCTCTCGACGATGATTTCTCGAAAGCCGTCGTGCAGCGCGAATCGGCGACGATGATTCCGCAATCGTTTGCGCTGACGCTGGCCACGAAGGACGCCAAGCAGCTTACGCAGAACGTGGACATCATGCCCGAACTGTCGGCAGCAGTAAAGAAGACCGTCATTGCGCGTCGTGCCGACGGCTACACGTTCAACGTGAAGGTCACGCTGCCGGCCGATTACAAGGACGGCACTCGTCTTCCGGCCATGTTCTGGTTCTATCCGTATGAGTACGACAATCAGGCCGCGTACGATCGGGCCGCGACACAGAACGCTCAGCGCGAACGCCGGTACGCCACGTACGGCCCGCGCTCGTTGGCGTTCCTGGTCACGCAGGGCTATGCGGTGGTCGAACCCGACGCGCCGATCTTTGCCAGCGAAGGCCAGCTGCCCAACGACAACTACGTGGCAGACCTGCGCAACAACTTGTCGGCTGTCATCGATGCGCTCGACACGCTGGCCATCATCGACCGCCACCGTCTCGGCCTCGGTGGTCACAGCTACGGTGCCTTCAGCACCGTGAACGCCATGGTGCATACGCCCTTCTTCAAGGCGGGCATTGCCGGCGACGGCGCGTACAATCGGACACTCACGCCGAATGGGTTCCAGTCCGAACGTCGCGACCTCTGGGCCGGCCGGCAGACCTATCTGGACATGTCACCGTTCCTGTATGCCGACCAGTTGAACGGCGCGCTCCTCATGTACCACAGCACCGAAGACCAGAACGTGGGCACCGATCCCATCAACTCCACGCGCCTGTACCACGCGCTCATGGGGCTCGGCAAGACGACCTCGCTGTACATGTATCCCTATGAGGATCACGGTCCGATCGCGCGCGAGACCGTGCTCGATCAATGGGGGCGCTGGGTGGCGTGGCTCGACAAGTACGTGAAGAACGCCAACGCGCCCAAGAAGCCGGCGGCAATGTAATGCGGTCGTTTGTGGCGTAAGGCCGTTTCGACAATGATGCGCATCAAACGAGGCACTCAGGTATTGGCCGTCAGCGTGGGGGCGATGGTGGCCCCCACGCCGGCGGTCGCGCAGCCACAACTGCTGCGCGGCAGTGCCCTGCAGTGGCAGGTGGCGCTCAGCGACGCGGTGTCCACCCGCACCGCGTCGCACAACGAATTCATCGACGGCGATTTCAGCACCGTCGCGGTGCAGGTCGCCAAGCCGTTGGTGCGGTGGCGCGGGGCGACGTTTTCGTGGTTGGTGGAAATCCAACCCGTCATTCGGGTCCTGTCCGGTGCCCCACCGGAACGCGTACCAACCTTGGCCAATGACCCGGCGGAAGCGGGAAACCCGGAACGTCTTGCCCGGTATTCGCTACGGCGCAGTGTCGGGGTGGGTATCGCGCCCTTCGGGGCGGAAGCGCAAATGCCGCTGGCGGCCCACACGCACCTCATTGTCAATGTGACCTCGGGCGGGGCGTGGTTCAGCCAGGTCGTGCCGTACGGCAAGGCTACGCAGGCCAATTTTACCGTGGCCCCCGGCGTAGCGTTCCAGCAGGACGTGGGGAGCCAGAGTGCCATGGCGGTGGGCTACGCGCTGCACCACCTCTCCAATGCCAGCATGGGAGGCGCGAATCCGGGAATGAATTCGCACCTCCTGTTCCTGCGTTGGACGAGGAAGCGCTGACATCAGCGCCTCCTCGCGGACAGCACGCTTACGGCACGATGACCTTGGGCTTCGCCGGCTTCGAGCCGTTCAGCCGCGGGCGGGGCCCATTGGCCACTTCCACCGTGATGTCCCGGATGTAGTTGGCAATCCGCGCGTAGTGCGGATAGTCAATCCACTCAGGTTCGTCCGTACGCTGGTGGTAGTCGCCGTGCAGTCCGGTAAAGAAGAACGCAATGGGAATACCCTGCTGCGCATACCGGAAATGATCGCTGCGACCATAAATATTGTTGTAGCCCGACCAATCACTGGGCTCATCAAACTTGTAGTCGAGCGCCAGCGGCTTGGCCTGCTTCGTATTCACCTTGGCGACCGTCTCGCCAAGGTCCTTGGAGTCGAACAGCGACCCAATGACGGCGACGTAGTCGTCGCTGCCCCCCGGCAAATCCTCGGCACGTCCGCGTCCGATCATGTCGATATTGAGCTGCGCCACAATGGAATCGATGGGCACCGTCGGATTGCGCGTGAAGTGCGCAGCGCCCAGCAAGCCGGCCTCCTCACCAGTGTGCCACACGAACAGCAGCGAGCGCTTGGGCTTCACCGGCATGGCCATGATGGCCTCGGCAATCTCCAGCACGCCCATCGATCCTGACCCGTCGTCGTCGGCGCCATTGTTGATGGAATCGAGACGCGGCGTGGGGTGCATTTTCCGAATGCTGTCCATGTTCACGCGAATCCTCGTCACCTGCTCGGGTCCCAGCGGCTTCATGTTGTTGGCCAGCAGCAGACGATTGCGGGCTTCGTTGAAGGCCTTGAGGGAATCCTTGTCGATTGGCGTGGTGAAGCCGACATGATCATTGTGCGCGCCAATGGCGACATACTGCTGCCGCAATTTGGGATCGCTGCCGGGAATGATACCGATCACGTTGCGTCCGAATTCGGTGGGCAGCTCCACGAAATCGAGGGCGGCGTTCACCACGGCGCCACGCGTACCGGGCGCCAGCGCCTCGACTGCCTGGCCCTTGAACAGCTGCGCCGCCCCCATTCGCGTGAGACGGAAGCTCGCCTGCGGCTGCAGTGCGGCGAGTTCGCGTTTGAGCATCGCGAGCGAATCCACCGGTCCGGATGCAGCGGGCGCGACGCGCGGTGGCGCGATTTGCTGCGCCACCGTGGGCTCATTGATCGCGATGCGCTGCGCCGGCGCAAGATTGTCGAGATCGATAATCGCGACGGCCGCCGCATCGGCAAACCGCGACGGCGCCGGTGCGAAGTTCTGTCGCACCGCGAACCCCTGCCCCTGCCCTCCGCGCCCACCCGGCGCTGGCAGTAACACGACAAACTTGCCCGCCGCCGCGCTGGCCGGGATCTGCTGCGCGGTGTCGCCCTGCGTGCCGCCAAAGACCACTTCCGCATCAACCACCATGCGCGGCGCTCGCAGCCCCGGAACGGCCACAATGTCGGTGTTCCACGCCAGGGGGTTGCCGTCAGCCGTTATCCGGGAGTGCTCCGTAAACTTGCGCAAATGAAAGGGCAGATTCTGGAAGTACGTGCCATTTACCCCGCCCGGCTCCAGCCCGAGGCGCTTGAGCTCAGCGGCAATGAAGTCGGTGCCCTTCTGATTGCCCACCCGCCCGACCTGCCGCCCCATCATCGAGTCGTCGGCAAACTGGTAGAGACGGATCTGGAGATCACGCGGCGTGATGGCCGGCGCCGTAGGGGCCGGTGTGAGCCTCTCGGGGTTTCCGAACCGGTTGAGAGGGCCCACTCTTCCCGCGCCAGCGGTACAGGCGCTGACGAGGGGAAGCAGTATGGCGCCGATAAAGGCGCCCCGAGGCAGGTATAACCGCATCAACGTTCTCCTGGAGACAAGGCGAAGGAGAAAGTTACGCGAAGAGCCCGCGCAGGGGCATATTTGCGGGAGTTTATCACCCTCTGGTCGAGATTCGCCTCATGTGGTCATTGGCTCTCCAGCTGCTCACCGTCGCGACGGTTTCCCACTCGCAGGTGCAGCCGCCTCCCACGCCGTATCAGGTCATGGTCGCCGAACACGCCCGGCTGACGGACGCGGTCACGATAGAGCGGGCCATTGCGTCCGGGGACTCCGTGTTGCAACGGCTGGCGGCGCGGGCACTGGGGCGCACCGATGACGAAGGGTGGGCGCTGATGCTCGACCGCCTCATGGACAACCCTGCCGCCTCGGTGCGTCGGGAGGCGGTGCGCGCGGCAGCCCAGCTGCAGAGTGCCGGCATGGTGCTCCACGCTCGCAGCTTTCCTTTCACGAAAGAGCGGGATCCCTCGGTGCGCGCCGAGTTGTATGAAACGTTCGGACGTGGCGGATTTGATTCGAGCCGAGTGGAAACGGCGCTGCTGACGGGGCTCACAGACGAGTCGCTGGACGTACAACGCGGGGCCGCACGGGGCATGGAATCGTACCTTCGGCGGAGAGCGCGCACATCCAAGGCATCGCCCGCAACGCTCAATGCCGTCGCGGCGGCGGCGGTACGTACAACCGATCCCGAGCTGCGACTCACGCTGTTGTTGGCCCTGAACGCGGCGGCGTATCGTGACAGTGCGGCGATCCGTGTTGGGCTGGCGGATGCTGACCCGGAGATTCGACGTGTCGCCGTGATGTTGGGACGCACGTGGGTAGACGACCGCTCGCCCATGGTGCGCTGGCAGGCGCTGCGTGCCGCCGGCACCTGCGATCGCGCCGTACAGCATGTGCGTGACCGCAGTGAACATGTGCGTCTGCTGGCGATTGACCTGTTGGGCACGTTGCGGTGCGATCCCGCCCCGCTGTACGCGTTGAGCCGTGACGCCGTGCATTGGCGCCCACGGGCCCATGCGGTGTTCGCCCTCACCTACGCCGATAGCGCGAAGGCTGGCCGTGCAGTTCGCGCCCTGGCCGCCAGCCCCACGTGGCAGGCCCGTGCCTGGGCCGCCCGCGCGGCTCGTCGCCTGAATGACGAGGCACTGCTCCGTCGCCTGGCGAACGATGTGAACCCCAACGTGCGCGTTGATGCCATCACCACGCGCGAAGAAGCGGTGCAGGCGCTGCAGGCCAACCATGCGGGGTTGCTGCTGCAGGCGGCCACCATGCTGAAGAAGGTCGGCGCGGGGGCCACCCGCAAAGAACTGGATGCCGCCGTGCGCAGTTTTGAACGCATCAGTCGCACCAAACCGCTCCGCTGGCGGGACGCACGGGAAGTCTTGCTGCCCTTCATCATCGAAGCCGATCAGGCGCACATGAGCTATGGCGGCGCCTGGCTCACCCAGTGGGTGCGCGATGGAGATCCGGTCATTCAACGCATTGCCACGGAAGCCGTGCCAGCGTTCCGCTTCAGGCAGCCCCCCGGCGGGACGGTGTTCATTCCACCACTCCAAGCGCCTCCGTTTCCGTCGGAGGCGCAGCTGCGCGCGCTCGATGGAGCGATGGCTGTGGTCACCGTGCGTGGCCGTGGTCGCATGGAGCTACAGCTGCTCCCCGACGTGGCGCCCGCGGCGGTGCACGCCTTTGCCACGCTGGCCGAACGCGGCGCGTATGCGGGCAAGACATGGCACCGGATTGTCCCGAATTTTGTGGTGCAAGGCGGCAGTCCTGGCGCGAACGAGTACGACCCTGCCACGACCTACTTCATGCGCGATGAAGTGGGGGCGCGCAACGTGCGTGGCAGTTTTGGCATCTCGACGCGCGGGCGCGACACGGGCGATGGACAGCTGTACATCAACATCGTCAACAACATGCGGCTGGATCATGACTACACCGTGTTCGCCACCATGTCGCGCGGGTTCGACGTCATGGATACGATACAGGAAGGGGACGTGATTGAGTCGGTGGTGATTCGCCGAAGCAGCACGCGGAGCCGCTGATGCAACCATCCGTTACGGTCGCTGCCCTCGTGCTGGTACTCGGTGTGAGCCCCGGGCTGTTCGTCGCGCAACACGTCGGTGCACAAGAGAGTGCACCAGCCGGTGCCGACGCGGCGCGCAAGACAGCGCCCACCGCTGACACGCTGGTGCGGGGAGCACGCCGTCCAAGTGCTTCGGCATTGGGGCTGCTGGTGTTTCAACGCGACGGCCAGCTCTACCGGCAGCGCGCCGGCGAACCGGCCGTCGTCATCTCCGAAGGCAGTGCCTTCCATCGCGACCCATCATGGGAAGGCAGCACCCTGTACTGGGCCGCCGACTCCGGTGGCCGGTATGCGATTTACTCACGCACGACAGACGACGCCACGGGCGCGTTCACCGCACCGGTAAAGCGCCTGACCAACAGCGTCGCTCATGATGTATCACCGGCCGCCTCCGCAGGGCGCGTGTATTTCCAGCGCGGGCTGGGCAACGACTCCCGTATCTGGGTCCGCGAGGGAACGGCCACCGAACGCCGCCTCAACACCACAGAGCAGACGGAAAAGCGCCCCCGCGTGTCGGCGAACGGTACGGTGGTGGCGTATATCGTGCATACGGAGACGACCCGCCGCGTCGTCGCCAACGGTCGTACGATTTTTACTGACAACAGCATCGAAGATATTGCGCTGGCACCAGCGGGTACGCAGTTGGCAGTGTCGACACGCAACGGCGTCTTTGTTGTTCCCGTGGCCGGTGAGCCGTTCAGCAACCTGCTCTCCCGCACCCACGGTGATGTGGACTGGTCGGCCGACGGCACCTTGGTCACGATCGCCGAGTTTCGCGAAACGGCGATGAGCTACAATGGGGACCCGGATCGCGGCGTAGACCGTGCGGCACACGAACGGGTATCCATGGCGCAGTCGGTCACCGCGCCGCAGATGCTGCGACTGCCGGCGCCGTTGGCACCGGATGCCGGACGCATTCTGGTGGCGGGTCCGCTGCCGGAACCGCGCGCACAGCTGAACGCCGCCGCCTTTGATCGCGTGTGGGAGCGCAGTGCGCGACTCTATTTCGGAACGCCGACCATGGCGGCCTCGCGCACGGTGTGGGACGCCGTCCGGGCTCGGCTGCGCCCGATGGCAGTGGCCGCCGCGACAGACAGCAGCGTGCAGGATGTGATCTATCGGCTGCTGCAGGCCCGGCCGCCGCTGCGCGTGGAGGCCACCGGAAAGGCCGCGGTATCGAGCGCGCATCCCGTGGCCACAGACGCCGGGCTCGAGATATTCCGAAAGGGTGGCAACGTGGTCGATGCCGCCGTGGCGGTGAGCTTTGCACTCGGCGTGGTGGAACCGGACGCCAGTGGCATTGGTGGCTACGGCGAAATGGTCATTGCCCTCAAGGGAAAGCAGCCGACGCTCATTGAATTCATGAGCCGTGTACCGGAGGAGGGTGGGTTGAGCAACACCTCGTTGCTCACGAATGGGCGGTACCCGAGCGACGGCCCGGTCCTGGTGAATGTGCCGGGGACTGTGGCCGGTATGTATCTCGCGTGGCAGCAGCATGGCAGCAAGAAGGTCACCTGGGCGGAGCTGATCGCCCCAGCCATTCGCGCGGCACGCACGGGCTACGCGGTGAGCGATGGACTCGCCACCACGTTGGCGACCGAACGCGAACACTTTGCCAAGTACGAGGGGAGCCGAGCGCTCTTCTTCCGGAACGGCGTGCCAATGCAGCGTGGTGACACGGTGAAGAATCCGGATCTCGCGTGGGTGTTGGAGCAGATTGCCGCCAAGGGTGCCGATGGCTTTTACAAAGGCGAGGTGGCGACCAAATACGCCGGGGATTTGCGCGCCAAGGGGAACGCCATGAAGGTGAGCGATCTGGCGCGCTACTTTGCCAACGAGCGCGCGCCGGTGTGTGGCACGTACCGCACGTATCGCCTGTGCTCCGGTGCACCGCCGGTGAGTGGTGGGGCCGACCTGGTGGCTCGCCTCAACCTGCTTGAGCAATTCCCGGCTCCCAAGCCGTATACCGACGACGCCCCCACACTGCACGCCATGTTGAGCGCATGGTTCCTGACGCCGTCATCGCGTAACAAGATCGCGGATCCCGCGCTCTGGCCTGTCGATGTGGCGACCATCGTGGACAAGGATACCGCCAAAGTACGGTGGCAGTGTTACGCCGCCGACAAGGCGCTCACCCCACGCGCCGTCCGGGGCGATACGCTGGAGTGCCTCAAGGATCGTGCGAAGGCCGCGACTGGAGCGCCTTCTGATGCCGCCGCAGAGGAAAACACGGCGCTGTCTGACGCATCGCCCTGCGGTGATGAACACGCGAGAGAGATGACCGTGTGTCACGCGGCCGGGACAACGGCCTACACCGTGGCGGATGCCGACGGCAACGCGGTAGCGGTCACGCAGACACTAGGCACCTGGGGCGGCAACTTCTACGTGACTCCTGGGTTGGGCTTTCTCAGCAACGACAAGCTCACGTCGTACGGTACAGACCCCACGCAGTACGGATCACGTCTGCCGTTCGCGCGGCATGGCAGCACGTTGGCCCCTACCATCGCGTTCAAGGGCGATCGCCCCGTCTTTGCGGTGGGTGCCGCCGGCAATGCCTGGATAACCAGTGCGGTGTACCAGACGCTTATTGGCGCGCTCGACTTCGGACTGGGCCCTCAGCGGGCCTTGGAGCTGCCACGCTTTCTGCCGGGCGGTGGGTTTGGACCGGCCACACCCGGTAGTGCCGCCGCCAATCCGCCCTATACCATCCAACTCGAAGACGGCTTTGCCCCGCAGGTCATGCAGCGCCTGCGCACACTGGGGTACGACCTGTCGTTTGTCTCCGCCCGAGGTGAACTGCGCGAAGGCTACGGCGGCGCCATTCGCATTGGCGGACGCACGGTAACGGCTGGTGCCGATCCCCGGCGGGCTGGCGCGGCGGGAGCGATCCGGTAACTACCGACCAGCCGGCACCGTCTCACGGTTCCACACGAAGCGCTTGAGAAACACCCCCATACGATCGAAAGTATCGATCCAGTTGGCGTGCAGCATGGACTCGTGCAGATCGTCGGGGACCACCATCAATTCGTGGTAGATCTTGCGGGCGCGCAGCAGCTGCACGAGCCCCACGGTTTGCGCGAAGTCCACGTTGCGGTCATCGTCGCCGTGTACCAGAAAGACCGGGCTCTTCCAGCCTTCAATGGCGCCAATGGCGGCAGACTTGAACGCCGAACTGGTGGAGTCGAGCATGTAGTCGTAGTGGTGCACGCCGGCCATATCCACACCGGCCACGAAGATATCACTGTTGCGCGCCAGCGCCTGTGACGCCAGCAGGCCACCGTACGACAGCCCCCAGATGCCCACGCGCGACGGGTCGACGTCCGGGCGCTGCTGCAGATATTTGGCGCCGGCCACCACATCGAGATACTCGCTGTTCCCCTTGTCGCGGGCGTTGGGCGCATCGCGAAAGCTCTTGCCGTATCCCACGCCGCGACGATAGTTCACCGACAGCACGATGTACCCCTGATCGGCCAGCCACTGATTGGCCGCGTACGACCAATGGTAGAACTGCATGTAGTGATACGCCGGCAGCATTTGGCGTCGCGGCCCACCATGCACAAAGACAATGGCCGGTCGCTTTTCTCCCGGCTTCAGATTGCGCGGCAGGAAGAGCTGATTACTGATCTCCAGCCCATCCTCGGCCTTCGTCTTCACGATGTGCGGCACCACGTGCGACGTGGTGGGAAAGTCGGCTCCGAGCGTGGGGTAGATGATGCGTGGCGAACCGCCCGACGCGGGGACGAGCGCCACCGATGCCGGCGTGCGCGCACCAAAGGCCAACACCGCCACGTGCTTGCCGCTCGCCAGCGGCTGTGGGTGTGTTTCCACGCCGTCGCCGCTGGTCAGTTGCACCGGGGGGCCTCCCGTACTTGGCACGCTCCAGATATGCCGACGCTCAATGTCACCGGCGTTCGTGGTGTAGAACATGGTGCTCCCGCCGTCGCGCGACCACGCCACTGAAGTGGCGTCTTCGATCAGTCCATTGGTCGTGGTGAGACGCACCGGAGTGGTGTCACCGGCAGCACGCACCGCGTACCACCGCTCAAACTCATCGCCCGGCACATTCACGGGGAAGGCAATGTGGTCACCGGCCCACGTCATGTTGGCGAGCGTGGTGAAGACACTATCGCCCACCGCGTTGTGCCACACTTCGCGCGCCGGAATCTGCGCGGCAACCATGGGCGACGTGATGTCTCTAGCGCCACCAATGTCCGCGATCATGAGCGCCAGTCGATAGCCACCTGGCAAGGCTGAGGTAAAGAACCCCGGCGACCGCACCAGATTGTTCTGCCCAGCCGTGATGGGCGTGGAGGTTGGCGCCCCGCTGTTGCCACCGCAGCCACCCGCCGGATTGGCCACGCCCGCTGGCGTGCGTTGCTGCATTCCGAACGGCGTGCCGGGACGGCGCGAGAACGCGAGAGAGCGTCCATCAGGAGACCACGCCGGCGTACCGTCGCAGTCCACACCGGGCGCGACGTACTGCACGGTGCGCGACGCGACATCGTACACCGCCACAAACGCGTGATGTTCGCGGTCACTCACAAAGGCAATGCGCTTGCCATCCGGTGACCAGCGTGGCGACCCGTTACGCCCCCACAACCGGATGAGCGGGACTCCGCCGGTATCCATGGCGGTGACCGGCCCGGTGCGCGAAACGCGGGCTCGATAGATCTGCCCGTCGCGCGTGAAGAGCACCCACTGACCGTCAGGCGATAGCTCCGGCGATGCACCCTCCGCCACGCGCCACGCTGGCCCGCCAGCGGTGCGTACGGCCCAGATGGCGCGCTCGGCGCCACGTGGATCATGATTGGGGTTGGCCACCCATCCCCATCGATTGGGGGCCGATCCGCGCACGAATACGACCATTCGCCCATCATCGGAGATCTCGACATCCGTGAGATCGATGCCGTCGTCGCGCGTGAAATTCGTGAGGCGCCGCGGACGAAAGTCAGGGGCGGCGGCGCTGTACACATTGCGCAATCCGCGATCGTACACCATGAACGCCACGCGATCCGCTTTGCGGGCCGACACCAGCGATAGCGGTGAGGCTGGTGACATCCAGGGTGCAATACTGGGGATGACCACCTCTTGCTGCGCCTCGCCAGCCACCGGTGTGCTTGCCGCCAGCACAGCGCACGAGGTCATGCCCGTAACGGCACGACTGAGCTGTGTAGTAGACCAACGGAACGCGTGCGCAGACAACATGCTCAACTCCACGAAAGGGTGATCAGCGCTGTTCGGACATGACGCGCAAAAGGATCGTCTGCTGGATGGGATCGCCGGGCGCGGTCGTGGTATAGCGTACGCGCACGACCACGTAACCATCGGCGGTCGCGGTTGCCGTGGCTGATGCGGCCAGTGGGGCATCACCGGGTCCGGCCACCACGGATACGGCGATCTTGCCGGTGGACGAAGCAACGGTGGCCGTGATGCGCTCGTCTTTCTTGACCAATACCCGAATCACCTTGTCGATACCGGCCCCGACCGTCAGAAAAAAATGCGCGTCCCGACACGGCGCTGAGAAACCAATGGGGAAGTAGGGCACATCCCGAACGAGACGTACCGCGCGGGCGATGTCGGGGGCGGACACGGTCGTGGCCGGGACATTTCCCGGGGGGCGCGCGGTGGTATCGGCATACCGCAAGGCCATCACCAGCGAATCAAGTGACGCGGGCGACGGTTGGATCACGGCTTCAATTTCCGGATCAGAGGCAGTAGCAGGCACGCTCCGCTCCGAACGCACGGGCCATCGCAGGCTCACGCGTGTAGCGCCGTCCCTCGTGAATCCTTCAAATCGGTAGGACGCCTCCTTTCCCGGGACCAGCACGCGCAGTCCGTACACATCGGCGCCCGTCAGAATTTTTGGCGCCAACTGCGGCATCAGAGAATCCACGGGCCAACCGAACGGCAAGACTTCGCTGAACCGACTCCGACCGACCAAAACGCCGCAGAGGCGAGCAGTGGCCTCGTCGTCTGTCCGCAGGGCGGTGCGGAAACGCTCGTCGCCTGCGGGGGGCACCACCCCGCGTTGCGCGCCGTTGGCCGTTTGCAGGGTGAGCGGCAATGACGCTGGAGGCTGCAACAGTTGCAACGAGGCCGTACGGGACGTTTCACCGGAATCCGTACGGTCCCCTGAGGGAACTGCCTTGCCGCAGGCAAGCAACGTGGCCGAGAAGGCAAACCAGGTCGCGGCACGTGACGCCGCCGATACAGGGCGGATGAAAATAGCACCAGCGGTCAGCATGCGGTCAGAAAAATGTTCGTGTCGTGCAGAATGGCCGGGGGGACGCGGCGTCATGGAGCGGGCCGTGACTTCTGTACCGTGAGGTACACGACCTGTTGGCTACTCTGGGCCCGAGGCACCACCTGCACCCGAACCCGCAGCGTCACGCGAGGCATCGCCCCCGCTTCGATCACCGCCTCCGGCATGGAGGCCCGCTCGCGGAGTTCCTCTCGCGGCGGCGCTTCATCAAATCCAATGCGCACCGTGCCGTCAGTGACTACGGCCTGCGCACGAACCACGTCGCCCGGGATGGTGGGGATGCGCACCATCACATCAGTTCGAGCCAGCACCGGCACGGCCACGGTTGCCGTAGGGCAAGCCGGAGACAGAGCGACTTCGTACAGCGGCAAATCGCGCAGTAGCAGCACCGCATGCTCGCGTTGCACCGGACGGTTGGCACTTTGCGTGGGGAATTGTGCCATCGAGCTGTCGCCGACGGTCAATGCGGCCACCACGGAGTCCACCGCGCGCGGATGCGGAGACAGCAGCGATTCCAGCAGCGAGTCGGGGGCGCCAACCGGCACGGGATTGGCGGGATCGGCCGTCACGGGCCAGCGCAGGCTTACGCGGCGTGTACCTTCACGGGTGACCCCCTCAAAGTAGTAATACGCCGCTTGGCCGGGCATGAGGAATCGCACCCCCTGTACGTACGGCGTAGCCAACGCTCGCCACGCCAATACCGGGGCATTCGTATCTACCGGCCAGCGCGCCAGCAGGGTTGGTGGTATCCGGGAGGCGCCAGCCACCACACCGCACAGCCGATAGTCGGCCGCGGAATCCATCATTGGCCGAATTACCAGCCGAGCACCGGAATCGCCAGCGACTCGGCCGTATTGCACCGTTGCTCCGCTGTCGAGCGAGATCGCCAGTTGAGCTGGGACATTCCGCAGGCGTACCGGCGTCGCGATCGTCGCAGGCGTTGACGACTTTCCTTCCGGGGAACAGGCCAGCAGGCTGATTCCGGCAACCCACGCAGCTCGTAGACATCTCATACGCACAAAGAAAATGATGTCGGCCACAAAAGTCATTAGCTGGCGGCGAAGGGTAGCCCCCAACGACACGGAGGCCGGGCAAACGCCCGGCCTCCGGTTTCCTGCCTGCTGGATGTTCTTCAGCCAGCCGTTACCGCATCACGGCGGAGTCGGGCTGTTGGCCGGGTTACCCGAGCCACCGAAGGTGTAGAAGGCATCGCCCTTCACGCCGAGTTCCTTGGCAGGCACCGGCATTTCGCGTGGGGTGCCGGCCAACAGGCCACCGGCAACACGACGGCGCTGGTAGAACGGTGACGGACCCAAGCCCAGGAGTTCCACTTCCTGCTCGTAAATGAGCTTGGTGATGAGCGCGGGAGCGCCCTCGCCAGCCGTCGCGGCCGAGAGGCCACCACGATCGACGCGAGTCTTGTTGATGAGCGACGCGGCCGTGGCGAGGTTTCCGCCCGAACGACGCAGCTCGGCTTCCGCCCAGATCAGATCGTTTTGGTGCTTGGAGATGACCGGCGCCGCACCGAACCCACCGTAGATCGCCTGCGGTGACTGTTCGCCGGAACGATCGTAGCGAATGTGACCAAGGTTCGACTGGTGGTACATGCCGCGATCCGGACGGAAGATTTCTTCACGCGAGTACACGAAGTCCGTGCCAGCGCGCGCCGTCTTGGGATTGGTCCCAAAGTAGCCGGCGAAGTCTTCATCATCCGGCCCGAACGACCCGTCGCCAAGCCGCTTGTCCGGCGAGTTTGGCGCCGGGTTGCCGCCAGCCGGGTACGGGTGCCGCTGCGTGGCCGGGTCCATGAGCGCCGCAACGCGGGTGCTGACGCGCCCGCCGTCGAAGGCATTGAACCAGTACAGGATCTCGTGGCACCACGAGTTGCAGCCGTCGCCGCTGAAGTTGAAGTCAAAGCCGGCACCGGTGGAGGAGATACCCCCGGCCGCCAACGTGGAGACCTTCGCCCAATCCACGGCGTCGTTTTCGGTCGCCGTGCGCGGATAGTAGGCGAGCGTCATGGCCGCCATCGTGCGGGCAATCTGCGCGATCTGCACGTTGGTGTAGGCCGTTCCGTTCGTCCATCCCGAGGGCGTGGTGAACGTATTGGCCGCGGCCAGCGTGGCCGCCTTCTCCAACGAGGCAACGGCCGCATCACGGACTTCCTTGCGCGTCTTGTATTCCAGCAGCGCGAGGTCGGACGTTTCGTCGATGACGTAGCCCTTGTCGTAGTTAAGCGCGATGCCCATGAGGGCGGCACCGTGCATCAGCTGCGCCACGGTCTCGGCACGCTTGGTATTGGACGCGTTGCTGATGACGAGGTTGTTCTTGCGGATGGCCGTAAGTACATCCACCGCCGACGACAGGGTCGAGTAATACCCTTCCCAGTAGGCGATCATGGTGGTGCGGCCAGCCGATGCCAGATCGTTCTGGTAGGCGCGCGTGTTGCGCGTACCATCGCCATCGATCGAGCTGTAGAAGTTCATGTTGAAGTTGTTCCACGACGCCGAATAGGCCTGCGCCATGGTGCTGAGCGGGCCGCCGCCCTCCATGCCTTCCCAGGTGTTGTACCAGGAACGCATGGTCCCGCCAGCCACCGCCTCAATGGCATTGGGATCAGCGAGCGCGCGGTTGGCGTCCGGCGCGTTCGGATTCTCCACGTCGAGCGAATTGCACCCGGCGAGGAGCATGGCGCCCATCGCGAGGCCGACGGCCCCGCGGAACTTGAATGAGAACATCGGATTGAGGGGGCTCACAGACCGAGCTCCAGCATGAACGTGAACGTCTTGAAGATCGGATACGTGAAGTAGTCCACGCGGTAGGCAAACGGATTGCTGCCGCCACCGGACACATCGGGATCGTAACCGCTGTACTTGGTGCTGGTAAAGAGGTTCCGTCCAACCACGCCGAGGCGCGCGGTACGGCCATCGCTCATACCGAACCGCTTGGTGATCGCCGACGGGATTTCGTAGTTCACGGCCAGTTCACGCAGACGCACGTAGGAACCGTCTTCCACGAAGTACGAGTTCGCGTCGAAGTTGTTGTAGAACGTGGCGTAGTACGTGGTGGGCTTCTTCTCCACTTCCGGCTTGCCACGCTGGTCGAACGCCGGGTCACGCTGGTCGAAGAACGGCCACTGACGCGTATAGTTGTAGATCTGGCCACCCTGCACCCAGTTCACCACGGCCGTCACCGCAAACTTCTTCCAGTTGAGCTGGGTATTGAAGTTGAGGTTGAAGTCGGGGTTCACGTCGGCAATCTGACGCAGCGAGTTGCCGTCGGCATCAAGGAACTTGATGGGGCGCTCGTTGATGGTCCGCCACGCCGTCTTGGAGACGTAGTAGCCTTCTTCGTTCAGCACGTAGTCGGCGGCGGTGCCGCTCAGGCGCTTCGCGGCAACCATGGACTCGAGCTGCGAGGCCGACTGCACCCAGGAGCTGCCGTACACAATGCCGAACGGCTGGCCCGGCGCGAGACGGAAGATCGTGGTGTTGGCCACGGGACCCACCAGGAACGGCGGCACAGCGAGGCTGCGCACCTTCTGGCGCGTGCGATCACCGGCCACGTTGACCCGCCACAGGAAGTCCTTCTTGGAGGCCAGGACGGCTCCCAGCAACACTTCGTGCGTCTTGCCTTCCAGCGAGCCGGCATTGATCCACTGGTTCCGGAAACCGGTCGCCGACGACACCGGCACGTTCAGAATCTGGTCGTCCGTGATCTTGCTGGAGTAGCTGTACTCGAAGCTGAAGTTCTTCAGGAAATTGAGGTTGAAACCACCTTCAATTTCGCGGGAGAACGCCGGGCGAAGATTGGGATTGCCCAGGGTGATCTTGACCGGGCTGCCGCCCTGAATGGCAAACTGCTCGTACTGCGCGTCGAACACCGGGCGGAGCCCCGCTTCGCCGTACGACGCCCGCAGCTTGAATTCGTCCACGCCCGGAAGCGTGATGTCTTCGCTGACGCGCCAGGCGCCGGAGAGGCGCTTGAACGTCTTGGAGCGTTGGTCGTTACCAAAGAGCGACGACTGGTCCTGACGGATCAGACCGTCAATGATGTACTTGTCCTTGATATCGAATGTGGTGATCGCGAAGAAGTTCTGGTTGCGAATAGGCTGCGAGAACGAGCCCGGGATGACCGGGTTTTCGGGATCGCGCGAGGCCGCCGAGAACTCCGTGACGCGGGGTACCGTAAGAGCCGTGGCCGCCACCGAGGTCTGCGTATTCATCTGGTCTTCGTACACCCAGGCCAGCTTCGTGGTGTTGGTAAACCACGACGTGCTCTTCGTGGCCGTCAGCGTACCGCCCAGATTGTAGGCGCGGGTAAGCGTCTCGTTGTTGGAGATGCTGCCCTTGCTCACCGTACCGGTGGAGCCGATGTAGCCCAGCGGCACGAACGAACGGAAGGTCCGAGAGCCACGGTCGAAATTGCTGTTCGCTTCCGCCGTCAACCAGTTGGTGGGACGGTAGCGCACCTTGATGAGCCCCGTGAAGCGCGCCCGATCAGCGGAATTCTTGATCGTGTTCCAGCGATACAACGGGTTGCTCACGTTGCCCGACGCCGGCGACTGACGAATGGCCGCCAGATACTCCGTGCCATCCGGATTGGTGCCGTTCAGGTTGATGTTCGGCTCCAGGAAGCGCAGCCCGAACCAGGCATCGCCTGAGCTGTCATCGGCCTGGTCGGCCTTGGACTGGCCGTAGAACGCGCCCGTCTGGAAGTCGAGCTTGGGGTGCAGCTCCATGTCCAGGTTCAGGCGGAAATTCTGACGGTTGTAACCGCTCAGAATGTTCGCGATGCCCTGATCCTTGGAGTTTTCGAACGACGCGTTGAAGTTCGAGTTCGCGTTGCGCTGACCAACCGAGATGTAGTTGGTCATGAACTGGCCGGAACGGAACACCTCGCCCAACTGGTCGAACGTTTCCCGGTAGGAATTATCCGAAATGCGGTCGTCTTCCTGCACGCGATTGCCGTTGCCATCGCGCAGGAAGTCGCCGTTCGCGGTTACCTTGTAGGGGTGCGAGAAGTTGTTCGGGATGGACTTGCGCAGGTCGTTGGAGCCGAACTCGTTGCGCACCGTGATCTGCGTGGACCCGGCCGCAAGGTTGGCGCCACGCTTGGTGAAGATCTGCACCACACCGTTGGCGGCGTCGGAGCCATACAGCGAGCTGGCCGCAGCGCCCTTGATGACTTCGATGCGCTCGATGTCCTGCGCATTGATGTCGGCGAGCGAGATACGGGAAATGGTGCCGTCCACGATGATGAGCGGATCCTGCGACCCGGTCAGCGACGTGGGGCCACGCAGGCGAATTCGGGGGGCCGAACCGGGCTCACCGTTCACGGCCGTCACGCTGGCGCCGGCCACGCGACCGCTGAGGGCACCGAGCGGGGACGACGCGGGCGCTTCCTTGATCTGCGCATTGTCCACGGCCGCCACCGAGAAGGTGGTCTTCTTCTGCGACGTTGCATCCGACACGCCGGTGGTCACGACGGCTTCGAGATTCAGAACGTCCTTCTCGAGGCTGAAGTTCTGCTCAATCCGGCCAGCCGTCAGCGTGATGATATGCTTGACGGGGCGATACCCGATGGTGCGGGCAAGTACCGTGACCTGCTTGCCTCCCGCGCGCGCAGGGTCCACTGTGAAGGTGAAACGACCCTGCGCATCCGTGACACTCCCGACGCCCAACTCCACGATGCCGACCTGCGCACCGCCAAGGGGAGCTCCGTTCGTGCTGACCCGACCGGTCACGGTCGCGTTTTGTTGGGCCGAGAGTCCCGCAGCGGGAATCACGGCCAGCGCAGCGACGGCGACCAACCGACGCATCTGGTGAAACATTCATGCTCCTGGCTCGTTGGGACGAATTGTTCGTCCCGGTGTAATGCGGCTTGACGACCCGTCGCGCCGACCGGGCCCAAAGTGCGGCATTTCGCGCCAGTTTGCAATCACTTCATGTCGGTTTCGTAACAGATTCCTCACGTAAGTCGTCGTCGAGTCCAATTCTTGGGAACCTCCTCTCAACAGCCAGCCGGAACCCTCCAGTGCTGAGACAATTCTTCGATACAATGCGAACGGTTCGTCCCATTTTCGGCGTACTGGTTGCGTTGTGGGGTGCGCCGTTGGCGGCCCAGTCGTCGGCAACGCTGAGCGGTCGAATCCTCGATGCGGCCACCGGTGGCCCCGTAGCCGACGCCACCATTGCCGTCACCACCACTGGGGCCAGCGCCCGCACCGACTCCCTTGGTCGCTACCGGCTTGAGGGGCTGAAGGTGGGGATCCACCGGTTCCTTGTCAGCGCCCCCGGGTACTCCCGCGGCAGCGTTACCCTCGCGTTCGCCGCCAAGGAGCGCATGGAGCGCGACCTCGAGATTGAGCCGGTGCCCGCGCCGGGGACACCGGCCGCGGTGGCGGCAAGCACCGATACCGGCCGAGCCCAGCTGCTCCCCAAGGTCCCGGTGACCGCCGATCCGGCGCTGGGGCGACGGTTCACCGACTTTGAGCGACGACGGGCCACCGGGCGCGGGCAGTACATGACCCGCGCTGAAATGGAAGAGCTGAACATCTACACGCTGCAGGACGCGATGCGGAACATGCGCGGCGTGAAATTCAACTGTACGGGAGGCGTCTGTCGCGCCCAGATGGCCCGCGCGCCTCTTGGCTGTCCCCCGGAATACGTGGTGGATGAACGGATCGACAACACCTTTGGGCCACTCATTCCCGTGCGCGACATTCAGGCGCTGGAAGTCTACACGGGCGTGACCGATGTCCCCGGCGAATTTGCCGGACGGAATTCAGGGTGCGGCGTGATCGTGATTTGGACCACCGCCGGTCGGGAGCCGCGGCGGAAATAATCCGCCGGACATCGTGTCATAGCGCCACAATCGCGGGACGACGTGTGGCGCAGGCCTCAGCGCCGCTGCAGTCCCAGCTCGATCTTTCGCCACTTCCCCTGCTCAAAGCGCCACACACTTAACAGGCACCGCATGGCGTGACCCATGAGGATGGCACTCCAGACGTGCCACGTTTGCAGTTGCTGCGTGCTTTGCATGAAGGTGAGAAAGCCAATTGGCAGGGCAAACTGCGACACGAGCGTGATGTACAGCGGACTCCGCGTATCGCCGGTGCCTTGCAGCCCCCCCGTAAAGGTGAGTGCCACCGTGATGAACAAGCCGGAGAGACTGAGGAACAGCAACAGCTCGCGCCCAATGCGCAGCACCCCCGGTTCGGTCATCCCGAAGAGTCCCAACAGCACATCGGGGATGGTGATGAACAGTGCCCCTACCACAATGGCGATCCCGAGGCCGAAGCGTGCCGCAATACGTACGGCATCGCGGCTGCGATCGGGGAACCCTGCCCCGAGGTTCTGGCCGGCGACCGTGGCGGCTGCGCCCATCAGTCCGACGGATGTCCAGGTCACCAACGAAAACAGCTCGGTGTATCCCACGGCATAGGCCGCCTGCGCTTCGGCACTCTGCGCGGTTGAACCAATGAAGCGGAGCAGCAGCACGCCGGCAATGTTCATCGCAATGCCCTGCACGCCGGTGGGCAAGCCAAAGCGGAACAGTGCGCGAATGATTTCCCAGTCGGGCTTCCACGACATGCCCCGGAAGTCGATGACCCACGCCCCACTGAACAGCTTCCAGATGGCGTAGACCGACACCAGCGCACTGGAGATCATCATGCCGGCGGCCGCGCCGGCCGTGCCCATTTCCGGGAACGGGCCGTAGCCACGAATGAGCAACACGTTGAACACGATGTTGCCAATCGTCAGTGCAACGCCCAATCGCAGCGGCGTCTTGGCATCGCCGGCACTGCGCAGTGCGCCGCCCAGCATGAAGAACATCATCAGGCCGAAACCAAACACGAACATGATGCGCAGATACGGCAACGCTTCGGCCTGCACGGCCGCCGAGGCGTTCACCATCCCCAGCAGGGTGGGTGACAAGACGTAGCCCACCGGGGCGAGGACCCCCACCGACAACATGAGCGCCAGCAGAAATGCCTGTGAAGCCGCCTTGTTGACGCCCGCCTCATCGCCGGCCCCGGCGAACCGTGCCACCAGCACACCCATGCCGCTGAAGAGCGACGAGATGAACACCATCACGACCAGAAAGATCTGGAACCCCACCCCAATGGCCGCGTTGCCAGCGAAGCCCACGAAGTTTCCCACGAGCGCGTGGTCGATCATTCCCTGCAGACCGCTGATGACGTTCTGCAACACGGTAGGCCACGCCACCTTCCAGACCGCGGGGCCAACCGGCCCTTCGACAATGGACCGGTCAATCTTGCGGCTGGTTGGTGCGGAGGGCGTGGCCACGTGACGTAAGGGTACTCAGGCAGCCTGTGGGGCGATTGGCGCGGCCGTGAGGCTGCGCCGGACCAACGTGAGAATGGAGTAGACGGCCACCGCCTCATTGAGCTGGTTCATGACCTCCACATCCCACTCCACCACACCCTGAGGAATGGTCCCTTCCGGCGTGTCCTTGGCGGTCTTCTGCTTCACCGTCAGCCGCACATGGATGGTATCGCCGGGGTACACCGGTTTGGTGAAGCGCAGCTTCTCGAGGCCGTAATTGGCGAGGACAGGCCCGAGATCGGGATCGACGAACAGACCGGCGGCCGCTGAGACAATGAAATACCCGTGGGCGACGCGCCCCTCGAACACGCCGTTGCTGCGAGCCTCTTCGTCGTTCATGTGGGCGTAAAACGTATCGCCACTGAGTTTGGCAAACGCTTCCACGTCATCCAGCGTGATCGTACGCGACTTGGTGATGAGCGTATCGCCCACCGCCAGTTCATCAAACGTTTTGCGGAAGGGATGCACAGGATCCGTGTGCTCCTCGGCGCCCTTGGTCCACTCGCGAGTAATCGCGGTGATCATGCTGGGGCTCCCCTGCAATGCCACCCGCTGCAAGTAGTGCGTGACCCCACGCGCACCACCCATTTCCTCTCCGCCGCCAGCCCGACCGGGACCGCCGTGCACGAGATTGGGGAGCGGCGACCCATGACCGGTGCTTTCCTTGGCGCTTGTGCGGTCGAGGACCAGCATGCGCCCGTGGTAGCAGGCGGCGCCGAGGATGACCTCCTGTGCCACCTTGGGATCGTGCGTGATAAGCGACCCCACCAGTGATCCCCGTCCCATGCGGGCGAGTTGCACCGCCTCCGACAGGTCCCGGTACGGCATGATGGTATTGACCGGCCCGAACGCTTCAATGTCGTGCGGCTCCAGGCGCGTAAGCGGGTCGGCGCAGTACAGCAGTTCGGGCGCAAAAAACGCTCCCTTCTCCCGATCGGCACCTACCACCGCAAAGTCTCCGCCGCCGTACACGCGTTCGGCGGCGGCACGAATGGCTTCGGCACTCGACGCCACCGACGTTCGCTGTCCACGCGACGCCAGCGGCCCCATACGCACTCCCTCAACGGTAGGGTCACCAATGCTGGTGCTCGCCAGCCGCTTGGACAGCGCCTCAATGACCGCCTCCTCGAGTCCGGCCGGGACAATGGTCCGACGAATGGCCGTGCACTTCTGCCCCGCCTTGGTGGTCATCTCGCGCGTGACTTCCTTGATGAAGAGATCGAACTCTTCGGTCCCCGGTACCGCGTCCGGGCCAAGGATGGAGCAATTGAGGGAGTCCGCTTCCATGTTGAAGCGCACCGAGTGCTGCATGATGCTGGGGGACGACTTGAGCTTCTGCCCTGTGGCCGCCGATCCGGTGAAGGCCACGATGTCCTGTTCTTCCACGTGCTCCAGCAGCGTGCGCGCTTCACCGCAGATCAGCTGCAATGCGCCCTTGGGGAGTTCGCCGGTTTCGAGGATGGCCTTGAACACCGCGTGGGTCAGATGACTGCCCGTGGTGCTGGGCTTCACAATGCACGGCACACCCGCCAGCAGCGCCGGGGCCAGCTTTTCCAGCATGCCCCACACCGGGAAGTTGAAGGCGTTGATGTGCACCGCCGCCCCTTCCATGGGCACCAGGATATGCCGACCCACAAACGTGCCGTTCTTCGACAGCGGCTCCGTGGGGCCTTCCACATGGAAACGCTCATTGGTGAACTCCCGGCGGCCACGGCTGGCGTACGCAAAGAACGTGGCAATACCGCCTTCGATATCCACCCACGAATCGGCACGCGTGGCACCCGTCATGTACGACAGCGGGTAGAACTCCTCCTTGCGTTCCATGAGCGCAATGGCGATGCGCTTGAGGATCAGGGCACGCTGGTGAAACGTGTACGCGCGAAGCGACGGACCACCGACTCGGCGCGCGTACTGCAGCATGGCCTTGAAATCGAGGCCGTGGCTGGACGTTTCGCCGATTTTCTCGCCGGTCACGGCGTGAATGAGATCGGTTTTGGGGCCAAGCCCTTCCGCCCACTCACCGAGGGCAAAGTTCTGAAGCAGCAACATCAACGGGTCTCCGTGCGGGTACGCTGGGTATCCTTCCAATTCTTCAACATGGCCGACTGCGTCGGGCGATCGGCCGGTATGTCACGCAACGGTTCCACCGGGCGCCATGATGCGCGCATGGCGGCGGGCAATTGCTGGTACAGCGCCGTGCCATCGGACTTCCAGGCCAGCATCTCGTCGCTCACATCTTTCACGATCTTTGCGGGGTTACCCACCACTACCTTGCGATCGGGAATGATCATGTCCGTGGGCACGAAGCAGAGCGCGCCCACAATGCAGCCACTGCCCACCACCACGTTATCCATGATGACGGCGTTCATTCCCACCAAGGTGTTGGCGCCAATGTGCGCGCCATGCACAATGGCCCCGTGGCCGATGTGCGCCCCCGTTTCGAGGGTCACGACCACGCCGGGGAACATGTGAATGGTGCAGTTCTCCTGCACGTTGCAGCCGTCTTCGATCACGATGCCGCCCCAGTCGCCACGAATGGCCGCACCGGGCCCCACATACACGTCGCGCCCAATGACCACGTTGCCCGTTACCGCAGCCTGAGGATGCACAAACGCCGTCTCATGCACGACGGGGATGAAGTCGTCGAAGGCGTAGATCATTGTGCGGCGATCGCTTGAGGTATCCGGCTTTCGAGGTGGGACAGGGAAGTGAGAGCGTGGGACTCCAGAAGTTGCGATGGAAATCGAAGGTGAGAGGGTCGAGACAACCACGACGATGAGAGGTGGTCTGGCTTCTCACACTCGATATCCATCACACGTTCGGGCCTCGCAACTCTCACCGTCCACATCTCACCCGTCTCAAGATCACACATCTCAGTTGGCCCGCTCGAGGATGAGGGCAAAGCCTTGTCCTACCCCGATACACATGGTGCACAGGGCGTAGCGTCCGCCCGTGACCTGCAGCTGCCGGGCCGCGGTCAGTGCGAGTCGAGCGCCACTCATTCCCAGGGGATGCCCCAACGCAATGGCACCGCCGTTGGGATTTACGCGCGGGTCGTCATCGGCGACGCCAAGTTCGCGCAGGCACGCCAGCCCCTGGGCCGCGAACGCTTCGTTCAGCTCAATGACATCCATCTGGTCCAGCGTGAGCCCGGCGCGCTCCAGCACCAGCCGCGTTGACGGCACGGGGCCCATGCCCATGATGCGCGGCTCCACGCCCGCGGCAGCGCTTGCCACCACGCGGGCCAGCGGGGAAAAACCGAAGCGGCGCACGGCAGCATCACCGGCCAGCAGTAACGCCGCCGCACCGTCGTTGAGCCCGCTGGCGTTGCCGGCGGTCACACTCCCCTGCCCGTCATGGCGGAACGCCGGCTTGAGCTTGGCCAGTGTTTCCATGGTGGTATCGGGGCGGAGAAACTCATCCTGCGACACCAGCACCGCCTCGCCCTTCTTTTGCGCTATGGAGACCGGCGCAATTTCCAGCGCCAAGCGGCCCGCGGCACGCGCCGCCGCCGCCTTCTGCTGCGATCGCACGGCAAAGGCATCCTGATCAGCCCGCGAAACGCCATATTGTGCCGCCACGTTCTCCGCGGTTTCGCCCATGCTGTCGGTCCCGTGCATGGCTTTCATTTTCGGATTCACGAAGCGCCAGCCAAGGCTGGTGTCAAACAGCTGCACGTCACGCGCGAAGGGCGTGGCGCCCTTGCTCATGACATACGGCGCGCGCGTCATGCTTTCCACGCCCCCCGCCACGTACACATCGCCCTCACCGGCCCGAATGGCACGGGCCGCACCGGCCACCGCCGACAGACCGGAGGCACACAACCGGTTCACCGTTTCACCCGGCACCGACACCGGTAGCCCGGCCAGCAGCGCGGCCATGCGCGCCACGTTTCGATTGTCTTCCCCGGCCTGATTGGCGCAGCCAAGTACGACATCGGCGATGGACGCCACGTCGAAGGCCGGCGCACTCTCCGTGACGCGGGCCAGCAAGGCCGCAATGGCCGTGGCCCCCAAGTCATCAGCACGCACGGCACTGAGCGCACCGCCAATGTTGCCAATGGGGGTACGCACACCTTCGATCAACCAGGCCGAGGAGCCACCAGCGGCGACTACTGCAGACATATCAAATCTCCGAAAGCAAAGTTCGGGGGTTATGCGTCAGGCACATGCGTGCGGGTCGTACGGTACACGGTGCCGCGAAAGTAGCCCACCGCCACGTCATCCTGATTGCGTACGGTGACGTCAACAAAGGCCAGACGGTTGGTGGTGCTCTGTTCGATGGCGGTGGCGGTGAGCACATCACCAGGGTGTGAAGCCGCGGGAATGCTCAGGGTACAATCGACCGCCACGCTCAACGTTCCCGCCGCATTCGTGGCGAAAGCGAACGCGCTATCGGCCAGGGAGAACAGCGCGCCGCCGTGCAGCGTGCCGAAGCCGTTCAGCATGTCATCCCGCACCGTCATGCGCACCACCGCCTGTCCAGCGGCGCAGGAGACGACCTGCATGCCGAGGAGATGGGAGAAGCGGTCGCGCTCCAGCAGATAGCACACCACCACGTCAGGAGACGCCGCCATCAGAACCGCCGCTCATCAAGAAGCGATGCACCGGTCTGCACGGCACGCCGCAGGCGCACACTGGGGCGGTAGCGATCGTCGCCGGTGTCATCCTGCATGGCCTGCAAACGATCCAGCACGATCGCCGGTCCAATGGCATCACCCCACGCCAACAGCCCCTTGGGATAGTTGACGCCGGTGGTCATTGCGAGTTCGACGTCGGCCACGGAGGCAATGCGCAGATGGACCGCCTCCACCGCTTCGTTCACCAGCATGGCGAGCACGCGGTCCACAATCCGTTGGGCCAGCACGGGATCTTCCACCGGCACCGGTGTGGGCACGCCCTCGGCGTAGTCGTAGAACCCGCGCCCGGTTTTCCGCCCGAGCCAACCGGCTTCCACCAGTCGCTGTTGCTGCAGACTTGGCCGATAGCGCGGATCGTGAAACATGCTGTCGAACACCGACCGGGTGACGGCGAAGTTCACGTCGTGACCGATAAAGTCCATGAGTTCGAACGGGCCCATGCGAAAACCGCCAACGGTGCGCATGGCCCAGTCAATGGTCGCGCAGTCGGCAGCGCCTTCTTCGCGCAGACGCAACGCCTCGCCATAGAATGGTCGTGCCACACGATTCACGATGAAGCCCGGCGTGTCGGCGGCCATAACCGTTGTCTTCTTCCACGACACCGCCAGCGCCTGGGCGGCGGAGGCCACCGCCGTCGTGGTCGTGATGGCCGGAATGATCTCCACCAACGGCATGACCGGCGCCGGATTGAAAAAGTGGACACCGACCACGCGATGCTTGTGCGTACAGGCCCCTGCCAGTGCAGCAATGGAGAGCGACGAGGTGTTGGAGGCAAGAATGCACTCCGACGCAACCACCCGCTCCAGCGTGCGCAGCAGTTCCTGCTTGGCATCGAGCCGCTCGACGATGGCTTCAATCACCATGGCACACCCCGCCATGGGCGACAGCTCGTGATCGCTCACCCCGTGCACATACGTCAGGCGCGCCAACACCGCCTTGGCGTCGTCCGGGGTCAGCCGACCCTTTTCCACTTCGCGCGCCATGGCCTTTTCATGCCCACTGCGCGCACGCGCGAGGGCCGCCGGCAAGGCGTCGGCGACGACGACCTCATGACCGTGCACGGCAGCGACCTGGGCAATGCCTGCGCCCATGGCGCCTGCGCCGACCACACCGATTGGCAAACGTGGTGAAGTCATGACGGTCACTTCCCCTGGTACACCGGGGCGCGCTTCCCAAGGAACGCCCGCACCCCTTCTTCATAGTCCGCCGTTTTCCCGGCTTCGTGCATGGCCTGCGCCTCGACATCGAGCTGCGCATCGAGGCCGTTGGCAAAGCTGGCGTTGAGGGCGCGCTTTGTCAGGCCGAACCCGCGGGTTGCCTGCGACGCCAACTGGGTCGCCATCGCCATGACGGTGGTCATCAGTTCGGCCTTGGGCACGACGTCCCAGATCAGCCCCCACTCCTTGGCCTGCGCGGCGGGGACTTTTCCGGCGAGAAAGAACATGCCGGTAGCACGCTGCATCCCGACCAACCGCGGCACGAAGAACGTCCCGCTGGTATCGGGAATCAGCCCCAGCTTGGCAAAACTCTCGACAAAGCTGGCATCGTCGGCGGCAATGGTGAGGTCGCAGGCAAACGCCAGATTGGCACCGGCGCCGGCGGCAATACCATTCACGGCGCAGAGGACCGGCTTTTCCAGCGTACGAATCGCCCGAATGATGGGATTGTAGCTGGCCTTGACGATCTCCCCGATATCGGGAATCGGACCACCGTCCTGTGGCAAGGCTTCAGCGAGATCCTGCCCTGCGCAAAACCCGCGCCCCGCCCCGGTAATCACCACGGCCCGTACCTGATCATCGGTCGCAGCATCGGCCAGGGCCGCCTGGAGGGCCAGGGCCATTTCGCGAGTAAAGCTGTTCAGAACGTCGGGGCGATGCAGCGTCAGCGTGAGCACGCCATTCGCCCGCTCGGAGAGGAGGGTATCGGAGGGGGAAGACATGGGCGAAAGGTAGCATGCCGCGACCACCCGCGGACTGTTTCACGTGGTGTTTCCCTCATGCAATTCCGTCTCGCGTTCCGGCGGTTCACGCCGTAAAGTGGACCTGTCGTCCCACCCCCCACTGAGCCGACCACATGGAATCCTCATTACTGCAGTGGCTGACCGGCATTGGATGGACTGCGTTCACCTGGGCCCTGGGCGGGCTGCTGCTGGTCAATGGTCTGGCGGTCGCCCTCTGGATCACGAAGCGTGATCGGTCGCTGGTCCAGCGCTACACCTCGCTGTGGCTGGCGGTCAATCTGCTGCTCGTCGCCATCGGCGTCGGGGTGCCCACCGTGACCGCCGTGGCGCGGCTGGCGGTCATGGGTGCGCGGGCGGTCACCCCGGGGGTGAACTGGTTTCCGGGCGAAACTCCCCAAGCGCGGGTGATGCTGGCAGATTAGTAGGCTATGCCTGCCAAGACTGCCGTGCGGCCAGTCGTCCGTGAATCTGCGACGTCCCCCGTGACGCCGCGCGCCGGATTCGACTGGCGCCGCATCGCCTACCATACGCTCGTATCCCGTGCTCTCGACGACGTCGAAGAGCAAACCAACAAGCAGCGCGCTCATGTGCCGCGTGAGCATCTGGTGCTATACCAGTTCTCGGCGCGCGGCCACGACATGTCGCAAAGCATCCTCGGCGCCTTGCTCACGGGGACGCACGACGGCGTGGGAGCCTATTACCGCTCACGACCGCTCCTGCTTTCCATTGGCCTCAGCATCGAAGACGCATTGGGCAGTCCACTCGGACGAGCCGGCGGCTTCAGCGATGGCCGCGACATCGGCGTGGTGTGCAATCTTCCGAATCGAGAGGGATGCACCGTCCTGCCTATGGCCGGTGATGTGGGATCGCAGTACACACCAGCCGCCGGATGGGCGCAAAGCATCGTCTACCATCGGGACACGTTGAACGATGCCAGCTACGCGCAGTCGCTGAGTGTGGCCCTCGGTGGTGACGGCTCTGTTGCAACCAACGGTTTCTGGGCCGCGCTCACCATGGCCACGACGCTCAAGCTGCCAATGCTCTTCTACATCGAAGACAATGATCTCGGCATCAGCGTCCGTGGCGGCATGCAAACCCCCGGCGGCGACATTGCGGCCAATCTGGCGTCCTTTGCCAATCTGCTGATCCGCAACGGCAGTGGTACCGATCCTCACGAAGCGTCGGGGTTGCTGCAGGAGGCCGCCGCGCATGTTCGCAGCGGTGCTGGTCCCGCGCTCGTCCGGCTCACCGTACCGCGATTGTCCAGCCACTCGGGGCCGGACAATCAGAAGGGGTACCGCAGCGATGCGGAAATCGCCGCCGATCAGGCGCGGGATCCTCTCCCCAAGCTGCGCGAATATCTCGTACCCGCGGTCCTGAGCGAAGGCGAATGGGCGGCTCTTGAAGGAGAAGTCGCCCGCGATGTGCAGGCGGCGCTCGACGCGGCGCGGGCACGCCCCATGCCCGATCCCGCCGGCGTGGCGCGCCATGTCTATGCCGACGATACCGCGCCGACAGAACCCATGGGTGGACTCAGTCGCAGCGAACGCGCGACCCTGGGGGGAACGGATGTTCCACAGGAAGGTGGCGAGCTGATGCGGGTGGCCGAGGCCATCCGCCGCACCCTACGTCACGAACTGGCGGTGAATGCCAAAGTCGTGGTGTTTGGCGAAGATGTAGGCAAAAAGGGTGGCGTGCACCTCGTGACGGAAGGACTGCAAAAACAGTTCGGCGCCGAGCGTGTGTTTGATACGAGCCTTAGCGAAGAAGGAATCATTGGGCGCGCAGTCGCCATGGCCATCAGCGGACTCATGCCGGTGGCGGAAATCCAGTTCCGCAAATACGCGGATCCCGCTGCCGAACAGTTGAACAATTGCGGCACCATGCGCTGGCGCACGGCCAATCGCTTTGCCGCGCCCATTGTGGTGCGCATGCCGGGCGGCTTCGGAAAAGATGTGGGCGACCCGTGGCACTCCCTGAGTGACGAAGTGCGGTTTGCGCACGCCTATGGGTGGCAGGTGATTATGCCATCCAATGCGGCCGATGCTGTGGGACTGTTGCGGGCGGCCATGCGCAGTCCCAACCCCAGCATTTTCTTTGAGCATCGTTCGTTGCTCATGACCGGCGATGGCAGCGCCCGGTACCCTGGTGACGACTATGTGCTCCCGCTGGGGCGCGCGCGCATCGTACAGGAAGGCCACAGCATGACCGTGGTAACCTGGGGGGCCATGGTGCATCGGTGCACCGACGCGGTGGCGCCGCTGGGCGATGCGGTGGAACTCATCGATTTGAGAACCATTGCACCATGGGATCGTGACACGGTGTTGGCGTCGGTGCGGAAGACGGGGCGCTGCCTGATTGTTCACGAGGACAATCTGACAGCCGGCTTTGGCGCCGAGATTGCGGGGACGCTGGCGCAGGAGGCGTTCTGGCATTTGGACGCCCCGATCGAGCGACTCGCTCCGCGTGACATCCCGGTGCCGTATCACCCCGATCTTTTGGACGCGGTAGTCCCAACAGTTGCCCTTATTCGGGAACGGGCATCTGCACTCCTGTCGGTGTAGCTGACCAATCTCATCAGCAGGGCAGATTCAGTTGGGCAGAAATGGTGGTGACAGCTGAGACGACTCTGGCTGTCACTATGCCCTCAGGCACGCACGATTCGTCCTCCCAACAGCGCATTTCGATTACTGGAAAGTTGACGATCGTTACGGCTGAGTCTGTCAGCCGTCAGCAGTGCGTGATGTATCGAATGTGTGAGGCATCACTTACTATTGAGTGTCCCCCTGCGGCGAGTACCCCGGGAGGGACGCGGGCGGTGCTATGCCCGCTTTTCAGGCTTAAATCCAGAGGACGCCATGAACAAAAAGCTGGTCGGAATTTCGCTGCTGGCCGCAGTGGCCGCAGTACCGGCGGCCCACGCTCAGGGCCTTGGTGAACGCATCGAAGTAGGCGCCTTCGGGCAGTTCACAAAGCTCGACGAAAAGATCAAGATGGACAACGTCCTTGGCGTTGGTGGCCGTCTTGGTGTGTCGGTTTATCGCTGGTTCGGTGTTGAAGGCGACGTCCAGATTGGCAAGACCAAGGCGACGCGCAATCCGTTCGAGGACATCACGTATCGTCCGGCGCGCGTGCTCGGAACGGTCACGGTCCCCGTCACGCCCTCCAAGAAGGCGTCGGTGATTCTCGGTGCCGGATATGTGAACTCCATCTATGATGGACGTTCCACGGCCAACGAGTTCGAAGACGGCTTTTCGGCGCTGCTCGGCCTCAAGCTGTGCTCCAGCGGCAAGTGGGGCGCTCGCATTGATGGACTGATGGACCGTAATCCGTCACCGAATGAGCAGGAACTCACTGGCACGTCCAACAACCTCGGCCTGCGTGCCGGCGTGACGTACGCGCTGCGCGGCGCCTGTGCCTCGGCCGAAAAGTTTGACTGGGCCCTCAAGATGGATCCGGCCAGTGCGACGGTGAACCGTGGCAGTGATCGCCAGTTCGCGCTGAGCGCTGCGGATGCCAAGGGCAAGATGATCGAGATGCGCAAGGTGCAGAACCTGACCTGCTCGTCGAGCGATGCGTCGGTGGCCACCGTGGACAACATGGGCAAGGTCACGGCCGTGAAGTACGGCACCGCCACGATCACCTGCAAGGGACTCGTGAAAAAGCTGGAGCGTTCGGCGCAGTCGACGGTGACGGTACCGCCGCCAGCGTGGACGCTTTCGCTGACGCCGAAGAGTGGCTCCACGGATGTGGGCAAGACGCTCTCCTTCAGCTCGAAGGCCGTGGACGCGGATAACGTGGACCTTGGCGCGATCACCTGGAGCTCGGCCAACGCGTCGATCGCCTCGGTGAGCAACGGCACCGTGACGTGCAACGCGGCGGGCACCACGACCATCACGGTGACCAAGACGGCGTATGGCAGCTCAAAGAGCGAATCGGCGTCGGTGGAATGCGTGGCCGTGAAGATGGCCAACATCGCCCTCGACGAAGCGCTGTTCGACTTTGACCGTGCGATCGTGCTCAAGACCGGCATGGACACCCTGCGCACCGTGGTGGACGCCATGATGCGTATCCCGACGCTCCGGATCTCGGTGGAAGGCCACACCGACCGTTACGGCTCGGAAGCGTACAACAGCAAGCTGGCCAAGAGCCGTGCAGAAGCGGTGACCAAGCAGCTCATCAGGCTGGCCGGCAAGGATGGCGCGTCCATCAAGGATCGCATCCTCACGTCGAGCTTTGGCGAACAGTGCCTCGTGACCACGGCCGGTGCCGATGAGAGCGAGCCGCCGCCAGCCAACCGTGGCCGTATTGCCAAGGGCGATCGTGCCGCGCAGAGCGGCAACCGCCGCGTGGAAGTGTGGCAGTTGGTTGATGGCAAGGGCGCTCCCACGGGCTGCCGTTCGGCCGACGAGCGTGCGGGCCATGTGCCGTTCGGTTCGCTGAAGTAAGGCACTCCAGTGGTGTGGTGGCGCTCGATCGTCTGAGCGCCACGGCACCCGGTGCACCACAACAAGCGGCGCCCGCATCCGGAAGGATGCGGGCGCCGCTTGTTGTGCCAAGGCCTCAGGTCAGTGCGCCTTGAATTCGTCGAAGGGCGACCCGCAGGCCGAACAGGTATGAATGGCCTTGCATGCCGTGGACCCGAATTCACTCTGCAGGCGCGTTTCCGCGGAGCCGCAGAACGGACAAGGCACTGCCGGACGGGCACGCGTCAGCGTGACAAATCCACCCGTGTCTGCCTTACCCGGCGGTGCAATGCCGTAGCGCCGGAGCTTTTCGCGCGCATCGGGGCCAATCCAATCGGTTGTCCAGGCGGGCGTGAGTACCATGCGCACTTCCACGGAGTCGGCGCCGCGCGACAACAGCGCGGCCTTCACGTCGGCCTCCATCTCCCGCATGGCAGGACAGCCGGAATAGGTCGGCGTCATGGTCACCGTAATGTGCCGGCCGGTAATTTCGACGTCACGCACAACGCCCAACTCCACCACACTGATCACCGGGACCTCGGGATCCGGCACTGTCTGCAGAACCCCGAAGACCTCGTCACGCGTCAGCATGCCTGGGCTACCAGCGTGCGCCGGGATGCGCGCGGGCCACGCTCTGCATTGTGGCCAACATATGCCCCAGATGCTCCGAATGTCTTCCTGTGCGACCACCACGACGGGGCCCCGTCTCCGGCGGACGCGTGAGCGTGGCGCGCTGCAGCACATCGTTCACGAGACCATCCCACAAGGAGCGCAGTGCGGCCGTATCCACGGCAATGCCCATGGCGGCCACGGCATCGTCCACGGCATCGCGTTCGAACAACTCTGCGGTGTATTTCCACAGCGTGTCGAGGGCACGCTGCGTGCGGGCGTGACTTTCATCCGTCCCGTCGCCCAACCGTACGACCCATTCACTGCTGTGGCGCAGGTGATACTTGTCTTCCTTGAGCGACTTGGCGGCAATGGCGGCCAATCCCTCATGGCCACAGTGCGACAGCTGATCCCACAGCAGGACACTGTAGGCATCAAACAGGAACTGGCGCACCAGTGTCACGGCGAAATCGCCGTTCGGCTGCTCCACCAGCAAGGCGTTGCGGAAGGCAGTGCCGTCGCGAAAGAACGCGAGGGCGTCTTCGTCGCGTCCCTGCCCTTCTACGGCCCCTGCCAGCGCGAGAATGCTGGTCGCATGCCCAATGAGGTCAAGCGCCATGTTCGACAGGGCGATGTCTTCCTCGAGGATGGGAGCGTGGCCACACCACTCCGACAGTCGGTGCCCCAGCACCAGTCGATCGTCGCCCAGCCGCTGCAGATACTCGGCCAGCGGGTTCGCCACGGCCGTGTGGCGGGGCGCCGCAATGGGATAGTCGGGCGCCTTGTTCACCACCCCCGATTTGCCGCCAATTGTCGTGCGGTCTTCGTCTTGAGCCACCGGGCGCCTCAGAAAATGCGCACGCCGCGCGGCGCGACGTAGAACTGCGGATGACGATAAGGCTTGTCGTTCCCGGGATCGAAGAACGGCCCGGCATCAGAGGGCGCCGATGCCACAATCGCATTGCTGGGCACCACCCATAAGTTCACCGCTTCACCGCGACGGGTGTACACGTCGCGGGCGTTCTGCAGCGCCAACTCCGCATCGGCCGCATGAATACTGCCGGCATGCTCAAAGGGTTCGCCACGCGCTCCCTGTGTAAACACTTCCCAGAGTGGCCACTGGCTGTCGTCGTTCGTGCTCATGCGGCCGCCGTGTCACGACGGGCGCGCTGCTTCTCGGCGTGCGCCGTGGCTGCCGCCCGCACCCATTCCCCGTTTTCATGCGCCGCACGGCGAGTCTCCATGCGTTCCTGATTGCACGGGCCGTTCCCCTTGACCACTTCGTAGAACTCCGACCAGTCGATCTCACCAAACTCCCAGTCGCCGGTCGCTTCGTTGAAATGCAGATCGGGATCGGGAATGGTGAGCCCCAGCGCAATGGCCTGCGGCACCGTGAGATTCACAAAGCGCTGACGCAGCTCATCGTTCGTTTTGCGCTTCACACGCCAGCGCAGCAGCTCCGCACTGTTTGGCGAATTCGTGTCGCTGGGGCCGAACATCATGAGCGCCGGCCACCAGAAGCGGTTCACGGAGTCCTGCAGCATGGCCTTCTGCGCCGGCGTGCCATTGGCCAGCACCGTACAGATTTCGTAACCCTGGCGCTTGTGGAAGTTTTCTTCCTTGCAGATGCGAACCATGGCCCGCGCGTAGGGCCCGTAGCTGGCTTTGGCCAGCACCGTCTGGTTCACAATGGCCGCGCCGTCTACCAGCCAGCCAATCACGCCCATGTCGGCCCAAGCCAGCGTAGGGTAATTGAAAATGCTGGAGTACTTGGCGCGGCCGTCCAGCAACTGCTCCACCAACTCGTGGCGATCCACCCCGAGTGTCTCGGTGCCGCAGTAGATGTACAAGCCGTGACCGGCTTCATCCTGCACCTTGGCAATGAGTGACAGCTTTCGACGCAGGCTGGGCGCCCGCGTTATCCAGTTGCCTTCAGGGAGCATCCCCACGATCTCGGAGTGCGCATGCTGCGACATCATCCGGGTGAGTTGCTTGCGATATCGTTCCGGCATCCAGTCCTTCGGCTCGATGCTTTCGCCAGCGGCGATACGGGCTTCGAAGGCGGCCAGGAGGGCCGGATCCTCGGCGGGGACGGGCATGGTCTGGTCCATGAATGAAAGCTACTGGGATGACCGCAGATTCGACAATTGGAACCGCACGCTATCTTGCAGCCATGACGCCTCTTTCCCCCATCGAATCCGGTCCGGACGGATACGTTCGTACCCAGCAGACCGACGGCATTGCCCGCGTGGAGTTCTTCCACCCGAAGAGCAATTCCCTGCCGAGCGCCGTGTTACAGGAACTGGCCGCCACCATCGCCCGCGTGAGCCAGGACCCGGCAGTGCGGGTCATTGTGCTGCAGAGTGGCGGTACCGGGCCGTTCTGCGCCGGGGCGTCGTTCGACGAACTCGCCGCCATTGGCGACCGGGAACAGGGCCAACGGTTCTTCAGCGGGTTCGCCGGTGTCATTCTGGCCATGATCCGTGCACCACAGTTCGTGATCAGCCGAGTGCACGGCAAAGCCGCGGGAGGAGCCGTTGGCCTGATCGCCGCCTCCGATTTCAGCATTGCGGTGGAAAAAGCCTCCGCCAAGTTGAGTGAGCTCGCTGTGGGAATCGGCCCGTTTGTGGTAGGACCGGTAATCCAACAGAAAATCGGGTTGGCGTCGTTCAGTCAGATGGCGGTGGACGCCGACTGGCGTGACGCCAGCTGGTGCGAGCGGCGCGGGCTCTACGCGAAGGTCGTGGCGGATACGGCGGCACTCGACGCCGGCGTGGACACACTGGCGAGCACCCTCGCCGCATCCAATCCCGACGCCATGGCCATGCTGAAGCGCGTCTTCTGGCAGGGTACGGAAGGGTGGGACACTCTGCTCGCCGAGCGAGCAGCCATGAGTGGGACGCTGGTGCTTTCTGACTTCACCCGCAACGCCATCGCGTCGTTCAAGGGCAAGTAAAGAGTGATCAGAAGCGCACCGAGAATTGCACACCGGTGGCCTCTCCGCGGAACGATCGCGGCAGCACCGGTGCAATCGCGGTGCGTCGCGTGGACCGGGCAACAATATCGGCGTCACGCTGCGATCGATTAGCCGAGACTACCGCGTCGATGAGCCCGATAAGCGTGAACCCAACCGCCGCGCCCGCACCAGGAATGAAGTAGGCGCGTTCGCGCGTTGTGCGGGTGAACGGTGCCGGTACCCCGTTGGGATCCGTGTAGGCAATCGTTTCCGTTGTACTCTGCTGCATGACAGCGGCAGCAACGCCGGCGCCCACCCCAAGCATGGTGATGATGCCGCGGGTGGTATGGCCGGTGTACAGCTGCCCGACGCCGGGCAACAGCGAGCGCGCAAACGCCCCACCGGTGCTGTAGACCGGCCGACGCAGCACTTCAATGGCCCGTCCCACTTCCACGCGGTCATCAACACTGGGGGCGTTCACTCGATACTGCTCGAGGTCCTGCAAGGCCACCGAACGATTGCCAGAGGCTGCTCTCGCCAGTCCGCGATTGAAGTAACCTTCCGGCGACTCTCTGGCACCACGGATCACGTCATCAAAGGCGCGTTCGGCAGCGGCGTAGCGCCCGTCATCAAAGAGGGCGAGCCCGAGGCGAAAGGCAACCTGCACATCGGCGGCCTGGCGTTGTGACAGGGCCGGAACCAGCCGTGTGAGTCGATCGCGTACGTCGGTGGCTTCTCGTCCACCGGGGGACAGCGTGAGGTATCGGCAGTATTCCGAGATGGCGCGGGTGGAGTCGACAAGTTCTTCGTGTGCCCGCGCCAGATCATAGGCGATGCGCTCGTCGCCCGGGTTGAGCACTGCGGCCCGTGCGAAGGCGTCACGCGCTGCGGCCTGATCGCCAATCAACGCTGATTCCTGACCGGCCAACGCCAATCGACGGGCTTCCGCGTTGTCACGCCGGATCGCCGGCGGACCGGAAGGCGGAATGGCACAACCGGGGGCCGGGCCAACCGTGAGTGCACGTTTCGGTGCAAGACGTGGCGCAGCGCTTTGCTGGGCGTTGGCGGGGGTGGTCGCCAGTACCGCCAACAGGCCGAAAACTGCTAGGACCATCGGAATAACACGCACAGAGCGCCGCGCACGTAGCATCTCAGCGTACCGTAATGGTGATGGAGGCACTGACGCCCTCGGAAGTAGCTGTAAGGATCGCGGTTCCTGCACGCACACCAACTGCAAGGCCGGTGCTGCTCACAAATGCCACCTGTTCATTGGACGAGCTCCACGTGATGACCCGATTCGTGAGAATCGTCCCCCCAGTGCCTCGGGGTGTTGCCGTCAGCTGAAGCTGTTGGCCAACCGTGATGTCCCCCGTGGGAGGCGTTATCACGACGGACGTGACGGGTGGTTGCCGCACGCTGATGCTCGCCGTGGCGCTGACGCCTTCTACAGTGGCCAGAATGATGGCCGTTCCTGGTGCGATGGCCGTCACGGCACCGGACGACGACACGGTCGCCACATTGGGAGCGCCCGTACGCCACTCAATGATGCGCCCCGTGAGAACGGCACCCGTCAGACTACGCGTCGTCGCGGCCAGTGGCACTGTTTCGCCAATCAGGAGCGCCGCCGTAGTGGGAGTCAGCTCCAGTGTGGCTACTGGGACCGGCACCACTTGAATCGTGGAGAATCCTGTCTTGCCTTCACTTGAAACCACGATTCGTGTCGTGCCCGGCGTCAGCGCTGTCACCACGCCAGCGGTGGAAACGCTGGCCACGGCCGGCGCTTCACTACTGAAGGTGACCGGTCGTCCCGACAGCACATTGCCCGCATCGTCGGTGATTTGCGTTGCCAGCGCGAGGGTCGTGCCGGCAATCAACGACGCAACTCCGGGCGTCACGATGACAGCACTGGCCAGGCGCGCCAACACGACCAGCGTGGCCGAAGCGCTGCGCCCTTCGCTGGTAGCGGTGATGGTTGCGGTCCCTGGCGTCAGTGCCGTAACGGCTCCGGTGGCGGAGACAATCGCAACCGCCACGTTGGTGGAACTCCAGGCAATGGTCCGCCCGGTGAGTACCGTGCCCTCGGCACTGCGTACGACAGCGGTGAATTGCCGTCCGCCCGTTACGGCGAGTGTGTCGCGCGTCGGCGAGATCGTGATTGACTGGACCGGCGGCAACGTCACCGTGACGGCCGACTGTGCCGAGCGCCCTTCGCTCGTGGCAATAATGGTGGCGGCGCCCGGCGCCACACCCGTCACGATGCCAGCGCCATCCACGCGTGCCACGGTGACATCACTGCTGGACCAGGTGATCGTCCGCCCAGTCAGCAGTGTGCCGGTGGCATCGAGCGTTTGAGCCGACAGTTGTGTTGTGCGGGAGACCAGTACCGACGTCTGGGACGGCGTGATCAGCAGTGACGCCACCGGACGCGGTGCCACAATGATCGTGGCGATGGCACTCTTTCCCATGCTCGAAACGGCAATGCGGGCCGTACCCGGCGCAGCCGCCGTAATCACACCCGCCGCAGACACCGTTGCGATGGTGTTGTCGCTGGTGGACCAGCGGAGCACCGGGGCGGCAATGGGAGAGCCGCTGGCGTCACGCGCACGCACTCCCAGGGTGAGAGTGCCTCCTCCTTGTACGATGGCGGTTGCCGGTGTCACCTCGAGCGTGGCCACGTCCACGGTGACTGCGGTGTTATCACCGCATTGGGCCAGGCTCACGACGAGGAGTGCCACCGTCGCAATGGCCCGGAACAGGGCCCCGTAGTGACGGCGTATGGCGCGGTGCATGGTCATGGATGATTCACCGCACCGGGTGGGACCGCTACCGACATGGGAGTCAGAGCATCAAGGCGACCCTCTCGACTCGCTGCGTCTTCGCGTTGAGTGACCGCGCGACTCACCCCGGACGGCCCCACTGGAATCCGGAGTTCGGAGTACGCAACCTCGAGTACTTCGACTGACGTGGCCGTGACCGTGATATCGGCACGGCCATCCACGCCCTGGCTGCTTGCGGTGATGGTAGCGCTGCCACTACCTACGCCTGTTACGGTGCCGCTATTGGACACGGTAGCCACGGCCGTATCGTCGCTGCGCCACTTCACCGCGCGCCCGCTGGGCATACTGTTGCCTGCGTCACGGGTGATTGCGGTGCCCATGGAAGTCTCGCCCACTTGAATCGTGGGGGGATTCAGTGTGACCGCCACAGAGGCGCCAACGGCTGCAGCAACCGCCAGCGTGACCTCATCGCTCTTTCCTTCGCTCGTCGCAGTGATGGTCACTGTGCCGACGTCGAGTGCGGTGACGAGACCGCTGCTGTTGACCGTGGCCACGCTGGTGTTGCTGCTGACCCAGGTGATGGTGCGGCCGGTGAGCACGGCGCCGCCGGCGGCGCGCGTGATGGCCGCCGCTTGTACGGTTTGTCCAACCGCGATCGTGGAGTCGGCGAGCGTGGCCTCGACCGAGTCCACCGGAATGGCGGTCACGGTTATGTCGGCAGTGCCGTCGATCGTTTCACTCGTCGCGGTAATGGTGGCCGTGCCGGCGCTTCACGCCCGTCACTTCACCACTGCTGTTCACCGTGGCGACGCCGGTGTTGCTGCTGGCCCAGGTGACGGTGCGCCCCGTGAGCACGTTGTTGCTGGCGTCGCGTGTGACTGCGCTGCCGGAGGAGGTCGCCCCCACCTGGATGCTGGTGGGATTGAGCGTGACATTCACGCTGGCGACGGGGACCGCGGTCACGGTGATATCCGCGGTACCGTTGATCCCTTCACTCGTTGCCGTAATGGTCGCCGTGCCGGCGCTGACGCCGGTCACGACACCGCTGCTGTTCACCGTGGCGACGCCGGTGTTGCTGCTCGCCCACGTGACCGTGCGCCCTGTCAGCACGTTGTTGCTGGCGTCGCGTGTCACCGCGCTGCCGGTGGAGGTCGCCCCCACCTGAATGCTGCCGGGATTGAGCGTCACCGTGACCGACGCCACCGGGACGGCGGCCACCAGCAATGTCACCGCATCACTCTTCCCCTCACTGGTGGCCGTAATGGTGGTGGAGCCGGGGCTCACTGCAGACACCAACCCGCTGCTGTTCACCGTGGCGACCGCCGTGTTGCTGCTCACCCATGTGACGGGGCGACCCGAGAGCACGGCTCCGCCCAGCGCCCGGAGCACGGCCGTGCCTTGCACCGTGCTACCTACGGTGACGGTGGAGTCAGCCAGGCGCGCCTCCACCGAGTCCACCGGCACCAGCGTGACGGTCACCGTGGCCGCATTGCTCTTTCCCTCACTGGTCGCCGTGATACTGGCCGTTCCGGGAGCCACCGCCGACACGACGCCGCCGCCACTGACCGTAGCCACACTGCTGTTGCTGCTGCTCCACGCCACCACACGACCGGTCAGTGTGGCGTTGGACGTGTCGCGCAAGGTGGCCGTCGCCTGGGTACTGCTCCCCACCGTTATCGTGCTGGCGGCCAACGCCACCGTCACGCTGTTTACCGGCACCAGCGAGACCGTCACCACGACGGTGCCACTTTGCCCTTCACTCGTCGCGGTAATGGTGGCGCTCCCTGGCAACAGCGCGGTCACCACGCCAGCCGCGGATACCGTCGCCACCGCTGCATTCGAACTGCTCCACGCAGTCGCGCGACCGCTCAGCACCTCGTTGGCCGCACTGCGCGTGACGGCCGTCGCTTGCGTGGTCTGACCGACAAAAAGACTGCTGGCTGCCAGCGATACTGAGACCGACGCCACAGGCGTTGGGCTTACGGTAAGTGTGGCCTGCCCACTCACCCCCTCGACCGTCGCCCGAATCACCGCAGTGCCATTCGCCACGGCGGAGACCGTACCGGTGGCGGAAACGGTTGCCACCGCCGGCGTCAGACTCGTCCACGTCACCGCGCGTCCGGTCAAGACGTCACCGCCTGCACTGCGCACCACGACGGTGGCGGTAGTCGTCTGCCCCGGCAACAGGGTCGAGGCGGTGAGCGCCACGCTGACCGTGGCGACCGGCAGCGCGCTCACGACGACGGAGGTCGTCCCGGCAACGCCGTCAACGGTGGCGCTGATGACGGCGGTCCCTGGTGCCACCGCGCGCACGCGTCCAGTACTCGACACCACCGCGACGGTTGGATCACTCGTGGCCCATTGTACCACACGCCCACTGATCTCGGCGCCATTGACATCACGTACGGCTACGGTGAAGTCGCGGAGATCGCCCACAAACAGCGCGGGAGCGGCCGGGGAAAGCACCACCGCATTGACGGCCACACCGCGCACCACCACTGCGGCCGTTCCGATGCGCCCTTCGGCCGACGCAAACACCACGCCGGCGCCCGGACTCAGCGCCGTCACCGTGCCATCGGCCCGCACAGAAAAGAAAGCGGGCGCTCCGCTCAGCCACGTCACGGCCCGTTGCGCCAGCACGGCCCCTGACGCATCCAGCGCATCAGCGGTCAGTCGAGTCGTGGTACCGGCCAGCACGTTCACGCTGGCCGGTGAGACACGCACTAGGGCCACCGGCGACGGCGACACGGACACCGAGGCTGTACCTGTTCGCCCCTCACTCACGGCGGTTATGACAGCCGTACCAGCCGCCGCAGCAGACACGGTGCCGTCAGCCGCCACTCGCGCAACCGTAGGGTTACTGCTCTCGTATACAACCGGTCTGCCAAGAAGCAGCGTTCCGTTTTGGTCGGTCACCTGGACAGTGAGCCGGAGTGTCTGGCCCACCGTGAGAACGGATTGCGACGGCGACACGATGACCGCTCCAACGGGACGCGGCAGGACATCAAGCACGGCCGTACCGCTCCGCCCACCATTCGACGCCGTGACGATCACCGTCCCTGGGGCCACTCCCAGCACCAGTCCTGTGGATGACACGGTCGCAATGGTGCCGGCATTGGTACTCCAGCCAATACTTCGTTCAGCCAGCGCATTGCCCGCTGAATCACGTGCCACGGCACTGAGCTGCGTGGACTGTCCGACAATGACCGTGTCTCGACCGGGTGTGACTTGCACCGACGCGGTAGGGACCGGCACCACGGTCACCCCGATCGTTGCCGATCGCAGTTCGCTGGTGGCGGTAATGGTCGCCGTCCCGGGGGCGAGGCCAGTCACCACCCCGGCGAGATCGACAATGGCAATGCGTGGGTCACTGCTTTGCCACGATATGGAGCGGTCGCTCAGCGGCTGTCCGCGATCATCCAGCGGTCTGGCCTGCAACAACAAGGTCCCATTCACAAACAGCGTGGGACTTGGCGGCGACAGCTGTACACTCGCCACGGCCCGTCGGGAGACGGTGATCGCGGCAACGGCACTCTTCCCGTCGGCCGTCACCGCCACCTGCGCGTTGCCGACACGCAGTGCAGTGACTTCGCCGTTGGGCGCCACACGAGCGACCGTACTGTCACTACTCGACCAGAACAAGGGGCGTCCGGTCAGCGCCCCTCCCAATTCGTCAAACACCTGCGCCTGCAGCACCGTCGTATTGCCTTCCACGACAGATGCCGTCGTCGGCGTCACACTCACCGATCCCACTGGTTCAAGGAGCGGCTTGGGCTCCGTGATCTCCGAGAGCCCCGCGCAGGCGGTTGTCGCCCATAGCGCGGCAACGTACACCAGCCCACGCCGGAGGCGCGTGGCAACACGGCGCATCACCGGGCCGGCATCACGACACGGGTGGGGCGCGACAGGTGATTGCGCGTGCCGTCACCCAACTGCCCCTCCACATTGAATCCCCAGCACCACAGCGTGTCTTCACCGCCGGTGGCACAGGTATGCGCACCACTGGCATGCACCGCTGAGAATGTCGTACTCCCCGCCACCCGCGTTGGGACATCGCGCGTGGCGTTGGTGCCGTCCCCTAATTGTCCGTACACGTTGCGCCCCCAGCAGAAGACCTGGCCACTGCGTGTGCGCCCGCAGGAATGCACACCGCCCACGGTCACTGATGCGAAACGCGTACCACCGAACACGGGCGCTGGCACGGCCTGATCGCCGGTCCCACCGGTGCCCAATTGCCCGTAGCTGTTCCGTCCCCAGCAGAACGTCTCTCCACCATCGGCGGTGGCACACGTGTGGGTGGCACCAGCCGCCATACTGGTAAAGCGTTGCTCTGCGCTCACCGCCGTTGGCGTGCGGGTATCGGTCCGGGTGCCGTTGCCCAGCTGTCCGCTGGCGTTGGCCCCCCAGCAATACGCCTTCCCGTCGTAGGCAATGGCGCAGCTGTGATTCCATCCAGCTGACAACGACACGAAGCGCAGCCCACCGCCAACCGACACCGGCGACGAGCGATTGCTGGTACCCCCGTCGCCGAGTTGGCCGTTGGCATTGGCGCCCCAGCAGAGCACGTCGCCGGCGGTCGTCAGCCCGCACGTGTGGTATTGCCCCGCCCGCAGCAACCGAAAGGTCTGGTTGCCAGCCACGCGGACCGGTGCGGACCGTGAGGTAAACGTGGCGTCGCCAAGTTGCCCGCGATCATCGGCGCCCCAGCAATACGCATCACCCCCACGGGCCACGCCACAACTGTGCGAAAGTCCCGTGGTGACCTGCACAAACTCGAGGTCGCCCACAATCGGCGCGGGGGTGCTCCGCGCTTCGGCGTCACCGTCACCCAACTGCCCGCGGTCGTTGGCCCCCCAACACAAAACGCGGGAGGACACCAGCGCACACGAATGACGCCCCCCTGCCGCGATGATTCCGGGGTCGTCGGTGGCGCGCACCGTGGGCGCGGCAACCGCCACTCGTGCTTCGGCTGGTGGAGCAACGCCAATGGCCGCCCGCGCCGCGCGACGCTCTGCCCGGCGGGCCACCGCAACCAGTGAGTCAACGCGAAGCGAGTCGATCCGACGTTGGGCCACCACTTGTGAATCGGCGGCAGCGGCAGCGGCGACACCGCTATCGGTCGGCATCGACGTGGGTACTGGCACCGACGGCGCGCTCTGCGCGGTATCACTGACAATCGGCAGTTCCACGGTCGCGGCGTCGGTCATGGCCAGCGCATTGCCCGACACCGTCGCAAAGGGCCCCATCTGCCGCATGTACATGGCATAGGCGGCTCCGGCGAGGGTGATCCCCAGCAGAGCGACCACGGCTACCCAGCGGGACCGACGGCCAGTTGAAGAGGCGTCGGCGTCCGTGGCCCACGAAGGCGCGGCGTCGTCATCCACCACGGGCACCGACGGCGCGGTGGGCACCTTGAGCAGCGCCACGTCCGCTTCGGGAACGACGGCGGGCGACACGCCGGACGTGGGACGGGCAAATCGCACCGTCGCGTCCTCGCTGGCGTCACCGCGCCTCACCGGCATTTTGGGCGCAGCTTTTTCCCGGTCGCGGCGCCGCTTGTGCGACTCTTCCCACTGCTTCCAATCGCTGGGGACAACCCAGGCGTTCAGCGCGGCCAGCAACCCGTCGGCGCCGGCCCATCGGGCACCGGGGCGCTTTTGCAGCATCCGTTCGACGATGTATTGCAGACGGGCGGGGACCGCACCGGGACGCAGGGAGTCAATCGCCGGCAACTCTTCGTGCTTCTGCTTGTAGATCACGTTGTACAGCGCATCACCGGCCCACGGCCGTTCGCCCGAAAGCATCTCCCACGCCACCAGTCCGAGGCTGTACAGATCGGAGCGCGCGTTGGCGGGCGCACCGTCAATCTGCTCCGGCGCCATGTACGCAGGCGTCCCGATTGCCGATCCCGTCATGGTGAGACGCGAATCGAACTCGTTGTTGTGGGCGATGCCGAAGTCGCTGAGGAGGGCGCGGCCACTCACCGAGTCCATGAAGACATTCTCCGGCTTCACATCCCGGTGGACCACGCCATTGGCGTGAGCGAATGCCAGCGCTTCCGCAATGTCCTTGATGACCCGTTCCGCCCGCTCCGGCTCAAAGGGGCCATCATCCTGTATGGCCTGCTTGAGGGTACGCCCGGGCACCAGTTGCATGACCAGCGCCAGGCCGCCGTCGTTGAGACGCTTGACGGCATACACGGTGACGATGTTGGGATGCTGCAGCCGTGCAACCGTTCGGGCCTCGCGTTCGAGACGCGCAATCGCTTCGTCGGCGGTGGCGGCGAATCGCGGCCGGACCACCTTGATGGCGACGTCGCGAAAGAGCGCACGATCACGGGCCTTGTACACAATGGCATTGCCGCCGCGCCCCAGTTCACCGAGCAACGTGTATTCGTCGGCCAGGTCGCCGACATCCTGTGCTTCGTGTTGCGGCTCCATGCCTCAGCGACTCCGGAACGTGAACAGCACTTCGCCCATCTCCAGGGAGTCACCGTCGGCCAGAGGCTGCACCGCATCGCCGGCCATTTCCACTCCGTTATGCACAACCGGATTGGTGTGTGACAGGTTCTGCAGATACCACACCTGATCCCGCCACTGCAGGCGCGCGTGCGACCGACTCACGGTCTTGTCGCGCAACTGAATGTGCCGGTACAACTCGCCCTCAGCCCGTCCGAAGGTCACTTCGATGCCGTTGGGGCCGTCGACCCGCACGAAGCGAATTTCACGCCCGGCGTCGAGCCCGGCGCCTATTTCGAGTCGCCCGGGGAGAAACTGAAGCGTGCCTTCGGCGGGCACACTGAAGCGGAGCGCGTGCCCCTCCACCATGGTCCCCGGTACACCAGCACTGCTCACCACCCCCTCGCTGGGCGCCCTCGGCACCGACGCGCCTGGAGCAGCTGCCGCGGACGGCGATGACGGTGCCGGCGCCCCAGTGACGAACTCGCGTATCACTGGCGTGGAACGCGTGAGCACGTCGGCTGGAGGGACAGGAGCCGACGCAGCAGGCGCGGCAGGCACTGCAGGCCGTTGGGGCTGCGGTGGCTCAGGGCGTGGCGTCCTCGGACGGGGTTCGGCTGCCTGTGCCGTCACCGCGGCGGCGGCGGCCGAAGGCGACCTCATCCGCTCCTCTGGGGTCAGCCCACCAAAGAGAGGCAGCGGCTCATCGGGGAGTCGCTCAATCGTGGGCGTTCGGCTGATCCACCAGTACACGCCGCCCGCAATGATGACCATCCCCGCCGCCAGGATGGCCAGCAGAGTCGAAAGCTCGGGGGTCATGCGGGATTCACGGACGCAGGTGGACAATCACTCGGCGTGGGATCACAGGGACAATCTACACAACCTCGCCCCCGGAGTCAGCGCACCGGCTGGCCGGGCTGGCTGGCGAAACCGGTAGCCGGGGCGGTATCTCTGCCGCATGACTTCCCCTCAACCGCTTGTTCCGTCGGTGATCGTACTGCACGGCGCGCTGGGCAGCGCCGAGCAGATGCGCCCCGTTGCCGAGGCGTTGCAGGCCCAGCGGCAATATGCCTCAGTTCTGAACCTGGAATTGCCCGGGCATGGTCGAACCGAATTACCGGCTGGCCTTCTTTTCTCCATGCGTACGTTTGCCATGGCGCTGCAGGAATACGTTCACGCGAAGGCGCTGGTTCGCCCGGTGGTGTTTGGCTACTCCATGGGGGGATACGTTGCCTTGCTGCTGGAACATTTGGCCCCAGGCACCATTGGTGGCATTGTCACGTTGGGCACCATGTTGCACTGGACACCAACCATTGCGCAGCAGGCCGCCGCGCGATTGAACAGTGAGGTGATCCGCGCCAAGGTGCCGGCGTATGCCGAGCTGTTGGCGGCACGGCATATGCACGCCGGCGGGTGGGAACTGTTGCTGGAGCGTACCGCGTCCATGTTGTGCGAACTGGGCGAGCAACCGTTGCTGACGCGCGAGACCTTGGGTGCGGTGCATTGCCCGGTACATCTGCTGGTGGGCGGCCGCGACGACAGTGTTTCACTCGAAGACGCGACAACCGCCGCGTCGCATTTGCCGCGGGCCCGCGCCTCGTTGTTGCCGGACATACCGCATCCCATTGAAAAGGTGGACCTCGCCGTGGTGGCGCGCGAGGTCAGTGATCTGACGGCACAACTCACGGCTGGAGTCTGATCGATGTTCCGTTTCCTGCGGGTCCCCGAGCGGCTCTTTGCCATTGCCATGTGGGTGGTCTCCCTGGTCTTCTCGGGGTTCCTCATTGGCCTGGGCGGAAAAATCGTGGGTGAATTGCCCGGCGTGGACACCACGCTGTCGCTTACCGACTTTGTCGATCCGGTGCGCGCGGCCCCGCTGCGTGCCAGACGGGATTCCCTGCTGGGGGAGAATAAACGCACGCAGGATCTGCGCGATCGCGCCATTCAGGACCACGCGGTTGCCCGCAATGCGTACAGTGCGCAGCAGGAGCAGTTCAACAATTGGATTGCCACCCGTACGGCCACCACGGATCCGCAGCAGGATCCGGAAGTGGTATCGCGCACCCGCGCTCTCGATTCCCTCAAAGCCGTGGAACGCACTGCGGAGTCGGTGGTGGAGCGACTGGATGCCACGCTGCTGGCGATCAGTCAGGCGCAGGAATTCGTGCGCGAGCAGGAAGTGGAGCTGGACCTGGCCGCGCGGGCACCGTTTGAGCGGTCGCGATTGCAGCAGGAGCTTCGCACGTTCGGCATACGTCTGGCACTCACGCTGCCACTGCTGTTGGTGGCCGGATGGCTGGTCGCACGCAAACGCAAGAGTGACTACTGGCCGCTGCTCCGCGGCTTCGTCCTCTTCGCCGTCTTTGCGTTCTTCGTGGAGCTGGTTCCGTACCTGCCGAGCTACGGCGGCTATGTGCGCTATGGGGTGGGTATTCTCGCGTCGGCCGTCGTGGGCGTGTACATCATTCGCGCCATGCGTCGCTACCTGGCGGAGCGCCAGCGGGTGGAACAGCGGAGCGAAGCGGAACGGCGACGGGCGATGCCGTATGAAGACGCCGTGAAACGGATTGATGGGGGCGTCTGTCCCGGGTGTGAGCGCGCCATTACCAAAGGCCCCAACGGTCCCGCCAACTTTTGTGTGCACTGCGGGCTACGGTTGTTCGATTCGTGCACCACGTGCACATCGAAAAAGAATGCGTTCTACCCGTATTGCCCGCAGTGCGGTACCACGGCCACGCACGACAATGAGACTATTTCTTCCGCGCCCCGGTGAATGTCGCGCCGCCCTGACCACCAAAGTCCACGTCGCCCTTCACCGTATCGTTGTCGACAATCGTGCCGTTGAAGGTGAGCGTTGCCCCGCCGCTGGTGTTCACGGCAAAGGTGAAACTCTTGTCTTTCACCGTCCCCTTGAAAGGGAGCGCCCCCATCCGTGCAGATTCGTAGGTACCGGACAGCGAGTCACCCTTCTGCGTCATGGTCACCGTAGGGGTTCCGGTGCCGTTTTCCGTGACGACCTGAAAACTCCAGTTGCCGGTGAGGTCAGTGGCCACGCGCTGGGCCACCAGGCTGTTTGAGGCAAGGGCAGCAACGCTGGCGACGGCGGCAACTGGCAGAATCCATCGTGATGGCATGATCGTACTCGGAATAGAAGTTCGGGGACAGATGGCATCGTCGGTATCAATCTGATGGAACACCGTTGCAGAGGTGTGACGCCCGCGGTAGTGCACTGAGACCGATAACGGGTAATCTACTGCATGCCGCTGGCGACGTATCTTCTGATGGTGCTCTCCGTAACGTTGAGCATTGTCTTCCCTCCCACCGATCCGACCGTGGGACGGGTGGATCGGCGTGCGGTGGCCCCGCGAGAATCGTTGGCGGTACTGGCGCTGGGCCCGCCCAGTGTACCGGGGCAACCCGCCATCCTGCTGATCCCGGGGCCGGTGGGGTCCATGCACAGCATGCGCCACCTCGCGGCGCACATGGCGTCACGGGGGTATGCCGTTCGGATCGTTGATCCGTTGGGCATGGGCGCCTCCAGCCGTCCCGATTCTGCCGACTACTCCCTCGGGCAACAGGCGGTCCGGCTGTTGCAGGTACTTCGCAGCGATACGCCGGGCGCCCCAGTGGTGATCGCCGCGATCGGGACGAGCGCCACCATTGCCATGCACATGGCGGCTATCGCGCCGGAGCAAGTGGGCGGGGTTGTGTCGATCGCGGGAGGCCCCGTGGATCAGCAAGGCACCAAAATGTTGAAACTGGCACTTGCTGTGGCGCCATTACTCGACAATCGACTGGGACGTGGTTTGGCGCGTCGACGGTTCATCGCCTCCATGAAAGCGCAGAGCGCCAACACAGCGTGGATGACCGACAGCGTGGTGCAGGCCTACGTCAATCCGTTGGAACGGGATCTGCGCGGTGTGTTCCGTTCGTTGCGAGCCATGGCCGGCGCCAGCGAACGCATCTCCATTGCCACCCGTCTGCCGCTCGTTGCCGCCCCGGTCCGTCTCCTGCTGGGAGATACACCAACCCCCAGCTCTCCCACACTGGTCCAGATTGATATGCTACGCCGCTCCGTACGGCTTTTCGCAGTCGATACGATCAGGCACGCCGGAACCATGCTCCATGAAGAGCAGCCGGAAGCCATTGTGGACATCATGGAGCAACTGGTGCGCGCCGCCAAGGTACGACGGACGCAGGCGGTACCGGCCCAACTTGAACTGGAGCTCGAGTAGCCGCCGGACAGTTTATCGCACGAGTCCGGCCCCGAACGATGCGACGCCGGGCAGCGTGATGGGCAGTTTCCCGGTGATAGGCGCCCGGCCCAGCAACGCGCGCGCGGCGGCGCGCTGTGCGCTCGTCCACGGACTCCACGCAATGAGATGCGCTTCCGTGAGCGGTAGGCCAAGCTGCAGGTACGGATTATTGAAGCTCACCAGCACCACCTTGGTATTGGCGTCACGTAACGCGGTGAGCAGTTCTGGCAGGCCTTGGGTTGGCACCATCGAAGCGGTATTGGTCGCCGCACCGATGTAGCTCGACACCAGCACCACATCCGCCCCGCGGGCAATGGCCAGCGCATTCTCCGCCGAGGCCGGGAGAATGGTGGGGTCAGGCGTGATGCGATAACCACCGGCGTTCCCCGCCGCCGCGCCGGCCGTGGCTTCGGCCACGACTTCCGGTGTGAGTGTGAGCGACAGCAGGTTGGGAAACGCGCTGCGCAACTCAGCGTCAAAGCCGCGTCCCGCGCTCAGATCCACGCGCGATGACACGGTAATGCTGACCACCTTGGCCTGGCGCGGCAGCTTGAAAGGCACCAGCGAGAGCGTGTCCCGCACCAGCGTGATGGCCTTCGCCGCGGCCTCACGAGCCGCGGCCTGATTGGCTGCAGAGCCAACCGTGCTCCGTACCGCCTCAAGGTCCACGTACCGCGCGGTATGCAGACCAAACTCGTGCTTGGCCATAAGCAATTTCTTCACGGACGCATCGATGCGGGCTTCCGACAGGCGCCCCTTGGCCACCGCTTCCACGACCGCCTCAATCGATACTTTCGCATCGGTAGGCATGAGCAGGACATCGTTGCCGGCTTCCACGGCGCGAATGGTGGCTTCGCCCATGGTAACCCCACCCAACACCCCGTTCATGTCGAGGGCATCGGTGACCAGCAGTCCGTTGAACTTCATTTGCGTCCTGAGCAGGTCGGTCATGACCTTCACACTCAACGTGGCGGCGGTGTGCGTGGTATCCAGCGCCGGCAGATCGCCGTGAAAGGTCATCATCCCGCGCAGGCCGGCATCAATGGCAGCCTGAAACGGCTTGAGCTCTACACTGTCGAGTCGAGCGCGCGACACATTCACGCGCGACAACTCCAGGTGTGAGTTCTGTTCAGTGTCGCCATGCCCGGGAAAGTGTTTGCCGGTGGCCAGCATGCCATGCTCCTGAATGCCGCGCACCAGAGCCGTACCCATTTCGGCAACCAGCGAGGCATCTTCGCCAAACGAACGAGCGCTGATGACCGGATTCTTGGGATTATTGTTGACGTCAAGCACCGGCGCGAAGGCCATATGGATGCCCATGGCGCGCCCTTCTTGTGCCGTCACCCGCCCCATTTCATATGCCAGCTTGGGGTCGCGCGTGGCGCCTATGCCCATCTGATACGGGAACGAGGTGGCACCGCCCAGCTCAATGGCGTTGGGCAGAAACCAGCCGCCGCGCGCGCGAAACGCCGCGCCGGTTTCAAGGTCGGCGCCCACCAGCAGCGGGAGTTTGGCGGAACGCTGTAACGCGTTCACCTTGGTCGCGATGTCCATCGGTCCACCCACCGACACGATGATGCCGCCAAGCTCAAGCTCCGAAATCTGCTTCTCGATGGCCAAGTAGCCGGGCGCATCCACGGCGGTATAGTCGCCCAGTGTCCACACCCACACCATTTGCGCCACTTTCTGACGCATGGTGAGCGCCCCGAGCACGGAGTCGGCCCACGCTTCACGCGAGAGCGCGCGGCGTGACGATGCCCCGCGCGTCGGCGATGCTGGCGAAGTAGAAATCGACGTAGTGGCCGCTGCCGTGCCCGGCGTACTGACGGTCGGAATGGGGCGGGGTCGCGCGGCGGCAACACAGCCGACAGCCAACACCGTACTGAGTGGAACAAGCCAGCCCTTCGCCATGGCAATGTGGCCCGAGAAAGAGGAAGTGCGCACTACGGCAGCGCCCGCATCAGCGCCGCCGAGCCACCGACCACGGGAAGTACCAATGAGGTGCCATCGAGATCCACCGTAAGGACGGTGCCGGGCGCCGGCCACAGCGTGAAATCCTTGTCGCTGGAGAAAATCATCAGGCCAATGCGCTTGCCGGCTGGCACAATCTGATCATCCGGTTCGAGGTCGAAGGTGACCGTGACCGGCTGACCGGGGACCAGCGGTTCGCTCGTGCGCAGCGACTTGGCGTTCTGCGGGTCGGCCCAGCCGCGCGTGATGATGCCGTTGGGATCCATCGCGCCACGCGTATTGGCAGGCCAGGGCAACTCCACCAGCCACACCGACAGGTTGGCGGCAGCTTTGCTGGAGGCCACCCGGATGCTGATCCGCGCCGTACCGCTGAGGTGGACCGGCGCCTTGAGCTCCGGCGTGGCGTAGAGCAGCCGATGCGCGGACGACGTGGCGAGCGCGAGCTGCGCGCCACTCTGGTTGACATCGTCGGTCAGCGACTCGGTGCCCTGCCCGGTCCGCTTGTCAAACCCGAGGGTACCGACCTGTCCGCCTCCCTTGAGCGGGAACAGCGCTACCGGCTGCGACTCGGGATGCGGATACGCGGCATAGGCCGTGGGGCTCTGGCGTGAAGCGCCCTCTCGGACCACGAACGAGCGCGGGTCCTGCTCCACCCCGTTCTGTACACCCAACAGGTACCGGGTAAACCACCTGTTCATCATGCCAAGGGGTGGTTCGCCGCCGTGGCCGCCCTGATGAAAGTACATCTGCACCGGAACGCCGTTGGCCCGCACCGCGTCGGCCATGATCGTCGTGTGCGACGGCATCACGTTCCAGTCGTTGAAGCCGTGCGCCGTGAGCATGGCGGCGCGAATGCCCTTGGCCTGCTCGATGTAATCCCGCTTGGTCCAGAAGTCGCTCAAGTCGCCGGTCCGCCGATCCAATCCCTTCCAGATGATGTCGGCGCGAACCTTCTGATGACACAGGGCGCGCGTGTCCGTCTTGCCGCTCTGCACATAGTCGTACAGCACGTCCACATCTTCGCCCAGGTACCCGCCCGGGCTGCGCACGAGGCCATTGGACCGGTAGTAGCGGTAGTACGAGTTGTTGGGTGACACCGGAATAATGGCCTCGAGCCCCTTCACGCCCGTGGTGGCCACAGCCACCGGCAAGGTGCCATTGAACGAGGTCCCCGTCATGCCCACCTTGCCGGTCGCCCAGGCAGCCTTCACTTCGGTGGTGCCGTCTATGGTAGTAAAGCCCTTGGCGCGCCCGTTCAGCCAGTCGATGACCGCCTTGGGGGCCAGCGATTCGTTCATGCCACCAATGGTGACACACCCCTGGCTCAGCCCAGTCCCCGGCGACTCCGAGTGCACCACGGCAAAGCCGCGCGGGACCCAGTTTCGGATCTGCGAATTGGAAATGCGGGTTCGATTCGGATTGAACGTGGCGCCCTTGCCCAGCTTGCGGGTGGGAGCACTATCGCCGAGCTCCTGCTTGACCGGCCAGAAAATGCCATCGTCGGGATCAGTGCCGGCAAAGTACGGGCTGGTTTCGTAGACCACGGGCACCTTGAGCCCGGTGGCCGTGGGGCCGGGCCGGGTCACATCCACGTGCACCCGATCGCGCTTGCCGTCGTAGTCGGAGTCGAACTCCGTCTCTACCCAGAGCCGCTCGCGAATCCAGGCGGTCGTGTCGGCGAAGGCCGGCACCACCTGAGATTGCCCATCGGCAATGACATACAGGGCCGGTACCGCAGCGGCAGCAACCGTGCCGCTGCCAGGGGTCTGAGCGGGCCGGCACGCTGAAAACAGGCCGAGGACCAGCAGGGCCGGTGCGACGGTGACGCGCGGTGGGATGTGCATCGACGGGGAGGAACGGGGGGGAGGTTCGGGGCGCCGGCCCGTCCGGGGGCACCGGGAGCTGACGCTGACGGGGCAAATCTAACGTCTCCCCCATCGGGTTCGGTCACGTCCCTGCCCACGGGGAGCCCTCTTCCGGCTCCGGATTGCCTCCATATAGTGTTGGCTACTGGCAACATCCGGCTCAGACGGTGATTTTCCACAGGATATCCCCGAATCGCCCCGCTCGCCGGGGCGCGCTCCCTTTCCCTCCACCCTCCCCTACGTGCTCGAGCAGTACGCCCTCATCCTCGCGCTTGGCTGCGCCGCAATCGCCATTGTGTATGGCATTGTTTCGGCGCGCTGGATCATTGCCCAGCCTGCCGGCAATGAGCGCATGCAGGAGATCGCTGGCGCCATTCAGGTTGGCGCGGACGCCTACCTCAAGCGTCAATACACCACCATCGCCCTGGTTGGTGCCGTCCTCTTCGTCGCCGTCGGCGCTGGCCTAGGCAGTTGGATGACTGCCATCGGCTTTGCGATTGGCGCGGTGCTCTCCGGCGCGGCCGGTTTCATCGGCATGTTCGTATCGGTGCGCGCCAACTCGCGCACGGCGCAGGCGGCCACGATCGGTCTCAACGCCGCGCTCAACATTTCCTTCAAGGGCGGCGCTATCACCGGTATGCTGGTGGTCGGCCTCGGTCTCCTCGGTGTGGCCGGCTTCTACATGGTCGTCATCGGGAACAACACCGGTGAAGCGGCAGTCAAGGCGGCGCTCGAACCGATGATCGGCCTGGCCTTCGGGTCGTCGCTCATCTCCATCTTCGCGCGACTGGGCGGCGGCATCTTCACGAAGGGGGCTGATGTCGGCGCCGACCTGGTGGGCAAGGTCGAAGCGGGCATTCCCGAAGACGATCCGCGTAACCCCGCCGTGATCGCCGACAACGTCGGTGACAACGTGGGTGACTGCGCCGGCATGGCGGCCGACCTCTTCGAGACGTACGCCGTGACGGTCATTGCGGCGATGCTCGTGGCCGGCCTCGGCTTCGCCACTTACGGCAACACCGGGGTCATGTATCCGCTGGTGCTTGGCGCTGTCTCCATTCCGGCCTCGATCATCGGCACGTTCTTCGTGAGCGTGAAGCCGGGCGGCAAGATCATGAACGCGCTCTATCGTGGGCTGATCGTCGCCGGTGTGCTGGCGGCCATCGCGTTCTTCTTCGTGACGCAGGCCATGTTCCCGGGTGAACTGGGGACGAACCTGTTCATCTGCGCGATGATCGGCCTGGCCCTCACCGCAGCGCTGGTAGTGATCACCGAGTACTACACGGCCACGGAGTACGGCCCGGTGCGTCAGATCGCGAAGGCGTCCGAGACCGGTCACGGTACGAACGTGATTGCCGGCTTGGCGGTCTCCATGAAGTCGACGGCAGCGCCGGTGTTGGTCGTGGCGGCGGCGATCTACTTCTGCTTTGAAATCGCTGGCTTGTACGGGATCGCGATTGCGGCCACCTCCATGCTCTCCATGGCCGGTGTGATCGTCGCACTCGACGCCTACGGCCCCATCACCGACAATGCCGGTGGTATTGCCGAGATGAGCCATCTTGGTCCGGAAATCCGCAAGATCACCGACGCGCTCGACGCGGTGGGTAACACCACGAAGGCCGTCACGAAGGGCTACGCGATCGGCTCGGCCGGTCTCGCGGCGCTCGTGCTTTTCGCCGATTACAGCAGCAAGCTCGGCGAACATCTGGGCGGGCCGGTGAACTTCTCGATCGACGATCCCAAGGTCGTGATCGGCCTGCTCATTGGCGGCATGATTCCGTATCTGTTCGGCGCCGCGGCCATGCAGGCCGTGGGTCGCGCGGCCGGTGCGGTCGTGCAGGAAGTGCGTCGTCAGTTCCGCGAACTGCCGGGCATCATGAAGGGGACGCAGAAGCCGCAGTACGATCGCGCGGTGGACCTGCTCACCAAGGCCGCCATTCGCGAGATGATCCTTCCGTCGCTGCTGCCCCTGGTGATTCCGATCATCGTGGGCGTGGTGCTCGGTGGCGCGGCGCTCGGCGGTCTGCTCATGGGAACGATCGTGACGGGCCTCTTCGTGGCCATCTCGATGTGCACGGGCGGCGGCGCGTGGGACAACGCCAAGAAGTACATCGAAGAAGGACACCACGGCGGCAAGGGCAGCGAAGCCCACAAGGCCGCCGTGACCGGCGACACGGTGGGCGATCCGTATAAGGACACGGCGGGTCCGGCCATCAACCCGCTCATCAAGATCATCAACATCGTGGCACTGCTGCTCATTCCGTTGCTCACCAAGGCGTAATACGTGACTTCAACGACAGCAACGTCACCGCGCGGACCAGAACTGGTCCGCGCGGTTGGCGTTTGGGCCCTCGCGGCCAGCATCTTCAACGTCACCGTGGGTGGCGGCATCTTCCGCCTTCCTGCCGGAGCCGCCGCTGCGGCCGGTCCCGCGGCGCCGTTCGTGTATCTCATCTGCGCGGCCGTCATGGGGTTCGTGGTATTGTGCTTCGCCGAAGCGGGCAGTCGCATCACGCTCACCGGTGGCCCATACGCCTACGTGGAGGCGGTCTTTGGCCGCTATGTGGGCTTCCTCGCCGGTGTGTTGTTGTGGATGCTTGGTACCACCGCCGTAGCGGGTGTGTCGAGTGCGTTCGCCGAAGGATTGGGCGCGCTGTTCAACATGCCGTCGCTGCGCGTGCCGGTGATCGTGGCCATGTTCATTGTGTTGGCGCTCGTGAACATTCGCGGCGTTGAACAAGGCACGAAGCTCATTGTGGTGGCCTCCATCGCCAAGCTGCTGCCACTCATTGCCTTCGTAGCCATTGGCGTGTTCTTCATCCAGCCGGAGAATCTCGCGATCACCGAGATGCCGGGGCCGTCCAGCCTCGCGCGTGCGGCCATTGTACTGGTGTTTGCCTTCAGCGGGGTAGAAACGGCACTCGTGCCCAGCGGTGAAGTACGGGACCCCGCGCGTACGGTGCCACGGGCGCTCGCCATCGCCATGATTGGCGTGACACTGCTCTATCTCGCTGTGCATCTCGTGGCGGCTGGTCTGCTTGGTGATTCGCTGGCCACCAGTACCGCGGCGCCGCTCGCGTTTGCCGCGGAATCATTCCTTGGTACGCCGGGCCGGTTGCTGCTGCTGATTGGCGCCTCCATCTCGATGTTCGGGTACGTGAGCGGAATGACGCTGGCGGTGCCGCGCGCGCTGTTCCGGTTCGCCGAAGATGGCCTGCTGCCCAAGGTGGTAGGCTCGGTGCATCCGGAGTATCGCACGCCGCACGTGGCCATTGTGCTGCAAACCTTCCTGGTGGGCTCACTGGCTGTCTTCAATTCGTTTGAGCAGCTGGCGGTCATTTCCAATCTGGCGGCCCTGCTGCTCTATGCCGGATGTGCCGCGGCCACCTTTATGCTGCGCAAGCGCGGCATTCGGCAGGACGGCGCCGTCCCCTTCTCGGTGCCGGGTGGCCCGCTCGTGCCATTCATTACCATTGGACTCATTGCCTGGCTGCTGACAAGCATTACTCAAGCCGAGTGGATCGTGCTTGTCGCAACACTGGTGGTAGCGTCCACATTTTTTGCAGTGGCGACCAAGGTCTCCGGGAACGCCGCTCGCTGAGCAGGGTGTTGCTGCATGAAGGGAACGTCAGGTAACCGCAGAGCGCACCACGCTACCGCGTGGTGCGCTCTGTTGCGTGGGGATCATGTGCCGTCGAAACTGTGCGAGCAACGGATATTTGCGGCTGAGCGCAAGCCGATGCATGTTCCAGTCAGCAATGCGACGCCGCAGTGCGCGGATGTCTTCCTCGTACGATGGACGTATTATGGCGCTCCCGATAAATCGGCCCGGCCTGTGGTTGGCAAGCGCGGTTTTGCTCAGCGCATGTGTTGGTGAGCAGCGGGTAGATACCGTGCAGGTGGGGTATCGCGGCACGGCCATGACGCAGGTGTATCGTCGGGATGCAACACTGGAGCGCTACCGCGCCGTCGCGACAACGTTACCCGCGCCCGCTCCACCGGCGGATCCGATGCCCGCCGGGCCCTTGCCGTGGCAGAATGTTCAGGTGCTCACCGATGTTTCCGTCGTTGAACTCCTGAGAACCATGGATGCCATGGCCCTGTGGGTTGGTGGGTCCCAAGGCAATTGTGCCTTCTGCCATTGGGTGGATCAGCCCTGGTCGGATACCACGGCGACCGGGGAGCCGCTGTACCGCAAGCTGACAGCGCGACGCATGCTGCAGATGGTGCGCACCATCAATGGCACCTATGCCAGTCACGTGAAGAACACCGGCGTCACGTGCTACACCTGCCACCTGGGGAAGGCCCTGCCGAATGGCCTGTGGTTCTACAACAGCCCCAACGATTATCTGCGGCATTATCTCGATCGTGACGGCGCCCGGGTCATGACGCAGGCGGTCGCACCGGGCATGGCAAACCGCAGTTCGGTGAAGCAGGCGGAGTGGACCTACGCACTCATGATTTCCCAGTCACGATCACTGGGGGTCAACTGCACCTACTGCCATAATACGCGGCAGTTTGCCAGTTGGCGTGAGGCACCGCCGCAGCGAGTAGTGGCATACGCCGGCATTCAGATGCTCCGCGACGTCAATTCCAACTACCTCGCTCCCCTCAACACCGTCCTGCCCGCCCATCGCCTCGGCGCCATGGGCGATGCACCGAAAGCGCAGTGCATCACGTGCCACAATGGCAACTACAAGCCGCTGTTCGGCCGCCAGCTCACGGTGGAGTATCCGGCGTTGTGGGGACGTGCCGTCTGGAACGGCCGGGCATTTCCTGTCCCGATGGTCATCCCGACCGAAGGACAGTAGCGCTGTCGTGTGACTGGCGAACGGCAACGTTGTACTCACACCCGGGCATGCGGTTTCGTCTGTAACAACCGCGACGCGCGTAATCCGGAACTCAAGACCGGAGCGGGACAGGACGATAACAGGAACTGGAAGAGACGACGCCGTTTTTCCAGTGGGCCTGCGTGCCCAGCACTGTAGAATCGTTGTCGGACTCGCCGCCTCCCTGCGTGACCGACGTTGCCGGAGAGACTCTCTCATGTCTGCTCGTCTTTTGTTTGCCCCGCTCGCGGTTGCGCTCATCGTCGCGCCCCTCGCCCCTGTCGTCGTTGGCCAGAAGGGGAAGAAATTTTCCCAGAGCGAAGTCACGGTCAAGGTTGGCGAGAAGCTCGTCTTCAACAATGATGATGATGTAACCCACAACGTCTTCAGCGCGGCCCCCGGGTTCGCGTTCAACGTGGTGGCCATGAAGCCGGGCGCCAATCACGAAGTCGCGTTTACCAAGACCGGCTCGTTTGATGTGCGGTGCGCCTTTCATCCGGCCATGAAGGTCAAAGTCACTGTGACCAAGTAGTTGATCCCGTCACGTTAACCCGCGGGACCATGATCTCCTTGGCACAATTCCGGCAGCGCCTGCGTCCACGTACGCTGGCGTCTGGTATCATCGTACTCTTTGCCGCCCTGCTCATTCCACTGGTCGTGGTGGGCACTGGCCTGGCCTTCCGATCCAAGCAACAGCAGTCTGCACTCACGGGTGAGCTCCTACGAGCCCGCCAGGTAAAGGAATTGGCGCTTCGTGCCTTCGGGTTCCTTCGCGAAGAGGACGCGGCGACGAAGTCCATGCTGTTGAACTCCGAGCAGATTGCTGTTCAGTCAATGCAGCGGGTCGAGGCCTACGATTCGACCCGCGCGGTGTATGCGCAGTTGGATAGCCTCGGGAAATCTGCCGCACTGCATGATGTGCTCTTGCAGTTGAATGCCGCCGATTCCACGAGCCTGCAACCGCTCGGCACCACGATCCTGGAGCTGGTGGCCAGTGGGTCTGGTGATTCCGCGACAGCGCTCTATTTCCGGGAGTACACGCCGGCACAGGAGCATTACGAAACACTCGTGGGCGAACTCCTATCCATCGCTGAGTTGCAAGTGGTGGCGGCATCGAAAGGTATCGAAGCTGAATCCGCCCGCGCCTTCGTCATGTCGTCACTCACCCTGGTTATTGCCGGGGTGCTCATTCTTGGGGTAGGCTACGTGCGGGTGCGCGCCATCGGCAGCACCATTCAGCAAGTCGTCACGCGGGCGGAAGCCGTGCGGACGCAGGTGCTGGCCCCGCTGGCCGAAGTCGGCACCCGGATGGCGGAAGGCGAACTGACCGAAGCATCGGTGGCCACTTTGCCACCGTTACGCCTGGCGCGTCACGATGAAATTGGCATGCTGGCGGACACGCTCGACTGCATGGTAGACGCCTGCACCGCCACGTCCGCGGCCTTCGCGTCCTCCGTGTCATCCATTCGGACGCTATTGGCGGAAGCCGATCAACTCACGGCATCAGCACGGTCTGGTCATCTGACCGCGCGCGCCAACGCCAGTCGTTTCCAGGGGGCGTTTGCCACCCTGCTGGAAGGGGTGAATGCCACGCTCGATGCCACCACGGCGCCGGCGACCGAAACAGCGCAGGTGCTCTCCCGCCTGGCTGACGGCGATTTGACGGTCCGCGTCAAGGGCGGCTATGTCGGTGATCACGCACAGGTGAAGGAAGCCTTCAATCGTGCGGCCGACGCACTGAATCGGACCATGACAGAAGCCCGCAACGCGTCCGCCGAAGTCACGTCCGCGAGTTCGGAGATTGCCAGTGCGAGCGAGAGTGTTGCCCAGGGGGCGAGTTCGCAGGCCGCAGGGCTTGAGCAGATTGGCGCCTCGGTCACGGAGCTTGGTGGAACAGCCGACCGCAACGCGCAGCATGTGACCACCGCCAATGCACTGGCTGACGAAGCACGGCAGAGCGCCACCGAAGGGATGGCGGAGATGCATCGGCTGCGGGACGCGGTGGAGCGCATCAAGACCGCCAGCAGCGATACCGCGCGGATCATTCGCACGATCGATGAGATTGCCTTCCAAACCAATCTGCTCGCGCTGAACGCCGCCGTTGAAGCAGCGCGCGCGGGAGACGCCGGACGCGGCTTTGCCGTGGTGGCCGACGAGGTGCGAACGCTCGCCATGCGGGCGGCCAGCGCCGCCAAGGACACGTCGGCATTGATCGAAGCCCAGCTCGCGCACACCACGAGCGGTGCCCAACTGGCCGTGGCGGCCGCAGGCAAGCTGCAGGAGATCGATCAGCGCGTCGATCGGGTGTCGAAGGTGCTCAAGGACGTGGCCGATGCCACGCAGGCGCAGTTGGCCAGCGTTCGGGAGATAGATACGTCGATCGGTTCGATGCAGTCCACCACGCAAGGCGTGGCGGCCAGCGCCGAAGAGACCTCCGCCAGTTCGCAGGAATTGGCCGGTCAGGCGCAGCGGCTGCAGAATATGGTGGCGCAGTTTGTGCTCGACGAACCGCGCTGGGCTACGCCCCTGCCGCGCGCGGCCTGATGCGGCGGTGGCCGTCTGTCCAGCACCACTCGAGTGGAGCGGACGAGAGGGCACACGCGTAGACTTCGGTGTTAGTCGAAGGCGCGCAGGGTGACCGTGGCGTTGGCATCACCAAGCAGTTGCTGCAGGGCGTCGCGGTCGAACTCCACAGCGGTGGTGGGACGGGTGGGCACACGCACTTCCAGCGTGTCCCACCCGTTGGCGTTGTTGCGTTGCACCCGCAGCTGCGTACCCGGCAATTGCAGGGTAACGAGCCGCCGCATGTAGTGTGCCCATGCGGCGTGATCACGGAACGACGGCGCATCAACGGCCATGGATGCGCCCGAACGGTCGGTGCCCGCAGATGGCTGCCACTCTAGCGCCCACGTGCCAGGCACAATGATCTGCTCCGTCGCGCTGGCGATGGTAATCTCGCCAGGCCACGCAAAGCGCGGACGGCGGGCCACGGAGCGGGAGCGCACCGTTACCTCAATAGCACGCGCAGCGGCGCCTTCGAGGGCACGCGTCAGATATCGGCGCGCGCGACCGGGAGCGCGCGTGCTGTTCCGAGGCGGGGCACCGCGCAGAACAATGGCCAGCAAAGACGCAAAAAACCGGGACATGCGGGAAAGATAGTGCGGTGTGCGACAAGGCTCCGGGTTCGGTATGTTCGGTGATCCCCTACCTCGCCTGCACATGAGCATCCTCGACCACGACAGCCTGAACGCCTTCTGCCGTCACACCCATGTGAGTGTGAGTGGTACCTCAGGCGGTCCTTTGGACGGCCTTTCGTTTGGCCTCAAGGATATTTTCGACGTTGCGGGGCATCATACGGGCTTTGGCAGCCCGGATTGGCTGCGTACGCACCACGCGGCACCGCGACACGCCTGGGTGCTGGAGCAGCTGCTGCAGGCCGGAGCCTCCATGGTGGGCAAGACGCACACGGAGGAGATGGCCTTCAGTCTGACCGGCGAAAACGCCCACTACGGCACGCCGATCAATCCGGCGGCGACAGGACGTGTGCCGGGTGGCTCCTCGAGTGGGTCAGCCGCAGCCGTTGCCGGTGGTCTGGTGGACTTTGCCATTGGCAGCGACACCGGCGGATCAGTACGCGCGCCGGCGAGTTTCTGCGGCATTTACGGCCTGCGCCCGACACATGGGCGCATCTCGCTGGCGGGCGCCTGCCCGCTGGCCCCCATCTTTGACACCTGCGGCTGGTTCACCCGCGATGCCGCGCTGCTAGCGCAGGTGGGCGAAGTGTTGCTGCAGTCACCGGTGGTTGCGTCGAGCGGCGCAGTACGCGTGTTGCTCGCCACGGATGCCTTTGCCCAGGCCACCCCGGAAGGGGCGGCGGCGTTGGCGCCCGCGGTGCAGCAGGTCACGCAGCTGCTGGGGGACGCCGAACCGGTGGTGCTGTCAGACAAGGGGCTGCCGGCGTGGTTTGATGTGTTCCGGGTGTTGCAGTACCACGATATCTGGGAGACGCACCGCGAGTGGGTGCAGAGGGTGCAACCACACTTTGGTCCGCAGGTCGCCACGCGATTTGCCGCGGTGGCCAAGACCACCATGAGCGAAGTGACGTGGGCATCTGCGCAGCGCGAAGGTATTCGCGCGCGACTCGATGCGCTGCTGGCGGGCAATACGGTACTGCTTATGCCGACCGCTCCGGCCATTGCGCCCTTGCTGCAACTGCCACCACAGGAGACCGTGGCGGTCCGTGAGCGTGCGCTGGCGCTGTTGTGTGTAGCGGGCCTTGGCGGACTGCCGCAGCTGTCGCTACCGTTGGCCTCCCGCGATGGCTGCCCTATTGGATTGTCACTCGTGGCGGCGCGGGGTCGCGACGAGTGGCTGTTGGCGCTGGCGCGGCAACTGGAGGCGTCAGCAGACTCCTCCCCTCGTGGCACAAATTAAAAACAATCACACATTCAATCCCATCAATCGGGTCCGGTAGAGACCCGGTTGCAGTCACGGATGGCGGTTTCATGGCCGGTCATCCGTGACCCAGTGCGTTTTTCCAGCCCCACGTGGGCCGTGGCCGACGTGGGTCAGCGTGTGAACGCCGCGTTACTTATCAAACTGCTCCAGCACCAACCGCGTCACCCGGTCCGCCTTGAGCGGTTGGGCCAGCACCCCTACCACCTGAGCGGGGAAGGCCTTTTCCCGCGGGACCTGGCCCATGACCAGCAGAGCGCGTTCGGCGGCGGGTGATGACAGCACGTCGGCGCAGGCGCTGTCCACGATCATGAGCGAGGGAGCTTCCTTGGCCAGTTGCTGCAGCCCTTCCTCTACACTCGTGGCCTCCGTGACCTGCATCCACGAGGTGCTGCGAAGCGCTTCGCGGATGCAGTCGCGCATGGAGGGACAGCCCGCAACCACCAGCACCGACTTGATAGCCACCGGCGCCATTGGCGGCGCCTCCACAATGGACGCCGCATGCAGGGCGGCCAGGCGGGCGATCTGCTGACGTACCTTGGCCGCGTAGTCCGGCGTGCCGCGCTTGGGGCGGCCATAGCCCGGCGTCGGGGTATATGCGGAAGGGAACGGCGAGGTGGAGCTGTTGACCTGAATCATGGCGGGGCACTCCTGGACCGACATCGGTAGGCGGAATGGGGACGCCACGATGATAGGAACGAGGCCACTATGCCATGTACCACGGATGTTGCAGATCAATACCAGCCACGTTGCAGAATTGGTTGCATCAGGCGCGAAACGCTTTGCTGATGTTGCAACACAACGACTTACGTTGCTGCCCCTGGCTCAACCTTCCCCGTGTTGGGGGCGCACCGACCGGTTGCCCACCCACCACACCACGAGCCCGATGAGCACCGTTCCCAGCCCTGCCAGCGACGCCACGGGGCGTTGCATGAGCAGCGTGCCAAGGGTCCACAGGCTCAGCGCTACATAGATGAGCGGCGTGATGGGGAAGCCCCAGGCATGGTATGGCCTTGGCGTCGCGGCGGCCGTTGAGCGCAAACGCATCATCCCCAACACGGTCAGCAACGACATGAGGTTGAGGGTGAACCCGGCGTACAGCATGACCGCTTCAAAGGAGTTGGTCAGCAGCAACACCAGAATGAGTGCCCCCTGCGCCAGAATGGCGTTGCGGGGCACCCCATCGGCACTGCGCTTTCCCAGCACCTTCCACTGGGGGAGCGATTCAGCCACGGCATGCGTGACTCGTGAACTGCCAATCACCATGGAGCTGATGGAGGCCACCAGCACCGCCGCAATGATGGCGCTCATCCCCTGCCCGCCCCGAACGCCAAACATCGCTGTCGCCGACAATGCGCCGACCTCAACCTTTCCAGCGAGCTCTGCTATTGGGACGGTCCGAAGAAAGGCGAAGTTGAGCAGGAGGTACAGCGCGGTCACCAACAGCGTGCTCGCCACCACCGCGCGCGGAATCGTTTTCTCAGGCTCGACAATTTCGCCGGCAATGTATCCGGCGGCATTCCAGCCGGTAAACGCAAACGACACGTACACCAGCGACACCGCATACGGGGCTGAAAACACTTCCCGCACGGCCACCCCGTCGTTCAACCCCATGGGCAACGCCAGCGCTCGCGCATACATCATCCCCGCTACTATGAAGGCCGCGACGAGCAGCAACTGCGTGGCGGTAATGGCCACCTGAAACCGTTTGGCGGTGTGCAAGCCGGCCAGGTGCACCCCTACCACCACCAGCAGCATGGCAAACGCCGCAACCTGCGGATTGACCGGGACAATGGCCGACAGGTAGCGCCCAAACGCCATGCTGGACAGCGCAATGGGCGCACCAAAACCCACCGTCATGGACACCCACCCGCCCAGGAAACCGGCCACCGGGTGCCACGCTTGCCCCAGGTACACGTACTCGCCCCCCGAGCGGGGGAGCATCGCGCCCAACTCGGCGTACGACACGGCGCCGCAGAGCGCCACCACCCCGCCCACAATCCAGAGCGACAACAGCGCGCCACCGCTGTGCAGGTCGAGGGCCTGAAAGCCCAGCGACGTGAACACTCCCGTCCCCACCATGTTCGCAATGAGCACGGCGGTGGACGAGGCGAAGCCGAAGTGTCGCAAAGGTCGGGTCGTCATTCTCGGCAAGAACGGGGCACGCGTGCGCGCCCCTTAGAACTGGAAGGTGACCCGCTCGGTACCACGGCGCAGCAACCCGCTGCGCTTCACGGTCCCCGATGTCATATGCAGCAGGTTGGTCTGATCCTCAAACAGCTCGAGCAGTACCGGCTGGGTTATCTGTACCGACGTAAGGGGTGCCGGCACGGGTAGCTCGAGATGCACCAGCGTGGCGTCGTCTTCTCGCTCGTGCCCAACAATACTGCCACGTCGGGGCGCCGCCCCGTTGGCGGCCACCAGCAATCGCGCGCCGATGTAGCGGGACAAGGCACTGTCTACCGCCACATCTGGAGATTGCGCTACGGATACCGGCATGCCCGCCGCTTTGAGTGCGGCTTCCAGGTCGTCGGTAAACACGCGCACCGTCATCTCGAGCGAGCGGCGGTCCCGGCTGACGTCAATCTGGGTGCTGCTCACATGAATCGGGTGTCCGCGTTCCCCCGCCCATTGGGAGGGGAGGGTCAGGGCACACGCGAGGAGCAGCATGGGCAGGCGCATACCGCTCAATCTAGCGCATATTTCCATGCGTACCTGCCTCGATTACCAGTCCACCGTCTCCACTGCCATGCGCCGTTCCGCGACCCTCGCCATTGCACTCGCCGCGTCCCTGTTGACGACGGCGCCAGCCCTTTCTGCGCAGAACGTGGGTGGACTGGGAGGCGCCGAGAAGTTCAAGCAACTCGGCCCCGACCTCCCTACGGCCAATGGCATCCGTACGGCCTCGGGAGCGCCGGGACGCGACTACTGGCAGCAGCGCGTTGATTATGACATTGACGCTACGCTCGACGACGCGACCCAGCGCATTACCGGCCGCGAGCTGATTACCTACCACAACAATTCGCCGGACACATTGCGGTTCTTGTGGGTGCAGTTGGACCAGAACCTGTTCACCCCCAACTCCATTGGGAACCTGACTCGTAACGGCGCCGTGCGGGCAGGCGCGCGGGCGAGCAGTGTGATATCCCTCAACGCCGGCCAGAGTGCCGACAGCAGCGAGTACTACGGCGGCTATCGTCTCACGGCCGTGACCACCGCAACCGGTGCAAAGCTCGCGTACACGGTGAACGGCACCATGATGCGCGTGGAGCTTGGCGCGCCCCTGCCGCCCAAGGCCACGCGACAGCTGCGCATTGGCTGGAGCTACAAGGTGTTGCCCACCACCACCGCCATTGCTCAGGGGAATCCGCGCTCCGGCCAGGAGTTTTTCCCACGCGATGGCAACTACGTGTACACCATTGCGCAGTGGTTCCCGCGCCTTGCGGTGTACGGCGACGATGCGGGGTGGCAGCACAAGCAGTTCATGGGCGGCGGCGAGTTCACGCTCCCCTTTGGCAACTACACGGTTCGCCTCACGGTACCGTCCGACCACATTGTGGCCGCCACGGGCACACTGCAGAATCCGCTGGCCGTGCTGTCGGCCACGCAGCGAGCCCGGTTGGCGCGCGCCAAGGCCAGTGACAGCATTCTGCACATTGTCTCACCCGCTGAGGCCAAGGCAGCGGAAAGCGGCAAGCCCACTGGCACCAAAACGTGGACCTTTGCCGCGCAGAACGTGCGCGACTTTGCCTTTGCCTCCAGCCGCAAGTTCATCTGGGATGCCCGTGGCGTGAACATCAACGGCACGCGCGTCATTGCCCAGTCGTATTTCCCCAATGAAGCCGAGCCGCTGTGGGGGCAATACAGCACCCGCTCCGTGGCGCACGCTCTGGAGACGTACAGCAAGACCACCATTCCGTATCCGTATCCGCAGGCAACATCGGTACACTGGAACGGCGCCGGCATGGAATATCCCATGATCTGCTTCAATCCTCGGCGTCCCAACGCCGACGGCAGCTACGATGATGCCACCAAGTACGGGCTCATCAGCGTGGTCATTCACGAAGTCGGGCACAACTTCTTCCCGATGATCGTGAACAGCGACGAGCGGCAGTGGACATGGATGGATGAAGGGCTCAACTCCTTCACGCAATATCTGTCGGAGCGAGTGTGGGACACCACGTACCCGTCTCGCCGTGGCCCGGCGCGCAACGTGGTGGATTACATGCGGCTCGACAAGACGCTGCAGGAGCCCATCATGACCAACTCCGAAAGCGTGCAGAACTTGGGGAACAACGCCTATCTCAAGGCGGCCACCGCGCTGAACATTCTGCGTGAGACCGTGATGGGGCCGGAGCTGTTCGACGCCGCCTTCAAGGAGTACGCGCGGCGCTGGGCGTTCAAGCATCCCATACCGGCCGACTTCTTCCGCACCATGGAGGACGTGAGCGCGGTGGACCTCGATTGGTTCTGGCGCGGCTGGTTCTATGGCGTGGACAACGTGGATGTTGCGCTTGATACCGTGATGGAATTCCGTCTGGATGGCGCCGCTGGTAACGCGAGCGCCACCGAACAGGATCGCGTGGCCAAGTTCATGGCCGGCCTACCGGCCACCGACAAAGCCGCCCTTTCCGGTAAGCGCTACCTGTACGAAGTGGACTTCAAGAACATTGGCGGACTTGTGATGCCGCTGGTGGTGGAGTTCGAATACGACGATGGCACCCGCGAGATGGTGCGCATTCCCGCCGAGATCTGGCGCGTGAACGCGAGCGTGGTGACCAAAGCGTTCACGACGTCCAAGAAGGTTACGGCTATTACGCTGGACCCGGCGGAAGAAACCGCGGATACCGATCTGGCCAACAACACCTGGCCGCGCCGCAACGATCAAAGTCGCTTCCAGCGGTTCAAGGGGCAGATCAAGCCGTGAAGCTGTGGGCGGCAGGCCTCTGGCATTGGTGTGGCGGCTGGCACCGCTGAACTGCATGACGAGGACTGGCCCGTATAGTCGGACAGGGCGTTTAGATGAGGACTGAACCGGTGTGGGCGACGTGCACTCTCCACCTCCGCGAGATCAATATTCAAAGAATGAACAACCTCGCGGCCGCAGTACGCCGTTGGCCCATGCCGGAGCCAGTCCTCGTTTGCACGCCCTGTCCGCCGCATCGGGGCAGTCCTCGCAATGCAGTTCCAAGGAGGCCGGCCACTAGCACCGGTCTCGTTGCAGACACCGCTGAACTGCATTGCGAGGACTGGCCCGTTTAGTCGGACAGGGCGTTTAGACGAGGACTGCGACGGTGCGGACGACATGCACTCTCCACCTCTGCGAGATCAATATTCAAAGAATGAATAACCTCGCGGCCGCAGTACGCCGCTGGCCCATGCCGGAGCCAGTCCTCGTTTGCACGCCCTGTCCGCCGCATCGGGGCAGTCCTGGTAAGGCAGTTCTTATCAAGCCGGCTACATGGCGTTGCCGGTGCTCAGCGCCACTCAATGCGCCATTGCGTGAGTTGCGCCACCGGCCGGTTGCCCAGCAGTGCGGGCCGGAACTCCATGGCGCGAGTTGCCGTCGAGAGTGCCTGTTCGAGTACGGCGCTACTCGGTGGCGCACTGCGCAGCACTTTCAGCGTACCCATGTCCGGCCGTCCCGCGGAATCCACCACAAACTGCACCACGGTGGCGTTCACCAGGGTGGTATCTCTCTCCTTGCCGGAGAGTGGTACCAACTTCCGAATGCCAACCGGCAACGGGGAGCGGAGCCGTACCGGCCGCTCCACCTGAAAGTCGAAGTACAGCGGCATGGTGAGGCGTCGCTGGGGTGCGGGTGACACCGGAAGCAACCACGCTGGGTCGCAGGCAACCCGTGTGAGCTCAAGGGGCACGCGAAGTGGCGGCCGTCCGCGCGCAATGGCATCCGTGAGATACGTGGCGGTCCCGCGCCACGTGCGCTGGTCAATCCGCCGCAGGTGCAACTGCCAGCCAGCGAGCCCCGTGGAGACACGTAGTGAGAGCGAATCGCTGCGCTGAGACCACCCGCTGCGTGCTTCCCACATGGTCCGCTCACCACGCTCCAGCAGCGGGAGATGCACCCGTGCGCTGTCGCTGAGGCGAAGCGTTTGAAAGCGTGCTTCGCTGGGCACGCCGGTCGCATCGCCCCGCGACCCCAATGGGCGCGAAGCTGCCCAGCAGCCGAACAATTCCTGCGCGTTCTGGGCACCCATATTGGTTGCGCGCGCCAGGAGCATCATCAAGGCAATACAACGTAAATGGACCATGCCCCAGGATATCGTCGAGGGAACACCGAGGCCATGACCTCACCATGAGCAACGCATGACGATTTGGTGAGGTCCTTGTCCGCAACAGCGGAACAGCACCACGGATAGCAACAGATCCGTGGTGCTGTTTGTAGCTACACAGGTAGCATCAGGCACTACGCACTTGCCGCCGCGGTACGACGTTTATCGAGCATGAACCCCGCGCCGGCCAGGCCGAGCGCGAGCAGCAGCGAAACGAGACTCACCATCTTGCCCGTGCCGTACTCAGGCGAATTGAAGGTGAGGCTTACCTGCTTCGCCCCCGGCGGCAGGTCCACGCTGAGCAGCGCGTGATCAGCGCGGCGTACCACACCGGGCTTGCCGTCTACCGTGGCGGTCCAGTCCTTGTACCAGTTCTCGCTCACCACCAAGTGCGCGGGCGCGGCTTCACTGCCGGTCACCGCAATCTCCATGGCGCCCGGCTTCCAGCTGGTCACCTGGGCCGTTGCCTTGGGTTCAGCAAATGGCTGCGCCGCCGCCGGTGAACTCACAGTGGCCGAATCGTCGAAGATGGCGACACGGTTCACCGGGAATCGCTCATCCACCAGTGTGGGGACCGCCTGATCCTTCGGGAGCTTGGCCGACATGGGCAACACGCGCGCGTACGCCGGGAGCGTATCACGCTCGTAGAGCACCGCCGGCGTGCCGAACGTGGTGGTGATCTTTGAAACCACCTCGTGGAAGCCCGGCACCGGCTGCGACTCGGCCAGAATGAGATACCGAATGGCCATCAGGTCGAGCATGTTGGGCGAGAAGAGATTGCGGAACCCTTCCTGCTTGCCGGCCAGCTCATCGAACCGCTGCAGTTCGAAGCCGTGATAGCCCAGCGCCGTGGGCACCTTGTACGCCATCAGCAGTGACCAGCCATACGCATTGCCGGCATCGAGCACACGGAATGGCGGCTTCACCTCACGCAGCTTGGTCGTAATGGCGTCGTCGGCAAACAGTTCGGTGGCACGCGGCGAGAACGTATAGAACTCCTTGTTCACACTCCACAGATCGAACGCCACCACTGCCGCCAACAGCCCAGTCGCCACCGGTCGCGCCAGCTTCCCACTGACCGTAAGCCACAACACCGCAGCTCCCGCTACGGCAAACAGCAGCAACCGCACCGCGCCACTCTGCAGGTACGGCGCGTTGGCCACCACCGCCTCGTAGCGCTCGTTGATGGCGAGCGACTCGGCCAACCCCTGCAGCGCACCCACGGCCCCCAACACCGCAAACAGCACCACCGCCCCGCTCACGCTCAACAGCGTACGCATGGGGACGGCACGTGCAAACACACGCTCCGCACCAATGCCCGCCAACACACTGAAGAAGAACGCCGGCAGATAGAACACCATGCCCATGGCGCGGATCTTTTTGAGCAACGGCATGAACTCGTAGAACGGCCGGTAGAAGGGCGTATGTCCGGCAAACGAGAGCAGCAGGAAGAAGACGGCAAAGCCCGCCAGCGTGAAGGCCAGCACGCGCCGTTTCTTGTCGCCAAAAGCAAACGCCGCGAGGATCAGTGGGAGCGCGCCCACATATTCCGTGTGGAACTTGATGGGATTGCTGCCCCAATAGTGATCGAGCACGCCGTTGAACTGTGGCAACAGGAACGTGAAGATCTCACTGGGCGGCAACGCATAGCTCGTCGCAAACTCCCAGCCCTGGTCGGTGGCACCATCGGCGCGCGGCGAGAACGGGATGTACGCAAAGAACGGCATCACCTGCAGCGCCGTAATACCCAGCCCCAACGCCACGGCGGCGGCCGCCAAACCCAACGTGGGAACAGGCTTGATGCCGACCGGACGCTCCGGGTCCCAGAACACCAGATACAACGCCCAGAGCCCCAGCGCGAGCAACAGGAAATACGCCATGTGGTAGTGGCCCAGAATAATCAGCGCCACGACGATGGCAAACAGGCCAAACGCCCACGTTTTCTGGTGGCGAATGGCGTTGAGCAGTACCCAGAAGGACAACGGCGTGAGCGCCGATACAAACAACTTGCCGTCGTGCCCCGGACTCATTTGTGAGGCCACGATACCGGTGAGTTCGTACGCCACCCCTGCAATAATCGCCGCGCTCCACCCCAACCCCAGCGAGCGACCCAGGCGATACATGAACCAGCCGGCAAACACAAAGTGCAGCGCCATGGCATACGTGATCGCCAAATCCACCGGCATGATCCAGCGCAACCACGCTGACGGATAGAAAATGTCGCCGTGCATGGCGCCGATATACGGCAGCCCGCCAAACAGATACGGATTCCATTGCGGGATGCTCCCCGTCTCCTTGAACCACTCGGCACCGAACAACCGGAACGAGTAGCCGGCAATGAACATGTCCGAGCGGCCCCCGCCGAACATGATCTGGCCGGTGAGCAGCGGCCACAGCAACAACAGGGCGGCCGCAAGGCATACCGCCAGCGCGCCCAGATGGGCGGTGGTGGTATTGGTGGACGGTGACGACGTAGGAGTCTCAGGCATGGGCGCAATTTACCCGGCGGGCGGGCGCCGGGGAGCTAGGGGGCAACGAAGAGTCTGGTGGCATGGGAGCAACCCGCCCGGCGCCCCGTTCGGCACAAGAAACGTCAGGCAATACCCGATGCCGTCCAGATATTCACGTATGCACATTTAATAAAACCAACCCAACCACAATGCCCCTGCGACTGCTTGTCATTGGTGGGGTGGCCGGTGGAGCCACCGCCGCCGCTCGTGCCCGCCGCCTCGATGAACACGCCGAGATCACCATTCTCGAACGTGGCCCTTATGTGAGCTACGCCAACTGCGGGCTCCCCTACTTTATTGCCCGGCAGATTGAAGAACGGGAACGGCTGCTCCTCGCCACCCCGGAGAGCTTTGCCCGGCGGTACCGCATTTGCGTGAAGGTCCAAACCGAAGCCCTCGAGTTGGACCGCGCCGGGCAGCGCGTTCGCATCCACGGCCCCGATGGGGACGAGTGGCTGCCGTACGACCGGCTCATCCTGGGACAGGGCGGCCTTCCCGTGCGCCCCCCATTGCCGGGCAGCGACGCCCCGCATGTGTTCACGCTCTGGAGCGTGCCGGATATGGACCGGCTGGACGCGTTCATTGCCACCCACCGCCCCGCCACGGCCGTGGTAGTGGGCGGCGGCTTCATTGGTCTTGAGATGGCCGAAGCGTTTCATGAGCGTGGGATCGCCACCACCGTGGTGGAGATGCTGCCGACGGTCATGTCGCTCATGGACCCTGAATTTGGCGTACAGGTGGCGCGCGAGCTCGAGGGCCATCAGGTCCACGTCCTCACCGACACCGGCGTCCAGGCGGTCCACACGGCAGAACGCGAGGTGGAACTGACCACCGGCGTGCGACTACCCGCCGACCTGGTGCTGTTTGCCACGGGCGTGCGCCCGGAGCTGACGCTGGCCCGACAGGCCGGGCTGGAAATTGGTGCCTCCGGCGGCTTGGTAGTGAACGAGTTCCTGCAGACCTCCGACCCCAACATCTATGCCGCCGGGGACATGATTGAGGTGGAGCATCTGGTTTCGGGGCGCCGAGCTCGCGTGCCGCTGGCCGGACCGGCCAATCGGCAGGGGCGCATTGCCGCGTCCAATGCCATGGGCGTGCCCATGCCCTACGGCGGTGCCCTCGGAACCAGTGTGGTCAAAATCTTTGGCGCCACGGCCGGAATGACCGGACTGTCAGAGCGGGCAGCGCGCGCCGCCGGCTTTGATGTGGGCGTGGCTATCGTGCACGCCAATCATCACGCGAAGTACTATCCCGGTGCCCGCGAACTCTCCCTCAAACTCGTGTACGATCGCACCAATGCGCGACTGCTTGGCGGCCAGGCGTTTGGCCATGCGGGCGTGGACAAACGCATTGATGTGCTGGCCATGGCGCTGCTGGGCCGCATGACGCTGCACGAGCTCGCGCAGGTGGATCTGTCGTACGCGCCGCCGTACTCCAGCGCCAACGATCCGGTGAATGTGGCGGCGTTCGTGGGGGAGAACGATCTCGCGGGCTACAGCCCCAACATCACGGCGTCGCAGTTGGCCGATGCATTGCAGTCATCGGCGCCCCCACTCGTGCTTGATGTGCGCAATCCGGACGAATATCTGGCCGCACACATTCAGGGCGCCCTCAACATTCCCGTGGATGACGTGCGCGCACGGCTTTCGGAGATCCCGCGTGACCGGGCCATTGCAGTTCATTGCAAGTCCGGATTTCGCGGTCACCTTGCCGCGCGCATTTTACGCCAGCACGGCTATACGAATCTGGTGAATCTCACCGGTGGCTGGACCAGCTTTGCACTGGAGTGCAGCGAACGTCAGCGCAAAGGGCAACTCACACCGCAGCTGCAGTGCATCACGGGGTAATCAGTGTCGTGCGGTGAAAACGAAAGGGGCGTGACCCATCACGGTCACGCCCCTTTGGTCATCATTCAGCAGCAGCGATCACTTGCCCGTACCCGCCTTCGTGCTCGGCATGATGGGACGATTGGGCACTTCCGGACCCGCCTTCTTCGTGGGATAGGTCTCGGCCAGCGTATTGCCGTCGTACAACCGCCCGTTCTTCATCACGTACTTCACCGTGTTCGTGTTGCGCAGATCGGTCAGCGGATCCTTGTCGAGAATGACGAGGTCGGCCAGCTTGCCCGCTTCAATGGAGCCAAGGTCGGTGTGCAGGCCGATAGCCGTGGCGCCAATGATGGTGGCCACGCGCAAGGCTTCATGGTTGGTCATGCCGCCGCTGGCCATGGCCCACAGCTCCCAATGGTAGCCAAGTCCCTGCAACTGTCCGTGGCTGCCAATGCCCAACCGGCCACCAGCGCGCAGGATCTTGGTGGCGTCGGCGGCAAGCTGCGGGAAGACATACTCTTCATCGCGGAACCAGCCACCGGCGGTGCCACCATTGGGCATGCTGGCCATGCGACGGCGCGTTTTCAGTGCCAGCTCTTCATAGGCCGTAAAGCGCTGCAGCTTGGGATCGGCCCAGGGATTTTCCTTCGTATAGAAGTAGTTCTCACCCCACGGGCCGCCGTAGTTCACCAGCAGCGTGGGGGTGTATGTCCGCTTCGACCACGCCATGAAGCCTGTAACGTCGGTGCCAAGCGGGGTGATGCCCATGGAGTGCTCAAGTCCCGGATAGCCATCGAGCGTTTCCGTGAGATTGAGCTTCACATCAAGCGAGCCTTCGGTCGTGGGCATCAGCTGCTGTTCGCGCGCCGCGGTGATAATCCACTGCCGCACCTGACGCACACCGGCCACATACATCTTGATGGTCTTGGTGTCGTAGTAGCTGCTGTAGCGCTTGAGCAGACTGCGGGCGTGCTCCTGATCGCGAATGTTGTCGGTATTGAAAACACCGGGGCCCGTGCTGTAGATGCGGGGCCCGATAATCTGCCCGGCGTCCACCATATCCTGATAGGTGAGCACGTCGGTGGTGGCCGTTTGCGGGTCGCGCGTGGTGGTGACGCCGTACGCCAGATTGGCGAGATACGCCCACGGTTGTGTTTCGTGAATGGTGTTGCGTTCAGCGCGCAGGTGCGCGTGGGTATCAACGAAACCCGGTACCACGGTGGCGCCAGCGAGGTCCATCTCCGTGGCGCCGGCGGGTACGGCAACAGTGCCCGACGCTCCAACGGCCAGAATGCGGTTGTTCTTCACGACCACATCGCCTTTGGCAATGATTTCGTCGCCCTTCATGGTGACGAGCTTGGCGTTGCGCAGCACCACCGTACCGGTTGGTGTGTCGCGCACCGTGGGCACCAGCACGCGCGACTCAGACGGTGTGTACGGACGCGGGCGGGCGCTTTCGGGAATGGTGCTGTCGCGCCGCGCGGCCGCAATGGCAACATCGCGGGCAGTGGCCGCCGCGAGATCGTACACTACGTGCGCGTTGCCAATGGACCAGTGCACACGCTTGCCATCGGCCGACCAGGTGGGGAACTGTCCACCGATATCGGTGAGCTTGCGGGCGGGAAAAGCAGCGGCGTTGGGATCGGCCACGTTCACCGTGGCCTGCGTGCCGCGCGGCGGAATCACCACGGTGTAGAAATCACCACCGATCTGCGCGAGCGCCAGATCCCCTTTTGGCGAAGCCAGGACGAGCTGCGCCGGCGGTCCTTGCAGCCCCGGCTCCTCGTGGTCGCCCTGGAGCTCTGACTCGTTAAAGGTATGGTCGTTGTGGCCGTGCCCATCATCGTTACCAGGGCCGCCTGTTCCAGCGCCCACGATGCGCAGGTGACGCTGTTCATCCGTACCGTCCCAGCGAACGGACACCAGGCCATTGCTCGATGACAGGTAAATGCGCGAGCTGTCGGTGGTGAAGTGTGGCTTGGTGCGTCCCGATGCCCGCGCAATGACCGTCGGAGCGCTCCCGTCGTTGCCAACCGGCGCCGCGTTGTACCACACCAACTGCGAGGTGCCAGTCACGCCGGTCTGATCACGACGTCCCTGCGAAGGGGTCCGCAGCGCCACGATGCGCGTTCCGTTGGCGGAGAAGGCCGGCTGCCGAAACGTCGCGAGCCCACTGCTCACCGGCACGACCCGCGTGGCACGACCGGCGGTCATGGTGGCTTTATACAAGCGTCCGCCTTGCTCCGTCCACGTTACCCACGCCAGCGTCTTGCCGTCGGGCGACCACGCGGGCTCCGCTTCAATGGCATTCAGCGCCGACACGCGCCGAGGCGCACCGCTGGGCCAATCCATGACATACAGCTTGTCCATGGCCACGAAGGCCAGCTGTGCGCCGTCGGGGCTTGGGACCGCATCGCGAATCTGCCGCGCATTGAAGGACGCGCTGTCACTGACGGGATAGGTGAACGCCAACTCCGGTGCCACCTCCACCTGCGCCTGCACCCGGAAGGGAATTTCCTGCTGGCCGCTGCCGTCCACGGCCACCCGCCAAATCTTGTTGCCGTAGCTGGCCACCAACTCCTTGGAGTCGGGAGTAAAGCTCATTCCCGGCAGCGCATCCATGGGTGCGCGCGATTCCATTTCGTCGCGCTGCGTGGGGTAGGCCAGCCACCGCTCGTCGCCGGTGGCGAGGTCGCGCACCCGCAATCCGGTCTTGTTTTCGTAGCGCGAGCCGTACACCAGCCACTTGCCATCAGGGCTGAGCGTGGGACGCACCGCGGAGCCGTACCGCGAGGAGAGCGGTTCGCGATCACCGCTCTCGCGATCGTACGACCAGATCTGGTACTGCGGGAATTGCGCGTTGTAGTTCCAGGCTCCGGCGCGCTGGGTGAAGTACACAAAACGGCCGTCACTGGTGAACGCCGCACCGGCCTGCTGCACGGCTGGCGCGCCAGCCGGCGCGGGGGTTGGCGATGTCGTTAGGGCTACCCCGTTGCCACCATCCACGTGATACATCCATAGCGTGGGCAAACCGCCTCGGAAGCCGCCCTTGCTCGCCACGATGTATTTGCCATCGGGCGAGTATTCGGGAGAGAGGTACACATTGGCACGGCCGCGGGTGACTTCCTTTATCTCCTTCGTGGCCAGGTCGAATGTGTGCACGTTGTCCGCCCCCTGCCGATCGGAGATGAACACCAGTGTCTTTCCGTCGGGGCTGTAGCGCGGCTGCGTATCGTAGGCGAGCCCGGAGGTGAGCCGTACGGCATCACCACCCGTGATCGGCAAGAGGTACAAGTCGCCCAACATGTCGAATACGATCGACTGCCCATCGGGGCTGACATCGAGCGACAGCCACGTCCCTTCCCTGGTGTCGAGGGCGTACCGCCGGGTGGCCTCAAGGGGGAGCGGTTTCCCGGCCGGGGCGCCGCCGCGAGGGGCTGGCGCCTGGGCGCCAAGAGAGGAGGCCGCCAGACAGGCAGCGACAAGACTGAGGGGGCGCAGACGCACGTAGTCTCCTGAAGTGGGGCGGCAAGCCTCGACCCCGCCGCCGTCACCGCTCCACACCCTGAGCGTGCGTTTCAGTAACGGCCGGGATACGAGGACGCCGGGTCGCACGATTCTGTGCCCTGGGGCGGCCGAGGGCAAGTACGGCGTCTCGGCCGAGCGCCTGATCGAATTTTTCCGCGTGAAATGCTTGCCACACACGCCGCTGAGGTGCATTCTCTGCGACGTCGTCACGCCCTTGAACGTCCTGTCCCTCCAGCTTCATTGCGAGGCGTTCATGCCCAGGCACCGACAGCTGCAGGTCCGTAACACCCGCAGGGCGTTCGTCGCGACAACGCGCCCCCTGCCAGCCCCCGAGTTCCTCCCCGTCCATCCGGGCGGGTCCGTGCAGCAGTACGAAAGACATCAGGAGAGTGCGGATGCTTGGTTCACGAACGTGGAGTCGGGCGATGTCGGCATGTGCCGTCGTTGCAAGCCTGCTCGTTACCCCCTTCGGGCCACACGGCTCGATCCACGCGCAGGCTGCCACCGGAACCATCCGGGGCAAGGTGACGAATGCCGCCGGCGCGGCCGTCCCCAACGCGCAGGTATTCATTGCCGGGACGCAAAACGGCGGGCAGACGGGCGCCGATGGTAGCTATTCCATCACCCGCGTCAACGTCGGCACCGTAACCGTTCGTGTACGCATGATCGGCTACGAGCCCACCGAAAAGGTGGCGACCGTGGCCGCCGGCGCGACGGCGACGGTGGACTTCTCCCTGAAAACGTCGGCGGTTTCCCTCGATCAGGTTGTCGTCACCGGTACCGCCGGTTCGGCGCGCAAGCGCGAAGTGGGTAACTCCATTGGACAGGTCTCCACGGCCGACCTCCCGGAAGTCCCCACCAACGTGTCCAACCTGCTCGCTGGTCGCGTAGCCGGTGTGCAGATCTCCGGCGGCACGGGCAACGCCGGTAGCGGCAGTGCCATTCGTTTGCGCGGTGCCACGTCGCTGGCGCTCAGCAATCAGCCACTCATTTACGTGGACGGTGTGCGTACCCGTTCCGATGAATATCCGCGCAATGGTATCTTTCAGGGTGCCACGCAGCGCGGTGCCAATTCCTACGGTAGCCCGCTCAACGACATCAACCCCGACGACATCGAGCGTATTGAAGTCGTGAAGGGCGCGGCGGCCACCACGTTGTTTGGTACTGACGCGGCGGCGGGTGTGATCCAGATCTTCACCAAGCGTGGCTCACAAGGCGCGCCCAAGTGGACCACACAAATCAACTCCGGCTTCCAGCGGTTGCAGCAGTTTGGTACGGACTCCGTGCCCCTGCTCAACATGGATGATTACGTGCGCGATGGTGGGCGATTGGGCATGCAGGCCCAGGTAGCCGGCGGCACGCAGAACAACGTGAAGTACCTGTTCTCCTTCGGCGCCGACAACAGCGACGGCGTGTTGGAACTCGACAACGAACGCAAGTATCAGCTGCGCGCGAACGTCGATTTCAGCCCGATGAAGAACATGCAGTTCAGCTGGAACACGGCCTACAACAATTCGCTCATCACGCAGACGCCGGCCGGCAACAACGCGCAGGGTGTGACGCTCAACGCGTTCCGGCAGAACCGCAACTACTTCGGCACGGCCAATCCCGACACCATCAAACTGGTGTACGGCCAGCAGCTCACCAGCAACATTGATCGCCTGCTGCTTGGCGCCACCACTACGTGGACGCCCCTTGAGCGCTTCTCCAGCCGGCTTACCGTCGGCTTCGATCGCTCCGCGATTGAAAACCGGAATGTGCGCCCCTACGGATTCCCGGGCGCCGTGCTGGGCATTATTCAGAATCAGGTCTGGTCCAACAAGATCATCAGCCTGGACTGGGCCAATAACTACGAATACACGACGGGCGACTTCAAGGCGACGCTCTCGGCGGGTACGCAGTACATCAACTCCATGGTGGGTGACGTCGTCGCCTACTCGGAAAACTATCCGGCGCCCACCAACCCCACGGTGGCCTCCGGTTCCCTGCGCAACGCCGACGAAAACCGCCTCAAGAACATCACCGGCGGCGCCTTCAGCCAGGCCTTGTTCGGCTTCAAGGACAAGTACTTCGTAACCGTTGGCGCCCGTGTGGACGGCAACAGCGCCTTCGGTGAAGACTTCGGCTTCCAGACCTATCCCAAGGCGAGCGCCTCGTGGGTGGTCTCCGACGAAGGCTTCTGGGGTGAAAAGCTCGGCACCTTGAAGTTGCGAGCCGCCTATGGACAGGCCGGCCGTGCGCCCACGGCGTTTGCTGCCGTACAGACGTGGGATCCGGTTGGTTGGGGTACCGCCCCCGCGGTGCGTCCGCTCAACCTCGGTGACCCGAACCTCGGCCCCGAGCGCACCACCGAAACCGAAATCGGTTTTGACAACACCCTGTTCAACGGCCGCTTCAGCATCGACTTCACGTGGTTCAAGGCCGTCACGGACGACGCACTCTTTTTCGTGCGCAACGTCCCGTCCAGTGGCTTCCTCAACAGCTCGCTGGGCAACGCCGGCAAGATCCAGAAGAGTGGTGTGGAAGCAGCCATTAACGCCACGCTGCTGGAAAAGGAGAACCTTGGCATACGGGTTGGCCTGAACGTCAGCACCAACCAGAGCAAGGTCCTCGACCTGGGCGGCACCCCGTCGTTCAGCATCGGCAACTTTGGCTGGGTGATCGAGGGCCAGCCGGCCCCGGTACTTCGTGGACGCCTCATCAAGAACGAAGACGAGATCGGGGCTCCGATTGACACCACCGTGAATCACACGTTTGGTCCGTCGCAGCCGACGCTCATTCTGTCGCCCTCGCTCAACATCACCACGTGGAAGGGCATCAGCATCTCGGCGCGTGGCGAGTACCAGGGTGGCGCCTTCATTAACGAAGACGCATCGTTCCAGGCGCTCTCCCGTTCGGTGCTCTGGCCCACCTGCACGCGTGCCTACGCCGCCATTGCCGCGTCACAGCCGCTCACGCCACGTGAAACGCTGACCTGCATTCCGCGGAACGCCCGTCAGGACATGTTCATTTTCCCGGCGGACTTCTTCAAGATCCGCGACATCACCGTCACGGTGCCGCTGGGCAAGCTCATCCCGAACACGGCGAGCAGCTCACTGGTGTTCTCCGCCCAGAACATCTTCCGGAAAAACATCGGCATGCCGCTTTTCGACCCCGAAATGTCGGGTAACGACGGATTCAACGTGGGCGCGCGCTATATCTCGGAGCACATTCCGGCGCCCGCGCTGTTCCTGACCTCCCTGCGCATCTCGTTCTGAGGCCTATAACCATGACGATGAATTTTCGCGCCCTTGTGCGCACAGCTCCCGTCGCGGTTCTGGCTCTTTTTGCCGGCTGCGACTTGAAGGTGACCAACCCCGGCCCTATCCAGGCCGAGTTCCTCGACAACACGGCGGCCCTGACGGCCGTGGTGAACGGCGCCGGGCGTGACCTGGCCGAAGCGCTCAACTGGACAGCTTACACTGGTGCGGCCGTCACCAAGGAAGTATTGCCGTCCGGTTCGACGGCGGCGTTTGGCATCTCGGTGCGCCAGCAGTTGGGTGTACTGTCCAACGACGACGGCGGTGACTGGTGGAACCAGGCGCAACGCGCACGATGGACCGCCGAGAATGGCGTGGCGCGGATCAAGGAAGTCCTGCCGACCAGTGCCACCAGCGCTACGCTGGCTCAGGGACTCATCTGGGTGGGATTCTCCAATCGACATCTGGGGGAGAACTTCTGCGACTGCGTCATCGACGGTGGCGCCAAGCAGGCGCACACCGTGTACTTCGAGCGGGCGGAGGCGGCTTTCTCCGAGGCCATTACGGTGGCCACGGCAGCCAACAACGCCACGCTGCGGGATGTGGCGACAGCTGGCCGTGCCTCGGTACGCCTGCTGCGCGGTAACCTTTCGGGCGCCTCGGCCGATGCCGCGCTGATCACGAACAACGCGTTCGTGTACCGGATGCCGTATTACGTAAACACCGTCGCTCAGTACAACCGCATCTATTGGGCGTCGGCCAGCCAGCCGTATCGGGCCCATACGGTGTGGGGCACGTTCTACGAGAACTATCGTCGCACCACGCGCGATCCGCGCGTGCCGTTCGACTCCAGCCTCACCATCCGCTTCGGCGATGCGGCGGTGGCAAGTCTGGGCGGACAGGTGCGGTGGTATTTCCAGACCAAGTATCCGGTCCGTGAGTCTTCCATCAACCTGGCCAGCGGCTGGGAAATGCGGCTCATCGAGGCGGAAGCACTGCTCGTTGGTGGCGACATCAACGGCGCACTGGCCAAGATGAATATCCGCCGCACGGCACTCAACCTGCCGTTGCTCACCGCAGCCAACGCTACGGACGCGTGGGTAGCCCTCAAGCGCGAACGTGGCATTGAGCTGTGGCTCGAAGGGCGTCGCATGGGTGACCAGCGTCGCTGGGCCACCTTGAACCGTCCTGGTGTCTCCGACGACATGACGGGGCGCAACCTGTGCTTCCCGATTCCGCTGTCGGAACTCGAAACGAATCCGAATCTTCGCTGATCGGCTTCAGAACAGACAAACGCCGCCGGGTGCTCGATGCATCCGGCGGCGTTTTGCTATTCACACGTTGAAAGGCTGCCAGTCATTGGAAGCCTTGGATGCCTTCGTGCCATCGGTTCGTGTCCGTTCAGCTAAGAACACCACAAGCAGTATTCAGAACTCGAAGTTCAACCCGATCGACGGCAGCAAACCGATACTCTCGTTGGGCTCCGGGCGGCGCAGCCGTGGATTCCACTGCGGCGCCGTACTGTTCTCGCGGTTCGTAATGTTCTGCAGATCGAGAAACGCAATCAGCTGGCGATTCCACAGCAGAAAGCGCCGATCCACCCGCACGTCGGCCGCAAAAAAGAGCGGCACCCGTTCGGCGTTGTAGCGTGCAAAGTCGAGCGTACCGGCCAGATTACCATTCAACACGAACGGCGTGTACGGCAACCCGCTGGAGCCGCGGATACGCGTGGCCACTTCCCAGCGCGCATTCGGACGCCACCCCAGAACGCCGTTGGCCAACACCGGCGTGTCAAAGGCGCCGCGCGTCGCGGTGCCATCAATGCCGGTAAAGCGTGTGCGATTCACGCTGGCACTGAGCTGCCCGTAGAAGGGCGAGGCTCCCAGCTTCTTTTGCAGAAAGACTTCTGCCCCGAAGGCACTGCCGGTCCCGGAGCTCTGCAACGGTTCAAGGCCAAAAGGAATATCGGTCGTGGCGTCATCAAATCCACTGGGGCTCAGTACCGCCTGCGGCCGGTATATCCGAGCGGGATAATCGCCATAGCGTTTCCCGTACACCTCCAATTGCACCTTGAGATCGCTGCCAATCACACGCGTAACGCCAGCCACGACCTGATCGGCACGGAACGGTTTGAGACGCGAGGCATTGCCCGCATCCCCCACCAGCCAGATATAGCTGGGCGCCTGCCAATACCGTCCACCGGACAACGACACGGTCGTGCTGGGCGTGACCTGAGCACTTACGCTCAGTCGGGGAGCAACGCGTACCGCATTCTCCAGGAAGCCATACCAATCACCGCGAAGGCCACCGGAGAGGCGCAATCGAGGGCGCCACTGCCAGGTGGCCTGCACATACGATCCATTGCGGAGCGCAGTGAAACTGGTGTCCACCCCAAACGGTTGCGGCGTCCCGTTTGGGTCGCGACGGGTGAAGCCGGCCAGTGTGGCGTTGTAGCGCAGGTCGCTGGCGTACTTGAAAATGGTGCCGGTTTCCAACTCGAGCCCCTTGCCGGCCAGCATCGTTACGTCGGTCCGGAGCGAGTTCTCCCCTTCGGTGGAGCGACTTTCGAAGATCGGCGACAACAGACTGTCGCGCTGCGCCGTCACATAGCGCGTCCAGGTACGACCGAGCGTCGTCGTCACCACGCCCCGGGGCAACAGGCGTTTCCACGTGAGTCCGCTGAAGTACTGATCCTGCGTGGGTGCGAGCACCTGCGAGTTGTCCACGCGATTGGAGTCACTGCTATTGTCAAAGGAAATCGTGCCGCGTGCGGCAATCGTGAGCGCACTGAACGCGTCACGACTGGTGGGTCGCCACGTGGCCTTGAGCGTGGCGTCGGTGTAGCTGGGAATGAAGCTCAGCCCAATCGCCTTGAAGAGCAGATCGAGATAGCTCTGCCGGACGTTGGCAATGAACGAACCGCGCGAACCAAGTGGCCCCTCCAGCACGGCGCCAACTTGCGAGGCCGCCACGTTCACTTCTCCTGCCACGCGCTCCCGATTGCCTTCACGGAGCGTGAGCGTCGTGGCAGACGACGTGCGATCGCCCAACCGCGCGCCAAAGCCTCCAGCGGAAAGTTGAGCGCTCTCGATAAACCGGATGTTGATCAGCGAGATGGGCCCGCCGGTGGAGCCCTGTGATCCGAAGTGATTGATGTTGGGCACTTCGATGTTGTCCACGACAAACAGATTCTCGAAGGGTGCCCCGCCACGCACCACGATGTCATTGCGCGCGGCGCTGGTCACCCCGACGCCGGGGGCAATGGAGATGGCGCGCAGCACGTCTTCCTGGGCACCGGGCTGACGTCGAACCTCTTCCGCGTCGTAGCGCTGCGTGGAAACGGGCGTGGACGCCGGCATCTGAGCGGGAAACGCCTCCGGACGCACGGTCACCGCGTCAAGCTGCACATCGATGGCGCGCAGCGTGATCGTCAATTCTGCGGGTTTGGCGGGCGACACGGCAATGTCACCGCGCAACACTGGGGCGAACCCCAGGCGGCGCACTTCAACGGTCACGATGCCCACCGCAACCCCGCGCAGGGTGAAGCGCCCGACGGAGTCACTCTGGGCCACCGCTCCCTGCCCGACGACCCTGATCGTGGCGCCGAGCACCGGGGCCTCCGTGACCGCCTCGAGCACACGGCCAGTGATCACTCCGGTGCCCTGCCCCTGTCCCTGCGCCGTCAGCGGCGCGAACACCAGGGCCGCGAAGGCGACAGCCAGCACCAGAATTCGCTGCAGCGCCATCCCGACGTATCCCATTACGCCTTCAGTGCGGCGTCGATGTCCGCGACCAGTGATTCAGGAGTCGCCGTGGGCGCGTAGCGCTTCATGACCTGTCCGTCCCGCCCAATGAGGAACTTCGTGAAATTCCACTTTACCGCGGTCGTGCCGAGGACACCCGGCTCGGCTTCACGCATCCACTGCCATAGTGGATGCGCCTGGTCGCCGTTCACGTCCAGCTTTGCCGACAGCGGGAACGTGACCCCGTAGCGCACGTTGCAAAAGCTGGCGATCTCGTCGGCGGAACCAGGCTCCTGATGCCCGAACTGGTCACACGGACAGCCAATGATGGTCAACCCTTTGGCTTCGTAGTCACGCCAGAGCTTCTCCAGTCCCGCGTACTGCGGGGTAAACCCACACATGCTGGCGACATTCACCAGCAGCACAACACGCCCTGCCAAGGGAGCGAGCGGGAGTGGCGCGCCATCGAGCGCCACAAGATCGAAATCGGTCAGCGTAGACATGCAAATATGGACGAGAAGATGAGATGGTGTTCGACTAGCTGTTATCCGTCGATGCACTGCAGCACAAAGGAGGCGTCAGCAACGGGGTGCCCATTCACCTGAATGGTGACGAGGTGTCTGCCGGGATAATAGCGGCGCGTGGTGATTGGTTTCACCGCGTGACGCCGAGTGACCGTATGGGTCTGTCCGGCGGAGAGCGTGAGGTGCCACCCCTTGAACACTTTGGGTGACGTCGTGCCGTCGGCTTTCACATGGTGCACGATGTAGTCAATCGTGAGCACCTGATCCTGCGACGCGTGACTCTGGAGCGTGACGCTGATGCCGATGTGCTCGCCGAGCACAATGCGTGCTGGTGTCAGGGTTATCGCGGCGGTGCCGGCGAAAGTGGCGCCGGTACCCCACGCGTGCATCACCCGGCGGTGTCCTTGCTTGATGAGCGTGCGGCTGGCGTGTCGCAGGAGCGCCCGTCGTGGTGCCGACGCATCAGGCAAATAGCGCTCCACCCACTCCGCCACCAGCTCCGGGTGATCCTTCGCGATATCGTTGAGGTGATTGGCGACACTCCGTCGTACATACTCGCTGTCATCATCGAGCAGCGCGGTGAGCAATGGCAGCGAAGGCGAAGGATCGGCGATCAGAGCCTTGAGTTGGAGCCCCCACGGCAGTCGTGGGCGTGTTCCTTCGCTCACTAGCCGTCGCACATGTTCACTGGGGTGATGAATCCATTGCTGCAGCGTATCGAACACCAGCCGTGGGTGTGCGACAATGAACGGCCGGATGGCGAACTCCGCGGTGAAGCGCTGGGTCATGTGCTGCAGACAGGCGAGACTGCGTACGGGATGTTCGAGGCCGCGACGGGCCACGAATTCACCCGCCGCCCAGAGGAACCATCCGGTGAGTCCCTGGTCAGGAGCACCGTGCGGGGCCAGGGCCCGTTCCAAGTGGGCGGCGGCCTCGTCGAAGTTGGTGGCGAGGTGCTCTTCCAGCGCGGTCGCGATGCACATGGCGCGCGCCTTGAGCTCAAGGGCGTCGAGCTGCGGCACCACGTCAGCGCAGAACCGCGCCGCATCAAAGTCCGCACTGGTGCGGGCCAAATGGCCGGCGGCGGCCTGCACTCCGTCGGCGTTGATGAACGTCTTGAAAGGCTCAGCCATAGGCGGACGACGTGGTCAAGGCACCCAGAATACGCGAAATCGGCGTGGCGGACCCGCGCCGCGGCTTCGGTGTAGCTTATCGGGTTCGGGAACCTGCTGTCCAATCGTCCAGCCCCGCTTGTCCTATGCGTACTCTGTTTGCCACCCTCGTTGCCGCCGGCGCACTGGCTATGGCGCCGTTCAGCCCCACACGCCTGGCGGCTCAGACGCCGGGGAAGCCCGGGGCCAAGGCCGCCGCATCAGCCAAGGCCGCGGACATCACGGGTAGTTATGCTGGTACGGCCATGGTCCCGTTGGGCGACAGCACGATTGTGGTGCCCGTGAGTTACCTGTTCACGGGAGCGGGCCCGACCATTGGGGGAACCGCCATGGTCCCCGGCCAGGGCACGGGTGCCATTAGCCATGTCGTGCGCGACGGACAAAAGCTGCGCTTCCGGGTCACCGCGCCTGAGAACAAGCTGCTGGAGCACGACGGCGTTATTGCCGCGAACGGCAGCATTGAAGGGTTTGTGAATCTCGACAACAAGCCCGTCGCAAAGTTCAAGATCGCCCCGGGAACGCTGGCCGCCCCCAAGGGGGCCTCAAAGCCGTCTGGGGCCCCCAACAAGCCCCGCGGCGGTGTGTTCTGATCCGTCAGGCGGCGGGGTGCCTCTCTACCTTCAGCAGCTGAAACGCCGCGTTGGACACCAGGCAGTAGGCCGCAAAGAAGTAGAATCCGGGGCCGGCCACGGCTGAAAGATTGGCCGTGCCCTTTGCCACCAGCAGCGCAATGAGCATCCCCACGGCGAATACGTCGGCCATGGACCACTTGCTGATGGCCTGAACCACGCGGTAGAGCCGATAGGCCACCGGGGAGTTCCGCCAGGCGAAGATGGGGACGAGAAGAGCGGCCTTGGTCAGTGGAACCAGCACACTGAACAGGAGAATCAGGCCGGCCACAAAATCATTGCCCGAATCGTGCAGACTGCGAATGGCGCCCACCACACTTCGTGTCTCATTGGTGAGTTCGCGCTCCGTACCGAACATTTCAATGGTGGCGCGAATGGTCAACACCGGCTCCACCAGCCCGGGCCAGAGCAGCGCCAGGGACACGAGGGACAGGGCCAAAGCCAGCAGGTTGCGTCGGGACATGCGGAGAATGGGCAGAACAGCGATGAAGGGGTGCTCAGGGGTACGCTAGCGCCCTCACGGCCCATTGGACACCCACCCCTGGCGAGCCGTACCTTAGGGGGATGCGAAAGGTTTCGCTTCACCTGATTAGCGCACTGCTGGCGCTCCCTCTGCTGGCCGGGGTGTCCCCCCGAGCCGCCTCGGCCCAAACCCCGACCGTTCCGGAGCCCACCGAAGAAAGTCGCCGGCGCCTCGTGGCCCGGCGGGCGCTGGGTCGGATCACCGTTGACGGGCGGCTCGACGAGGCCGACTGGCGCAGTGCGCCCGTGGCCGGAGATTTTGCCCAGGCGCGCCCCGACTTTCTACCCACCACCCGCTACCCCACGGAAGTGCGGGTGCTCTACGACAATGAGCATCTGTACGTGGCCGCCTTCAATCGCGACAGCGCCGGCATGTCGTCACTGCGTATGCCCGATCTGCGCCGCGACTTCGAGCCCCCCGAAAACGATGTCTTTGGCGTGACGATCGGCCCCATGGGCGACCGCCGAACCGTCCTGCAGTTCAGCACCACCCCGTTGGGGTCGCAGGCCGATGTGCAGGCCTTTGACGGCGGTGATGCCTTCAACTTCAACTGGGATGCCCTCTGGCGCGTGCGGACCACGCGCGCGGACAGTGGGTGGATTGCCGAGTTTGCCATCCCCTGGCGCTCGCTGCGCTATGCCCCGGGACTCACCTCGTGGGATATCAACTTTGTGCGCAACACGCGGCGCGTGGCGCAGTGGAGTGCGTGGATGCCGTACCCGCGGCAGCTGTCGTCGTGGCGTATTTCGTACGGCGGCGTGCTCGACTCCATTCAGCCTCCCCCCCCACGCACCAACGTGCGGGTGCGCCCCTATGTATTGGGGCAGCGGGTCACCGATAAATCATCCGCCGCATTCAACGGCAGTCTGGGGGATGTCGGGGGTGAAGTCATCTGGGCCCCCACGGCCAACAGTTTGTTTGAGGCCACCGTCAACACCGACTTTGCACAGGCAGATGTTGACCGCCAGGTAGTCAACCTCACGCGCTTCAACGTGTTCCTCCCGGAACGCCGACAGTTCTTTCTGGAGAATGCGGATCTGCTGAATGCCGGCGGACTGGGCTCGGGCACCATTGGCGGCATTGGCGGTGTGTCGGGGCGCTATTTCGTGCAGCCGTTCTTTACGCGGCGCATTGGCCTGGGTGACGACGGCACACCTCAACCCATCGATGCCGGCGCACGCTACGCGTATCGGTCCGGGCGCACCACGGCGGGGGCGTTGGCCATGCGTACGGCCGCGCTGGGCACTCAGGGCGCTACCACCTTTGGCGTCGTGCGCGGTAGCCAGTTCTTTGGACGCTCCACCCGCCTGGGCAGTACCCTCGCACTGCGAGACGGTGATGTCACCGACGTGAACGGTCTCGTGAGCGGTCGCCGGAATGTCATGGTGGCCGTTGATGCGCTGTCGCGCATCGGCGAGCTCACGCAATTCACCGGCATGCTCTCGGCCTCCAACGAAAATGGACGCACGGGACTGGCCGGAACCTATGGCATCACCCGCAATACGGCTACATCGCTGGTTGGCGTGCTCGGCGCGGTGGTCACCAAAGACTACAATCCGCAAATGGGGTTCGTGTCACGTCCGGATGTCGTGATGACGAATCCGTTCATCACCTGGACGCTGCAACCCCGACGGCTCCCCACCGCGATTGTGTGGCTGCGCCATGGCCCCAATGCCATTGCCTTCAACGATCCGCAGTCGGGAGCATTGCAGGAGGCCAATGTCACCTACTCGGGGGAAGTGCTCTTCCGCAATGGAGCCACGATTTCGCCCGCGGTGGAGTACAACGTCCAGCGTCCCACCCTGCCGGTTACGCTCTTTCCCAATGTGCAGATCGCTCCCGGGGACTACAGCTACCAACGCGGCGGACTGACGTTCCGCAGCGATCAGAGTGCGAAACTGGCCACCACGCTCACGACGACAACGGGCGCCTTTTTCGACGGGTCGCTTGATCGGGCGGAACTCACCGCGCGATGGTCGCCCAGCCCGTACGTCTCGGTGCGGGGTGCCTATGAAGTCAACCGCCTGCGATCGCTGGGCACGCGCGACTCCAGCTTCATCACGCACCTGGCTGGGCCGGAGCTGCGGGTATTTCTCAATCCGCGTATCCAGTGGAGCGCGTTCTATCAGTACAACACGGCCGCGGAGCGTGCCACGCTCAACGCGCGCTTCAGCTGGGAGTTTCTCCCGTTGTCGTTCTTGTACATCGTCTATAACGACCGACAGGCGGTACAGAGTGGCAACACCCCCCTGGCCCGTTCACTCATTGTAAAGCTGTCGTGGCTGGGGCAACTGTAGTGCGCGCGGACTGACGCCGGTCAGTCTTTGCGCACAGGGCCAACTATGCGAAACGTCTCTGGGTCCTCGAGCCCCATCAGCCAGACCGAGTAGCCCCGAAACCCGAAGCGTCGCACCAGCTGCAGCTTCTCCCGAAACGCGCGGGCGTCTTCAATCCAGGCGTGTTCAAAAACGCCTGCGCGTTCCCACATGGCGACCCAGGCTTTCTGGGTGTCATCCCAGCGTGGCGTGGCCCCGGCGTCGCGCACAATGCGCATGACGGCCGCATAGCCGATATCGTCGCCACGGGCGCGCGCGTCACCGGTGCGCGGGTCATAGTGCGGATACCAGTAGTCCGAGTAGCTGGCCAACCCAAGGGAAATCTTCTCCGGCGCAACACCCAACGACAGCAGATGCTGTACGCTCGCCAGCATCCACGGGTACCCCGCCACCGGCCCCGGCGTCGATCCACCAGTATGCTGGGCGTACGTCATGTAGCTGAGAAAATCGAGGACCCCGGCAAGCGCCTTGTAATCGTAGGCCGCCCGCCACATGTCGTGCATCCAGTGATGATAGGGCAACACGCCGCGTCCACTGCCGGTACTGGGAACGACCGCGGCGGACAGCGAACAGCCTGCCGCGTGCACCGAATCGGCCCCCACGCGCGCGAAGTTGGTGAAGGCATCGCGATCACTGACATGCAAGTTCTCCAGATCCAGCTGAATGCCGTGTACGCGTTCCTCGCGACAGATGCGAGCCATTTCCGACGCGGCACGCGCGCGGGCGGCGGGGTTGCTTACCAACGTATGCAGTACCGCCGCGTCAAATCCGGGATTCATGACCAGAGGCATGAGCTTCACATTGTGCGCCTTCGCAATGGCGACAATGCGGGCATCGGTGCCACCCCGGAGCGTACCGGTACTGTCAAACGCGTACACCTGCGGCGCAACGATACTCACCGACGCCGCATGTGTGGCAAAGCTGGCAATTCCGGCGCTGTCGTTCCGGATGTACCAGATGGCCTCCAACGATCGCTGGGCCGCCAGCTCTGGACCAGTCACACACAGCGCGCACAGCAGCAGGAAATTTCGCATCACGACAAGCTGTCATGGCGGCGCCTCGCCCAACAGACCTCGGCAGCGACGCGGACATTGGACAGGGCGCTGTTCAGGTAGTAATTCAGAAGACTCATTCCCTCTGCTCCGAGCCCAGTCATGCGTTATTCCCCAGCTCTCCGTGCCGTCCTGATTGGCGCGGTCCTGCCGTTCGTGGGGCAGGCCCAGCGTGCGCCCCGCGCTGGCGCCGCCCCCGCCGCCAACGCGGCCCCGTTTGATTCCGCCGCCCTCGCCGGACTCAAGGTCCGCATGCTGGGCCCCTTCCGCGGCGGCCGGTCCACCGCTGTCGCCGGCATTCCCGGACAGCCCCATGCGTTCTTCATGGGCAGCACCGGTGGTGGCCTCTGGCACACCGACGATGCCGGCGCCACGTGGCGCAACGTCTCGGATGGATACTTCGGCGGAGCCATTGGCGCCGTGGCCGTGGCCCCTGGCGACCCCAACGTGGTGTATGTGGGCGAAGGCTCCATTGACCTGCGTGGCAACACCTCCATGGGGCGTGGCGCGTGGCGCTCCACCGACGGCGGCCGCAGCTGGCAGTCCATTGGCCTCAAGGGTGCCGGTCAGATAGGACGTATTCAGGTGCATCCGTCCAATGCCGACGTGGCCTATGCCGCGGTGCTTGGACGCCCCTTTGGCCGCAGCGCCGAGCGTGGTGTATTCCGCACGCGCGACGGCGGCCGGAGCTGGGACAAGGTGCTGTTCCTAAACGATTCCACGGGCGCGTCGGACATCGCGATGGACCCCAAGAACCCGCGCATCCTGTACGCCGCCATGTGGCGCGCCGAGCGCAAGCCCTGGACGATGATCTCCGGCTCATCGGAGGGAGGCATCTGGCGCTCCACCAACGGCGGCGATACGTGGATCAAGCTGGCCGGTGGACTCCCCACGGGACTCACCGGGAAGATCGGCCTCACGGTGTCGGCGGCCAACCCGCAGCGCCTCTGGGCGCTCATTGAAGCCGAACCCGCCGGTGGGGTGTATCGCAGCGATGACGGCGGTACCAGTTGGACCCGCACGAACAGCGAGAACAAGCTCCGGCAGCGTGCCTGGTACTACACGCACGTGCGCGCCGATCCCGACGAAGAAAACGTGGTGTATGCACTGAACACCTCGCTGTACCGAAGCATCGATGGCGGTGTCACGTTCAGCGAAGTGCGCGTGCCACACGGCGACGTACACGATCTATGGATCAATCCCGCCGACAAGCGCATCATGATTGTGGCGGACGACGGCGGGGCGCAGGTAACGCTCAACCGAGGTCGCACGTGGAGCACGTATTGGAACCAGCCAACGGCGGAGTTCTACGACGTGATTACGGACAACCGGTTTCCGTATCGCGTGTACACGGCGCAGCAGGACAACACGACCATCAGTGTTCCCAGCTGGTCATCGTCCAATGCCTTGCACCCGTTTACGGATTATCGATACGCGTCCGGCTGTGAGACCGGCCCCGTGGCCCTGCACCCCGACGAACCCGATGTGATCTGGGGCGGGTGCTATGGTGGCGCCATCAACCGCTGGGACACCCGTACCGACGATCGGCGCAACGTCATTGTGTACCCGCAGCTGCAGCTTGGACAGGCGGCCAAGGATCTCACGTATCGCTTCCAGTGGGTGGCCCCCATTCTGGTATCGCGGCACAACAGCAATGTGGTGTACCACGGCGCCCAGTATTTGCTGCGCACGCAGGACGGCGGACTGTCCTGGGATCGAATCTCTCCTGACCTCACGACCAACACGCCCGAACATCAGGTGGCCAGTGGTGGCCCCATCAACAACGATGTGACCGGCGTGGAAATTTTCAACACCATCTTCGCGCTGGCCGAAGACCGGAAGGATGCCAAGACGCTCTGGGCCGGCACCGATGACGGCCGCGTGCACATTACCCGCGACGGCGGGGGCACGTGGAGTGAGATCACGCCGCCGGGGATGCCGAAGTACGGCACGGTGGAGGAAATCGCGCTCTCATCGCACGCGCCCGGACGTGCCTATCTCGCCGTGCAGGCGTACCGCATGGACGATTTCCGTCCGCATTTGTGGCGCACCGACGATTATGGCCGCAGCTGGGTGAAGCTGACTGATGGACTGAACGGCATTCCGGCCGATCATCCCCTGCGTTCAGTGGCGGAAGATCCCAAGGTCGCGTCACTGCTCTACGCCGGTACGGAGTACGGGCTCTACGTTTCCTTCGATGCGGGAAAAGCGTGGCAGCGCATGCCGGGGCGCCTCCCCATCACGCCCATCGCCGATCTGGAAGCGCGGCACGACGATCTGGTGCTCTCCACGCAGGGTCGTTCGCTGTGGATCGTGGATGATCTGGCCCCGCTGCGAGAGCTTTCGTCGTCCATTGTTGCATCGGCTGCCCATTTGTTCACGCCGAGCAACGTCATTCGTGCGCAGCGCGGTGGCGAGTCGTTCGATCCTATTCCCGAAGTGCCGGATATGGCCGACAACGGGGCGGCCATACACCTCTGGCTTGGTACTGCCGCCACGGCACCCATTACGCTGGATATTGTGGACGCGCAGAAGCGGGTGGTGCAGCACTTCAGCTCGGACAGCGCCGAGGCGCGCCGCGCTCAGAGCAGCCGCTTGCCAACGGCGCGTGGTCTGCACCGGATTGTCTGGGACATTACGTATCCCGGGCCGCTGCGTGTGGAAGGCGTGGTAACCTGGGGCTATCTGGGTGGCGTGAAGGCACCGCCGGGCGATTACGAAGCGGTACTCGTGGCCAACGGTGTCACCATGCGCAAACCGTTCAAGGTGCTGCCCGATCCGCGATTGTCGAACGTGTCGGCGGCGGATTACGCCGAACAGTTCCGCGCGGCGAGTCTGGTGCGTGACTCCATGAATGTGTTGAGCACCACGCTGGGCGACTTGCGTGACGTCCAGAAGCAGAAGGATGCCTTGCTGGCCGCTGCGAAACGGGCGGGGGCCGAAGCCGCCATTGGCGCACTGGCTGACACGCTCGCCAGCAAGCTCACGAAGCTGGAGGTGCAGCTCTCGCAAGTGAAGAGCAAGAGCGGCCAGGACCCCATTCGGTTTGCCGGTCAGCTGGATAACCAGTGGGCGGAACTCTACGGCAATCTCACCGGCAGTAACGGCTACATTAACGGCGGTGTGGATGGGCGCCCCACCAAGGGCGCGGTAGAGCGGCTCACGGAACTGACCAAGCGGTGGGCGGTGTTGCGCGCCCAGTGGACGGAGATCCTCAACAAGGACATTCCGGCGCTCAACGCAGCAGCGAGCCAGCTCAAGCTGGGGGCGATTGCCCTGCCCAACCGGACCATCGTGCCGTAGCGGACGGCGCTACACGCGCACCAGCAGCGAGCAACAGGTGACGGCGCCTTCGGCCTTGGCCAGTTCGTCGGCGGCGACCGTCACCACGCGATATCCGCGCGCGCGCAACAGCTCGAGCGTGCGCGGATAGCTGTCGGCGTAGAGCAGGGCATCATCCAGTCGCACCACATTGGCGCCCATGGGTTCGTTTGCGTGTACGGGCACGACGTCCAAAGGGGCCAGTGCCTCGGCATCCACCCACTGCGGGTTGACGAGGACCGTGCCGTCGTCGAGCGCGGTCACGGCGGTCTTGAGGTGCAGACACCCGCGCACGTTCACCGGGATCACCGTGTAGCCGAATGGAACGGTAAGCGCGGCCAACTGGGCAATGCCGTCATCGTTGGTGCGGTCGGTACGACCAACGTAGATTCGGCGCGCCACGACCAGCACATCGCCACCATCGACAGTGCCGGGGCCCTCGATGAACACCAATGGCCGGAACGGCTGTAGCGCGGCCACCACGCCGGCCGTTTCACCGCGACGACTGTCGGCACCAGGTCTGGTGATGACCGCGACTTCGTCCAGCACCACCGCGGTATCCTCAATGAACACGGCATCGGGGTGCTGCGGGGCAGGCTCAACGTGCCGGATGTCGCAGCCAAGTGCGGCCAAAGCCCGCTCGTATTCCAGGTGCTGACGATCGGCGCGGGCCACATTGATGGGCGTGCGATCGATGTGGGTAATCTCGCAGTCCACGATGCTGGGGCTTACCGCTCGTGTAAGCGCAATAAAGGGCATGAGGGCCGGAAAGCTGGTGGGTGAGGAACGCGACATGAGCGGGACTGGAACTGGTGCTCTACATTCTGCCCATGACGCTGCCATCTGCCGCACCGAAGCACAAGCTGGGCCTCATTGGCGCCACGGCTCTGGTCATGGGCAACATCATTGGCGTGGGCGTGTACATGCTCCCCGCCTCATTGGCACCGTTCGGCTGGAATACCATCACGGGCTGGGGGATAACACTCAGCGGGTCGCTGTGCCTGGCCTGGGTGTTCGCGGTGCTGGCGCGTCATCTGCCGCACGCGGGGGGCGCCACGGGAATTCTGGGAATGGCGCTGGGTCCCGCTCCCGCCTTTGTGACGGCGTGGGGGTACTGGGTCTCGGCGGCCGTTTCCAACGCGGCCATCTGCATTGGTGGTGTGAGCTATCTCGGGCGGCTGGTTCCACCGCTCGCGCAGTCGCCAACACTCTCGGCGATAACCGGGTGCGCCGTGCTGTGGTTGCTTACCGCACTCAACTCTCGCGGGCTCAAAGCATCCGGTGCCACGCAGGTGATCACCACGGTGGTGAAGCTGTTGCCGTTTGTGATGGTCATTCTGGTCACGATGCTGCTGTTGTTCACCAACGGGATGGCCTCCATTGCCCCGTTTGATGCGTCCACATTGACGTGGACAGGCGCCACCGGTGCGGCCGCCCTCACGCTGTACTCCATGTTGGGGCTGGAGTGTGCCGCCATGCCGGCGGATGTGGTCAACAATCCGGAACGGACGGTGCCGCGCGCCACGATGCTGGGGACCATTCTGAGTGGTTTGCTCAGTCTGGCTGTCACAGGGGCGCTGGTGCTGCTCATGCCGGCGGCACAGCTGGCGCTGTCGGCGGCTCCCTTGGCGGATTTCGTCACACCCACGCTTGGCAGCGCGTTCGGCGTGGTCATTACGGTGTGCGTCATCATCGGCGCCTTTGGCGCGTTGAACGGCTGGGTCCTGGTGGTGGCGGAACTCCCGGCCGCCCTGGCCGATCAGCAGATGCTGCCACCGTGGTGGGGCGTGCGTAATGCGCGCGGAGCGGCGACGAACTCGGTTGTGGTAAGTGGCGTATTGGCCAGTATCCTGATTGCGCTGAGCGCGAGCCCACGACTTTCGAACGCGTACCAGTTTGTTCTGCTGCTCTCCACCAGCACGTCGCTCATTCTGTATTTGCTGGCCCCGGTGGGCGCCCTGGTGCTGGCCCGTCGCGGTGTGGTGCCACGGTCGGCTGGACTGGTCATTGCGGCGGTGGGCGCCATTGCCTTTGCGCTCTCCGCGTACGCTGGCGCCGGCCGCGACGCCGTACTGTGGGGGCTCGTGCTCACCGCAGCCGGCATCCCGCTGTATATCGTGATGGCGCGCCGCCGCGCACTGACCTGAACAGCGGCACCAGCACCACAGACAGGAACAGATGGGTCACAGAGGGAACGAGGATCCAGCCAAACGGCCATGGACCTGTATCGGTAACGGAGCTGGCTAACGTCGCCCGTTGTATCCGCGCTCCATCAGTGACCCATCAATTTCTATCCGTGGTGCTGTTGTCTCACTTTACGCGTCGCGAATACGCTTGCCGAGCGGCGCCCAGGAGACCATCGCCAGCTTGAAGTGCGCAAGACCGAAGGGAATACCAATGATGGTCACGCAGAGCCCAACGCCAGCGGTGATGTGGGCGATAGCCAGCCACAGTCCGGCGAAGAGAATCCAGAGGACATTGGCAATACCGGTCCCCACGATGCGCTCTTCCCCAACCTCGCGCGCGTCCACCAGCGTGCGACCAAATGGCCAGGCCGCAAAGGGGGCGATACGAAATGCGGCAAAGGCCCACGGAAGTCCAACCACCGTGAGGGCAAGCAGCGCACCGGCCAGCATCCATCCCAGCCAGGCGAAAAAGCCGCCGAAGATGAACCAGAGCAGATTGATGAGGAAGATCATGTGATAACATACGGCCCCGGAGAACGTGAAGTTTCTCCGGGGCCGTAATGCATCGTACCAACGGGCGTATCCGTCAGGCGGCGCGCCGCTTGTCGTTGGCCGCTTTGCTGGCCTTGAGCAAACGGTGCACCGTGGTGCCGGTAATGAGCCGAACGCCGCGCTGGAATGTGAGATACTGATACGCCCACTGCACCACCACCGTGAGGCGATTGCGCATGCCTACGAGATACAAAATGTGCACAAACAACCACGTCAGCCAAGCAAAGAGGCCACGAAGCTTGGCGCCGCCAATTACGGCGACGGCTTTGTGCCGCCCAATGGTCGCCAGGTCACCCTTGTTGAAGTAGCGGAACGTTTCGCGCGACGAACCTGCCACCGTATGGGCAATATTGCGCCCCACCAACTCTCCCATCTGATTGGCGGCTGGCGCCACCGCGGGGACCGGCTTGCCATCGTCGGTGGTGGTGGAGGCAACGTCGCCGGCACAGAAGATGTACTCGTACCCCGGCACGCTGAGATCGGCGTTGAGCGAGACGCGGCCGGCACGATCGAGGGGCACGCCAAGTTGCTTGGCCAGCGGCGAAGCCTGATTGCCGGCGCCCCAGAACACCGTGTGCGCATCAATGCGCTCACCACCGGCCACGACACCATCGGCGTCTACTGTGGTAACGACACAGTTGGTGCGCACTTCCACACCAAGGGCCTCCAGATCCCGCTGCGCCTGCGCCGAAAGCTCTTCCGGAAACGCCGGCAGAATACGTGGACCGCCTTCGAGCAACAGCACACGCGCCTTGCTGGGGTCGATGCGCCGGAATTCCCCCTTGAGCGCATGGTGCGTGACTTCGGGGATCATCCCCGCGAGCTCTACACCGGTGGGGCCACCCCCAACAATCACAAACGTCAGCAGGGCGTCGCGCTCTCCCACCGCACTGGCCCGCTCGGCCGCTTCGAACGACAACAAAAAGCGGCGGCGCATCTCCAGCGCATCCTCAATGTTCTTGAGCCCCGGCGCAAACTGCTCCCACTCCGGATGACCGAAATAGGCATGTCGCGCACCGGCCGCCAGCAGCAAGAAGTCGAACGACAGCAAGACACTGCCGCCATCGAGCGACACCGTCTTGTCGGCCGGGTCAATGCGATCGACATCGGCCATGACCACCGTGGCGTTCTGCTGCTTCCGCAGCAGCCACCGGATTGGCACGCTGATGTCGGCCGGGTTGAGCACAGCCGTGGCCACCTGGTACAGCAGCGGCTGAAAAAGGTGATGATTGGTGCGATCCAGCAACGTGATACGCACCGGCGCATCGGCCAACGTTCGCGCCGCCGCGAGTCCGGCAAACCCTCCGCCCACGATCACGACATGCGGACGTGGATCAGCGAGGTGGGTGCCCGTGCCGGTGAGCGAGTGATGCACGCGGAGATCGGTGACACCGGCGTGGTCCAAAAGGCTCTGGTCGGTACTGGCGGCGGTACGAAATGGCATTGGCAGCTCGGTCGGTTAGGTCACTATACATACGCTTGGCCTTGTGAAAAGTTTCACAAGATGAATGGGAGAGCACTTTTGTGATCCCCCCTCCTCGACCGTTCACCCCGTCGTTCGCCAGTAATACCACTCCCGGACCGGACTCCACCCTTCCTCCGTGGCCCGCTCCGCGCCGTGCAGGCACACCTCGCTCGCCACCGTCGCCCCGCGGAACTGCTCATCCAGATCGACCAGCATCTCGCGCGTCTCGCGCGTCGTGGGCTTCGCGCGCAGCCGCAAGGCAATTTCGTGGCGAACGTCCACATCCGTGCGGAAATCGTGCTCGGCCACCTGATGCCGTTCCACATAGTCTACAATACGCGACCATTGCGCCACCAATATCGGCAGCGTGAGCCGAGCGAGATTGGTGGGCGCGGTATCGTGCGTCACTTCCCTGCCCCGCCTTCCACGCCCGCGAGAAATGCGCGGAGCGCCGCCATGTACTCCGTCGGCTTTTCGCGCATCGCCGCGTGAGCCGCGCCAGGAATGACGACCAGCTGCGCATTGCGCATGGTGCGGCGGAACTCCTCCAACGTGGTAGGACGCGCTTCGTCAAACTCCCCGGCAATGAACAACGACGGCTGCAGCACGTCATCCATGTCGGCAGCGCGTGTCCACGTTTTCAGGGACCCGGTGCTCTTGAACTCCGTCGGTCCCCACATCTGCTGGTAGATGGTGTCGTTCCCTGCCACCCCGGCACAGCGCGGTTCAGTAGGGACGGGCAAGCGCGTCACATGCCGCGCGTAGAACGAATCGGTAGCGGCTTTGTACGCCGGGGAGTCGAGCGTCCCCTTCTGCTCTTCCGCGTCCAGCACAGCGCGAATCGTTGCGGGCAACTCCGCCCGCAGGCTATCGGCGTCGGCAATCCAGCGCGGCGTGGAGATGAGCGGGCTGCTGAACACCACACTCACCACGCCGGTGGGCTTGGCCGCAATCATGTACTCCGCAGCCAGCGCCCCGCCCCACGAATGCCCCAGCAGGTGCAGCGTATCGAGCTTGAGTGCCTTGCGCACCGCGTCGACCTCCTGCACAAAGCGCGGGACGTTCCAGAGCGAGGTGTCGGTGGGGTGATCCGAACGCCCCGAGCCCAGCTGGTCGTAGAAAATGATGGGCCGCTCCCTGGCCAACGGGGCGAGCACTTCAAAACGACACGAGGTACCGCCCGGACCACCGTGCAGCGCCAGCAGCGGAATGCCCGGTCCGTTCCCGAGTTTGCGATACCACACCTTGCCGCCCGGCACCTCAATCATCCCCTCTTCCGACACCACCGTATCGGTTGCAACCGAGGGGAGTGAATCAGTGCGCGCTGCATCGGAGGCGGGGGCACAAGCGCCCACCGCGATAGCGAGGCCGAAGCCAATCAGAAGCCGTTCCATGCGCTGAAGCTACAGCGTGACGCGTCCCCCTGCCTGCCCGCGCATCCCAACCCGAGGATGCGTCCGGTCTGGGCATGCCGCATGTGAGGCGGCACGCGATTCGCCTCACCGCTTCCGGAACTTCCCGTCGGGTTTCGCGGCCACAGCAGATGGGGCTATCGTATAGCCATGTACTCCGCCTGTCTGTATTGCAGTGATCGCTTCGGGAGTAATGAGACCGTGGAAAGATGCCCGAGAAATTGCCGCGATTGTCCATCGCCTGTTGATGCCATCATGGCTCAACGAGCGCGTTACTCGCTTGCGCGGAGGCGGCGAGCCGTAAGTGCAGCCAACTGATCGGCGAGCACGACCCGATCAAGGTGGTGGCCACCGGCAAACGCCACCGTTTGCGCGGCAGGTTGCCATTGCTGCAGTGTCGCCAGCATGGCCGCCCGCGTTTCCGGCGAAACGAAACCATCGTCTGTTCCGGCCACCAGCGTGACCGCCGTGTTGTGCAGCACATCACGCATGCGCTGATCGTCTACGTCGTGCGCCACCCCACCAGCCCAGGCCACGAACGCATCGGGCGCCAGCCCGCCGTGGGCCAGCCAGCGGGTTGCCGTCGCCACCCCCTGCGAAAAGGCCAACACTCCCACCGGCACGTTCCCCGTGGCGGCCAAGGTCTCGGCGGAGAGCAGATCCAGCCACCGCAGGGTATCCGCAATGTCATCCTCACGGGCTTCCCGGGTCATCCACGTGGCGCCGACCCGTTGCAGGTGAGCCCCGTCGGTCCGAGGCATGTCCACGTAGAAGCGCGAGAGCCCTTCGGGCGCAATGATGCATGTATCGGGGGGTACAGCGCCCGCGAAATGTCGCAGAAACCGGGGCGCAAGCTGACCATAGCCGTGCAGCACAAACCACACGCGTTGTGCCTCGGCAGGTTCGGTTCCCAATACCGCATAGCGGGCCGTACGCGCCGTCGGCCGCGTGCGGAGGCGGATGTCGTCTTGCGGAGATGCGTTCATGTCAGGAAAACCAGCCTTCGGCGCGCAATTGCGCCCAAATCGTTTGGACCACCTTGCCCCCGTCACGCAGCAACTGCTGCTCATCGGCCACCACCAACTGCCCGTGCAGCACCTGCGCATAGCCCTGCGTGAAGACATGGCGCACGCTGTGCCCATTCGCGTACAGCAGATTGTGCAGTGGTTCGGGACCCGCAGCGCCACTGCCCACCAGCAGACCGCCTACCTCGATGGTGCAGAGATCGGCCTTGGCCCCCACGGCAATGCGCCCGAGATCGGGTCGGCGCAAACCATCGGCCGCGCCATGCGTGGCGCCCGCCACCGCTTGCATGACGCTCGGCAGAGGGAGCTTTGTGCCCGAGAGCTGGTTCACCAGCCGCGCCCGCGCACGCCCGCAAATCACGGCCAGCTTGAGGTTCTCCACGTAGTCATTGGAGTGCGTATCAATGCCCACGTTCGTCGCGGCACCGGCCGCCAGCGCTTCCGGATACGGCTGCGATCCGCTTGAATTGCCGGCGCCGCCACCCGACGGACAGTGTACGTACACACCGCCACGCTGCTGCAGCAGCGACCAGTCGTCGGCCGTGGCCGCGGTCATGTGGGCCCCAAAAAACGGCCCATCAAACGCGCCCAGCGTCGCTAACCACTGTGCGGGCGAGACGCCATGCGCCCGTTGCACCGTACGCACCTCACCACTGCCCTGCGCCAGATGGGTGTGAATGCCCGTCCCGAGTTCCCTGGCGGCGGCAACAACCGCTCGCATCGTTTCCGGCGTGTGTGTATCCGCCGCGTGCGGCGTCATCATGGGCATGATGAGGCCGTCCTCCGCACCACGAATGCTCAGGGCATACACACGATTCGCATCAATCTCGGCCAGCGTTGCCGAGACGCTTTCGGCAAGGATCGCGTCGTTACTGCGACGCCAGATGGGAAACAGACGCGCCGTCCCCGGTACCATGCCCCCCGGAAAGCCGCGCACATGCCATTGGCGCGCCACGCGCACGTAGCTCTGGGCCTGACGCAGGCTGAGGCTCATCTCCACATGACTCGTACAGCCAGAGCGTACCAGCTCGGCGATGTTGTACGCCGTGAGTGCATCCAATTGGTCCTCGGGGAGCTGCTCCACCAGCTCAATGGGGCGCTGATAGGAACGCCCGCTTTCAATAAGCCCGCGCGTGGGACTTCCCGACGCCGCATGCGTGTGCCCCGAAATGAACCCCGGCAACAGCAGCTGCCCCTCCGCATTGATGCGCTCCATCGTACCCCGCGCGCGGCCGGTACCCACCTCCACAATGTCATTGCCACGTACCCGCACAAAGACATCGGGCACCACCTCAGGGCGACCATTACGCCACAGCAACCCGTACGACGCCTCCACCACGAAGTCTCGCGTCTTCAAGCGACGCGCAAGGCGGGCACCCTCGGGAGACGGGGGCTGCGCCCCTACCAACCCTGCCGTGCCCAGCACCGGCACCAACGAGGCGGCGGCAGCCCCACGCATGAATGCACGTCGCGAGATGTTCTGTGTCATGCCTCCAATCAACGCCGGGGGCCGACCATGACAAGTATCAGATGCATGAAGTGCCGCCGGGCCAGGGTGCGGATGGACGAGCATCTGGCAGGGGCGCCAAAGCGCCCCGAAGTGGCTCGTCCATCCGTACCCTGGCCCGGCGGCACAACGCCAACAGACCGCGTTTACATGGCCGGCGCCTGCAAATCCTGCAACGCCTTCTTGAGCAGATCCGTCTTCTTGCCATCACAGCCACGGGCACCTTCGGCCGCGCTCACCGCTGCCTGCAAGGCCGTGTTACGGGCCGCGCCACTCGCCTTTTCGGCCGCGGCAATCTGCGAGCGCAGCGTACCCACCACGCCCGACGCGCACTGCTTGCGCTCCAGCTGATCGGTGAACGCCTTGGCCAGCGCAAAGCTGGGCGGCCACGAAATCTTCGGCTGTCCCTGTGCGTTGAGCTGGTCCCACTTCACCGTCTTCGCCGCATCGATTTCGTTCTGGGAGATGAACTCGCTGGGCGTAAGTTCGGCCACGTCCATGCCACGCGCGATTTCCGAGCTGACGATGTGGCCGTTGTACCAGTACACCGACCACGAGCCGCCCATCTCCATGCGCGTACCGTCAACCGGGCCGCGGTCAAAGCTGGCGATTTCCTTCGGGTTGGCCGCGTCCGTCCAATCAAACACCGAGATGCCGCCCTGATACCACGCCTGCACCATCACGTCGCGCCCCGGAATCGGGATGAGCGAGCCGTTGTGCGCCACGCAGTTTTCGTTCGACGTCTGGTACGTGGGAATCTTGTAGTAGCTCTTGAACACCATCTTCTTGTTCACGATCTCGAAGATGGCGTTCGCTCCCCATTCCGGCTTGTCGAGCGGACGGCACTTCGGAGCGCCACCGCCGCCCCATTCGTCGCTGAACAGAATCTGCGTGCCGTCATTGTTGAACGTGGCCGAGTGCCAGTAGGCAAAGTTCGAGTCGGCCACGGCATCAAGACGCGTGGGATTCACGGGGTTGCTGATATCGAGCAGCAGGCCGTGTCCTTCACAGGCACCACCCGCCAGACCAAGCGCCGGATACACCGTGATGTCGTGACACTGCGTTCCTTCGCTGATCGGGGCATTCGCCGCACGCGCCGGCGGTGCTTTATCGGCACCCTGCGCGGCCAGCATGCGTTTGACCACACCGTCCACGACCGGACGCGCCGCCGCCGAGTCAGCCGCGTTGGGCGCCGTGGCACCACGCGCCTTCATGATGCTGTCAATGATCGGCTTGGTCATTTGCGGCGGCAACACGATTTCCTGCGACATGATGGGGATGAACGCCGTAAACGCGCCCTTCGCCTTGGCCGCGGCAATTTCCGCCTTGTCGGCCGGCGATTCGCCATGCCCGGCGGGCGATTGCAGCCCAGCGAAGATGTTCGCGCGGTTCACCACCGCCGCCTTGCTCGGATCAGCGAGCGGCACCTTGATGATCTCGATGCGCAGACGCGACGAATTGGGATCACTGCTGGCCGCGTTGCTGCACTCGGGCAATTCTCCCGCCGGACGAATGCCCGAGGAGCCGGAGACATAGATGTACACGTTCTCCTTGTCCTTCGGATCTTCCAGCACCGTGTGCGTATGCGACCCACGGCAGGTCTGCACATTGGCCACGAGCTTGGGCTCACGGATATTGCTGATATCGAAGACACGCACGCCGCGCAGGCGCTCCTTGCTCACCGCCTGGGAGTTGCCCCCTGGCTTGCAGTCGATACGCCCGTTGAGCGCTTCCGCCGACATGAACATCAGATTCTTGTACACCGACACGTCGTTCTGCGACGCCGGGCACTCGTAAGCCACCACCAGCTGCGGGCTGGACGGGTTGCTGATGTCCCACACGACCGGGCCGTTGTAGTTGCCCTGAATGACGTAGTTGCCCGTGAACGCGAGGTCGGAGTTCGTCTCGCCAAGAAAACCCTTGGGCGACTGCGCGCGGGCCAACACCCGCATGTTCGACACCGCTTCACCAGCATCAAACAGACCGGCCTTGAGCGCGTTGCGAGGATCGGTGGCCGGTGACGGGGCCGTATCGGGTTTGCGGGCAGGAGCGCAAGCGGCAAACGTGGCCGTTGCCAACGCCAGCAACGGGAACGCGCGCGATCGGAAAGCGTGCATGTCGGTGAGATGGAAAGGGAGGGAAAACTGCGACGTCGGCAGAACCGGCCCCAGCAGAGACAGGGAGCATAGCGCCAAACGGATCGGGATGTGAGCGATGATATCCCGTACGAACTGAGGGGTGGTTCGTTTCGATTTCCCAGATCTGAAACGGACGAAGGCGCCTGTCCGGTCGGTGGCGACAGGTGGGGCGGGGCGATTTCCCACATCCCCGTCAGGTAACCGGGCGCCGAGAGGAGGCTTTGCCCTACGCCCCCGAGGGACCGGACGACGCACGTTTGCATTGACCGCGCCGCCATGGCAGCGGTGCTCATCGCGATACCGCCGCGACTTTTCGAGAGGATCCATCCATGCGCCTGCTCCCGATCGTCATCATTGGTGTGGCCGTACTTACCTGTGCCGGTGCCTCCACGGTTCAAGGGCAGGGCACCCAGCCGCCTACCCGACTCCCCACCACACGGGTTACCGGGGATACCACGAACCTGCTGACCGTGCAGAACGACCGCGCCAGTGCGGTGACCGTCTTCATTGAATCCGGAGCCTTTGACCGCCGGATTGGCGTCGTCCCAGCAGGAAAGACGGGCACGCTCACGTTGCCTGCCTGGGCCGTGCGCGGACAGCGATCGGTGCAGGTGTTCGCCCGCGCCGACGGCGAGTCCGGAGATTTCAGCACCATTTCGCTGCCTCTGGGCGGCACCAACCGACTCGGTATGCTCATCCCTCCCAAGGAAGGGCTGGCCAACTGCGACAGCCTCGGCATCTCGCTGTCAAAGGACGAGTTGGCCAGCACGACACTGACCGTGGCGAATGAGCGGTCCAAGGCCGTCACGGTATTCGCCGAACAGGGGAATTTCTCGGTGCGCTTGGGGGACGTGGCCCCAGGTTCGCAGGTGAATCTGCGTTTCCCGGTGGCCATCATTCGCAGCGACAACAGCATTCGGGTGTTTGCCCGACCGGCTGGCGGATTGGACCTGGCCACCCAGGCCCTCCGTATTCAGAAGGGCGAACATCTGGCCATGCGGATTACCCCGTAAGCAGGTAGCGCCAGACCGGTAAACGCGTTGTGACGGACGCGCCGTGGGCGGGGTACACTCGAGATATGATCTCCTTCCCCGTCCCGGCGCTGTGCCGATTGCATGCGCGGCGTGCGGCCACGGCCGCCGCCGTGGTGCTCTTCGGCGCCTGCGCTTCACCGGCCGCGCCGCCCGACTCTCCCGCTGGCGGACTGGCGGCCGGTGACGAGGTCAGCCCGGCGGGGAACGGCGTGTTTTTCGTTTCGTTCCTCGAGGTATTGAGTGACTCGCGCTGTCCAACCCGTGTGAAATGCGTGTGGGAGGGCGATGCCACCGTGCGCTTTGGCTATCGCTTTGGACGTGGCGCCACGGTCCCGTTTGTGCTGCAGCTGAACACGGCGCCACGGGATACGCTCATTGATCGTGTGCGGGTGGTGTTCGATTCGCTGACGCCAACGCTGGAAGTTCCCGGCGCGCCCATCCCCGCCGCGCGATATCGTGCGTGGGTGTCGCTCAAGCCGCTCCCCTGACCACGCGCGCGATCGTCCGGTAACGTATGCGGGTGATCAACACCCGACATTCTGCGGGGCCCGCCCGAGCTTCCGGTCAACAGTTCCGCCACCGTGGCCATCATCGCCTGTGGTGGATGCTGGCCGCGCTCCTGTTGGCATCCTGCCGCTTCCTGCAAACGGGTGATCCCGCAGATCTGCATCCAACCGCACCGGGGGCCATTCAGGTGGTGGGCAATTGCACACCAACCTGCACGGACTCGGTCGATGTGGTCGCCATGGGGGTCGCCGGGTTTCTGGTGGTACCATGGCGCGATACCACGCAGCTGGTGCTCACGGCCCCCCTCTTCAGCAATCCCTCGGTGCCGTGGATGATGTTCGGGGATCTGTTCTTCGGCACACAACCAGATACCGCCACCATCACGCGCCGGCTGCAGGCGATGCCCGCCGCCAACGCCGACCGGCTGTCGCGGGTGGCAGCAGTTGTGGTGGGGCATGGTCACTACGACCATCTCATGGACATCCCACCGCTCGTGTCGCGATTGCCAAACGCCCGCGTGTACGGCAGCGAAACGGTGGCCAATCTGCTGGCGCCGGTATCTGCGCTTCGCACTCGGCGAGTCATCGTGGACAGCACGGCTGGGCGTGATGCCAACCGCCCGGGCACGTCGTATGCCGTGGGCTCCGCCGTCCGCCTCCGCGCCATCCAATGGGCGCACGCACCAAACATCGGCACGATCACCATTTCGCCCGGCCATCAGCGCACGCCGCGACGCACGCTCCCGCGGACCGTGCATGGCTGGAAGATGGGCGCCGTGTATGGCTACGTGATCGATATTCTCGCGGCGGACAGCAGCGTGGCCTTTCGCCTGGTGTTTCATGACGCCGCCGCCAATGCCGATGTTCAGCGCCGCACCGGCGAGGTGATCGCCACCATGCCACCGGCTCATCAGACAATCGCAATGATTACCGCGGCCAATTTTGATCAGCCGGCGAAGTACCCCGATATTCTGCTCGCGCATCTCGCCCCGGTACACGTGATCCTCGGACACTGGGACGACTTCTTTCGCTCGTCGGACGCTGCAGAACGGGTCGTGCGGGGTATTCGCGCCTCTGAATTGGTGGCGCGACTGGCGCCGTTTGTCGGAAATCGGTGGACGGCCCCACGAGCCGGTGCCATCACGCGCTTTCGCTGGTAGCCTCACTCTGTGCACAGACCCAGGATACATATGCGGCTCCATCACCAGACAGTTCTCACGGCATTCCTCACGGGCATCCTGTCACTTCCCTGCCCGCTCCTCGCGCAGCCGGCGGCAGGCACCCGCGTCTTTACCGGAGCGACCATCATTGATGGCACCGGCAAGGCGCCGCAGCAGAACGCCACCATCGTCGTGACCGACGGGCGCATTACCGCGGTCGGGCCTGCGTCGCAGGTGACCGCTCCAGCGAACGCCGAGCGTATCTCACTGGCCGGGAAAGTGATCATGCCGGGGATCATCAATGCGCATGGGCACGCGTCCTCGGTCGCCAATCTCGCCACCTATGCGGCGTATGGTGTGACCACCGTGTACTCCCTCGGCGATGAGTCCGCGGACGTATTTGCGGCGAGAGAAGCGCAACGCACCGTCTCACCTCCGCACGCGCGAGTCTTTGTGGCGGGGCCGGTGCTCAATCCCTCCAGCGTGAGCGAGGCACGCGCGCAGGTGGCGGCCGTGGTCGCACAGGGCGTAGACATTGTCAAGATTCGGGTGGACGACAATCTTGGCACCACACCGAAGATGTCGCCCGACGTGTATACGGCGGTCATTCAGGAAGCGCATGCCCGCGGCAAGCGGGTCGCAGTGCATCTGTACTACCTCAACGACGCCAAGGCGTTGCTGGCCGCCGGCGCCGATTTCATTGCCCACAGCGTACGCGATCAGCCGGTCGATGCGTCGTTTGTGAAGGCGCTGTCCGCGAGCACGGTGTGTTACTCCCCCACCTTGATGCGGGAAGTCTCCACGTATGTGTACGAAAGCACACCGGCGTTCTTTGCCGACTCCCAGTTTCTGGCGCACGCCAATCGCGCCTGGATGACGACGGTCACGCAGCCGGCTCGTCAGGAAGCCACGCGCACGAGCGCCAGCGCGCAGCGCTACAAAGCCCAACTGCCAGTAGCCACGAAGAATCTCAAGACGTTGCATGACGCTGGGGTGCCCATTGCCATGGGAACAGACACCGGCCCGCTTGGTCGCTTCCAGGGCTATTTCGAACTGATGGAACTGGAGATGATGGTGGACGCCGGACTCACGCCCGCGCAGGCGATCAGCGCCGCCACGCGCGACGCGGCCAAGTGCATGCAGATCGACCGGGAAGTCGGCACGCTTGAGACCGGAAAGTGGGCCGACTTTGTGGTGCTGGAGGCCTCGCCACTCGCACGCATTGCGAATATCCGGCGGCAGCACTCGGTGTGGATTGGTGGACAGCGCGTTGGCGCTGCACGGTAAACGTGCGTTTAGCTGTCCTGCTGCAAATGGTGGTGCAGCAGCAGGCGAGCCTTTCGCCAGTCACGCTGGACAGTGCGCTCCGACACGTTGCGGAGATGAGCAATCTCCATGAAGGAAAACCCGCCAAAGAAATGCAGGTCCACCAATTCCGCGAGCATGGCATCCACCGACGACAACACATCCAGTGCTTCTGACAGCGACTCCAATGACTGCACTTCGGATTGATCTCCCGGGATCTGCCCATCGTCCATGGTGATGAGCTGAAACTCCCCGCCGCGCTTCTTGGCCTGACGGTTCCGCACGTAGTCAATCACCAACCCCCGCATCGCGCGGGAGGCGTACGCCAGGAAACGGGCCCGGTCCGGAAACTGCCCCGCCTCACGATCACGCATGTTGAGATAGGCCTCGTGCAGCAGCGACGTGGTACCCAGAGAGACGCCGTCGCGCTGCCCGCGAAGATGTTTCTCCGCGATCACACGCAGTTCGTGATACAAGGCTGAAAACAGCGCGCCAGCAGCGGCCGGGTCACCAGTGGCGGCCTGGTCCACCAGCAGACGGATCGACATCAGCGTGCCACCAACTGCTGTTGAAATGCCACGAGGTCGCGGGTGGCTGGGTGCGCCGCGCCAAAGCCAGCCCGCAACGCCAGCTCTGCCTTCCCCGCCAGTAGGCGCGCATTGACGGTATCGCGCAACAGCGCCCGCGCCCTCCCCTGCACCAGATACGACAACCCGATGTCGGCGCTGCGCGCCGGATTATGCCCCATCTGTTGTTCCAGCCGAATGGCGTGTCCAGCCAACGTATCGGCGGCCGTGCCATCGCCGGCGGCCAGCGCCGCGCGCGCGGCACGGTACACGATCCGATGATACGGTGGCGCGTTCCGCCCGAATGGGAAATCACGTTCCGCCAGTGATTTCAAATACGCCGTGAGAGCCCGAGCTGGTTGACCGCGCGCATCATCGATGCGGGCGTCAATCATGGCCACGCTCCCGGGCCCAAGAGCGCCGGCCTTTTCAAATTCATCGCGCGTGCGCTGGGCGGCAGCGGGTTGCCCGGCATCGGCCTGGGAATTGGCAAGGTTGGCCAGCGCCCACCGGGTACGAAAATCATCGCCGCTCTTTCGCGCGTTCACGACCGCGGCCTGAAACAGGCGAGCCGCCGAATCGGCGCCGAGCAACTGCCGCGCCACCTCACCCGCCAGCACGGTCACGTACGGCGGGACACTGGTGGAGTCAATGCGCTTCGCCAGCAAGAGCACCCCCTGCAATGCCGAGTCGGCGGACTGCATTTCGCCCAGATCGCGCAGGTCGGAGGCAACACGTTGGCGCGCCCGCAGCATCGGTACGCTGCTGCTACGCCCCGCCCGCTCCAGTGCGGCCTCCCAGCGTCGCGCCGCATTGTACGCGTCGCGAATGCGATTGTTGTTGTGGTATGTATCCGTCAGATCGGACAGCAGCGACGCAAACGTCGCAGACGAGGTATCACCCGACGCAATGGCCACGGCCAGCGCTTGCTCGCCATAAACGACCGCACTGTCTGCCGGCCCCAATTCGCCCACGATACGTGCGCGCGCCATGAGACAGGGGACCTGCACCGACGCCGGCACGGGCTTGAGATTCCTGGTGGCCCTTACGGCATCATCCACGAACGGGCGGGCCACGGCCGCACTGTCCGGATCACGCGATGTCCAGAGCGACAGCGCACACAGGGCGCGGCCTTCCGACTCCGCATCACCGCTGGCGTTCGCGATTGATCGCGCGCGATCCAGCAGGGTGCGTTCGGCGGTTGCATCATCGAGAGCCTCATAGCTTGCGGCCAGATCGAGCAGCATGCGGGCGGCGAACCGCGGATCGGTGGCGTAGTCCGCTTCGATCAGCGTACGGGCCTTGAGCAGCAGTGTCGCCGGCGTAAACGGTTCGCCGGTGGGTACCGCCTGCATCAGCGTTTGCAGAAACCCGTTGGCGGCCGTGGCGCGACGTTCCTCCTGCACGGCCCGGTCGCGTTGCCGCCTGGCCTCGTCGCGCTCCTGACGCGCCACTACCGACTGGCGCGCCGTCACGGCGGTAGCGGCGCCGAGAGCGGCCACCATGAGTACAGCGGCGGACACCGCCACCCGGTTGCGCCGCACGAACTTTTGGAGACGATAGCCTGCCGATGCCGGTCGTGCATGTACGGGTACATGCCGTAGAAAGCGGGCAATGTCTTCGCTGAACGCGGTCACCGACGTGTAGCGCTGCGCCGGTTCCTTTTCGAGCGCCTTGGCCACAATCACTTCCAGATCGCCCGCATACAACCGCTGCAGACGCTCCACCGGGGCACTGCGCTGCTGCGCCGCCTCCTGGGTGATCACGGTACTCAGGCGACGCGGCGCGGTATCGACCACCGCCTGCATCACCTCCATGGCCCCGCGGACGTTGTTGGCGGTGGGATGCTGCCCGGCGAGCAACCGGTAGAGCAACACACCCAATGCGTACACATCGGTGGCCGTGGTGATGGTGCCGCCAGACACCTGCTCCGGTGCCGCATACTCCGGTGTCAGCGGTCCCCCGCCAACACCCGTCAGCTCCGTGGGCGCCTCATCACCCGGCTCGGCTTCCAGCAGCTTCACGATGCCGAAGTCGAGCAGTTTGACCGTCCCATTGCTGGTGACGAGGATATTGGAGGGCTTGAGATCGCGATGCACCAGCAACGACGCATGCGCATGGGCTACCGCGGCCAGCACCTGCTGAAACAACTCCAGCCGCTGCTCGGCGCTCAGCTTGCGCGCGTCACACCAGTGGTCGATGCGATCACCGTCCACATACTCGAGCACCAGAAACGGCTGCCCATCTTCAGCGACGCCCGCATCGGTGAGCCGAGCAATGTTGGGGTGGGTGAGGCGGGCCAGTGCATTGCCCTCGCGCGCAAAGCGGCGCGCGCCTTCGGTGGAGAGCCGCGACAGATGCGGCAGCTTGAGCGCCGCAACGCCATCAAAGCGACCATCACTGCGACGCGCCAGCCAGACGCTTCCCATGCCGCCTTCCCCGAGTTCACGCTCGAGGGTATAGGCGCCCATCCGGCGCCCGGCTGCAGCGCTCAACGCGGCGGAATTGGAGACAGCCTCCCGCACCAGCTGCGGTGCGGAAGTCCGCACGAGAAAGCGGGCAGCGTCCAGCGACGCTTCGTCGGCCATGAGCGCTTCGAGTCGCCGGGCCACGTCTGGCTGGGCCTGGCGCAAGTCCGCCAGCCACTGTTCGCGCTTCTCGCCGGTGACGGTCAACGCCGCCTCCAGCAAAGGGGCGAGCAGGGCGAGATCGTCGGAGGCGGCGTCGCCCATTCGGCGTGGCAGTTGGGGGAGTGACATGCGCGTGAGGAGCTGTGCTCGCGCTCATGTTGCACACCGTGAAGCCCATCCCGCAAGCAGTGTCCGACATTCAGGGAGATTTGTCGGGATGGGACGGGATTTTTCGATTATGTCATATCTCTTGTTCTATTGGGCCGTCATCACGTCCAGTAACGCGGCCGAAACCACGGGCGCCAGCCGTTCCAGCGCATAGGCCGTCATGAACGTTTTGGCGGCAATTTCACCACGGAATCGCGGGGAGACCTCTGGACTGACCTTCAGGCGATCCGACCGTTCTTTGCCGAGGTACAGGAAGGCGAGCCCAGCCGCATCATGCGTACGGACGCGTTCCTGCAGCTGCGCCGTATCGAGCGCACCGAGGAAGAACGCGTCCATCACGATGCGTGTCCATTCCGGTCGCATGGGATCGAGATGTCGCAGGGCCCGCAATTCCCGCGTCAACGCGGCCGAAGGAAGGTCCGCATGCGCGCGCCCGTACCGGATGGCGACGAGCAGTTCAGCTTCGAGTTCCACTTCGGTGTCCCCTGCGGACTCGAGCCCGGCAGGGGAATCTTGGATCACCACCTCTGCCATCTTTCCCACTAGCGCGGCGCTGCGGGACAGTTGCGCCGGATCCTCCGGATCAAGCCAGGAGCGACTGCTCCACTGCATCCACGCCCGCCCATCAAGGGTGGCAATGGTGTCGCTGACGGCATTGAGCGCCTCCACCAATGAGGGGTCATGCAGCGCCAGTCCTCCGGCCCGGGGGCGGACGTCCTCAGAAACAATGGTCACAGCCGCATACAGCTGCCCATCGGCATGCCGCACCCAGGATCGTTCCACGTCCGCCACCAACACCCCGATCTGCAGTACACCACCCAGCAGAGTTTCCAGCAGCGTGTGCGTACTGATCGAGCCGTCACGATGCGTCAGGGCGGTGAGCGCCTCGTGCTCGTGGTGCGCCCAGGCATGATCGGCCACGGAGACGCCCTGCTGCGCGCCGGCCTGAAACTCCGTGAACAGGGGCGACGGCTCGCGCGGCGGTCCCAGCACGAGCGTGAGGGCGGAGAGCAGGTGAGGCGGAGACGCCGCAGGCGTGTGCATGGACATGCAGCAGAAGCTATGCGGACGCGCGGCGGTGGGAAGGATTTGTACCGTCGATTATCATGCAACGATGATGCAGGGGTGAGCCAACGATCACCCCTGCGACCGCCGACGCCCTGCCCTCTCTGTGACTGTCACTTCGCCCGCCCATCGCACACCCGAGGACATCCTGCGCGAGGTCTTCGGGTACGATGCGTTCCGCCCTGGGCAGCGTCTGGTGATTGACGCCGTGCTTGAGGGACGGGACTGTATTGCACTGATGCCCACCGGCGCGGGCAAGTCGCTCACGTACCAGTTGCCGGCGCGGCTGCTGGGCGGCACCGTGCTGGTGATCTCACCGCTCATTTCGCTGATGAAGGACCAGGTGGATGCCGTGGCCGGTCTGGGCTTCAAGGTGGCGGCCATCAATTCCACCCTCGACCCCGAGGAGCGGCGCACTCGACTCGACGCCTTCCGGGCCGGCGCGTATGAGCTGGTGTACCTCGCCCCGGAAGCCCTCGACGGCTACCTCGGCGATTTTGTGCAGGGGTGCCCCATTTCCCTGCTGGTGGTGGACGAAGCCCACTGCATCAGTCAGTGGGGGCACGATTTCCGTCCATCGTACCGGCGACTGCAGGGGCTGAAGCAGCAGCTCGATGTGCCCGTGCTTGCCCTGACCGCTACGGCCACGCGCGAGGTGGCGCGTGACATTCTGCGCCAGCTGGGCATGAAAAAACCGGCCGGATTCAAGGGGTCGTTCTTCCGTCCCAATCTGCGCATCGGCGTACGCAAGAAGGGGCAAGGGGGAAACACCCGCAACGAAATCCTTGCGCTGATTCGCTCACATGCGGGCGAGAGTGGCATTGTGTATTGCCAGAGTCGCAAAGGCGTGGAGCAGACCACGGAATTTCTGGTGTCGCAGGGTGTCCGTGCGCTGTCGTATCACGCCGGTCTGAGCGCCGAGGAGCGCGCCAGCAATCAGGACGCCTTCCAGCGTGACGATGTGGACGTGGTGGTGGCGACGGTCGCCTTTGGCATGGGGATCGACAAATCCAATGTGCGCTTCGTCATTCACCGCGACATGCCCAAGGATATCGAGTCGTGGTATCAGGAAATCGGGCGTGCCGGACGTGATGGGCTGCCAAGCGACTGCGTCATGTTTTATTCGTGGGCCGACGTCATGCAGCACGAGCGGTTTCTCGACCGACTTGAGGACGAGGCGTTGCGGACCCGCACGCGTGCCGCCACGGTGGCGCTGTTCAATCTGGTGGAGCGGGCTTCCTGTCGTCATCAGGCGCTGGTGAGGCATTTTGACGAAGCCATCGACAACTGTGGCACATCGTGCGATCAGTGCACCGGTCAATCGGTGGCCACGCGGTTGGCGGAGGCGGCGGACCTTGAGCGCGTAGCCGTGGCGGGGTGGCGCAAGTCCACGCCGGGGGTTCGACTGCCATCACGCGCGGCGCTGGACGTCAACGAACTCGACGCCGACGACCGCGAGCTCTTTGATGCCCTGCGGGCCATGCGTCGGGAATTGGCCGATGAGGCGGGCGTGCCGGCCTACATCGTTTTTGGTGACCGCGTGCTGCTGGAGATGGTGGAGCGAAAACCGGACAGCCATGCGGCACTCCTGCAGGTCCCCGGGGTCGGCCAGGCCAAACTCGAGCGCTACGGCGACGCGTTTCTGGAAGTCCTCGCCATGTACTCGACGTAGGGGAACCGCACGCCGACTCGTGCGTTACACTGCCATTACCGTCTCCCACACCCATGACATCGCATTTCACTGGCATCGACACCATCATCCTGCGGGTGCGCGACATCAGCGCCGCCTGTGCTTGGTACGCGCAGCATCTTGGCGGTGAGCAGGTGTACGAGGATGATGAACAACGGCTGGCGGTGATTGAGTTCAGCGGCGGCTCCACGTTGACGTTGTGGCAACTCGCGGACGGCGCCGAGTTCGTGGCATCCGGTACGTATCCCATCCTGGCGTGTACGGATGCCAAGGCTGCCCACGCAGCGCTGTCGGCGAACGACGTTGCCGTAGACTCGCTGAGCGAAACGCCCGGGGTGATCTACTTCCGCTTCCGCGATCTCGATGGCAATCCGCTGGAAGCGTGTGAGGTGAAGGAGTAAGTGTCGCCCCCGCCGAACCCGGTGGTGGGGACACAGCGGTGGCGTGATCTGCTGTTCCTGCACTGGCGGGTCAGCGCGGCTGCGGTGCAGGCCACCCTACCGCCTGGTCTGTTCGTTGACACGCATGAGGGGCAGGGCTACCTGGGTATCGTACCGTTCTTCATGGACCGTGTGCGACCGGCGTTCCTGCCGCCGGTGCCGTGGCTCTCCTGGTTTCTGGAGCTCAACGTGCGCACCTATGTGCGTGATGCCGCTGGTGTTCCCGGCGTGTGGTTCTATTCGTTGGACTGCAATCAGCCCATCGGTGTGGCCATCGCGCAGCGGTTCTTTCATTTGCCGTACGTACACGCCCGCATGCACGCGACGCACGCGGGCGGTGCCGTGGACTTTTACAGCCAGCGGCGTGGCACCGTGCATGCCCCGTGGCGCTATCGGTGGCAGCAACACGCGGGATCCGCACCGGCCGCGCCGGAATCGCTGGAGCATTTTCTGGTGGAGCGCTACGTGCTGTACGCTGCCGATGCGCGCGGGCAGCTGTACCGTGGTCGCGTATCACACACGCCGTATCACATTCACACGCCCACGCTGCTGGCCCATACTACCGCCCCGGCGGCACTCGCCGGGTTTCCGCTGACCGGCGCACCGGACTCTGTATTGGCCGCGTCACCGGTGAACGTGCGCATTCACCCGTTGCGACGTCTCGGCTAACGCCTCAGGGCACCGGCGCCAGCTGCCCCGACGCGCCCACGTCGCCAAAGCGGCGTTCGCGTTTGGCGTAGTCGGCAAAAACGGTATCGAGGTCGGCGGTGCTGAGATCGGGGAAGTGCACATCCAGAAACGCCAGTTCGGCGTAGGCGCACTCCCAAAGCAGAAAGTCGGACAGGCGTCGTTCCCCACCCGTGCGCAGAAGCAGGTCCACCTGCGGCAGCAGCGAGTCGAGCGGTGCATCTACCTGCCCTTCCTGCCGGCGCGAAAACGCCTCTTCAATGGCCGTGCGGCTCGAGTAGTCGATCGCGACCCGCAAATGCATGCGCGTACCGTGCGCCGTGCGCGCTTCGGCATCGGCAATGGCCGCAACCAGCGCGGGGGGCAACCGGTCACGGCGGCCAATGATGGACAGGCGAATGCCGTTGCTCAGCAACGCCGCCAGCTGGCGATCCAGGTGCGACGTAAAGAGGTCGAGGAGGAATCCGACCTCTTCCCGGGGACGCTTCCAGTTGTCGCTGGAAAAGGCATAGAGCGTCAGATCGGTCACTCCCACGCGGGCACAGTGCGCCACCACCTCACGCGCCGTATGCGCCCCTCGCACATGGCCCATCCACCGGGGACGACCGCGGCGGCTGGCCCAGCGACCGTTCCCGTCCATGATGATCGCGAGGTGCCCCGGCACGTTGGCTTTGGCCATCACTGTCCTCCTACGCGCCGGATGAGCGCTTCCATGTGAGAGAGATATTGTTCGAGGGCACGACGACCAGCGGGGGTCAGACGATACTCCGTGCGGGGAATCCGCCCGTCAAAGCCCTTGGAACAGGCCACATAGCCGGCATCTTCGAGCTTGCGCGCATGGACCGAGACATTGCCGTCTGAGGTGTCCAGGAGCGCCTTGAGCTCGTTGAAACTGAGCGCCGGGTGCACCGCCAACGCACTGACAATGGCCAGTCGGATGCGCTCGTGAATAAGGCGGTCCAGAGCGAGCGGGGTCGTGGCCTCTCCGGCAATGGACGTCAATGTCGGGCGCTCCTCTGAGTCCCCGGAGGGGGGCAGTTCGGGGGCCGACTTGGCCCGGGCCGCTGAGCCGGGGCGCTTACCCACCGTGACTCCGGGCAATGTGAACGCCAAAGCCGATCTGCAGGGCGCCGAACCCGAGGGCCATCATGAGATCCCCATCGGCGGCCGGCAGGAAGAGGGTAATGGCTCCCAGCGCCATGAAGCCGGCGCCCATGAGGGGCACCGCCCGCACCGAGAAGGCGCCGGCGGTCGTGATGGCGACACCGTACATCATGAGCCACAGCCCCGGCAGCACCCGCGAGGCGAGCCGTGGCGCCATCCCGGGGGTAAACGGATCCACCAGCGCTAGCGTCAGGAGGGCACCCGCGAAGAGTGCCGGCCAGAAGCTGAGCAGAAATTTTCGGGCGGGCGCACTGAGCAGCAGCGGCCCCGGGGCAGGCAGCCGACGACGCATTTTGCGCCACATGGTCACCCCGCCTACGCTCCCGGCCACGATGGCCGTGACGATCCAGACGGCGAGCCACCCTTCCGGCGTTCCCTGGCGGGCCGCCACGGGAGCCGCCGCGATGGCCGTGGCCCCAATGCCCACCAAGCCCCATCCCGGCACGTCGGTGAACGACGCCGCCCCTTCCATGGTGCGACGAATGAACAACAGATCCTGAATCGCCCGGTCGTGCAGAGCGGGAGGGCCGGAGGGATGAGCGGACATACGGAGGAGTATCGACCGCACCGGGCTTTCCGTCAAGTACTTTATGCTATAAAGTACCAAGAACCGGAGGAGACGATGCCGTTGTGGATGAAGCGAGTGCGGGGCGTGGTGGGGATCGGGCTCACCTGGGCCGCCGGCTGGGCGGTCGGTGGAGTATGCATCGGGGTGAGCAGTCTGCTGCTGCCATGGCTCCCCTGGACCGTCTTTTTTGAGCTCTTTGACGCGCCGCTGCCAGCGCTGGCCGTCCCCGGGTTTTTCGCCGGGCTGCTCTTTGCCGGGGTCTTCAGCGTCGCGGCTCGCGGGACACCCCTCACCGCCATCCCGCTCCGGCGCATGACCGCCTGGGGCGCGTTGGGGGGAGCGCTCCTCAGCCTCGTGCCGGCCAGCATGGTCAGTGTTGGCTTGGCCACACTCGCCCCCGGGGGCCGCGGACAGCTGGGACTCACGGTGGCCATTGCCGGTCCGCTCATGTTTTTCAGTGCATTGTCCGCCGCCCTGTCATTGCTCTTGGCTCGCCGTGCGTCACGCCGGGCCCCTGCCCTGCCCAACGACAACGACGCGCACAACCTGCCCCGCGTCGGCCATGACGCGGGGGCGCTGTACGCCTCGTCTACCAGTCCGTCGGCTCGTAGTCCTTCAAAAACTGTCCCCAGACATGTGTCCCCGTGGCCACCCCGGAAATGATGGGATCCACAATGCGCGCGGCCCCGTCCACGATGTCGAGCGGGGGATGGAAGCGATGGTTCTCTACCTTCCGTGCCGCAATCTCCGCCACGTCTTCGTCGGTGATCCACCCGGTGTCCACACTGTTCATGTGAATCCCGTCCTGCTGATAATCGGCCGCACTCGTGCGCGTCATCATGTTCAGCGCCGCTTTCGCCATGTTGGTATGCGGATGACGCGTGGTCTTGTTGTTCCGATAGAACTGCCCTTCCATGGCCGACACATTCACGATGTGCTTGTCACGGTTTTCAGTGCGCAGCATGAGCGGCTTGAGCCGCGCATTGAGCAGGAACGGGGCAATGGCGTTCACCAGCTGCACCTCGAGCAGTTCCACGCTGGGCACCTCATCCAGCAGGAGGCGCCACGAGTTACGCGTGCGCAAATCAATCTGCTGCAGATCCTGATCCAGCTTGCCCGCCGGGAACAGCTCCTGCCCCACATCGTGATCTTCCGGCAACAGCGCCACCTGCGACAGCGCGGCCGCGTGCGTCAGCCCCACACGCTCCAACGCCCGTTCGTCGTCGGTCCGGGTGTCCAAGCCTTTCGTGGTCAGCAGGGCAGCGGGTGCCCCTCCATGCGCACCATCGGCGGCACGCATGCCCTCATAGCTCCGCAGCAATAGGCGCGCCCCCTCTGACAACGTGACGGCGGCCGCCCGCTCCCCCTCCATCATGTGCGCATAAAACGCGGGCGGCCGACGCACGGTCTGACACGCGTTGTTCACAATGAAGTCCAGCCGCGGCTCCGTCTGCAGTAGCTGACGGCAGAACGCTTCCACACTTGGCGTATGCCGCAGGTCGAGCCCGAAAATCTCCAGCCGGTCTTTCCACTCCCCAAAATCAGGCTCCGCGGCGTAGCGCATGGCCGAGTCACGCGGGAATCGCGTCGTGACGAGTAACCGTGCGCCGCAGCGCAGCAACTTGAGCCCGGCCTGATAGCCAATCTTCACCCGACCACCGGTGAGCAGCGCGGTGCGGCCACGCAAATCCACCAGTTCCGTGCGCTTCCGGAAATTGAAGTCGGCACACGATGCGCACATCTGGTCGTAGAAGTGGTGAATCGTGGTGAACTTCTGCTTGCAGATGTAGCAGTGTTGCGGCACCACGGCTTCCGGACGCTCACCCACGTCGGCGTCATCAGTCTCGTCGGCAACTGACGACGTACCGGCGGCGGGATCACCGAGCAGATATACGTTGGGAGTCGTAAAGACCGGCTTGCGCCGCAGGGCCCGGATACCGGTCTCCTGCAACACGCTGTCATCGCGCTGCGCGGCTTCCAGCTTGCGCTGGCGCGCGGTTGCCTTCACCATGGCCCGACGCGCCCGGACATCCGGCTGAAAGACCGCCGCCACCGCCTCATCAAAACGGCGACGATCTTCCTGTGCCGGCAACATGAGCAGGGTGCGATCGGCGATGACCCGCTCCAGCAGGCGCGTGGCCGACCGCAACTCATCACAAAATTGATCGACGGCCGCTGGATCGGTGATCTGGTGGTCCAGACGCTGGGGGTTGGACGAGGTCAAGTTCTCCATCCCCAAGCATAATCGAGCCGGGCAGTGGGCGCCCCGCCCTTCCCTCATGCCCCCATCGGACGGCCTCTTCCGGTGGGCATATCGTCTCCGCGTAGTGACCTCATAGCACCAGCTCGCCCGCAAAACTCGATGCCACCTCGGGACTTTACCTGACGCAGTTGGGAGGCTCTCCCCCATGCCCCCACGCGCCGGTGGCACCACCGTATGTCTGTACGCCCACGTTGTGCGGCAAACAACGCACTGCTCCGCAGGAGATAACATGCGCCGGTACCATGTTCTGACGATCGCGATGCTGATCGCCGCGTCCGCCACCGTACTCGGCGCCCAGGCAATAACGACACCGGGTACCCGCGTGCGCGTCGTGCGAACGCCAGGCACCCATGTGCTGCAGGTTGGCGTCCTCGAGCGTCTCAACGCAGACTCCGTAGCCGTGCGCGATGCGCAGGGATGGGTGCGCGTGTTGCCGCTTGGGGGCACCATGCGACTGGATGTCAGTCGCGGCAGGCAGCGACGAATACTGCCAGGCATGCTGATCGGTGGTGCCGCCGGCGCGGTGGGCGGACTGCTGGTGGGCGTTGCGCTTGATCAGTCCGCTGACCGGGAGGCCGACGCGTTGTGCGCCCCAAACTGTGCCAACGGTCAACGGTTCCTCGACGGTATCGAAGTGGGCATTGGCGCTGCTGTGGGCACCGGGATCGGTGTGGTCGTTGGTGGGATTGTTGGCGCGATGCCACATGAGCGTTGGCAAGCGGCGACGCTCCCGCAAGGGGTGACGCTCGCGCTGGATCCGCGCGGGCGGTGGGCCATTGTGCGGTTTGCGTTGGGCCAACAGCGACAATAGGACGTAATCGCGGTAGGCATGGCGATGCCTTGGCTGGCCGGCAACCGGATAAAGCGGTAACCTTTCCGGTGATTACAGTGCCATACCATGCGTCCGCCCCCAAGCCGAGTTCACCATGTACAGCCGTCGTGAGTTCATTGCCACCGGGCTAACCGCCCTCGGCGCTGCTTCTGCCTTCGACCCGCGCATCCTGGTGCCGGCCAAGGCAGCCAAGCGCATCCTCATTCTCGGTGGCACTGGGTTTGTGGGCCCGCATGATGTGCGGGAGGCGCTCAAGCGTGGCCATCAGGTTACGATCTTCAACCGCGGCCGTAGTGCGCCGGGAATGTTCGGCAAGGATGTCGAAGAGTTGGCCGGCGACCGCGCGAGCAATCTGAGCGCGCTGAAGGGACGCAAGTGGGACGCGGTCATCGACGAGTCTGCATCGCTCTCGAGCGCGCCGGAGTGGGTGAAACTCTCGGCCGACCTGCTGCGCGACAATGTGGACCAGTACCTGTTCATCTCGACCCGCTCCACGTATTTCGATTTGAGTCGGGTGCCCATGTCCATTGAGGCGCCCGTGCTGACCCTTGAGAACTCCCCCATTGAGGCCGGTAAGCCGCTCAGCTACGGACATGCCAAGGCCTACGCCGAGAAGGCGCTGCACGCGGCCATGCCGGGACGTGTCACGGTGGTACGCCCCGGGCTGATTGTTGGCCCCGAGGATGACACGGATCGATTTACCTACTGGCCGGTTCGCATTGCGCGAGGCGGCGAAGTGCTGGTCCCCGGCGATGGCAGCGACCATGTGCAGATCATCGACGTACGTGACCTCGTGAAGTTCTGCGTCACGCTGGTGGAGAACCGCACCTTTGGCGTGTTCAACGGCGTTGGACCGCAAATGGGACAGCCGTTTCGCGAGTTTGTGTCGCGCATTCAGAAGGGCGTGGGCAGCAACCCGACGTATACCTGGGTCGATGCCGACTTCCTGCGCGCCAATGGCGCCAATCCGTATGGCCGTGAGTTGCCGGTGTTTCAGGTGATGCGTGGACGGACGGCGGGATTTGCGCGCTTTGACATCACACCGGAAATCAATGCGGGACTGACGGTGCGCCCCATGGAAGACACGGCGCGCGACACGCTGGCCTGGTGGAAAACGCTGCCGGCGGAACGCCAGGCGGCCATCAAGACCGGCTTCACCCCCGAGCGGGAGCAGGCGCTGCTCGCGCTCTGGAAGGCCCGACCGGGCAAGTAGTCACGACCAGAGCAAACGGCCGACCGGATGCAGCAGCATCCGGTCGGCCGTTTTCGTGGCCCCTATCCCGCAAGACGCGTGCGGCGCTGCAACGTACGGCTCAGGGGAACAACAGGCACACCGGCGCGCCTGCGCTCTGCTTTTGGCCCGTCTCCGCCAGTGTGCCGCCCGTCTGGTCGATACGGAACGCCGTAATCGTATCTGAGCGCTGGTGAGCGACCAACAAACCGCTGGCGTCTGGCGTGAGCGCAAAGTTGCGCGGCCAGTCGCCGCCAGTGGGCATCGATTGCACCAGCGTCAGGCGTTGCGTGGTGGGATGGACCGTAAACACGGCAATGGTATTGTCGCCGCGGTTGGAGAGATACACGGTCCGTCCATCGGGATGCACATGAAGATCGGCCGGGGAATTCTCACCAGTCGCCCCCACTGGTCGAGTGGATACCACCTGTTGTTCCGTAAGGCGACCACGCGTGGCATCGTAGGCCAGTGCGACCAGAGTGGAATTGAGTTCGTTCACGCAGTACAGCGTTCGCCCATCCGGACTGAACGCGAGATGACGTGGACCAGCACCGGCTGCGAGCTGAAACTCGGGGATCTCCGCTGGTATGAGCGCACCCGTCCGCGCATCGAAGCGTAACACATAAATGCAGTCGGTCCCCAAATCAGCCGACAGCACAAACTGATTTGTTGCGTCCGGCAGAATGCAGTGCGCGTGGGCAGATGCCTGCCGGCGCGGATGCGGCCCGCGACCCGGATGTGCCACCACCAAATTCGCTTCGGCGGGCACGCCGTTGGCATCAAGTGGGAACGCCGCGACATTCCCACCCACATAATTTGCGACGAACGCGAACTGTCCCGTCCGATCTACGGATACATAACAGGGCGCCGCACCGCGTGAGGCACGCATCGGTGCCAACGGGACCAAGTTGTTGGTCGCCGGATCTCGCGTAAAGGCCGACAGTGCACCAGACGCACTCCCAGCGAAGGTCGTCAGTTCATTGACGGCCAGCAAGGTGCGCCGGTCTGGTGTAAGCGCGAGGAACGATGGATCCGGTGTCTCCGCAACCAGCTCGGGAACACTCAGCGCCAGCGTATCCTGACGGACATGCATCCGGTAAATGCCGCGACTCTTCCCCGTATTGGTATACGTTCCAACGTACAACGGCCACCGGGCGTCGTCGGCTGGTGCGAACGACGCCTCGCGATCCGGCCGATCCACGCAGGCGAGCGTGGCGAAGGTCGAGGTGGCCAGAAATCCCCGTCGGGAGAGCGGCTGGTGCCAAAGCGCGGATACGTTGGCACTCACCGCAGCAGCGCGCTCCAGATCAACGGCCACGTGGCGTTACTCTGCGCGCGATACTGCGGTCGGAAGCCGTACAGCACCACATGCCCCTGCCCCATCTGAACATCCACCATGGCTGCCTTGCCGAGCAGTTTTTCGGCACCTTGCAGCCAACCGGAGAGGAGCGGATTGCCGGTGGACTGATAGGTCAGTACGGCCGTCGCCTTCGCAGGATCGGTGACTTCGAACGTTGGGCTGTCCTCAAACCAGATGGCCGGAACCGGTGCCGTGTATGTTGCCGCCAACGGATGGCCCGAAGTCACCGTCACGCCGAAGAGCGACCCAGGCGCATAGAACTCGGTGCTTCGCACACCGTTGAGTACGTTGCGTACCGGCAGTGCCAGCGTTTCGATGGCGTAATTGCTCGCTTCGTTGAAGGCGAGCAAGGTGCCGCCAGCTTCAACGAACGCCTTGAGTGCGGCCGCGCCGGCCTCACCCAGCCCGCCACGGAGAGAGTCGGGATAGGGAGCGCCCAGCCCGCGGCGCAGTTGCAGCGCCGATTGATCCGGCAGAATGATGGCATCGAAGCGAGCCCGCAGATTGCCACCGCGCATGTCGGCATCGCGGACCGAGGTGAACCGAATCTGGTGTGCATCAAAGACCCAGCGCGTCCACCCCTCGTCCATCGACGACTGATTGTTCTGATAGATCGCGATGCGCTTGCGGGGGGCCCCGCTCAATCCGGGCACCTGGTACGCCGGCTCAGCCACCGGTGGCACCAGGGCCCCTGTCTGGAGGGACAGCGACTGTTCTGCCCGGACGTCAACGCCAAAGAGCAACGGCAGCGTGTGCGCGGTGACGTCGTACGGCGCCTTGGGCGGCCCTCCCGGATACTCGCGCAGGTTGGGATAGACCTGTCGCTCCAGCAGTGCCTTGGCATAGGACCCGAACGGCTGCACCATGGGCACGATGTAGTGGCCAGCCGGAATGCTTTCAAACAGCTGCACCTGTCCGTGCTGCAGTGACCAGACCAAACGGGCCAGTGCGGCCGGATCCTTCTGCGCCTTGGGAATGACATAGGCGGCCGGGGTCGTACTGGTGGTCCATGGATGCGCCGGATCGAGGGCGCGTTCTCCCAGCGCCGCATAGCTGGTAAGCCACGCGGCACGATCGCGTGCCGCCTCCACCAACAACGCCCAGGTGGCACTCACCTGATAACTCACGATATCCCCAATCCCCCACCGCCCACCCGGCCAGACCGCGGGGAAATTCCACGAAGCCACCTTGGCATCGTAGCCGCGTCCAGTGCCCAGCAACTCGAAGGGGAGATTGACGGCCGTCGCCAATCGCGCACTTGCCGTTTCGGTGAGAATGCGCGCCCCGCGATGATTGAGGGAGTACTGTCTCGCCGGTGACCACTGATCGTACGACGCATTGGTTGCCACCCCCGTCTTTCCGTCGGCAATAATGCGCCACGCCATCGACATTCCCAACGCATTGGTGCTGGCAGTGAGCACGGGATCAATATTCGGCTCCACCGGATCCATATACGGCGGAATGAAAATGCGTCCAGCGTTGGCTCCCTGCTGGTGCACGTCGTTCACAATCTGCGGCACCCACGGCGTGTACAGGGAGTCCACCGTGTAACGTGTTTCTTTCTGCGTAAACGCGTACCAGTCACGGTTGTTGTCGTGCCCTGTGTAGAAGTGGTAAAGCGCGGGAGGATTGGTCCCCTCGGCCGGCGTATCCAGTGTCTGCCGGTACCAATCGCCCACGATATCAACACCGTCGGGATTCTGACTGGGCACCAGCATGATGATGGTATTCGCCAGAATCGACCGCGCCTCCGGCGTATCCGCACGCGCCAGCCGGTCCGCTACCACCAGCGGCGTGAGAAAACCGCCAACCTCAGTGGAATGAATGCTCGACGTGATCAGAATGACATTCTTCCCCTGCGCAATGAGCGAATCACGGGTGGCATTTGCCCGCTGCCGCGGATCCCACAACTGATGCTGAATACGCTGATACCGCGGAAGATTGGCCAGCGTCGCCGAATCACTGATGAACGCCACAATGAATGGACGCCCCAGCGTCGTCTTGCCCAGTGTTCGCACCGTAACCCGCGCACTGGCCTTGTCCACCGCCGCGAAATAGTCCGTGACCTGTTTCCAGGTGGGCAGCTTGCGATCGGCGCCGGGCTCCCAACCGAGCACGCTCGCGGGCGTGGGAACAGCGGCGGCAGTTTGAGCCCCCATTGGTCGTCCGAGGAGACCGCTCACCCCCAGCACCAGCGGTGCTACAGTGGCGGCGCCTGACGCCAATTGACGGACACGGTTCCAGAACAACGGCAGCATAGGCAAATCCGGTGGTAGTGAGGAACGGCTGTGCCCGTCAAACATGCATCCTGCGCAAGCGCAGGGCGAGAATGCGGCGTGGAATACCCCAGCTCGCCGATTCGCGCACGAACTGTGCATGGAACGATGGCGGCGAAATAGCCCCGTATAGCTGACCTCTCTCCAGGCATGTGATGCAGGACCCTCGCACCACGAACAGATACAACGACTGCGACCGGCACCAGTGAGTGGACGCGCTGAGCGATCACGGGCCGAAGCCTCTGACGAGCTGCTGGCGGGGCCCATCCGTGGCGAACTGCTGGGGGCCGATCATCTCGCGGCACGGGCGCGTACCGTTGCCCGCGCACAACGGCTCGCGGGCGCCACGCGGCCACTCCGACCAGCCCGCCTGCTGGCCCGGTTGGCCGAAACCCGCGGGATTCTGACCGATGCACACGCTCGGCTGCACGTTGGTGCCAACCGCGGGCTAGATGGGGGGGCCGCCGCAGAATGGCTGCTCGACAACTTTCATGTCGTGCAGGAACAGCTCCTCGAAGTTCGGGACAGTCTCCCCCGTGGCTATTACCGCGAACTACCGGAGCTCTCCAGCGGCCCGCTGACAGGCTATCCGCGGGTATACGAGATTGCCATCTCGCTCATATCGCACTCCGAAGCTCGCATTGATCTGCACAACGTTGATGTGTATGTCAGCGCATTTCAGAGCGTTTCGACGCTGTCGATCGGGGAGCTGTGGGCCATTCCCGCCATGCTGCGCCTTGGGCTCATTGAGAGCGTTCGCCGAATGACCCTCCGGACAGTGCAACGGCTGGACGAAATTGACCTCGCCGTTGACTGGGCCGACCGCATCCGACAGGCCGGGAGTCTCGGTGGACGTGAGCTCCGAGCTGCCCTGAAGGACTTTGCGAACGCCGAGCCTCCGCTTACTCCCCACTTTGTCTCGCGTTTTCTGCAGACGGTTCGCCAGACGGAAGGCGCCTCCGTGTCGCTGGAGTGGCTGGAACACTGGCTGCGCGAGGTAGGCGTGAGCCCTGAGCGTGCGGTGGCGGAATCCACAAACCGCCTCACCCTCACGCAGCTCATCATGGCCAATAGCGTCATGAGCCTGCGGGACATTGGCCGTCGCGACTGGCGAGAGTTCGTCGAGCACCAGAGCGTCATGGAACAGGTGCTTCGTGAGGATCCCGCCCAGGCGTATCCTCGTATGACATTTACCACGCGTGATGCGTACCGCCACGTCGTGGAGCGCATTGCGAAACGGACGGGACGCAGTGAGGTGGCGGTAGCCCACCTGGCCATCGAAATGGCCCTGCAGCAGAGCAACGTACAGGAGATTGCGGCGTTGCGTCCCCTTGATGCCGCCGCAGCCCGTCGAACCCATGTGGGATACTATCTGGTGGACGAGGGACTGGCGGCCCTTGAAGATGCCACGGGGTACACGCTCTGGCCTGTTGAACGGCTCCAGCGGTGGGCCCGCCGTGCGCCCGATTTGATGTTCCTCGGGGGGCTCGTGGCCTTGACCGGCATCGCGCTGCTGCTGGCCATGATGCTGCTGGGCCGGGATGCCCGATCAGCTCCGTGGCTGGTGCTGCTGTTCATGGCTCTCCCGGCACTGGATCTCGCCGTGACGGCGCTGCATCACGTCGTCACGACCGTCCTGCCTCCACACCAGTTGCCACGATTGGATCTGCATGAGCACGGGGTCCAAGCGGAGCATCAGACCGCTGTGGTGGTTCCGACGCTGCTCGGCAATGAAAGCGATGTACGAATTGCGCTTGAACATCTCGAGGTGCAGTTTCTGGCAAACCGGGAGGCACACCTGCAGTTCGTCCTCCTGAGCGACTTCACCGACGCACCGACCGAATCGGAGGCCGAGGATGATGGGATTATCGAGGCGGCCCTCGCCGGCATCCGACTCCTGAACGCACGCCATGCCCCGGACACGGCGGCCGTATTTTTTCTGTTGCACCGATCGCGTGAGTGGAATGCCCAACAGGGCGTGTGGATGGGATGGGAGCGTAAGCGCGGAAAGCTTTTGCAGTTCAATCGACTGCTGCGTGGGGCCACCACGCCGGCGTTTGCTGTGCAGAGCGACGATATCGCCATCCTGCGCACGGCGCGATACGTGATCACGCTCGATGCGGACACCGCGCTCCCGCCGGATGCCGCACCCTCGCTCATAGGAGCGATGGCGCACCCGCTCAATCGCGCCGTGTTCGATTCACAGCAGGGACGCATGATCCACGGCTACGGGATCCTGCAACCTCGGGTCGGCATCTCACTGCCCAGCGCCCAGCGCTCCCGTTTCGCCTCCGTGGCATCCGGACACCCCGGGGTAGATCCCTATTCCACGGCCGTCTCCGATGTCTATCAGGACCTCTATGGAGAGGGGAGCTTCACGGGTAAAGGCATCTACGATATTGACGCCTTTGAGTTGGCCACGCACGGGCGCTTTCCGGAGAACACGCTCCTCTCACACGACCTGATCGAGGGAAACTTCGCCCGCGCGGGACTGCTCAGCGATGTCATTGTCTACGACGATTTTCCGTCCACATACATCAGTTACGCCCGGCGGAAACATCGCTGGATTCGCGGTGACTGGCAGTTGGTGCCGTGGCTTGCTCGGCGGGTGCCCGGCGTGGAAGGACGCGAGCACAATACCCAATCGCTGATCGCGCAATGGAAGATTGCCGACAATCTCCGACGAAGCACGCTTGAATGGTCCCAACTGCTGCTCCTCATCGCCGGCTGGACGTTTCTTCCCGGGCCCGCATGGCGGTGGACACTCCTCGGACTGGGCGCCATCCTGGCGCCCTGGGGCATGGCGCTGATCCGCGCCGTGGTGCAGCCCCCTCGAGACAAGTCCTGGAGAGCCTACTATGGTGCCGTGGGGCACGATGCGAGACTGAGTCTACAGCAAGCCGCCATGAGCGTGGTCTTTCTACCACATCAGGCGTGGCTCTCCATCGATGCCATGGTGCGTTCGGGCTATCGGATGCTGCTGTCGAGGCGTCGCCTGCTCGAGTGGCGTTCCGCACAATTGGTGGAGCAACAGCTGCAGCGACCACTGGGAGAATGCTGGCGGGCCATGCGCGGAAGCGTGGTGGCGGTGCTGGCCATCGCGGTGGTGCTGCTGACCATGAGGATCCGCGCCAACGTGCCACTGGCAGCGCTCACCGGCCCCGACATCCTGACAGGTGTGGTGACCATTGGTCTGCTGGTCTCGTGGACCTTGGCGCCACTTGTGGCCGCGCAACTCAGTCGTTCCACGCGCTCCGTTCGAGAGCGATTGTCGGCCAACGCACGCGCGGAAGCCTTGCGCTATGCGCGATCGCATTGGGCCTTCTTCAATGCGTTCGTGTCGGCAGAAACACACTGGCTCGCGCCTGACAACTATCAGTCCGAACCAGAGCCGGTCGTGGCCATGCGGACGTCCCCTACCAACATTGGTCTTCAATTGTTGGCAACGGTCAGCGCGAACGACCTCGGTCTGATTTCCGCTGGGGAGATGACCGTACGTCTCGAACGCGCCATGGCCACCATGATGGCGCTGCCACGGTATCGCGGACACTTCTACAATTGGTACGACCTGACAGATCTGCGCGTACTCACACCCGCCTATATCAGCACGGTGGATAGTGGCAATCTGGCGGGATACCTCATCGCCCTTCGGCAAGCCTGTCTCACGATGGCGCACGCCGAACCTGCCGTGCACGACCGCCTCCAGCGTCTGGCCAATCAGGCATACGCGCTGGCGGTAGAGATGGACTTCAGCTTTCTCTACGACCACGATCGCAAGCTGTTCACCATCGGGTATCACCCGGATTCCTTCACCGCAGACGACTCGTTCTATGATTTGCTCGCGTCGGAGGCACGGCTGGCGAGCTTCATCGCCATCGCCAAGAACGATGTACCGGTAGCCCACTGGTTCCGGCTGTCACGCGCACTGAACAGGACCTCGGGCGCCATGGCCCTCGTGTCGTGGAGTGGCAGCATGTTCGAGTACCTCATGCCGCTGCTGGTCATGCGTTCGCTCCCCTTTACGCTTCTTGACCAGACCTATCGAAGCGTGGTGGAGCGACATCAGGCGTATGCGCATGCCCGTGGCGTTCCATGGGGCACGAGCGAAAGTGCCTACAACCTTCGGGATCGTCATCAGACCTACCAGTATCGCGCCTTCGGGATTGCGGACCTGGGGCTCAAACGAGGGTTGGCGCGGGATCTGGTCATTGCGCCGTACGCGACCGCGCTGGCGGCACAGGTGGCTCCCACGGAAGCACTGGCAAATCTGGCGCAGCTGGAGCGCATGGGGGCCCATAGCCCGTACGGCTTCTGCGACGCCCTGGATTACACGCGACCGGAACCAGGCGGCAGCTTTGCCCTCGTGCATGCCTACATGGCCCATCACATCGGCATGACGCTCGTCTCGCTCACCAACGTGCTGCGGGGAGACCTGTGGCAGCAACGCTTCCACGCCGATCCCCTGGTCAAGTCGGTGGAGCTGCTGCTGCATGAACGTGTACCACGGCGTCTCTCGGTTCAGGCCGCGCAGGTTGCCCGCCCTGATGAAGCTTCGCCACCACCCGAGCGGGACAGTCCTGTCGCGCGAGAGATTGACACCCGGCACCATCCGGCCCCGCGAATGGCACTGCTTGGCTCGCGACCGTACACCGTTATGCTCAACCACAGTGGCGGCGGGTTCAGCCAATATGAGTCGTTGGCCGTCACCCGCTGGCCGGCCGATGGCACGACAGACGCGGCGGGGCAGTTCTGCTACGTCCGCGATTTGACCAGTGGACGACGCTGGTCAACCGGTACCCAACCCATTGGCAACGTCGCGGACTGGAGTCGGGCTCGATTGGCCCTTGATCAGGTCCTCCTACAGCGTGCGGATGGCGACATTGAAACCCGAACGGAAATTACGGTCGTTCCGGGGGACGGTGCGGAAGTGCGTCGTGTGACGCTGACCAACAACGATCAGGTGCCGCATGACCTTGAACTCACCAGCTACGGCGAGATAGTGTTGGCACCGCTCAACGCCGACCGCGCGCACCCTGCCTTTTCCAATCTCTTTGTCGAGACAGAGTGGCATGCATGGTGTTCCGCCATCACGGCTGTACGTCGCCCTCGGGGAGCCGAGGAGGCCCCCATCTGGTGCGTGCACCTCATAGACGCCGGGACCGACAGAATAGGGACCGTGAGTTGGGAGACGGACCGCGCGCGCTTCGTTGGCCGAGGGCGATCCGTAACCAACCCCGCGGCCATGGACGACGGCGCGACCCTGAGTGGGACAACGGGCGCCGTGCTTGATCCCATCTTTTCCGTGCGCACGATGGTGTGCGTCCCACCTGGCCAGGCCGTCAGTGTCACGTTTACCACGATCGTCGCCAGAAGCCGCGAGTCGGCCTTCGCGCTGGCGGGCCGCTACCATGACTCCCACGCTGCGCAGCGCGCGCTCGATTTTGCCTGGTCGGCCACGAGTATCGAACTGCAGGCGCTTGGGCTGACCGTCGAGAGCGCGACGCTGTTTCAGGACCTGGCCACCCAACTCATTTTTCCAGGGGGATCACTCGCCCCCCCGCCGGATGAAGTCGAGCGGAATCGGGGATCGCAGCCACGCCTGTGGTCGCACGGCATCTCTGGCGATGTCCCCATCGTTCTCGCCACGATCGATGACCTCGATGGACTTTCAACACTCCGCGAGCTCTTTCAGGCACATCGGTACTGGCGACAGCGTGGGCTGGTCATCGATCTGGTTGTCGTGAATGGGCAGGCCTACAACTACCTGCAGGAATTGCGTGACAGCATCGTCGAAGCCATGACCGAAGCGGATGATGCCACGCTGCTCGAACTGCCGGGGGGCGTCTTCATACGGCGAAGAGATGTGTTTCAACCCGATGACTACCTGATGCTGTCAGCAACGGCACGCATGCACATTCCCTGTGACGGCCGGCCCCTTACGAGAATTCTCGCGCTGGCCGATCGACGCAAGGTGACCGCAACGGAGCGTCTGACGTCCGCTGATCGCGTCGGACCGCTGTCGTCCATCGTATCGGCACTTCGTCCGCTCGTCGCCCCGCTCGGATTGGATGGTTCCGCACGAGAGACGTTACCCGTCGTGCGTGCCGGGTCCGCCGTTTGGCCCACGCCGCCCCCCCCCGAACCACTGCACTGCGTTAACGGTATTGGCGGACTCACGGCCAATAACGACTATCTCATCAGGGTGCATCGCGAGCAGAGGGCTCCCGCCCCGTGGGTCAATGTCATTGCGAACCCCCATGGCGGGTGTGTCGTCTCGGAGCAGGGGAGCGGGTGTGTGTGGGCGGAGAACTCCTACTTCTTCCGGCTCACACCGTGGCACAATGATCCGGTATCCGACCCGCCGGGTGATGTGATCTATCTGCAGGACCTGAGTGCCGGCACACTGTGGAGTGCCACCCCGGCGCCGGTCACGACCGATGCCACCTTCGACGTGCGACACTCGACGGGGAGTACGTCGTTCACGCACGAGCATGACGGCATTCACTCGGAGTTGCTGGTGGGTGTGCCGCCGGACGCAGCCGTCAAGCTCTCGCTGCTTCGCCTGCGCAACACGGGGACCCGATCCCGGCGCATCCGGGTAACGGCCTATGCGGAATGGACGCTTGGCGCCCGTCGGGATCTGACGCAGCAGCAGGTGCAGACGTGGTTTGCTCCGGCGGACCGGGCACTTCTCGCGCGCAACAGCTTCGACCCGGCCTTTGCTGAGTGGGTGGCCTTTCTGGCCTGCAGTGAGCCGGTCGTCAGCCACTCGTGCGACCGCCTCTCCTTTCTGGGGCGCCATGGCACGCTGGACAGCCCCGCGGCATTGCGACAGAGCACGCTTGATGATCGGACCGGCGTCGGCTGCGACCCCTGTGCCGCCCTGCAGATGCTTGTGGAACTGGGCCCCGGAGAGTCGCGCGAGATCGTGGTCCTGCTTGGGGCAGCCGCCACGGAACCGGCGGCCCGTGAGCTCATGAGCCGTCTGCGAGCCCCCCGTGCAGCCCGTGAAGCGTTGCGCCTTGCCGTGGCGTCGTGGCAGGAACGACTCGGTGTGGTACAAGTCCACACGCCCGAGCCCACGTTTGATGCCATGGTCAACAGCTGGACCCTCTATCAGACGTTGGCGTGTCGGATGTGGGCGCGGACAGCACTGTACCAGAGCAGTGGCGCCTACGGGTTTCGCGATCAGTTGCAGGACTCCATGGCCCTGCTCTACGCCGAGCCATTCATCGCCCGAGAGCATATCCTGCGCGCGGCGGCCAGACAGTTTGTGGAAGGCGATGTGCAGCACTGGTGGCATCCGCATACAGGACGCGGAGTCCGCACACGCTTCTCGGACGACCTGGCCTGGTTGCCTTATGTCGTGGATCAGTATGTGCGCGTCACCGGTGATGCATCGGTGTTGCAGACGTTCGTGCCGTTTCTGTCCATGCGACCGCTGACGACGGACGAACACGAGCAATACGACCTGCCGGTCGTGACCGATGAGCATGCCGATATCTATGAACACTGTCGTCGGGCGCTGCGGCGCGCGGCTACCGCTGGACCGCATGGATTGCCGCTCATTGGCACCGGTGATTGGAACGACGGCATGAGCCTGGTGGGTGCTGAGGGCAAAGGCGAGAGTGTTTGGCTCGGATGGTTTCTGATCACGACGCTCCGGGACTTTGCGGTCTATGCCGACGCGCGAGGCGATTCCGGAGAGAGCCTGTGGATGCGTACCACGGCGGACGCGTATCAGATGGCCATTGAGACCCATGGGTGGGATGGCGACTGGTATCGGCGGGCCTACTTCGACGACGGAACGGTGATGGGCTCTGCCGAGAGCGCGGAGTGCCGCATTGATTCCATTGCGCAAAGCTGGAGTGTGATCTCTGGCGCCGGGAATGCCGCTCGCGCCGCCCACGCCATGGAGGCGCTGGAAACCCATCTCGTGAATGAACAGGAACGGTTAATCATGTTGCTCACCCCCCCGTTCGACAAAGGCAGCCACAATCCGGGCTACATCAAGGGGTACCTGCCGGGTGTGCGAGAAAATGGCGCGCAGTACACCCACGCCGCCCTGTGGGCGGTACAGGCAACCGCAATGTTGGGGCGGGGGGAGCGCGCCTTTGAACTGTTTCAGATGCTCAATCCGCTCACCCATAGTGCCAGCGCTAGCGCCATGCGGCAGTACAAGGTGGAACCCTATGTCGTGGCCGCTGATGTCTATACGGCACCACTACAGGTGGGACGGGGAGGCTGGACGTGGTACACCGGTTCTGCCAGCTGGATGTATCGCGTGGCACTGGAGTCGCTGCTGGGCTTCACGAAGCGGGGGGAATCGCTCCGTATCAGTCCCCGGGTGCCTGCGGCGTGGAAGGGGTTTGCCATCGACTACCGCTTCGGTACCACCGACTACGCCATCTCGGTAGTCGACCCGGCGGAGGTCCAAACAAAGGGCGCCCAGATTCACCTGGATGGTGTGCTGCAACCGTCCGATCTCATCCCACTGGTGGATGACGGCGAGCGGCGTGTGGTGGTGGTTTCCCCCATGGGAAGTACACCCGCAGGCCAATCACGCTGACAGGACAGTTCACCCTCACCCATACTCTGTCGGTCCCTTTGCCATCGAACGCCGGACCGACAGGACGCATGCTTCCGCATGTCATCACGCACTCTGCTCCGGGCCGCGCGCCGGCTCATGTTCGCGCTCGTCGCAACGGGCTGCTCGCTGGGCCCAACCACACCGCCGGCACTGGCCGGCTCCCGGTCGGTGTTGTTCATTGGCAACTCGCTGACCTACTCCAATAGCCTGCCAACCATGATGCAGGCCATTGGTCAACAGGTTGGGGATACGACACTATCCGTCGTCATGGTCGCCATGCCGGATTTCGCCCTGAGCGACCATTACCAGCAGGGCACGACGCGGGACTGGTTCCGTCGCCGGACATGGAATTACGTGGTATTGCAGCAAGGCTCATCGGCGCTCCCCGAAAGCCAGGCGCACTTGCGCGCGTGGTCGCTGCAGTTCGCCCCCATCATTCGGGAGGCGGGGGCTGAACCGGTGCTCTTCATGGTCTGGCCAATGAGCTCGCGTCTCTTTGATTTTCCAAACGTGGCCGTTTCGTATCGGAATGCAGCCATTGCGGTCGAGGGCATCTTTGCCCCCGCTGGTGAGGCCTGGGTGGCGTACGCCCGGCTGGCTACCGAGCAGAATCTCCCCGCCACCCTGGCGTACGGTGAACTCTACGCGGATGGTCTGCATCCCACACCGCTGGGCACCTATCTGAGTGCGATAGTCTTGCTGGAACGCATTTCGGGATTCTCGCCGACATCGCTCCCCGCAATCATTCCCGGCGTCCCGGTGCAACCCGCGGTGGTGCGCGCGCTGCAGGTGGCCGCTGCGCAGGCGCTCGCGGCCAATCCCCGATATCCACACCGCCTGCAATAGGCCATGCCTATACCAACCGTCCTTATGGTCGCCAGCCTCCTGGCCGCCGCACCACGGCAATCGCCGGTACCAGTGGATACGACGCAGGGGGATGCCGCCGCAGACGCTGCACAGGTGGCACGCCTGGCGTATCGAGAGGCGCAATCCGCGACCGACACGCGCGCGGCGGCGCTGCTGCGGCATGCCACCACCGCATGGCCAGCGCAACCGGTGTACTGGCTGGCACGCGCGCATCTGGGCATCCGCATGGCCGACAGCGCGACGGTACGGGAAGCCATCCGGGCCATCATGCGCCTCCAGCAGTCGCCGTCACTGCAGCGCGACACCCTTATATGGCGCTGGATCGATGAGCATGAGGACGCGGAGTTCCGGCAACAGCTCTCCCGTTCGGCGGCGCCCGTCACGGCGTCGTTCGTAACGGCCACTGTAGACTCCACGATTTTTGTGGAAGGCGCCACCGTCCGCGAGAAGACCGGTCAATTGGTGGTCAGCAGCCTCCGCCAGGGGACGGTGCTGGCCTGCGAACCGTCGGGACAGTGGCGCGATCTCATGCTGTCGCGCGACCCGCGGATACGCGCGGTGTTCGCGGTCCGGAGCGCCCCCGACGACTCCACGCTGTGGGTGACCACGGCGCCACATGTGCTGCGCCCAGGCCCCTCCCATAATGCGACTGCCGTCGAAGGCGCTGCGGGCATTGCCAGGGTGCATGTTGTGGATGGGACGGTGCTCGAGTGGCACCCGCTCCCCGCACCACAGTCCTCACATGTCCCTGGCGATCTCCTGCTATTGCCAACGGGTGATGTGCTGGTGAGCGACAGCGAGACCGCCCAGCTCTACCTGTGGCAGTCGGCACGTGGCAGCTGGCGCATCATTCATCATCCGGGGTTTCGATCACTCCAGGGCATGGCGTTACTCCCCGATGCCCGGCGAGTGATCATCGCCGACTATTCGCACGGCCTCTACCTCCTGCAGCTCGACAGCGTCAAGGTGCGTCGGATCCTTCACGCACCAGCGACCAGCGTCCTCGGGCTGGACGGTCTCGCGTGGCGTAGCGGGGTGCTCTACGCCGTGCAGAATGGGACTGCGGTGCCGCAGGTGGTTGCGATTGCTTTCAGTACGGACTTTTCCGCCGTTCAGCGAGTGCGCGTTGTTGACCGCCAACCTTCTCTGGCGCCGGCCCCCACCAGCATCGTCAGCAGTACGCACGGACTCTTTTACGTGGGCAATAGTCCATGGTCGCTCTTCGAAGACTCTGGAGTACGCACGTTGGAACCCGCACCGCCGTTGACCTCGGTGTTGCGGATACCAGAGGCAGAGCCACGCGACAATGGCAGCCGGAGCGTGGCCACGACCCCGCTACGACCGCTGCCATCTGCGGCAGCATCGTGCAGACGCAATGTCGCACCGGTTCCGTAGAGTCGTGCCAGCCGAGCGCGCAGATTGTCCAGTGCCGTCCCCGTCCCCTGAGCCGTGGAGGGGGGCCAGAGCCCAGGCCCCGTGTTGTGGACATCCAGCGTGATCGACTCGGCGTCAGCCCGTGACGCAATGGTCACGGTGCCGCCCTTCGCACTCCGCGCCACGCCGTGTACCAGTGCGTTTTCCACCAGAGGCTGCAAGGCAAACACGGGAACGAGAGTCTCCGGGAGCGCGGACAGTTGCCACTGAACAGTGAGGCGATCTGCAAACCGGACTTCTTCGAGGGCAAGATACCGACGGGTCAGTTCCAGCTCATGTGACAGTGGCACCTCCTGCAGTTCACTCGTCCGGAGCGACAGGCGAAGCAATTCAGCGAGTTGCACCACCACCTGCTGCGCCCGAGTGGGATCCCGCGCAATCAGCGTCACCACCGAGTTGAGGGCGTTGAACAGAAAGTGCGGTTGCAGCTGGGTGCGGAGCGCCGTCAACTGTGCCTGTGCCAGGTCCGCACTCACCTGCGCGGCATTGATCCGTTCCGCCTGTAACGTCGCCAGCCATCGAAACGCCAGCTGAGCGAGCACGAGGGCCGCGTAAATGACCACGAAGTAATCGCCGTTCGTGCGCACACCAATCACCAGCGTGCTTTCGAAGCCTCGCGATTCGGCGAGACCGAAGAACAAGGCGACCGCCGATTGCCAGAAAATCTGCGCCACGACCACCACAAGACCACTGGCGCCATAGGCGAGCCCCTGTACAACGACCGGTGTGCCTCGTCGCACGAGCAGATCCCCGAGGCGCCAGAGCAATGTGGTCCACAACACCCACGCTCCCCAGATCAGGAACTGCGAGGTGAGCAGTCCCACGAAGGAGAGCCCCGGATTCAGGCGGGAGGGGACCAGCACAAACCCGACCGTCCCGACCAGTGCCGGCACACACCAGAAGTACAGCAGCCAGCGTCGCAGCTGCTGCACGGGCGCCGGTGATGCCGTCACCATTCCCCGGCCAGACGCTTGGCCACCTCCACCCGCAAGTTCCGGCTGACCTTGAGCCGCTGTCCATCGCGGAGAATCATCATCTGGTCACCGCCAAACCAGGGCTGCAGCTCCTTCATGGCACGCATGTCCACAATCGTTTGGCGATGAATGCGTACAAACCGACGCGGATCGAGTCGGCTTTCAAGACTGGTGAGGGTGTCACGCAACTGATACGTGTCGCGACCAGCGTGCAGGATGACATAGTTGCCATCTGACTCCATCCACTGCACGTCAGCGAGCATCACCACCACCGTGCGCTGGTCCTGTTTCACCACCACACGGTCGATGTACCGAGGAACCGGGGGACGCGCCGATACCGTACCACCTGCATGGCCGGCGAGCAGTACCCCGAGCTGGCGGGCATGTTCGACTACCGCCTGCTGGGTCTGGCGTTCCATGGCCCTCGCCCAGGCACGCGCAAATCGTTCATCGTCGAAGGGCTTGAGCAGATAGTCCACCGCCGCCAAATCAAAGGCGTGTACCGCATATTCGTCGTAGGCCGTGGTAAAGATGGTGCACGGCATGTCCGCGGGCCCAATGCGCGTCACAACATCCAGACCGCTCCCTTCCGGCATTTGCACATCGAGGAACACCACCTGCGGGCGCCATGCTGAAATCAGCGTCACGGCAGCGTCGCCACTTCCCGCCTCACGGAGCTCGGCCGTTGGCGACTGCCGCCGTAGCAAATCCGCCACCCGTTCGCGCGCGAGGGGTTCGTCATCAACAATCAGGATGCGCTGGCTCATGGCCTCACGTCTGACGTTGAATCGTGGATCCGCTGCACGCGATCACTCACAAACAATGCGTCGCATGGGAATATCCATGCGCTGCTCGTTCCCGTTTCGAACGGCGGAGATGCTGGCCACCATCGAATCGGCACCGACGCGTCGATAGGCAATACGCTGCGGAAAATCATGCGCAGGATTCCCGAAAACGGCCAACGTATCGGAGAGGTGTGACGCGGCGAAACGCGTGGCAGGACCGCCTCCCGGCTGAGCCACATAGACAACGCGCCCCTCCTCCTCCACGATGCGCAACGCTTCCCACGCCCGCATACGGTCACCAGCCACCGTGCGACTCATCCCGATCATGCTTCCACCCGCCGGATGCATCCACTGCTCATCCGTCACCCGTGTCCCGTTGCGCTGCTGCCAGCAACCCGCCATCCAGCCCAGCCCTGTCACCGCATCCCGTTTCAACCCGTCCAGCCGCAGGCGCGGCGATGAAGACCCGACCGTGGGCCAGGCGCCAGCCATCAGTAACGTGAGCACTGCCAGAATTGGTGTTTGCATGATGCACACTGAACGATGGACACCACCCGCGTCACGGCAAGTGGGGTAAACGGGCCCCCGCTGGTGATGAACAGGGGTCGGATCGGGATCGCCGTTTGAGCTAGCGTCTCCCCTTCTGCTTCAGCGCTTGCCACTGGGTCAGGCGCTCACGCGCCGTCCGAACCATCACATCGGTTGGGACATCGTCGGCGTCCTGCAGTGCTTCTATCACGGCGGCGTGCGCAGCGACCGCCCGCTCCAACTCGGCCGCCCCAGCCGCGTTTCCCGCCTGTTTCAGTGTATCGGCAAGCGCTCGCCCCTCCAGCATGGCGTCATACAGCGCGACCGACAGATCATGCTGCTGTTTGAGCACCGCGAGCGGTGTCTGGACGCGTGGATCCATGCGCACGCGGAACGACTGCGAATGAACCGTACCGTCCACCGTCAGGCGAGCGGTGTACGTCCCGGGCATCACCCATGGTCCCTCGGGCTCACACTTCGTGTTGTACGGCGTCGCCGAGATGGGGAGGGCGCACTCGGTGGTAGGACGGGCGTAGTGCAGATCCCACGTAAAGCGCTGCATTCCCGCCATACGCGACGGCGCGGCCGCAGGCCGGAACCAGTACCACGGCGCATTGCCGGCATCGGCCGGCGCCGGCGTTGGATCGGTGCTCGAAAAGCGACGCACGACACGTTGCCGGGCATCCAGAATCTCAAGCGTGACCTGCCGGGCATCCCGCGGCAGGTAGTAATCAATCATGGCGCCATCCGGCGGATTCTCTGCGCGCGGCTCATCCGGGGGGATGGGGGTGTCGGTGTACATGGAATAGCGCACGCGAGTTGCCAGAGCGGGCTTGAAGAGCGTCACGCCAGAGGCCGAGGCCTCACGCCACTGCCGCAGCGCGGTGATGTTGTCCAGGATCCAGAAGCCACGCCCGTGTGTCCCCACCGCCACATCATCATCCTTGATGATGAGATCACGAATGGAAATGGGGGGCATGTTGAGCTTGAGCGGCTGCCACTGATCGCCATCATTCAGCGAGAACCAGACCTGCGTTTCCGTGCCCGCGTACAGCAGCCCGCGCCGCACGGGGTCCTCGCGAATCACATTGGTTGGCGCATCGGCGGGCATACCCGCGGTGATTTCGGTCCAGGTGGCCCCGCCATCGCGTGTCCGATAGAGATGCGGCCGCAGATCATCGAGTCGGAAGGTGTTTACCGCCGCATAGGCGGTATTGGCATCAAAATGCGAGGCGTCCATGATGGACACCTTCCACCACGGCGCAAGTTGCGGAGGTGTCACGTTCCGCCACGTCCGACCACCGTTACGTGTCACATGAATGAGCCCATCGTCGGTACCGGCCCACACGGTGTTGGAGTCCACCGGACTCGGCGCAATCGTATACACGACGCCGCGACGGGTTGGTGTGGCGGCCGGCGTACTGGCATAAATGCCGACACTCGCGGGGACAGTCCAGGTGGGGCGTGACAGATCGTCACTGAGTCGCTTCCAGCTACGCCCGCCGTTCACGGTTTCCCACACCACATTGGTGCCGTAATACAGTTTTCGCTTGTTGATGGGCGAAAAGAGAATCGGCATTGTGCGAATGCCGCGGAAATAGTCGGGACCGCTCCCGGCCCCTCCCCGACCCCGACCGGCATTGGGACTCACGTTTTGCACCTGCCCCGTTCGCCGGTCGAACCTGGTGACGGTCCCGCCATAGTAGATGTTGGGATTCAACGGATCGGGGGCCACGTAGCTGTACTCGCTGGCGCCCACCGGTCGCCAATCACGGTACGTAATGCTGCCATCGTTGCCGCGGCTTGAGACGCAGGCGGAGCCCGATTCCTGTTGCCCCCCACAGAGCTGGTACGGCCAGTTGTAGTCGGCCGTGACATGATAGAACTGCGCGGTGCCCTGATTGTACCATGAGCTCCACGTGTCTCCGCCGTTCACGGTCACCACAGCCCCCTGATCAGCCGCCAGCAGCATGATCTCCGGTGTCTGGGGATTGATCCACAGTCGCTGATAATCGTCGCCACCGGGTGCTCCCCGGAGACTCTTCCAATTGTATCCGCCATCGGTGCTCTTCCACGCCACCACGTTCATCGTGTAGAGCACATTGGCATCTCGCGGGTCCACGGTAATGGACGCGAAGTCATCACCCCGGCCATAGTACCGGCCATCAGCCGTCGTACGCACCCAGGTGGCACCGGCATCATCGCTTCGGTAAATCCCACTCTTGGCGCCCGCCGTGGCCGTGATGTACAAGCGACGCGGATCACTGGGGCTCACCCCAATCCCAATGCGCCCCAGTCCGTCCGCCGTGGTAGGTAGTCCACCCGCCAACTGCACCCAGGTCGCGCCACCGTCCACGCTTTTGAACAGCCCCGAATTGGCCCCACTCCAGGCAGCGTTCTCCCATGGCCCCTGACGGGCCTCCCACAGCACGGCATAGATCGTATTGGGATCGTTTGGCGACAATACCACATCGGCACCGCCAGTGTTCTCATCCTTGTAGAGCACCCGATCAAAGGACCGTCCACCATTCACCGAACGATAGATCCCCCGCTCCGTGTTGGGACCATACGGGTGCCCCAACACCGCCACAAACAAGCGGTCGGGATTTTTGGGATCGATGGCAATGCGCGGAATCTGTTGCCCGTCACGCAGGCCGAGATGCTGCCACGTTTTGCCGCCGTCGGCCGAGCGATACAGGCCATCGCCTGTAGACAGGTCCGGGCGTTGCAATCCCTCTCCACTCCCCACGTAAATCACGTTGGGGTCGGACGGCGCCACCTCAATGGCACCGATGGACCCACTCGACATGGCATCGGCAATGGGGTTCCAGGTCCGCCCGTAGTCCGTGGACTTCCAGACGCCACCATTCGTGGGGCCGATGTAGAACACATTTGGCTGCTGAGCGACCCCGACGGCACTCTTGGTGCGCCCGGCGCGGAACGGTCCAATGTGGCGCCAGCGCAGGCCGTGCAAGCTGCTGGTGCTCAGCCCCACTGGCGCCGACTGCGCGAGGCCTGTGTGGGGCAACAGCACGGCGCCCACCAACAGCGCTCGGAAGGTGAACCGGGAACGAGCCCTGAAAGACAGCATGGCGAGTGAGGTTGGGGTGGGTACCCGGTCCAATCTTAAGCCCGTGGCAGGAAAGTCCAGCGATCCTAGAACATCGCCTTGAACCAGTGCGCCACCCGGGTCAGCACGATGGAACGGCGCGGGAGCAGCACCTCCAGCTCCTCGGGCGTCTCCACCCACTTGCTCTGGCCGATAATCGACAGCAGATCCAGATACGGAATGACGGCCGGCCAGTTGGAGAGCGCGATCACAATTTCCCCATCACTGCTGAAACTGCGATCGTTCTGGTTCGCCGATCCCAGTAGCGTATAGAACACCACCCGGGCGCGCTGCTCGGCAGGTAATTCAGCATACCACTGCCGCACTACATCTTCGCCCACGTCAATCAACGGCTCCGCGTGGTCACCGAAAGACTGCACGGCGCTCTCGCGTGACTGAACTTGCGTCATGCGACGGGGCACGTACTGCCGCGTGAACTCCACCCACTCTTCGCGGGCCATGACACGCCACGCCTCTCGTGAGGCAATGAAGTTGGCCTTCATGTGCAACTGCGGAAAACGGCGATACTCAAAGTCGGTGGAGTCCGGCACCGGAAACGGCACGGTGGCATACTGGGCGGCGAGCGCTTCAAGCCCGGTGTACACCGACGGCGGAAAATCAAACAGATCATGGAGCCACTGGTGCCGCTGCAGCGTATTGCGCACCCCCAACACCTTGGCTGGAATGTTGGTTACGGGAAGATCCGAGTTGAAAATGCCCACTTTGAGCATCCCGCCGCGCTGGGCGAGCTCGCCCTGCCACACCTTTGAAGCCATCAGCAGACGCCACAACAATTCGCGACTCCGGATCATGGACCCGAAGCTGCGGGCGGGTGCATTGACGAGCGCTGGCGTGATTACCAACACCCGGGCACCGCGCAGCGACGCGCCCATCAGGGCTGATCCCCAGAACGTGCCATTCCAGAGCGAATCCGGAATCTTGATCACGGAACCCGGCGGCATCAGGGTATACAGGATGGCCTTGGCCACGGTGATCTGCTTCTCACTGAACCCCGTGCCATTCTGCAGGATGGCGGCTCGCAATCGGCGTGCACCGTCGGTGCCCATCTGCTCCACGCGGCCGGCATACTCATCGCTGAGTGCACGGGACTGGAGCAGCGCCGGAATCCGATTACCGGTCATTCCCTGTGAGAGCAGGACGTCACGCGCCGCTTGCTTGAGCGCCAGCGCGGCCGGCCCACGCAGCAGGAGCGAGCGGTCTTCCCACGACAGATTGGCGTAGTGCTCCCCCACTCCGGCGCCTGTCAGGATCGCTTCGCCACGATTCGGATCGTCTTCCGAGATATCGTAGAACGCCACCTTGCGATGATCGCGCATCCACGTGTCGGGCACCGGGAAGCCGGTGGCAATTCGCCAGCTCCAAAACGTGGGATCCGCAATGTTGGTAATGTTCACATGAATCTTCACCAGATTGCGGAGCCAGGATTCCCCGTACTGCCTGCGCTGGGCCGTGAGCAGCGCCGACTGATTCACGGCTTCGCGCAGCTCCTGTTGGGCGACGGCCAGTGAATCCTCCCACGCGCGATACTCATGGCCGAGCGAGACCTCGTGATACATCGGGTTCTCGAGCAACGTCATCCACAGGCGCGACTTCCGCGCTTCGTAGAAGAACTGGTCGAGCAGAATGACATAAGTGGGGAACCTGCCGGTCCGATCGTACTCGCGCACGCGCGCCGTCATGGCGGTGTAATACGACCGCAGCACATGCCGGAAGCTCATCTCATCCGGATTACCTTGTGCGTCGAGACCGCGAATGTCGTGAATCCACAGCACATGGTAATCCCGGGCGGCGCGAATCGTCCGACTGAGCTGCCATTGGAACTGTTCGTTGATCACGTATGACACGGAATTGCCATCGCGAAATGGCTGGCGCGTCGCACGGGTCAGCAGCTGATCCAATTCCGCCTGCGAATCATGCTGCTCAGGGCGGAGGGCCAATTGCAGTGGAAGCCAGACATAGCGGGCGCTGCCCCACTCGCGGTGTGCTCCGGCGCGCAGCGTCTCGACGAGATCGAGCAGATCGGAGAACACCGCCAGCGTGGCCTCTACCGCGCCGTCCGGCACCCCCGACTCCACATGCAGCCAGCGAAGAAAGGCACCACGCGCCAGCGCCACGAAGGGAACCGTCGTATCATCGCGCTTGTCCTGGCCGAGGAGGCGATCATACGGCAGGAGTACCTCGTCCAACAGAACCGCACGGGCCTGTTCCGCCACGCGTCGTCCCTGCAACGTAGGGGTGGTGATCGGTTCCGGCGCCGCCCCGTTGCCTGCGGCAGCCGTCGGCTCGGCACCAACAGCTACAGCGAGTGAAAAGGCCAGATCAATCGCCTCGTGATAGCGTTGTGATTCACGTTCGACCGCGGGACGGGTGGTATCCCCTCCTATGGCCGTCAGCGAATCGCGAATGGATTCGAGTCGCCGCAGAACGGTTTGATCGCTTCCCGCGCCACCTCGTCCGGTATGGTCCACCCACGGCACCGTGAGCAGCTGCATACGACGAGCGGCCACACGCGCCGTGTGCAGGCTGCTCCGGATTGCCGACGACGCAATGTCCGAATTGCGCGGCGGACGGGGGCTGACCCGCAAGGGCACATAGTCCCGGCGCGCCCTCGTCTTGCCGGTGGGAATGTTGCGCAGCACGGGCGTTTCCACGCCCACGAGGAACGCCGATTGCGCTCCGGCCAGCACGTCGAACCGCAGCACGGTTCCATCACGGAACAGCCCGCCCCGTCGCACCGGTTGGACCAGTGAGATCATGGGACGCCAGGCGCCGTTGCCGAAACGGTAATCCACACCGGCCGCAAGGCGCAGAAACGGTGACGCCATGCGGAGACGTGCCCCACCCGCGGCCTTGGTATCGAGGGAGCCACCGTACAGCTCCGCGTGCACACCACCCAAGCCAAGCACTCGACTCGCCAACTCCGTATACGCCCCCAGGCGGACCTCGGTTGCCACCGCATGCTCTCCACCGGCCGTCTGGATTCCTCCAACGAGCCCCGTGGTCGGCTGCCAGCGTTTAGGCTGCCCCAGTGATGCCGTGGTTCCACCCTCGTCCGGTCGTCGTGCCTGTGCAGCAGCCGTCGGCGTGATCGCCAGCAGATGACTGCAGACAAGCACAAGCAGAAAGGCACGGGGCGTCATGGTGAACGAGGTCCTTGTTGTGAAATGGTGTCACCAATTGATCGCCTGCGCGCGCAGGCGGACAGTTGCGTGGCATCCGGATACAGGCCAGCCAGCAGTCGCCACGATCCGTTGGTTTCCAGCACGCCATACCCCAACCTTTCCCGACAGGACGCGGCGAATTCACCACCCACCACATGCACCAGATCCCACATGACACCGGAGATCCGGCGAATGGAGTGGTGATTCCCGAAATGGCGTTGCCACCAGCCGTCGGCGTTGAGCCCCTCCGTCATATCCACCGTTTCCAGCCCTGCGCGCAGTACTGGTGTTGGCTCGGCGAGCCCCGCGCGCGGCGAATCGTGCATACGTCGGGAAATCGTGAGCGCCCGGTCTCGGCGGGAACTGTACAGCACGATGCGCTGCGCGCTCGGCCGCAGTTGCGGGAGCAGCGTATCGGCAAAGCGCATCGCCTCAAGATCAGGCGCGAGAAATGCCAATGCCCGCAACGGTTCCGCCAGTTTGGGATCTGGCAATCCGGTTGCCTGAGCGGGGGCCGGCCTGCCCAGCGGGAAGGAGTCGCGTGTTTCCGCGCCAGTCAGCACTTCACCAACGAGGCGAGCACCAAGTGAGTGAGCGGTCAACACCACGCGTGGTGCGCCAATCGCGGCGATGACGGCATCGAGCACCTGCCGGAATAGCGGGACGCTGGCCACGACGGCAGCCGTGTCCTCCTCATACGCGCGTACAACCAGACTGCCTCCACGGGGCCACGTAATCCCGGCCCCGTGCGATGGCCAGCAATAGGCAATCCACGGGACAGCAGACCCGGAGCGAATACGAGCCTGCATTGGGTTCGACCAGCACTCGCCAAGTCCGGTGCCGAAGCCGTGCACGTACACCAGCGCCAGGTCGTTCGGAGCAGGCTGCGTCGTGACGCGCTGGGCGAGCACCGAAATAAAGGCCTCACGGGTATAGCGGATGGAGTCACGCAGCGTCAATTGCAGAGCGCTGGTGAAGGGATCGCGCGGGTTGGTCCGGTCGTATATGGCAGCACCGTATTCCACCGAGTCGGCCAGAACCCGTTTGTCGTGCCCCTCTTCACGTGCTCGTGCGGACGCATACCAGATGGTATCCCGTATCGTACTGGGGGACATGACCATCGAACGGGCCACGCACGCCGACAGCAGGAAGGCGAGGCCCGCCAGCAGTATCGCGCGCTGCGGGCCCGTTCGGTGCCGTCGCTGTTGTGTGCCTGGTGTTGTCATACGGGACTCGCTCCTGCGCGACCCAGAGGTACCGGACATCCCTATGCGCCAAGATGTTGGCCCCGACAGGCAGACGCAAAAGGGGAACCCGTACAGCGTTGCAAGGCGCTCGCCGGATCCGCTCCGGTATTGCCGGGGACGACGGCGACCGGTCACGGCCCAGCGACGGTTCGGCAACAGAAGCCTCCACCCTGAGTCGTCCCCCATGAAGGTGGCTACACTTCGCGAGCCTCCCGATCCCTTCACCCGCTTGCCTCATGTTGCATCTTTCCCTCGCCGTGCGCTCCCGGGCCACCGCCGTAGCGCTCACCACGATGTGCAGCGCCTTGTGCGTACCCGCCCCTCGCCTCGTCGCACAGCCCATGCGGAGCGCGCGATCGTTCGAGATCATCGGGCATCGTGGCGCGGCCGGGTTGGCACCGGAGAATACGCTGGCCGCATTCCGGCGCGCCTGTGCCCTTGGCGTCACCGGCATTGAACTCGACGTTCACCTCTCGGCCGACAGCGTGCTGGTAGTACATCATGATTACACGTTACACCCCGATCTGACGCGCGACAGCAGCGGCGCCTACAGCATTGCCGAACCGCGGCCTCTGTTACGCGCGCTCTCGGTCCCGCAATTGCAGCGCTATGATGTGGGGCAGCTGCGCCCGGGATCGGACTATGCCAAGCGTCACCCTCTCCAACAGCCAAGTGAGGGTGAGCGCGTGCCAACGTTGGCCGCGGTGATTGCATTGTTCAAGGCGGAGTGTGCCCCACCCACGCGACTCGTCGTGGAAATCAAGACGGATCCCACGCACCCGGAGCTCTCAGCGCCGCCCGCGCTGCTGGCGGAGCGAACGATCGCCCAGCTTCGGGACCACGGCGTGGATGATCGCGCCCAGATCATCGCCTTCGATTGGCGGGCCGTGATGCGTGTGCAGCAGATCGCTCCCACCATGCCGACCAGTTACCTCACCTTCGAAGGGCGGGACTCGACCGACTGGAACACCATACAGATTGGTCGCCCCGGTGCGGCCATTTGGATGGGTGGCGTCGATGTGGATGCCCACGGCGGCTCTGTACCGCGGGCGATAGCGGCCGCTGGTGGCAAACACTGGTCCCCGCACCTTCGGAACGTGACCGCCGAACGCCTCGCCGAAGCTCATGCGTTGGGCCTTCGGGTGTATCCGTGGACGGTAGACGACCCGGCCGACATGAAGGCCCTGATCGCCATGGGTGTGGACGGGATCACCACCGATCGTCCGGATCTGCTCCGTGCAGTGCTCGTCGCACTCGGACGGGAACAGGGCGCGCGCTCACGATAAACGGAATGAGCCTGCACATTTTTTAAGTTGTACCGGGTGCGGCGCATGAGACTTGCAATGATGAACGCTGTCGACCGAGCGCATTCTGCTGGTCCAGCGTTGACATCTCCAACAACACCATTGCCTCATGCACCAGTCTCGACTGTCACGTCACGCGCGGAGCACACTCCGCGCGTGTTTGCTTTCCACGCTCGCGCTGCTGCCAGCCACGCCGTTGTTCGCGCAGCAGGTTGGTGTGTCCGCCGTTCCCTCAGCCCAGCGTATCCAGTGGGATGCGGATTTTCCGCTCGAAGATGGCTACCTCTACGGTGGCCGACTGGCACTCCGCTTTGGCAAGTGGGTGGAACTGCAGCCGTTCTATTTCCTGCAGAACAAGGCCAAGCCCGATGCCACACGGGGCGGCGCACTATTTGGCCCTCGCTCCCTAGGGAAATCACTGGATCTCCAGCATTACGGGACGAGCATACAGTTCAATTTGAGTGATGCCGCAGTCGTTCCCTTTGCACGTCTCGGAGCGGGCGTCCTTCGCCTTGAACCAGACTCTGCCCCTCGGCAAGATCGTATCGCAGTGAGTGCCGGGGGAGGCGTGCGCTTCGGATTTGCGGGACTGAACGCGGAAGTGTACGCGGAACAGATGGGCTTTCGCATGAGGCCCAACACGCTCTTTGGCCCCGACACTACCAGCACGGAAAACCTGAAGACCCTGCGTAACGTTGTTTATGGTGCGGCGGTTACCATTCCCCTGAGCACCATGCGCAGCGACGAGGGCAATGATGGCGGGCTGAGTGGCTCAACGGCACCACTCGAACTATTTGTTGGCCAGCTGCGCTACGCCGGTGCGCATCGACTGCCCGATCTGGAAGTAGCTGGCGTTCGGGCGGGCATTGATTTTTCGCCGGTGTTCGGGATCCGAGGCTTCTACTGGCGCGGAGTGAACGACGATCGGGATGGCCCCGCGCCAGTAGCCGGGTTCGGTGGCGAAGCGCAGTTCAACCTGTCCACCGGCGCAGGGCTTTCACCATACCTGATCACCGGCGCGGGACAAATTGACTACAAGGACACGTTCGCGGACTCGCTGGGCGGCAAACGAGTAGACAAGACCGCGTTTATCGTAGGGGGCGGTGCCAGCTTCCGGCTAACGGATCGATTGCGCATCAATGGCGCCATCCGCGACTACATCATGACCGTTGATGAAGATCTCGACGCCGTGGCGAGCACCAGCGATTTGACCCACAACACCATGCTGACCGCTGGGCTCACGATCAGCTTTGGCGGGCGCTCCACGCCGTCGGCGCAGCAGCAAGATCGAGAGCGCAGTATCAAGATGCGCGGAATGCGGGCGTCTCCGGACAGCCTCCGTATGAGGAGCGACTCCAGTCGCCGCCTAATGCAGCCGCAGATCCAACGGGGCGCTACGCCATCATCACAATGGATCACGATCCCCGTACCGACTCAGGGAGAAGTCATTTTGCGGTATGGCTGGCCCCCACGGACCATGGGCAGTGACAGTGTGTTGGTCCAACGAATGGACGGCATGCTGATGCGTCGCGATAGCGTCATGAGTCCTTCAAACACGCCGCCCGCGATAGCACCGGCGGGAGATCTTTCGGCGGAGCTCCGGGAAATGGAGCGCCGGCTTTCGACGCGCATTGATGCGCTCCAGCGCGCCGCACTCATCCCGCCCCCCCCGCAGACTGTCACCGTGATTGCCCCTCCCTCCGCTCAGGAGGTCGTCACGCTGGACCGTGACGCGGCTCCGGTCTTTCAACGATTGCAACGCACCCGCACCAGTGACCTGCGCCCCTATGCCGGGCTGGGATTCGATGACGGGGACGTGCAGTTCGTCGTTGGCACACGCGCCGATTTGGGGCCTATCCGTCCGAATAGCGGATTCCGCTTTGTCCCTGAGCTCGCCGTTGGTTTTGGCGGCGATAATCTGTCAGTACTCGCGCTGGCCAATGTGCAGTATACGTTCGGCTCCTTTGGCGGCACCCGGACAATTCACCCCTACGCCACCGTAGGAGCCGGCATCTTTTCGCCCACCGTCCTCGGGGTCAACACGGCCGTTGGGTCGTCGTTCTCCCTGCGTCCGGCCACAGAGACGCCTTTGTATCTGAACATGGAACTGCAGGGGATCAATCTCTTCAATCAGACGCGTGTGCTCGTCGGCCTCAGCCGAAACAGATAGCCCCGTCTGGCCACTACCGGCGTAAACGCCACTCCGCATCGCGTCCGGGGCCCCGACCGGGCGCCGCAAACCAGCCAGGCCACCCTGTCCGAAAGCTGCCCCCCTCCTTTGGAACTCCACTAGGGAACTGCTCGCGCCCGTGCCTGAAAATGCGTAGACTTCCGAAAGCTCCTTCCGGAGACTGAAGATTGTCCCCTACATGGGTCGTCTTGTCTAACCTGACTGCGATGCTCTGGAACGCGATGGGAATGCACTGCCAGCCAGGGCGTCGCTGACCGTGTCCTACGTAGCGAATTCGCCTGCGACCGGTGGTTCCCTCAATACGCTCCGGCCCATGGCTGCCGTCGCCGCGGCAATCATGGTGGGGTTTGTCGTCTATAACCTCATCGATTTTCCGCCGGGCATCCGCGAGATCATGGCCACCCATGATGCGATCACCGCGCTGGTGTGCGGGTCGGTCTGGTGGTTGATTCGCGGGGGACGCGTGCGTGAAGCACAGTCGCACGCGATAGGCACGGGCATGATACTGCTGATTGCCAGCAATATCCTGCTGGCAATGTGGCTGCTGCGTGAGCCGTACCATGCCATCTATCTTTGCGTCCTGCTGGTCGGTGCCGGCGCCGGCATGACGTCTGTACGGTGGGGCGCGATCGCGGTGGCATTGCTCTGGGCAGCCGCGGTGCCGGTATTGCTGCGCGTCGCCGAGCCGTCGCTCGTGGCGCGCTACCTGGCCATGATGGCGGCCACGTCTGCCGTGGCCATTGCGCTCATTGTCCTTCGCGCCCGGAATCTTCGCGAGCTGGCGGTACTCACCGAACTCGATCAGCAGCAGCGTCGTGCACTGAATGAGGCGCTGGCCGACCTCGATGCGAAGGTCTCCCTCCGTACGGCAGAGCTTCGATCAGCAAATGCCGCACTGCAGACCCAGATGGAAGAGCGGGCCCGCGCAGAACAGGAAGCCAGGTTGCTTGGCGAGCAGCTGCTGCACGCACAACGATTGGAATCACTGGGGCGCCTGGCTGGTGGTGTGGCGCACGACTTCAACAATCTGCTCACCGTCATTGACGGCAATCTCCACCTCTCGCTCGAAGATCTGCCTCCGGGCGCCAATCGGGAGCCGCTTGAGGATGCCCTCGGCGCCAGCGAGCGTGCCGCCAATCTCACCAAGCAATTGCTCGCATTCGGCCGCAAGCAGGTCATTGAGCGTACGGTCTTCGATGCGGGCAAACAAGTTGAAGATATCGCCCGCATGCTGCAACGCGTTCTCGGTGAGCGCATTGAGTTGCTCGTCAACGCCACGGAGCGGGATTTGTGGGTCAATGGGGATGCGAATCAAATAGAGCAGATCCTCATGAACCTGATTGCCAACGCGCGTGATGCCATGCCCAATGGCGGTGAGTGCCACGTGGAAGTATCGCGCGTGGGATTGGTGAATGCACCGTTCGTTCGCATTCGGGTGCGCGATACAGGCATCGGATTGGACGTGAGTGTCAGAGAGCACCTCTTCGAGCCGTTCTTCACAACGAAGGCCCCGGGTGAAGGGACCGGCCTTGGGCTGGCGACGGCCTATGGTATCGTCCAGCAGCACGGTGGTTCAATTCTCGTAGAGTCGAGCCCTGGCGCGGGTGCCACCTTTGACGTGCTGCTGCCGGCAGTGGAATCGGCAGCACAGCCCACTTCGGAAGTGGTGGCCACCATTTCCGACGCCGGCGGCTCTGAGACCGTCCTCCTGGTGGAGGACGAGGATGCCGTTCGCCGGGTGGCCGAGCGGTTCCTGCGGCGCCAGGGATACAACGTACTGGTCGCGTCAGGCGGCGCGGAAGCGCTCGAGATTGCCTCAACGAGTCATCCGCTCGACTTGTTGTTTACCGATGTCATGATGCCGGGAATGAACGGATTCGAGCTCGCGGAACGCCTTCGGCATCTGCAGCCTGGCATCAAGGTGATGTTCGTGAGTGGCTACACCGGAGACTACCTGGAGACACAAACGGGCGAGCTCCCGGCTGGGACCCATTTCGTGTACAAGCCCTACGAGCCTCGCCGAACCGCACACCTGATTCGCGAAATTCTCGATGGCCGATCAATGGATGCGGCCTGAGTACAGGGCAGCACATTCCAGGGCCTCGCCAACAACCGGCATGATCCCTGGAATTGCTGTATTACAATGGTGACGTCCGGCAGCGCGAGGCCAACAGCCCCGTGGCGGCCTTCAAATCAAGATCGGCCAGAAACAACCCATGCTGCCCGTACGGCTGATAGCCCAGCAACGAACCATCTGGATTCGCGACAGCCGACGTCGTCCCCGCCCCTTCGCTGGCATAATTCACCGTGGCAAAGTACACGGTGTTTTCGGCGGCCCGACAGAAGACCGCCTTTTCGTGAAAGCTGTTGCGCGGATCTGCGTACGTTGATGGTGTAAAGCCGCCCGGCTCGGCGACACTCGCGTGCGGATGGAACACCACCTGAGCGCCACGTCGAGCGGCCCATCGTACCGTTTCGGGATATCGCCACCCCTCGTGGCAAATCACCACTCCAAAGGTGAGCGTGCCCACCGTAAACACTCGGCGTTCCGCCCCAAAAGCGGGATAGATAGGCTCCTCCGAGGGGTCAATCTGCCCCTTGTCCTGCCATCCCAGCAGCGTGCCACCTGTGTCGAACACGGCGGCCGAGATCTGCAGACCACCCGGCGTTAGCCGTTCCATGCCCATCACGACACCTACACCGGCGGCCTTCGCCGCCGCGCCAACCGACAGAAGCGCCTGGGCGAGAAACGCGGCATCGGGTGCTGGTCGTGACGTTGCTGTCCAACGATATCCCGGAACAAAACATTCGGGGAAACAGACGATGAGTGCGCCGGCCGCACCGGCCTCGGCAATAGCCGCGGCCGCAAGGGCAACAGACTCGTCAGGCGTCGTTGCGGCCCGAAGGTTGGCCAGGGCAATACGGACAGTGGTCGCCATGGAATTGCGCGTGAAGGATGAGTCGTAACCCAGCAGAAAGCCGACACCTGGTCACCCTTGGAGTGTAACGCCACGCGCGGATCCTGTCTCGTGCTAGCTTACCAGATGCAACCCAATGTGCAAATCAGCGCCATCGCGCATGTCATTCAGCTGGCCATCGCGCCAGTCTTTCTGCTCACCGGTATTGCGTCGCTCCTTGGCGTGCTGACCAACCGGCTGGCCCGGGTCATTGATCGGGCGCGTTTGCTCGAGGGGCATCTGCCTGATCTCACGGGGGAATTCAAACTCGTGGCAGGCGGTGACCTGACGATGTTGTCACGGCGGGCGCGACTCATCAACCGCGCCATCAGCCTGTGTACGACCGCGGCATTACTGGTGTGCGTCGTGATTGCCGTGCTATTCGTGAGTGCATTCCTGTCGCAAGACCTGTCGCGACTCATCGCGGGGCTGTTCGTCATTGCGATGGGGTGCGTAATTGCCGGGTTGGTAAGCTTTCTGCGCGAGGTGTATTTCGCGACCCAATCCCTGCGCATAGGGCCGCACTGACGCGCGGGCGACTCCGCGCGCCAGACGTGACTGAAACATGTCGTGCCGTTGGTAGTACACCTTATTCAGCCGCGCGCTGCCTGCTCGATGACGGCGATATCAATCTTGCGCATGGTCATCATGGCCTTGAACACACGCTTGGCGACCGCCGCATCAGGATGCGTCACGCCCTGCGAAAGCACGACCGGTGTGATCTGCCAATTCAGCCCCCACTTGTCCTTGCACCAGCCGCACGCACTTTCCTGCCCGCCGTTCCCTACTATGGCGTTCCAATAGCGATCCGTTTCTTCCTGGTTTTCGGTCGCCACTTGGAAGGAAAACGCCTCCGTCTGAGGAAACTTTGGCCCTCCGTTGAGCCCCAGGCAGCGAACACCCAATACGGTGAATTCCACTGTCAAAACCTGCCCGGTGGTGCCATCGGGGAAATCCCCAGGCGCCCGATGCACCGCGTGGACCGTTGATTCCGGAAACGTGGCCGAATAAAAGCGTGCGGCCTCTTCGGCGTCTCCGTTGTACCACAGGCAGATCGTGTTCCTGGCGTGAACAAACATGCGTTGTTCCTCATTGGAGTGGGATGATCGACAGCGTATCGCTTGGACTCCCTGCACAAGCAAAATTCATCGGCGATGGGCACGCGCACTGTAGTCGGGGGGAGCGTACGTCATCTGACGGATATTTCGTACATCGACGCATGCCCATTGTGGGGGTGTCACTTCCCCCTCACCAGGAGTTCCCATGCCTTTTCACCGGCAAGCGCCCCGCCGCATTCTTGGCCTCCCACTCGCATCCGCCGTCCGTCTCTTTGGATACGGCGTTGCCTTGGCCGTGCTATCCACAATACCGCTCCGTGAAGGCGGTGCCCAGACATCGCCCGCCACAGCCGTGATTCTCCCGAGCGAAGGAAGTCGGGTCCGCGTGCGACAGCATGTCGGGGGTGTGCTCCCCCCAAAGCGCATAACAGGAACCTATGTGACAACCACCGCCGATTCGATGTACATCGTTCAACAGGTCGGCGATACGTTGGCGGTTGCCATTGGCTCACTCGACTACCTCGATGTCTCTCTGGGGCGGCGCAGAAACGTCCTGTCGTCGGTGGGCGCCGGCACGCTTATTGGAGGTAGCACGCTCGCGCTGGTCTCGGCGCTTTCGAATTCCGATTCCGGCTGCTCCTCAGACGAATACTGCCTCTTCGAGTTCTCACGCGGTGACGCCGCAGTGCTGGGTGGCATACTGGGTGCGGTGACCGGTGCGTTCGTTGGTGGGATCGTAGGTGCCGTTCGCCATGTGGACCACTGGAAACGCGTGCCCCTGCCGACGTTGGGCGAGCGGGTGAGTATCCGACCACAGCTGAGCCGCCGGACTGGGGCATCCGTACGCATGTCGTTCTGAACAACAGCACATAAAAAAAGAGCAGCCGGCGTGTGCACCGCCGACTGCTCTGCCAGACGTTGCCGCCCATTTGGGCGGGCGAACGTCCCTCTTACTTCTTGGGTGGCATCAACACCGTGTTGATGACATGGATGACCCCGTTGGACGCCGCAATGTCCGTCGCGGTGACCTCAGAGGCGTCATTCAGCATGACTTTGCCGTCCACGACCTTGATCATGATCTTGCTCCCCTCTACCGACGTCGCTTCAGTCAACGTCGTCACGGTCGAGGCCGGCACGCTGCCGGAAATGACGTGGTAGGTCAATACTTTCTTCAAAGCCGCCGTATCGGCGAGCAGCGCTTCAAGGTCCTTGGCCGGAATCTTGGCGAACGCTTCGTCCGTTGGCGCCAGCACGGTGAACGGGCCGGTGCCCTTGAGGGTCTCAATCAGCCCGGAGGCTGTCAACGCCTTGGCGAGCGTGGTGAAGGTACCGGCGGCAACCGCCGTTTCTACAATATCAACAGCAGCCGGCGCCGAAGCGGCCGGGGCCATTGCCGTGGAGTCAACCGGAGCTGATTCGGTCTTGTCGCCAGCGCAGGCGGAAACCAAGGCAATGGAGAGGATTGCAGCAGTGCGGCGGATCATGTGGTAGGCTCATTGGCAAGAGAAGAACGATCCCGCGCGGCTCGCAGGTATCGGGATATTCGATTCAACAACGGTGCAAGGAGCGAATCGAGCAATCACCGACAGAACGCGGATACATGCAATTTTGTGCCCAACTCCGGCATGAGCCGCCCGTGCGCGCGAGCTCATCAGGGCGTTCAGGACTCCCGGACACACGCCACCTTTACGGCCACCGTGTCCTTATGCGACACCAAGGTGACAACGCTGACGACGAATGGGAACGCCATACCGGCGTGTAGCGACACAAGGACATCCTCGCAGCGATCACGGCGCGTGCGGTTCGCGGGCGGTGACGACGGATGGTGGAGAACGCATGCCGCGACGACGCGACCACGTGACGGTTCCTAGAAGCTTTCTCCACTATGCGCCGGGGCTATGCGACTGTCGGGACGCAGCCAAGACTTGACACAATATGCGAAAAGTTACTTGACATTAGACGATGGTCCGTGGCGCCTTCTGTTCCGGGTGTTCAACTGATTCGGCGAAGCCTCGTGGAGCGCAGCGTTCGTAGTCCATCCATATCACCGCATTGTTGATGATGGTCGTGCTATTTGGCGAGGGGCGCCCTGACGCGTACCGTGCTCGCCGCGAAATGGCGGGATGCTTTGGGGAGATACCACCAAGCGAGATTTGCGACGTTTCAAAAGGGGCAGTGAGGAAGTGGTTCGTGCGGCAGTACGCTAGGCAAACAACGACTGTACACGTACCGAAGGGAGCCGAGGTAGTAACGACAGTCAACTCAACTGCGGCCCTCGCACCAGCATTTTGAGGGCCGCTGACGAGACGGTCGATTGATGGGCGCCTCGCCCACCCGGCGAGTCTGCCCGTAACCTCAGAACTCGTAGTTGATGCCGATGGACGGCAACAAGCCAAGCGACGTGTCACGCTCCGGTCGGCCAGTGCGCAGGTTCCACACGGGCGGACGCGGATTGTCGCGATTGGTCACGTTCTGTAGATCGAGGAACGCGATAAACTGCCGCCCCCCCAGGATCAGGCGGCGATCTACGCGTACGTCCGCTGCCACGAACGGACCGAGGCGCTCGGCATTGTACCGCGCGAAGTCCAATGTGCCGGCGAGGTTGCCGGAGGTGACGAACGGTGTCAACGGTAGACCGCTCGCCGCGCGCAGGCGCAGCGCCACCTCCCACCGCGAGTCGGGACGCCATCCGACCAGCGCATTCGCGAGTACCGGCGTGTCGAAGGCCCCGCGGCGGGAGACGCCGTCCACACCCGCGAAGCGCGTGCGATTCCAGCTCGCCGCCACCTGTCCGTAGAAGGGTGAGCTCCCCAGACGCCGCTGCGCGAACACTTCCACACCGTACGCTTCACCGGTACCCGTCGAGCCAAGTGGCTCGAGACCGAAGGGAATATCGGTGCTCGCATCGTCGAAACCGCTCGGACTCAGCACCGCCTGCGGGCGCCACTCGCGCACGGGGTAATCGCCGTACCGCTTGCCATACACTTCCACCTGCAGCTTGGTGCTCGAGCCCACGAGCCGCGTGACACCCGCCACCAGCTGATCGGCGCGGAACGGCTTGACGGTGCTACGGTTCTGCGGCGCGCCCACCAGCCAGATGAAGCTCGGGGCCTGCCAGTACCGGCCGCCGGCGAGCGTGAAGGTCGTGGCGTCATCGACCTGCCAGGCCGCACTCGCGCGCGGCGCAAGGCGCACCGCGTCATCGGCGAAGCCGTACCAGTCACCGCGTAGTCCAGTGGAAAGACGAAGTTTCGGGCTCGCCTGCCAGCTGGTCTGCACATAGCTCCCGTTTCGCCACGCGGTCAAGCTGGTGTCGATGGCGAGCGGCCTCGGCACCCCGGCGAGATCGCGACGCGCAAAGCCCGCCAGGGTCACGTCGTACGAGAGCTCATTCGCGTACTTGAATATCGTGCCTGCCTCGATCGTCATGTTGCTTTTCGTATTCCATGTCAGATCGCTGCGCAGGGTGGTCTCGCCTTCGGTGGAGCGGTTCGAGAAGACCGGCTGGAGCAGCGTGTCGTTCTGGACGCTACGATAGCGGGTCCAGGTACGGCCGAGTGTTGTATTGACCACACCGCGAGACAGCAGCCGCTTCCACGTGAGCCCGCTGAAGTATTGGTCCTGCTGCGGCGCGAGGATCTGCGCATTCGACACGCGGGCAGTGTCGGTGTCGTTCTCAAAGGTGAATGTGCCGCGCGCCCCGATCGCGAGTGCGCTGATCACATCACGCTTCGTGGGGCGCCATGCCACTTTTGCCGTGGCGTCGGTGTATCGAGGAATGAAGCTCAGGCCGAGCAGGTCGAACAGAAAGTCGAGATAGCTCTGTCGAACGTTCAGGAAGAACGATGCCTTGCGGCCGAGCGGTCCCTCGAGCACGGCGCCGTACTGCGTAGCCGAAACGTTGAGTTCGCCCGCGATGCGTTCACGGTTGCCTTCGCGCAGGGTGATGGTCGTGGCCGATGACGTTCGGTCGCCATAGCGCGCCCCGAATCCTCCAGCCGACAAGGCCGCGTTCTCCACGAATCGAATGTTGATGAGGGAGATCGGTCCACCCGTGGAGCCCTGCGACCCGAAGTGGTTGATGTTCGGGACCTCGATGTTGTCCACGACGAAGAGGTTTTCGAAGGGTGCCCCGCCGCGCACGACGATGTCGTTGCGGGCGGCATTGGTCACGCCCACGCCGGGGGCGACGGACACCGCACGCAACACGTCTTCCTGCGCGCCGGGCTGCCGACGCACTTCTTCGGCGGTGTACGATTGCGTGGACACCGGGGTGGCGGCCGGCATGACGGCCGGGAATGCCTCGGGGCGTACCGTCACGGTCTGCAGCTGCACGTCGGCCGCACGAAGGGTCACTACGACTTCCGCCGGTTTGGCCGGGGACACGGCGATGTCACCGCGCGAGACGGGGGCGTAGCCCAGTCGTCGCACTTCGATGGTCACGATGCCCACGCGAACGCCACGCAGCGTGAAGCGGCCGGTGCTGTCGGTCTGGACGGCGAGCTCCTGTCCCACCACGCGCACCGCAGCGGCCTCGATCGGCGCCTCGGTGGTGGCATTGATCACGCGGCCGGCGATGACGCCGGTCGCCTGCTGTGCATCGAGCGGTTTGGACGCGGATGCCGCCGCGAGCAAGAGCGCCGAGATCAAGGAAAGTCGGCGGCTAAAGTGTCGGATGAACATGGCATGCTCCTTGGGGCGTTCGCTGTCCTGAGCGATCGCCGATGATTTTATAGGTTAACACTCCTTGCATATTAAATAGATTCTTCGCCGGTCGGTTCCCATCGTCGGTGCCTCGGGTTTTTTTGTTACATGGCACGGGGAACGAGGAACCGCCCAAACCTGGAATGCCCAGGACCGGCGCGGCACACCCGACCCATGACGGCGAGATGGGTGTCGATCAGGGCCCGCGGAGCCCGGCCAGGAGCCGCTGTGCGACCGCCGGGTCCTCGCGCTCCAACGACAACGCCTCCCAGCCCGTGAGTCGCCCGTCCGTCCCGTAGGCGGCCGCCACCAGCGGGGCGGCGTCGCCGCGCACACGTCGCGCCAGAGTGCCCTCCCAATCGAGTAGGACCCGCGCAGCCGTATCCGACGGCATGACGCCACGGATGATGCCACGCAGCAGCCGCGGCACCCCCGCCAAGTCTGCCACCGACACGACCCGCACACCGGCCGTCGCGCCGACGTCCTGCAGGCATCGCTGCCAGCGCGCGGCCGCATCCTTGCCCGCGCGGGTGGAGGCGAGCAGCACCACGGGTCGCCCGGGTGGGGACGAAAGGACCGTGCGCCCATCGAACTGGTCGCGCAACGTCACCGCGGGAAGTACGCCCGGCGGCTCATGACGCGAGGGCCCCTGCGCCAGCAATGGTACGCCGAGCGCCGTAGCGAGCAGCACCCGCCACATACGGCGAAAGTTCAGCGAAGGGACGGATGCGATGCGGGCAGCGACGGTCATGGTCGAGTCGGATTAGGTGATTGTTTAACTCTTCTTGCTTATTCTATTTCACTTTCCGATCATCCAGCAACCCTCTGTTTCGCAGTTGTTGTGCATCGTCCGGGTGACTTCGGCCATTCGGGAGGTGCGCATCCAGGAGAGCGACGTGTGGTGGATAATCGCCAGGTGATGCCGTTGTCGGCGTGAAGTCGCCGAATTGACTTCGTTACATTTCCGCCATGCCTCGACTTCCCGGACGCCGTAACGCGGATTTCACTGACACTCGGAGCGCAATCGTCGAGCGGATCTTCGACCGGGTCCAGCAGCCCGATGGGCCTTCCGTAAGTTTTCGCGAGATGGCCGCCGCCGCAGAGGTGTCGTTGGGCACTCTGCGGCATTACTTCACTGATCGGCGAGGCGTGCTCCGCGCGGTGCTGGAGCATCAGCATCAAGTGGGGCAGCCATTCCTCATGCAGATCGCGGCGGGAGACCTGCCTGGGCTCGAGGAATCCGCGTCGTGGTTCCTCACGTTGTTCGCCGAAGGACTTCGTTCCGGTGTCTCGCGAACCCTCATGGTCGGACTCACCAATGGGATGGCGGAGTCCGACGTAGCGCGGGCCTGTCTGGCGGAACTGCTGGAGCCAACGATCGGGGCGCTCGAGGTGCGACTGGCGAGACACGTGGCACGCGGGGACATGCGACACTGCGATACCCGCAGCGCCGCGCTCACCCTGCTCGGCCCCCTCGTGCTCGGGTACTTTCATCAGGCGGAACTCGACGGACGGACGTATCGCCCGCTGGACCTTGAAGCCTTCATCGCGGATCAGAGCGCCATGTTCGCACGGGCCTACGGCGCCGAACGGGATCCTTCCTAGCGGACGTGGGCTCGTCCGCAAGAACCGGTCATTACTCATGAACCCGAGGCCCTTCACGAGGGCGCTGCAGGAATCTCCGGGAGCACCTCGAACGCTCCGTTCTCACTATTGCAACGCTTCAAGCGGGACAGCACGCCGTACCCGACTATCGCGGACCGGGGTACAGCTCATGGCTAGTGGACTTTGAATGGCTACTGGCCGCCGTGGCCAACTCGGAGGGAACTGATCACGATCAACCCTGAGCGCGAGTGGCCGAGAAAGCCAGAGCGCCGCCGTCACTGCAGACGGCGGCGCTCTCGTTTTCAGGAGGCAGTCAAGAAACTTCTGCGTACGGTGCCAAAAGACTTCTACGTCCCGACACTAGGGAATACCGTCACCCACACTCACTGAAGCCACACACGTGGCACTTCACGCACCCTTCGGCGAACTCCAACTGCGAGCCGCAATCGGGGCACGTCCCCATGAACACCTCACCGCCAACGCTGCCGAAATCGATCTGCGGCTGCAGCTGCTCGGCGGCCATGGGCGGACGCGTAATGGGCACACCGGCCGCGGGCGTGGGGAGCGGCGACAGGCTGGCCGGCGGCAACGTGCCCATACCCACGACACCGCCACTCAGCATATCGGTCTGCACGCCCTGCTTCTCCCGCCACCACTGCTCCAGCGCAATGCCCACCGCATCGGGTAGCGACAACACCTTGTTCGGCCCGAGCCCCACGGCACGATCGCTGGAAATGCCACGCAGCTGACGATGAATCTCCTGCATGGAGATACCGCTGCGCAGCGCCAGCGAAATGAGGCGCCCAATGGCTTCGGCATCGGCCATCGCACTACCACCCGCCTTGCCGAGGTTGAGGAACACCTCGAACGGCTGCCCCTTTTCGTCTTCGGTGATATTCACGAACATCGTGCCGAGCGGCGTGTCCTTGCGGTACGTCGTGCCTCGCATCACCTCCGGGCGCGAACGCTTGCCACGGCGGTTGGCGTTCTCCGCTTCGGCCGTGAACAGCGCCTTCTTGGTGCGATCAAGTTCGTTCTGCAATTCGGCGATGGTGCCCTGCAGTTCACCCATCTCCCGCTTGAGCGCCGCCACTTCCTTGGCCGCTTCCGGCTTGGCCTCGGCGGCACCAGCCGCCACCGGCGCGCCATCCCGCTTGGCGGCGGCGTCGGCCGTGGCGCCCGTGCTGAGCACCTGGCCATCGCGCGAGCCGTCACGGTACACGGTGACACCCTTGCACTTCATGTCGTACGCCATCTCGTAAATGGCGCGTACGTCATCTACGGTGGCGGTGTGACTGAAGTTGGTGGTCTTCGAGATCGCCGAGTCACAGTGCTGCTGGAAGGCCGCCTGCATGCGGATGTGATACTCCGGGGAGATGTTGTTGGCCGTGTTGAACACCGCCTGCCACTTGGCGGGCACTTCGGCGTGCCTCACGCTCCCCGTTTTGGCAATGCGCTCCATGAGCTCATCGCTGTACCACCCCTCGTGCTTGGCAATGGACACAAAATCTTCGTTCACGTCGGGCATCATGACGCCAGCCTGGTTGCGCATGAACGCCACGGCAAAGAGCGGCTCCAGGCCGCTGGAGCAGCCGGCAATGATGGAGATGGTGCCGGTAGGCGCCACCGTCGTCACGTTGCAATTGCGCAGCAGCTGCATGGGGCGAATCCGCTGGCCATTGGCATCGCGCGCGCACGTTTCATCGGGGCCCCAGATGCTGCGCGCCCATTCGGGAAACGCGCCGCGATCCTTGGCCAACCGCTCACTTTCCTTCTTGCCTTCGACATCAAGGAACTCCATGACCCGGCGCCCCATTTCCACGCCTTCGGCACTGTCATACGGAATGCCGAGACGAACGAGCATATCGGCAAAGCCCATCACACCAAGGCCAATGCGCCGGATACGCTTGCTCAATGCGTCGATTTCGGGAAGCGGATACTTGTTGACGTCGATGATGTTGTCGAGGAAGTGCGTGCTGAGCGCGATATCGCGTCGCATGGCATCCCAGTCCACCACGCCGTTGCTCACGTAGTAACCCAGATTCACCGAGCCGAGGTTGCAGACGTCGTAGGCAAGGAGCGGCTGCTCCCCACAGGGGTTCGTGGCCTCATACGCCCCCAGATGCGGCACCGGGTTGTACTTGTTGGCCTCGTCAATGAAGAACACCCCGGGCTCGCCGGTACGCCACGCGCCCAGAATCATCCGGTCCCACACATCGCGCGCGCGCAGCTGCGCCACGACGGCGCCGTTGGCCGGGTCGTACAGGTCGTACGATCCGTCGGCCTTGAGTGCGTCCATGAACTTCGTGGTGATGCCCACCGAGATGTTGAAGTTCGTGATCTTGGTGAGGTCTTCCTTGCAGGCCACAAAGTCGAGCACATCGGGATGATCGACACGCAGGATGCCCATATTGGCGCCGCGACGCGTGCCACCCTGCTTTACGGCATCCGTGCTGGCGTCATACAGCTCCATGAACGAAATGGGACCGCTGGCCACCCCGGTCGTGCTGCGCACCATGCTCCCCTTGCTGCGCAGACGCGAAAACGAAAAGCCCGTACCGCCGCCTGATTGATGGATGAGCGCCATGCTGCGCAACGAGTCGTAGATGCCGTTCTGCCCGTTGCTCAGGGCGTCTTCCACCGGCAACACGAAACACGCCGAAAGTTGTCCCAAGGGACGCCCCGCATTCATGAGCGTAGGCGAGTTGGGTTCAAACCGACGCTGCGTCATGAGGAAGTAGAACTCCTCAGCCAATGCCTGCACCGCCCCGTCACTGGCGCCATACCGGCGGTCAGCCTCCGCCACCACCGTGGCCACGCGCCAGAACATGTCTTCCGGCTTCTCCACCGACTTCCCGGTCTTGTCCTTTACGAGGTAGCGCTTGTCGAGCACCGTACGGGCGTTTTGCGACAGCGTGACCAGACCTTCCGGGGGCGTGGCAGCGAATGGCATTCGGGACTCCTGGGGCGTAAACGTGGGGCATACTGCACTGGGGGGGCGACGTCGCCGGCCCGGACGCGAGCACAATTGGGCTGGGCGTCAGCGGGGCGGTATGGTGCCTCTAATCGTGAGACCGCGCAAGTCGCACTGTAACGCCATACGGAGACACGACTTGCAAATGGGACATCACTTTTGTGCAGCACCAATCCAGTTGTCCACCAGACACATGTTTGTGCGGTTTGATGAACCGCCGTGCACGAAACCCGTCGGCCTCGCTGGTCGTCCCGTGGTGTCGCCAGTGTGAAAGACATGCCATAACCGGTTGCGCTGTAGCAGTTTGCCATTTTCTGGCGCACTCGGTGTCGCGCACCAATCCGACACTGTCCCGCCAGAAAGAATTGTGACCTGCGAAGCGCCAATTTCCGCTTCGGCCGAGACCGCTTGCCTGCATTCACATTCGGCAGCTGACAGTTGCCTGCATGCACATGGACACAACCCATTGGAGAGCCTTGAGGCCCGGAGGACAGAGGCAACAACGTGCGTTCCCCGTGTGCTCCGCCCTCCGAGCACTCCGCCGGGTGCTATGAGTTGTTCACCTGGCGCCGCAGCTCGCCTGCACGGTGCCGCTGCGCCAGCGCCACGTAGCGTGCGGCGTTGACGAGGGTGCTCGCCTGCTGTTCCTGGGTCACCGCCCGCACCACTTTGCCCGGCACGCCCAGCACCAGCGACCCCGGCGGCACCGTCGTGTGCTCCGTCAGCACCGCCCCGGCGCCAATGATGCTCCCCGCGCCCACCTGTACCCCGTTGAGCAGAATGGCGCCCATACCCACCAGTACCCCCGCCTCCAGCACACTGCCGTGCACGATGGCGCGGTGCCCAATCACGCAGTCCTCTCCCACCACCGTGGGCTTGCCGGGATCGGCGTGAATCACCGCCCCGTCCTGCACATTGCTGCGCGCGCCAATGGTGATGCGTTCCACATCACCGCGCAGCACGGCCGTGGGCCACACGCTGGTGTCGGGGGCCAGGTGCACATCGCCGAGAACGACGGCGGATTCGTGAATGTAGGGAGCGGCCATATCGAGTGCGGATAGGTTCAAGAGTGATGAAACGGCAGCGGGGTTGGCTCGAACTGATGGCACGAAGACAGCCAAGGCAACCAAGACAACCAAGGTGATGTGTTGATACCGACGGTCAAGTTCTAGCGCGTGCTGCACGGCATCCTTTGTTGCCTTGGATGCCTCGAATGCCTTCGTGCCATCAGTTCACTATGACGGCGGCGAAACAACTACACCGCCTAGAAATACCCACCCAGCGTCACGTAGAACGACCCTTTCCGACTCACCCCCGCCGGCGCGGCATACGGCACAGCCGATCCGATCCGCACGCGGTATGGCACATCATACTGCACCGCCAGATCAACGATCAGCTCCGCACCCGCACTCGCCAGCCAACCGTCCCGCACGCCGTTGGGCAAACAGACCACCGTGTTTGCGCGCAACGTGGCCGGACACCACGCGCGCGCGGCATCGCTGAAGAGCGCCACACTCAAACGATCGCCATACACCGTGAACGGACTGGGCAATCGCGAGAACATCATGAGTGGCGCCCGGTACTCGATGCTCCCCGCCAGCGCGCGCGCCCCGCGCTGCACGCCGGGAGCCGTCCCGCGCACCGGGAATGTGCGCGCCGGATCACCCACCACGACGCCCGGAATAACCTCCGACGCCACGCCACTGGTACCGCCAACCGTGAACTCGGTACGCGTGTTGTTGTCGGCCCACCCCGCAGCGGCACGCACGGCCAATACATGCCGAGCATACCCCGGCAAGGCCAGTGGCACATACCCGCGTCCAGTCAGCACACTGCGAAACGAGCCGCTCTCCGGATTGTCTTCCAGCCATCGGTAGGCCGTGCTGCTGGAGAGCGTAAACCCCTCTTCTACACTCACACCACGCAACGCCAGACGTGCGGTGCTGTAGCTGGTATTGAGGAAAAAGCTGGGATAGCGCGTCCCCAGCCGCACGCCGGAATCGGCGGGCCCCAAGACCGAGTCGGCTTCGGCCGTGAAGTCCCGCATTTCGTATTGCAGCCCCACCGTAGTGCTCACCGACCATCGGACGCGCGGCACAATGTACGTGTTGCTCGCGGTCAGGAACCGCCGCTTGCGCGCCACGGTCCCCAGCGCCGCCCCGCTGTCGTTGCGAACGAGAAAGGTGCCGTCCCATTCCTGACTGAAGGAGACATCGGTAATGGGCATGCCCAATCCGGTGTAGCGGTACGCCACACCACCATCCATTTCCCGCGTGGTGGGCTCCACCAGCACACTCGCGTTCCACACATGTCGCCCAAGGATGTCTTCACTGCTCGACGAGACTCCGAGGGTGGCGTTTCCCACCCGCCCTTCACCGACCACCGGCAACCAGTACCGCGGCAGCAGCAGGCGCCCCGGTGCGTACTTCACACTCGGCTGCGCCGTGATGCGCACAGAGTCGGATTGGGCCGGCACGACCGCGCCACGAGATGCGGCATACCACCCGTCACGAACCGCGGGCCCCATCGTATCCAGCGGTGCCACGGCGACATGGTATCCGGTGCTCCGTTGCAACAGCGCCACCACGTGCGCACCATCGGGTGAGACGCTTGGCTCATACACGGCCGCGCCATCTGCGCTTACCTGTGTTACGACACCGCTCACCATGCGCCAGGCGCTCGTATCCACCACGGCCGTGTCCCCGCGCGGCGCCGTCTCCACCTGCATGCGACCACTGCGATCACTGGCCCATACCACCCGAGTACCGTTCGGCGTAAACGACGGACTCGCCAATACCCCGCGCGCACTGGCAATCACGGCGCGCAGCTCCCCGGTGATATCCAACACCACCACCCGCTGCTCGCCTGTGGGCAACAGCTGCACCGCCACCACCTCGGTCCCGCTACGCGACCATCGAGGGTCGGCCCAACGTTCTCCCGTACGTTCGGCTGTAAACGGCGTGATGGCGTCGCCGGTGGCGCTCACCCGCACCAGCCGGCTGCTGTTCGCACCCAACTGTACCGCCACAATACTGCCGTCGTGCCGTACATCGGGCTGCGTGAGCCGGGCACCATGTGTCAGGCGGAACTCCCGTGTGCCCTGACGACGATACAGGTCACTGCGCGTGATATACGCATCGCGACGTTCCAGCTGGGCAAACACCAGGGAATCCAGTGTCGAATCCAGTGGGACATTCACGTCCAGGCCATTGCGCCAGGCCACCCGTCGTGCGGGGCCTCCGGCCACCGACGCCACATACAGCCCGGTGACCTCGCGGCCGTTGCTGGCGCTCCACACCACGCTATCGGCCCCCAGCCAGCGCGGAGCCGCCGCGTACCAGCCGTCGGTGCTCACCACGCGCCAGCGGGCATCGCCAGCGCGCGGCACCGCGCTGCCACTCGCCGAACGCATTACCGAATCGGCAAACCGGGTCCACAACGTCGAAAAGGAGGAGCCAAACCCCACGCGGGCGTTCCGCTGCAACCGGAACGGCACGATCTGGGACGCCGTCGCCTCCACAAAGCGGCGCATCCCCAACGCGCCACCGGCGGAATCCGCCGTCGCGACGGCACCGCGCATCAGCAATGAACCGTACCCATACGCCACCTGTCCTCGCGGAAAGCGGGTGGTACTGAGACTCCACCGCCCCAGTGGGATCAACGCACTGTCGCGTGCGGCCGCGTGCAACAAGACGGGAAACTCGGTACTCACCAGCCGACCACTGCCGGTGAGTGCACTCTCGTAGTGGACGGCCAGGCCTTCCTTCACCCAACTGGGCGTATAGGCGTTGGGAAAGAACAGCGGATTGCGCCCAAACACCGCGCGGCCCAGTCGCCACACGCCGCGCGCCCGATCAATGTGAAAAATGTGCGCCAGCTCGTGCGTGATGACGAGGCGCAGCCAGTCATCGTGAAAACGCAGTTCACGCGTGGCGACCGGCGGCACAGCATAGATGACCACCCGATTGGTGGGGAACACCTGCGCATAGCCGTTGCTCACATCCGTGTTGTCGATGAGCAGCAGATCAATCACGCCGCGCGGAGCGGCCAACTCGCGCGACATTTGTCCGTACGCCGTTTCCCCATACACGGCTGCCAACCGCGCCAGTGAATCGAGGCGGGCGGGAAAGTGCACGCGCAGATGCGTCGTGGAGATGGTCCGCACGGGCCCGCGGGGATCGACCTGCGCGTGCAGTCCGTCTCCAACACCAGGGAGCAGCAGGACGGCGGTCAGGAGGACAAGACGCAGCGTGAGCACCTTCCACGTTGCCGCAACCTTCGCGTTCATGGCGTGCGTTCCGCAGCCGGTGTCGCCAGGCGACGGAAGTACCGCTCCAACCCTTCCACCAACCCTTCGGCATACGTCAGCTGAAAGGCTTCGTTGCGCATGGCCGCCTCCTGTTCAGGGATCATGAGGAACAACCCCTCCGCCAGCACACTGGGGTACCAGCTCGGCCGCGCCACGGCCAGGTTCTGGTAGTGCACCCCCAGATCACGCAAACCGAAGCGTGCCTGCAGGGCGGTTTGCACATCACGCGCCAGAGGCTCACTGGCGTTGTGATAGAAGAGCGTGCTGGTCCCGTTGGCCGTGAACGGATTCACTCCATCGGGGAGCGCGTTGAGATGCACCGAGACAAACGCATGCGCGTTTTCCCGTCGCGATTGCACACCGCGTTCGGTCAGTCCCACCGGCGCCAGACTGGTGCGCGTGATAACCGGGTTGGCGCCCCGCAGTCGGAGCAGCTCCACCACCTTGAGCCCCACGGGAAAGACCGCGTCGCCCTCGTACAGCCCTGTGGGTCCGGTGGCACCGGCTGGCGGGTGGCCGGGATCCACCGCAATGGTCAAGCCGCGCAATGGGTGCGCCGCGTCGATAGTCGGCAGGCGCCGCACGCGCAGCACAAATGCACGACGTGCGTCGTCCCACAACGACAGCCAACCGTACGCTGGTTGTGACAACACCAGTGTCACCTTCACGCGATCGCTGCTGACCTGTTCCCACACCATGCGACGCACGAGCGTGTCGTTCCCGAGGATTGGCGAAATCTCCGGATTGGCCTGCACCCCATACAGCGTGAGGGTAATGGTGTTGCCCTCGGCCTCCACGTGATGCCCAGGACGGTCTCCCGTCCCGATCACCATATCCACGTACTCGGCGTTCGGCATAAAGCGGAATCCGCCTGTCACCCGACGCGGTAGCGGCGTCCCCTCCGGCAACAGTGTCAGCTCGTCGCTGTCCACCCACACGTCGAGCTGGTTGTCCAGTCGCACGCGCGTAAAGCCGTTCTGACGACCCGTGACTTCCAGCACCGTGCCGGGTAGCAGCTGCCACTTGTACGTGCCCCCAACAATCGTGCGGGCACTGACCACCCGGTCACTGTCGCTCCCCACCCGGTTGGCCGACTGCAGCACGCCCAACTGCCGTTGCGGCGCAGGCAACGCCCGCACAGCGGGAATGGGCAACGACACGGTATCGCGCCCCCGCGCGACCAAGAGGCGGGCCGGCCGCAGGCTATCCGCCAGGAGGGCCGCCGTGAGATCGGTGGCAAAGACCGTGGCCACATCGCCCGTGGAGTCGGCCCCTGCCGGCAGAGGACCGGCGGCAGACACCAGCGGCCAACGCTGGTTGTCAGCCCCCATGACCCACGCCGTGGCGTTGCGGGGGGCCCGCAGGCTCACCCGAAGCGGGTCACCCCCAAGTGCCCACACACCACGCCCGGGCGCCAGCGAGCCGCTATCCACCTGCAGCCGCCCCACCCCACTCAGTGCGCGACGGACCGGAAAGCGCACGGGCACCGTTTTCCGCACCGTGTCGGCCCCACGGACCACCTGCAGCACATAACGAGGGCTGGCCGGCGCTGGGACGGCCAGCCAGGCCAGAAACGCCCCATTGGCGGCCACCGGCACCGCCACGCCATTGATCTGCAGCGTCGCGTCTCCCGACCCCACCGACCCCAGGACAAAATTGGAGTCGCGGGCAGTGAGCAGCTGGTTGGCCCCCGGATAGCGGACCGTGACCGACAGGGGAGCCCCTCGGAGCTCCGGAACCGGGGGAAGCCCCACCGCCAAGGCCGGAGCCCCGCCGGACCGGATAGGGCCAGAGGCCCCCGTTGGCGGCGCCCCACTCCGGCAGGCACCGAGGGTCACGAGGGCCAACAGGGGCCAGATCACGGCCGTCAGGGTGACGACCGGAGAAAAAACAGGGGGTCTCCGCATATCTCCGAATTTGACCCGGGGATGAAACGTGGGCCATCTTGAAGCCGTCCTCATTATTTAGAGGCTTCCGCAAATCGGTTCGCGGGTGCAACCTCCCGCGATCCCGTCCGTATGTGGCGGTCGTCCACCTACGAACGCAATGGCCTGCACCAAGACGCTGTGACAGTTTCCCCCTTCGATTCCCATTCAGTGCACCCGAGTGGCGACCGCCGAGTCGTCGCCCGTGTCTTCGCGCTGACGGACGTGGGACAATCGCGCGAGCACAACGAGGACACGTTCCTTGTGGCCGATCTGGAGTCCGGATCGGCGCTGAGCTTTGACGCGGGGTACCATGAAATCACCGCTGATGCCCACGGCCTCCTCTTTCTGGTGGCGGACGGCATGGGTGGGGCAGCGTCCGGCGAACTGGCCAGCAAAATGGCGGGCGATCTCGTCCTCGAGGGGCTGCGCGCCTCGTGGTCCAAGACAGGCAGCACCAAGCCGACCGCCTTTGCCGAAGCGCTGCGCGATGCCACCATGATGGCCAACACGCGCATACACCAACACGCTCGGGAAAATCCCGAACACCGCGGCATGGGCACCACCGCCACCATTGCCGGCTTGCTGGGCGATCGTCTGTACATGGTGCAGGTGGGCGACAGTCGGGCCTATATGGTGCGCGACGGGTTAGCCCGGCAGCTCACCAAAGATCAGTCGCTCATGCAGCGGCTGGTGGAGGCCGGCGAGCTCACGCCCGAAGAAGCGGAAGTGAGCGACCGTCGCAACATCATTCTGCAGGCGCTGGGCCCCGAAGATCAGGTCATCGTGGACCTGACGCACCAGCAGTTGCGGAAGGGCGATACGCTGATTTTGTGCAGCGACGGCCTCTCAGGACTGGTCCGCGCCGACGAAATTGCCGCGCTCACGGCCCACGAGTCCGATGTGCGGGTCGTGTGCCGCAGTCTGATCGATCAGGCGAATGCCCGTGGTGGGCCGGACAACATCACCGTGATTGCGGTGCGTTTCGAAGGAAGTGCCCTCGACGCGTCCATTGCCACCGACAGCATTGGCTACAACGCCTTTCCGCTCTCGGGCACCCTGAACGACCAGACGCGCGAGATGCAGGTCACCCCCCGCACACCGCGCCCGGCCATCAAGAGCGATCCCACGCCGCGCCAAGGGGTGCGCATGCCCACCCGCTCAGAGCAACGGGAAGCCGACCAGGCGCAGCGCGACATTGACGCCACCAAGGCCATTCCTCTTTCGGCGCCGCTGCCGGCGCCGGTGATTGAACAGCGCAAGCGCACCGTGCAGCCCCTGTTCATTCTGCTGGGTGCCGTGGCGTTGGCGGCCGTGGCATGGACCGCCATGCAACTCACCAAGGGCTGACCGCGCTATTTCTTGCGCAGTAGCCCACGCCCGGCCGCCTGCTGCATCACGCGGTCGCCGCTCCACGCAATGATCGTGGGCACCGACATGCCCAACTGCTGCACCCACCGCGGGTCGCCCAACCCCACCAGCACCACCGGGCGCTGCATGGCCTCCGCCTGCGCCGCCAACGCCTGCACGGCGGCAATGGTGTCGTCCCGCAGGGTGAAGCGCCCCTTGTTCGGCAGATAGTCGGCGAACAACGCAATGACAAACGGCCCCGCGCTCGCGGTGGTGGGTGCGCTCACAATGCGCGCATCGTTGCCGGCCAGTCGCATCGCTTCCACAATGCCGGTCCGGTCGGCGCGCCGGCCGTCCACATCGTCGTCGTCATCCACCAGCGCTACTTCCGTGACGCCCGCCATGGGCGGCACCGGCCCTTGCTCAATGCGCAACACCTTGTCTGCGAGCAACGCACCCCACGCGGTGTCGGCCCCACTCGGACGGCGCCAATCGTTGGGCGGCGACACCCATTGCGCCCACTTGAGACGACGCCGCACCGACTGCTTGACGCGCTCGGGATCGAGCGTGCCATCATCGAGCGCCTTTTCCAGCGCATCCAGTGTGGTATCCAGATCGCCCGGAGCAATCAGCACATCGCAGCCGGCGCGCAGCGCCTGCACACAGGCCTCAGCCACCGAGCGTCCGTCGGTCACCCCAGGCAGGGTCATGGCATCCGACGCAATGAGATTCTCAAACTTGAGTTGCTGACGCAGCAGCCACTGGAGAATTTCGCGCGACAGGGTGGCCGGTACCTTGCTGGAATCGAGCGCCGGATACGCCACATGCGCCGTCATCACACTCGCCACGCCGCCGGTAATGGCCGCGCGGAAGGGATGCAGGTCCAACTCTTTGAGTTGATCGGCCGGGGTATCCACCGCCAGCGCTTCCCGATGCGGATCGCTGATCGCGCGCCCCAACCCCGGGAAGTGCTTGGCACACGCCATCACTCCTTCGGCTTGCGTGGCTTCGATCCACGCCTGCACCAGCTGCGCCACTTTGCGCGCGTCGCTGCCAATGGCGCGCGTGCCTACAATGGGGTTCTCGGTGAGCAGATCCAAATCGCACACCGGCGCGAGGTTCCAGTTCACCCCCATCGTACGCGCTTCACGTGCCGTAAGGCGCGCGGCGCGGCGCAACGATTCGATATCCCCCAGCGCGGTGATGGCGGCCAACGGCGGCAACCCGGTGGCACTGGCAAACTGTTGCCCCGCGCCGCGCTCAAGTTCCGCCGCCAGCAGCAACGGATGCTTCGACTTGAGCTGCAGCTCCTTCGACAGTGCCCGCACGCCATCCTGTTCGCCGCCGGACAGCAGGAACCCGCCAACCCCCAGCGACAGCGCATGATCAATAAGCGGGCGCGCTTCGGAGAAGCCACGCTCAGGGGTCCACTTGATAACCGGCAGCAACAACTGCGCGAGGTCGCGACGCGACTGTTCGCTCATGACTTCTCACTCAAAGCAACGGGAGTCAGTGCACCCAACACACGCGGGGCACGCGCACCGGTCGCGCTGGGCACATTCCCAGGCCGTCCGGTGAGATGAAGGTAACCGAGCAGCGCAAAGGCCACGGCCTCTTTGGCTTCGGCATCGAAAAACAGATCATCAAACAGGCGAACGTGCGGCACTGGGCGCGCAAACCGCTCCCCATGCCACGCAAACGCGCCTTCAAGGCACCGTACGAGAAACGGATTGTGCGCGCCGCCGCCGGACACCACCACATCATGCGGGTGTTCGCTGAGAAAACGCATGTATTGGTCGGCGATGGTCGCTGCCGTGTACGCCGTGGCCGTGGCCACAACATCGGCCGGCGATCCACCAGCCGCAGTGCACTGGGCAATCACGTCGTCGATGAACGCCGGCGTGAACAGTTCCCGACCCGTGCTTTTGGGCGGGGCCTCCTGCAGATACGGCAGATCGAGCAACGTTCGCACCACCGTCTCCAACACGCGCCCCGACGCCCCAATGGCGCCATCCTGATCGAAGGGGCGATTGAACAGGCGCTGCATGACGCCGTTCATGATCACCACCCCGGGTCCCGTATCAAAGGCGCGGACGCGCACATCACTGGCGCTGCTGGCTGGCGGCACCATGGTCACGTTGCCAATGCCGCCGATGTTCTGCAACGCGCGCCACTCGTGGTCGTGGGCAAAGAGCATCACGTCGGCCATCGGCACCAACGGCGCTCCCTGTCCGCCTACTGCCATGTCACGCGTGCGAAAATCCGACACCACCGCACACCCGGTGCACTCGGCAATGCGCGCGGCATCGCCCAGTTGCCACGTGCTGTGTCCTGGTTCGTGCCAGAGCGTCTGTCCGTGCGAGGCAATCGCGCGGACATCGGCGGGCGCCACACCAGCCCCCTGCATGGCCGTCGCCGCCGCCTCGCCCAGCCACACGCCCAGATCGGCACTCAGCCGGCAATACTCGCGCGCACTGCCCTCATGCATGGCCGCAGCCAACCGTGCCCGTTCCTCGGGGGTGTAGTCGCGCTGCGTGTAGTGCAACAACGAGGCACGCGGCCGCCCCGAGGCATCGTCGGAAAACGCCGCCACGGCGGCACTGATGCCATCGAGCGACGTGCCCGACATGACCCCCACCAGAATCTGCGCGTTGGCAGGCAGCGCCATGCTCAAGCGCCCGTGGCCGTGACAGGCACCGTCGGCGGGGCCTGCGGCAACAGCTTGCGGATAACCCCACCCACGTCGGCGAGTCGGGCATCGGCGGTCGCCGCGTCGACCTGCAGCGCGTGCATCACCAGCGCGCGCTTTACGCGCCCGTCGGCCTGCTGCAGCAACGTGTGTGCGTCGTCGCGCGGGAGTCCCGTAACCTCACACACGATACGCTCGGCACGGTCCTGCAGCTTTACATTGGTGGCCCGCAAATCCACCATGAGATTGCCGTAGCTCTTGCCAATGCGAATCATCGCACCGGTGGTCAGCATATTGAGCACCAGCTTCGTCGCGGTACCGGCCTTGAGCCGCGTGGAGCCCGTCAACACTTCCGGCCCGGCAATGGGCAGCATGAGAATATCAGCCGCGTCGCGCATGGCCGGTGGGGGCTCACTGCACGCCAACAGGGCGGTCGTAGCGCCCAGTTCACGCGCGCGCAGGAGGGCGCCGCGCACGAATGGCGTCGTGCCGCTCGCGGCAATGCCGACTACCACATCGCCTGCCTGTACATGATGCACATCCATCTGGGCCGCCCCTTCCACGGGGCTATCCTCGGCGCCTTCAATGGGATTGCGCAGCGCGTGATCCCCACCGGCAATGATCCCCACCACCATGGTGGGATTGGTACCAAAGGTGGGCGGACATTCGCTGGCGTCGAGTACGCCAAGGCGTCCCGAGGTACCCGCTCCGACATAGAGCAGTCGTCGTCCGCTGCGGAATGCGGTTTCAATGGCCGAAATGGCGCGGGCAATGGGCTCGCGCTGCGAGACCACGGCATCAACCACACCGCGATCCTCACCGGTCATCAGATCCACGATCGCCAACGGCGACGCAAGATCGATATCGGCAGTGCGCGGATTACGACGTTCAGTGACCCGGGGGTCAAGCGTCGGAGCAGACACGGAGATGGGCTGAAGGACGGGCGGACGAAATGGGCGTCGCGCACAGCGTCCCGGGCCGCGCATCAGTAGCTTGCACGGTACTTACCGTGTGCATGCAGGCTACCGGACGTGTGGGACGCTCGGGAAACTTAACGGAAGGTCAACCTCGGAGTCGCCTTGAACCCGGTTTTTGCCATCCAGCGCGCGACGGCGCGCCCCCTGCGGCGCCTTGCTGTGCGCCCTGTGTTGGTCCCCCTGCTGTCTTGTCTGCTACTGACGCTTGCGGTGGCCAGCCCGGCTGTAGCTCAGATCCGTGGGCGACCCCCCGTTGGTGGGCAGATGCGCGGCCCCAGCCAGGGGTGGTGGTTTTCCGGCGGCGCCGCCGGGATGGTCATCAACGACATCAGCGACGGCGCCAGCGGCAAGCTGTGGAGCTTCGGCAAGGACCCGCTCTGGCAGCTGCGCGGGACCCTCGAAAAGGCCATCGACCCCATGAGCACGCTGGGTATCTCGGTGGGCTACGGGGTGGTGGACGTGAACGTCGCGCGGCTCCCCAATACCGGAGTAGTGGACCCGGCCCCCGGCGCCATTTGCGTAGACAGCTGTGAAGCGCAAATCGAGACCTGGTCGCTCATGGGACAATTCCGCAGCGGTGGGGGCGATGGCTTTCACACCTTCTTCGAAGGACAAGGCGGTGTGAATGGCTTCCGCAATCTCCGTACAAAAGACACGAAAGAAGCGCTGGCCGACGCGGATATGCAGCTGGATGTCGCCGGCTCGCTGGGCTTCGGCTTTGGCTACGCGCTGTCCCCGGGAATGGTGCTCACGCTGGTGCAGGATTTCGGCATGGGTTGGCACGCCAAGGACAATCTCCCCGAGGGCACGGGCCGTACCTACCGCACCCGCGCCACGCGCGCGGCACTCCGCTTCAAGTTCTGACAAACTCTCTCCCCGTTGCGTATGTCCTTCCCTCCTCTCCGCCTTCGCCGCCCAGTCGTGGCGCTGCCCTCGCTCCTGGTTGTGAGCAGTCTACTGGCGGCGTGTGCGCAATCGTCCGCCACGCCGGACGTGGCCACGACGGCGGTCGTGCGCCCACTCGGCGATCCGGCCATTCCAGCGCGTCAACCGGCGCAGTTCCCCGAGGGATGGCGCCTGCCCACCGGCGCGGGGGCCAGCTTTGCACCACAGGTGATGGCGGTAAGCAATAGCCCCGAAGCGAGTGCGGCGGCGGCGGACATCATGAAGCAGGGGGGGAATGCCGTAGACGCGGCCGTGGCGCTCGGCTTTGCCCTCGCCGTGACGTGGCCGGAAGCCGGCAACATTGGCGGCGGCGGATACACGGTGGTGCGCATGGCGGACGGTCGCGCCGCAGCCATTGATTACCGCGAAGTGGCACCGCTGGCGGCCACTCGCGACATGTATCTCGACGCCAACGGCAAGCTCACCGACAAGAGCATCTATGGGCATCTCGCCTCGGGCGTTCCCGGAGCGGTCGCCGGGCTCACCGCCCTGCTCGAACGCTACGGCACCATGCCACTCAAGACGGTCATGCAACCAGCCATTCGGTTGGCGCGTGACGGTTTTGTGGTGGACACCGCGCTCGCGGGCTCCATTGCCCGCGCGGCCAATACCATGGTGCGCTACCAGCGCGAAACGCCCTTTACTCCCAATGGCAAGGCGCTGACGGCGGGTGCCCGCCTCGTGCAACCCGATCTGGCGCGCAGCCTGCAAGCCATTGCCGAGCAGGGCGCGAAAGCGTTCTATACGTCGTGGATTGCCGACTCGCTGGTGGGAGAAATGCAGCGGGGCGGAGGGATCATCAGTAAGGCGGATCTCGCCGCCTACACGCCAGTATGGCGCACGCCCATTCGCACCACGTATCGCGGATACGGAATGCTCTCCATGCCACCGTCGTCCAGCGGTGGGGTAACGATGGCGGAGGCCATGAACGTGCTGGAGCAGTATCCCACGTTGCCGGCCTATGGCAGCACGCGCTGGTTCCATTTGGTGGGCAGCGCCTATCAGCGGGCGTTCATCGATCGCAACGCCAAGCTGGCCGACCCGGCGTTTGTCCCGGTGCCACTCGCGCAACTCACGAGCAAATCGTATGCGGCCCGTTTGCGCGCCACGATTGCGGATACCCGTGCCACGCCCACGCGGGAGCTGGAACCGGCCATGCAACAGGCCGCGCGTGAACCGGAGCACACCACGCACTATTCCGTAGTGGACGCCAAGGGGAACGCGGTGGCGACCACCACGACGCTCAACAACTCATGGGGCTCCAGCGTGTGGGTGCGCGGCGCCGGCTTCCTGCTCAACGATGAGATGGATGACTTTGCCGCGCAGCCCGGCAAGCCCAACATGTTCGGGCTCGTGCAGGGAGAAGCCAACGCCATTCAGCCCGGCAAACGCATGCTGAGTGCCATGTCGCCCACGATTGTGCTCGATCCGCAGAATCAGGTGTTGCTGGTGGTTGGCGCGGCCGGTGGCCCCACCATCATTACCGGCACCAATCAGGTCATTCTCAACGTGATTGAGCACCGCATGTCACTGGGCGACGCCATGCGCGCGCCTCGTGTTCATCATCAGGCGCTCCCCGACTCGCTCACCTTCGAAGCCGGCGGCATTCGCCCCGCCGTGCTCGATTCGCTGCGCGGCTTTGGTCACGGCATGCGCGAACTGCGCAGTCTCGTGAACGTCAATGCCATCATGCGCGTGAAAGGCGGCTGGGAAGGCCTCCCCGAACCGCGCCGCTCCGGTGGCGCGGTGGGGTACTAGGGTCGTTGAAACTGAGAACTGAAAACTCCAACTGACGACTGACAACTCCCACTGGAAACTGAAAACTCCCCGCCGTTCGCAGGGAGTTTTCAGTTTCCAGTCAGAGTGCTGAGTGATCAGTTGAAGAAATCAGTTGTCAGTTCACCGACTTGCTCAGCGCTCCAGCCCAAGGACTAGTTCGCCAACGGCCGAACAGTCATGGGGCCATCGAGCGTGACCGAAATCGTCGCGCCGGTGTTGAGGCACGTGTCAAAGTTGGCGGTGGCCGCCGCGGCGGCCGTACCGGCAGCGGCACCCGCCGCCGCACCAATCACGGTGCCCTTGGTGCTCTTGCCAATCACCTGACCGGCAATGGCGCCCAGAATCGCGCCACCAGCCACCTTCTTGGCATCGGTGCCCTTGGTGGCGCTACGCACCCGCTCCGTGCTCGCCGTCTGCACGGTGGCTTCGGCCGGGTAGGTCTTGCCACCGTACTGCACCGACACGAGGCGCACACGCAGGAACGTGTTGTCGTTGCTGTTTTGCGCCGTCTTCGCTTCGGTCACTTCAAACGTGCCCGTCGCACCCGACGGAATGGTGATGCCGTTCGTGGCATTCACCGGCTCGGTGAGCTCGGCCGTGAACTTCTCACCCACCGCGGTGGTGTTGCTGCAGATCTTGCTGTTGGTAGCGAAGCTCATACTGGTCCCGCTGGCCACCGTGCCAGTGGCCGCGGCGGCCGGAGCCGGCGTCGGAGCCGGAGCGGCAGGTGCCGGGGTGGTGGTGGGGCGCGGGGCCGGACGCGTGGGACGCGGCGTCGGCTTGGGGGCCGGAGCCGGAGCAGCGACCGGCGTGGGTTCAGGCGGTGGCGTGGTGGGGACGTCCTGCAACTGCGGCTGCACGCTGTCCTGCTGCGCCATGGCGAGATCGCGGCCGAGGGCCGAATCGCTGGCCAGCGCCCCGCTATCGCCCTTGTCGCCGCAGGCAGCCAGCGCCATCACGGCAACAGAGGAAAGAATCAGGGTCGTACGGGTCGATCCAATATATTGACGCATGGGCAAACTCCCGGTGGGTGAGAACAAACAGCAGGCGTGGAAAACACTGCGCCTCCTCGTACCATATTACCACCCGTACCGCGCACAAGTTGCGACCGGGCTGGCATCGGTAGTTATATCGGCGGCACTCACCACGACCGTCCCGTCCTTTCTGCAGCGTGGACTCGACAGTATTGGCCGCGGCGCCACACCGCGCGAGCTTTTGCAGCTGGGTTTGGTGATGCTCATCACGGCCGCCGTGAGTGGCACCCTGCGCTTCACCATGCGCTACACCCTCAACGGGGTGAGCCGTCGCATCGAAACCGACCTGCGGCGGGATGTCTTTGCCCGCCTCTCCACGCTGGATGCCGGCTGGTTCGTGCGCTGGCGTACCGGTGATGTGATGGCACGTCTCACCAATGACCTGAGCGCCGTTCGCATGGCTGCCGGCCCCGCGGTCATGTACTTCACCAACACCATTTTTGGTGGGCTCTTTGCGCTCATCATGATGCTGCGCATTTCCCCGCTGCTCACCGGGGCAGCGCTGCTGCCTATGGTCGGGCTGCCGTTTCTCATGTTGCGCCTGGGCAAGCTGGTGCACGCGCGCTTTGAAGACGCGCAGGGCCAATTCAGCCAGCTCACCACTCGGGCGCAGGAGAATCTCTCCGGCGTTCGTATTGTGCGCGCCTATCGTCAGGAAAGCGCCGAGAGCGCCCGCTGGAACGCGCTGGGCGATGCGTACCTCGAAGCCAACATGGGGCTGGCGCGTCTCAATGGGCTCATGAGCCCCGGCTTCGCGCTGTTGGCCGGTCTCGGTGGTGCCGTCACCATTGGGGTGGGCGGCCGTTTGCTCCTCAATGGCACGCTCACGGTGGGGGCATACGTTGCATTTGGCATTTACCTCGCCATGCTCACGTGGCCGCTCATCGCGCTGGGCTGGACCACCAATCTGTTCCAGCGTGGCGCGGCATCCATGACCCGCGTGCTGGAATTGCTGCACGCCGAACCGGTCTCGGTGAAGGACTCCGGCACGGCCTCGCTGCCGCCCTCCACACGCGGGCATACGCTCGAGTTCCAGCACGTGTCGTTCCACTACCCTGTGCCAAATCGTGAAGCAACATCCGCCGCACCCGCTGCGCCACGTTGGGTGCTGCGCGATGTGTCCTTTACCATTGGCGCCGGCGATACTCTGGCCATCGTGGGCGCCACCGGGTCGGGGAAGAGCGCGCTCATGGATCTCATTCCGCGCCTCTTCGATCCGCAGGAAGGGGACATTCTGCTCGACGGCGTGAACATCCGTGACCTCCCGCTGTCCACGTTGCGGGCACTCATGGGCTATGTCCCGCAGGAGGCGCTGCTCTTCAGCGAAACCGTGGGCGAGAACATTACCTACGGACTTGGCGACCGCGACCCCGCTCTTCGCGAGCGCATGGTGGCGGCCAGTGCAACGGCCCAACTCACGGAAACGATTGCCACACTCCCCGACGCCTATGACACCCGTCTTGGCGAACGCGGCATCAACCTGTCCGGTGGCCAGAAGCAGCGCACGGCCCTGGCGCGCGCGTTGGCCCGTACGCCGGCGCTGGTGTTGCTCGACGATGCCCTGAGTGCGGTGGACACGCAAACCGAAGCGGCCATTCTGCACGGGCTGCGCGACGCCCTCGCCGACCGCACCGCCATCATCACGTCGCACCGAGTCAGTGCGGTACGCGATGCCAACCACATCATTGTGCTCGACGCCGGTCGCATTGTGGAGCAAGGCTCGCACGACGAACTGTTGGCTCGCAATGGCCGCTACGCCACCCTGCTCAAGCGCCAGCAGTTGCTCGACGCGATTGAGGCGGCCTGAGCCGACAATTCGCGTGAGGCCAGTCGTGGCTTGGGGTGGGCTTGCGTTGAACAGCCATCACAGAGGCATCCAAGGAAACAGAGGTCACGGAGCCCCCCCCAAGAACTGTGGAGTACGCTCTGCGACCTTTGTTTCCTCGGATGCCTCTGTGAGAGCTTTCCACTTGACAGTCGGCAGGCCCCGATCATTGCCGAAAGCATTGCACCGGCGTACCGACTACAGCCGTTCCACCAGGAACGCCGGCGTAAGCGGCTGCAGGAACGCCGCGAGGCGCTCAAACCACCCGGTGAGCATCAGCACGCCCACCACAATGAGCAGGATGCCGGCAATGCGGTTCACGCGACCAATGTTGTGTTTGAACTTCTGGAAGAAGCCGAGGAACTTCTCAATGGCGAGGGCGCTGAGCAGGAACGGGACCGCCAGCCCCATGGAGTACGCCGTGAGCAACATGATTCCCTTGCTCAGTTCCGTTTCGTTGGCCGCCAGCAGCAGAATGGCACCGAGGGTGGGCCCCAGACACGGCGTCCACCCCGCGCCAAAGGCAATGCCCACGAACACTGTGCCAAGGTATCCCAGTGGCTTGTCGCTCAAGTGCATGCGACGCTCCTGCTGCAGCGCGCCGAACTTGATGATATCCAGCATCCAGAGGCCCATCAGCACCATCATTACGCCGCCAACACGGGCAATCCACACGCGGTACTCGCGCAGCAACTGTCCAAAAGCGCTGGCGCCGGCCCCCAGCGCCACGAAGATGAAGGTGAACCCCAAGACGAACAGCAAGGCGTGAATGAGCGCGGCGCGTTTGGCGCGCGAGACATCGTCCAGCCCCATGCCCGTGATGAACGTGACATAGCTCGGAACCAGCGGCAGCACACAGGGACTCAGGAAACTGAGTAACCCGGCGGTGAAGGCTACGAGGACAGTTAAGGATTCAGGCGCCACGGACGATATGCGAAAAAGTTGAAAAGCGAAGAGTGATGTGCATTGGGCGCATCAGCGACTTGCGCGGCCGGAGCCGCGACGGCATTCACCGCACAATCCGTAAATGACCAGCCGGTGCCGCTGACGCGAAAAGTCGTGCGCTTCCGCCAGCAGTGTCGTCATGCGCTCCAGGCGTTCATCGCGAAACTCCGTGACCCGGCCGCACACCGTACACAGCAAGTGCTCATGATGGGGCACCCCGCGCGCCGCTTCGTAGCGCTTGAAGCCCTCACCAAAATCGCGCTCCACCACCAGTCCACTGCGCACCAGCACTTCGAGTGTGCGATACACGGTGGCCGTACCGGCCGACGCGCCGCGGGTCTTGAGCTCCTGCGCCACTTCTTCGGCCGACAAGTGGCGATCAGTGCCAAGCACCGTGTCGGCAATGGCCAAACGTTGTGGAGTGGCCGGCAGGTTGTGGTCGCGCAGGAACGCGCGAAATGCGTCCTTGTCCGCCTGGATGGCCGTGTCGTCGGAGGTGTGGCTCACGGACGGGTCGGCAGATCAGGCCGGGAACGGCAGGCGCAACGCACGGGCAATCTGCGCGGCAGAGTAGCGCACAATCTCTGAGTCCTCTCCGGCTCGCCGCTGCACGCCACGAACCACCGTCTCCACCGTGATGAGCGGCGCTTCGGCTTCCGCCTTGATGCTCGACTCCCACTTCCCGCGTTCGGGCCCCTTGATCACGTACCGATAGCGCGCGGTGTACACCGTGTGCCGCACGGGACGGGCTTTTTGAGCGGGCATGATGTCGGCGATCTCCTCTTCTACCGCCACCGCTTCGTCGCCTTCTTCAGCCGACAGCTCTACGGGCTCCGCGTCAGCGTACGAGACGTCTTCATCATCGTCGCCCTCGGCCGCGATGATCTCTTCAACAACAATCACCGCATCACCCATCGGCGCGACCTCATCGTCGGCCAGGGACGCGTCAGTGTCATCAGCAATAGCCTCGACGACCACCGCTTCATCAACCTCGCTGTCAGCGACTACGATATCGCCGACGGCGGGGTCGTCCACAGCCACGTCATCAGCTACCACCTCTGCAGCGGGCTCACTGAGGGACAGCTGCTGCGTCGGTTCCTCAAGCACCACATCGTCGACTGGCTCAACCACGACGACAGGTACGCGGGCCGCAAGCACGGCGATACCCGTTTCCACCGTTCCCTGCCGCAGCGGCGAAAAGAGGTGCAGTTCCTCAATGCGCTCCAGCGGCACCTGAGCAATCACGGCCCGCAGGAAGCGCTCGGCCACTTCGGTCACCGGCGAATCGGCGCGATCCGGCACGGCCGGCGCCTGGGCCACCGGTGCGGCGACCGGCTCGGCAGCGGGGATTTCTGCGGACGTCTCGACGGCCTGTTCGTCTGGAACGGTCTGAACCGGAACGGTCATTGGTGATGGCTGAGGTGATGCGCGAACGCCAACGCGGTACGTCCCGGAAAGATCGCGGTCGCTGGGGTCCGGGAACAAGGCGACGCGGGGGGTTGCGCTACTTGCCAGAGCCACTATCTTACTTCTATATCATTGTCCGTCTAACTATCGTGTGGACGGAAGCTGTTCAGGCGGTCATGTCTGACCGTCCGAGTCCCAACCCAAACACCTTAAGGAGTCATCATGTTCTCTGCCCGCCTTCTCGCCGCAGCCGTAGTGCTGCCGCTGCTCGTCGCCGCCCGCCCGCTGCCTGACGCCTTGCCGCACGTCATCGACAAGGCGCACAGCGAAATCAACTTTGTCGCCGATTCCCGCCTGCTCAGCGCGCACGGTTTCTTCGGCAAGTGGGACGCCGATGTGAAGCTCGACGCCGCCAAGTGGGAGAACTCCACGGTGGCCATCACCATCGATGCATCCAGCATCAACACGCGCGTCGAGCGTCGCGATGGTCACCTCAAGAGCGCCGACTTCTTCGACGTCGAGAAGCACCCCAGCATCACCTTCAAGTCGGTGAGCATCAAGCAGACCGGCGCCAACAAGCTCGACATCACCGGCGACCTCACGGTGCGTGGCACCACCAAGCGCATCGTCGTGCCGGCCACCATGGTGTTCTACGAGGGCGGCATGGGCCGCTTCCGTGGTCAGTTTGCCATTAACCGTCTCGACTACGGCGTGGCGTACGACTCGAAGCTCAACCCCATCCAGAACGAAGTGCAGGTGCAGTGGGACATCGCGCTCGCCGAGCCCAAGCCGGCCGCGAAGTAAGGGCACCACATACGAAAGGCGGGGCACGGCAACACGCCGTGCCCCGCCTTTTTTCGTATCAATCGCTCAGTGCCTCGGCACCGTGGCCACAATGCCGCCGGCAGCCAGCACCAGCTTCTCCGAGGGCTGCACCAGGCTCACGCGAAACTTCCCCCGGCCCGCTTCACCAAATGCCAATCCAGGTGTCACCACCACACCCGGCCCGGCAATGAGCGCATCCACCCATTCCCAGTCGCCAAAGCCCGCCGGCACGTCGAGCCACAGGTACATGGTGGACCGTGGCGCGCTCACCGGCCATCCGCCGGCATTGAACGCGCTCACAATGGCATCACGTCGTGCGCGATACTCGGCCACAATAGGCGGCACGATATCGACGTGATGCGTGAACGCCGCCGCTCCCGCCAGCTGCGCCATGGTGGAGACGCCGTAGCCAATATTGGAGCGATAACTGTCCGCCCGGGCAATGGCTGCCGCCTGGCCTGCCACGAACGCAATGCGCACGCCGGCCATGTTGAAGCTCTTGCTGCAGGTGTGCGTTTCCACGGCCACATCATGTGCGCCCGGCACCTGCAGCACGCTGGGCACCTGGTAGCCGTCAAACGACAGCTCGCTGTACGCCAGATCACTCAAGAGCAGGATGTCGTGTACGCGAGCGAACTCCACGTAGCGCGCCAGCTCGTCCAGCGAGACCGAGGTGGTGGTGGGATTCCCCGGGTAATTCACGATCATCACTTTGGCGCGCGCCGCCTGCGCTGGCGTAATCGCGTCAAGATCGAGCCGTCCGTCGGACAGGAACGGCACAAACACTGGCTCCGCCCCCGCCAGCAGCGTGGCCCGCGCGTACACCGGGTAGTACACCTCTGGTATCAGCACCACATCACCCGCGCGGGTATGCGACAGAATCAACTCGGCAATGCCCTCTTTTGACCCGGCCAGCGCGAGCAGCTCTTTGGCTGGATTCACCGACACGCCAAAGCGTGCACCAAGGTAGCCCGCCACCGCCTGCTGAAACGCCGGATGCGCCTGAAAGTGCGGATACCCGCTCAGCTGACGGTCGGCCGCGGCCCGTTGCATGGCCTCCACCACCACGGGCGGAATTGGGCCATCCGGACTGCCAATACCAACATCAATGAGCGACTTCCCCGCGGCGCGCGCAGCGGCACGACGGGCGTCAAGCTCGTAAAACACATACGGCGGAATGCTCTCGAGAGTGGCGGACATTCCCGTAAACTAGAGCGACCACCAGCACGGTGAAACCCGCAGCGCCCAAGCCTACAACAAACTCACCGGATCGCGGTCCACCACCAGCCGCAGCTCGGAATCCTTGGGCACCGGGCACCGCTCCGCCACATAGCGCGCCACGCGCGTCATGAGCTTGGGCTGTGAGCTCTTGAGCAGAAAGTGCCAGCGCCACCGGTCTTTAATGCGATCAATGGGACACGGTGCCGGCCCCACCAGCACCAGGTCGCGCAGCCCCTGACTCTTCACAAGCTTCGTCACCCATTCGGAGGCTTCCCTAAAAGCCGCAACCTCACCAGCCGCAAAATTCAGCCGATCCTAAAATGATATGAGATGAATGATACGCATCGTTAAACCTCTTCCAGTGAAATGGAAACGAGTCGTCCTGCGTCAACTCTCGGTATTGTCCAGCTCGACAAAGAACTATTCGTATTGCAGATCCCCATCTTGACAGGCTTCGAAACGAACCTTAACGTCGACGCGCTTCGTGATTGCGGAGCCGGGCGCATTGTCGCCGAGATTAGTGAAGCAAGTCCATCAAGGAGCAGCGATGTTGACTGTAAATGGAAAGATTTCAGCCGTAGTGGCACTTGCAGGAGCCGCAGTTATCTCTTCAGTAGAGAGTGCCCACGCTGAAACCAGTAGCCGACCGTGCACATCTCAAGAGGGCCAAGCATTTTGTGAGATGGCCTCGGCAAGTGGCTACTACGACGGTGGATTATGGTGGTGCCCTGTGTCTGTTGTCTGCTTGTGGGACGATGAGCACAACGAGCCTGCAGGCAGCGTGACTTACCAGTCGCAGTCAAACCCATGCGATGGTGTGATGCTCTGCGGATGAGCTTCAATGCGGACGGACGGCTGCATCCTTGGCCTCCGTCCGCAGCTATTCTGGCAACCGAGAACTCTAGCGATTCCCCCAAACCGGCAAGATTTCGTGGCTACCTCAATGGCAAAGCTGCTTTCCGTCGTAATGAATAGCACCTTGGTAGTCTGCGCTGTGGTAACCACTACTATTGTCGTTCGGTCTACACTTCGACGTGAAACGATCAATAGTGATAGAGCCAGTCGCCCCCGGTAGTAAAAGAATGGGTCAACTATTTCGCAACGGGAAACGTCATTGGGCCTAGTCGAAAACAGGCTGCCATTCTTGTCTTCTCCGATTATCAGTGTCCGGCTTGCAAAGTTCTACATGATAGAATTCAGGAATACAGGAACAGAATTGACCCAAGCATCACTGTGGTCTACAGACACTTAACACTGCCATCGCATCCATTCGCAGAAGCTGCCGCTAGGGCATCTGAGTGCGCCTCAGATCAGGGTCGGTTTGAAAAGATGCACGATATACTCTTCGCTTCGCAGCAGCATCTCGGAAAAGTAGATTGGAGAAACTTTGCACGTGACGCGGGAGTCGAAGATATGCAGTTGTTCGACAAATGTATGAAGGACGACTCTATTAGTCGTCGCATTCAACGCGACGGGGACACAGCACGAAAATTGGGCATGAGGGGGACCCCCTCAATCCTCGTCAATGGAGGCGTGCAGCTTTCCGGCGTACCGTCAGGGCCAATGCTGGATTCATTACTTTCCTTGGGGAGAGAGCAGCCAAACACAACGGCGCGTCGCTAGCAACCCGAATTATTCGAATAGATCATAAAACCGTAAAGCTTCAACTGGAATCTTTACGCAGGGGGTGAATGTTTAACATGCATTCTGTACGCGTACTTCGATGATGTTTCGCATATTTCTTAGTTCCCTTTTGCTGTTGGCGGCACTTGCCAATACTGAGCCAGGGGAGTCAGCGTTCGCGGGCCAGATTAGAGTTGGTGAAACGCCGGAAGCTCGCCTTGCAATCAGCGAATTCAACGCACAGTGGCAGACGGCCTGGCAGCGAAGCGAAGAATATCGGCGCGTACGCCTCACGAAAACTGAGCGACAGCAACGCCTACTTCACGCAAACTGCTACCAGCATCATTTCCTGGATCGACTCGGATTTATCGCGCAAGCAGAAGCTCCGGATCGGGGGCTCCCGGGAGAGCAGTACCAAATGATTCAAGGACAACGTCAGAGCTTCGGTGTGTGTCCTTCCTGGCTCCTAGGTACCCCCTTCGCTTCCGCTAAGGACGAAAAACGCTGGCGTGACGGCGCGCTCTTACCTGCGGAAAGAGCGACCATTGCGCGTGAGCGGGTGCTGTTGATTGATCGACTCCGGGCCAAACATGCTGGCCGCTTGAATCAACCGTGGCTAGCGGGTCAACTCGTCCGCCTATGGCTTGATGGCCGGAACTTTGGCGAGGCTCACGACGCGGCTTTAGCGTGCTCGTCACCACAGTGGTGGTGCGAGGGGCTGCGAGGCCTCGTGTTTGCCCATCAGGATTCTACCATTGTCTCGGAGAAGTCCTTTACCGGCATGCTGGCGGCCATGCCGGCAGACCAACGGTGCTCATGGGAAGACTTGACAACGTTATTTCCCTCCGTTGAGTCGTCAGACTATACGTCGAGCGGTTGCGCCGAGAAGGCTGCATTGAACACCCGCGTGTGGTGGCTCGCAGATCCTCTATTTCGGATCGCCGGTAATGCACGATACGTGGAACAGAATGTACGACGAATGGAACTTCTGCTGCGTCAGGCTATTGTACAGGATGAGCGCTACTCGTTCGATATCGAACGTGGTGGCGATGCCCTTGCCGTCATGTTGCAACGCTACGGCTGGCCTACCTATACTGCCGCGCTTGGGACGATTGACGATCAATGGCAGACGTTTTTCCGCGTCAGCAGGCGGAATCCCGCCCCTCCATCACCGCCATACTCGACATTCGAATACTCCACGCAGGGCGTATCGACCATGCCGTCGTGGAGCGCCATCGCAGCGCCATTCCTATCTACGGCGAGCGATTGGCAGCTCCACCCCGCCGATTCTCTTGGCCACCCAGCGACTGCTTGGTGGCCCTGGGAGCACTTTCAACCCGACTATCGGCTCACACAATTGGACAACGGGCAACACTTTTTTGTGCGCCGGCAGAACTACGTAGAGACTGCGATCTCGGTCCCGCTTACGCATCCAGCCTTTCGGGATTCCTCTTCGAGATTCGACGTCATGCTGCTCGCCACGACCGGCCCTGCCAATGTGGATTCCCTAGCGCAGACCATAGCTAACGCGGGCTCCGCAGTCTACCTGCGCGGACCGGTTGCGAGCGGTCCAAGACTACTCGCAGTGGAAGCAATTGGAGTTTCCGATCCCTCCATGGCGGCACGCGTTCGCTATGGGATTGTGGTGCCACCGCCTCTGGATAAACTGGAGGGCGATATCGGGATGTCCGAACTGGCGTTATTGGGCGCGGTGCCGGAGACTACGTTGCGTTCGCCACGTGATGCACTGTTGACCTACATGCGTCCGAACGACCGCATTCCTCTGGACGCTCCGTCCATTGCACTTTACTGGGAGACGTATGGAATAGCGCCTTCGGACAGCGCCATCACCACCGTGCGAGTTGCCTCTACGAATACGGCGAGCGCGCTACGCCGTATTGCGGTGAATACAGGAATTGCCCCAAGAAATAACAGTTCGATTGAGGTCCGTTGGCAGGACAATGAACCGCGTGGACATGTGAGTACGTTGTTAGGTCCAGTGCCGGTGCAGATGCGGACTCTGCAACTCAATCTAGGTACACTCGCGCCTGGACCATATGCTATCGCCATCGCCATGCGACTGAAAAATGGACGCGAAGTTTCAAATGCCATTGGCTTCACTCTTGTTCCGAAGGATACGCATAAGTGATATCTGAGAGTGCGTGGTTTGCCATCATCATTCTGAGCCTCCAGCACGTTGGCATCAGCAAGCGCACATCGGCGCAGCCGAGCATGCGAACAGAGGGTAAAGCGGGCGCAGTTACAACGGCTTCTGACGCCGGCCCCTCGGTCCATCGCACGTTCGCGATCGTACGGTTTCCTCCTCCCCATTTCCTGCTCGACAAGCCTGTCCCACCCATCGTCGGCTACTATGGCTGGAAGATCAGCTTTGACGGAGAAACCCTGACGGTTGTGCTTCGGCCGGACAGCGCGATGTCCACCAGCAACCATCAACGGGCCGTCAGCACCAGCACACTTTATTTGTGCGCCACTCCCGCTACTCCGATAATGGAGTGTCAAACCGCACTCTCAGGTCGTGCTCGCCTTACCGCACAGGTCCTTGAGCTCGAAATCAACGAACTTTCTTTCATCAATCGCCTTCGCAACGCTCGACCAAACTGGGCTACGCGTCAGAGCTTTGAGCCGGGCGGCCACTTTCGAGTGGACAGACTCCCCATCAAGTACCGCTAGATGAACGGCTGCCTTGGTTCATCTTTCTCCTACAACAAACTCACCGGATCCCGGTCCACCACGAGCCGGAGCTCGGAATCCTTGGGCACCGGGCAGCGCTCCGCCACATAGCGCGCCACGCGCGTCATGAGCTTGGGCTGTGAGCTCTTGAGCAGAAAGTGCCAGCGCCACCGGTCTTTGATGCGATCAATGGGGCACGGCGCCGGCCCCACGAGCACTAGATCGCGCAGCCCCTGACGCTTCATGAGCTGCGTGACCCACTCGGCGGCCTCCGTAGCCGCCGCCGCCGTGGCCCGCTGATGCACACCGCTCACAATTACGTTGGCAATGTGCACAAAGGGCGGATACGCCGGATGCCGGCGCGCCCCCAACTCCTCACGCACAAATCCCAGAAAGTCGTGCGTGAGCGCGTGCTGCACCGCATGCGCGTGCGGCATGCGTGTTTGCACCACCACGTCACCGCCCTTGGGGCCGCGACCGGCCCGCCCCGCCACCTGACTGAGCAGCTGAAACGTGCGCTCCGACGCACGAAAGTCCGGCAGGTTGAGCCCTGTGTCGGCATCGATGACGCCCACCAGCGTGACGTTGGGAAAGTCGAGCCCCTTGGCAATCATCTGCGTGCCCAGCAGAATGTCCACCTCACCGCGCCCTACCCGGTCGAGAATCTGCGTGTGCGCCCACTTACCGCTGGTGGTGTCCACGTCCATGCGCGCTATGCGCGCCTCGGGGAAGCGTTCGGCCACCAGCTTCTCCACCTGCTGCGTGCCCAGCCCGCGCCGCTGCAGCTTGTCGCTCGCACACTTGGGGCACACCGACGGCATGTCGTGCTGGTACTGGCAGTAGTGGCACACCAGCGCTTCGGGGACGCGATGATACGTAAGCGAGATGCTGCAGTGCGGACACACCTGCACATCCCCGCAGGCATGACACTGTACGTAGGCCGCAAAACCCCGCCGGTTGAGCAGCAACAGGCTCTGCTCGGCTCTATGCAACCGTGATTCAATGGCCGCCAGCAACGTGGGGCTGAAGACACTCAGCATGGGGTCGAACGGTGCATGCGGATTGCGCGCAGCGACCGCTTCTTTGGTGACCACGCGCATGTCCACCACCTGCACTGGCGGCAGCTGCGCTCCCCCCGCGCGGTCGGGGAGCGACAAGCGAATGGCCTGGCCGCGATCGGCCCGCTCCCAGCTTTCGAGACTTGGGGTAGCGCTGCCCAGCACCACCAGCGCCCCTTCGGCGCGGGCCCGCACAATGGCCGCCTCGCGCGCATGATAACGCGGGGTTTCCGACTGCTTGTAGCTGCTCTCGTGCTCTTCGTCTACAATCACCACGCCCACGCCCTCAAGCGGCGCAAAGAGCGCTGACCGCGCGCCTACGGCAATGCGACGCTCGCCGCGCCGCAGCGACTGCCACGCATCCAGCCGCTCGCCGTCACTGAGACCCGAATGCAACACCGCTACCGCGTCACCAAAGGCGCCACGAAAACGATCGACGGTTTGCGAGGTGAGCGCAATTTCGGGCACCAGCACAATGGCCGATCGTCCGGGCGTGCGCAGTACTTCGCGCAGCACCTCGATGTACACGAGTGTCTTGCCGCTGCCGGTAATGCCGTGCAGCAGAAACACCTGCCCTGGCTCACCACGCAGAATGGCGTCAATGACGTCGCGCTGCGCCGCCGACGGATTTGGCGGCGGCGCTACACCCGCACGCTCCGCGAACGGATCGCGCTGCATGACCTCGTCGCGCACCTCCACCAGCCCACGCTTGGCCATGGCCGTGAAGACACCGGCCGAACAGTTGGCCTGTACCCGCAGCGCTTCCAGCGGCGCCACCCCGCCCTGCGCTTCCAGCAGCTCAAATACCGCCCGCTGCTGCTTGGCCCGCGCAAAGGTTTGTTCGCGCTGCAGCAGCGAGGGCAGCTCGGTCACGATGCGCACGACCCGCTGCGTTTTCCCCGCTGGCGCCGGCGTATTGGCCTGCGTGAGCGGCGTGGGCAGCATGCTGCGCAACGTGAGCCCCAACGGCGCCGCGTACCAATCGCTGATCCAGCGTGCCGTATGCAACAGCGCCTCCGGCAACGACGGCACACTATCTACCACCGCCTTGATGGGCTTGAGGATCACCCCCTCGGGTGGCTCCGCCTCTCCCAGACAAATGCCGATGTCCGCCCGGTTGCGAAACGGCACCAGCACCCGCGACCCCGGCGCAATGGGCCACGCCACGCCCTCGGGCACGCTGTAGGTAAACGTGCGGAACAAGGGCACAGGCAGAGATACTTCGATACAACGCATCTGGGAAAGCTAAGGGATCGCGTCAGCGCACCGTCACCGCAGTTTAACGGCGTTACAGCGTTATGGGTTATGGGTTATCAGGTTACCGAGTTAACGCGGTAACCGCAGTACCCGCAGTTACTCGGTAACCCGATAACTCATAACCCATGACGCCGTTACAGCAGTTCCGCTGTTACTCGGTGACCTGATAACCCGTAACCCATAACGCCGTTACTGCCGTAAGGTGACGCCCAGTCCTGCGGTATCTCCCAGCACCACTCGCCCGTCCGGGATGCCTGGTCCTTCAAACGGATCATCGGAAAGCAACGCCGCTCCGTCCAGGTCTGCGTCGTCGAGCAGCGGTGAAAAGTGCGCGGCGGCGGCAATGCCGAGGGTGGTTTCCACCATGCAGCCGCACATCACGCGCAGGCCGTGGGCCCGGGCTACGGCAATCATGCGGAGCGCTTCGCGCAGGGAGCCACACTTGGCCAACTTGATGTTGATGCCGTCCACGTAGCCTTCGAGCTTGGGGATGTCGGCGGCCACGAGGCACGATTCATCCACGATAACCGGAATGTTGGCGCGATCACGCACGAACTTGATCCCTTCCAGATCTTCCGGCGGCAGCGGCTGCTCCAGCATGTCCACGCCCACGGCGTTGAGCGCATCCAGCATGCCGAGCGCCTGCTTGGCCGTCCAGGCGCAATTGGCGTCCACACGCAGGATGGCCTTGGGCGCTTCTTCACGGACAATGCGCAGCACGTCACGGTCCCAGTGCGAGCCCAGCTTGATCTTGAGAATGGGATAGTGCGCCGCTTCCTGCACGCGGGAGCGCAACGTGGCTTCGTCGGGGGCAATGCCAATGGTGAAGCTGGAAAGCGGCGCCGCCTTGGCATCGAGCCCCCACAGCTTCCATACAGGCACTCCAAGCCGCTTGCCCATGAGGTCGTGCAGCGCCGCACTCACGGCACAACGCGCCGACGCGTTCCAGCGCATCGCCTTCTCCAACTCACGCTCAATGGCGTCGATCGACCAGGCATCAGCGTGCTCCAGCACCGGCGCAAAGCGCTGCAGCGCCACCATGACCGTGTCCGCCGTTTCGCCGTAGAACTTGCTGGGCGAGGCTTCGCCCCACCCCTCCGCACCGTCGCTGTCGACCAGACGCACCCACACCACGCGGTACTCACTCTGCCCGCCGCGAGCGATAATGAACGGGTGCTTGGTGTGCACCGTGACGATTTCAGCGTGGAGTCGCATGGGGACAGGGAGCAGGTGGCAGGGAGCAGGTGGCAGGAACTCGGAGAACTAAAAAGGCGTGAGCCCTGAGGCACGGGCCGTGCGCGCAGTACGGAATTCGGCGCCGCCAAGGCTGGCCAGGAACTGCACCAGCGCGTCGGCCAATTCGAAGCCCCGATCGTAGCGATCGGCGGCCTGTTTGGCGAGACACTTCATCACGATGGTGCTGAGAGCCGCCGGTACCCGCGTGTCCACCTGGTCGGGGGCCACCGGTGCTTCGTGCACATGCTTGTAGCCCACCGCGTACGAGTCGTCGCCGTCAAAGGGCGGATGCCCCAGCAGCATTTCGTACAATAGCAGCCCCACGGCATAGAGGTCGCTGCGCCCGTCTACCAGGCGCCCCATGGCCTGTTCGGGGCTCATGTAGTGCGGCGTACCCATGGCCCGGCCGCTGGCCGTAAGGCGTCCGTGAAAACGGGCCGTGGCAATCCCGAAGTCGGTGAGCGCCACGTTACCGTCTTCGTCGAACAGAATGTTGTCCGGCTTGATGTCGCGGTGCACCACCCCGTGCCGGTGCGCGTAGTCGAGCGCAGTGGCCACCTGCGCCGCCACCGAGGCCGCCGTACCCGCTGACACGGTCTTGCGACGCGACAACAGATCGGCCAGCGACCCCCCCGCGTAGTACGGCATCGCGAGATATTCGAGGTCGCCCGCCGTGCCCATGTCGGCGATGGCACAGATGTACGGGTGCACCAGTCGCGACGCCGCTTCGGCCTCGCGACGGAAGCGTTCGCGCATCTCCGGCTCCAGCGCCAGCGTGCGGTGCAGCACCTTGATGACCAGCGGGCGCCCCAGCACCGCATGGCGCGCCAGATACACATGCGCCATGCCACCACTGCCCAGCCGCTTCACCACCGTGTAGCGATTGCCGGTGGCCTGCCGCAACTCCCGCAGTTCCTCATCGGGAATATCGATGGGCGGCGCCGAAACCTCGGGGAGCGGCACATTGCACCGGGTGCACCGGGGCGCCGCGGCTCGGTTCCAAGTCCCGCATTCAGGGCAGAACATCAGTCGGTGGGGAAAAGTGAAAGAAACCGCAGCACAGCTACAACAACCTCTGACGACGCAGCACGAACAACAGCAACCCGCCAAGCCCCAACTGGGCCAGCAATAACACCCAGAACCCATGGGGCCACTGCGACATGGGAATGTTACTGAAGTTCATCCCCCACATGCCGCTCACCACCACAAAGGGGAGCGACATGGTGGCCACTACACTCAACCCCTTGGTGGTCGCCCCCAGCCGGTTGGACACTTGCGACAGGTACGACTCCATCGTGCTGCTCAGCAGATCGCGGTACGTATCCAGTGCGTCGTTGATGCGCAGCACGTGATCGTAGATGTCGCGAAAATAAATCTGCACCTCCGGCGTAAGGAGCGTCGTGGGCCGGTTGGTCAGCACGTTCAGCACTTCACGTGACGGCTGCAGGTAGCGGCGCAACGACAGCACCAATCGCTTCACCTTGAACACATCACGCAACGCGTCCTGATCGAAGTCCACAAAGACGCGCTCTTCGAGCCCGTCAATGAACTCATCCACCTGATCGAGAATGGGAAAATACGCGTCGATCGTGGAGTCCAGCACCGTGTGCAGGACCCGCTCCACACCGCGCGTGAGGAGCTCCGGCGAGCGACGCAACCCGTCCGAGACCTGGTCAAGGACCGGCAGCGGACCGGCGTGCACGGTTACCAGATAATTCGGCCCCAGAAAGCAGTGCAGATCCTTGGTCTCGAGATCGTACGGATCCTCTGTGTCACCAGCGAGTGTTACCGCCCGCGTCACGATGTACAGAAAACCCGGGTACTCCTCGAGCTTCACCCGCGACAGGGGATTGAGCGTGTCTTCAATGGCCAGCGGGTGAAAGCCGAACACCTTTTCCAGCAGCGCGTGTTGTGACCGTATTGTACTGTCGATATCCACCCACAGCGGCCCACCTTCGGCAATGAGCGTGGGGACATCGCGTGGATGACAGTCCAGCACATCCACACCGGCCGGCGAACGATAGATGGTTCGCGGGGCCGGATCGGGGTGTCCGGGGACTGACGATGGGACAATACGGGTCATGGCGTGTTCAGAGCGTATTCATGGCGTGGCATGCTCCCTCAATGTGCGACCACTCGCCACGGCTACGCCAGCGCGCGCAGATGCACCAACACGGCCTTGGCGACTAATTCCGGAGCATAGCCGCCTTCCAGCGCACTCACCAACCGCCCGCCGCACCAGCGCTCGGCCCGCTCTACCATGGCTCTGGTCAGGGTGTGCACATCATCGAGCGTGAGGGTAAAGGCCCCCAATGGGTCCCCGTCCAGACAGTCAAAGCCGGCACTGATGAGCACCAGATCTGGAGTAAAGGCCTCGGCCGCGGCATCCACCGCCGCCAGCAACGCCTCCACGTACTGGACCGAGGGCAACGACGGCGGCATTGGAACGTTCCACACAGTGTCGTGCGGCCCCCGATCGTCGGTCGCTCCGGTGCCCGGGTACCACGGCCACTGATGCATGCTCACGAAGTGAATCCGTGGCTCGTGCTCCACCAGTGCCTGCGTTCCGTTGCCGTGGTGCACATCCCAATCCACCACCAGCACTCGCTCGCACCCATGCTTCGCAATGGCATAGTGCGCGGCAATGCCCACATTGCCAAAGAGACAGAAACCCATGGCCCGGTCGCGCAGTGCGTGATGTCCCGGTGGGCGCACGGCCGAGAAACTGCGCAGCGCCCGCCCGTCAAAGGCCATGTCCACACCATCCAGCACGCATCCCGCGCCTGCGGTGACCGCGTCCCACGACCCCTCGCTCACGACGGTGTCGGGATCGAGACGGCCACCCCCTTCTTCCACCAGCGTACGAACTCGGGTGATGTACGCCGGATCGTGCGCCAGCGCGAGCTCCTCCTCCGTGGCGTGTCGCCCCTCGACATGCTCCAGCGCCTCAAAGAGCGCCAGATCGTGCTTGAGGGCGCGCGGAATGGCCACCAGCCGACCCACATGTTCCGGGTGATCCCAGCCGGTGTCATGTCGCCCGCAATCAGGATGAGAAATGAGCGCGACCCGTGTTGCCATACAGGACACCGGCAATGCGAAAGGTGAATGGATTGTGTTGAAGACACGGCCAGCAGCAACGGCATCGACCACGACTTCAACAACAACAACAACAACAACAACAACATCAACAACAACATCAGCGCAATCCGCGAAGTCGCCGCGACGCCCACTCGACCAGCAGGGCGACCAGGGTGACCAGCAATAACACCGGTGCACGGAGCGGCAACGGCAGATCGCCGGGACGACGCTCCACCACCGTGGCTGGACGCGCTGCATCACCAGCCGTCGCCGCTCCCACCCGGGCCACCAAATCGGCGTACGGTGCCGCAGCGCCGGGGTATCCATCAAACGCGGCGATCGGTGTTGAGGGTGAGGGCACAGCCGCCGCTACGGCCGCGGTCCACCAGGCCCGATGGTCCCCCATCCCGTCGTCCGTCCCCTGCATACGCCACCGCCACGACTCACGATAGGGCATGGCCACAACGCGCCCAGCCCCCACCCGACGCGCCACCAACGCCGGCTCATCGTGCGCGTGATCACCGCGGTCCACCTGCAGCACCACGGCATCCGCCACAGGCTCAAGCTCCCACGCCTCCAATCCACGACGTGGCGTATCGGTGAGCAAGGCGCCGGCAATGGCACCGCGCACCGCCGTGGCCCGCGCCGGACGCCAGGCAGCGAGTGCCGGGATGCGCAGCGCATCCCCTCCCAGCACCACGCCACCACCACGCACCACAAAGTCACGAATGGCCGCGCCGTCCACACGCAGACTGTCGAGAATCAGCACCGCCGCATAGCGCGCCGTGTCGAGCCGTTGTGGTGCACCCAGCGTAGTGGCCCCACTGGGCGACACGCGAAACGTGCCATCTACCTGCCACCCCGCCTCCTCCAGTGCCGCCGCCACGAACTTGCTCTCCCACCCCGGATCGGCCAACAGCAACAGGCGACGCGTCACTCCCGACTCGGGGAGTGTCGCACGCACAACGCTGCGCCCCACAGTGGCCACCAGTGGTGGCGAGGCTGACTGCAGGCGCCAGCTCAACGTGGGGGCCGCCGCTACCGAATCCAGCACACCTCCGGCATCACGCAACACGACCGTGCCACCAGTCGGGGCGGACAGGCGGACATCCAACGGCGCCGATGGTGATGCTACCCGGGTCACCGACAGCGCGAGCCCTCGGGCTCTGGTGGAATCCGTCCAGCGAACGGGCACACCAGCATGGCGCAGCGACATCAAGCCGGCGCGCAGCGGCGGCCCGGGCACCGACGACAAGGGCAGCACCAGGGTATCAGTTGCCACACCACGACCGTCTGCTTCGCGATTGTGCGAGGCCATGGCGCTACGGCGCAGCAGCCATTCACGCACCTCATGCAACGCGCGCGCTCCGGTGTCGCTCAGCACACTATCAGAGATCTGCAGCACGGACGACTGCGCTGACGCACCTGCGCGTCCTCCTGCTCGCACCGCAATTGCCAGCGCCGCGAGCAGACAGAGCACCGCCACCGCGCGACAGGCGCGCTCGAAGAGCTGACGGTTCATCGGGTGAGCGCGTACACCACGAGATTCACCCCGAAGCGCGTATTGTCCACGGACAGAAAGCGCTTGTTGTCCGGATGAAAGCTCCACTCCGAGCTGTAGTCCTTGTTGGAGTAGAGCACCCGAATACGTCCGTTCTTCACCACCGCGTCCAGCTGTTCATGCACGAGATTGTCGCCCCAGCCGTTCATCTCATGCGATGTGGTGGGGGGGCCGTTCTCGAAAACGAAAAAGCAGCGATACAACTCGTGGCTATTGGGCAACGGCACCAATGGGCCGGCCACGCGCCTGATCTCTTCGCGCGCCGTCTTGTTGAACGCGCCATCCACATCGTGGTTGTGGTCATCAACAAACAGCAGCCCGCCACGATCGAGATAGCGCCGCAACACATCGGTTTCGCGCGTACTGAAGCGTACCGGCAAGTGTCCGGTGAGATAGAGCAGCGGATACCCGAACACCGCCTCCGACGAGAGCGGCACCATGACGCCCTGGGGGCGCACCTCCAACGACGTATACCGCGCCACCGAATCGATGATATTGGCCGGCACCAACGGTGCCGAGTCCCAGTCTCCTGAATCGTACTGCGCGGTTGCAAAGACAAACGGTGCCTTGGAGAACGCGGGCAATACGTCAGCAGAACGTGTCTCACTCATGGCACGGTCCCTCGCGACCACACACTCCCCGGCGTACGCACGACGTTCCCCAGCACGCGTCGAGCCTCCACAAAGGCTGCCGTGACATCGCCGCCTGCCGTAAGCGCGTCGAGCACGCGCGAAAGCGCCGACGCAAACGCCGGGGCATCGGCCAGCGCCTCGGCCCGCAACAGCGCCAGTGAGTCGCGCGCCGCGTTCACGTCACGGGTGGCCAGCTGCGCCACGCGCACCAGCCGCGCATCGCGGGCGGCCAGCCGTGATGGCAACGGCTCGCGAACCGAACGGCGGGTGACCTGCCCGGTATCCTTGCCGGCAAGGCGCACCTTGGCAATGTCCACAATCACCTGTGGTGGTTTGCCACGCAAATACAGCCGAGACGCCACGCGTGAGCGCTCAATGGCCTCAAGCGCGCGCTTCATGGGCGGGATGGCACCGTGCGGATCACCCTGTTCCAACGCGCGCCCGGCGTCCCACATGGCGTTGTACGCCTCCAACAGCGGCTGATTGATGGCAATAACGGGCGAATCATTGCCTTCTTCGAGCATGCCGGTGGTAGACGAGGTACTCATTGACAATTTGCCACCCTGCAGATCCACCCCGTGGTCGTGCCCATCCCCCGCCGAGTGCGCGTGCTCGGCGCTGGATTCACCACTCAACCGCTGAAACACCACATCGCCAACAGCGAGTCGCAAACGGGCCTGATCACGGGCCAGCTTGAGCGATTCGCGCAGGACCTCGGGACGCGCGAGCCGTCGCTGGGCCTTGTCCAGTTTTTCAGTAAGCAACAGCAGCATGCGCTGACTGAGCAGTGACTTGTCCACCTCCGGTGGTGGCGCCGGTTCCACCGCCACGGAGTCGTATTCCGTGGGGCGGGCAATGCGAAACGCCCGCGTTTCACTGCTCCCATACTCGCGCTGCGCACCGGGATGCGCATCGCGGGCAATCGCGCGCAGGTGCACAACATCACCGGGCAGCAACGACAGCGAGGCCAGATTGAGCGAACCGCGCAAAGTGGCGCGCGGCATCAGCGGTGACTTGCTCCACTGCATGGCGCCGAGCGTGACGGTGCGTACCGTGAAACGCTCGCCCTCACCGGAACTCACAATCAGTTCAAAATTGGCCCGCGCCAGACCGATGTCGTCGCGCAGCGTGGCCTGAAGTGGGATTACTCCCACGGGCTCCCGAAAGACACTGTCGCGCGCTGGCGCATCCAGAGTAACCGTCGGAACGGAGTCAGGACGTCCCTCAATCACCAGCAACCGCGTACGCCCGCCACGCGACAAGCGCAGGGTGAGTGGCGCGTCGGTGGCCTGTACACTGGTCTCCCAGCCGCCCTGCGATGACTTCACGGGTGGCGCCGTATCGGCCACCTGGGTGCTGTCGGTACCCACTTGCTGCAGGTTGGCCGTGGGCGCATCGCCACGGCCCTGCAAGAGAACGCGACTGCCACTCAATACCGCCACGCTGTTGATGTCGCCCAACGCAAGTGTGGGCAAACCCGTGTACGCCGGTGGTTGCACCCGTACCTGCCACGCGCCCAGCGCGGGCACCGTGGAGGACGCGCCGGCAAGGGTGGTGGCCGCAGTGCCACTGGCCTGCGTACCGGCTCCTGTGCGCGGCACCGGCAGAAACAGCCCAGAGACGAGCACCAGCGCAGTGAGCAGCGCAAACGCCGCGGGCCCGCGCCACGCGGCACGGCGCTGCGCCGCCACCGCCGCCGTAATGGGCGCCGCGTTGAGAGAGGCGGTCGCCGCACGCGACAGTGACTCCGGCACCTCCTGATGTGCAGCCAGCATTTCCACCGCGGTGGTGAGCGCAAAGTCGGGGCGCGTCCCTTGCTGCTCCTCAACCCACAGCGCCGATCGCACCAGATCGGGCGCCGCTTCGCGACGCCACCAGTACACGGCCACGGCGGCCGCACTGCCCACCAGCCACAGCGCGGGCCAACTACTCCACGCACCAGCGGGCAGTACCACGGTAAGCGCGCGCCCCACCACCACCACCACCAGCGCAACGCACAAACAGATCAGCAACAAGCGCCCACGACGGAGCACATGAAGGGCGCCACGCAGCTGTTCAATGCGTGACAGCAGCTCGTGCTGTGACGCTCCAGCGTGTGGACGTATGGCGGCACTCACGGTGCCACCTCCCCGCGACGCCACCACCATTCGGCGCCGAGCAGAAGCAATGCGGCCCCCAGCAATGCCGGTGTGAGCCACCACGGGTCACTCCCTATCGCACCGCCAGTCTGTACTCGAAAGGCAGACATGGACGCGGGACGCTCAGCGCCTGGCTGCGGCGTGTCACTCCCGCTGACAGGACCAGACGCAACAGTAGCTCCGGCGGCGTTGATGGAATCCGCTCGACTTCCGCCGCACGGCGCAATCAGTGCCTCCCGCAGCCCGCGAGCAGTGGCCGACTGCAGCAAGTCACTCCCCGGCGGTATGACAATGGCCACTTCCCGCACACACGTGCTGCCGCGGCGCTTCTCAACCGCCGCAATCTCACCGTCGCTCCACCAGGCCAGCGTGCGCGTGTCCACACTGGTATCTAGTTCGGTCCGCAGCGAATCACTCACCATCGCCCGCCGCTCCCACGGCCCCACCATCACCAGGCCACCACTCACCAGCGCGCCCACCGTGTCCGGCTTCTTCAGCGCACGCCATCCGGCCGGCGATCCCTCGCGCGGCCACGTCACGGTCGTCACCGACGTCCACGCACGCGATGTGTCTTCGTTGTCATCACCAGCGACTCCGTTTTCCTCGCGCTCAACCAGCACCGCGCGCCGTGTCGGGATAGCGGGGCTCGTCGCGGTCATTCCTGCTGTTCTACCTGCCGTCGCGTCAGCAAACGCGGCCGCCACCGCATCGTCATTCACACGCCCCACACGCACCTGCACCACGGGCACGCTGCGGTCCACCATGGCATCCACACCACTACGCGCCGCCGCGGTGGTCACTCGCAAGGCACCGGGCCACTGCGTACGCCATGCGTCAAAACCTGCGTGCGACGTGGCGCCGGGTGGCACGATCACGGTGAGCTCCACCTGAGACAGTGCCCGGTGCTGGGACGCCAGCTGTGTCGCCCAACGCGTGGCCGCGACCAACGCCACGCCGGGATCGCGCGATACACCGGCAGCATAGGCCACGCGGACCATGACGTCATCAGCGCGTAATGCCTGCTCCACGGAATCACGCCATGCCACCGTATCCGGCGTCGCCGCATCGGCGATCACCAGACGCAGGGTGGAGGCCCGAGATGAATGCCATTGTGCACCCGCCAGTGCCGCGCCCGCGCAGAGCAACGCGGCGACCCGCAACAGCAGCAGGCGCACATCATTGGGGCGCGGCTGCCGCGCCACCGCACGCGCGTCGCCGCCGGGTACGAAGCGCGCGGTGGGTAGCACCAGCTCAGGTGGCGTACGCACCGACAACAGGTGCAGCCCCGCCACCACGGCGGCAGCGGCCACACTCACCGCAAACAACCAGGGAAGCGCGAACGACAGCACGTCAGCTCCCGCGGGCCGATGGTAACACTGGTGCAGCCACACCGATCACCACGGCGCGTACGGCCTTCGGTGCATCGGTGGAGGTCAACACTTCGGTGTACCCCGCCCCGGCACTGCGCCACCGCTGAGCCATCTCAGAGCGGAACAGATCGAACTGCTCGCGATAGCTGAGCCGACCTGCCGGTGCCAGCACGCGCGCATCGTCCGCCCGCTCCGGATCGCGCGCCAGGTGCGTTCCCCCTGGGGGCGCGAGCTCTTCGTCGGCCACCACGTGCACGCACTCCACCAGCGCCCCCGCCACTCCGTGCGCGGCAGCCACTTTGAGGCACGCATCCACGTCGCCCAGGCAATCGGTGAGTAGCACAATGCGCGCGTTGGTAGGCAGCGGAGACAACGCCAATGCCAGTGGCGCGGCCCCTCCACACGTCACGCCGTCCAGGACCCGCGCCAGCTCCTGCACGGTACCGCGCCGCGTCCGGGGAGGAACCCGTGTCACACCACCCGCGTGCACCACCACAATACCCACCGGGTCGGCCGACGCGTGCGCCACCGCCGCCAAACCCACGGCGAGGTATTTGGCCTGCGTGAACTTGCTCCGCCCACGCCCTGCCCCCTCCGCCGGAAACGCCATGCTGGCGCTGGCGTCCACCACAATCCACGTGGCCAGCAAGGCGCGGTCATCACTCAAACGCACAAAGGCGCGATCGCTGCGCGCCAGTAGCTTCCAGTCCAGCGCGCGCGGATCGTCGCCCTGGCGATATAACCGGTATTCGGTGAATTCGCCCGCCGTCCCTTTTTGCGTCGACCGATGCGTCCCCGCAGGGGCCGCACCAACCGCGCGGCGTGCCGGCCATCGCACACCACGCAGTGCATCCAGCATCGGTCCGTACGCCGACATCAGTCCGTCGCCTCGGCGAATTGCGCGCGCGTCGTCAGGCGGACGCCGCGCTCGACGGAGCGGGCACGTGCGCGAGCAGCGCCTCAATAATGGGCTCGGCCGATACGCCGTCCGCTTCTGCCGCAAAGTTGGGCAGGATGCGATGCCGCAGCACGGGCATGGCCACACGCTGAATGTCGGCCGGAGAGACCGCGGCCCGTCCGGCCAGCAACGCCGACGCCTTGGCGCCCAGAATGAGCGCCTGCCCCGCACGTGGACCGGCCCCCCAGCGGACGTACTGCTTCACCAATCCGGGGCCTGTTCCTTCCTGCGGCCGCGTGGCGCGCACCAGACGGGCCGCGTACTGCAATAGCAAATCACTGCACGGCAACGCCCGCACCGCCTGCTGCAGCGCCAACGCATCGTCGGCGGTAAACACCGCTTCAATGCGAGCCCCACGCGCGCCGGTGGTGGCACGAAGGATCGACACCTCGTCGGCCTCGGTGGGATACCCCACGCGAATATCGAACAGGAAGCGATCCAGCTGCGCTTCGGGCAGCGGATACGTGCCTTCCTGTTCAATGGGATTTTGCGTGGCCAGCACAAAGAATGGTTCGGGCAGACGCATGGTCTGGCCAGCGGCTGTCACGCAATGTTCCTGCATGGCTTCCAGCAGGGCGGCCTGCGTACGTGGCGGTGCCCGGTTGATTTCGTCGGCCAGCACGATGTTGGCAAACACCGGCCCGCGCACAAAACGAAACGCCCGTTGGCCACCGCCGCTTTCCTCAAGAATTTCCGTCCCCGTGATGTCACTGGGCACCAGGTCCGGCGTGAACTGAATGCGCCGAAACTCCAGTTGCATGGCATCAGCCAGCGACTTGATCATGAGCGTCTTGGCCAGCCCCGGCACACCCACCAAGAGCGCGTGCCCACCGGCGACGAGTGCCATGAGAATTTCGTCCACCACGGCATCCTGCCCCACCACCCGCTTGCCGATTTCGGTGCGCAGCCGGCGCACCGCCTCAATCAGCGACTCCACACTACGGGCCGGGGCGCCCGCCGCTTCCGGCGACATATGGGTCACTTGAGTGGACGACGACGCCGTGAGGTGAGAAAGAGCGTGGAGGCATCCAGAGCGCCCGCGACTTTCAGCGTCACTCCTTCATTGGCAACCTCGGCGCCATGCAACTTCACCATCCACGCGTCAGGCTCAGTAATGTCCGGCAGCAGGTTGGCCATGGCCACCTGCTTCACATCACGTATCGTGCTGTTTTCAGTGCATTCCACACGCACCGCATCCCAGGCTTCGGCCGCCTGCACGCGCACCACCCAAGGCGTGGTCACGTTGGCGGGCGCCACACGGAGGACTTCCGGGCGGACCCGCAGGGAATTCACAAAATGCCCGGCGCTGTTGGTCTGGCTCATGAGTCGGTTTACGGCGTGATCGTCGAGGGCGTTTCGCCGGCGGCAGCGTCGTCCGGCACATCCGGAGTGACCACCTCGGGCGGCGCCGGCGGCAGCGATTCGAGAAACCGCGCCACCTGCTGATCGAAGAGGTAGCTCGACCCGGTCACGGCAGTACCGGCCGGTGTTTCACGCGCGCCAATCACGATTTCCTCACCACCCTGACCGCGCAGAGCGACGTGGGTGGCACTTTGCTTCTCCACAAACGCCGCATAAATGCCACTGCGTTGCGTGAAGAACTGCGCTGCCGCGGATAACACCTCGGCGACCGAAAGGGCCGTCAGGGTGTCCTGCAGTTGACGCCGGGACTGCTGATGCGAAGCCTGCATGAAGTCTCTGCTGTTCTGTGAACGTGATCAGTACCTGTACCGCATGAATGCTGGACGTCGCGTCCGTTACGCGTGATCCACATCCACCGGAAAAACCAGCAACAATTCGCGCGGGGAGACCGCCGGCTCCACCAGCTCAACGCGCAGTTCGCCGCCGAGCCGACTGGCCAGCGCCCGGGCGAGCGGCAAATCCATGGCGGTCACCGATCGACGGGCCTCCGCGTACGGATCGCGCGCTTCCCAGCGGAGAGCCTCAGGGACTACCCGAAGTATACGCGGCGCGGCGGTCGGGAGTTGGTCCGGGAGTTGGTCAAACATCTCCCGTCCCTCCCATGCCACCTGAACGGCCAGAAACCCCCGCCCCAGGCGAATGCCGGCCCGCACCGTCCCCCCATCCACCGCCGCGCCCGCCACCCCGAGTCCCAGAACCAACTCCAGCGTACGCAGCAACCAGTGCGGGTCCGCGCGCATGGTTGGGAGCAGCACCGTGGGTTCATCCACCTGCACGGGGACCATGGGTGCTCGCGTCCGCCAGCGCTGGATCGCCTGCTGCAATACGTCGCGTGGATCCACATCGGCGGGCTTGAGCACGAACGCCGGCTGGGTGGCCTCGACATACTCATGTGCGGCAACAGCCAAGGCATGCACCGCCTGCAAGCGTTGTTCGGGCACACGTGAATCGTCAGCACCGGTCAACCCCAGCAAGGCATCCACCACCAGCGTGTCCGAGGCATCCCGGGCACGCTGGGCTGCCGCCCACGATTGCGCCTGCTGTTCCAGTTCCGCGTTCGCCTCGGCCAGAGCGGCATTCACCCGTCGGAGCGCCTCCGTCCGCCGCGATTTGTCGGTCGCTGCCGCCAGCTGATCCGCCACCAGTCGCACCAACGCGCGCTGCTCATCGGTAACCGTGGTGGCATCCGCGAAGTAGAACGCCACAGCACCAATAGGGCCATCGGCGGTTTCCAGCGGCGCCGCCATGATGGAGCGGAACCCCAACTCTCGGGCCACTTCGTGCCATCCGTCGAGCGAGGGATCTTCGAACAGATCCACCACTTCCACCAGACGGCGTTCGGCCACCGCCACCCCGCTCGGGCCATCGCCCACCCGCACCCGCAGCGCGCCTATCCAGGAGCGGTACGGTGCCGGCCATTCATGTTGGGCCACGGGGCGCAACAACTCGCCATCGGCGCCCAGTTGCATGACCAGCGAAAACGACGCGCCCAGCAACGGCGTGACCCGATCGAGCGCAAACTGCTGCACATCGCCCGGATGCTCGGCCAGCAAAAAAGCATGGGCAATCTCGCGGATGGCGACCAGTTCGCGCGCGTCACTCATACCAGCCGCTCAGAAACTGTCGCGCGGACGCTTGGGCGACAGCGGCCGGACTTCCAGCCGATGCACCAGCATGTGCGGCGGTGCCGTGACGGCAAAGGCCACCGCGTCCGCAATATTCTCCGGCTCGAGCATCCAGGCGGTGTTGGTCCCTTCCGGGAACAGTTCGGTGGCCACCGATCCCGGCGTGATGACCGAGACACCCACCCCGGCGTCGCGCACTTCCAGCATCAGCGATTCGGCAAAACCCATGACGAAGTGCTTGGTGCCCGAGTAGCACGAACCACCCACAAAGGTGTTGCGGCCGGCGGTGCTGCCGATGATGCACACATGCCCGCGTCCGCGCTGTACCATGCCGGGGAGCACCGCTCTTGTTACATGGTAAAGGGCGTTGACGTTCACGTTTACCTGCCGGTTCCATTCTTCGGCGGTCATGTCAAGGAAGGGCTTGAGCACGGCCACCCCGGCGTTGTTCACCAGCACGTCCACATGCATGCCGGTCAGCGCCTTGGCCGTGGCCAGCCCATCCTGCACGTCCACCGGAATGGTCTGCACCGAGGCACCGGCCGCCGTGCACGAGTCCGCCGTATCGGACAGCTTGGCTTCGTCGCGCCCTACAATCACCAGATCATGGGACTCGGCCAGACGCAGCGAAATGGCGCGGCCAATGCCACGCGAAGCCCCGGTAACCAGCGCCACCGTGCGGATGTCAGCTTTTGTGCTCATATCAAACAATGTAGACCACCGGCGGACGACTTTCACCCTTGAAAGGCATCAGACTGATACACGACCGTGACAGAACTGTGAGCAGGCGGTCACGGGAACCACTGAGCTTGCACACCGTTACCATCAGTGCCGAGTCTGTCTCCCTCCTGCCACACATATGTCACGTTTCTGTTTGCCATCAGTCGCGCTTGGCGCGGCTCTCCTGCTGCTACCAGCGGCTACGGCGCAGGCCCAAGGTACCCTTGCTGGTACCGTGGTTGACTCCGCAAGCGGCCTCTCACTCACCGGCGCCAGTATCTCTATTGCGTCAATCAGCCGCACCGTGCAGACCGATCGGTCCGGTCGTTTCATCGTGCCCGCTGTGGCGGCCGGTGAGTATGCCTTGACGGCCCGGTATCTGGGCTACACCGCTGCTACCCTTCGCGTCCGTGTGGAAAACGGGAAGACAGCGACCGCGAACTTCAAGTTGTCAGCGGCCAAAACCCAACTCGGTGAAGTGGTGGTAGTGGCCACCCGTACTGGCCAGGCGGCGGCGCTGAACCAGCAGAAAGCAGCCACAACGGTTGGCAATGTGATCGCGGCGGATCAGATCGGACGCTTTCCAGATGCCAACCTTGGCGATGCGTTGAAGCGCATCCCGGGCGTTACGGTGGCCCTTGACCAGGGTGAAGCGCGCTTCGGCTCCATCCGCGGAACCGAACCAAGATTCAACTCTGTGCTGGTCAATGGCGAGCGTGTTCCGTCAGCGGAGGCCGAGGTGCGTGAAGTGCAGCTCGACCTGGTACCGGCGGACATGGTCCAGGCCGTTGAGGTGAGCAAGACACTCACTCCCGATATGGACGCCGACGCTATCGGCGGCGCCGTAAACGTGGTCACCCGTGCTGCGCCGGCCGGATTCCGCCTGTCTACCACGGTTGGCTCCGGTTACAACTTCATCCGTGAAAAGCCGGTCGTGGTTGGTGGAGTCGTTGCGGGCAATCGTTTCTTTGACAACCGCCTCGGCGTGATTGGTAGCGCCTCGTATTTTGACCAGCAGTTCGGGTCGGACAATAAAGAAGGCACGTGGGACAGAACGAGCACTGGTTCCCCCTACATGAACCAGTTTGACCTTCGCCGCTACGATGTTCAGCGTACCCGTCGGTCCGCGTCCTTGGGACTCGACTACAAGTTCAACGAAGCGAACACCATCATGTGGCGGTCGCTGTACAACAGCCGCGATGACTGGGAGAATCGGTTCCGCGCGCGCTACATCCTGGGCGCACCGAATGCGAGCGGCATTCAGAACACGGAAATCCGCCGGCAGACCAAGGGCGGTGGACCAGACCCTCGCGTCAAAGCAACGCGACTCGAAGACCAGCGCATGTGGAGCAGCCAACTGTCGGGTGAGCACCTGATTGCCAACAAGGCAACGTTGACGTGGTCCGGCAGCATGGCGGCAGCCTCGGAAACGCGGCCGGACGAGCGCTACATTGACTGGCGCTCGCGCAATGTGAGCATCCAGCCCAACTACACCGACCAGCAGAACCCGCAGTTCAGCGCCACGAATCCAGCGCAGGTTGCGCCGACCGCATTCACCTTCCGTCGTATTGAGCAGCTGGAAAGCTTCACGGAAGACCGGGACATGAACGGCCGTATCGACCTGCTGCTCCCGTTGCGTGAAGGGGAAAAGGCTTCGCGCCTCAAGTTCGGAGCACGGTACCGCGGCAAGGAAAAGCTGCGCGATAACAGCTACAACTTCGCCACACCGGTAACGGGAAGTGCATTTGCGAACTTGGGGTTGACTGGTTCGGGCGACTACACGGTCGACAATAATCTGGCTGGCAATTACGCCTACGGTACGTTCTCAACGCCGGAGTATCTGTCGAAGTTGGATCTCTTCAACAGCAGCCAGTTCCGTCTGGCCGATCAGCCCGGTGAGTACGCCGCCGGCAACTTCGACGCCGAAGAGCGCGTCACGGGCGGGTATGGCATGCTGGAACAGCTGTTTGGCAATGGCCTCAGCCTTATTGCCGGCGTGCGCGTTGAGAACACGAACATCGACTACCGTGGCTTTCAGTACAATGTTGACAACGACGCGGTATCTCCGACGACCGGAAGCCAGACCTACACCGATGTCTTGCCCAGCGTGAATGTTCGCTGGGAGCAGTCCCGCAACACGGTATTCCGTGCCGCCTGGACCAACACCTTGGCGCGCCCGAACTACTTCGATCTGGTGCCGTATCGCGAGATCAGCCTCGAAGACAACGAGCTCGCCACTGGCAATCCGAACCTCAAGCCCACGCGTGCCATGAATTTTGATTTCATGGCCGAGCGCTACTTCGAAAACGTCGGCTTGCTGTCGGCTGGTGTCTTTCACAAGCGCATTACCGATTTCATCTTCAATTTCACGCAGTTCCAAGCGCGTGACGCCGTGACCGGCCAGACCTTCTCGCAGATCAGCACGCCGCGGAACGGTCCGGAAGCCACGTTGACTGGTATCGAAGTGGCCGCGCAGCGCCAGCTCGATTTCCTTCCGGGAATTCTCCGCTACCTTGGCGTGTATGCGAACTACACGTTCAACGAGTCGGAAGTGAGCGGCCTCGATATCGAAGGTCGCGAGAATGAAAAGCTGCCGTTGCTCGGCACGGCGAAGCACAGCGGAAACCTCTCGCTCTCGTTCGACTCGAAGCGGTTCACGGCACGCGTGGCCATGAACTACCAGAGCGAGTCGCTGGACGCTGGCGAGGGTGGCTACAACGAAGATGCGTTCTTCGATCGCTGGGCTGACCGTCGTACCGACATCGACGCGAACGCGACGTTCCAGATCACCAGCAAGAGCCGCTTCTTCCTTGACGCCAACAATCTGAACAACCGTCCGCTCCGCTACTTCCAGGGAAATCGCGGTCGTCTCATGCAGGATGAGTTCTACGGACGTCGCATTCAGACCGGCTTCAAGTTCGACTTCTGATGACACGCCACAGCACATCATTCATGTGCGGACTGCCACGAGTGCTTACAGCACTCGTGGCAGTTGTCGCATTGGCGTGTAGCTCGGAAGGACGCTCCGGCACCACCGACTCTGTGGCCAGCACCGCGACAGACGACACGCTGCGCGCTGCCGTGATCACCGACACGGTGGCCAACGACTCCGATGACCCGGCCATCTGGATCGATACCGTCAATCCGGCCAACTCTCTCATTCTGGGCACGGACAAGGGAGACAGCACCGGTGGCGTGTACGTCTTCGGGCTTGATGGCCGCATCGATACGACACGGACCCGTCGTCCGATGCTCCGGCCGAACAACGTGGATGCCATTACCGGCCTGACGGTTGGCGGCAAGATGATCGACATTGCCGTTGCGGCCGAACGAGGGCGCATGGCACTCCGTGTGTTCCAACTGCCGGAGATGACCCCGATCGACAACGGCGGCATCCCGGTGTTCGATGGGGATACGACCCGCGCCCCCATGGGGGTCGCCCTCTACAAGCGTGCCAGTGATGGCGCGGTGTTCGCCATTGTTGGCGGCAAGAGCGGACCCACGGATGGGTATTTGTGGCAGTACCGGCTGGAAGATGCCGGTAACGGCTCCGTACGCGGCACCAAGGTGCGTGCGTTTGGTGCCTTCAGTGGCACCAAGGAAATCGAGGCCATCACCGTGGACCAGTCGCTGGGCTACGTGTTCTACAGCGACGAGACCGTCGGCATTCGCAAGTACCACGCAGATCCGGTCCACCCGGACGCCGCACGTGAATTGGCTCTTTTCGCCACCACCGGTTTCGTGCAGGATCACGAAGGACTTGCGATCTATCCGACGAGCGATAGCACCGGCTTCCTGATCGCATCGGACCAGCAGGGGCAACGCATTCAGCTGTTCCGCCGCGAAGGCAGTGCCGGCAAGCCCCACGACCACGTGTCTATCGCCACGATTCCGGTATCGGCGAAGGAAACGGATGGTCTGGAAGTCACGGCCAAGGCGCTCTCCCCGTCGTTCCCGGAAGGCGCACTGGTCATGATGTCCACCGATCGCACCTTCCACATCTTCGATTGGCGCGAGGTGCGCAAGCGCTTACCGCAATAACCATCGCAATGATGTAATTAGTGACGAAGACCAAGCGGGGGCGCCGGTTCACAAACCAGCGCCCCCGTAATGCGTTGCCCGACGGCGCAATCGATGTCGTGCTCGGTCAGCCGTTTTTCTTCTGCCGCACGGCCCGCTTCACATCGCGACGTTCCTGCTTCACGTCACGCTTCCCTTCGCGAATCTCACGCGTCTCGTTCTTCACGGCCGCCGAGTCGCCGGCACGACCAGCCTGACGGCGATCGCGCTGATCATGGTTCACTTCGCGCTTGGCATCGCGCAACTCGCGCACTTCCTGCTTGACGGCCTGCGCGGACGCCGAGGCCACAGGAACAGCGGCAGCGATAATGGCAGCAATAATGAAACGACGCATGGGGCTACCCTCCGAATCACTAGGACCTCGGTACGCGCCGCCGTGTGCGTCGCCGTCCCCTCGGTCTTCAGGGAATTAGACGCCGGCCCACACCGGGTGTTAATCCGACGCCCCCCGTACCGATTCCTTCCCCCGGCGTGACAGCCCGGTGACGGGGACACGGTAGCCATCACACATGCGACGCGACACAGAACTCACCCGACTCGTGATCGGCGAGGCCATCCAGATACATCGGTCGCTCTGCCCTGGCCTCTTCGAGTCGGCCTACGAGGAGATCCTCTTTCGACGATTAGGCCGACGTGGCGTACATGTCGAGCGTCAGCTGGTCATCCCATTCGACTATGAGGGTGAACGTCTCTCCCTCGGTTTCCGAATCGACTTGCTCGTCGAGAAAGAATTGGTAGTCGAAATCAAGAGTGTTGAACGCCCATCGCCGATTCATCAACGCCAGCTGCTGACGTATCTCCGGCTGATGAACCTTCCACTTGGGCTTCTGATCAATTTTGGAATGGACACTCTAACTGCTGGCCTCGATCGCGTTACGAACTTTGACTGCCGTCCGAAAGGACCCTGAACTCCAATCACAGAGGCAGCCAAGAAACATAGAGGTCACGGAGTGACCTCTGCCAAGCGGCCGAGACACCTCCGTGACCTCTGTTTCCTCTGTGTCCTCTGTGAGAGTTCTTGAGCAATCTGTTCATCTCACAGGGCCACCAATCAACGTGTTTGCTTATCAAGCAGCCGCTGGGCATGAGCCGCCACCGGCGCGTCGGGGCTACGCAAGTACTTCTTGAGCCAGACTCGCACATCGGCATCCTCATAGCGCGCGCCGAGTTCCAGTGCGCACGTCAGCTCGGCCTGTGTCTCCGCCATGTCGGCCAATTGCTGATACGCATTGAAGCCGAAGGCATAGGCGGTCTGCGTGGCAAGGGAGTCCACCGCCGGGGGCAGCGGCAACGCCAGCGCCTGCTCCGCCTGGCCCGCCTTGAAGAGCGGGTTCCGGAGGGCCACACACCCCTGCATGGCCGACACCACCTTGTCCGCCACGCCTGGCCCGCAGGCCGTCTGGAAGGCGGTACCCAGCGCGATAGCGCTGAGTACCACCACACGACGCGTTACCGTCACGGAGTCGCCGAACATCCCGCCACCACCGTGCACTTGGGGTCGAGCGGCGGCAGCTTGAGGCGTGCCAGTTCCGCGTTCACCGCCGTGAGATCCGTCTTCCACACCTTCTCCAGCGACGCCTGATACCCCGAGAGTTCCTTGGACAGAATGCCCAGGATCTCCGGCATGTAGGTGCCCGGCGGGCCGTCACCGCGTTCGGCCATCGAGAGCAAGTTGGCCAATCGGTTGTTCACGCGGATGGGGAAGTTGAGCGGATCCTGGCCGCTCTGGTTCTTCACCTGGTACACGCTCTGCTCCACCGCAAAGGCGTTGCTGCGCAGCGTTTCCCCCTTGCTCTTGAGCTGCGCATCGTCCTTGGCGCGGGTGTAGCGATCATCCAGCTGCGACTTCACGCGGCGGATCTCGATCACGGCCCGCTGCGCTTCGTTCGTCTTGTCACGCACCTTTTTGCCAAATGCGTACTGCGCCCGCAGGTCCGCGTCGGTGACTTCCGGAATGAGCGGGCTGCGCTGAATGCGTAGCGGCGCCTTGAGCTCCTGACCGTCCGCCGTGAGACGCACGGTATAATTGCCCGGCGGCAATGCCGGACCGGCCGTTCCCGCACCCCAGAGAATCATGCCGGGGAAGCTTTCGATACCGGTGGCACGCAGGTCAAACATGAAACGCGTGAGTCCTGCAGCAACGGGGAAGCTGGTCAGCGTCCCGCGACGACGACCGCCACCCGGGCCAGCCACGGCCGGTGCCGCCGTATCACCCGTAAACTCACGCAGGACGGCGCCCAGTGAGTCCACAATGGCCAGCGTGGCGCGCTTGGGCTTCTCGGCAAACATCCAGCTGAGCGTCACGCCCGGCGAGGAGCGGAGCCCCACGGCCGGCGTGAACAGATGCGACTTGGCCGCCACCGTAATCGGCGTGGCCTGACGGAGCGGCGCAATGTTGTCGAGCACCCAGAAGCTGCGACCGTGGGTCGCGATCACGAGTTCGTCGCGCTCGACGATGAGGTCGGCCACCGGCACATCGGGCATGTTGAGCTTGAGGCTCTGCCACTGTGCGCCGTCGTTGTACGAGATGTACACCCCGTGCTGCGTGGCGGCGTACAGCAGGCCGCGACGCGTGGGGTCTTCGCGCACCGCGTGCACGTAATCTTCCGCACCAAGTCCCGTCACGATCTTCGTCCACGTCTTGCCGTAGTCCGCGGTCTTGAAGATGTACGGCGCGCGGTCGTTGAGCAGCGGGCGACGCACGGAGATGTACGCGGTACCCGCATCAAACGCCGAGGCGTCGATCTGCGACACGCGGCCAAAGTCCGGCATGTCCTTGGGCGTCACGTTGGTCCAGGTGGTGCCGCCATTGCGCGTCACATGCACCAACCCGTCGTCGGAGCCGGTGAAGATGACGTTCACATCGCGCTTGCTCGGCCCCACGGAGAAAATCACGCCGTAGACTTCGGGGCCGTTCATGTCACCCGTAATGGGCCCGCCCGACTTCTCCTGAGTTTCCGGTGCGTGGCGCGTGAGATCGGGGCTCAGATTCTTCCACGTGCGTCCGCCATCACGCGACGACCACAGGCGCTGCGACGAAACGTAGAGCAGCTTGGGATCGATCGGCGAGAAGAGAATGGGGAACGTCCACTGCCAGCGTTCCTTGATCTCCTTGGAGGGCTCACCCGAGTAGAACCACGGGTACGGGTTCACTTCACGCGACAGGCCCGTCTTCTTGTTGAACTTGTCGACGTAGCCGCCGTTGTTCGTGCCGGAATAGAACACGTCCACATCCAGCGGATCGGGCGCGATGTAGCCGGGCTCACCGCCGCCCGCCTGGTACGACACCGCCGTACCACCCTGCGCTTCCTGGCCCGGCGCCGCATTCTGCCGGCCCAGGTTCCAGTTCATCGGTGTGCACAGCGTGCTGTTGTCCTGCTGTGATCCGCACACATGGAACGGCACGTGCTTGGTGGTAATCGCGTGATACCACTGCGACGTGGGGAAATCCTGCGCCGAGTACTTCTTCCCCGTATCGAACGTGACGGTACCACCACCGTCGTTACCGGCCACCAGGTGCGACGGATCTTCCGGATCAATCCACAAGTCGTGCCAGTCACCGTGGCTGCCGTTGCCGATGCTCACCAGCGTCTTGCCGGCATCGGCCGAACGGAAGAAGGACACGTTCTCGATGTACACGAGATCAGCGTTCTGGTGATCGGCAAAGAGGTGCGTGTAGTAGAACGCGCGCTGACGGATGTTGCGGTCGCTATTCATCAGCTTCCACGTCGCGCCGGCGTCGTCGCTCATGAAGAGCCCGCCGTTTTCGTTTTCAATGAGTGCATACACCCGACCCGGCTTCGCCGCCGTCACGGCCACGCCGATCTTGCCCACGAGCCCAGAGGGCAAGCCGGTGGCGCGTGTGATTTCCGTCCACGTGTCGCCGCCGTCCGTGCTCTTGAAGAGCCCCGAGCCGGGACCGCCCGACGACATCTGATATTCCTTGCGGTACGCTTCCCAGATGGCCGCGTACATCACCTGCGGATTGGTGCGATCGAGCGCAATGTCCACCGCGCCGCTCTTCGCGTCGCGGAACAGCACCCGCTTCCAGGTCGCGCCACCGTCGATGCTCTTGTACACGCCGCGCTCGTCGCTCGGCACGCTATACTTGCCGAAGACCGCCGCAAAGACGATGTCCGGATTGGTGGGGTGTACACGGATCTTGGAGATCGCATCCACGGTGCGGAAGCCGACGTGCTTCCAGGTCTTGCCGGCATCAATGCTTTTGTAGATGCCATCACCCGGCATGATGTTGCCGCGAATCGCGCTCTCCCCGGTGCCGATGTAGACCACGTCGGGGTTGGACTCACTGACCGCCACCGCGCCAACCGAGGCGCTGGTGATCTGGCCGTCCGTTACCGGCGTCCAGGTTTCGCCGCCGTCGGTGGTCTTCCAGAGCCCGCCACCGGTGGCGCCAAAGTAGGCCTCATTCTTTCGCCCTTTCACTCCACTGGCCGCAATCGAGCGGCCGCCACGGTCCGGGCCGATGTTGCGCCAGCGGAAGTTCTTGAGGAAGCCCGAATCGAGCGTGACCGGCGCCAGTGCCGGCGCAGCGGCCGGACGGGCCGCTGATCGCGCCGGGGGCTGTACCAGCGCAACAGCCGGCAGGGCCAGCAGGACCAATGATCGCAGGGACATCATGGGCAACGGAGGTTAGAGAAAGGTGGAGAAGGCCTACGATGCAGGCTACGGCCGGGAGGCGCAACTCGCTGGACGGAAACGGCGCCTTCGGAAGGCAGCCGCACGACGTCCGCACAAGAAACGGTCCCGCGCGCCGTTCGGCACGCGGGACCATTCCGTTCTTCCAGTCGTTCGTGCCCTGCCGCCGGCAGGCCGCCCGAATCAGCCCAGCTTCGCCTGCAGGTACGCCTTCAGCTGCGATGCGTCCACCCGGTCCTGCGCCAGCGTGTCGCGGTTCCGCACGGTCACCGTCTGGTCGCCCGTGCTCTGCCCGTCGACCGTGATGCAGAACGGTGTACCCACTTCATCCTGCCGACGATAACGCTTGCCAATGGAACCCGACTCGTCGTAGTCCACCGTGAACGATCCACGCAGCTCCTTCATGATGGCCTGCGCCATCTCGGGCTGGCCGTCCTTCTTGGTGAGCGGGAAGATGGCCGCCTTGATGGGCGCGATGGCGGGGTTCAGCCCAAGCACCACGCGACCTTCCGCTTCCCCTTCCACCGCTTCTTCGCGATACGCGTTCACCAGCGCCGCCAACGTCACGCGGTCGGCGCCCACCGACGTCTCAATCACGTAGGGCACGTAGCGCTTGTTCCCCACCTGATCGAAGTACTCGAGCTTCTTGCTCGAGAACGTCTGGTGCTGCGTGAGGTCGAAGTCGCCACGATTGTGCACGCCTTCGATTTCCTGAAAGCCCAGCGTCCCGCCAAAATCGAACGTCACGTCGAACGCCGCACGCGCATAGTGCGCCAGTTCACCAGCGCTGTGCTGGTGGAACTCGAGGCGCTCAGGCGACAGCCCGAGATCAAGGTGCCACTGCATGCGCAGCGCCTTCCACTGCTCGAACCACTCCATATCCGTGCCCGGTTCGACGAAGAACTGCATCTCCATCTGCTCGAACTCGCGCGTGCGGAAAATGAAGTTGCCGGGCGTGATTTCGTTGCGGAACGCCTTGCCGATCTGCGCAATGCCGAACGGCACTTTCTGGCGCATCGACTGCTGCACATTGAGGAAGTTCACGAAGATGCCCTGCGCCGTTTCGGGACGCAGATACACAATGCTCGCGCTTTCCTCCAGCGCGCCCATGTGCGTCTTGAACATCAGATTGAACTGCCGCGCCTCCGTCAGCGCGCAGGCGTCATGCTGCCCGGGCTGCTTGCTGGGCTTCTGCGGACACTTCGCGTCTTCCAGCTTGTCGGCGCGGAACCGCCCCTTGCAGGTCTTGCAGTCCACCAGCGGGTCCACGAACCCGGCCACGTGCCCCGAGGCTTCCCAGGTGCGCGGGTGCATCAGAATGGCCGCATCCAACCCTTCAATGTCGTCGCGCGAACGCACCATCGCGTTCCACCAGCGATCCTTGATGTTCTTCTTGAGTTCCACACCCAATGGACCGTAGTCCCACACCGATCCCGTGCCGCCATAAATTTCGGACGACTGGAAGATGAAGCCGCGACGCTTGCACAGCGACACCAGCTTGTCCATCACATCGGGATAGCTCATACGAAAGAGGGGAACAGGTGGACCGTAACGCGTCAGCGCCACGAAGACTGCAGGTGAGCCACGATCGCATCGCCGTGATCGCGGCCATTCTCGATGAAAATACGATTCGCCTGGTTGCCCGAGGCTATGACTCCCGCAAGGTAGACGCCGGGGAATGGCGTGGCCATGGTGAGCGGATCGTGGGCGGGAATACCCGAGTCGGGGTCGATGGGCACCCCGATCTGCTCCAGCAGCCCGGTCTCCGGAAGATAGCCGGTCATGGTGTACACCTGCGTCGCCGGAAGCCGCTCGTCCCCCTGCGGTCCCCGCACCACGACGGCGTCCGGCTCGATGGCCACGACGCGCGCACCGAAACGCGCCCCAATCGTGCCTTCGCGCAGCCGCGCCTCAATGTCGGGGCGTACCCAGGGCTTCACGTTGCTGTCCAGCGTGTCGCCAAAATGCACCATGGTGACCCGAGCCCCGGCGCGGTACATGTCGAGCGCCGCATCCACGGCCGAATTGGCTCCGCCCACGATGACCACGGGCTCGCGCCACGCCGAGTGCCCTTCCACGTACCCGTGCTGCACGTGGGGCAATGACTCCCCGGGAACGCCGAGCCGGTTGGGACGACCGAAGTACCCCGTGGCAATGACCACCGCGTGGGTGGCCACCTGACGCACACCGCCGGTGCGCTGCACCGAACGCAGCAGCCAGCGGGGGGCGCGATGCGACGCCCCCCCGGGGGCGGACGGTGCCTCAACCCCGGCGGGAAGCGACTGGAGCGTCTCCACACGCTCGTACTGCCGCACGTCGAGATCGTACACGTCGGCCACTCCGCGGTAGTACGCGAGGGCATCCCGACGCGTGGGCTTGTCGGTGGCGACAATGAACGGCACCCCGCCAATGCTGATCCGTTCGGCGGTGGAAAAGAACGACATGTAGGTGGGGTAGCTGGCGATGCCATTCACCAGGCAGCCCCGGTCGAGCACCACCGCCCGCAACCCGGCCCGTTGCGCCGCGATGGCGGCCGCCAGCCCACACGGGCCAGCCCCCACCACCGCGACATCAACGACCTCATCCACCACCGGGTGCGCCGACGGCGCGCGTCCTTCCGTCGCTGACCCGGTCACGTCCGACACGAATGCCTTACGCCTGCGCGACAGGAATGATCTGATCCCGGCGCGTCCCCACGCTCACGTAGGCGATGGGCGTTTCACACAGCTGCTCGAGACGATCCAGATAGGCCCGCGCCGCCGCCGGCAGGTCGGCCAGCGTCCGCGCGTCCTGCGTGGACTGCTGCCACCCCGGGAACCACTCGTAGATGGGCTCCGCCTTCTCCAGCACCGCGAGGTCGGCCGGGAACTCCGTGAACACTTCGTCTCCCACCTTGTAGCCCGTGCACACCGCCAGCTGCTCCAGCGTATCCAGGACGTCAAGCTTGGTGATGGCCAGCCCGGTAAGGCCGTTCACGCGCGCGGCGTAGCGCACCACCACCCCGTCAAACCACCCACAGCGGCGCGGACGTCCCGTCGTGGCCCCGAACTCATGCCCCAGCTGACGCACATGGCTGTGCAGGGGCTCTTCGAGTTCCGTGGGCAGCGGGCCGTTGCCGACGCGCGTGGTATACGCCTTCACCACGCCCAGCGCCGCGTTGAGCGCCATGGGCGAAATGCCCACGCCCGTGGCCGCGCCACCAACCGTGGTGTTGCTCGACGTCACAAACGGATACGTGCCGTGATCGATATCGAGCAGCGATCCCTGGGCGCCTTCCAGCAAGACCGCCGCCCCGCTCTTGATGGCGCGATGGACGCACAGCCCCACATCGTCCGCCAGCCCGAGCAACCGCGGCGCCAAGGCGCCCAGCGTCGCCATCGTGTCGTCCACACTGGCCCGCACGTCGCTGCCGGAACGTTCGAGCTGCGCGTTCGCGCGCTCAACTCCCGACGTGACCAGTTCGCGCAGGCGCTCGACGTTGCGCAAATCCAGCACCCGCACGCCGCGGCGCGCCACCTTGTCCTCGTACGCCGGCCCAATGCCGCGTCCGGTGGTGCCAATCGCCTTGCTGGCCGCGCTCGCCTTATCCACCAGCTTGTGGTACGGCATGACGAGATGCGCGCGCTCGCTCACATACAAGCGCCCCTCCACATCCACGCCGTCCTCCACCAGCTCGTCCACTTCCGTGAACAACGTCTCGGGGTCCATCACGACGCCGTTGCCAATGGCACAGCGCACCCCGGGGTGCAGGATGCCACTGGGGATCTGGTGCAGGATGAACGACTTGTCGCCGATGTGGACGGTGTGCCCGGCGTTGGCGCCGCCCTGATAGCGCACCACCCAGTCGGCCTGTTCGGCCAGCACGTCCACCAGCTTGCCCTTGCCCTCGTCGCCCCACTGCGCGCCTACCACCACGACGGTGCGCGTCTTCGAATCGAACATGCGATCAGCTCTCCGGCGACCTGGTCGGCCGCGCACAAAAAACGCCCCGCGGACGATCCGCGGGGCGTTGTGCAAATCTAGGCAGAAGAGGGCCTGAATCAATGACGTGAGCGCAATCCGAACGGGATTTCACCCCGTCCCCGACAGCCGCCCCACCAGCGCCGCCGCTCCGACCCACACGACGATCGCCAACCCGAAGCCCACCTTCATGGCCGCCGCCGCCACGCGCCCCAGCAGCGCCCCCTTGGCCACCGTGACCGGCTCGCCGCGCCGTTCTCTGGGGACCGTGAGTTCGGCCAGCAAGGCGCCGGCGAAGGCCCCGGCAAAGGCCCCGACCATGCTGCCCAGCACTGGCACCGGGACGCCCACAAAGGCCCCGATAATCCCGCCGCCAATGGCGCCCCACGACGCCCGCCGGGACCCCCCGTACTTGCGGGCGTAGCTCCCGGCCACCGTGAACTCCACCACTTCAGCCGCGATCACCAACGCCGAGACCACCAGTAGCGTGACCAGCCCTACGCTCCCTGCCGGGACCGCCATCCAGTACACCAGCGTGGCCCCCAGCATGACCCACAGCCCTGGCAGCCCCAGCGGGACCAACAAGAGCCCCGTCACCAAGGCGAGCGCGAGCAACGAGAGCGCGAACATGACAGAACCTACGCTCGCCGTGGCGTCCGGTTTCAGCCCTCGTTCGCCCCCACCGATAGTTGCCATACAAAGTATTGCGATTGAACACCTTAGCGTCCGATTTCATAGAACCGGAAGTCTAAAACGTCGTTGTTCATATCGTGACACCACCTGCCCTTTAGTCCTACATCAACGAGACGAGACCACACTGCATACGGATCGCGACGCGGCGGCCCAATGGTCCAGCGTCGCGCCCTGAGATATACGGAGCGCGGGCTGGTACTCGCCCCCAACGCCCGTCCCGAGGTGCCACTTGGCCCTGGACATTCGACACGCGCTCTCAGCGAGCGCTCCGGAGTCGCTGGAAGCGCTCCGGGAGATGCTTGGGAATCTGGAAGCCCAACTCGTCAGTCTCTACGAGGAGAAGGAACAGTCCTGGCAACAGGCTGCCCCCGACGAAGCCCTTACCGCGCTGTATGAAGACAAACAGCGCCTGAGTGCACGCACGATTGCGGAGCTCCGCAGCAGCGTGGAAAGCCTCGCCGCCCAATTGGGCGAGTTCTACGAAGCGCGTGAACATGGCCACCCCGAGGCAAGCAGCGCGCCGGCGGGAGACCATGCCGCGCTCTCCGAAACGCTGGGCAGTCTCACCGAGCAGTTGCACGCGTTGTATGACGAGCGGGCAACCGCCGCATACGGACATCTCGAAGCGATCGAGATGGTCCAGAGCCTCGAAGCGCAGGTGGCGTCCCTCCTTGAAGAGCGGAACGACCTCGCAGAACAGCTTGACCGTGCCGCCCACGACGTAAGCTCTGCCAAACGTCGCGCCCGCGAACTCGTCAACGCGCTCGTCGATCAATCCTTCTCCTGAGTCCAGCCGCTCCGGCTTCGATTCCACTCAAACCGTCGTTCAATTCGAGGAGTGTTCTCATGTCCTTCGTACCTTCACAGTTCATTGCCCAGATTCCCTCAGTGGATCGCCCCAACGCCGATGCCCAGCCCTTCGGCATTGTGCAGGTGGATGATGCGGGTGTGATCAAGCTCTACAATCGCTGGGAATCGGAAATGGCCGGCGTCCCCGTGGCCTCCGCCGAAGGGCGCAACTTCTTCACGCAGGTTGCGCCGTGCACCAACAACCGGCTCATGTTCGGCAAGTTCAAGGATGGGGTGGCCAAAGGTGAACTCGATTCGGAGTTCAACTACACCTTCACCTACAAAATGAAGCCCACGAACGTGCAGATCCGCCTGTTCCGCCATGCGCCCTCGGCAACGAACTGGGTGCTCGTTGGCCTGCGCGCCGCCTGAACACTTGCTGCCTCCGTGTGTCACTCCATGTCGGGTGGCACACGGCTCCTTACCTGATGGTCAGGTTCATCGTTTTTCGCGCGTGAGTACCATGCCAACACTTGCTGCACAGCTGATTCATATTGCCGATGCTGCCGTTATTGCCACCGACACCCGTGCGATAGCCGAGTCCCTCGAGTTACCCGCTGACGTCCGCGCGCAGGTCGTGGACGACGCGATGCGTTTGTGCAACGATATCACATCGCTCGCGGAAGCCATGGGTGAAGACGAGGATGAGCCGGAACTCTATCGGTCGTTGGCCGCGCTGTGGCTGGAGCTGCGCTTTGAATGGCAGCGCCACAATCTCGTGGCCAACTACGATACCATGCGCACGGGTACCTGCGCTCCGCTCATCATGGTGCGCGCCTCTGTGGCGTCCTACGTCCTCGATCGAATCGAGGCCCTGCTGGCCCAGGAACACCGTGAGCGCCTCGGCGACTCAGCAGTCGACATGCTCGACGCCCTGCGCACCGATGTCGAGCACGCTCGCGTCTCTTCCGCGGACTAGCCACCATGATCTCCTGGTTTCGCCGTCTCTTGCGCCGCCGGACAGCACCCCAGTCGGCCCCCGTACGTCCGCGCAGCGGTGCTGAAGTCGGCGAGGACCAGAGCGCGCCCACGCCAGTGACTTCAGACGTCACGGTCACACGTGTCGCGGCCGCCACGGCGATGGCCACACCAGCGATAGCGGCCGAACGTATCGACTGGACGCAGCGCTGGGGGAATCGGCTCGACCAGGTGGACGATCTGCTCAAGGCACATCCGGTGGCGGCACAGCAACCCGATGCGGCAGCACTGGTACAATTGCTGCGCGATGGACCAGAGGCGGTCATCCGTCAACTGCCCACGGCCGCCCGCCAGGCACTGGCCTTTTGTGAAGACGCCAGTCTTTCACGCTCCCAATTGGGCGCAAAACTGGGGAACGATCCCGCCCTCGTGCAGGGGCTCCTCCGCACTGCAAATTCGGCCGCCTTTTCGGCCGGCCGCGCCGCGGTACTCGGGATTGATCAGGCCCTCGACCGGATTGGTGTGAGTGGCACCCGCGCCGTCGTACTCGCCAGCTGCGTCGACGGGCTGCTCAGTCATCCCGGTGGCGAATTCAATGCCATGGCTGCTGACGTGTGGGCGCACATGGTGCGTACCGCACCGCTGGCCCGCGCCATGGCACCGGCATTTGCCGCCGAGGCGGATGAAGCCTTCGCCATCGCCCTGCTCCACGACATCGGGAAACTGGTGATTTTCGATCGAATTTCTGTACTGCGGGCATCGCGGCGCCGCCCCATTACCCTCGATGCCAGCTTCGCACATCTGTTGCTGCAAGAGTTGCACGAGCCGATCGGTGCGCTGGCCGCTGAACGATGGGGGATGGGTGAGCGCGCCGCGAATGCCATTGGGACACACCATCGGATGATGCACGCCACGCAACGTGATTCCTTGTCGGAGGTGCTGTTCCTGGCGGAACGGGCTGACCACGCCATGCGCCGGTCATCTCCATTGGATCTTGATGCCCTCTGGCAGTTGGGTCGGCTGACCGGCTCACCGGCCCGCGTGGCCACAGCGTTGCAGCAGTTCCAGCACGCGGCGTAAGGAGCCCTATATGACAGACCGTCTCCCTGCATTGCTCGCACTCCTTGACAGTGCCGATGTACGTGATCGCATTCGGCTCATGATCGAGGAACTGGGCGGCGTCAGTGATACCGACGCCGAAGCGATCGTGGAGCATACGGACGCGCGCCTGCATGGCATTGCCGAGTCGCTGCGTGACGTGTGCTTCGACGACGATACCTCGGAAGCGCACAACATGCTGCCGTGGATCTGGCTCGAACTGCGATTCGAATGGATGCGCTATAACCTGCAGATGCAGTACCAGACCATTCTGCTGGGAACGGCGAACCCGGCTTTGATGGCGCGTGGTGCTGCCCTGTCGTATCTGCTGGAAGCGGTCGAACTTCACCTCGATGCCGAATCCGCCTTTCTCGTGCAGAAGATCGCGGCCGATCCTGCAGGAGCGGCGCGTGGTGCCATTGAGCGGACGGACCGTCTGTTCTCGCTTATGGCTTCTGCCAGTGCCGGTGGCCGTGATGCCGTGGAGTCGTTGCTGGTGGCCCAGGATCAGATTGCCCGGCACACCGATTCGCAGCCGGTTCGTCAGGAAATGAGCAAGGCGATCAGTGCCGTCATCGAGAAAGTCGGCGGCGCACTACGGGTGTCGGTGGTCGACTTTGCCCACGCGTTCGAGGGCGTGCTGATTCGGCAACTGGGACAGGCACCCGTTCGCGTGGCGTTGTCGCAAGAAAGCCCGGACTACAACCTCACCATCCCCAGTGCCGTTGCGAACGCCCTCCTCAAGGCCAGCGCCGAATGGATGAGTGCGATTGCCGCATCATCGCTCCATCGCACCGCGCAGGAGCGTATGGAAGCAGGGCTGCCCGCCCATGTCACGTTGCGCGTGTCATTGAAACGCACGGGAGACCGGGTCGAACTTATGCTCAGTGATGATGCCGACGGGACCGTGGACTACCATCCCCAGTGGCGCGCCTGGCCCATTCGGGACTTGAAGCTGAGTCTCTCACAGAATGCGGGCACAGGCAGCACAATGATCTTCCGGTGCGATGTGGCCAGTGTCACGGAGTACCTCATGTTGCGCGTGGGCGCATCCGACCGGGACGCCGTGGTAGGTATCCCCATGCGCATGGTGGGACACATTGAACGCCGGGATGCGTCTGCGGTTGCCGTACAGGGCAGTCGTCTGATCAGCCGCCAGGATGGCGGTACAGTGCAACTCATCGATCTGGGCGACAGCATGTTCCAAGCGCCCATCAGTGCGGATGAGGCCACGTATGTCCATGTCCGTCCGGATGGGGACGAAGGAGACGCCCTTGCGCTGCGAGTACGCGGAGTCGAAGGCGTCTGCCGCGGCAGTCTCAAATCGATGCCTGCCATGCTCGAACAGGCCCCGCTGCGGGGATTTGTTCAGGCCGACCAGCGGATCGTCGGGATCGTTGATTTCGACCGACTGTTGGAGCGGGATACCGACACCCAGCGATGGACGCTCATGTTGGCGGCCGCATGACATCCGTACCGTCACGCCGGAACGTCTCCAGCCACTTCTCGTCAACAGAGCCGCAGCGTCACGTGGGACGGGAGGGTGAGAACCTGGCGAAATCGCTGCTCGTCCACGGATCCCACGAGGACATGGCTCACTGGCTCGTGGCCCAGCACGCGTTCGATGGCGGTGATGTCGTGCGCGCTCAGCACGAACAGTTCCTCGGCGCAAAGCAAGGGGGCCAACACACCACCAACCAATCCCGACTCATGGTGCCAGTCAACGAGGCTCAGGACACAGCGTCCCTGCAACGATGCATCGCGACACTGCTCCATGACAGCATGGAGCAACTCCGCGTGCGTCAGCCCGCGCTTATCGCGCAGACGCACGACCGGCTCCTCGAGGCGATCGGGCTGGCGAGGGTGGGAGCAACGGCTGGTGAGGCTGCGGGACTCGTTGGGCCATCCGCCATTCGCCGGAGCATGCATCCACGGCGGCGCCATCTCCGGAAGCAACGACACCACCAGCACCGTGCCGTCGACCCGTTCAACGCGCCCGAGCAAAGCACTGAGCTCGCAGTCGGGCGAATGGATCTCCACGGAAATTCCATCCCACAAGCAGGCCAGCAACAACTGCAGCAGCCCGTCCCCTGACGGCAGCGCACACACCACCACGTCGCCAGCCAGAATACCGGCGTTTCGCAGGTGGTGCGTCCAGGTGCGCATCCCGGCCCAAAGAGACGCCGCACTGCGCACCGCGTCGGGGAACAGCACCACCGGTGTGGCGTTCGAGGCAAGACACCGATGCAAACGATCGCGCCACAGGGCGGTCGCGGGCCCCATTCCGATGCCGGAGTGCGTTGGCTCTTGGGAAGGCGAGTTGGACATGTCGACAGGAATCATGATGGCAACAGCAGTCCTACCGGAAGAGGTTATCGCGACAATGCCCTGCCTGGCGTCGTCTGTGGACCTCGGCGGCACGCTCACCACCCGGGACATCCACGCCGTAGCCACGGGCGCATGCCCGGTTCACATTGGAGAGGACGCACGCGCGCGGATGGCCGCGTCGCACGCCACGCTCACCCGCATGGTTGAAGAGCGCCGACGCATTTATGGCGTCACCACGGGGTACGGCCCGCTGGCGTCGCATCCCGTCACGCCTGAGCATGCTCACCTGCTGCAGCGCAATCTGGTGTATCACCTGTGCAGCGGGGTGGGGAAACCCCTGTCGCCGGTACACACGCGCGCCATGATGGCTGCGCGTGCCTCAAGCCTTGCACGTGGATACTCGGGCGTGAGCGCGCCGCTCTTCGATCGTCTGCTCGAGTGCCTCAATCTCGGGCTCGTCCCCGTAGTCCCCGAGATGGGCACGGTGGGTGCAAGCGGTGACCTCACCCCATTGGCCCACGTGGCGCTCACCCTGATGGGTGAGGGTGAAATGTGGTACGACGGAACGCGACTGCCGGCGAGCGCCGCCTTGCAGGCCGCAGGGCTGGCCCCCATAACGCTCGGGCATAAAGAGGGCATTGCCTTGGTCAACGGCACCTCCTGCATGACCGGCATTGCCGCCGTGAATGCCGAACGGGCCCGACGGGCCGCCCATCTTGCCCTGCGCCTCAGCGTCCTGTACGCCGAATGCCTGGGCGGTCGCCTGGAAGCATGGGATGCACGATTCGCCGACGCACGCCCTCATCCCGGGCAGAAGACGGCCCATGCCGCGCTCCAGCGTTGGACTGCCGGCAGCGACCGACTCGTTCCCCATGTCCAGCCCCCGCCGCGTCTCGACGAATCACAGGCCGTGGAAGGGTGGCTTCCCGAAGGGGAGTGTCCGCAGGATCCGTACACCATTCGCTGTGTACCGCAGGTCATTGGGGCGGTGCTCGACGTCATGCGCTTCCACGATGAGACCGTTACGGTGGAGCTGCATAGTGCAACCGATAACCCGCTGGTGTTTGCGGACGATGACGCGATTCTGCACGGTGGCAATTTTTACGGGCAGCACGTGGCCTTCGCGTCGGACGCATTGCAGATGGCCGTCGTGAAGCTGGCTATTCATGCCGAGCGTTGTATTGCGCGACTCACCGACCGCACCCAGAATCACGGCCTGCCGGCCTTTCTGCACGGTGGACCGGACGGGGTGAACTCGGGGTTCATGGGGGCCCAGGTGACGGCCAGCGCACTGGTCGCTGAGCTACGGACGCGGGCGGTACCAGCCTCCATTCAGTCGGTGCCCACGAATGCCAACAATCAGGATGTCGTGACGATGGGTACCATTGCCGCGCGCAAGACGGCCGACTCGCTCGATCTGGTATTTCATGTCCTGGCCATTCATGCGCTGGCGCTTGCGCAGGCAGCGGAACAACGCGGCGGCACCGTACTGGCCGGCTTTTCGCCCGGTAGTCGGGCCGTCGTACGGTGGATTCGCGAGCAGCACGAGTATCTGTATCAGGATCGCCCGTTGTCACCAGACATCCAGCAACTCTCAGGGAACCTCGAACGCGTAGACTGGGACGCCTCACTCACCCACTGAAACGCTGAGACCGGAGACGGCCAGAAGCAGACAGTGAGAGCATTGCGACGATCGAACGTGCGATGGATATCGCAACGCCCGCATAGTCTGTATCTGCCTATCGCCGGTCTCGTATCTCACGGCCGCGAGGCGCGACACGAGACACGAGACACGAGACGCGGCACGACAGGTCAGAGCAGTCCCGCCGCTCCCAGTCGCGCACGTACCGTCTCGAGTTCGTCGCCCACCACCGGCAACAGCGGCGAGCGCGGCGCGCCGCCCGACAGGCCCACCAGATCCATCGCGGCCTTGATCCCGGCTGGACCCATCGCGCCCGCAATATCCGTCGCCAACGGCGTGAGACTCGCCTGCATCGCCGCCGCCGCGGCGTGATCGCCCGCCCGGTACGTATCCACCATCTTCCGCACCGCCGGGCCGGCGTACAGCCCAATTGCCAGAATGGCGCCCGACACTCCCGCCTCCAGCGCCGGCACCACCGTGCCGCCACTGCCGGTCAACACCTTGAACGTGTCGCTCTGCGCCTCGAGATACTGCTGCAGCACCGGAATGTTGCCGGCACTGTCCTTCATGCCAATCACATTGTCGTGCCGCGCCATCTCGTGCACAAAATTGGGACTCAGCACGATGTGCGTGTACGCCGGCATGTTGTACAGCAGCACCGGCAGCGGGCTCGCATCGGCCACCGCCCGGAAATGCGCCAGCAGCGCCGGCTCAGTCATACGCTTCAGGAAGTAGTGCGGCGAAATCACCAGCACCGCCGACGCCCCCGCATCCCTCGCATCCCTCGCGCGCTGAATGGTCAGTCGCGTGCTCTCGCTGCCGATACCCGCCAGCAGCCACTTGTCCTGCGGGATGCGCTCGCGCGCCCAGACCAGCAACTGCCGGCGATCATCGTTCTCGAGCAGCGCGGACTCCCCGCTGCTGCCCCCCACCAGCACACCGTCCATCCCGAAGGAGAGGTGGGCATCGAGATTGCGCTGAAACGCGGCGCCATCGAGTTCACCGGACGCGGTGAACGTGGAAACGGCGGGCACCATGAGCCCGCCCAGCTGGGCAACGGAGAGGTTGGACATCTGCGGAATGTACATCGAAACACCCACGCCGCAGCAGGGCGGCTACGACCCGAACAGACTCTCGAAGCCGCTGCCGAAGACCGTGTCGTTCTTCAGCGGATTGGGACTCGTCACCGATTCATGACCACTCGGACTCGTCGCCAGTGGAGGCAGGGTGTGCCCCGTGCCCAGCGGATTGCTCCCCAGGCCTGCCGTCGGCGCGGCGGGCGCCACTGGCCGTGCTGCCGCCGGATGCGGAGGGGCTATCGGCTTGGCCAGCTGCCCGATCGCCGGTGTCTTGCGGTTGCGCCCCATGCGGAACGCCAACTCGAAGTCGGCCGGATTGGTCGCGGCGCCCTTCGCCACTTCAAACTCGATCTCGCCGGACTGCACCAGCTCCGTGAGATGCTGATCGAAGGTCTGCATTCCGTACTGGGAGCCGTCCGCGATGTAGTCGCGGATTTCGGCAATGCGCCCTTCCGCAATGAGATCACGAATCGTACTCGTGACCACCATGACCTCGGCCGCCACCACACGTCCCTGCCCGCTCTTGCGCGGCAACAGACGCTGCGACACCACCGCATGCAGCGACTCGGCGAGACGCATGCGCACCACCAGCTGCTCTTCCGGCGGAAACATGGCCACGATACGCATTACCGTGGTCACCGCATCCGGCGTGTGCAGCGTGGAGATGAGCAAGTGCCCCGTCTCGGCCGCTTTCATGGCCGTGTCAATCGTTTCCGCATCACGCATTTCGCCAATCAGAATGACATCGGGATCCTGACGAAGCGCCGCCCGCAACCCCATGCGGAACGTATCCGTATCAATGCCGACCTCACGCTGCGTGACCGAGCTCTTGATGTCGTTGTGAATGAATTCAATGGGGTTTTCGAGCGTCAGGATATGCTTTTCGTAGGACCCGTTGATCTCATTCACCAGTGCCGCCATGGTGCTCGACTTGCCCGAGCCCGTTACGCCGGTCACCAGCACCATGCCGCGCTCCGTGTGCGCAATGCGCGTGAGTACCGGGGGCAACCGCAAGGTGTGCACGGTTGGGACCTGCTCGGGAATCACGCGCATCACAATGGAGTGCGCAGCGCGCTGTCGCAGAATGTTCACACGAAAGCGTCCCACACCCGCCGAGGCCCACGAGCAATCAAAATCCTTCAGTGTATCAATCGTGGCGCGATCCACATCGTTGCTCATCAGATGCAACGCAATCGCGCGCGTCTGTTCGGCCGTCAACGTCTGCTTCGTCAGCACCACAAGGCGCCCGTCGATACGTGCACGGACCACGTCGCCGGCCTTGATGTGCACGTCGGACGCTCCGCGTTCGACGGCTGCCTTGATGATACGTTCGATTGCCACAGTCACGGTCTGGTGGAAGGGAACGGCCACTCGCTCCCCCGTACAGACGATTCGGCCCCAACCCGGCAACGCGTCGGCACGCAGACTGCGGGTATCACCCGCGCTCCGCGCCGCCACGCCCGGTCAGCCCGCCAGCCCCGTAGAGCCCAGCCCCATGATGTCGCGAACTTCAGCAATGGTCTGCTGCGCAATACCACGCGCCGCACGCCCCCCATCGGCCAGCGCATCCAGCACCCGCTGTGGCTCGGCGTCCAATTCGGCGCTGCGACGACGAATCGGGGTCAGCTCCTGCACCATGCCTTCCAGCAGCACCTTCTTGCAGTCCATGCACCCCCACCCGGCGGTGCTGCACTGCTGCGCCACGTTGCTGACGGTCGCTTCATCATTGAACGCCTTGTGCAGCTGATAAATGTTGCACACCTCCGGACGCCCCGGATCGCTTTTGCGCACCCGCTGCGGATCGGTCATGGCCGGCCGGAGTTTCTGCCAGATCTCCTCGTCGGTTTCCAGCAATCCAATGGTGTTGCCAAGCGACTTGGACATCTTGGCGTTGCCATCCAACCCCATGATGCGGCGCGTCGGCGTGAGTAGCGGCTTGGGCTCCGGGAAATACTCCACGCCAAACTTCGCGTTGAACTTCCGCGCCGTATCCCGCGCCAGCTCCAGATGCTGAATCTGATCCTCACCCACCGGAATGCTGTCGGCACGGTAGAGCAGAATGTCGGCGCTCTGCAAGACCGGATACATGAGCAGCCCGGCGGGAATGCTTTCCATCTTCGACGACTTGTCCTTGAACTGCGTCTGCCGCTCCAGGTCGCCGAGCGGCGTGATGGTCGTGAAGATCCACGACAGTTCGGTGTGCTCCGGCACATCGCTCTGCATGAACAGCACAGCCTGCGCCGGATCAATACCCGCCGCCAGCAGCGACTTGGCCATCCCCCACCGCCGCGCCCGCAGCACGGCCGGGTCATAGCTGCCGGTAATGGCGTGGTAGTCCACGACACAGTAGATGGCACCGGGGTAGGTTGCCTGGAGCTGGACCCAGTTTTTCACTGCGCCCAGATAATTGCCGATATGCAGTTCGCCCGAAGGCTGGATGCCACTGAAGATGCGAGCCATGTGCGTAACGTAAGCGGCGTGCGGTGGCATCACAAACAGCAGAGCGCAGACGGCCATCTGCAGTTCACATACCCCTGTGACCAAATTTCACACCATGCCAACCCCCGACCGCCTCGCCTGGCGCGACGCTGCCAGAGCCGCCGCGCAGACCGCCGCCGACTTCATTACCCACGAAGCGCACACACATCGCGCTGTCGCATGGGAAGCCAAGAGTGCGACCGACTTCGTGAGCCATGTCGATCTCGGCGCCGAAGAGCGCATTCGCGACATGTTGCTCGCCCGCATTCCCGGCATTCGCATCGTGGGCGAAGAACTCAGCAGTGACGCCAATCCGGAGGACGGGCTGGTCGCGATTGTGGATCCGCTCGATGGGACCACCAACTTCCTGCATGGTTTCCCCAACTACGGGGTGTCCATCTGCATTGCCCTTGATGGCGTACCGCAGGCCGCCGTGATGCACGATGTGGCCCGCGGTGGCTGTTGTCATGCGACCCTCGGGGGCGGCGCATTCGTGGACGACTCGCCACTCCACGTGTCGACCATCACCGACCCGGCCCGGGCCCTTATCGGCACCGGATTTCCCTTCAAGGACGTCACGCGGGCCGATGAATATCTGCGCATGATGCGGCGGCTCATGCCCGTGGTCTCCGGTATGCGGCGCGCGGGTTCGGCCGCGCTCGATCTCTCGGATGTGGCCCGGGGTCGCTTTGACGCCTTCTGGGAGCTCTGGCTCAACCCCTGGGACCTTGCTGCCGGTGTGCTCCTGGTGCGCGAAGCGGGTGGCCGGGTCACGGATCTCGACGGCAACGACGCCCGCCTCATTGGGGGGACCATCGTGGCGTCAAATGGCGTCCTGCACGACTGGTTTCTTGATGTCCTCAACGACCGGACGCGCTAACTTTCCGGCGCAGCGCTGACCGACACTCCCACCCCGCCTATCGTGCCGCTCGTCGAGTGCGTCCCCAATTTTTCTGAAGGTCGAGATCCGGTGGTCATTGCGGCCATCCGCGAGGCCATCGCCACCACCGCCGGCGCCCATGTGCTGGACGTGTCCAGCGATCCGTCGCATCACCGGACCGTGATCACCTTCGTCGCCTCGCTCGTCGCGGCCGTGCCGGCGGCGCTGGCGGCCATGCGGGTGGCGCGCGACCGAATCGATCTCACGGCGCATCAGGGGGAGCACCCCCGCATCGGCGCCACCGACGTGGTGCCGTTCATTCCGCTCGATGGCGCCACCATGGACGATTGCATTGCGCTCGCCCGTGAACTGGGTGAACGCGCGCACCGCGAACTGGGCATCCCGGTCTATCTGTACGAACGGGCCGCCGCCACGCCGGCCCGCGAAAATCTCGCCGATGTCCGTCGAGGAGAATTTGAGGGGCTCCGCGAGGAGGTACGCTCCAACCCTGCTCGGCACCCCGATTTCGGAGGGGCGGAGTTGCATCCCACCGCAGGCGCCACCGCCATTGGCGCGCGGCCGTTTTTGGTGGCCTACAACGTCTATCTGGGCGACAAGGCAAACCTCCCCGTGGCCAAGGACGTGGCCAAAGCCATTCGCGGCTCCTCCGGGGGGCTGCGGTATGTGAAAGGGCTGGGCATGGAAGTGGACGGACAGGCGCAGGTATCCATGAATCTGGTGGACACGGAAAAGACGCCGCTGCATCGCGTGTTTGAGTACGTGAAGACCGAGGCCGCCGCCTACGGGGTCGTCCCCACCTGGAGTGAAATTGTGGGGTTGGTCCCGGAGCGGGTGATGCTGGAGGCAGGCGCCCGCCATATCCAGTTGCGAGGCTTTTCCAAGGCCATGCTGCTCGAGACCAAGGTGCGCGACGTCATGTCGGGCGGTGAATCCATCGATGGCTTCATGTCACGCGTGGCCTCCCCCGACCCCACACCCGGAGGCGGCAGTGTGGCCGCCCACGCCGGCGCCTTGGGGGCCGCGCTGGCCCAGATGGTGAGCGGCCTGACGGTAGGAAGAAAGAAATACGCGGGTGTAGAAATAGAGATGAAGCAGATCGCGCTGCAGGCCAGTGCCTTGCGGTGCACGCTGAACACCCTGGTGGAGCGGGACGCTCAGTCCTACGAAGGGGTGCGGGCCGCGTATCAGTTACCAAAGGATTCCGAGCCAGAGCAACAGGCACGGGCCACCGCCATTCGGGAAGCGCTCATTGGCGCCGCCGAAGTGCCCCTCGAAACGGCACGCACGGCGGTGGAAGTCGCAGCGCTGGCCGCCGCTCTGGCCGAACGGGGGAACAGCAACGCCGTCAGTGACGCGTGCGTGGCCGCACTGCTGGCCGAAGCCGCCTGCAAAGGTGCGGTGCTCAACGTGCGCATCAACGTGGTCTCACTCGATGAGGAGGGCACGGCCCGCGGTGCGGCCCTGGCATCGGAAGCCCGCAAGATGCTGGATGCCGCCGCCATGCACGCGCGTATTGCCGAAGCCGCGGCAGAGCGCGCCATGATGCCCGCCTGACCCCCTGCCCCCACTCGACGCATGCTGCTTTCGATGTCTCATTGTTTGGCCGCCGCCCGTCGCCCCACGCGGGTGCTCCCTCTGCTGCTGGCGTGCGCCCTGAGCGCCTGCTCGAGCGCGAGGAGTGCACGCGACGCCGGTCGCACCGTGTCCGGCACCAGCGCGATGGTTGGCTGTGAAGCCAGTGTCAAAGATGGTGCCCGACTCGGTCGCGCGGCTCTGACCTTTTCCGGAGCCTCCAGCGGCGAGGCCACCCTGCGCATTGAAGGGGAAGCGTACAAAAGCACGGTGCTGGTGGACGTAGCCACCGGCACCGTGCTTGAACTCGCGGAAGGCACCTACCAAGTGCGCATCACCGTGAGTGGCTACCGCGCGGTGGAGCGGTCGGTCTCCGTGGTATGCGGAAAGGAAAGCACGGTGGCGGTGACGCTAAACCGGCGCTGACAGCACGCCGGCGTGCCGGCGTTACTTGCTCCAGGGCGGCACAATCCCGTTGGTCCGCGCATAGGCAATGGACTGGCCGAGATGCTCATGCAGGTGGGTCGCCGCAAGAATCCACATGCTTTGAGCCGTGGTCTTCATGCCGAACATGCTCACGGACTCGCCGACGTTTGCGGCGGTAGTCTTTGCCATCTGCGTCTTGAGATAGGCGAAGCTCTGTTCGAGCTCGGCCACGATCTGTTCACGCGTGAGCGCCCGCGTTTCGTACGCCGTCAGCGACTTGAAATCCCCCGCCTTGATGCCGGTGGTCGCCGGGATGGCGTGTCCGAATCCGCTGGGAATGAAATAATTGTCCGACGCTACGTGCAGCAGCACTTCGCCAATGGAGCGGACCCCGGGGGCCGGGCGCCACGACAGCTTTTCAGCGGGCGTCACCTTGGCCAGGCCAATGAATTTCTGCTCAACGCCCTCCACATCCTTGATCAGATCCAGCACCACGGGCGAGGCCTGCGCAGTGAGCGGACGAACGGCGGGGGCGGCGGAACACATGAGGGCCGCGAGCAGGACAGCACGACGCATTGAGAGCTCCTTGGGAGTGGGATTCTTTAATTCTACCGCGCGCGGCAGAACAGAACCACTCCGGCGAGCGGTCAACCCTGGGGAAGTGTCAGAATACGCGGGCCGTCTTCGGTTATGGCTACCGTGTGTTCAAAATGCGCCGAACGCTTTCCGTCGGCGGTGACCACGGTCCACTTGTCGCTCAGCGTTTTCGTCTTCGGCGTGCCCACATTCACCATGGGCTCAATGGCAATGGTGAGCCCGACGCTGAGCTTCTTTCCGCGCTTCGGCTTGCCGTAGTTGGGGATCTGCAGCTCCTCGTGCGGGGAGAAACCCACCCCGTGTCCCACGAGTTCGCGCACGACGCCAAACCCTTCGGCCTCCACCACGGCCTGCACCGCCGCGCCAATGTCACCAACGTGATTGTCGGGCACGGCCGCCGCAATCCCGGCGGCCAGGGAGCGTTCGGTGACGTCCAGCAACCGCTGGGTCAGCTCATCGATGGTGCCAACGGGCACGGTGATCGCCGCGTCGGTGAACATGCCATCCAGCTTCACGCCCACATCCACGGTGACGATATCACCGTCGACCAAGATGCGTTTGCGAGACGGAATCCCGTGCACGATCTCCTCGTTGATGGAGATACAGGCACTGCCCGGAAAGCCGTACAACCCCTTGAAGGCAGGTTCGGCACCAGCATGTGAGCGAATGAAGCTCTCTACGAGCTGATCGAGCTCCATCGTGGAGATGCCGGGGCGCACATGCGCCTTGGCATGCATGAGCGTGGCGTGCAGAATAGCCCCGCCACGCGCCATGATCTCAATTTCGCGCGGCGACTTGAGGAGCGTTGCCGGTGCGGCATTGCCCATCGCCATCACGCGATCCCGAGCGCCGTCAGCACGCGCTGTTCGACGTCCTCGAGCGAGCCAAGGGCGTCCACGCGCACCATGTTGGCGCCATGCGACGCGTACCAGTCAATGACCGGCGCCGTCTGATCGCGATACACCTGCATGCGTTTCCGGATCGCGTCGGGCTCATCGTCCTTGCGGCGTACCAGGGTGCCGGTCTGGCCGCCTTCTGAGCACGTCTCACCGGGCTCACGACCAAAGAACGGACGCTGACACACATCGCAGGTCGTCCGTCCGCTGAGACGACGGACCAGCTCGTCTTCATCGATTTCGAACAGCAGCACAGCGTCCACTTTGCGCCCCAGGGCGGCCAGGGCATCCGTAAGCCCCTGTGCCTGTGGCGTGGTGCGCACGACGCCATCGAGGATGGCGCCATTGGCGGCCGTAGGAGACGCCAGCGCTTCGCGCATGATGCCCATAATGACGGCATCAGGCACGAGATCGCCGCGATCCATGGCAGCCTTGGCCTCGAGGCCCAACGGCGTGCCGTCTCGAACCGCGGCGCGGAGTACATCGCCAGTCGCGACCTTGGGAACGTCAAGGCGAGCGGCTAGCCGCTCGCCTTGAGTTCCCTTGCCCGCGCCTGGAGGACCAAGCAGGACGATGATCATTGGAAGAGTTTAGAAGCCGCCCTGAGTCGCCTGACGGCCGCGGAACTTCACACGACCCTTCTTCATGAAACCGTCGTACTTGCGGAGCAGCAGGTGCTGCTGCATTTGCGCCATCGTATCGAGCGCCACACCAACGACGATCAGCAGCGAGGTGCCACCAAAGGCGAAGGGGACGTTCACGAGACGCGCAATGACGATCGGCATCAAGGCGATAACGGTGAGGAAAATCGCGCCCGGCAACGTGATGCGCTCGACGACCTGCTCGATGTACTCCGCCGTCTTCGCGCCCGGCTTGATGCCCGGCACAAACCCGCCCTGCTTCTTCAGGTTCTCAGCCAAATCGACCGGATTGAAGATGATGGACGTGTAGAAGTACGTGAACAGCATGATGAGCACAGCCGACAGGATGAAATAGAGCCACGGGTTGGGCCCCTGCGGATTGAAGTACTCCGCAATCTCCTGCAGCTTCGCGTTGCCGCTGAACTGCGCCAGCGCACCGGGAATGACGATCACCGACTGGGCGAAGATGATCGGCATGACGCCGGCCGTGTTGATGCGCAGCGGGATGAAGTTGCGCGCGGCCTCACGCTGACGTCCGCGAGCCATGGTGCGCTGCGGAATCTGAATGAGCACCCGGCGAGCGGCCACCGTAATGGCCACCACACCCGCAACCACCGCCACCATGACCAAGCCCAGCACCACCAGCGTCAGCGGCGAGATCGCGCCCGTCGTGACGAAGTTGAAGGACTGGAAAATGGACGGCCACATGCGCTCGACGATCGAGAAGAAGATGATCAGCGACGCGCCATTGCCCAGGCCGCGCTCGGTGATCTGCTCACCCAGCCACATGACGAAAATCGCGCCAGCGGTGAGGAAGAGCATCATCTGGATCGTGAACCACGGTCCCGGGCGCGACACCGCCGCCGGAAGCGACGCGGTGAAGAGCGCAAAACCGTACGCCTGAATCAGCGCGAGCACGACGGTGAGGTAGCGGGTGTACTGCGTGAGCTTTTTCCGCCCCTCTTCGTCCTTCTGCATCTTGTCCACGTTCGGCAGCACGGCCCCGGCAATCTGGACGAAGATGCTCGCCGAGATGTAGGGCATGATGCCGAGCGCGAATACTGTGGCGCGTGAGAGACCACCACCCACGAACATGTCGTAGAGGCCCAGAAGGCCACCGCCCTGCTGGCGGGTGAAATAGTCCGTCAGCGCCTGGACATCGATCCCGGGGGCCGTGATATGCGAGCCGACGCGATAGATCACCATGCACAGGAACGTGAAGGTGATCTTCGCCCACAGCTCGGGCGTCCGGTAAATGTTGGCGACCGCGTTGGCGGCCGCGTTGTTGTCTTCTGCCATGCGCTGAATGCTCTCCGTCAGCCTTCGACGCGGCCGCCGGCCGCTTCGATCTTCGCCTTGGCGGAGGCGCTAACCTTCACGCCCTTCACCGTGAACGCCCGCGACACTTCCCCGTTGGCGAGCAGCTTCGCCGGGCCCTGGCCCGCACGAATCAGTCCCGCCGCGATGAGCGTCTCGGTCGTCACTTCGTCCCCGGCCACCTGCGCGAGGTCGGGGAGGCGCACGATCTGCGCCTCTTCACGGAACGGGTTGGTGAAACCACGCTTGGGAATACGACGCGTGATCGGCATCTGACCGCCTTCGAAATGCGGCTTGCCACCACCAGGACCACCATGACCCGAGCGGGCCATGGAGCCTTTGTGACCCTTACCGGACGTCTTGCCCAGGCCGGAGCCCGGGCCGCGGCCCAGACGACGACGCGAGCGATGCGAGCCCGGCGCCGGCGACAGGTTGTGCAGGCCGATCTTCTCAGCCGACTGTGCGTTGTCTGCCATCGCTTACTCCTCCACCGGCGTCACCTGAACCAGGTGACGCACCTTCTTGAGCTGGCCGCGCAGCGAGGCGGAATCCTGCTGCACAACGCTGGCCTGATGATGACGAAGGCCGAGAGCCGCCAGCGTTGCCCGCATCCGCCACGAATGGCCGATCGCGCTCCGCACCTGCGTCACCTTCACCTTACCGTCCGTCGGAGCCTGGAGCTTCGGCGTCTTGGCCGGCCCCTTCGACGGATGCCACACGAACGTCCGCGGCATTATGCCACCTCCGCTGCGTTAGGCGAGGCGCCAACCACGGCCGCCTTGCGGGTATCAACCGATTCCGTCTTGGACTTCGCACGGGACTTGTACCCGATCTGCGACACTTCGAGCCCACGCTCACGGGCCGCCTGCTCGACGGTCACCAAGTGCGTCAACCCGTCAATGGCCGCGCGCACCATGTTGTGCGGGTTCGTGGAGCCCAACGACTTCGTGAGAATGTCGTGAATACCGCAGCACTCAAGCACGGCACGCACCGCACCACCCGCGATCACACCGGCACCAGGCGCCGCCGGCTTCATGAGCACCTTGCCGGCGCCATGCTTGCCAACGATCTCGTGCGGAATGGTCGAGCCGGTCAGCGGAATGTTCACCATGCTGCGACGAGCGGCTTCCACGGCCTTGCGGACCGCTTCCGACACTTCGTTCGCCTTGCCCGTGGCAAACCCGACCTTGCCCTGCCCGTCGCCCACCGCGACCAGCGCGTTGAACGAGAAGCGACGACCACCCTTCACCACCTTCGCCACGCGATTGATCGCAATCACGTTTTCGACCAGATCGCTCTGCTCGCGCTCCTGCTGCGGGCCACCACGATCCGGACCACGACCACGGCCACGGTTCTCACCGCCGCCCGGGCCGCCTTCACCACCGGGACCGCGGCCACGGCCACCCGGGCCGCCACCTGGTCCGCCGGGGCCACGGCCACGGCCGCCTCCCGGTCCACCACGTCCACGGCCACCACCTGGGCCACCGCGGCCTGCACCACCCGGCGCGCGAGCGCCTCCCGAATTTTGTGCGTCTGCCATGATCAGAACTCCAGGCCGCCCTCTCGGGCGCCTTCGGCAACGGCCTTCACGCGGCCATGGTACTGGTAACCGGCGCGATCGAAGACCACCTTCGAAATGCCCGCCGCCTTCGCCTTCTCTGCTGCGGCTTTGCCGACGGCAAGCGCGCGTTCCGACTTCGTCCCGCTCATCTTCTCGTCGCCAACGGTGAGCAACGTGCGATGCGTCACGTCGTCCACGATCTGCGCATAGATATGCTTGAGCGAGCGGAATACCACGAGACGCGGACGTTCCGCCGTCCCGTTCACTGCCTTGCGCACGCGCAGATGACGACGCTTGCGCTTCTCCGCGTTCGTGCGCGGGATCGCGATCTTGGCCATTACTTGCCTCCCGCCTTACCGGCCTTGCGCCGGATGACTTCGCCCTGGTACTTGACGCCCTTGCCCTTGTAAGGCTCCGGCTTGCGGAAGCTGCGGATTTCAGCCGCGACCTGGCCCACGTGTTCCTTGCTCGCGCCTTCAATCACGACCGTGGTCGGATTCGGCGCCGTGATCGACACGCCAGCCGGCGCCTTGTATTCGATCTGGTGCGAGAAGCCGAGCGACAGCAGCGCGCCGTACGGCTTGATCTCGGCCTTGTAGCCGACACCCGTGATCTCGAGCACCTTCTTGAAGCCCGTCGTCACTCCTTCCACCATGTTCGCCACCAGAGTGCGCGTCAGACCATGCAGCGCCTTGTGGCGCTCTTCATCCGACGGACGCTTCACCAGCAGCTCACTGCCTTCCTGCGACACCATGATCTCAGCCGGGAGCGTGCGGGTGAGTTCACCCTTCGGCCCCTTCACCGATACCGTGTTGCCATTCATCGCCACCGTCACCCCGGCCGGAACCGGGATCGGGCGCTTACCGATACGCGACATGTCGTAGTCTCCTTACCAGACGAGGGCGAGGAGCTCGCCGCCAGTGTTGGCGGTGCGTGCATCACGATCAGACATGATGCCCTTCGACGTGCTGAGGATGGCCATACCGAGGCCATTGCGAACGCGCGGGATTTCCGTCACGCCGACGTACTTCCGCAGACCGGGGGTCGAGATGCGCTTCGCTTCGCGGATCACCGACTGTCCACCGTGCGCGTACTTCAAAATCACGCGCAGGACGGCCTTGCCATCCTCGAGATCGACCGTGCGGTAGTCCTGGATGAAGGAGTTCTCCTTCAGGATGCGCGCGATCTCGATCTTGATCTTCGAGACCGGCATGTCGACGCGGCGGTGCTTGGAAGCACACGCATTGCGAATCCGCGTCAGCATGTCGGCAATAGGGTCGTTCAGGCTCATGCTCTGATAATTCTCCTAGGGTATCCGCCCGTGGCGGACCGGTAGGAAGTGAATGAAAAGTCGAACTCCGGGTATGGAGCCCGAGCCCCGCGGGGGGAGCCTTACAATCTCACCCCGCCAGCCCCGAACTCCAAGCCCACAGCTCGTTTTGGGTCCTGCATCCTGCTGGACGCCCCGAAGGGTGTTACCAGCTGGCCTTGCGCACGCCCGGGATCAGGCCGTTCAACGCCATATCGCGCAAGGCGATGCGGCTCAGCCCGAACTGACGCAGATAGGCCCGAGGACGGCCGCTCATGTTGCAGCGGTTCCGCACCCGCGTCGCCGAGGAGTTGCGCGGCAGCTTGTGCAGCGCGTTCACCGCGGCCTGCACTTCTTCCGGCGTGCTCTTCGGGTTGTTGATCGCGGCCTTCAGGGCCGCGCGCTTCGTGGCATACCGCTCCACCAGCACCTTGCGCTGGGCGTTGCGGGCCAGCTTGCTCGTCTTCGCCATCGTCTCAGTCCTGGTTTAGGCCGCGGCGCTCGGCTGCGCCACTTTCGGCGTCACCGGCTTATCGTCGCCACGGAACGGCATGCCCAGCTGATGCAGCAGCGCGAACGCGTGCGCATCCTTGTCCGCCGTCGTCACGAACGTGATGTCCATGCCGTGGATCTGCTCGACCATGTCATAGTTGATCTCCGGAAAGATCATCTGTTCCTTGATGCCGAGCGTGTAGTTCCCACGACCGTCGAACGACTTCGTGCCGAGGCCGCGGAAATCGCGGATACGCGGGCACGCCACCGTCACGAACCGATCCAGGAACTCCCACATGCGGGCGCCACGCATCGTCACCGACGCGCCGATCTCCTGTCCCTCACGGAGACCGAAGTTCGCGACCGACTTCTTCGCCTTGCGGCGCACCGGCTTCTGGCCGGAGATCAGCGCGAGCTCTTCCACCACCACGTCGAGCAGCTTCGGCTGCTTCACCGCTTCGCCCACGCCGCAGTTGATCACGATCTTCGTCAGCGTCGGGATCTGGTGCGGGTTGGTGAACCCGAACTGGGCCGCCAGCTTGGCACGGACCGTATTCTCGTAGAACGTCTTGAGGCGCGGACCGGCCACCGGCAAGCCGGCACCTGCATGCTCACGCTTCGTGAAGTCGATCGCCTGGCGCGGCTGGCCGGCCTTCTTGTCGGCCTTGCTGCCACCCTTCGAGCCAGCGCCACCCTTGGCGGCACCAGCCTTCGCTCCACCCTTTGCTCCACCCTTCGCGCCGCCCTTGGCGGCGCCCTTTTCCTTGGTCGCCATCGTCAGTTACTCCGTTCAGCGGGCGCGGGAAATGACTTCACCGCTCTTCACGCCGATGCGCTCCTTCGTGCCGTCCTTGTCCACGCGATTGCGAACTCGCGTCGGCTTGCCGGTCTTCGAATCGAGCAACATGACGTTTGACGCGTGGAAGGGCGCGGCCATCTCGATGATGCCGCTCGTCTCTTCCGCCGTGCGCGCCTTGCGGTGCTTCTTCACGATGTTGATGCCTTCCACCTTGATGCGGCCCGTCTTGGGGTACACCTGAAGGACCTTCCCTTCCTTCCCCTTGTCGTCGCCGCGCATCACGCGAACGGTATCACCCTTCGTGACGTGGATCACTTCGCGAGACGCCTTGAGGGCGTGACGCGCAGCGCCGAGGCGCTGGCCGCGATCCGTCTTGTAGTAAACGTTCTTCCGCATCTCAGATCACCTCGGGCGCCAGCGACACGATCTTCATGTAGCGCTTCTCACGAAGCTCACGCGCCACGGGTCCGAAGATACGCGTCGCCTTCGGCTCACCGTTGTCGTTGATGATCACGACGGCGTTCTCGTCGAAGCGGATGTACGAACCATCCTTGCGGCGCGTTTCCTTCACCGTGCGAACCACCACGGCCTTCGCCACGTCGGACTTCTTCACGGTGCCGTTCGGCAGCGCGTCCTTGACCGCCACGATGACCTTGTCACCAAGGCCGGCGTACCGACGGCGCGTGCCGCCCAGGACACGGATCACCAGGGCGCGCTTGGCGCCGCTGTTGTCCGCAACCTTCACGACTGATTCTTGCTGGATCATGGATTATTTCCCCTTACCGCGCGCGTTCGACGATTTCGACCACGCGCCACCGCTTGTCCTTCGACAAGGGCCGGGTCTCCATGATGCGCACCGTATCGCCGACCTTCGCCGAGTTCTCCTCGTCGTGAGCCTTCAGCTTACGCGTACGCGTCACCATCTTGCCGTACTGCGGGTGCGGCATGCGACGGTCGATGCGAACGACCACCGTCTTTTCCATCTTGTCGCTCACGACCAGCCCGATACGCACCTTGCGCGCGGTCCGATCCATGGCGCCGTTCTGCGCGGCGCTCGCGTTATTCGTTTCAGCCATCTGTCGTATCTCGGTTAGCGGCCGCGGCCGGCGAGCTGACGCTCGCGCTGGACCGTCTTGAGGCGCGCAATGTCCCTGCGGATGCTGCGCAGCCGCAGCGGCTCTTCCAGCGCTTCGGTACCGCTGCGGAACCGGAGACGAAAACGCTCCTCTTCCAGTTCAGCAATACGCGACACGAGCTCGTCATCAGCGAGTCCGCGGATCTCTTCAGACTTCATGGGTCACCGCCTCCTCGCGCGCCACAAACTTGGTCTTTACGCCGAGCTTCGCGGCGGCCAGGCCCATCGCCGTTTCGGCGAGTTCCCGGGACACACCCTCGATCTCAAACATCACTCGGCCCGGCTTCACTACCGCCACCCACATCTCCGGCGAACCCTTACCCTTACCCATTCGGGTTTCGGCCGGCTTCTTCGTGATCGGCTTGTCCGGGAAAATCCGGATCCATACTTTGCCGCCACGCTTGATGTGACGCGTCATCGCAACACGGCACGCTTCGATCTGCCGGCTCGTCACCCACGCCGGCTCCAGTGCCTGGAGACCAAACGTGCCAAACGACAGCTCGGCGCCACGGTGCGCCAGACCGGTCATCCGGCCCTTGAACATCTTGCGGAATTTGACCCGCTTCGGACTCAGCATCTCTCAGTTCCTCAGTTGCCGGTCGAGTAGGTCTTGCCGCGACGATCTTCCACGATTTCACCCTTGAAGATCCACACCTTGACGCCAATGGCGCCGTACGTGGTCCTCGCCGTGCTCGTCGCGTAATCGATGTCGGCGCGCAGCGTATGAAGGGGCACCCGGCCTTCCATGTACCCTTCCACGCGCGCGATTTCGGCACCGCCGAGGCGGCCGCCAGCCTTCACCTTGATGCCCAGCGCTCCCATCCGCATCGCGCTCTGCACCGCGCGCTTCAGCGCCCGACGGAACGAAATACGCTGCGAGAGCTGCGCCGCAATGTTGTCGGCCACGAGCTGCGCCTCCACTTCCGGGCGCTTGATCTCTTCCACGTTGATGCCGACTTCCTTGCCGGTCAGCTGCGTGAGCTCATCACGCAACTTGTCCACTTCCGCACCCTTCTTGCCGATCACCACGCCCGGCCGGCCCGTGTGGATGGTCACCACGACCTTCCCCGGCTTCCGCTCAATCGTGACATCGGAAATGGCGGCGTTGTCCAAACGCGCCTTCAGGTACTTCCGCAGCAGCGCGTCTTCCTTCAACAGCGCCGGCATCTCCTTCTTGGCATACCACGTCGAGCGCCAGTTCTTCGTGACGCCGAGGCGGAAGCCGATCGGATTGGTCTTTTGTCCCATTAGCGCACCGCCTCCGTCACGACGATCTCGACATGGCTGGTCCGCTTCAGCATCGGCGTCGCACGGCCCATGGCCGCCGGCGTCCAACGCTTGAGTTTCGGACCTTCGTTCACGATGGCCTTCGTGATCACCAGCATGTCCACATCGAGGGACGTGTTGGCCGCACGGGCCGACTGTTCTGCGTTCGCCACGGCACTGTTGAGCGTCTTCGCAATCTGCTCGGCCGCGTGCTTCTTGGAGAACTTCAGGAGCGCGAGCGCGTCGTTGACACGCTGGCCGCGGATCTGGTCAATGACCAGCCGCATCTTGTAGGGCGACTGACGCGTGGTGCGCTGAATCGCGCGCGCCTCAATCCCCGTCTTCACCGCTGCTTTGGCCATGGGTTACTTGCCTCCCTTGCCGCCAGACTTCTTCGCGTCCGTCTTCTGTCCCGCGTGACCGCGGAACAGACGCGTCGGCGAAAACTCGCCCAGCTTGTGGCCAACCATGTTTTCCGTCACGTACACCGGGATGAACTTGTTCCCGTTGTGCACCGCAAACGTGTGCCCGACGAACTCGGGCAGAATCGTGCTAGCGCGCGACCAGGTCTTCACGACCTTCTTCTCGCTCTTGGCGTTCATCGCGACCACCTTCGCCTCCAGGCGTTCAGCGACGAACGGACCCTTCTTAATGCTTCTCGACATATCGGTTCTCGTCTCGCCTGGCGGTTACTGCGTGGCTCGGCCGCGCTTGCGGCCGCGCACGATGAGACGCGTTGACGCCTTCTTCTTGTTGCGCGTCTTGACGCCTTCCTTCTTACCCCACGGGCTCACCACGTTACGACCGCCGCGCGTGCGGCCACCGTGCGGGTGATCCACCGGGTTCATGACTTCACCACGCACCTTGGGGCGCTTGCCGAGCCAACGGCTCTTGCCCGCCTTGCCGTGCGACTGCAACTCGTGCTCGGAGTTACCCACTTCTCCGATCGTCGCCATGCAGTTGCCGTGCACCAGGCGCATTTCGGTGGAGCCAAGCCGAAGGGTGACGTACTCGCCTTCCTTCGCCACCACCTGGGCGAAGGCACCGGCCGAGCGCGCCATCTGGCCGCCCTTGCCGATCTTCAGCTCGATGTTGTGCACCGACGTGCCGAGCGGCACTTCGCGGAGCGGCATCGCGTTGCCGGTGCGGACATCGCTGCCCGGACCCGACACCACCGTATCGCCCTGCTTGAGGCCCTTCGGATGCAGGATGTACCGCTTCTCGCCGTCCGCATACTCCACCAGCGCGATGCGCGCCGAACGGTTCGGATCGTACTCGATGTGCGCCACCGTCGCCGGCACGCCAGGCTTGTTGCGCTTGAAATCGATGATGCGGTACATGCGCTTGTGGCCGCCACCGATGCGACGCATCGAGATGTGGCCATGGTTGTCGCGCCCGCCCGACTTCTTGAGCGGCTCGAGCAGCGACTTCTCAGGGGTGCTGCGCGTGATCTCGGCGAAGTCTGAGACCGAGCGGAAACGCGTGCCCTTGGTGACCGGCTTGAACTGACGAATGCCCATGCGACTCAGCCCTCGAAGATCGCGATGGTGTCGCCGTCACGCAGCTTCACAATCGCCTTCTTGGTATGTGGACGGCGACCGATGGACTGGCCCACGCGGCGCGCCTTTCCGCGCGCGATGGACGTCCAGACGCCGGTAACCTTTACGCCGAACAGCTGCTCGACGGCGGCCTTGATGGCGTACTTGGTAGCGGTAGGCGCCACCTCGAACGTGTATTCGCCGCGATCCTGATACGCGGCTGAGGTACGCTCCGTGATGATCGGGCGCACGATGGTGCGATAAAGACTCATCGCTTAGCCCTCCGCGGAGTTCTGGGTGAGCGCCGCCGACTCGATCACCACGACATCCGACCAGAGGATGTGGTAGGTGCTCGCATCGCTGAACGGCATCACATGGGCGCGCTCGATGTTGCGCGCGCTCAGGTACACATTCGGCTTCACGCCTTCGGTCAGCACGAGCACCTTCTTGCCCGCGGCGCCAATGGACGCAATCAACGCCGTCATCGTCTTGGTCTTCGGCGCGCTGAAGTTCAGCGCATCGACCAGGATCACCGCGCCTTCACGAGCCCGGGCGTTCAGCGCACTCTTGCGCGCCAACTGACGCACCTGACGCGGCACGATCTGCGTGTAGCTGCGCGGCTGCGGGCCGAACACCGTACCACCGCCCGGCCAGTTGGGCGCACGCGTCGAGCCCTGACGGGCGCGACCGGTACCCTTCTGCTTCCACGGCTTCTGGTTACCGCCGGTGACTTCGCCACGCGTCTTCGTCTTGGCCGTGCCCTGACGACGGTTGGCGAGGAACGCCTTTACCGCCTGGTGCATGACCGGCACGTTGACGATGCCGTCGAACATCTCGGGGAGCTGGCGCGTACCGCCCTGCTTGCCCTGCGCCGTGAACACAGGCGCCTCAAAAGTCTTCGTTTCCGCCATCATGATCAGCCCTGCTTCCGCACGAAGACGATGCCGTTCGTCGGCCCCGCCACGCTGCCGCGCAGATAAATGAGGTTACGCTCGGCATCCACCTTTTCGACGCGGATGCTGAGAGACGTGTGCTGCACGTTGCCATACTGGCCGGGCATCTTCTTGCCCTTGATCACGCGCGACGGATCCGTGCCCGCGCCGATGGAGCCAGGCTTGCGGTGCTTGGTGTTACCGTGCGTGTTCGGACCGCCATGGAAGCCGTGGCGCTTCACCACACCCTGGAAGCCACGGCCCTTGCTGGTACCGGTGACCTTGACCTTCTCGCCGGGGGTGAAGATTTCCACGGAAATCGTGTCGCCGATGTTGTACGACGGCACCTCGGCCTTGCCGGGCGCGTCGTCGAGACGGAAGCTCTTCAGCACCGCAGGCGCCGCCTCAAGGCCGGCCTTCTGCGCGTGTCCCAGCTCCGCCTTGGTGGCGCGATTGCCCTTGGGCGTGCGCTCACCCTTCTTGTTGGCGCGCGCCGTGCGCTGCGCACCATATCCGAGCTCCACCGAGGCAAAACCCGCCTGATCCTTCGTCATCACCTTCACGACGGGATTGGGCGTGGCCTCCACCACGGTGCAGGGCACTTGCTGCCCCTGCTCGTTGAACAGCTGGGTCATGCCCAGCTTTTTACCGATGATACCGATCATGAATGGACTCACTCCGTACGAGTCGCGGCCATCCGCAAAGGATGATCCGTTGGACTGTGGAGGACGACGCCCTGTGCGACGCCCTCTGTACTACGTGTTACGTGCTGCGTACTACGTCCTGCGTACTACGTCCTACTCCACCTTGATTTCGACGTCCACACCAGCCGGGAGATCGAGCTTCGTGAGCGCGTCCACCGTACCGGCACGCGAATCGAGAATATCGATCACGCGCTTGTGCGTCTTCAGTTCGAACTGCTCGCGCGACTTCTTGTCGACGTGCGGCGAGCGCAACACGGTCCAACGCTGCGTTTTCGTGGGCAGCGGGATCGGACCAGAGACCGACGCGCCGGTCTTCTCAGCCGTGCGGACAATGTCCGCCGACGCCTGATCGATCACAGCGTGGTCAAATGCCTTGAGGCGAATGCGAATGCGGCCAGCCATCTCTATTCCTGGGAGCCTGTTGAGCGGGTGGTGAGACCCGAAAGCCTCACCACCCGCCGACAGTCGTGATTAGGCGAGGATCTTGGTAACGACGCCGGCGCCGACCGTGCGGCCACCCTCACGGATGGCGAAGCGCAGCTGCTCTTCCATGGCGATCGGGATGATGAGCTCAATCGTCATCGTCACGTTGTCGCCCGGCATCACCATCTCCATCCCTTCGGGGAGCTCGATGTTGCCCGTCACGTCCGTCGTGCGGAAGTAGAACTGCGGGCGGTAGCCCTTGAAGAACGGCGTGTGACGGCCGCCTTCTTCCTTCGTGAGCACGTACACTTCCGACGTGAACTTCGTGTGCGGCTTGATCGAGTTCGGCTTGGCCAACACCATGCCGCGCTCGATGTCTTCCTTCGCGATGCCGCGGAGGAGCAGACCGACGTTGTCGCCCGCGCGTCCTTCGTCGAGCAGCTTGCGGAACATTTCGACGCCCGTGACGGTCGTCTTCTTCTCGCTGTTGTAGCCGACGACCTGCACTTCTTCGCCGACCTTCACGATGCCACGCTCGATACGGCCCGTCGCCACCGTGCCACGACCCGTGATCGAGAACACGTCTTCGACCGGGAGGAGGAACGGCTTGTCGATCTCACGCACCGGCTCCGCGATGTACGTATCCAGCGCGTCGTACAGCTTCTGGAACTCTGCCACCCACTTCGGATCGCCGTTGATGGCGTTGATCGCCGAGCCACGGATCACCGGAGCGTCATCACCCGGGTAGTTGTACTTCGACAGCAGTTCACGGACTTCGAGCTCGACGAGGTCGAGGAGCTCTTCGTCTTCCACCAGGTCACACTTGTTGAGGAACACCACGACCGAGGGCACGTTCACCTGGCGAGCCAGGAGGATGTGCTCACGCGTCTGCGGCATCGGGCCGTCCACGGCCGACACCACCAGGATCGCGCCGTCCATCTGCGCAGCGCCGGTGATCATGTTCTTCACGTAGTCGGCGTGACCCGGGCAGTCAACGTGCGCGTAGTGACGCGCTTCCGTCTCGTACTCCACGTGCGACGTGGCAATCGTCAGAATCTTCGTGCTGTCGCGACGTCCCTGCGACTCAGAGGCCTTGGCAACTTCGTCGTACGCGATGTACTTCGTGCCGTAGCCCTTGTCCGCCGAGATCTTCGTGAGAGCAGCCGTCGTCGTCGTCTTGCCGTGGTCGACGTGGCCGATCGTTCCCACGTTCACGTGCGGCTTGTTCCGCTCGAACTTTGCCTTGCCCATGGTTTTGTTCTGGTATTTGGGTAGTGAATGAGTGGGTGAGGCTTACGCCTTCACCTTGCTGATGATCTCTTCGGCCTTCGACTTCGGCACTTCCTCGTAATGCGAGAACTCCATCGAGTAGACCGCTCGTCCCTGCGACATGCTGCGCAGCTTGGTCGAGTAACCGAACATCTCGGCGAGCGGCACAGTCGCCGAGATTACCTGCGCCTCACCACGCTGCGTCATGCCGCCAATCTTGCCGCGCCGCGAGGAGAGATCGCCGAGGACGTCACCCATGTACGCTTCCGGGCTCACGACCTCGACCTTCATGACCGGCTCCAGCAGACAGGGGCTGGCCTGCTTGGCCGCCTCCTTGAACGCCATCGAGCCGGCAATCTTGAACGCCATTTCCGATGAGTCGACTTCGTGGTACGAGCCGAAGGTCAGCTGAACCTTGACGTCCACCACCGGGTAACCGGCGAGCACGCCATTTTCCAGCGCTTCCTTGATGCCCTGTTCCACGGGGCCGATGTATTCACGGGGAATGACACCGCCCACGATCTTGTCTTCGAACACGAAGCCCTGGCCCTGTTCGGAGGGCTCCATGTTGATGACCACGTGGCCGAACTGCCCCTTACCGCCGGACTGGCGGATGAACTTCCCTTCGATCTTCTCGACGCGCTTCTTGATCGTTTCGCGGTAGGCCACCTGCGGGCGACCCACGTTCGCATCGACCTTGAATTCGCGCATCATGCGATCGACGATGATCTCGAGGTGCAACTCGCCCATACCGGCGATGATCGTCTGTCCCGTCTCGGCGTCGGAACGCACGCGGAACGTCGGATCTTCTTCGGCGAGCTTCTGCAGCGCGATGGCCAGCTTGTCCTGGTCCGCCTTCGTCTTCGGCTCGATGGCGACGTCGATGACGGGGGCCGGGAACTTCATGGCCTCGAGGATGAGCGGGTGGTCTTCCGTGCACAGCGTGTCGCCCGTGCGCGTGTCCTTGAGCCCGATCGCGGCGGCAATGTCACCGGCGCGCACTTCCTCGATTTCTTCACGCTTGTTGGCGTGCATCTGCAGCAGACGACCGACACGCTCACGCTTGTCCTTCGTGCTGTTGTAGACGTAGCTGCCCGACTGCATCACGCCCGAGTAGACGCGGAAGAAGGTCAGCTTTCCGACGAACGGGTCGGTCGCGATCTTGAACGCCAGCGCCGCGAACGGCGCGTCGTCGTTGATCGGCGCATCGATGAACGTTTCGTCGTGATGCGGCAGGTGGCCCTGAATGGCTGGCACGTCGATCGGCGCGGGGAGATAATCGATCACCGCGTCGAGCAGCGCCTGCACACCCTTGTTCTTGAACGAGGCGCCGCAGAGGACCGGGATGAACTCCATCGCGATCGTCGCCGCACGGATGGCAGAGCGGATCTCGTCCATCGAGAGCTCTTCGCCAGCCAGGTACTTCTCCATCAGCGCTTCGTCATGCTCGACGGCCGCTTCAATGGCCTCGTGACGCGCGAGCTCGCAGGCGTCCTTGAACTCGGCCGGCACATCGACCACCGAGAACGTCTTGCCCATCGTCTCGTCGTGGAAGATGTACTGCTTGCGCTCGAGCACGTCGATGTGGCCCGTGAACGTTTCGCCCGAACCCACCGGCAGCTGCAGCGGGAACGCGCGCTTGCTCAGGCGATCACGGATCATGGCCAGGCAGCGATCGAAGTTCGCGCCCACCCGATCCATCTTGTTCGAGAAAATCATGCGCGGCACACGGTACCGGTCGGCCTGACGCCATACCGTTTCCGTCTGCGGCTCTACACCGGCCACCGAGTCGAGCAGCGTGACGGCGCCGTCGAGCACGCGGAGCGAACGCTCCACTTCGACGGTGAAGTCCACGTGGCCCGGGGTGTCGATGATGTTGATGCGGAATTCCGGACCCGCGCCCTTGTCGTGGGCCTGGCCATGACGCATCCAGAAGCAGGTCGTCGCGGCCGACGTGATCGTGATGCCGCGCTCCTGTTCCTGTTCCATCCAGTCCATGGTGGCGGCGCCATCGTGGACTTCACCAATCTTGTGCGACTTGCCTGTGTAATACAGGATGCGCTCAGTGGTGGTCGTCTTGCCGGCATCGATGTGGGCCATGATGCCGATGTTGCGGTAGTGCTGGAGCGGGGTGGTACGCGGCATAGTTTTCGGTATGCGCCGCCAGGGCAGCGCAGTAAGAGAACAAAAGTGAACCAGCAAAAAAACGGCTGGACCTGGCCTCCCGGATTGGGAGCGGTATCCATCCGCTGTCGCCGGGTACGCTCGCCGCTGCTGCACGAGTGGGGACCCAAGCGCGCCACTTCCAGAGAACTGCGGACTCCAGATGCGACGTTGAATTGGCTGCGTTGCTTGTCGGGAGCGCGTCATCATCACGATGCCGTGCCGGAACAGCGTGCCTACCCAAAGACTGCCGGGCGTGGCGCCCCACCCTGAAACCGCGGTGGCCCATAAGGGGTCGGCTGCAGATCCGCCGACTGTGTTGCGAGACTACGTTGGGGTTGCCAGACCACGCCCTTTTGAGGCGTTTACGGGCAGACACCTAACATGAGGGAGCCTGGGCCGGAAGTCAACCCGCGGGAACCGCCGATATACGCCACTCGGCGTCCAACTGCTTCCCCTCCAAACATTTCGCGCCGTCCGGACCAGCTCCGGACGGCGCGGTTCTTACCCAGGGGGCCGACCAGTCTGGCCAGCCCCTTTCCAAAATATGTTCAGCCCTGCTTCCGGCGGCGGCGCGAGGCCACACCCAGCGCCAGCAGACCCGCGCCCATCAGGGCATAGGTGCTCGGCTCGGGGACGACCGAAGACGTCTCAACCCCAGCGACCCAAATGGTCTGGTAGGGAAGCGTCGTACGGGCATTGGCCCCCATGCCGATGGAGCGATCAACCTGCCACTGATAGAGGCGGGAGTTGTACGGGTCCTGGCCCCACGCCGGCACCGCGCAATTCGCCACGTCAGCTGGGGCGGTCGCGTACAGACAGTTCGCATCCACCGGATTCCACGCTGGAGCGCCGGCAAGATTGTAGTTGACGCTGAGGGTAAAGTAGGTAATGGCCTTCCCCTGATTGTCGATCTTCCACGAATCCGCCATCGGGGCGTTCGCGTCAAGATTGGTCAGGGTCTGGCTGAACTGCAGCGTCTTGTTGTTGACGTCACCCATGTAGCCGTTCAGCGTCAGGATCGCGTCGTTCGTCCACCCCGATCCCACCTTGAGGCTGTGCAGGAAGAACGGATTAAACGTATCCATCTGGACCTGCAGGGGGGTCGACGTCAGGATCGCCAGCTTTGAATTGGACGGATACCCGGTGACCGCTGGCGCCTTTGTCCAGCAATTGAAGTATTCGGGCACGTTGAGCAGGTACGCGTTGTACCAGGTGAGGCCACCAGATTTCGGGCCGAACCCCTCATTGCCCCAGTTCTTACAGACACCACTCGTAGGAGCGGTAGTCACCGAGCCGAAATCGCTATAGGTCTGCGCAGCGGCCTCGGTGGACGCAAGCAGAACGCTGCTCACACCAATGGCAAGGCGAACGGTTGTGGCGATACGGGACGACGTGCGAAGCATTGGAAAACCCTTGCTGAGTTTATTGTGGCGCCGAGCGTTCGGACCACCTGCTACCTAACTGAAGCATAAGCCGTGCCACATGCCGAGCTCTACCATAAAACGACTTATCCACCTTTTGAGAGGGCTTTCTTGCCCTTTCACCCCCACATCTCCACATCGCGTGTGGCTTGGCGCCCACACCGTGCGACAGGTTGCTGCGAACTTCCCACAGTCTGCGGTTTCATGCCAGCAGACCCAACCATAACGTGAAGGTTACAGCACCATCGACATCACCGGCAAATCCGCTTCCTCGCACAGCGAGGACTCCAGGATTTCCGTGATGCGGGCCGACGCCTTGCCGTCACCAAACGGGTTGGGCACCGTGACCATGCGCTCGTACACCACCGGGTCGCACAAAATGGACAGCGCTTCCTTTACGATGAGATCGGGATCGGTACCCACCAGAATGCCTGCCCCCACCTGCACCACTTCCGGGCGCTCGGTGCGTTCCCGCAAAATGAGAATGGGACGCCCCACACTGGGGGCCTCCTCCTGCAATCCGCCCGAGTCGGACAGGATGATCGTGCTCTTGTGCAGGACCTTCAGCAGGTCGGGATAGCTGAGCGGCTCCAGCAGGTGCACCCGCGGCGTATCCCCCAGCTCCTGCTGAAAAAGCCCGCGCACATTGGGATTGGGGTGCAGCGGCAGCACCACCTGCAAGTCCGCCACGGCCGCCACCAGCCGCTTGACGGCACGGGCGATATCCCGCATGGACTCGCCCTGGTTCTCCCGCCGATGCGCCGTAACGAGCGCCAGGCGCCCCTCGGGCACCGCATCCAGCAGGCGATTTTCGAACGGGCGCGACACATCCATCTGCTTCACGGCATCCACAATGGTATTGCCGGTCATGAAGATGCGGTGCATGGGGACGCCTTCGCGCAGCAGGTTGTCGCGGCTCTCCGGCGTGGGGGCAAAATGCCACTGCGCTGCCACACCCACCACGCGACGGTGGAACTCTTCCGGGAACGGCTCCTGAAAATTGAAGGAGCGCAGGCCGGCTTCCACATGCCCCACGGGGATGGAGCGCCACGTGGCCGCCATGGCCCCGGCGCAGGCGCTGCTGGTGTCGCCTTGCACCAGAACCGCCTGCGGCTTGTTCTGCGCAAACACGTCGTCCAGCGCGGTGATGCAGCGCGCCACAAAGGCACTGGGCGACTGATTCTCCGTCATGAGCGACAGCTCGATGTCGGGCACCAGCCCCACGTCTTCGAACGCGCGCACCAGCAGGTCACGGTGCTGCCCCGTGCTGACCACCGTACAGGTCACGCTGGTGGACGCCCGCAGCGCCCGTACCACTGGCGCCATCTTGATGACTTCGGGACGGGTGCCCACGATCACCGCCACATTGGGCGTGGCACGCACGGCGGGGGCGCCGCCGCGCATGGGAGTCAACCACCGGGATTTGCTCATGCGCGGGTATTCCTCACAACGGTTTCCACATCGTCACGTGACACAGCACCTTGCTTCACCAGAATGGCGCCCAGCTGACCACCCTTTTCGCGCTGCTCCTTGAGCGCCAGCACGAGCTGCTGCGTGGTGAGCTTCTTGTCTTCGATGAGCTTCTCGCCGAGACGCATCTGTGCGCCAACCTGCGGCGGCAATGAGTGTTCGGTTTTGTCCCAGCTCATGGGAATACCGGTGCGACGCGACTTGAAGTACTGATTGGCCGCCCGGAAGGTGGCCACCATGTTCACGATGTTCGAGAAGGGCGTCCGGAAGATCGAGAGCAGCGCCTGACCAAAGCCGTACAGCTTGCCGGTACTGATGGCGCGCTGAATGAGGCGGTTGCACATGAAGAACAACCCGATCCAGAACAGCCACGCGAACCATGGCTCTTCAAGCATTTCGGGAAGCCCACGATCGTAAAACACCCGGACCCATTCGTACGCCACGAAGTACAGCAGCAGCAGATAGCCGGCGAGCACCACGAGATAGCCCAGCGGGCCACGACGATCGTGCGCCAGCAGCCAGCTGAGCCCCTTGGGCCAGCCCCAATGCTCCCACCCCTGAAACACGATGCCGGCCATCCAGCGCGTGCGCTGACGCACCGCGGTACGGAACGTCTGGGGGAACGGAGCCCACGTGGCAATCAGTTCTTCCGAATTCTTGTCATCTTCGTCGATCTGCACGTACTGATGCAGATACCGCGTGGGACGCCCCTGCACCGTGAGACCAAGTCCCAGATCGTAGTCTTCGGTGAGCGAATTGGTCGCGAACGGCGTCCCGTTACGCTCTTCCATGAGCTGATCAATGACAGTCCGGCGCACACACGTGGCCACACCGGCCGATGGCACGAAGCCCCAGACCTTCTCACGGACGAACATGTTCTTCGTGTACATCTCGGCGAATTCGTCGATGTACGTACCGGCCACGAAGTCATACCAGAACGGCGGCGTGGACAACACGGGCAATTGCACGAAGTCCACGTCATCGTTGCGGAAGTACCAGTTGAGCAACCGCAGCTCCTGCGGATGCACCAGGTCCTCCACATCATGAAACACGATGAGGTCGTAGCGCAGGCCGGCCCGCTGTTCATGCTCCACAATGGCCTGCAGTACCGTGTTGACGCAGTCCGCCTTGGAGGTGGGGCCATCGTTGGTCGTGGTCACCTTGCGCACGTTCGGATAGATCGCGCGCACCTTGTCCACTTCACGACGAGTGTCCGGATCGTTCTGATACGTCCCGATCCAGTAGTCATACCGCTGGTAGTCCAGTCGCGGCAGATTATACAGGAGCATGCGCGCGATGACGTCGTCTTCCTTCCACGCGGGCGTCACGATGGCAATACGCCACTCGCTCACGTCACGCAGTTCCTTGACCGTCACCGTTGGGCGCTTCCACCAGCCGAAGATCTTGCCCAACCAGAACGTCACATCGAACAACAGGTCATCGATCGCAAAGATCAGGTAGAACACCGCGATGACAATGACGGCCATTTCCAAACCGGTCATCGTGCGCCCCCCTCACGAAGGGGCTTGAGCGCCCGCCATCCCCACACGGCCGTCACACGCCACTCCTGATACCGACGCTTGACCCCGGGCGTCGGCTGCTCGAAGAATCGTCCGTAAATGCCTTCAGTAAACAGCACGAAATGCGGCCCCACCCGCAACGCGGCACCACCGCCACTCTCAGCGGCCCGGTTGAAAAAGTCACCGCGGCTGTCGTATCCCACCCAGCCGCGCCCAAACAGATCGAGCGCCAGCTTGCCGGGCGTGCCAAAGCGCACGCCTTCGCGCAACAGCGCGTAGCCAATCACGTTCTTGTCGAAGCGTTCGTACCAGCTCACATCGGCCGCAATGTCGGTGAGCAGTTTCCAGTTGGCATCGCGTACCAGCCGACGCTCATCCTGGGCAATGAGATAACCACCGGCGCGCACATCACGGCGCCAGCTGGTGGTGTCATTGGTCAGAAGTGAATACGCCCCGCCCGCTTCTGCATACAGCCATAACGGTCCGTGCCAGGGGCGCACACGGACCCCACCGGCAAGGATGGCCGCGTTATCGGAAAGCACGCGCGACTGCCCGCCGCCGCCCGTAGACTTGCTGTCCCGCGTCACGCGCAACGACGTGTAGGCCGCCGGCGCCCAGGACGCGCCGCTTTCAATGCCGTGACGCAGAAAGCCAAAGCCAATGGCGTTATCGAAACGCGACTGGTAAAACGGGGCGAGGTAGCCTTCGGAGAAGAGCACCGTCCCGACATCCCCCTTCACGCGCAGCGCACGTCGGGCCGGATTGGCCACGCCGGTATCGGCGCTGAGCGCGGCCGCCCGGAACGCCTCGAGGGCTTCGGCGTTCCGCGTGGCGCTGTCATACAAGTACGCCAACGCCAACCGGTCGCGATCGGTGTAGCCACTGGGGGTGGTCCCGATGCTCTCGAGCGCCTTGATCGCGTCGTCAGTCCGGCGCAGATCAATGAGCACATAGCCCAACTGCCGACGTACATCGGCGTTCTGCGGGGCGAGCGCCGCGCCCTGCGAGAACCAGCGAGCCGCCGAGGGCTTGTTGCCGCCAGCGAGCTCGAGGTAGCCCAGCTCAATGTGGGGCGCCGCCTGGGTGCTATCGACCGCAATGGCGCGGGTAAAGTACTCGCGGGCGCTGGCGGTATCACCACGCTGGCGGGCGGCATAGGCCACGTTCATGGCGGTGGCGTACCGATCTGCAGGCGCATCCTGCGCCTGGGCGACGGCCATTGGCGCCAACCACATGCTGGCCAGCGCCACGACAATTGCGGCCGCACATGAGACGCCGCGGCGCGCCTGGAGACCACGAAGATTGAGCAGCACGGAGACGGAGGAGGGGTACGCTGGCCGGCCTCGGGACGCCGTTGCCGAGGACCAGCCGAAGAGGTCGGCAGGGCCGGTAGCGGTTGGAACGTTACCCGGAGCGTGACTTTCGCGATAGACGCCGGGAATGTGGTGCGCGTCACCGCTGTGCCAGTTGCAACAACCTAAGGGTTAGGCCATTGGCCGCCCAAGTGAAGTGACCGACACCTTCCGGGGCGCGGGGCGCCTCCAACAGGAACGCGCCACACGGTGAGGTGTGGCGCGTTGGCGAGGGATGGCAACCGGCGACCGGTGAAAGAGGCTAGAGCGCCCGCACCGCGTGCACTTTGATGGCGGCGTCTTCGGCATAGATGCCGATCCGTCCCTTCTTGTACGGCTGTTCGGCGTCGCGTGTGCGCACAACCTCTCGGCCATCGACAAAGACGGCGATGCGGTCGGCGTCCTGCACGATCGTGACATCGTAGACCTTCCCGATGGGGAATTTCTCACGATTTCCAGAAGCCAGGAAACGCTGGCCACCTGGGTAGGCCGGATCGCGCTTGCCCAGTTCCCAGCCGTTGGGCTTGGGGATGAAGTAGTAGAAGCGCGTATCGTCTTCATACTGCCAGATAACCCAGGCCACTTCCCACGGATTCGGCTGTCCATCACGCAGCTGCGCGGTGGTTTCCACCCGCGCGTGGAGCATGAGGTGGTCGCCGTACGAGGGGCCAAGCACCATGGGGGCGTGGGTCTGCCATCCCTTCTCGGCCGACTTGGGGCCCATGGCCAGCGTCCCCTGATTGCCCTTGCCGCTCACGACCACGCACCCGTAGCCGTCAAAGCGGACCGTCCACAATCCGAAGTCTTCGCCCTGGGTCAGGCAGTCGGGGCGTACTCGGGGGAAGGCCACCCGCGGAAGGCGATTGGCCGTCCGGAGCATCTGGACGCGGTTGGCGTCATCGCGGCGGGCCGGGTTGGCCAGAATGGCGTCGGCCGTTGTGACCGCGCCCATATCGGCGCTGAGCGTGGCGCTCGACACCGCCGGCCGACAGGATGCGAGCAGCATGAGAGCACCGCCAACGGCGACTCCGCCCAGTCTCCGTACCTGTCCAACAACCGACTGCATCTTCGCAGTACGCATGACCTGATCCCTCTGTGATCGTTCGGTAGCTCAGCCGGCAGCCACACCGTGTGGTGTGAGTAAGCCCTGTAGCTTTGCGTCCCTGGCTTTCACCAGGTTTGCCGTTTCGCGACCCCGGAATCGGGGCCCGCGCACTTCTACTAACGTGACGCAACGCGTACGGCGGCGCAACACTCCAGGCCGCTATCAAAACAGTTCGTCCGGCTTCGTAACGATTGCCCGTGGCGAAACGCCGATTCCCTCTGGGCATATCGGCAGGGCGTGATTTTTGTGCCGGGAGGGTGACATGGACCTTGGTCCCACACGGACGAAAAGTAGGGCCATTCGGGCGTGGGCGCGGTGTCCGGGATCACAGATCTGTCTTCGGGTTTCCATGCGCTGTCACAACAAAAAACAGCGCCCCGGATGCATGCATCCGGGGCGCTGCTGACGGCGGGGAGAAACTCCGGCGCCGGATTTACCAGCGGTAGTGCGCGAAGGCCTTGTTGGCTTCGGCCATGCGATGGGTGTCTTCCTTTTTCTTGATCGCATTGCCTTCGCCGCGAGCGGCGGCCAGCACTTCGGCGGCCAGCTTTTCGGGCATGGACTTCTCGTTACGGTCGCGCGAGTAGTTGATGAGCCAACGCATGGCCAGCGCGGTGCGGCGATCCTGACGGACCTCGACCGGGACCTGATACGTGGCACCGCCAACGCGGCGGCTCTTGACTTCGACGACGGGCTTGAGGTTGTTCAAGGCCTGCTTGAACACACCCACGCCGGGCTGGCTGGTCTTCGCCTCGACAATGTCCATGGCGCCGTAGAAGATGCCTTCGGCGGTGGACTTCTTGCCCTGGATCATCAGGTTGTTGATGAACTTGGAGACGGTCTGGCTGTCATAGCGTGCATCAGGCAGCACGGTACGCTTTACGGCACTCTTGCGACGGCTCACTTCTTCTTACCTCCGGCGGCGGGCGCAGCGCCCTTCTTGGGACGCTTGGTGCCGTACTTGGACCGGCTCTGGTTACGGCCGTTGACGCCCGAGGCGTCGAGCGTACCGCGTACAATGTGGTAACGCACACCCGGCAAGTCCTTCACACGGCCGCCGCGCACGAGCACGATGGAGTGCTCCTGGAGGTTGTGGCCTTCGCCGGGGATGTACGCCGTGACTTCGAGCTGGTTCGTGAGACGAACACGCGCAACTTTGCGCAGCGCCGAGTTGGGCTTCTTGGGCGTCGTGGTGTAGACGCGGGTGCACACGCCACGCTTGAACGGATTGCTCTTGAGCGCGGGCGCCTTGGACTTCTCCACCACGTCCTTTCGGGCGCGGCGGACCAGCTGGTTGATCGTAGGCATCAGATGTTGGTAGCCCATTGGCTGGTCGGCCAACGGGGAGTTCGTACTCCGACTTCTACGTGGATCGCCCCCGGGAGGGGACGGCACGGAACAGAACCCTGAGCTTAACCAGCCCAGGCGGCCGGGTCAACGGGGGGCAGGCATCGCGCGCGGGCCGGACCGGTTTTGGAGAGGTGAGACTGGGAGGTGAGACTGGGAGGTGAGACAGTGGGAGGCGGGCGGTGCGATGGATATCGAAAGGGGGAGGCGAGACAACCACGACGGTGAGAGGTGCGGGTGCTGGCGTCTGCTGGGGGGACACCTTCGCCTGGGCGGCGGTGTCGTAACATCGGTACCATTTCAGACGTAACATCAGTGGGACCCGTGTGCCGTCCGTTTCCGTGAGTGTCGTGTCGTGAGCGATTTCCAACAACGTCTGCAGGCTGCCCTCGCGTCCGAGTTCCGCCTAGAGCGGGAACTGGGGGGCGCCGGCATGTCCCGGGTCTTCGTGGCTACGGAAATCGCCCTGGGACGCCGCGTGGTCGTGAAGGTGCTCCCCCCCGATCTGGCGGCTGGCGTCAACGTGGAGCGGTTCCGGCGGGAAATCCAACTGGCCGCCCAGCTGCAACATCCGCACATTGTGCCCCTGCTCGCCGCTGGGGACGATGCCGGGCTGTTGTGGTTCTCTATGCCCTATATCGACGGCGAATCACTCCGGGGGACCCTGACGCGCCAGCAACGGCTCTCCGCCCGCGATGTGGTGCGCATTCTGCACGACGTGGTTGATGCGTTGGCCTATGCCCACTCCCGTGGGGTGGTCCATCGAGACATCAAGCCTGACAACATCCTCACGTCCGGGATGCATGCCCTGGTCACCGACTTCGGGGTGGCCAAAGCGCTCAGCGCCGCCAGTCCGGCGCAGGGGGGCACGACGACCGGCATGGCAATCGGCACCCCCGCCTACATGGCCCCCGAACAGCTGGCCGCCGACCCCGCCGCCGACCACCGGGTGGATCTCTATGCCGTCGGACTGTTGGCCTATGAGCTGCTGACGGGCAAGGCGCCCTTCAGTGGGTCCTCGCCGCAGGCCACGCTGGCGGCACAGCTCACGCAGATGCCGGAGCCGCCGCACCGTTCGTTCAGTGACATCCCTGAGCCCCTGTCCTCGCTCATCATGCACTGCCTCGAAAAGGATGCGGCCCGGCGACCGCAATCCGCGCTGCTGCTGCTGGCCGAGCTCGACGCCCTGCCGCCCATGACAAGTGGCGCCACGCTGGCGCCGCGCCGCACTCGGCCACGCCCTGCCCTGCTGGTCGCAGGACTCGCCGCGGTGGCGGCCGTCGTTTGGGCGGTGCTGCCGCACGTTCCGCAGGCGCCGGCGTCACTGGAGGCACTCGATGCACGCGATGCGGGCCCTGGTGGGGGTGCACCTCCAGCCTCCGTCACCGACAGTATCCCCGTTCGCGGGACCACCGGTACCGCACAGGGAATGCTCGGCGATACCGTAGCCGTGTTCCGCGACATTAGCGACGGTGCCCGCAGCACGGCCGTGCCACTGGTGATTACCCGCGCCGAGTCGCTGGCCATTGCCGATGCCATACGGAAACGGCAGTCGCAGCAGCCTCCCCGCCCAGCGACCGCCCCAACCGCCGCAGGCGCTACGGGCACGAAAGTCCTGGCGGAGACGAGCGCGGTGCGCGTAGCGGTACGTATGAGCAATGGCATGATGGCGGAGATCGACCGTGAACTGCTCATGTCCGAACTCGGGCGGATTTTTTCCGACTCGATGAGCCGTGCCATTCAACACATGGACTCTGCGCTGGCCCGCGTGCCGCGCGTCTTGCGCATGGAACCGCCGCGCCCCGAATCCCCGCCGGGCTCCACGCGCACCATGACGTTCGTGGCACCCTTGGTGGCTCCGCCAAGTGATGGGCGACTGCGCGTGGTGGTGACCAACTGGAGTAACGCCACCGGTCGCCGGGAGTTTGCCGCGACCGCACGCGAAGCGGCCACCCTCATGCGCACAGCCATTCCGGGAGAGCGCTACGATGTAATGCCGCCGGACCTCACCGAACGTGCCGTGCGCATGACTCCGGATCAGATGGCCGCAGGCTGGGCGCTACGTGCCGACTTTCTGGTGAACGGATGGCTCACGACCCGCGGCGACTCGCTCGTGGTGGCCACCAAACTCACCGATGTAAAGACGGGCCGGTTTGTGCGCGTCATGGAGCATGTGATGGCAGCCGGAGAAAACCCGGGCAAAAGCATGGAACTCGCGCGCCAGCAAGTCGCGAGCTGGCTGGACACCGCGGCAACCGCAACCAAGCGACGAGCGAGACCGGAGACGGGAGAGGTGAGACGGTGAGATCTTGAGCGGTGAGAATTGGAGGTGAGAGCGTTGTGAGGTGAGAGATTGGGATGGATTTCGAATGTGAGAGGGTCGAGATAACCACGATGGTGAGAGGTGCAGGTGCTTCGTCGGCACGCTGAGATCTGAGATCTGAGATCTGAGATCGCTTCGCGGGAGAATTGAGACCGGGTTACGGGGGCATTGAGACCGCGTTGCGGGAGACGGTCATTGGCTGGCGGGGCCGGGCGTGGGGGTGATGGGTGGATGTGACAGCACGTATTTGCGGAATCCGTAGATCAACCGGCGGACTTCGATGACTTCATCGGTGATGTAGTCCTTGGTGGGGGGAAGGACCTCCAAGGCAGACGCCAGACGCAGTTGCAGTTCGACTTCGTTGCAGGATCCAATGGCCGTTGTGCAGAAAGTCGCGGTCTTGGTCGGAGACTCACAGCCGGCGCCTTCGGTGAGATTGAGCGCCATGGAGTCCACCGCGCGCAGCAGCTGCGCACGCATGCCCGGCGATACGCGAGCCATGGCCGCCGTGTATTCGTCAGCAAGCCGGTGCACCGTTACCGCCAGCGCAAACGCCCGGCGCACCACTTCGAGTTTTTGCGGATTGTGTGCCATGCGCGACGATAGCAAAACTCGCCGCGCCCAGTCTCACCAGAAGCACGCGCATCGGACCATTTCAACGCGAAGTCTCACCTCTCCCCGCGCAGCGGTCTCACCTCTCCCCGCGCAGCGGTCTCACCTCTCCCCGCGCAGCGGTCTCAAACCTCAACGTGCGGACGAAGCACTCGCACTTCTCATCGTCGTGGTTATCTCGACATTCTCACATTCGATATCCATCGCATTTTCTCACTTCGCAACGCTCTCACCTCCCGATCTCCCCATCTCATTCCAGACGAAAGAGAACGCGGGCGGTGCCAATGGCACCGCCCGCGTTCTCGCACCATACCCCGAGGTCTTATTCGTCGGGCATGGTGAATGCCGACGGCTCAAAGCTCGGAAGCAGGGCTTCAAAGTTCGGCTCGAGGGCTTCCGGCAGCGGCTCCGGCTCGGGGAGCGCATCGCTCTCGACGTCCACTTCCTGGTAGCGATACATGCCTGTACCGGCCGGGATGAGGTGACCGATGATGATGTTTTCCTTGAGCCCCAGCAGATCGTCGCGCGAGCCACGAATGGCCGCGTCGGTGAGGACGCGCGTGGTCTCCTGGAAGGAGGCCGCCGACACGAACGACTGCGTGGTGAGCGAGGCCTTCGTGATACCAAGGAGCAGCGGCTCCGCCGTTGCCGGCGTGATCTTCCGCTTCTTGGCCTCCTCGTTGGTCTCGCGGAAGACCGCGCGATCGACATGCTCGCCTTCGAGCATCTCGGTGTCGCCCGACTCCACGATCCGCACCTTCTGCAGCATCTGCTTGACGATCACGCCAATGTGCTTGTCGTTGATCTTCACGCCCTGCAGGCGATAGACCTCCTGCACTTCGTTGAGCAGATACTCCTGTACCGCGCGCGGGCCCTTGATGCGCAGAATGTCGTGCGGATTGACGGGGCCTTCGCTGATACGGTCACCGGCGCGCACGCGATCGCCCTCGTGCACACGCAAGTGCTTGCCTGACGGCACTTCGTACACCTGCTCGGCCTGCGACTCGTCCACCTGCCACACGCCCTTGTCGACCATGGCCGGACGGACGAAGACTTCGCGCTTGCCGCGCTTGATCTCGCCGAACCGGACGAAGCCGTCGATTTCGGAAATGGTGGCCGGATCCTTCGGACGACGGGCTTCGAAGAGCTCGGCCACACGCGGCAGACCGCCGGTGATGTCGCGCGTCTTGTAGGCCTCGCGGCTGATCTTGGCCATGATCGTACCAGCCTTGATCTCGTGGCCGTCTTCAATCGTGATCACGGCGCCCACCGGGAGGATGAAGTCGCGCACGCGCTTCTCCTTGCCGCCCTTGTTCTGCCAGATCTCGATGTGCGGGTGCAGCTTCTTTTCGCGGTCTTCGATCACGACACGCTGACGCAGACCGGTCAGTTCGTCGAGCTCTTCCGACAGCGACTCGTCTTCGACGAGATCCACGAAGCGAATCGTGCCCTCGACGTCGGCGATGATGGGGTTGGAGTACGGATCCCACGTGAAGACCGTGTCGTCCTTCTTGACCGACTGACCGTCTTCCACCATGAGGTACGCACCGAGCGGCACCTGCAGACGCGCTTCGATGAGCGCGTTCTTGTCGGCCGATGCCTTGATGATCAGTTCGCCTTCGTACGACGTCACGACCTTCTGGCCGTCCGGGTTGATGACCGTCACGAGACGATCACCGAACTCGATCACACCGGCCTTCTTGGTCTTGCGCGCCGTCTGTTCGGCGATACGCGCCGCCGTACCACCGACGTGGAACGTACGGAGCGTCAGCTGCGTCCCCGGCTCGCCGATGGACTGCGCCGCGATGATACCGACCGCTTCGCCCAGATCCACCATCTGCATGGTGGCCAGGTTGCGGCCGTAGCACATGCGGCAGAGGCCGCGCTTGGCTTCGCAGGTGAGCACGGAACGGATCTTCACCGTTTCGATGCCCGCATCTTCGATGGCCTGCGCCGTCTCTTCCGAGATGAGCGAACCGGCTTCCACCAGCAGGCGCGGACGACCCGCTTCGTCACGCTCCATGGGGTCAAACACTTCTTCGGCCGCCACGTTGCCAACGAGACGCTCGGCCAACGGCTCGATCACGTCTTCGCCTTCCTTCAGCGCGGCCGTGTCGATGCCGAGGATCGTCCCGCAATCCTCTTCGGCGATCGTCATATCCTGCGCGACGTCCACCAGACGACGCGTGAGGTAACCGGCGTCGGCCGTCTTGAGCGCCGTGTCGGCCAGACCCTTACGGGCACCGTGCGTGGACGAGAAGTACTCAAGCACCGACAAGCCTTCACGGAAGTTCGACTTGATCGGATTTTCGATGATTTCGCCGATACCACCGGTGAGCTTCTTCTGCGGCTTCGCCATGAGGCCACGCATACCCGCCAGCTGACGGATCTGGTCGCGGCTACCACGTGAACCGGAGTCGAACATCATGAACACCGGGTTGAACCCGCCCTGCGATTCGCGCATGGTCTTGACCATGGCGTCCGCAATGTCCGTGTTCGCGTGCGTCCACGTGTCGATGACTTTGTTGTAGCGTTCGCCGTTCGTGATGTTACCGGTGGCGTACGCGCGCTGGAAACGCTCCACGCGCTCCGACGCTTCCGTGAGAAGCACCTGCTTCTCCTTCGGAATGTGCAGGTCTTCGATACCAATCGAGACACCGCCCTTGGTCGCGTTGCGGAAGCCGAATTCCTTGAGGCGATCGAGCATGGCCACCGTCTCCGCGAGTCCCGCCGTGCGGTAGCTCTGGAAGACCAGTTCGCCGAGCGCCTTCTTCTTCATGTCCTTGTTGAGGAACGGCAGCACCGTGGGCACGATCCCGCTGAACATCACGCGGCCGGCGGTGGTGGCGATCCATTCCTTGCCCGACTCCGTCTCCAGCATCCAGCGGATCGGCGTCTGCAGCGTGGCGCGGCCGGTCGCGATGGCGATTTCGACTTCGGAGAAGTTGACGTACGGCGGCAACGTCTTCACGAACGCCGGATCGGACGTCTTCTTGTCGAAGTCGGCGTACGGCGCCTTGGTGGCGACGTAGCACCCGAGCACGATGTCCTGCGACGGCTCCGCCACCGGACGACCGTCCGACGGCTTGAGGATGTTGTTGGACGACAGCATGAGCACGCGCGCTTCGATCTGCGCTTCGAACGACAGCGGCACGTGCACGGCCATCTGGTCACCGTCGAAGTCGGCGTTGAACGCCGTCGTCACGAGCGGGTGAATACGAATGGCCTTGCCTTCCACGAGCACCGGCTCGAACGCCTGGATGCCCAGACGGTGGAGCGTGGGCGCGCGGTTGAGCAGCACCGGGTGGTCCTTGATGATGCCTTCCAGCACCTCGTAGACCATCGCGTTCTCGCGCTCCACGATCTTCTTGGCGCGCTTCACCGTCTCCGCTTCGCCGCTCTCCACCAGCTTGTGGATGATGAACGGCTTGAAGAGTTCGAGCGCCATGGCCTTGGGCAAACCGCACTGGTGCAGCTTGAGCTCGGGACCCACCACGATGACCGAACGGCCCGAGTAGTCCACGCGCTTGCCGAGCAGGTTCTGACGGAACCGGCCCTGCTTGCCCTTGAGCATGTCGGACAGCGACTTGAGCGGACGCTTGCCGCGGCCACGAATGGCCTTGGAGCGACGGCCGTTGTCGAACAACGCGTCCACCGCTTCCTGCAGCATGCGCTTCTCGTTGCGCAGGATGACTTCCGGCGCCCGGTGCGAGATGAGCTTCTGGAGACGGTTGTTGCGGTTGATGACGCGGCGGTACAGGTCGTTCAGGTCGGACGTCGCGAAGCGGCCGCCATCGAGGGGCACGAGCGGACGCAGGTCCGGCGGAATGACCGGAATGACGTCGAGGATCATCCACTCCGGACGGTTGCGGATCTCGCCACCCTCGCCCGACGTGCGGAACGCATCGACAATCTTGAGACGCTTCAGCATCTGCTTCTTGCGATGCTGCGACGTTTCGCCCACGACGGAGCCGCGCAGCTCCTCGGCCGTCTTGTCAACGTCGAGACGCTTGAGCAGCTCACGCACGGCCGGTGCGCCGATGTCGCACTGGAACGCGGTATCCCCTTCGGCCTTCGCCTTCTGGCGCAGCGTCAGGTACTCGTCTTCGTCGAGCAGCTGGCGCTCACGCACCTCCTGCGAGCCCGGCTCGATGACGATGTAGTTGCTGTAATAGATGACCTTCTCGAGATCACGCAGGGTGACGTCGAGGAGGTTACCCATGGGCGACGGCAGGGTCTTGAAGAACCAGATGTGCGCAACCGGCACTGCCAGTTCGATGTGACCCATGCGCTCGCGACGGACCTTGCTGAGCGTGACTTCCACGCCGCACCGGTCACAAATCACGCCGCGATAGCGGATGCGCTTGTACTTGCCGCAATGGCATTCCCAGTCCTTGACGGGACCGAAGATGCGCTCGCAGAACAGACCGTCCTTTTCCGGCTTGAACGAACGGTAGTTGATGGTTTCGGGCTTCGTGACTTCGCCCCATGACCACCAGGTGCGCAGACCGGCCATTTCCAGCCGTTCGCGCTCCTTGGGGTCCTTCGGGCCGCGAATCTCCTCGGGTGAGGCGATGCGGACCGACATGTAGTCGAACGCCGACGCGCGGGCTTCGCGCGAGCTGCGGAAATCGATCATGCGTTATACCTCTCCGCCGTTACCACCGTTGTTCCCGCCAGCGTCGATCAGTTCGACACCGGTGCCATCGCTGGCGCCGAGCGTGACCTTGATGCCGAGCGCCTGCAGTTCCTTCACGAGCACGTTGAACGACTCCGGGATACCCGGTTCGGGCAAGTTCTGCCCCTTCACGATGGCCTCGTAGACACGGCTGCGGCCGTTCACGTCGTCCGACTTCACCGTGAGGATTTCCTGGAGTGTGTGCGCTGCGCCATACGCTTCCAGCGCCCACACTTCCATTTCTCCGAAGCGCTGTCCACCGAACTGCGCCTTGCCCGCCAGCGGCTGCTGCGTCACGAGCGAGTACGGTCCAATGGAGCGCGCGTGAATCTTGTCATCGACCAAGTGCGACAGCTTGAGCATGTAGATCTCACCCACCGTGACCGGTGAGGTGAACGACTCGCCCGTCCGTCCGTCGCGCAGCAGCGCCTTGCCCGTGGGGGTCAGGCCGGCGAGACGAATGAGTTCCTGTGCGGCCGAATCCACATCGCCTTCGCCGGCCAGCAGTGCGGCGAGCGCCGGCTGACCAATGCGGGCCATCGTGGCCGACGGCGACAGCGCCGCGTCCGCCTCGAGCGCCTTGATGGCTTCCTCGGCGTGCTCCGGCAGTTCCTCGCTGGAGCGGTGCACGGCAATCGCGGCTTCCACCGCGGCGATCTCGCGCTCGGCCAGCGTACGCGCCGAGCCAATCACGAACGCCTTGACCTTGGCAAACAGCGCCTTGGTTTCCGGGCTCATGCCCTTCGCGTTCAGATCGTTCAGCGTGGAGTCGGCGAGCAGTTCCACCTTGTCCGGCAGGCGACGATCCGGCTTGATGTCGGAGAGCAGCGCGCGGACTTCCGTGGACGTGCCATCGTGCGCGGCATCGCCGAGCACCAGCGTTTCGCGCGCCCAGCGCAGGCCGGCCAGCTTGAGCAGCAGGCCGATTTCGCGCTCGTTGGCCCCTTCGAACACCGGCGTCTTGGCGTAGAAGTTGAGCATCTTCGCCGCCCACCCAAGGTGGGTTTCGAGAATCTGCCCCACGTTCATACGTGACGGCACACCGAGCGGGTTGAGCACGATGTCCACCGGACGACCGTTCGGCATGAACGGCATGTCTTCTTCGGGGACGATACGCGCCACGATACCCTTGTTACCGTGACGGCCGGCCATCTTGTCACCGACCGAGATCTTGCGCTTCTCGGCGAGGTAGACCTTCACCAGCTGGATCACGCCCGGCGGGAGCTCATCGGGCTGCAGGATGCGGTCGATACGCTCTTCCGCCCGCTCTTCAATCCGGCTCTTCTCTTCGTTCGCGGCGTCGATGATCTCACGCACGCGATCGTTGGCCGCCTTCTTCTCCACGCGGAACGTCTTCAGGTCGAGCGTCGCGAAGCGGAGTCCTTCGAGGATCTCCTTCGTGAGCGTCGTGCCGGCCGCAATGGACTCCTCAACCGTGCCCGCCTTGAGCGCCAGCGCCACCACTTCGCCTTCCAGCAACGTGGCCAGCTCGGCGTCGCGCACTTCGTTGACGCGGATCTTCTCCTCGCCCTCGAGACGACGCACTTCACCGATGCGCTCACCACGATCCTTTTCGACCACCTGATCTTCGACGCGCGAGAAGATCTTCACGTCGATGACCGTGCCTTCCATTCCGGGCGGCACCTTCAGCGACGAATCCTTCACGTCCTTCGCCTTTTCACCGAAGATGGCCGTGAGGAGCTTCTCTTCCGGCGAGAGCTCGGTTTCACCCTTCGGCGTGATCTTGCCGACCAGGATGTCGCCCGGCTTCACCTGCGCACCGATACGCACGATGCCCCGCTCGTCGAGGTCCACCAGCGACTCTTCGGCGACGTTCGGAATTTCGCGCGTGATTTCTTCCTGCCCGCGCTTCGTGTCACGCACGTGCAGTTCGAGTTCCTGGATGTGAATCGACGAGAACACGTCGAACTTCACCAGGCGCTCGGAGAGCACGATGGCGTCTTCGAAGTTGTGGCCGTACCAGGGCATGAAGGCCACGGTGACGTTGGCGCCGAGGGCCAGCTGGCCCATTTCGGTGGCGGCGCCATCGGCGAGCACTTCGCCCTTGGCGACCTGCTGCCCCATCTTCACCAGCGGACGCTGGTTGATGGCCGTGTCCTGATTGGTACGCCAGTACTTCTTGAGCTTGTACCGGTCCAGCTGGCCGAGGCGCGCCAGCGGGCGATCGGTATCGACGGCGCCCGGAATGAGCCCGGCGTCGACGATGATCTCATCGGCGGTGACACTCGTGACGATACCGGCGCGGCGCGCGATGATCACGGCACCCGAGTCGACGGCGACCGTCCCTTCGAGTCCCGTACCCACCAGCGGCGTGCGCGGCTGCAGGAGCGGCACAGCCTGACGCTGCATGTTCGAGCCCATGAGGGCGCGGTTGGCGTCGTCGTGTTCGAGGAACGGAATGAGCGCGGCGGCGATGGAGACCAGCTGCTCCGGCGCCACGTCCATGAAGTCGATGTTCTCGGGCGGCTCGAGCGGGAGGTCGCCACGCTTACGCGAGAGGACCAGCGCGTCGACGAACGTGCCATCCGGGTTGAGCTTCGAGTTGGCCTGCGCGATGATCGCGTCTTCTTCGCGGTTCGCGTCGAGCCACACGATTTCGCCAGACACTCGGCCATCCTTCACGATGCGGTACGGCGTCTCGATGAAGCCGAGATCGTTCACGCGGGCGAAGCAGGCGAGCGACGTGATGAGGCCGATGTTCGGACCTTCCGGCGTCTCAATGGGGCACATGCGGCCGTACTGCGAGTAGTGCACGTCACGGACTTCGAAGCCGGCACGCTCACGCGTGAGGCCGCCCGGTCCGAGCGCCGACAAACGACGCTTGTGCGTCAGTTCGGCGAGCGGATTGGTCTGGTCCATGAACTGCGACAGCTGCGACGAGCCGAAGAAGGCCTGGATGACCGCCGACACCGTACGGGCGTTGACGAGGTCATCGAGGGAGATCTTCTCGGGATCGGTGTTGATGGACATGCGCTCCTTGACCAGTCGCGCCATACGCGACAGACCGACGGAGAACTGGTTCGCGATCAGCTCACCCACCGAGCGGATACGGCGATTGCCCAGCTGATCGATGTCGTCCACATCGCCGCGGCCTTCGTGCAGCTCGACGAGCTGGCGCATGATCTCCACGAAGTCTTCCTTCGTGAGGACCGTGGTGCTCATGGAGGTGTTGAGGCGCAGACGCTGGTTGATCTTGTAGCGACCCACGCGGCCGAGGTCGTAGCGCTTGGGCGAGAAGAACAGCCGCTCGAGCGCCTGTTTGGCCGTTTCGCGGTTGGGGGCATCGCCCGGACGGAGGAGCGCATAGATCTGCTTGAGCGCTTCCTCTTCGTGCTTCGTGGGGTCCTTGGCGAGCGTGTTCTTGATGAGCGTGGACTCGGCGCGGCCGGAGGCCACGAACACGAACACCTTGACGATGTCGGCCTTGCGGATGCGCTTGATGACGGCGTCGGTGAGCGTCGTGTCCTTTTCGGCCACGACTTCGCCGGTGTCGGCATCGATGACATCGCGGGCGAGCGTACGGCGCACTTCGCGCTCGCCACGATCGATGGCGTCCTGTTCGTCGCGCAGGTCGATCTGCGTGTACGAGGCGAAGACCTTGATGGTCTTGATGCCCTGACGGACGAGGCGGTTGAGCACCTCTTCGGTCAGCTCATCGCCTTCGCGCACGAGCAGTTCCGACTCGGAGCGCTCGCGCTCGGCCTTGGCCTTCTTGGTCTTGGCCTTGGGCGCATCCTCAGGCGTGATTTCGCCCTGCAGCGTGATGTCTTCGGCGATAATGGCGCCGAGGATTTCACGGATGTCGTTGCGGGTTTCGCGCTTCTTGAGGAGGTCGAGATCGCGTTCGGCGAAGAACAACCGCAGGATGTCGCGGTTTTCCCCGTAGCCAAAGGCGCGCAGGAGCGCGGTGGCCGGGAATTTCTTCTTCTTGTCGATGTGGACGTAGATCACATCGTGGATGTCCACGGTGAACTCGACCCACGACCCGCGGAACGGAATGATCCGCGACGACAGGAGGCGTTGGCCATTGGGGTGCGTGCTCTCTTCGAACACCACGCCTGGCGAACGGTGGAGCTGCGACACGATGACGCGCTCAGCACCGTTGATGACGAAGGTGCCGAGCTCGGTGAGCAGCGGCAGTTCGCCCAAATAGACTTCTTTTTCGATGATGTTCCGGGGACGCTTGCCGTCGCCGGTATCCTCGAAGATGACCAGTTGGAGGGTGGCCTTGAGCGGCGCGGAATAGGTCATGTCGCGCTCAATGCATTCGGCGACCGAATATTTCGGTTCACCGAGGCTGTACCGTACGAATTCCAACGAGAAATTCTCGTGGACATCCGTGATCGGGAACAGGTCTTTGAAGACGCGTTCGAGGCCGACGTCCTCGCGCTCCTGCGACACGGCATCCAGTTGCAGCAGCGACTCAAAGGCGCGCGTCTGGATGTCCAGCAGGTGGGGCATATCCATGCCCGTCTCGAGCTTCGCGAACGAGATCTGGTTCATCATATCCTTAAGGGGCTCACCCTCTGGCGGGGCGCGCGATCCCGGGGTGACCGGGGGCGCAAAGCGCTCCGTCCCCGACGGCTTCAGTCATCAAAACATGACCGAAGCCCCCGGGGAGGAGCGTTACAACGACGGAACTACGGGGTGTCGACGTAAACCGGTGGCTGGAAAGCCGTGGCCTTACTTGATCTCGACGCCAGCGCCTTCGGCCTCGAGCTTGGCCTTGATCTGCGCGGCTTCGTCCTTCGACACGTTTTCCTTGAGCGCCTTGGGGGCGCCATCGACGAGGTCCTTGGCTTCCTTGAGGCCCAGGCCGGTGAGCTCGCGCACCACCTTGATGACCTGAATCTTCTTGGCGCCCGCTTCCTTGAGGATCACGGTGAACTCGGTCTGCTCTTCCACTGCCGCCGCCGGAGCGGCCCCAGCGCCGCCGCCCGCCGCAACCGCGGCGATCGTGACGTTGAACTTCGTCTTGAACTGCTCAATGAGGTCGGCGAGTTCGATGACGCTCATCGCGCCGATCGCGTCGAGGATCTCGTCCTTGCTGATCGTGTTAGCCATGGTGGTACTTTCTCCGTGAATGTCCCCCAGGGATCCTGGGGCGTGTAATCAGGCGTACGCCTGGGGAACTCAGTTGGAGCCTTCGAGCTGCGCCTTACGGGCGTCGAGGGCGAGGGCGAACATCATCGGGATGCTGTTGAGGTAGCCGGCGAAGATCGAGAGCGCATCTTCACGCGTGGGCAGGGAGGCCAACTTCTTGACCATCTCCGCATCCACCGCGTTGCCCTCGTACAGACCACCCTTCACAGCGGGCTTCTGGTCGTTCTCCTTCGCAAAGTCGGAGAGGACCTTCGCTGCCGTGATGGCATCCTTCGCCACCACCACCCCCGTCGGGCCCTTCAGACGCTGGGAAACCAGTCCGCTCTCGTTGACTGCCCGGAGCGCCAGCGTGTTCTTGATCACGACGTAGTCCACCCCCGCCTTGCGCAGGCGGCGACGGAGTTCGGTCATGCGCTTCACGTTCAGCCCCGTGAAGTCGGTGTAGTAGAGCGCCTGCGCGCCGCTGAGCGTCGTCTTGAGGCTGTCTACCAGGATCTGCTTATCGGCCTTCTTGGCCTTCGGCTTGGCTTTCATGGTTGCGTTACCCTCTTACCGGAACGGCGTGGTGTCGACGGTGACGCCAGGACCCATGGAGCTCGAGATCGCGACGTTGCGGATGTACACGCCCTTGGCCGCTGCCGGCTTCGAACGAACGATCGTATCCATCAGCGCGGTGAAGTTGGACTCGAGCTGGTCGGGGGTGAACGAAACCTTGCCGATCGGGGCGTGCACATTGCCCCCCTTGTCAACGCGGAACTCGATCTTGCCGCCCTTCGATTCCTTGACTGCCTTCGCCACGTCAAACGTGACCGTACCGGCCTTCGGGTTCGGCATCAGGCCACGCGGACCAAGGACGCGGCCGAGCTGGCCGATCTGTCCCATCTGGTCCGGCGTCGCAATCATGACGTCGAAATCGAGCCAGCCTTCCTTGATCTTGGCCAGGAACTCCGTGCCCACGAAATCAGCGCCCGCATCCTGGGCTTCCTGAATCTTGGCACCGGCGCAGATGACGAGCACGCGCATCGTCTTACCCGTACCAGCCGGGAGGACGACGGTGCCACGGACCACCTGGTCGGCATGACGGGGATCGACGCCAAGACGAATCGCGACTTCCACCGACTCGTCGAACTTGGCGAATGCCATGTCCTTCACGAGCGCGATCGCCTGCTTGGCCTCATACGACTTCGAATGGTCGCGACGCTCACTCGCGGCGCGGAACTTCTTTCCATGCGTCTTCATGAGGCTCAATCCTTGACCGTGATGCCCATGGAACGAGCGGCACCGGCGATCATCGCCACCGCGCTCTCCATGTTTTCACAGTTGAGATCGGGCATCTTCACGGTCGCAATCTTTTCGAGCTGCGCCCGCGTGATGGTTCCGACCTTCACCTTGTTCGGCTGACCCGAGCCCCGTTCCACGCCGATCTCCTTCTTGATGAGTTCCGCCGCCGGCGGCGTCTTCAAAATGAAAGTGAACGACTTGTCCGCGTAGATCGTGACCTCGACCGGGATGATCATATCACCGCCCTGCGTCCGAGCATTAAACTCTTTGCAGAAGCCCATGATGTTGATACCCTGGGGACCGAGGGCCGTACCCACCGGGGGCGCCGGGTTCGCCTTGCCGCTTGGAATCTGCAGCTTGACGAATCCAGTGACCTTTTTGGCCATCTTACTTCCTCATCGCGAGTTCCACCGTCGGACCATCCGACAGCGGTCTAGCTGCCACATTGTTTTGCGCCGAGTGGTCGCGGCGTACAACAACAGTTCGGCGTTTTGAGTGCTGAGTTTTGAGTACTCACGACTCAAAACTCTTACTCAGAACTCAAAGCTCGACCGTCAATATCCGCGTAACTGCAGGTAATCCAGCTCCACGCTCGTCGGCCGCCCGAACAGGCTCACCGACACGCGCACCTTGCCCTTGTCGGACAGAATTTCTTCGACGGTCCCGTTGAAGTCCGCGAACGGACCTTCCGTGATCGCCACCGCCTGCCCCACGAGGAACGGAATCTCCTCGCGCACCGGGGTGTCGTCGGTCGGATCCGCCTGCCCCAGCAGGCGACGCACTTCGTCGTCGCGCAGCGGCATCGGGTCCTTGTCCTTCCCGACAAACTTGATGACGCCCTGAATGGCGTTGATCTCGTGCAGGGTATCCTGCGACGCGACCATCTCCACCAGCACGTATCCCGGGAAGATCTTCCGCTCCACGGTGACCTTCTTGCCGTTCTTGATCTCGACCACTTCCTGCGTGGGCACGAGCGCCTGACGGATCAGACGGTCCTCGGGCTGCGCCGGATCCATGTCGATCTTTCGCTGGATCAAGCGCTGCACCTTGTTCTCATGGCCAGACGTGGTCTGGACCGCGTAAAACCGGTGCTCAAGCATCGACACGGACATGGGGGTCACCTCAGCGTCCGACGAGCATGGCCGGCAATCGCACGAGCGCAAACTGCAGCGCCACGTCGATCAGCCCAATGAGTGCGCCAAGAATCAGCACGAAGATGATGATCTGGATGGTCGCCGACTGCAGCTGCGGGCGATCCGGCCACGTCACCTTCTTCATCTCAGCCAGCACGTCGTGATAAAACGTGACCAGCCGCGTGCCAAGTCCCGGTCGGGAAACCTCGACGGGAGCCGTCATGGGTTACTTGGTTTCCTTATGGAGCTGGTGCTTATTGCAGCGCGGGCAGTACTTCTTCCACTCCACGCGCTCCGGATGAAGACGCTTGTTCTTCATCGTGAAGTAGTTGCGGTTCTTACACTCGGTGCAACCGAGGATGATCTTCTCGCGCGCCATCGTCCGGCCTCGTCACAGCTCAAAATAGTTCGGACCCACCTCCGGCTTTCACCGAAGTGGGGTGAGCCTTGCAACGTAGCAGCGCCGGGAGCCCCCCGCAAGTCACGCGCCCATCCTATCCACACGACGCCCCCGCCCTCCGCAAGTGGCGGCACATCACAGGGTTACTGGCCAACCCCCGCACCCGAAGCGTGGCCGAAGATTCCGTCAATACCATTGTACCCCTGACCCGAAACCCATACCCAGCACCCGGAACTGATCAGTTTCGGGTTGTGAGTTCGAGTTCTGAGTTCTGGGTAGCTACACCCCCAGCGCCTCCGCAAAGCGCACCAGATCCGCCACCGACTGGGCTTCCATTTTCTGCATGACCCGGCCGCGGTGCACCTTCACCGTCTTGAGCGCGATTCCCAACTGCGCCGCGATCTGCTTGTTGGCGAGCCCCTGCACCACCCCCGCGAACACCTGGCGCTCCCGCCCCGTCAGCAGATCCAGCCGACGCTGCACATCGGCCGACACCTCGGCCTTGGCCTGCAAGCTCGCTCCCCGTGCGACGGCGCGCTCCACGGCGTCCAGCAGGGCCCCAGGGTCCGCCGGCTTTTCCAGAAAGTCCACGGCCCCGTCCCGCATCGCCTGCACGCTGCTGGACACTGTCCCGAAGCCGGTCACGAACACCATGGGCACCACAATGCCCCGGGCCGTCAGCGCCTGCTGCAGATCGAGGCCGGTCAGCCCCGGCATCTGCAAATCGGTCACCACGCAGCGTACCGCCGCGGCCTCTGGTGCGTCCAGAAAGGCAGCCCCTGAGTCAAAGCCGCTCGCCGTAAAGCCGGAGATGTCCAGGAGCCGGGTCAGCGACACGCGTGCCGCATCGTCGTCATCCACCACCGCGACCAGCGGTCGTACCTCGCCTGTTCGTTCATCACCCATGCATTGTCACCTGTTGAGGCACCAGACTGTCTGACCCATCGACCGGAACGTGTCGTGCCGGCAACCACAGCGACACCACCGCTCCTGCACCTGGAAGCTGACCCACGGCAATGGTACCACCATGCGCCTCCACCACGCGGCGCGCAATCGCGAGCCCCATCCCCATCCCGTTCGCCCGGGTGGTGACGAACGGCTCAAAAGCCGATCGCCGCACATCGGCCGCAAAGCCCGACCCATTGTCCACCACGGTCATCCGGACGCCATCACGCACCGCGCGGGCCCGCAGAAGGACCTGCCCCGACGGCACCCAGCGGGCCGCTTCCAGGGCGTTCTGCAGCAGGTTCACCAGCACCTGCTGAATGAGCACGCGTTCCACCTGCACCACCGGGACGTCCTTCGCCACCTGCACATGCAGTGGCACGCCACGATCGGCAAACTCCTGACGCAGCAACACCGTCGTACTTTCCAGGAGATCGCGGATCGTGAGCGCTTCGCGCTCCCCCTGCTCGCGCCGCAGGAAACGCCGGAATTCCCGCACCACCTGCGAGGCACGACGCCCCTGCGCCACGACGTCCAGCAGCGCCTCCTCCACGGCCGGGTTGGGCACGCCCCCCTGCGCGACCTGCCGCGCCACCAGTCGTCGCGCGACCTCCGCGTTATTGACGATCGCCGCTAGCGGCTGGCCCAGCTCGTGCGACAAGGAGGCCGTCAATTCTCCGGCGACCGCGACCCGACCGACTTGCGCCATTTCCCGCTGGTGCGCCTCCGCCGCCACCGCGGCATCGCGCCGCGCTCGCAACTCAACCTCGCGCGCCCGCGCCGTGGCCTTCACACTCCGCACCCGCTGCAGCAACGCCAGAACGATCAGCGTTGCCACCAACAGTGCCAGCAGCACCCGTGGCCAGCGGAGCTCGCTCAGACGGGCCGGCACGTTGATCTCCAGTGGCCGCACGTCGCGCCAGTTCCCGCCGGGGACGCGCCCCTCCAGCCGTAACAGGTACCGACCGGGATTGAGCGCGGAAATGCGCATCGTCCGCGACGGCCCGAGGCTCGACCACGCGTTGTCGCGTCCCTCCAGGCGGTAGCGGTACTGCATCGCGTCGGCAAAGCGGAACGAGGGCGCGCTGAATCCTACATTCAGCACGCGGTCCTCCGGCGCCAGCACGATGGGCGCCCCGGGATCAAAGAACCGTCCGGTCCCCGAGCGCAACGAATCAATCCGCACCGCTGGCGTTTCACCGGCCGTTTTCAGGGCGGCGGTGTGGACTTCGACCATGCCCCGCACCGTGGCGAAGGCCAATACCCCGGGACTCCGTTGGGTCGCCGCCGGCCAACCGGCATTCGCCTCGGGAATCCCGTCGGCAATCGAAAGCAGCCGTAACGTGGGGGGCTCAGTGCTGTCGGCCACCCATCGGCGCAGTGCGGCCAGCGACACCACGGTGAGTCCGCGATTGCCGGGCATCCACACTCGATTGTTTGGATCGGTAATGAGCGCCGAAATGGTGGGATCGGCGAGCGCGACCCGACGCGCCTGGCGCCCCTCGCGAAAGTACCACAGGCCGCTACCATATGTGCCAATCCACACACCGCCAGCCGTATCGGGCAGTAACGCACGAGGAATGGCCAACGGAATGCCATGCAGCCGATGAAAAGTCCGCTGCATGCCGTCGCGCCAGCGCGCCAGCATACCGGCCTGGGCAATCCACACGGTCCCATCGGCACTGCGCCCCATGGACTGGATCGGCACGTCGGTCGGGGTTTCCCATCCAGGCAGGAACGTCAACGCATTGTCAGCCCCGATACGCCCCACGCGACCGTCGGATAGCCCAAAGAGGACCGTATCGCCGTGTTCGAGCAGTGGGCGCACCGCGGCCGGTGAAGGGAGGTAGCTGTTGATTCGCCACACGCGATCGGTCCCATCGACATTCCGTCGCCGGATGGCCCCATCGCCCCCAATCCACAGTCGGCGCTGCCGATCCACCAGCAGGCTCTGGCTGCACCCCGGGGTGAGCGGTCGTGCAATGAGATCCTTGACCGCAGACGCGGAATCTGTCCGCCGGACATCGCTGCATCCGGAGGTGCTATACACCGTGCCGTCACCCGGTGACGCCAGTGAGTTGGTCCCCCCATCGGGAAACGCCCGCTTGGAACTGACGAGGCGCGCCGCGGTGGGACGGACAACGACCATGCGCTCTGACGTCCCCAGGAGCAGCAGGCCATCGCGCGTAAACGCGAGGGCATGCACCTCTCCGCCCGCGTCGAGAATCGCCTGCGGCGGTACGTCGTCACCGCCGTCGGTCGGTGGACGGTAGCGGTAGAGTCGTGCGCCCGCGCCAATCCAAATGATCCCGCTATTGTCGGCGGTAATGACCTGCACGCGCCCGGCGATACCGGGTACACGACGAATCTGTCCGGCCTCCTGCACCCACAGCCCCGCCTCTTGTCCGAACCAGAGGCGCTCGCGGGGGTCGAGATACAGCCCCGCATGGTCACGCAACTCCGGCGTGTTCGGAATGCGCCCTACACGGGACACGCCGTTGGCGTCCACCTGGACGAGCCCCCGAGGGCCCACGTAGTACATCCGGCCCCGGGAATCCTGTACGAACGAGGAGTAGCTGGGGAACGGAAGGGGCGCAGACCAGTGGCCGTGGACGAAGTGGTGCACCTCACCGCCTTCCCGCACCCAGAGCGTGCCAGCCCGGTCCACCGTCAGCTCATCAATGGTACTGGTGGCCTGGTCGCGCGGCAGTGCGGCCACGGTATCCATGACCCGGCCATTACGGAGTCGGGCAATCGTGCCGGATGGGGTGCCAATCCAGAGGTCCCCATTGGGGTGCGCGTACAAGGCGGTCACCGCATTGGCGCTGAGCACCGGTAATTCGCTGGACGCATACGTCTGGATGGAACGGCCGTCAAAACGGAAGAGGCCACCGAACGTCCCGCCCCAGGCATATCCATCCCGATCAACGGCCAGCTCAATCACGGAGGACTGCGGCAGCCCCGACTCCACCGTCCATGATCGCACGGAGACGTCGCTCGCGAGCACGCGCACGTCCGCCGGCTCAACCAAACGCTGCGCTGTGAGCGGCCGGGCGGCAGCGCCCAAGGTCACGAAGAGGGAGAACAGCGCGCGCAGTCCAGGCATGACCTGAGCATCGGCTGCTCCCCCTCCATCGTGAAGCCCTTAAAGGGCCCGGCACTGCTCCTTCTTCTCGTTCGCGACGTTACCAGCCCCGGTGGGAGCGGGGACGTTTTCCTTGCACTCGAGCGTCTGGCTCACGCGGTTGCCAGTCAAGGTCACCCCGCCACGGTTCTTCTCGATCTGCATGTTGCCCCGCACGATCGCCGCGTCGCTACGCAAGGCGCCAATGTTCTCGGAAAACTGGACGTCCCCCTCAACCGTCACCCGGGCCACGTCCGCCCGTTCGGCCTTGCTGACCTGCACATTGCCGAGGATGCGGCTATCGAACGCCGTGAGCGACGCCCCCGTTTCTTCGATCAGCACATTGCCGCCAATGGTGCTGTTCTCAACGCGGGCCGCAGCGCGGCGCTTCACCTCCACATCCCCCGTAACGGCCGTGTTGGCGGTCAGGGTCACGCTGCGTCCATCCTCGGCCTGGACGCTGCCGGCGATCCGGGCGCCTGTGGCCACCACCGAGCCATCGAAGGACACCTTCACATTGCCGCGAACCGTGGTGCCGGCCAACGCGCACGTGGCCCCGATCGGCACGAAGACATCGTCGACGGTGATGGCCGCCAGCGTGCCATTGCAACGTGCAGCGGTGGTGGTGGTGGTCGCGGTTCCGGTTGCGCCGCCGGCCGTACTGCCGGTCGTGCTGCCAGTGGTACCACCAAGGGTGCCACTGCTGCCGCTGCGGCCGGCCGTGGCCGAGGCGGATTCATCGACCCCGGTTGGCGACTCCGCGCCGCACGCGGCGAGGGCAAACGTGGCGGCCGTGATCATTGACAGGGAGGCAAAGCGGGAGCGGGACCCGAAGGCAAGCATGATTAGTCTCCTGACGGAAAAGTGAAGCAGCCCTCATTGGCTGCGCGACGTCAGGTTATCCAGGGTGCGATGGGGGATCTGTGCGGCCTATCACCTTTGCACCGGCGTTCAGCGAGTGTGTGCCAACTCGTTACGTTCCGTCCCAAACTGGGTACGCCGGGATGTCCCCTGAGGGGGACGATCAACGGGCATTTGCCGCTGTGGGGAATAACGTGGCCCCTCACCGGCGAAAAAAAGCGGTCCCGCTACTCCGAAGAGTAGCGGGACCGCTGAAAAGAGCTCACAACCGGGATCGAACCGGTGACCTCATCCTTACCAAGGATGTGCTCTGCCAACTGAGCTATGTGAGCGTCCTGCACAGTGACCAACAGCAACAGCTACAAGAGCGGGAGACGGGACTCGAACCCGCGACATCAAGCTTGGAAGGCTAGCGCTCTACCAACTGAGCTACTCCCGCGTCGTTCCGTCTTACCCCGCCGGCGAACCGGCGGGTCCTGCAGTGGTGGGGGAAGGATTCGAACCTTCGAAGGCTTGCGCCGTCAGATTTACAGTCTGATCTCGTTGGCCACTTGAGTACCCCACCCAAGATTCGCCGACCTTCGCTGAACTTCGGCGAGAGCTGACGAGGGGGCTCGAACCCCTGACCTGCTGATTACAAATCAGCTGCTCTACCAACTGAGCTACGTCAGCAGAAAAGGACCCGAACTCCCAGAGACCCCAATGCTAATGGGCAGGGGGGGCTTTCGGTAGCTCCCCCACGCCCTGGATTGGACGCCGGTGCCGGATCCCCGGTCACTTACCCCCGACGCCAGCGGGTACCACCTGGCCCGTCTTCGATAATCACGCCCCGCGCGGTCAGCTCGGCGCGCGCCGCATCGGCCGCGGCAAAGTCACGACGTTCCCGCGCCGCCTTCCGGGCCGCCAGACGTTCTTCCACCCACGCCGCCAAGTCGCCATCGGTCTCCTGCTCCGGCACCAGGTCGAGCACCGAGTCCATGAGCTTGAAGGCCGCCCGGGCCCGCTCCAGCGCCGCCTGGTCGGTACCGCCCGCATCCAGCTCACGATTGGCGTCGGTAATGAACGTGAACAACGCGGCCAGCGCTTCCGGCGCGTTCAGGTCATCAAACAGCGCGTCCAGAAACACCTTTTCCGCCCGCGTGGCCGCTTCGGCCAGCGCGGGGGTACCGGCCGATACCTCGGCCAGTCGACGCGCGAACGCCCCAATACGGTTGACCGCCGCCCGCGACTGCTCGAGCGAGTCGTCACCCAGATTGAGCTGCTTGCGGTAATGCGCGTTGAACACGAAATGCCGGTACACCGTCCCGCTGATTCCCTGCTCGCGCAGCTCCACCACATTCGCCACGTTGCCAACACGCTTGGCCATCTTGGCGCCGTCGGTCAGGAGGAACTCGCCATGGCACCAGCACCGGGCAAACTGCTTTCCCGTGGCCGCTTCGCTCTGCGCAATTTCATCTTCGTGGTGCGGGAAGATGAGATCGATCCCGCCGGCGTGCAGATCGAACGTTTCGCCCAGATACTTCATGGCCATGGCGGAGCACTCGAGGTGCCACCCTGGACGTCCGCGTCCCCATGGGGAATCCCATGCGGCGCCCGTCGCTTCGTCTTCGGGCTTGGCAGATTTCCAGAGCGCAAAGTCCTGCGCGTTTTCCTTCGCGTATTCGTCCTGCGCCACGCGCGCACCGCTCTTCACTTCGCGCTTGTCGAGCTGCGACAGCTTGCCATAATCGGCAAACTTGTCGATCGCGAAATACACCGAACCATCCTCGGCCACGTACGCCACGCCATTGGCCACCAATCGCTCCACGAGATCGATCATCTCGGGAATGTGCTCGGTGGCCTTGGGATAGCGCTCGGCGTCTTCAATGCGCAGGTAGCGACGATCTTTGTGAAAGAGCTCGGTATAGGGCTCCGTCACTTCCAGAATGTGCTGGCTATTGGCCTGCGCTTTCCGGATGATCTTGTCATCCACGTCAGTGAGATTCATGATCTGTTCCACCTGCCATCCGGCCAGGCGGAACGCGCGACGCAGCAGATCCTCGAAGAGGAACGTGCGGAAGTTGCCGAGGTGGGCGGCATTGTAGACGGTGGGTCCACACGTGTACATGCGCACCGTTTGGCCATCGACGGGTGCGAACGGCTCGACGCGGCGCGTGAGCGTGTTGTACAGGCGGAACTCGGGCATTGGAACGGGTTGGACGAGGTGAGGGGTACTGGCGACCGGGGTTTTCCCCGAAACCTTGAAACGTGTGGGATCCGCCAGCATCGTGAAGATGTTAGTATCGCGTAGAATCTAGGGGGTGCGTCACCCCCCTGGCTCCCCACCTTTCTCCCCGGAACTGACCATGCCAGCTTCGCCGTCTCCGTTGCCGCGTTCGTCCCGCGTCCGTAATGCCGCTGTCGTGGTGGCTCTTGTCGCCGTGGGCCTGGCGGCGCGTGGCCGCGATGCTCAGGGTACCCAGCCTCCGGTGGCCCCCCCGGCCGCGCCAACGGCGACTGCCGCCCCGGATTTAGCCGTACAGGACAGCACCAAGGCCGACTCCACCGCTGTCGCCGACACCCTCATGGACCTGTCCATGGTCATGGCTGCCGAAGCCGCCGCGGCTACGGTGACCACGGCCCCGGTCGCGGTGGCGCCGACCGCCTGGCCGGTGGATCCGACCACTGGGCAGACGCTCATCAACGGCCGTCCGGTGGTGGGACGGGTGTTCATCATGCGGAAGACCGACGGCACCGTGAAGTACCCGAATGTGGCGGATGTCGTGGCTCACGAAGCCCTGGCCCCGCTTCCCCCGGTGGTAGGCTCGAGCTACCAGCAGGCGCCCATCACGAACCAGCGCCGCATGCGTGGCATCATGATCCAGAGCACCCTGTGGGACATGGATCGCAAGCGCTCGGCGACCCGTCAGCGGTACTACCCCGCCAGCACGCCGGCGAATCAGCTGGGTCAGTAAGCTCGGCGGTCATGGGGGATGAGGCGCCCGGTGCCGGATGGCACCGGGCGCCTTAGTTTTGGCGAGCGCTATTGCCACTGCCGGAGCGCCAGGAGTTGCCCAAAGCGCAACCATAGGCCCCGGGTGGCCCAATGATCGTTGGAGACGTCGTAGGTGGCCCCGTCAGCCTCCCGCAGCTGGGCCGAGGCCTGAGCGGGGAGACAGGAGCGGACGGCGGGTTCGGTGCGCACCGGATGCGGTCGAGCCACGGCCACCACGGCGCCCTGACTCAACCGCAGGCGTCGCGCCCAGGCCCGCCATTGACGTGCTTCCTGAGCGGAGACCGCGCCCAACCGCGAAGCGCGTAGCAAGTGCACCACCGGCTCCGGCTCGTCGGACGGCAAGGCGCGCCGGCTCACCGCGTCGGAATGCAGCTCGCGCCACCCCTCGAGAACATGCGGCAGCGCGTTTGCGGTGATGCTGCACCGTCTGATGCGGACTTGAGGTGCGACACGACGTTCGCCCCGCCAGCGTTGACTGACGGTAAGGGCCGGACTGCCGGCCAGAGCCGCCAGTAATACCCGGGCACCGGCGGGATCATCGTGGTGCACCACGACACAGTCGCCACGGTGCACGGTGAAATGCACCCGATCAAGGAGCCGCACGCTGGCACTGCACATGGGCGGCATACCGGCGTGCCATTCGGCGGTGACGTCCACGAGGGCGAGCAGCGGAGGATCATGAGAGAATTGCATGGACGCACAGTGCATGCGTCGCGCAATTTCCCCGTCACCAATTCTACGACGGCACTACCAATTTTCGACGCGCGTGAAACGCCGCAATGGCCTCGGCGATCGGCGAGGGATCGAAGCGCACCGGATCGGTAACCGGCAACCCGGTTTCCTCCTGCGCGCGCGCAATGGCCTGCTGTGCCGCCTCGTCGTCGAGATCGAACGTATTGAGCGCCACCGCAATGACCGGCGACGGGCGCAGCGGCGCCATCATGCGCTCGTACAGGGTGATGACATCCGTGAGCGGCGGAATGGGCACCCAGGCGTTGCGATTGATACTGACGCGTGTGGGTTGTGCGCACAGCACCATGGCGTGCGGTAACGACCCGTGCATGAGCCCGAGTGTCACCCCCGAGTACGCCGGATGCAGCAGTGACCCCTGTCCTTCCACCAGCACAATTTCCGCGTCATGGGCCGCCTCCATGGTGAGCGCCTCGGCGGCACCGGCAATGAAGTCGGCCACCACGGCATCCACCGCGATGCCACGACCGGCCACGAGGATGCCGGTCTGCCCCGTCGCGGCAAAATTGACTCGCGGTCCACGCGCCTGCACCGCCTGCTGCACCTGCAACTGCGTCGTCATTTTGCCAATGTTGCAATCGGTCCCCACGGTGAGCACGATGGTCGCGTCCAGCTCACGCACGCGCCCAGAGCCCACATCGAGCATCGCCGGCGGACGCCGCAAGTCCCGAATGACCGCACCATGTTTGGTGGCCAACGCATGGAACTCCGCATCATCGCCAAGCAGCGTGTGCAAACCGCTCCACACGTCGAGGCCGGCGCGCAACGATTGATTGACGATGGCGCGCCATGCTTCGGGGAATTGGCCACCGGCCGGCGCAATACCGATCAGCAGCGCCGTTGGCGCTAACGCCATTCCTTCAGCAAAGCTTCCCACCACAGGAATGGCCCCGCCCAATCCGAGAATGTCCTGCGCGGTGCGCCCGGTCTGGGTGCTATCCAGAACGGCCACCACCTCATTCGGGATGTACCGAAGGCAGGCGTTGGCCGTTTTGGATGACTGCGGGCCGAAGTGTCCTTCGGCCAGAATCAGGAAGCGCCGGGACAATCAGGACCGCGGATTGATCTGCGAGAGCTGTTCGATCTCCGCGATGAGATCGGCTTCCGCAGTTTTCTGCTCGGCGGACTTGTCCGGTGTTGCCGCCGGCAACTGGGCCGGTGCCGCGGCGGCAGGCGCCGCCTCCGTGGCACCAGCGGCCAGCTGACGTGCCGCCGCAGGCGCGCCAGCCGACAGCATGCCCATGCGCTGCTTGAGCTGCAACAGCTGCACGTCGGCCGTGGCCCCACCCGACGAACGCTCCAGCTGCTTGAACTCACCCGCGAGACGATCGCCGCTGAACTCTTCGTCGATTTCCTGCGCGGCCTGCAGCTGCCGTTCGTTGGATGTGATCTTCTCTTCCATCCGGGCAAACGCTTCAAAGGCGGAGTTTTCCGACAGCCCCGACATCGTCTGCGAGATCCGCGCCTGCGCCTCGGCGCGACGCTGCCGCGCCAACAGCAAATTCTTCTTGCGTTTGGCTTCTTCAATCTTGTCGTTGAGATCGCGCAGCGACTGCTTGAGCTTCTCGGTCTCCATCTTGTGCGCTTCCCACGTCGCCGCGAGCTGCTGCCCGTGTTCGAGGTGTTCCTGGCCGCGCATGAGGGCCTGCTTGGCGAGATCGTCACGGCCTTCCTGCACCGCGAGCATCGCGCGCTTCTCCCAGTCGTCGGCGAGCTTGAACTCGGCGTCGGCCTGGTCCTTGAGGCGCTTCTCATCGGCAATGGCGGCAGCGACCTGCTGCTTGGCCTTGGCCAACTGATTACGCATGTCCACAATGATCTGATTGAGCATCTTCTCGGGGTTTTCCGCCGAGGAGATGAGGTCATTCAGGTTCGACTTGATGACAGTCGAGAGACGGTCGAAGATGCCCATGGATCAGCGAGCCTCGCGGAAGGCGGCCAGCTCACGCAAATGTCCCGTGAGCGAAAGAGTCATGCTTTCGAACGACGCGAGGAATTCTTCGAAGTCCAGGTGCGCGAGTTCGAGCGCTTCGGTAAGCACTACGGCATCACCATCAATCCCGTAAGCGCCATGCAGCAAGTCGGTGGCGTTGAGTTCGAGCAGACGCTTGTTGAGCGCCGCCGCATCCGCCGGATCGGTGGGGTGCGGCATGACCTTCACCCGCAACAGCACCACCGGTGGGTTGTGCGTGACGACGACATCAAAGTCGAGTGATCCTCCCGGACGGACCACCCAGAGTCCGGGTTCTACTTCCTGAAAGCTGGCGCCTTCGGCGCTGAGCCGATCAAGAAACGCCTCGATGTCTTCACGCGTAACCATAATTCGCTTCCCTGTGGGTTCGGATACTGAGCCGTACGGAGGGTGGGGCGGTTTCGTTTCGACACGATCTCCCTGCCTCGCCAAGTTAGCGTCAGGGGCAGCGGCCGGCATACAGGGCGCCACCATTCCCTTCGTTGACCAGCAGAATCCGGCCGTCGGGCAACCAGGTCACCCCTTCGGCCGACCGGTCTCGAATGGGGAGGGCGCAGCGGGCCATGAGCTTGCCGGGACGTCCGGTGGCCGGGTCGGCCTCCAGCACATGCACGGCGCCGTAGCTCAGCAGTACCACCCGTCGCGTGCCATCGGGCTGGAGGGAGGAGAGGCTGGCATCGGTTATGAAATCATGGGCCGAGCCAGCCACCGGGGTTACGGGTACGGAATCCACTACCGCGGCGGTAAAGCGTCCAGGCTGTTGCCAGGCCGACGGAGGGATGTGGTACACGCGGGAAGGGCGAGGCGCCCCGCTGGCCGAACGGGCGGGGCGCTTGGTGATCAGCCAAAGGCTTCCGTCCGGGCCGGCGTACATGGCCTCCACGTCGTGCGGCCCGTCCGCATAGGCCAGTTTGAGCGTCGCCAGAGGCGATACGGTCCCAATGGCCGTCGTAGGTTCCGCCAGCTTATGCACGGCCAGATTGTCGCGGCGAGCGCTGTTGTCTCCGACGTCGCCGATATAGACACAGGTTCCTTCGGGACACGGTCCGGTTGCCAGCGCCTCCCAGTCGCGATTCCTGACATCGCGCACCCGGACCGTCCCGATGACCCGACCGGCGGTATCAAAAGCAAACAGTCGCTCATCGTTGCCGCTGTCATTGTTGCCCCAGAACACGCCCGGTTCTGCAATGGACGCCACCACCCCCGACGCTTCGTTGAACTCCTTGTTCACAAACCGTCCGGTACGCTGCACATCGCGCATAGCCGTGTCGCCGTCGCGTACCCACCGCCCGCGATTGACGTCACGGTCGGCACAGGCCCCAAGCAGCAACAGGCTCGCGGCTCCGTAGCGTCCGGCGGCGTGCCATACGGAAGCCGAGACAGCGCGCCGGGGAGCAGGCCGAACGGGCCAGCCCGTCATCCGCCGGAACGTTTGAGTTCGTACAGACGCTCGCGCGCCAATCGCCGTCCGGTCGGCGTTGCGGCCAGTCCGCCTCCCGCGGTCTCTCGATAGCGCACATCCATGCTGGCGCCGATCTCACCCATCGTATCAATGACTTCATCGGCGGGGATGGCGAACTCAATGCCCGCCATGGCCATCTCAATGGCGGCCATGGCAATGGCGGCGCCAGTGGCGTTGCGGAAGACGCAGGGCAGCTCAACCAGCCCCCCGAGGGGATCGCACACGAGCCCCAACGTGCCTTGCTGTGCGAGCGCGGTGGCGTGCCCTACCTGGCGCGGCGAGCCGCCCAGCATTTCCACGGCGGCACCGGCGGCCATGCCGGCGGCGGCACCGGTTTCGGCCTGACAACCGCCTTCCGCCCCAGACAGGGAGGCCCGCTCAGCCACCACGGCGCCAATGAGGCCGGCGGTGGCCAGCGCATCAATGACCTTGTCGTCGTCGATGCCCTGAGCGGCGGCAAGGCCCGTGAGCACCGCGGGCAGTACACCGGCACCGCCGGCAGTCGGCGCCGCGACAATAACGCCCATTGCCGCATTCACTTCCTGTACGGCCAGAGCGCGGGCGAGCACATCGCGAAACGGCGTGCCGGCGAGTGGACCGGCGGGCCCCGTTCGCATCTTGGCCGCATCGCCACCGACCAACTCCGACGCACTGCGCAAATCCCCCACCAAACCACGTTCGACGGCACCGCGCATCACGACCAGCGCCCGACGCAGCGCGTCACGAATTTCAGCAATGGGACGGCCCTGATCTTTCGCCTCTGCCTCAAGTGCCACAGCGGACAGGGTGGTGCCTCGCGCCTCAGCGTCGCGAATGGCGTCGGCAAGACTGCGATACATCAGTTGGCTCCCAGGTGATGCACGATCATGCGCTCACCTTGTCAAGTCGAAAGGCCCACGCCACCCATGAGAGTTCGCGAATGGCATCGCGCACGCTTTCGTCCGGCTGTTCATCCACTTCGATCACCATGAAGGCATCACCGCCGCGTTCCTTTCGCGACAGCTTGAGCGTGGCAATGTTCACGTTGGCGTCGGCCAGAATACCGGCAATACGTGCCACGCTCCCTTTCACATCGTGGGCAACGAGCACAATGGTGTGCAGATTGCCGGAGACCTCGACCGGATAGCCATCAATCTCGGTAACGAGTACCCGGCCAGCACCAAGGGACGCCCCCACCATCTGCGAGCGGCGATCACCACGTTCGAGCGTGATACGCACGGTATTGGGATGGGCATCATCACCGAGCGACGTTTTTTCGAATTGGTAGGTGAGCCCTTCGCGCTCCATGATTTCGAGGGCCGTGCGCAGCCGTTCATCGTCGGGGCGAAACCCCATGAGCCCGCCCACGATGGCCTTGTCAGTACCATGGCCTTCGCCCGTACGCGCAAAGCTGCCGTGCAGCTCCACGGTGGCTCTTTCCGGGGTCCCACCTACCAGACAGCGCGCCAGCAATCCGAGGCGACAGGCACCAGCCGTATGGCTGGAACTGGGCCCCACCATTACGGGGCCAATGATATCGAGGAGGGAAACCATGCTGGAATGTATCCCGTGCGCCTAGGGAGGCGAACATCCCTCCTGCACAATCCGGCCTGACGCAGACACGCGTCAGACCGGATGGAGGTGGCACAGCTAGCCTGCAGGGCGGCTGAGCCGGCCCTGCGTACTCAGACGTTCTTCTGGCGACGCTTCCCGAACATCAAGAGACCAGCGAGTCCACTCGCCAGGAGCACGTACGTACTCGGCTCCGGCACGACCGTGGCCGAGACACGGAAGTCACCCGTTACCGGGACCAACGTGCCCGTGCCCGTGTTGTTGAGCGAGACGATATTCAGGCGCAGGGCCCCGGTGCCACCATCGAAGGTAAAGTCCTTCGGCAAACTGGTGAACTGAACAGTGACGCCACCGGTCGTCGCACCAAGCACGCCGTTCAGCATGGCGGTATAGGGAAGCTCCGACGGGACAGCGCCACCCGGGGTGATCCACTTCACATACAGCATGAAGTTGGCGGGTTCGGTGTCGAAGTTCCGCGGATCGTTGTTGCCTGGCAGTGAAAAGACGCCAAGGTTGTTATCCGAAGAGGCCAGATTGCCGATGGCTCCAAAGCCACTCTGCGTGGTACCACTGAAGGTATTGCCGCTGAATGACAGGTTGCCGAGGATGGCATTCACGACGGGGGTGCATGACATGCCCGTCGTATAGAAACACCCGAGCGTACTGCCTGAGTACGCGATGTTCTGGGCTGATGCCGGTGCGGCGCTGATCAAGCCAGCGAGCACGACGGCGGTGGACAGACGAGCAACGAGTTTCATTGCAGCTCCGATGGAGAAACGTGATGACGCAGGCGCGAGTCGCGCGTTTCTCCCTAAGTGCAATCCACGTGCCGCGCACACGGACGAGTGCCCACGGCAAGTGGGTGACGCTATATGGTGAGCATGGGCGCGAGATAGCGACCGGTATGGCTCTCCGTCACCCGGGCGACCTCTTCCGGTGTGCCCTGCGCCACAATGGTGCCGCCGCGCGTGCCCCCTTCGGGGCCGAGATCCACAATCCAGTCGGCGGTCTTGATCACATCGAGGTTGTGTTCAATGACCAGTACCGTGTTTCCGCGATCCACCAGCTTGTGCAGTACCCCCAGCAACACTCGGACGTCTTCGAAGTGCAGCCCGGTGGTTGGCTCGTCGAGGATGTAAAGTGTGCGCCCGGTATCGCGCTTGGCGAGTTCCGTCGCCAGCTTGACGCGTTGCGCTTCACCACCGGAGAGCGTGGTGGCACTCTGCCCCAGGTGGATGTACCCCAGGCCGACATCACGCAGGGTTTCAAGCTTCTGCACAATGCGCGGCTGGTTCTCGAAGGCCCCGCACGCATCTTCCACCGTGAGATCAAGCACGTCGGCAATGCTCAAGCCGCGAAAGCGGACTTCGAGCGTTTCCCGGTTGAAGCGCTTCCCCTTGCACACATCGCAGGGCACAAACACATCAGGAAGGAAATGCATCTCGATCTTGACCAGACCATCGCCCTGGCAGGCCTCACAACGACCGCCTTTCACGTTGAATGAGAACCGCCCGGGCCCGTAGCCACGAATCTTGGATTCCGGCAGCTCGGCAAACAGTTCGCGTACCGGCGTGAACACGCCCGTGTACGTGGCAGGATTGGAGCGTGGCGTGCGGCCAATGGGGCTCTGATCAATGTCGATGATCTTGTCGAGGTGCTCGAGCCCGGTAATGCGGCTGTGCAGTCCCGGCAGTACGCGTGCCCGGAAGAAATGCCGGGAGAGCGATTTCTGCAGGATGTCGGTAACCAGGGTGGACTTCCCCGATCCGGAGACACCGGTGACCGCCACAAACAGCCCGAGAGGGAATTCTGCGGTCACGTCCTTCAGGTTGTGCTCACGCGCCCCGTGCACCGTAAGGGTTCGGGCCCGGTCAGGCGTTCGCCGCTGCACCGGGACTTCAATGGAGCGGGTGCCACGCAGGTACGCCCCGGTAATTGAGGCTGGGGTGTTCATGACATCCTCCACCGACCCCGCCGCAATGACGTCGCCCCCGTGCTTTCCGGCGCCGGGGCCAAGATCGATGAGGTAGTCCGCGTCGCGGATGGTTTCTTCGTCATGCTCCACCACAATGACCGTGTTCCCAAGGTCCCGCAGTTGTTTGAGCGTATTGAGCAGGCGGCCGTTGTCGCGCTGATGCAGGCCAATGCTGGGCTCGTCGAGGATGTACAACACTCCAACCAGACGCGAGCCGATTTGCGTGGCCAGTCTGATGCGCTGCGCTTCGCCACCCGAGAGCGATTCGGCACTGCGATTGAGCGTGAGGTAGTCGAGACCAACATCGACCAGAAAGCGCAACCGTTCACGAACTTCCTTGAGAATCGGGCCGGCAATGCCGGCATCGAGCCCCGGGTGTCCTGGACTGCGCACCGGTACGGTTTCGAAAAACGCCAGCGAATCGGCCACGCTCAGCCCCACCACATCGCCGATATTCATGCCGTGCAGCGTGACCGCGAGCGATTCCGGCCGTAACCGGCGACCACCGCAGGCGGGGCACGGGGCGGCCACCATGTACGCGTCGAGTTCCAGGCGCACGCCGTCGGAACTGCTCTCGTCGTAGCGGCGCTGCACGTGGGTCACAATGCCTTCCCACGATGTCTCCGGGGCCTTCGCGGCCGTCTTGGCGGCCGTTTTCGCAGCGGCCCCCTTCACCGCCTTCTTGACCGCCTTGCGGGCACGCGGCGGTGTGTCGCCCATGCCATACAACAGCTGCTGACGCACCGCTGCCGGGATCTTGCCCCACGGGGCGTTCAAATCAAAACCGAGCAGCTTGCCGAGCCCGGGGAGGATGACCTTGCGCAGGTAGCCGTCGGGCTCACCCCACGGCAGCACGACGCCCTCAAGAATGGAGATACTGGGATCGCCAAGGATGAGTTCTTCGCTGACGCTGCGAGTGGTCCCGAGACCACTGCACATTTCGCACGCCCCGAAGGGCGAATTGAAGGAAAAGTGACGCGGCTCAAGCTCCGGCATGGAAATGCCGCAGTTGGGGCAGCCGTACCGTTCGGAGAACATCTCCGTGGTGGGCTCGGCCCCATCGTACCGCACCACTTCGGCCAAGCCCTCGGCGAGACGCAAGGCCGTCTCCACGGAATCGGTAATGCGCCCACGGTCTTCGTGCCGAACCACGAGGCGATCGACCACCACGGAGATGGAGTGATTGACGCGACGATTGAGTTTCGGCGGATTCGCCAGCTCGATCATTTCGCCATCGACCACCGCGCGCACGAAGCCCTGCTTGCGTGCCCCTTCAAACAGCTCGCGAAACTCCCCCTTTCGCTCCTGTACCAGCGGCGCACGAATTTCGAGCCGGGTCCCCTCGGGCCAGGCCAGCACCTGTTCCGCGATCTGCGTGGGACTCTGTCGCTGCACCGCACGGCCACAGTTGGGACAATGCGGCGTCCCCGTGCGCGCGTACAACAGACGGAGGTAGTCGTAAATCTCCGTGACGGTTCCCACGGTGGATCGCGGGTTATGCCCTGCCGATTTCTGCTCAATGGAAATGGCCGGCGACAGCCCTTCGATGGCATCGACATCAGGCTTTTCCATGAGCCCGAGGAACTGTCGGGCGTAGGCCGACAGCGACTCCACATAGCGCCGCTGCCCTTCAGCATAAATCGTATCAAAGGCGAGCGACGATTTTCCGGATCCGGACAGACCGGTGACCACCGTGAGTTTGTCGCGCGGAATCGTGACGCTGATGTTCCGCAGATTGTGCTCGCGCGCGCCGCGCACCACGAGGGCGTCGGAAGAGGGCACGCCGGACGGATTCGTCGGTTCAGGCATAGTCTGGGAAGGTGCGGAAAGCGGCGGGCGGAAACAACCCCAGGGGGTCGGTCGTCCGTGGGATATGATCGAGATCACTTCGCTCTCCAAGCGTTTCGGCGATTTCACGGCCGTACGCTCCCTCGACCTGGTGGTGCCGGCCGGCGAGCTGTTCGGCTTCCTTGGCCCCAATGGGGCAGGCAAGACCACCACCATGCGCATGATTGCCGGGATTCTGCAGCCCACGGCTGGGCGCATTCGTATCGCCGGTCATGATATGGTGGCCGAGCCGCTAAGGGCCAAACGGGCGCTGGGGTTCATTCCGGACCGACCGTTCATTTACGAAAAGCTCACGGGGATCGAGTTTCTGCGCTTCAGCGCGGGACTCTACGGCGAAGCCGGTCCGGACGTGGACCGCCGTGGCCATGAGTTGCTGGCTCTCTTCGATCTGGAACCGTGGCGAGACGAGCTGGTGGAGAGCTACAGCCACGGCATGCGGCAGAAACTCATCATCGCCAGCGCCTTCGTGCATCGGCCGGCGGTGATTGTCGTGGACGAACCCATGGTGGGACTGGACCCCAAATCCTCCAAGATTCTCAAGGATCTGTTTCGCGAATACACGCGACGCGGGCATACCGTCATGATGTCCACGCACACGCTCGAAATTGCCGAAGGGATGTGCGATCGCATTGGCATCATGCAGAAAGGCGAGCTGGTGGCCTGCGGCACGATGGACGACCTGCGCGCCTCCACCGGCGCTGACGATGCACTCGAAGACATCTTCCTGCGCCTGACGGGCGACCGGGTGGCCCGCGAGCTGATCGAGGTCCTCGATGCCTGAAATGGCGTCGAACAGCGGACTTGGACATGGCACGGTGGAGGCGCCGGAGACCGGCGCCTGGTCACTGCTGCGTCCCAAGTGGCAAATGGCACGCAACCGCACCCGGCGGCACAAACAGGGCGACCTGCGCCGGATCGTCGTGGTGAGTCTGGTGGCGTTGGGATTCTGGAGCGTGGCCTTTGGGCTGGCGCTTCGCTTGCTGCGCTATTTCCGTGGCGCCGAAGACATTGGCGCGCTGCTGGCGTCCAAGCTGCTGGCCATGATTCTGCTGTCGTTCGGTTCCATTCTGTTGCTGTCGAACACCATCGCGGCCCTTTCCAATTTTTTCCTGGCCCGCGACCTGGACCAGCTGGCCGCGGCCCCCGTGGGCAGTGGGGCGTTGTATCGCGCCCGACTCGCTGAGACGGCCATGCACTCCAGCTGGATGGTGGCGCTGCTCCTCGTCCCGCTGGTGGGGGCGTACGGTGTGGCATATC